>NZ_JBWKAP010000001.1:734208-1329014 GCF_056437465.1 Streptomyces sp. NPDC042371 | reverse complement strand
GTTGATAGGCCAGATCTGGAAGCCCGGTAACGGGTGGAGGTGACTGGTACTAATAGGCCGAGGGCTTGTCCTCAGTTGCTCGCGTCCACTGTGTTGGTTCTGAAACCACGAACAACCGTCGTAGCCATGTGCCACGGCTCCGGTTGACAGTTTCATATTGTTTCGGTGGTCATAGCGTGAGGGAAACGCCCGGTTACATTCCGAACCCGGAAGCTAAGCCTCACAGCGCCGATGGTACTGCAGGGGGGACCCTGTGGGAGAGTAGGACGCCGCCGAACTCATTGTAGAGAAAACCCCCGCACCGTATGGTGCGGGGGTTTTCTGCGTTCTGAGGCCTTTCCAGGGTCTGTTCTGGCCTCTCTGCCCTTTCTTGGACGTCATTTCCTTCTCTCCTCAGAGGCGGCCTGCGGATTTGAGGGAGAGGTATGCGTCTGCCACAGCAGGTGCGAGGGACTGAGGGGTGGCGTCCACGACGGTGACGCCTCGGTGCCTGAGCTGTTCCGCCGTGCGGTGACGTTCCGACTGGGCCTGGGCGGCTGCCGCCGCGTCGTAGACCGCTTCCGTTGTGCCACGTGAGGTCGCCATTTCCTCGATGTGAGGATCGGCGACCGATGCCACCAGGACCTTGTGGCGTTTGGTCAGGCGGGGGAGGACGGGGAGCAGGCCCTCTTCGATGGGGGCCGTGTCGAGGCTGGTGAGCAGCACGATCAAGGAAGCGCGCGGGGCCGTACGGAGAGCCGTCGACGTCAGGCTTCGGGCGTCCGTCTCGACGAGCTCGGGCTCCAGGGTCGCCAACGCGTTGACCAGGGAGGGGAGGACGTCTCCTGCGGAGCGGCCCTGCACCAGGGCGCGTACTCGGCGGTCGTAGGCGAGGAGGTCCACACGGTCGCCGGCGCGGGAGGCGAGGGCTGCGAGGAGCAGGGCCGCGTCCATGGAGGCGTCGAGGCGCGGGGCGTCGCCCACGCGGCCCGCCGACGTACGGCCGGTGTCGAGGACGATGAGGATGTGGCGGTCGCGTTCCGGGCGCCAGGTGCGTACCGCGAGGGTGGACTGGCGGGCGGTGGCGCGCCAGTCGATGGAGCGGGTGTCGTCACCGGGGACGTACTCGCGCAGGCTGTCGAACTCCGTGCCCTGGCCGCGCGTCAGCACGCTGGTGCGGCCGTCGAGTTCGCGGAGTCGCGCCAGCTTCGAAGGGAGATGCTTCCGGCTGGCGAAGGGGGGCAGGACGCGCAGGGACCAGGGGACCTTGTGGCTGCCCTGGCGGGTGAAGAGGCCGAGGGGGCCGTACGAGCGGACCGTCACGCGGTCGGCTTCGTGGTCGCCGCGGCGGGAGGGGCTCAGGCGTGTGGTGAGGCGGCGGCGTTCGCCCGGCGGGATGGCCAGGCGGTGACGTGATGCGGCGGTCTCGGTTCCTGGCTGTTGGCTGCTGGGAGGCCAGGCGTCGCGGAGGTCGGCGCGCAGGGGGCGGCCGGACGGGTTGGTGACGGTGAGTTCGACGCCGGCGGTCTCGCCGAGGCGTACGGACGTATCGCCGGCGCGGGTCAGCCCGAGGCGGCGTACGGGGGCGGCCAGGGCGAAGTCGCAGGCGCAGGCCAGGGCCAGCGGGGTGTTGACGGCGAGGATGCCGGTCCAGCTGGGGTCCCACAGGCCGACGGGGAGCGTGCCGAGGGCGGCCAGGAGCGCGGTGCGTCCGGTGAGGGCCATCAGCGGGGGACCGGGACGTGCGCCAGGATCGCGTTGATGACGGAGTCGGCGGTGACGCCCTCCATCTCGGCCTCCGGGCGGAGTTGGATCCGGTGGCGGAGGGTGGGGAGGGCGAGGGCCTTCACGTCGTCGGGGATGACGTAGTCGCGGCCGGTCAGCCAGGCCCAGGCGCGGGCCGTGGAGAGCAGGGCCGTGGCGCCTCGGGGGGAGACGCCGAGGGTGAGCGACGGGGATTCCCGGGTGGCGCGGCAGATGTCCACGACGTACGCGGTGATCTCGGGGGAGATGGAGGTCTTGGCGACGGCGGCGCGGGCGGCTTCCAGGTCGGCGGCGCCCGCTACGGGACGTACTCCGGCGGCGCGCAGGTCTCGGGGGTTGAAGCCCTCCGCGTGCCGGGTGAGGACGTCGATCTCGTCCTGGCGGGAGGGGAGCGGGACCGTCAGCTTGAGGAGGAAACGGTCCAGTTGGGCTTCGGGGAGGGGGTACGTGCCTTCGTACTCGACCGGGTTCTGGGTGGCGGCGACGAGGAACGGCTCGGGGAGCGGGCGCGGGGTGCCGTCGACGGTGACCTGGCGTTCTTCCATCGCTTCGAGGAGCGAGGACTGGGTCTTCGGCGGGGTGCGGTTGATTTCGTCGGCCAGTAGGAGGTTGGTGAAGACCGGGCCGGGCTGGAAGGAGAACTCGGTGGAGCGGGCGTCGTAGACGAGGGAGCCCGTGATGTCGCTCGGCATCAGGTCAGGAGTGAACTGGACGCGCTTGGTGTCCAGTTCGAGGCTCGCGGCGAGAGCGCGGACGAGCAACGTTTTGGCTACCCCAGGGACTCCTTCTAGTAGGACATGGCCGCGGCAGAGGAGGGCGACGACGAGACCCGTGACGGCGGGGTCCTGGCCGACCACGGCCTTGGAGATCTCGGCGCGCAGGGCTTCGAGGGAAGCGCGTGAGCTGTGGGGATCTCCGGTGGGCCCGGTGTCGGTGGTCGGGTCCGTCATGAGTGGCGTACCTCTCTTTCGAGGGCGTCGAGTTGGTCGGCGAGGGCGATGAGTGCTGCGTCGTTGCCGGGGGGCGGCCCGAAGAGGAGGGGGTGCAGGTCTTGGCCGGGGGTGTGCAGGCGGGCGGACAGCGCGGGGATCAGGGTCTCGGGCGCGTGTGCCTGGGCGGGGGGTACGCCGACAAGGGAGGCGAGGCGGGTGCGCGCGGCGGTACGCAGGGCCGCGGCTGCGCGGTCGCGGGCGTTCACCTTCCGGTAGAGGCGTGCGCGGCCCTCGACGGCCTCCGAGGCGCGGATGGCGACGGGGAGGCGTTCGGCGACGAGGGGGCCGAAGCGGCGGGCGCGCCACAGGGCGGCGAGTGCGGCGGCGATGGCGAGCTGCAGGGTGCCCCAGCGCCAGCCGGAGGGGATCAGGTCGAAGAATCCTCGGCGTTCGGATTCGGTGGCGGCCTGGTCGTCGGAGAGGGAGGGGAGGTACCAGACCAAGTGGGGTCGGGAGCCGAGGAGTTGCAGGGCGAGCGAGGCGTTGCCCTGCTTGTCGAGGCGGTCGTTGTAGAGGATGTCGGGTGCGCCGAGGACGACGGTGTCGCCCTTTCCGTGGGGGGCGGGGAGATGCAGGAGGCTGGGGAGGCCGTCGCTGAGGTAGCAGGCTTCGGCGTCCGGCGCGAGGGTGTCGTAGCGGATGCCGCCCATGTCGGCGAGGCCCGCGCGGCGGGCGGCGGGCAGGGCGCAGTCGGGGGAGAGCGTGGAGTCGGTGCTGGTCGTGCCGCTCGCGGTGACGCCGGGGGCGAGGTCGCCGATCGACGGGGTGCCCGGGGTGACGAGGACGGTGCGGCCGCCCGCGTCCTCGGTGGCGGCGTGGAGGCGGGCGCGCTGGCGGTCGGTGAGCACGTCGGGGTTGGCGACGAGGAGGGTCGTGTCGGGGCCGGTCGCGGAGCGGGCCTCTTCGGTGCTGGTGACCACGCGGGTGGACACGCCTCGGTCGTTGAGGAGTTCGGCGACGGCCCGGCTTCCGTGGGCGTCGGCGGAGCGGGGGTCGAGGCGGCCGTGCTGGGCGCCGGAGCGGACCGCGGCGATGGCGACGGCCGTCGCGATGAGGACGACCAGGGCGAGGGCGATGCCTCGGGAGCGGGTCCAGATCCGGCGGGGTGTGGGGGAGAGCGAGGTTGAGGCGGGGGGTGGTGCGGTGGGCTGTTCCGTGGCCGTGGGGGCGGTCGGCTCGGTGGGCCCGGCAGGGTGGCGTGGCTCGGTGGAGGGGGTGGGGCCGGTCATTCGGCGTCCCCCTGGGAGCTGCTGCTCGGTGTGGTGCGGGCGGCGCCGGTCAGGACCGGTCTGGTGTTCTGCAGATCGTGGTCGAGCTCGGCGAGGCGGACGTATGCCGCTTCGTCGGCGGTCCGGCCGCCGTATGTCACGTCGTCGAACGTGTGGGCGGCGGAGCGGAGTCGGTCGGTGTGGGCGGGGAGGGTGCGGCCCGCCTCCGCCGCGGCCTCGTCGGCGGTGCGGCCGGGGCGGGGGTCGAGGAGTGCGCGTTCCTCCAGGGCGCGGACGACGGCACGCATGCGTTCCTGGACGGCCTGGGTCCACTGGGCGTGGTCGGCGTGTGCCTCGGAGGCGGCGCGGTGTTCCGCCGCGCTGCGGGGGCGGTCGTCGAAGAGGGCCGGGGCCGAGGTGGCGGCGCGGTGGGGGGTGCCGAGACGCCACCACAGGGCGGCGGCCAGGAGCAGGACGGCCAGCACGATGACCAGGAGTCCGAGCCCGCCGCCCGGGGTGGCCCCCGAGGCGGCGGAGAACAGGTCGTCGACCCAGCCCCAGAAGCGGTCGAGGGCGCGCTGGAAGAGGCCGGGGTCGTTCTCGTGGTACATCGGCTTGGACAGTTCGCGTTCGGCGGCCTCCCGCGCGGGGTCGCGCGGGATCGTCACCGGTGGCTCGTCGCCGGTGCGCGGCAGGAGCGGTGCCGCGCCGAGCCTTCTGAGTACTGCCCCCGCCGCGGTCACCGCATCAGCTCCCCGAGGCGCCGGGCGGGGTGGGGGCGTGGCCGGGGAGGCCGGCGGCGCGGGCGAGTTCGAGGTCGAGGGCCTCGCGGCGGATCCGCTGGTCGATGTAGAGGAGCACGGTGACTCCGGCCGTGATCGGGAACGTCAGCATGGAGCCGATGATCGAGCCGACGCCGCTGACGATCAGGAACGTCCAGCCGAGCTCACCGGTGCTGTCGAGGAAGCCGGTGACGCCGTCGCCGCTGACCGCGCCCGCGATGAACGTGAACGGGATGACGATGATCGACGCCACGACGTTCGCGATGATCGCCGCGAGCAGCTGGATGCCGAAGACCCGCCACCAGGAGCCTCGGACCAGCTTGGCGGAGCGGGTGAGGGACTTCTTGATGCCCTGCTTCTCCAGCATGAGGGCGGGGGAGGCGAGGGAGAGGCGGACCACGATCCAGAGGGCGGCGACGGCCGCGCCGAGCCCGCCGAGGACGGCGAGGCTGGCTCCGGCGTCGGACGCGCCCGCCAGCCCGATCAGCAGTCCGGGCAGGATGCCGACGCCGACGACGGCCACCCCGATGAGCGGAATGAGCAGGGTCAGACCGAACAGCTTGGCCAGCTGGGGGCGGGAGTCCTGCCAGGCCTCCGAGATGGTCACCGACTTACCGAGCACCGCGCGGCTGGTGACCATCGTGAGCAGGGCCGTCGCGACGATCGTGCCGAGCAGGGTGACCAGGAGGACCACGCCGGAGCTGAGCATGGTGTCGCCCAGGGCGCGGGTCAGTTCGCCGACGGTCGCACTCGGGTCGTCGAGGGCCTCGGTGTCGACGGACTCGTTGAGGACGAGGCCCTGCAGGAGGACGACGACGATCTCGGTGAGCACGGCCACGGTGAGGGAGATGCCGAGGACCGTGCGCCAGTGGGCACGCATGGTCGACACCGCGCCGTCGAGGATCTCGCCGACGCCGAGCGGGCGGAGCGGGATGACGCCGGGCTTGGCGGCGGGCGGCGGGCCCTGCCAGGCTCCCCAGCCGCGGTAGCCGCCGGGGCCTCCCGGAGCGCCGGGGCCTCCGGGGCCACCAGGGCCGGGAGGTCTGCCGCCCCAGCCCCAGCCGCCGCCCTGACCGGGCGGCGGGGGCGGCGGAGGCGGTGCCTGGCCCGGGGCCTGCTCGCTGGGCGGGGACCACTGGGCGGGCGGCGGCTGCTCCTTGGACCACTTGTTGGACGGGCCGCTCTGCCGACCGGTGTCGCCGGTCTCGGCGTCGGCGGGCCCTGTGGCGTCCGGCTTGCCGGAGTCAGGTCCGTCGGAGGGGGCAGATCCGGGCGATGCCCAGCCCGGAGTGTCGTTCATCGTCGCTCCTTCAAGGTGCCCGTCCGCGGATGCGGCGGCAGGTTGCCAGCCATCGTGCCACGGGGTACCCGCGAGGTGACCGGGCGCCGTAGGGGCTGGACACCTTCAATTGTCCGCCGGGTACGGGGCAGACTGGGCGGATGGCTGATCAGTACGCGCAATCCAGCGAGGACAAACGGCCGACCGAGCTCCCCGCGATCCGCTGGGACGACCCACCCGAAGGCCCCGTTCTGGTCCTGCTCGACCAGACCAGGCTGCCGGGCGAGGAGATCGAGCTGGTGTGCACCGACGCACCGGCCCTGGTGGACGCGATCCGCAGGCTCGCGGTGCGAGGGGCACCGCTCCTGGGCATCGCGGGGGCGTACGGCGTCGCGCTCGCCGCGGCCCGGGGCTTCGACGTGGACGAGGCGGCGGACTCGTTGGCGGGGGCGCGGCCCACCGCGGTCAACCTGGCCTACGGGGCGCGCCGGGCCCAGGCCGCGTATCGCGCCGCGGTGGTGGGCGGCGCCGATGCCCGGGCGGCCGCGGGCGCCGCGCTCGAGACGGCGCGGGCGCTGCACGCGGAGGACGCCGAGGCGAGCACCAGGATGGCGGCGCACGGTCTGACGCTCCTCGACGAGCTGCTGCCCGGCGGCGGGCACCGGATCCTGACGCACTGCAATACGGGGGCGCTGGTCTCCGGAGGGGAGGGCACGGCGTTCGCGGTGGCGCTCAAGGCGCACCGGGAGGGGAGGCTGCGGAGGCTGTGGGTGGACGAGACGAGGCCGCTGCTGCAGGGGGCCAGGCTCACCGCTTACGAGGCGGCGCGGAGCGGAATGGCGTACACCTTGCTTACGGACAACGCGGCGGGTTCGCTGTTCGCGGCGGGTGAGGTGGATGCCGTGCTGATCGGTGCCGACCGCATCGCGGCCGACGGTTCGGTGGCGAACAAGGTGGGGAGCTATCCGCTCGCCGTGCTGGCCCGCTATCACCACGTGCCGTTCATCGTGGTGGCGCCGGTGACGACGGTGGACCGGGGCACGCCGGACGGAGCGGCCATCGAGGTGGAGCAGCGGGGTGGGCATGAAGTGACGGAGGTCACAGCGCTGTATGCGCCGGTGATCGGGATGGAAGCGGGAGGCGGGATACCGGTGGCACCCCTGGGGACACAGGCGTACAACCCTGCCTTCGACGTGACACCACCCGAGTTGGTGACGGCGATCGTCACGGAAGAGGGCGTTCTGTCACCTGTGACAGCAGAGGGCCTTGCCGAGCTGTGTGCCAGGTCACGCCAGGTAACGATTAGCTAATGGGATGATGTCAGGCATGAAGGGACGAGTCCTTGTCGTCGACGACGACACCGCACTGGCCGAGATGCTCGGGATTGTGCTGCGTGGTGAAGGTTTTGAGCCGTCGTTCGTTGCTGATGGCGACAAGGCGCTGGCCGCTTTTCGGGAGGCCAAGCCTGATCTTGTGCTGCTCGACTTGATGCTGCCGGGGCGCGACGGCATCGAGGTGTGCCGCCTGATCAGGGCGGAGTCCGGAGTGCCGATCGTGATGCTCACGGCCAAGAGCGACACCGTTGACGTGGTGGTCGGTCTGGAGTCGGGGGCCGACGACTACATCGTCAAGCCGTTCAAGCCGAAGGAGCTCGTGGCCCGGATCCGGGCGCGGCTGCGGAGGTCGGAGGAGCCCGCTCCGGAGCAGCTGGCCATAGGTGACCTGGTCATCGACGTGGCGGGGCACTCCGTGAAGCGGGACGGGCAGTCGATCGCGCTGACGCCGCTGGAGTTCGACCTGCTGGTCGCGCTGGCCCGCAAGCCGTGGCAGGTGTTCACGCGTGAGGTGCTGCTCGAGCAGGTCTGGGGCTACCGGCACGCGGCGGACACCCGGCTGGTGAACGTGCACGTCCAGCGGCTGCGGTCGAAGGTCGAGCGGGACCCGGAGCGGCCGGAGATCGTGGTGACCGTCCGTGGTGTCGGTTACAAGGCCGGACCGAGCTGACGTGTCCCGGGACAGTTCCCCCTCGGCGCCCGGGGGTCCGGGGGCTCGTTCGGGGCGGACTGGACCGGGGCGGCGCTCGTCCGGGTTCGGGCGGCTCGTCGACGGCGGGCTGCTGCTGCAGGGCGGAGTGCAGGGCAGTCCTGTGCTCCGGCTCTTCGTGCGCTGGGTGCGCCGCCCGCTGCTGCCCGCAGTGCGGCTGTGGCGGCGCAACATCCAGCTGAAGGTCGTCGCGACGACCCTGCTGATGTCGCTCGGCGTGGTTCTCATGCTCGGGTTCGCCGTCATGAGCTCGGTGAACAACGGCCTGCTCAAGGCCAAGGTGAAGGCGTCGCAGAGCCAGGCAGACGGTGGCTTCAGGGCGGCGCAGGACAGTGTCAACGCCGCGCGGCAGAGTGCGGGACAGGGCCAGGGCCAGGACGGCAGCACCGCCGACGGGCGCAATGCCGCCGTGTGGATGTCCGACCTCGTCGAGCAGCTCTCCAGCGGCGGTCAGAACGCGTTCGCCGTTGTAACGCTGAGCCCCACCTCCGCGGGTGACTCCGGGAGCGTGCGGGGCTCGCGTGCCTCGGGCGGCGTGGAGCCGATCCTGAGCGTGCCGGAGGAGCTGCGCCGCCAGGTCGACAACGGCACGGGCGTCTATCAGGCCAATACGCGGATCATCTACGACGACGGCCGGGAGCCGCAGTCGGGGCTGGTGATCGGCAAGCGGCTCAACGACCTCAACGGCGATCCCTACCAGCTGTACTACCTCTTCCCGCTGACGCAGGAGGAGGAGTCGCTGAACCTGGTCAGGACGACGCTGGCGACCGCCGGACTCTTCGTCGTGGTGCTCCTCGGGGCCATTGCCTGGCTGGTGGTGCGCCAGGTCGTCACGCCGGTCCGGATGGCCGCGGGCATCGCCGAGCGGCTCTCCGCCGGGCGCCTTCAGGAACGTATGAAGGTCACCGGAGAGGACGACATCGCGCGGCTCGGTGAGGCCTTCAACAAGATGGCGCAGAACCTGCAGCTGAAGATCCAGCAGCTGGAGGAGCTGTCGCGGATGCAGCGACGGTTCGTGTCCGACGTATCGCATGAGCTGCGGACGCCGCTGACGACGGTCCGGATGGCTGCCGATGTCATTCACGAGGCGCGGGTGGACTTCGATCCGGTGACCGCGCGGTCGGCGGAGCTGCTCGCCGATCAGCTGGACCGCTTCGAGTCGCTGCTCGCCGATCTGCTGGAGATCAGCAGGTTCGACGCGGGGGCGGCCGCGCTGGAGGCCGAGCCGATAGACCTCCGTGAGGTCGTCCGCAGGGTCGTCGGCGGTGCGGAGCTGCTCGCCGAGCGCAAGGGCACGCACATACGGGTCGTGGGGGACCAGCAGCCCGTGGTCGCGGAGGCCGACGCGCGGCGTGTGGAGCGGGTGCTGCGCAATCTCGTCGTCAACGCCGTGGAGCACGGCGAGGGCAAGGACGTGGTGGTGCGGCTCGCCGCCGCGGGCGGCGCGGTCGCCGTCGCGGTGCGGGACTACGGAGTGGGTCTCAAGCCCGGCGAGGCGACCCGGGTGTTCAGCCGCTTCTGGCGGGCGGATCCGGCACGCGCCCGTACCACCGGTGGTACGGGGCTCGGACTGTCCATCGCCCTGGAGGACGCGCGACTGCACGGCGGCTGGCTGCAGGCATGGGGCGAGCCGGGCGGCGGCTCGCAGTTCCGGCTCACGCTGCCGAGGACGGCGGACGAGCCGCTGCGGGGTTCGCCGATACCGCTGGAGCCCGACGACTCGCGCAGGCGCCGGGGTCTGAACGACGCCGGGCTGCCCATCGAGGGCGCGAACAAGCTGGCCACGGTTCCCGCGCAGCCGTCCGCGCTGGCGTCCGAGCGGGTGCAGCCGCCCGTGCCCGCGAAGGGGCCGATACCGCCGCGGCTCCTCCAGGCAGGGCCCGTGGACCCGACGGCGCTGCCCGGCAACGGGTCGAGGGTCGTGCCGCGTCGGCCGCTGGACGACGAGCCGACGGGCGAGCCGGGTGCGACGGAAGAGGAGAACACTCGTGGGCGCTGACCACGTCGGGCGCGGCCGCCGTGCGGGCCGCAGGGGCCTGCTGCGCACCGGACTGCTGCTGGGCAGCTGCGGGGCGCTCCTGGCCGGCTGCGCCTCGATGCCGGACAGCGGGAACCTGAAGTCCGTCGACGCCTCGCAGCGGCCGGACTCGCAGTCGCAGGTCCGCGTCTACGCGATGCCGCCGCGCGAGGGCGCCCGGCCCGTGGAGATCGTGCAGGGCTTCCTGGAGGCGCTGACCAGTGATGACCCGCAGTTCGCGATGGCGCGCAAGTATCTGACCAAGAAGGCGTCGCGGGAGTGGGATCCGGAGGAGTCCACGACGGTGCTCGCCGACGGCCCGAACACGGACGCGGGCAACGCGGGCAACGACGGTGACGGCAGCCGCCGCTACTCCTTGACCGGCCGACAGGTCGCGAGGGTGGACGCACAGCACGCGTACCGCCCCGAGGACGCGTCCTACACCCAGTCCGTGCACCTGAGCCAGGACGGCGGGCCGGGCGGGAACGAGTGGCGGATCGACAAGCCGCCGCCGGGCGTGGTGCTCGGGGAATCGGACTTCCAGCGGATCTACCGGTCCGTCAACAAGTACTACTTCGCAGGGCCCACCGGCGCGGGTGTGAACGGCCGGACGGGGCTCGTCGCGGACCCCGTGTACATCCGCCAGCGGATCGACCCGTTGACGCAGACGGTGAAGACGCTGCTGGAGGGGCCGACCAACTGGCTCCGGCCGGTGGTGCTCTCGAGTTTCCGCAGCGGTACGGAGCTCAAGGACCCCGGTAAATCGCTGACGCTGGACGACCAGAACAGGTTGACGGTGCAGCTGAACAGCCGGTCCGACGGCACCGGGCAGACGAAGTGCAAGGAGATGGCGGCGCAACTGCTCTTCACCTTGCAGGACCTGACGCCTTCGGGGGTCGAGCAGGTGACGCTGCAGCGTTCCAACGGCTCGATGCTCTGTGTGCTGAGTCAGGAGCGTGCCGAGACCGTCGCGTCACACCCGAGCACGGACCGCCCCGGCTACCAGTACTTCGTCGACGAGAAGCACCGGCTGGTGCGGATGTCGGCCAACGCAGGGGGCTCGGTCGACCCCGAGCCGGTGGCGGGCGTCCTCGGCACCGGTGACCAGCCGCTGCGCTCGGCCGCGGTCTCGCGTGACGAGCAGCGCGCGGCCGGGGTGTCCCTCGACGGCAAGACGCTGTACACGGGCTCGCTGCTCTCGGACGGGACGCTCGGCAAGGCGAAGGTGCGCAGCAAGGCCAAGTCGGAGAAGGACCGCCTTTCCACGCCCAGTTGGGACGGCAGGGGCAACCTGTGGGTGGCCGACCGGGATCCGAAGCGGTCGCGGCTGCTCTGGCTCGAACAGGGCTCGGGCGAGCCGGTCGAGGTCGAGGTGCCCGCTCTGGACGGGCGCATCCGGGAGGTGCGGGTGTCGGCCGACGGCGTGCGCATCGCCCTCCTCGTGGAGAAGGACGGCAAGAAGTCCCTGTGGATCGGCCGCGCCGACCGGGACACCCGCAAGGGGGAGAAGCCCGAGATCTCCGTCCTCGACCCGACCCCCGCGGCGCCGCAGATGGAAGAGGTCACGGCCATGTCGTGGGCGGGCGGCAGCCGCCTCGTGGTGGTCGGCAGGGAGACCGGCGGGGTCCAGCAGATCCGGTACGTCCAGTGCGACGGGTCGGTGCTTCCCCGCACCGCGCTGCCGGGCCTGACCGGCGTCCAGGAGGTCGCGGCGTCCGAGGACGAGCGGCAGCCGTTGGTGGCGCACTCGGACGACGGGATCGTGCGGCTGCCGACGGGGTCGCAGTGGCAGACGGTCGTGAAGGAAGGGCTGGCGCCGGTCTATCCGGGGTGAGCCCGGGGCGGCCCTGGGGTGTCGCAGGGTGGCCCTGCGGGGCGATGCGGCGGTGGCACCGGGCGGCTGCCGCCCCGCCTGACGGCTGCCCCGGGTGGCCGTCCTCAGGCGGCAGGGAGTTGTCCACAGGCAGTTGTCCACAGGGGTGGCCGCGCCGTCCCGCCCTTGGCACAGTGGGGACATGCGGGGGTGGTGGCAGGACCTCACCGACCTGGTGTTGCCGACCGAGTGCGGAGGCTGCGGGAGGCCTCGCACGGCGCTCTGCGACGAGTGCCGTGCCGCCCTGTGTGGGGCCGTGCCGCGCCGGGTGCGACCGGAGCCGGAGCCGCCCGGGCTGCCCGTCGTGCTCGCCGCCGTGTCGTACGAGGACGCGGCTCGGGCCGTGCTGCTCGCGCACAAGGAGCGTGGCGCCCTGGGGCTCGCCGGGCCGCTCGGCGTGGCGCTGGCCGGAGCCGTGTGTGCCGTTCTGCGGGGCGAATCCGGGGCTCGGGGTGATACGGGGGCGCGAAGTGGGGTAGGCGGCACACAGGATGGCCCACAGGGGCGTGTGATGCCGGTGTCGCTCGTGCCTGTGCCCTCGTCGCGGGCCGCTGTGCGGGCCCGCGGGCACGATCCGGCGCGACGGATCGCCTTCGCCGCGGCGGGTGAGCTGCGGCGGGCGGGAATCCCGGCGCGCGTGCTCGCGGTGCTGCGTCAACGGCGCGCGGTGGCCGACCAGTCGGGGCTCGACTCCCGGCAGCGGCGGGCCAATGTGGCGGGCGCCCTGGAGGTGACCGCAGGCGGCGGACGGTTGCTGGGAGGTGATGGCCGAGTCGTGGTCGTGGACGACCTCATGACCACCGGCGCCTCTTTGGCGGAGGCGACCCGTGCATTACGTGCCGTACACACGGAAAAGAACAGGGTGGCGGAGGCCTTGCGGGACCCGGTATCCGGGGTCGCACGAGGGTCTGTTTCCGGCTGCGGGAAAGTGATCGGTGCGGCCGTTGTCGCCGCACCTCCGGATTCTTTCGAAATAAACCGGAACTGATTGAGAACTTGCATCGTTGCAGGTAGTGAGAGGGTGGATACACCTGAATGGAGGTACGCGGCAGTAGAGGGTGACGACATCCACTCAGGCGAGATATGTTCGGTTGTATGAGGAATGGCGGACGCCGGACCTCGTATATCGGAATGCCGGTCCGCGGGTTTTTCCGCAATCACCCGGGCCGGTGGGGTGGAGATCTCGCCCACGGGGGAGGAGGAGGTGGAAGTCACCGAGTCCGAGGCTCCGGCAGTCACCGGAGCCTGGTGCAAAAGGGAGATGCTCCGCGGCCGAAGCGGAGCAATCCGGGAACGGAGTTCTGCGTGGACATCGTCGTCAAGGGCCGCAAGACCGAGGTGCCCGAGCGGTTCCGCAAGCACGTGGCCGAGAAGCTGAAGCTGGACAAGATCCAGAAGCTCGACGGCAAGGTGATCAGCCTCGACGTCGAGGTGTCCAAGGAAACCAACCCGCGTCAGGCCGACCGTTCCGACCGCGTGGAGATCACCGTCCGCGGGCGCGGTCCCGTGATTCGCGCGGAGGCCTCGGCAGCCGATCCCTACGCGGCGCTCGACCTGGCCACCGCCAAGCTCGACGCACGACTGCGCAAGCAGCACGAGAAGCGCCACAACCGGCGGGGCAACGGCAGGCTTTCGGCCGCCGAGGTCACCGAGAGGGTCCCGGAAGCGGCGTCCTTCAACGGGGACGGCACCATCGCACGCGAGGAAGAGCCGGACGGCGTGCCGGTCAAGAAGATCGGCTCCCTCGAGATCCAGGGCGAAGGCCCGCTCGTGGTCCGGGAGAAGACACACGTCGCGGCACCCATGTCGCTCGACCAGGCGCTCTACGAGATGGAACTGGTCGGACACGACTTCTACTTGTTCGTCGACTCCGAGTCCAAGGAACCCAGCGTCGTCTACCGACGGCACGCATACGACTACGGCGTCATCCGCCTGAACACCGACCCGATGGTCGCCAAGGCCGAGACGGGTGGCGGAGGCGGGGCCCTCGGCGGCTGACCGTCGCCCCCTGTGACAGCCGTGGTGGTGCCCCTGGAGCGCCTGTGCGCCCCCAGGGGCACCACCGTGCGCCGGGTGCGCGCACCGCACCGGCGCCGGGCATGAAATCATGGGCGGGCCGGTCAACCGGTGTGCTGCAGCCTGGCGTTGGCGCAGCAGAGGCACAACAGGCCGCGGGCCTTCATGGGGGAGGAACGATGGCGGACAGCTTCGGACCGATGCGTCACGAGGGTGCCGGCGACGGCATCGGCATCGGCACGGATGCGGGCGCCCCACGCAAGGAGCCCATCAGGGTCCTTGTGGTGGATGACCACGCCCTCTTCCGCCGGGGCCTGGAGATCGTCCTCGCCGCCGAGGAGGACATCCAGGTGGTCGGCGAGGCGGGCGACGGCGCCGAGGCGGTGGACAAGGCCGCCGATCTGCTGCCCGACATCGTGCTCATGGACGTACGCATGCCGAAGCGCGGCGGCATCGAGGCGTGCACCTCCATCAAGGAGGTGGCGCCGAGCGCGAAGATCATCATGCTGACGATCAGCGACGAGGAGGCCGACCTCTACGACGCGATCAAGGCGGGCGCCACCGGCTATCTCCTCAAGGAGATCTCCACGGACGAGGTGGCCACGGCGATCCGCGCGGTGGCCGACGGGCAGTCGCAGATCAGCCCCTCGATGGCGTCCAAGCTGCTCACCGAGTTCAAGTCGATGATCCAGCGCACGGACGAGCGGCGGCTCGTCCCCGCGCCCCGGCTGACCGACCGGGAGCTCGAAGTGCTGAAGCTGGTCGCCACCGGGATGAACAACCGCGACATCGCCAAGGAGTTGTTCATCTCCGAGAACACCGTGAAGAACCACGTGCGCAACATCCTGGAGAAGCTCCAGCTGCACTCCAGGATGGAAGCCGTGGTCTACGCGATGCGGGAGAAGATCCTGGAGATCAGGTGAGGGCCCGCACCAGGTCGGCCGTCAGCTCGGGGCGGTCCATCCCCTCCACCCGTACGGAGTCGCAGCCCACCCAGGACGCCGCTTCGCGCAGCGCCTGAGCCATCGGTGCGACCGCCTTCGGGGAGTCCAGCGAAACCTGCCTGGCCACCAGCGTGCTGCCCTCGCGCGCGGGGTCTACCCGGCCGAGGAGCCTGCCGCCGGAGAGCAGCGGCATCGCGAAATAGCCGTGGATCCGCTTCGGCTTGGGCACGTACGCCTCGAGGCGGTGGGTGAAGCCGAAGATCCGCTCCGTGCGCGCCCGCTCCCAGATCAGCGAGTCGAACGGGGACAGGAGCGTCGTGCGGTGCCGCCCGCGGGGCTTCGTCTCCAGGGCCTTCGGGTCCGCCCAGGCGGGCTTGTCCCAGCCCTGCACCGTCACCGGCACCAGACCCGACTCCGCGACCACCGCGTCGAACTGCTCGCCCTTGAGGCGGTGGTAGTCCGCGATGTCCGAGCGGGTGCCGACGCCCAGCGCCTCGCCCGCCAGGCGGACCAGACGGCGCAGGCACTCCGCGTCGTCCAGGTCGTCGTGGCGCAGTGCTTCCGGGATGGCGCGCTCCGCCAGGTCGTACACCCGCTTCCAGGAGCGGCGCTCCGTGCACACCACCTCGCCGTGCATCAGCGCCCGCTCGACGGCGATCTTCGACTCGGACCAGTCCCACCACTCGCCCTTGTTCTTCGCGCCGCCCAGCTCCGTCGCGGTGAGCGGGCCTTCCGCGCGCAGCTGTTTGATCACCTGGTCGTACGCGCCCGCGGGCAGGTCGTGGTGCCAGTGGGGGCGGCTGCGGTAGGCACGGCGGCGGAAGGCGAAGTGCGGCCACTCCTCGATGGGGAGGATGCACGCGGCGTGCGACCAGTACTCGAAGGCGTGGGTCTGCGTCCAGTACGCCGCCTCGACGGTGTCGCGGGCCACGGCGCCCAGCCGTGCGTACGGAATCAGTTCGTGGGAGCGGGCGAGGACCGAGATCGTGTCGAGCTGGACCGCGCCGAGGTGGCGCAGGACGCCCCGCACACCGGACCTGCGGTCGGGCGCTCCCAGGAAGCCCTGCGCGCGCAGGGCGATGCGGCGGGCCTCGTCGGCGGAGAGGTCGAGGGCGGGACTCGGCAGGCTCGTCATGGTCCGAACGATAGGGGGAGCCACTGACAGCGCTGACAGCGCTGACGGTCGGTCACTCACGAGTTCCTTGGCCCCTCACGCCCGTTCCTCACACCTTCGCGGGCAGATAAGGGTGCGGCGACGGCACTCCGATGTCCGAGGGGAGCAGTGCGCCGACCCAGCAGTCACGGAGCGTGCCCTTGTTGAGCAGGCCCGCGCGGTGGACGCCCTCCACGGTGAATCCGGCCCTCTCCACGACCGCCCGCGATCCGGTGTTGCCGACTTCCGCGCGCCACTCCAGGCGGGTGCAGCGCAGGTCCGTGAACGCCCAGCGGGCCAGGCCGAGCACGGTCTCCGTCATATAGCCGCGGCCCCGGTGCTCCTCGGCCGTCCAGTAGCCGACCTCCCAGGTGCCCGAGCGCGGGTGGTGCAGGCTGGCCGCGGCGAGCAGCGGGCCGCCCTCCCGGGGGCGCACGGCGAAGGTGTACTCCACGTCGTTGCGCCATTCGTCCGGGACGATGCGGTTGATGAAGGTCTCGGCGTCCACGCGCGTGTACGGCGACGGGATGGTCGTCCAGCGCTGGATCTCGGGGTCCTGGCAGGCCGCGTAGGTCTCGTCCGTGTCCTCGGGCGCGAAGGCGCGGAGGAACAGACGTTCGGTGGTGAGAGTGACGGGCTCCATCAAACGATTCTGCTGGGACGGAGCCCTCGGATCCAGCGTTTTACCGGCTTTCGTGATCACCTCTCACGACGCACTCATGGGCCCAACCCGGCACCTTCGGCGCTCCTCGTCCGTTGACCTCATGGCACACCTCCCGGCGCGGCCCGGTCCTCGCATACGATGGCCGTTGCCCGACGAGTAAAACCGACCATGCCAGGCCCGACCGGCAAGGAGACCAACCCCCGTGTCCGTCCTCTCGAAGATCATGCGTGCAGGCGAAGGCAAGATCCTGCGCAAGCTGCACCGCATCGCGGACCAGGTCAACTCCATCGAAGAGGACTTCGTCAGCCTCTCCGACGCCGAGCTGCGCGCGCTGACCCAGGAGTACAAGGAGCGTTACGCCGACGGCGAGACGCTCGACGACCTCCTGCCCGAGGCCTTCGCGACGGTCCGTGAGGCCGCCAAGCGCGTCCTGGGCCAGCGCCACTACGACGTCCAGATGATGGGCGGCGCCGCGCTGCACATGGGCTATGTCGCGGAGATGAAGACCGGCGAGGGCAAGACCCTCGTAGGCACCCTGCCCGCGTACCTGAACGCCCTGTCCGGCAAGGGCGTCCACCTCATCACGGTCAATGACTATCTGGCCGAGCGCGACTCCGAGATGATGGGCCGCGTCCACAAGTTCCTGGGCCTCAAGGTCGGCTGCATCCTGGCCAACATGACCCCGGCCCAGCGTCGCGAGCAGTACAGCTGCGACATCACGTACGGCACGAACAACGAGTTCGGCTTCGACTACCTCCGCGACAACATGGCCTGGTCGCAGGACGAGCTCGTCCAGCGCGGTCACAACTTCGCGATCGTCGACGAGGTCGACTCGATCCTCGTCGACGAGGCCCGTACGCCCCTGATCATCTCCGGCCCCGCCGACCAGGCCACCAAGTGGTACGGCGACTTCGCCAAGCTGGTCACCCGCCTCACCAAGGGTGAGCCCGGCAACCAGCTGAAGGGCATCGAGGAGACCGGGGACTACGAGGTCGACGAGAAGAAGCGCACCGTCGCCATCCACGAGCCCGGCGTCGCCAAGGTCGAGGACTGGCTCGGCATCGACAATCTGTACGAGTCGGTGAACACGCCTCTGGTGGGTTACCTCAACAACGCCATCAAGGCCAAGGAACTCTTCAAGAAGGACAAGGACTACGTCGTCATCGACGGCGAAGTCATGATCGTCGACGAGCACACCGGCCGTATCCTCGCCGGTCGCCGCTACAACGAGGGCATGCACCAGGCGATCGAGGCGAAGGAAGGGGTGGACATCAAGGACGAGAACCAGACCCTTGCGACCATCACCCTCCAGAACTTCTTCCGCCTCTACAAGCGCGACGGTTACGACAGCGGCCTCTCCGGCATGACCGGTACGGCGATGACCGAGGCCGCCGAGTTCCACCAGATCTACAAGCTGGGCGTCGTGCCGATCCCGACGAACCGGCCGATGGTCCGCGCGGACCAGTCCGACCTGATCTACCGCACCGAGGTCGCGAAGTTCGCCGCCGTCGTCGACGACATCGCGGAGAAGCACGAGAAGGGGCAGCCGATCCTGGTCGGCACCACCTCCGTCGAGAAGTCGGAGTACCTCTCGCAGCAGCTCTCCAAGCGCGGTGTCCAGCACGAAGTGCTGAACGCGAAGCAGCACGACCGTGAGGCGCCGATCATCGCCCAGGCTGGTCGCAAGGGCGCCGTCACCGTCGCCACGAACATGGCCGGACGAGGCACCGACATCAAGCTCGGCGGCAACCCCGACGACCTCGCCGAGGCGGAGCTGCGCCAGCGCGGCCTCGACCCCGTCGAGCACGTCGAGGAGTGGGCCGCGGCGCTGCCCGCCGCCATGGAGAAGGCCGAGCGCGCCGTCAAGGCGGAGTTCGAGGAGGTCAAGGACCTCGGCGGGCTTTACGTGCTGGGCACGGAGCGGCACGAGTCGCGCCGCATCGACAACCAGCTGCGCGGTCGTTCCGGACGTCAGGGCGACCCCGGCGAGTCGCGGTTCTACCTGTCGCTCGGCGACGACCTGATGCGCCTGTTCAAGGCCCAGATGGTCGAGCGCGTGATGTCCATGGCCAACGTGCCGGACGACGTGCCGATCGAGAACAAGATGGTCACCCGCGCGATCGCGTCCGCCCAGTCGCAGGTCGAGCAGCAGAACTTCGAGACGCGTAAGAACGTCCTCAAGTACGACGAGGTCCTCAACCGGCAGCGCGAGGTCATCTACGGCGAGCGCCGCCGCGTCCTGGAGGGCGAGGATCTGCAGGACCAGATCACGCACTTCATGGACGACACCATCGACGCGTACATCTCCGCGGAGACCGCCGAGGGCTTCGCCGAGGAATGGGACCTGGACCGGCTGTGGGGCGCGTTCAAGCAGCTCTACCCCGTCAAGGTCACCGTGGAGGAGCTCGAGGAGGACGCGGGCGACCGCGCGGGCCTCACCGCCGAGTTCATCTCCGAGTCCATCAAGGAAGACATCCACGAGCAGTACGGGGCGCGTGAGGCGCAGCTCGGCTCCGACATCATGCGTGAGCTGGAGCGGCGCGTCGTCCTCTCGGTCCTGGACCGCAAGTGGCGTGAGCACCTCTACGAGATGGACTACCTCCAGGAGGGCATCGGCCTCCGTGCCATGGCGCAGAAGGACCCGCTGGTCGAGTACCAGCGCGAGGGCTTCGACATGTTCAACGCCATGATGGACGGCATCAAGGAAGAGTCCGTCGGCTACCTGTTCAACCTGGAGGTCCAGGTCGAGCAGCAGGTCGAGGAAGTTCCCGTCGATGACGCGGCTCCGTCGCTGGCGAAGGACGGCGCGCAGGACGCGGTGCCGGCCGGGGCCGCTCGGCCGGAGATTCACGCCAAGGGGCTCGAGGCTCCGCAGCGGCCCGACCGGCTGCACTTCCAGGCGCCGAACGCCGAGGGCGGGGTCGACGAGGGCGACTTCGTCACGGACGGTGCGGAGGCGCGGTCCGAGTCGGACGGGATGACTCGTGCGGAGCGGCGCAAGGCTCAGAAGGGTGGGCGGCGTCGTAAGAAGTAGCGGGGGCGCTGTCGCTGTTACTTGAGCGATGTGGGCCACGTGAGCTGAGGGGTCGGGCTTTTGCCCGGCCCCTTTGGCGTTGTTGGGGGGCGGGTTGGGGGCCTGGGGTGAGGGCCTGGGTTGGGGTGGGTGTGGGGGCTGTTACGGGCGGGGTTCTGTCTCTACTGCTGTGCAGCGCCATCTGCGGTCCGTTCCCAGCGTCAGGCGGAACGCCAGCGCCCGCAGCCTCGGGCCCGTTGCGATGCGGGCGAATACCTCGTACGTCTCGGGGTGCGGCTGGTAGTGGCCGATCCGGTGGATCGTGGGGCGGTGGCCGTCCGTGCAGAGCGGCCTCAGCTCCGCCAGGCGGGCCAGCTCGTCGAACGCCGTATTGGCGATGTGGCGGGCCACCCAGTGCATCGGGCGCTGGCCGCTGAGGACCAGGACGAGGCGTTCCGCGAAGATCTCTGTGGGGTGTGGGGGTGGTTGGGCGGGGATCGTGCGGGTGGCAGTGGCAGTGGCAGTAGGGGTGGGGGGTCGGTTTGTGGGGTGTGGGCGGCGGTGGTCAGTTCGGGTGGGTGGGCGGCCTGTGGGTGGGCGGGTTGTGGTCGGGCGGGGGCGGGGCCTTGTCATCACCTTGCGCATGGGGGGCCTCTCGCTGGTACCGGGGAGTAACTTTTCGTTGAGGGATCTTGTACGGGGGCGAGAGGTGGGGCGGCAAGGGGCGGGGAGGGGTGGTCGGGGTGGGGTGGGGGTTCACCTATCTGGGGGGGTGCGGGGGGCTGGAGGCGTTGGGGGCTCGGGGGCGGGGTGGGTGAAGGTCGGGGCGTTGGTTGACGGCTGGGAGGGGTGTGCGGGGAGCTCGATGGGGGACTCCCGCACGTATCCTGGAGGTCTTCCAGGCCCCTAGGTCCGCCCGCGTGCGGACACGGACGAAAGTGGTCAGCCATGCGCGTCTACGTTCCTCTGACCCTGCCCCGGCTCGCCGAGGCGTACGAGGCCGGGGAGCTGGGGCCAGGGCCGCTGGTCGCCTATGCCGTGACCCCCGCCCTGCGGGAGTGGTACGTCTCGGACGACATCGAGGAGCTCGAGTACGCGGCGTTGAACCGGGCGGCGGCGGCGTCGTTGCGGCTGGTCGCGGGGGATCCCGGGGCGGCGCGGCTGCGGGTGGTCGTCGCGGCCGACGTGCCGGACGGGGCGGCTGTGGCCGACCCCGACCGGGGGCTCGATCGGGGGGCGCTCGGGGAGGTGCGGATCGCCGAGGCGCTGCCGTTGGCCAAGGCGGCGGCCGTGCATGTGGACTCCGGGGACGCGGAGGGGGACGTGGCGGCGGCGGCTTCGGTGCTGGGGGCGGCGGATCAGGGAGACGATGATGCGCGGTTCGTGGTGGACGGGGTTGAGGATCATGAGCTGTTGTGGTTTGCGACGCAGGAGATTCCTGGGTTGATCGGGCGCTGAGGGGTCTGGCGGGGGCGCCTTGGGCGGTGTGCGCTTGGGGTTCGGTTGTGGGTGCGGGGCGTTTGCGGCTGCGGGGCGGTGGGCGTCTGCGCCTGGGGTTCGGTTGTGGGTGCGGGGCCGTGGGGGTATGTGCGTACTCGCTATCCCTGCGCCGCGCCTGATGAGCCTCTTGCCGTCAGGGTCGGCTCGGTGCTCCGTGCGCACATACCCCCACGTCCCCTCCCGTTTCGTACGCGGCTGCGGGTCGGTGGGTGTTGTGCCTGTGGCCGTGGTCCCTCCCGGCTCGCTTGCGCCTGCGTGGATGTCGGTCCGGGGGTGGGGGCGGGTAGGTTTTTGGGATGGGGAAGCTGCTGCGCGGGGCGCATATCGTGTGGGACTGGAACGGGACCTTGCTGCATGACATTCATGCGGTGATCGAGGCGACCAACGCCTCCTTTGCGGAGCTCGGGCTCGAGGCGATCACGTTGGAGCGGTATCGCGATCTGTACTGCGTGCCGATTCCTCGGTTCTATGAGCGGCTGATGGGGCGGCTGCCCACCGATGCCGAGTGGCAGGTCATGGACACCGTCTTCCACAAGCACTACTGGGCGCGTGCGGAGGCCTGCGGGCTGGCCGAGGGGGCGTCCGAGCTGTTGGCCGCGCGGCGGGCCGACGGGCGTACGCAGTCGTTGCTGTCGCTCGCCCCGCACGAGCGGCTGATTCCGATCGTGCGCAGGCACGGGATCCACGAGCACTTCGTACGGATCGACGGGCGGACCGACACGTCGCACGCCGGTAAGGCCGAGCGGATGGTGCGGCACCTGGAGGCCTTTGACGAGCCTCTCGATGTGGGGCGGGTCGTTGTCATCGGGGACGCCGTTGACGATGCCGTTGCCGCTGCTCATGTGGGGGCGCGGGCCGTTCTGTACACCGGGGGGTCACACAGTCGGGCGAGTCTGGAGCTTGCCGGGGTGCCCGTCGTCGACAGTCTCGATGAGGCCGTCGAGCAGGCCGAACGGCTCGTCGCCTGAGGGTGGTTGCGGGGGTTTCCGCTTACGCTCCGCGCCGTTCTGCGTACGCTGAGGTGGGATGCTCGGCCTGGCGGGACGACGTGACGGGGGCGGTTTCGCGATGGGTTTCGGCTTCGGGCAGCGGCGGGGTGGGCAACTCCCTGCCGAGTTGACCTCGTTCGTCGGACGGGTGGATGAACTGGCGCAGGTGCGCGCGGCGTTCGCGTACGCGCGGCTGGTGACGTTGGTGGGGCCGGGCGGGGTGGGCAAGAGCCGCACCGCGCTGCGGGCCGCCGCGGGGCTCGGGGAGCGGTTTCCTGATGGGGTGTGGCTGGCCGAGCTGTCCGCGCTGCGGGATCCGGAGCTGATTCCCGCGACGCTGGCCGCGGTCCTCGAACTGCCCGAGCAGTCGGGCATGGCGCCGCTCGACGCGGTGGTCGCGCATCTGCAGGGGCGGCGGCTGCTCATCGTGCTCGACACCTGTGAGCATCTGGTCGACGCGTGCGCGATGCTCTCCGACATCCTGCTGCGCGAAGCCGCCGACGTGTGTGTGCTCGCTACCAGTCGGCAGCCGTTGGACGTGCCGGGGGAGCACTGCTGTCCCGTCTCGCCGCTCGCGCCGGACGACGCGGTGGAGCTGTTCGCGCAGCGGGCCGCCGCCGTCGTGCCCGGGTTCCGCGTGGGCGTCGCGAACCGGGAGCGGCTGGCCGCGCTGGTGCATCGGCTCGACTGCATTCCCCTGGCTCTGGAGCTCGCCGCGGTGCGGTTGCGGGCCGTTTCGATCGAGGAGCTGGTGGCTCGGCTCGACGATCGGTTCCAGGTGCTGACCGGGGGGCGGCGTACTGCCCTGTCGCGGCATCAGACCCTGCGTACGGCCATTGACTGGTCGCACGACCTGTGCACCCCTGACGAGCAGGTGCTGTGGGCGCGGCTGTCCGTCTTCGCCGGGTCCTTCGAGCTGGCGGCGGCCGAGCAGGTCTGCGGGGACGAGAGCCTGCCCGTGGGGGAGGTCCTCGGGCAGCTCATCGGGCTCGTCGACAAGTCCGTGGTGCAGCGGCTCGGCGAGTCGGGGAGCCGGTACCGGCTTCTCGACACGCTGCGGGAGTACGGGGCCGAACGGCTCGGTGCGGTGGAGGGCGACGGGGGTGTCGCGCTTCGTGCGCGGCACTTTGCCTATTACCGGGACCTCGGGCGGCGGTTCGAGGACGGGTTGCTCGGTGCCGCGCAGCCCGCGCTGCACCGTGCCGTCCGTGCGGAGATGGCCGGGTTGCGGGCTGCTCTGGAGTACGCGTACGAGACCGACGGGCGGGCGCGGGAAGGGCTCCGGCTCGCCGCCAGGCTCTGGCCGCACTGGCGGGCCTCCGGGACGCTCTCGGAGGGCGGGTACTGGATCGAGAAGGGTCTTGAGCGCGTTCCCGAGGACTGTTCGGCGCGAGCCTGGGGGCTGCTGGCGACCGGTGCGTTCGGTGTCTGGACCGCGGATCTCGCGACCGCCGTCGAGCGGATGGCGCTGGCCCAGGAGTCCGCGGAGCGGGCGGGTGACGAGCAGGTCGCGCAGTTCGCGGAGGCGTACGCCCATGGGCTTGCTGCGCTGTGCGGTGACGCGGCAGGCCTTGAGCGGCTCGTGGACGTGCGGCGGCGGATGGTCGACAGCGACAACCGGCTCGGCCTGGTCGTCATGGGGTACGAGGCCGCCCTGCTGCGGGCCGTCCTCGGGGACACGGGCGGGGCGCTCGAACTGTGCGAGCAGGGGCTGAGCCTGCTGGAGGGCACGGGGGAGAGGCAGGTCTACGGGTCCACGCTGATGGCGCAGGGGCTCGTGCGGTGGCTCGCGGGGGAGCGGGAGGCGGGGGTCGTCTCGCTGCGCCGGGGGATGGAGGCGGCGGGCGAGGTCGACGAGATCCTCGTGGCCGCGATGTGCTGCCACGGGCTGGCGTGGGCGGCGGCGCACGAAGGGCGGCAGGTACGGGCCGCCTGGCTGTTCGGGTACGCGGAGAACGCGCGGCGGTTGGGCGGGGATCCGATCGGGATGCTGCCCTCGCTCCTGGAGCAGCAGGAGGCGGCTCGGAAGTCGGTGCGGGAGGCGTTGGGCGGCAAGCAGTTCGATCGGTGGCATGCGGTGGGGGCGCGGTTGTCCGGGCGGCAGGTTCTTGATGCGGTGCGGGGGGATGTGGATACGCCTGGGCGGGGGGTCGCGTCCGGGGCGGCCTCTGGGGCGGTGTCTGGGGGTGGGGCCGGGCGTCGCGTCGGGCGTGATGCGTTGACTCGGCGGGAGCGGGAAGTGGCCGTGCTCGTTGCGCAGGGGCTGTCGAATCGGGAGATCGCCGAGCGGCTCGTCATCTCCAAGCGGACTGCGGATGCGCATGTCGAGCACATCTTGGCGAAGTTGGGGGTGGGGTCGCGTACGGAGGTTGCGGGGGCGGTGGAGGTGGGGGGCGCGTAGGGCGGGGGTGCCTGGGGGTCTGGTGCGGGGTCCGGCGCGGGTGGGAGCTGGGTGGGGTGCCTTGGGGCGGGGCCGCGGGGGTATGTACGTACTCGCCATCCCTGCGGCCCCGCCACGTGTTTCCGAGCGCCGGCGTGTGCTCGGTGCTCCGTGCGCACATACCCCCGCGGCCCCTCCGGCGCGTCTGCGGCTGCGGCCCGGTGGGTGCTTCCGCGTTCCCTCCGTTTCGCGCGCGGCTGCCGCCCGGTGGGGGCTCTCTCCCGGCCGGGGTCCGGGGCCGGGGTGGGGCCTGCCCTCGCCGACAAGGGCAGGCCCCTGCTGGGGTCTGTCACCGGGGCGCGGGGTGCCATGACAGTGGTGGCCCTCGCCCCGAGTGGTGACGCAGGAGAGAGCCTGCCCGTCGGGTGGGTGTTCCGGCATCGGTATGCGTGAGGATCCGCATACCGATGTGTGGCGCGGCGGCGTCGGCTCCGTATACCTATGCGGAGCGTGTTGGTCCGGTTATGTCACCGGGGCCTTCGCGCGCAGGACCGTGAGGAACTCCCGCATCCAGCCCGAGTGGTCCGGCCACGCACGGGACGAGACCAGCGTGCCGTCCACCACCACCTCCGCGTCCTGGTAGGTCGCGCCCGCCGTCTGCATGTCCATCTCAAGGGCGGGGTACGCCGTGACCCTGCGGCCGCTGAGGCCGCCGATGGCGGCGGTGAGGAGCGGGCCGTGGCAGATCTGGGCCACCGGCTTGTCCGAGTCGAAGAAGGACTTGAGGATCTTGCGGAGCTCCGGGTCGTTGCGCAGGTACTCGGGGGCCCGGCCGCCCGGGATCACCAGGGCGGCGTACTGGCCGGGATCGACCTCCGAGAAGGCGAGATCCGCGGGCCAGGTGTAGCCCGGCTTCTCCGTGTACGTGTCGAAGCCCGGCTCGAAATCGTGCACCACGAACTGCAGCTTCTTGCGGGCCGGGGCCGCGATGTGGACGTCGTACCCCTCCTCGCGCAGCCGCTGGAAGGGGTAGAGGACTTCGAGTGACTCGGCCGCGTCGCCGGTCACGATCAGGATTTTCGCTGCCATTTCGCTGCGCTCCCCTCGGACGGGTGCCGCCTGCGCGGACCCTCAGGGCCCAACGTGCCCTTGCGGTGGCTCTTTGCCAAGAGGGAGTGGTGGCCGGGCGGACTGTGCAGACTGTCAAAGTTCGGAGCCTGCTTTTGTACACATACGGCTCATGACGGCTGCCCGGTGGGGGGCGATAGCCTGGACCCGTGATCAGCGCGATATCCCGCGGGGGCATGGATGCCCCCGCCCTGCGCCCGGGGAACACGGTGGACAACCGTGCCCGGGACCTCGCTGACGCTTCTTCGCGGTGCGGCCGACCCGGCCGAGCAAGCCATCCGTCAGTGGAATCGCTGAAAATGGCGGAAAGCTGTCCGCTCGCACATCACCGCGGCATAACGTCGAACCCGGCCGGAGACCCCGTGCCGCGGCGTTACGGCACATCACTTCCTTCTACGTCACGCAACGGCGCGCGACAGGAGTCAGAGGACAATGCAGACCAAGCTGGACGAAGCCAAGACCGAGCTGCTCGCGCGGGCCGCCCGGGTAGCTGAGAACAGCCCGGCCGGAGGGCGCCTACCGAGCGGTGCACCGACTGGGACGACGAGCGAGGCCACGCCGGATCAGGACATGGCTCTCGCGTTCCTCCAGCGGTACTACCTGCACACCGCCCCCGAGGATCTTGCGGACCGCGACCCGGTCGACGTCTTCGGAGCCGCCTTCTCCCACTACCGGCTCGCCGAGAACCGCCCCCAGGGGACGGCCAACGTGCGGGTCCACACCCCGACGGTCGAGGAGAACGGCTGGACCTGCAGCCACTCCGTCGTCGAGGTGGTCACCGACGACATGCCCTTCCTCGTCGACTCCGTCACCAATGAGCTGTCCCGGCAGGGGCGCGGCATCCACGTCGTGATCCACCCGCAGGTCGTGGTGCGCCGTGACGTGACCGGAAAGCTCCTGGAGGTGCTGAGCCCCGAGGCCGGTGCCGAGCTGCCGCACGACGCGTTCGTCGAGTCGTGGATCCACGTCGAGATGGACCGCGAGACCGACCGCGCGGACCTGAAGCAGATCACCGCCGATCTGCTGCGGATCCTCAGCGACGTCCGGGAGACCGTCGAGGACTGGGACAAGATGCGCGACGCCGCGCTGCGCATCGCCGACGAGCTGCCCGCCGAGCCCACCGCGGGCGATCTGCCCGACCAGGAGGTCGGGGAGGCCCGCGAGCTGCTGCGCTGGCTGGCCGACAACCACTTCACCTTCCTGGGCTTCCGCGAGTACACCCTCACGGACGAGGACTCCCTCGCCGCCGTCCCCGGCACCGGCCTCGGCATCCTGCGCGCCGACCCGCAGCACGACGGCGACGACCACCACCCGGTGAGCCCGTCCTTCAACCGGCTGCCCGCCGACGCGCGCGCCAAGGCCCGTGAGCACCGGCTCCTGGTCCTCACCAAGGCGAACAGCCGGGCCACCGTGCACCGCCCCAGCTACCTCGACTACGTCGGCGTGAAGAAGTTCGACGCCGAGGGCAACGTGGTGGGGGAGCGGCGCTTCCTCGGGCTCTTCTCGTCCGCCGCGTACACCGAGTCCGTGCGGCGCGTGCCCGTCATCCGCCGCAAGGTCGCCGAGGTGCTGAAGGGCGCCGGGTTCTCCGCCAACAGCCACGACGGGCGCGACCTGCTCCAGATCCTGGAGACCTACCCGCGCGACGAGCTCTTCCAGACGCCCGCCGATGAGCTGCGGTCCATCGTGACGAGTGTTCTCTATCTGCAGGAGCGGCGGCGGCTGCGGCTCTACCTGCGCAAGGACGAGTACGGGCGTTACTACTCCGCCCTCGTCTACCTGCCGCGCGACCGCTACACCACCGGCGTCCGGCTGCGGATCATCGACATCCTCAAGGAGGAGCTGAACGGCGCCAGCGTCGACTTCACCGCCTGGAACACGGAGTCGATCCTCTCCCGCATCCACTTCGTGGTGAGGGTGCCCAAGGGCGCCGAGGTCCCCGACCTCTCGGACGCCGACATCGAGCGCATCGAGGGACGCCTCGTCGAGGCCGCCCGCTCCTGGGCCGACGGCTTCGCGGAGGCGCTGACCGCCGAGTGCGGCGAGGAGCGCGCCGCCGAGCTGCTCCGCCAGTACGGGGGCGCCTTCCCCGAGGGGTACAAGGCCGACCACACGCCGCGCGCCGCCGTCGCCGACCTCCAGCACCTGGAGCAGCTCACCCAGGGCGACAAGGACTTCGCGCTCTCCCTGTACGAGCCGGTGGGCGCCGCCCCCGGCGAGCGCCGTTTCAAGATCTACCGCACGGGCGGCCAGGTCTCGCTCTCCGCCGTCCTGCCGGTGCTGCAGCGCCTGGGCGTCGAGGTCACCGACGAGCGTCCGTACGAACTGCGCTGCACGGACCGTACGAACGCGTGGATCTACGACTTCGGGCTGCGCCTGCCCAAGGCGCAGAACGGCAACGGGGACTACCTCGGCGACGACGGCCGCGAGCGCTTCCAGGAGGCCTTCGCCGCCGCCTGGACCGGTGCCGCCGAGGTCGACGGGTTCAACTCGCTGGTGCTCGGGGCCGGTCTCAACTGGCGTCAGGCGATGGTGCTGCGGGCCTACGCGAAGTACCTGCGCCAGGCCGGTGCGACGTTCAGCCAGGAGTACATGGAGGACACCCTCCGCAACAACGTCCACACCACCCGGCTGCTCGTCTCGCTCTTCGAGGCGCGCATGTCGCCGGACCGCCAGCGCGCCGGGACCGAGCTGACCGACGGGCTCCTGGAGGAGCTGGACGGCGCCCTGGACCAGGTCGCCTCGCTGGACGAGGACCGGATCCTGCGGTCCTTCCTCACCGTCATCAAGGCGACGCTGCGCACCAACTTCTTCCAGGAGGCGGAAGGCGGCAAGTCGCACAACTACGTCTCCATGAAGTTCGACCCGCAGGCCATCCCCGACCTGCCCGCGCCCCGTCCCGCGTACGAGATCTGGGTGTACTCGCCCCGCGTCGAGGGCGTCCACCTGCGCTTCGGCAAGGTCGCGCGCGGCGGTCTGCGCTGGTCCGACCGGAAGGAAGACTTCCGGACCGAGATCCTGGGCCTCGTGAAGGCACAGATGGTGAAGAACACCGTCATCGTGCCCGTCGGCGCCAAGGGCGGCTTCGTCGCCAAGCAGCTGCCCGACCCGGCGGAGGACCGCGACGCGTGGCTGGCGGAGGGCGTCGCCTGCTACAAGACGTTCATCTCGGCACTGCTCGACATCACCGACAACCTGGTGGCCGGAGAGGTCGTGCCCCCGGCGGACGTCGTCCGGCACGACGAGGACGACACCTATCTCGTCGTCGCCGCCGACAAGGGCACGGCGACGTTCTCCGACATCGCCAACCAGGTCGCCGAGTCGTACAACTTCTGGCTGGGCGACGCCTTCGCCTCCGGCGGCTCCGCCGGGTACGACCACAAGGGCATGGGCATCACCGCCCGCGGCGCCTGGGAGTCCGTCAAGCGGCACTTCCGCGAGCTGGGCACCGACACCCAGTCCGAGGACTTCACGGTCGTCGGCGTCGGTGACATGTCCGGTGACGTGTTCGGCAACGGCATGCTGCTCTCCGAGCACATCCGCCTCGTCGCCGCCTTCGACCACCGGCACATCTTCATCGACCCGCGGCCGGACGCCGAGACCTCGTACGCCGAGCGCCGCCGCCTCTTCGAGCTGCCGCGCTCGTCCTGGGCCGACTACAAGAAGGAGCTGCTCTCCGCGGGCGGCGGGATCTTCCCGCGCAGCGCCAAGGCGATCCAGCTCAACGCCCACATCCGCGAGGCCCTCGGCATCGAGACCGGCGTCGCCAAGATGACCCCGGCCGACCTGATGAAGGCCATCCTCCAGGCGCCCGTCGACCTGCTGTGGAACGGCGGCATCGGTACGTACGTGAAGTCGTCCGCCGAGTCGAACGCGGACGTCGGCGACAAGGCCAACGACGCGATCCGCGTGGACGGCCAGGACCTGCGCGTCAAGGTCGTCGGCGAGGGCGGCAACCTCGGTCTGACCCAGCTGGGCCGCATCGAGTTCGCGCGCTCCGGCGGCCGCATCAACACCGACGCGATCGACAACAGCGCGGGCGTGGACACCTCCGACCACGAGGTGAACATCAAGATCCTGCTCAACGCGGTCGTCGCCAACGGCGACATGACGGTCAAGCAGCGCAACAAGCTGCTCGCCGAGATGACCGACGAGGTCGGCCACCTGGTCCTGCGCAACAACTACGCGCAGAACACCGCGCTGGCCAACGCCGTCTTCCAGTCGCCGTCCCTGCTCCACGCCCACCAGCGCTTCATGCGCAGGCTCGGCAAGCAGGGCCACCTCGACCGGGGCCTGGAGTTCCTGCCCAACGACCGGCAGATCCGCGAGCTGCTCAACTCCGGCCGCGGCCTCTCCCAGCCCGAGCTCGCCGTGCTCCTCGCCTACACGAAGATCACGGCCGCGGACGAGCTGATCCAGACGACGCTGCCCGACGACCCGTACCTGCAGCGCCTCCTTCACGCGTACTTCCCGAAGGCGCTGCACGAGAAGTTCCCCGAGCAGGTCGACGGGCACGCGCTGCGCCGCGAGATCGTCACCACCGTCCTCGTCAACGACACGGTGAACAGCGCCGGCTCGACCTTCCTGCACCGGCTGCGGGAGGAGACGGGCGCCTCGCTGGAGGAGATCGTGCGGGCCCAGACGGCCGCCCGGGAGATCTTCGGCCTCGGTGAGGTGTGGGACGCGGTCGAGGCGCTCGACAATGTCGTCGCCGCCGACGTCCAGACCCGGATCCGGCTGCACTCGCGCCGCCTCGTCGAGCGCGGCTCGCGCTGGCTGCTCAACAACCGGCCGCAGCCGCTGCAGCTCGCCGAGACCATCGCCTTCTTCAGCGAGGGCGTCACCGAGGTCTGGGCCGAGCTGCCGAAGCTGCTCCGCGGCTCCGACCAGGAGTGGTACCAGAGCATCCGTGACGAGCTGACCGGCGTGGGCGTCCCCGACGAGCTCGCCCAGCGCGTCGCCGGATTCTCGTCCGCCTTCCCCGCGCTCGACATCGTCGCGATCGCCGACCGCACGGGCAAGGAGCCGATGGCCGTCGCCGAGGTCTACTACGACCTCGCCGACCGGCTGCACATCACCCAGCTCATGGACCGCATCATCGAGCTGCCGCGGGCCGACCGCTGGCAGTCCATGGCGCGCGCCTCCATCCGCGAGGACCTCTACGCGGCGCACGCCGCACTGACGGCGGACATCCTCGCCGTCGGTGACGGCGCGGCCACGCCGGAGCAGCGCTTCAAGGCGTGGGAGGAGAAGAACGCCCCGATCCTGAGCCGGGCGCGGACGACGCTGGAGGAGATCCAGAGCTCGGACGCGTTCGACCTGGCGAATCTGTCGGTGGCGATGCGGACGATGCGTACGTTGCTGCGCACGCACTCGTAGTTCTTCGGCAGCAGGTGTATGGGGGCGCCCCGGGCCTTTCGGCCCGGGGCGCCCCCATGTGTGTCCCCGAGTGCGTGGTGGCGGGATTGGTTGCCTCCGCGGCACGGAAAGGGTGATGAGATTCGCCATAACCCATCAATTCAGACATTTGGTCTAAGGTGGGTGAGATTGTCTGATGACGGTGCCCGCTGGCGGCGCCTGCTGACGGTGCTGGACACGAAGCGCACGGAAGGTCGCGGTAAGGCGATGACGGAAGCCATTCTGCTGGTCGGCGGGCAGGGCACCCGGCTGCGGCCGGTCACGGTCCACACGCCGAAGCCGATGGTCCCGGCGGCCGGTGTCCCCTTCCTCGCGCACCAGCTCGCCCGCCTCGCGGCCGCAGGCGTCGACCACGTCGTGATGGCCACCTGCTACCTCGCCGAGGTCTTCGAACCGCACTTCGGCGACGGATCGGCGTACGGCCTGGAACTGGAGTACGTCGTCGAGGACGAGCCCCTGGGCACCGGCGGCGCCATCCGCAACGCCGCGGCACGGCTGCGGTGCGGGGGCGACGAGCCCGTCCTCGTGTTCAACGGCGACATCCTCAGCGGCCTCGACGTCCGCGGCCTGGTCGCCACGCACGTGCGGCGCGACGCCGACGTCACGCTCCACCTCGCCCGCGTCGACGACCCCCGCGCCTTCGGGCTCGTGCCGACCGACGACGACGGCCGCGTCCTCGCGTTCACCGAGAAGCCGACGGCGCCCGAGGAGATCGTCACGGACCAGATCAACGCGGGGGCGTACGTCTTCCGCAGGTCCGTGATCGACGCGATTCCGCAGGGGCGTGCCGTGTCGGTGGAGCGGGAGACCTTCCCGGCGCTGCTCGCCCGGGGCGCGTATCTGCACGGGCAGGTCGAGAACACCTACTGGCTGGACCTCGGCCGCCCCGAGGCGCTCGTCCAGGCCTCGGCCGATCTCGTACGCGGCGTCGTCGACTCGCCCGCACTGCCGGGGGAGCGGGGCGAGTCCCTGGTGCTGCCCGGCGCCGAGGTCGCGCCGGACGCCAGCCTCGCCGCGGGGACCGTCGTGGGCGCGGGTGCCCGGATCGGGGCCGGGGCGCTCGTGCACGGCTCGGTCGTGCTGGACGGCGCGGAGGTCGGGGCGGGCGCCGACGTCCGGCTGAGCCTGGTCGGGGCGGGCGCCCGCATCGGCCGTCGTACCGTCCTGCACGGCGCGGTCGTGGGGGACGGGGCACAGGTGGGGGCCGACAACGAACTGCGGACCGGGGCGCGGGTGTGGTGCGAGGCGGTGCTGCCCGACGCGGCGCTGCGCTTCTCGCCCGACGTGCCGACCGGTTCCCGTACCACCGAAGGGCTGTGAGCAGTAACCGTGAACTTCCCCCAGAACCCCCAGACCTCCCGGACTCCTTCGTGCGACGTGTCCGAGAGCCTCGCCGCCCGGCTGCCCGAGGCGTGGGCCGCGACCCCGCTGACCGTCGTCATGCCCACGTACAACGAAGCGGGCAGCCTGCCCGGCATGGCCGAGGCCCTCATGGCGCTCCCCCTGCCCGGCCTGCGCCTCCTCGTCGTCGACGACTCCAGCCCCGACGGCACGGGACAGATCGCCGAACGCTTCGCCGAGCGGTACGGCAGCGCCCGCATGAGCGTCCTGCACCGCACCGAGAAGGACGGCCTCGGCCGCGCCTACGCGGCAGGCATGGCGCAGGCCGTCGCCGAGGGCGCGCACTACGTCCTGCAGATGGACGCCGACGGCAGCCACCCCGTGGAGAAGGCCGCCGAACTGCTCGGCGTCGCCCTCGCCACGGACGCGGGCGTCGTCATCGGCAGCCGCTACGTCCAGGGCGGCACGCTCTCCGACGCGTGGGGCGCCCACCGCAAACTGCTCTCCCGCTGGGCCAACGCCTACGCGGGCACCATCCTCGGCACCCGCGTCCGCGACATCACCGGCGGCTTCAACTTGTGGCGCGCCGACGCGCTGCGCGCGATCGACCTCGCCTCCGTGGACAGCGCGGGCTACAGCTTCCAGGTCGAGATGAAGTACCGCGCGCTGCGCCGCGGCTTCGGCGTCATGGAGGTGCCGATCCACTTCGAGGACCGCACGGTCGGCGAGTCGAAGATGAACCTGATGGTGCAGCTGGAGTCCGTCGTCATGCCGTGGAAGCTGCGGCTGGACGGGAGAGCGCGGGGGCGCGGGCGCGGTGCGGGGGTACGTGGATGAGTACGCCCACCCTGCACGAGCCGCGGTCGCCAGCTACGGCGGCTGTGGCTGCTGCTCCAACCGCTCCCCCCGCTGCACCTGCGCCGCCCGGCGGGGGCCGTCTCACCCTCGCCCGCCTGCGCAGGCTGTTCCTCGAGGTCGTGAAGTTCGGCGTCGTCGGCGGCAGCGGCGTGGCCGTGAACCTCGTCGTCTTCAACCTGCTGCTGCACGGCGCGTCCTCGGGCCCGATGACGGCGACGGTGCTGGCCAGCTGTGTCGCCATGGGCACGAACTACCTGGGCTTCCGCTTCTTCGCGTACCGCGACCGCGCCTCCCGTACGAAGCGGCAGATCGCGCTCTTCTTCGCCTTCAGCGGGGTCGGCGTGGCGATGGAGAGTCTCCTGTTCTACGGGGCGTACCACGGCGCGGGCATGAGCGGCCCGCTCGGCTCGAACATCGCCAAGGCCCTCTCGATCGTCCTCGCCTCGGCGTTCCGTTTCCTGGTCTACCGGACGTGGGTCTTCCAGCACGATGCGCGTCGCCAGTAAGTCGGCCATACGACGGGCCGCCTGGGTGGCGGCGGCCCTCCTCCTCGTCCTGCTCCTCCTCGTGATCGTCCGCCTGCCCTGGGCGGGCGACCTCGGCATCCACGCGGCGACGATCGAGCGCCTGCGCCACCACCTCGCCGACCCGGGCAATCCCCTGGTCGCCGCGGACACCCCGAGCCCGTACTACTCCCCGTGGATGCTGCTGCTCGGCTGCCTGGCGAAGGTGACCGGGCTCGGCACGTTCGTGGTGCTGCGGGTGGCCGCGCTGGTGGGTCTCGGCCTACTGGCGACGGGTGTCGTCCAATTCGTCCGCACCTTCAGCGCGAGGCGGGCGGCGCCGCCCCTGGCGCTGCTGTGTCTGGTCCTGCTCTGGGGCCCGGCGCTGTTCAAGTGGAGCGGTTTCCTCGGCCTCAACTCGCTCGCCCTGACGATCTCCTACCCGAGTACGTTCGCGCTCGGGCTCTCCTTCCACTTCTGGGCGCTGCTGCGGAAGGCGCTGCGGGGGAGCGGAACGGGGTGGGGCATCTGGTGGGGCCTGGGGCTGCTCTGGTCGGTCATCCTCCTCAGCCACCAGTTCACGGGGGTCGTCGCGTCGTGCGGCGGGCTCGCGATGGTGCTCGGGGCGCGGCCGTGGCCGTCGCGGGCGGTGCTGGTGCGGCTGGGCGGAGGGCTGGTACTCGGCCTCGCCGTGCTGGCGCTCTGGCCCTACTACTCCTTCTTCGACCTCTTCGGGGCGGGGAGCCTGGAGCAGATCCACCGCTCGCTCTACCGGCACCTGCTCCCGCACTTCGGCCTGGCCCTGCTGGGCGTGGTGGCCCTCGCGCTGCGCTGGCGCCGGGACCGCCGGGACCCTCTCGTCCTCTTCTTCCTCCTCGGCGCGGCGATGTTCGCGGCGGGCGGCCTGACCGGCCACTACTCGTGGGGCAGGGTGCTGCCCGCGGCTCTGATCCCGGCCCAACTTGCGGCGGCGCTTGAGGTCTTCGAGGTCTTCGAGGTGGGCCGTGCGGGGGTGCGTCGCGCGTTCGCGGGGCTGCTGGGCGCGGCGCTGCTCGTCGGCGCGTGGACGCAGGCGGGCACGCTCGGCTACGCGGTGCCGCGCGATGCGCTGCCGGCGCGGGTCGCCGCCAAGTACAAGCCCCCGTGGCCGGGTTACCACTGGCTGGCCCAGAAGGTGGAGTACGGCGACGTGGTGATGGCGAAGACGTTCCCGTCCCGCCAGATCCCGGCGTACGGCCCCTACACGGTGGCCCCCGGCTACCCGGACTTCTTCCTGCCGGACCAGGCGGAGCGGGTCGCCGCGGTGCGTGACTATTTCGCGGCGGGAACGCCGCGGGCGGAACGGCTGGACATCTTGCGGCGGTACGGGGTGCGGTGGGTCGTGGAGTATCCGGGGGACGGGGGGCTGCGGGCCGATGACTCTGCCTTGCGGCGGGCGGCTACGGGGCCCAAGGGGCAGGTTCTTTATGAGGTGCGGGGCTGAGGTGTTCGCTCTGGCGGCGGAGTCCGTCCCGTCGTCAGCCTGTCATCCGACGTTGATCTCGTAGCGGAGCTGTTGGCGGTGGGCGGGCATGACCATCAGGTCGGCCTGGATGGGGCGGTCTTCGGCGTCGAACGTCACCCGGTGCAGATGAAGGACCGGCTCGGCCGGGCCCAGGCGGAGGGCCGTGCGTTCGTCGGCGTCGGGCATGCGGGCGGTCACGTCCTCTCGGACGCGTACGCCGACGTGGCCCAGCCCGGCTAGGAGCGTCACGGCGCCGCCGCGGATCTTGCCCGTCTCGGCGAGAGGCGTGCCGCGGGCGATGGCGACGGGGTAGTACGTGTCCGTCAATTCACAGGGGGCACCGTCGAGTTCGATGATGCGGCGGCGTACGACGACGGGGTCTCCGGGGGTGATGCGGAGGAGGGCCGATACGTCGTCCGGGGCGGGGATCTCGCCTGCGTGGGCGATGCGTTGGGTGCCCGCGCCTCCGCGGGCGGCTGCCTCTTCGCCCCAGGCGTCGGGTTGCCCTTTCGCCCGGGGCTTCAGGTACGGCATCGATGTGCTGACCCACATGCTGTCGCTGCCGCTCACGGTGTCCTCCTGTGTGGCCGGTGGCGGGGGCCTTGCAGCATTGCACGGTAAGCGAAGCATGCGGGGTGGTCCCTGCGGAGCGGGGGTGTGGCGCCCTGGGCGTGACCGCCAGGTTGGGTGGGGAAGGGCGGCTGCTTGGAGTGTGGCGGGTGTGTGGGATTGGGAGGTTGGCGGGTGTGTGGCGGGGAGTTGGGGAGGGGGCGGTCACATGGTGGGTGGGGGCCGGGTGGCCCTCGGTCCATGTGGCCGCCCCCTCGTGCCAGGAGGTGAGGCTCCGGCGGGGTCCCTTAGGGGCAGGTGACCAGGATTATTGAGACTGCTGTGCAGGTCACCGATGCCTTGTCGTTCGTGGGGGTCGGGTCTGTGGGGGCTGAGGCTGTGCGTTCAGCCGTTACCTTGACCGGGCCCAGGGTGAGAAGGCTTAGGGGGACTCGGAACGTTTTGGGGGTGGATGCGTTCGCCGGGATGGGGGCGTACGTGCACGTCACCGTCGTGCCCGATGTCGTGCATCCGGGGGACAGGTTCGTGGCCCTCGCGCCCGGCGGAAGCTTTGCCGTGAGCGTTGCCGATGTGGCGGTCGAGGGGCCCGTGTTGTGGGCCGTCAGGGTGTAGGTGAGGTACGGGACCAGGATGCTCAGGTACGGCTTGGCCGTCAGGTCTACGGCTATGTCCGCCTGCGCGGCGGGTGGCGTTGCGGTGAAGGCCATGCCGTACGGGCCCGTGAAGCCGCCGATCGTGTCGGTGACCGCGTTCGTTGCGGGGGCGATCACCGAGACCGTGTCGTCCGCGATGTTGGCCGCGTAGACCGCCGTACCGGACGGGTCCGCCTCGACCCTGACCGGGCCGTCGCCGACCGGGACGGTCGCCGTCACCGCATTCGTCGCCGTGTCGATCACCTTCACGTCGCCGCTGCCGCGGTCCGCGACGTACGCCCGGCTGCCCGACGGGGCGAACGTGACGCTGTTCGGAGTGCCCCCGACCGGGATCGTGGCACTCACCGTGTTCGTTGCCGTGTCCAGTACCGAGACCGAGTTGCCGTTGTTGTTCGTGACGTAGGCCGAGGCCCCGGAGGGGCTGACCGCCACTCCGGCCGGGGCGGCCCCCACCGGGACCGTCGCCGTGACCGTGTTCGTCGCGGTGTCCAGTACCGAGACCGAGTTGTCGTTGTTGTTCGTGACGTAGGCGGAGGCTCCCGAGGGGGTGATCGCCACGCCGTTCGGGGACTCCCCTACCGGGATCGTCGCCGTCACCGCATTCGTCGCCGTGTCGATCACCGAGACCGTCGTCCCGCCGCTGTTCGCCACGTACGCGCGGGATCCCGACGGGGTCACGGCCACGTTCAGGGGGTTGTTGCCGACCGGGACGGTCGCCGTGACCGCGTCGGTGTCCGTGTCGATGACCGAGACCGTGGCCTCGTCGAAGTTCGTGACGTAGGCCCGCTTCTTGGTGGGCGCGATCGCCACGCCCACGGGGCTGTTCCCGACCGTGATGGTGTCGGTGACGGTCTTCGTGCTCGTGTCGACCACGGAGACCGTGTCGCCGTGGAAGTTGGCCACGTAGGCCGAGGGACCGGCGGCCGCCTGCGCTGGCGCGGGGAGCGCCACCAGGCCTGCCAGGGCCAGCGCGGTGCCCGCGGTGACGGAAACCAGTCGGTTTCCCCAGGCGGAGGGTCTGGAGAGTGCACGGGTCATGGGACTTCCCCCCTTCGGCGACGCCCTGTGACGTCACGTCACCGGCATCTTCCCGCCACTCCCACCCCTCAGGGGCCGAATCCCCACGGTTGTCCGAATACGGCGATAAGGGTGGCCGTCCTACGACTTGACGCCGGACGGCCACCCTGAGGCGAGTGGCCTCAGCGGGCCAGCGCTCCGGCCAGCCGGGCCGCCTTCCGGAGGCGGGAGCCCGCCTTCGCGCCCGCCTTGCGCGCCAGCGGGCGTATGACGCGGGACGTCACGCCCACCGGGGTCCAGCGGAGCTGGAGGCGGCCCGAGGCGCGGCCCTCCGGTTCCACCGTGACCTCGTGGGGGAGTGCGCCGCCGCGGTAGTCGACGCGGGCCCTGAGCGTGGGGAAGGTGAGCGGGGCCAGGAGGAGGGAGGTGTTGCGGAGTTGGCCCGACGTCAGCTGGAGGACAGGGTGGCGGGTGCCCGCGAAGCCGTTGAGGGGGAGCGGGGCCGCTGCCAGGTCCAGGCGGACCGTGCCCTCGAAGACGCCGGGGCGGACCGGGTCGAGGCGGAAGGGCGCCTTCATGCGGCGGCGGCCGGGGGCGATCAGGAGGGTCGCCACCTGGGGGCCCACCGGGAGGCGCAGGCCGGGGTCGTACGTGCGGACGGAGAGGACGACCGAGGCGCCCTGGCCCCGCTCCACGCTCGTGATCTCGTGGCGGAACTGCGCGCTCGGGAAGGGGCGGGAGTCCAGACCCAGGTCAGTCAGGTCGAGTTCCGTGCGGGAGGCGGGGGACTCGGGGACGTACGGGCCCCAGTAGACGCGGCCCGCGGCGTCCATCGCCGTTTCGCGCGGCGCCACCCCGTGGCCGAGGCCGCGTGCCGCCAGTTGGGCCTCGCCGAGGCGGCCGTCCCGCACCAGCCGGAGCACGACGCGTTCGGCCCGCGGCAGGCGCGCGTACGCGCCGGGGGCGAGCTCGGCCAGGTACGGGTTCACGATGTCCGCGAAGCCCGTCAGCCACTCCTCGTCGCGGAACGGCAGGTCACCCGCGTACATCCGGAAGTCGTGCTTGAGGAACTTGTAGTCCTTGGCCTCCCGTACGTCCGCGTGGCCGCTCGACACCAGGAACTCGTCTATGAGGCCCTGGACGTGGATGCGGTCGCGGACGTTCGTCAGCTTGTGGCGCTGATTGGAGATCGACGCGGACTCCGCCGCCTCGTAGGGGGCGATGTACCAGCGGTAGACGGGGTCCGGGAGGACCGTGAAGGACTTCGCCAGGCAGTACGCCTGCGCCGAGAACAGCTGGTCCTCGTAGTGGATGCCCTCGGGGAAGCGCAGGCCGTTCCGGTCCAGGAAGGACTTCTTGTACATCTTGCTCGTCGACAGGTGCTCGAAGAACAGGGCGGGCTCCGCCGCGATGCCGTCCACCGTGCGGCGCTCCGCCACCAGGTGCGGCATCCAGGTGGAGGTGCGGCCCGTGTCGACGCGGACCCGCTCCACCGCTCCCATCACGAAGTCGACGTCCCGTTCGCGGTGCGCGGCGAGGAGCAACTCCACTGCCCGCTCCGGGAGTTCGTCGTCGCTGTCCAGGAACATCACGTACGGGGCGCGCGCGATGTCGAGGGACCGGTTGCGCGGCGCGCTGCAGCCGCCGCTGTTCTCCGGCAGGCGGAGGTACGTGACGCGGTCGTCCACGGCCGCCAACTTCCGTGCCACGTCGGGGGTGTTGTCCGTCGAGTGGTCGTCGCTGATGACGATCTCGATGTTCGCGTGCGTCTGGCGGCGCAGCGAGGCGACGGCGCGCGGGAGGCGTTCCGCGTCGTTGTAGACGATCACCGTGACCGTCACGTCGGGCGTCTGGGTCATCGGGTCGTCGCCTCCTCGGGCGTCGGTGCCGGGGTGCGCTCGTCGACCGGGGTGACGGGCGGCAGGGAGTCCTCGCTCTCGCCGAGGAAGACGCGGCGCACGACCCGCTCGGCCGCGCGCCCGTCGTCGTACTCGCAGAAGCGGTGGCGGAAGGCGCGGCGCGCCTTGTCGGCCGCCGCGTCGCGCCAGGCGTCGGAGGTGAGGAGCGCGGTGAGCTCCTCCTGTGTGCGCGCCACCTTGCCCGGCGCCTCCGCCATCAGGTCGAAGTAGACGCCGCGCGTCGTCGCGTAGGTCTCCCAGTCATCGGCGTAGATGACGATCGGGCGGTCGAGGTTGGCGTAGTCGAACATGATCGAGGAGTAGTCCGTGATCAGTGCGTCGGCGGCGAGCGCAAGCTCCTCCACGGGGTCGTACGACGACACGTCGATGACCCGGCCGCTCTTGCGGAGCCCGGCCAGCGGGGATGCCGCGCCGCCGTAGAAGTAGTGGCCGCGGACCAGGAGGACCGTGTCCTCGCCGAGCTGTTCGGCGAGGGTCGCGAGGTCCAGGCGCGGGGTCCAGGCCGCCTCGTAGTCGCGGTGGGTGGGCGCGTACAGGATCGCCCGCTTGCCCGGCGCGATGCCGAGCTTCGCGCGGATCGCGCGGACGTCGGCGGCGGTCGCGCCGTAGTAGACGTCGTTGCGCGGGTAGCCGTAGTCCAGGGACGTGTAGTGCGAGGGGTAGGCGCGCTCCCACATCTCCGTGGAGTGGCCGTTCGCGGAGACGCTGTAGTCCCAGCGGTCGACGCGGGCAAGCAGGTCGTGGAAGTTGAGGCCCTTGGCGGCGGCCGGGTAGTCCAGCTGGTCCAGGCCCATGCGCTTCAGCGGGGTGCCGTGGTGCGTCTGGAGGTGGACCGAGTCCGGGCGCTTCACGATCGCGTTGGGGAAGTTGGCGTTGTTCACCAGGTACTTGGCGCGCGCCATGACCTCCCAGTAGCGGCGCGTGCCGGGCACGACGTGGTCGGTGCCGGGCGGCAGCAGCGGTACGTTCGCGGCCGAGACGACCCACACCGGATGGATGTGCGGGGCCAGTTCGGCGAGCTTCGCCGCGATGGCCGCCGGGTTGCAGGCCACACCCCGGTCCCAGTAGGCCGTGAACACCGCGAGGTTCGGGTCGACCGGGCGCTCCAGGGCCCTGCGGTAGCGCAGGTCGCGGACCTTCACGCCCACCTTGTGCTTGCGCGCGACGACCGCGGACCGCAGCTTGCGCCGCTGTTGGTTCGCCGTCTGGAACGTGCGGTACTTGGTGTACGCGTCCTCTTCGAGGAGGCGGCGCCGCACGCCCTCCAGGCCGCCGGGGTGGTGGTGGCCCTCGGGGCGCCAGGCGACGGCGGCCTTCGACGCGCGGTGGAAGAACTCCCTGCGGACCGGGTCCGGCAGCTTCTCGCGGGCGACGATGCGCAGGCAGTCGCCGACCATCACGTCGTAGAGCGCGGCGCGCGGCGCCGTGGGCAGGCCGCGGTCGGCGGCGAGGCCCAGGAGCGACTCGTAGCGGGCGATGACCTCGTACCGCTCCTCGGGGTCTCCCTTCGGGATGCTCTCGACGCGCAACTCCCTTACGTTCAGGGCGACCTGGTCGAGGGTTGCGACGCGGTCGGCGAGGAGCAGCGCGGCGTACGCGGCGAACGTCTCGTCGTCCACGGCGAGTTCGGCGAGGTGCGCCCGCCAGAAGTCGGCGCGCAGCACGCGGTTGCCGAGCAGCGGCGTGACCTTCAGGAGGTTCGGGCAGTCCGCGAGCGGCAGGTCGCGGCGGCCCTGCTTGGCGAGGTGCTTCCCGTCGGGGCTGGGCATGCCCTGGTGCCGCCACGTCGAGCGGAGGTGGTCGACGACCAGTACGTCAACCCGGTCCCGGTCCCCGGCCAGGTCGGCCGTCCGGTCGGCGACCGCGCGCGGCGCCCCCGTCGGCACGCCGTCCTTGCTCGGCACGAAGTGCAGCCACCGGCCGCCTGCCCGCTCGGCGCCCGCGGCGCGGGCCGCGCCGTCGCCCGTGCCGTCGGGCAGCGGAACGACGGTGACGCCGGGCCGGTCCGCGGCGGCGGCCTGCGCGGAGGCGCCGACCGCGGCGACGATCACCTCGACGCCGGGCGACGCCTGCGCGGCGAGGGCGTCCAGGCAGGCGCCGAGGTGCCCCTGGACGTTCCGCCCGTGGACGACGACGCTCAGCTCGGGTCCGGCGCTCCCGTCCCGCTCGGGTCCTGCGCTCTCACCCTGCTCGGGCACGGCGGTGCCCCCCTTCCGTGTGCTCATGCGGTGGCCGTCCCTCGGTGGGCGAGCATCCGGTCGACGACCCGGCCCGCGGCCCCGCCGTCGTCCAGGTCGCAGAACTCGGCGCGGAACGCGTCGTACGCCTGCGCGTACGGCTCACTCGTCGCGTCGAGGTCCCGCAGCGCGGCGATCAGCCCGTCGGAGGTGGGCACCAGCGGCCCCGGCGCGCGCTTCTCGAAGTCGAAGTAGAAGCCGCGCAGGCGGTCGCGGTAGTGCTCCAGGTCGTACGTGAAGAACAGCATCGGACGGCCCGTCACGGCGAAGTCGAACATCACCGAGGAGTAGTCGGTGACCAGGACGTCGGCGATCAGGAGCAGGTCCATGATGTCCGGGTAGCCCGCCACGTCCCACACGAAGCCGTCGCCCGCGCCCGGCACCGGCTCCACGATGTGCGCGTGCGGCCGGACGAGAAGCACGTGGTCATCGCCCAGCTCCGCGCGCGCCTTCGCCAGGTCGATGCGCAGGTCGAGCAGGAAGCCGCCGCGGTGGCGCTGCTTGTCCTCGCGCCACGTCGGCGCGTACAGGACGACCTTCTTGCCCTCGGGCAGGCCGAGGGCGCGGCGCACCTTCTCGGCGCGCTTGGCGCGGTCGGGGGCGAGCAGCACGTCGTTGCGGGGGTAGCCCGCTTCCAGGAGCTCGCCGTCCACGTCGCCGCCGAACCGGAAGGCGCTGCGCATGATCGGGGTGCTGAACTTGTTGGGGGAGAGCAGCATCGTCCACTGGTGGCGCTCGCGGTCCAGGTCCTGGAGGTACTGGGTGCTCGCGAAGTGGTCGTTGTCGAAGTCGAAGCCGATGCGCTTGAGCGGGGTGCCGTGCCAGGTCTGGACGATCTGCTGGCCCTCGCGCCGCTCCAGCCAGCGCGGGAAGTGCGTGTTGCCGACGATGTAGCGGGAGCGGGCCATCGCCTCGTAGTACTCGGGGCTGTGCACGCGGACCGCCTTCGCGGTGGCCGGGACCTCGCACTGGCCGTCCTTGACGACCCACAGGTGGTCGACCGGCAGGGCGCGGCGGACCATCTCCTCGTGGACGGCGCGCGGCGAGTCGCCGTACATGCGGCCGCCGAAGACGTCGTACAGGACGGCCTCGCGCAGCGGCTCGTGGCGGGCGGCCGGGTAGGCCTCGGTGCGCAGCCGGGTCTGGCGGTGGCGGCTGCGCTCGTCGGGGCGCAGCTCGGAGTGGGCCATCAGCGCGAGCTGGTCGTACTGGCGGGCCTGCAGCTCGACGCGCTTGCCGTGCGCCTCCACCTCCAGGGGGAGGTCGGTGTGGACGGGCGGGGCGAGCTGGACGGCGGTGCGGGAGCCGTCCGGCTTCTGCACGGAGGGCCACCAGAAACCGGCGCGGAGCGGGGTCGCCCCGGCGTAGCGGTGGGTGGGGGCGGGCACGAAGCTCGCTTCGAACCGGCCGTCGGCGGCCTTCGCCGGGAACGTGTACTCGTGGCCCGACCAGGTCTGGCGGAGCACGAGCTCCAGGTCGTGGGTGCCGGGCGCGGGGTAGCTGCCGGTGAGGGTGACGGTGCCGTCGGGGGCCGCGGAGACGTGGTTCACCAGGGGCTGGACGGGCTGGTCGCAGAACTGGAGGTAGCCGCCGGGGCTGCGCCGGGCGTAGACGGTACGAGAGGTGTCCGCCTGCGCGAACTGGGCGCCGGAGAAGCCCTCCCTGTCGTCCAGGATCAGGGCAAGACGGGTCGACTTGGGCTCGTCACCGGCCGCTTCGACGATCTCCACCGACATGTCCCAGCGGGCGATCGAGCGCTCGGCCTGGGTCGGGCGCAGGCGCTCGTGGTTTTCGCGTACGTCGGTCAGGGCCGTCGTGTCCACGTGTGCCGTGAACGGGACGCGGCCCTCGCGCGGGGCGTCGAGGTCCAGCGGGACGGTCAGGATCGTGCCGGACTCGCGGTGGCGCATGCGCAGCCGGGGCGTGCCCTCGGGGGCGGTGCGCAGGATGCCGCGGACGAGGAGGCGGGGGCCGTCGGCGCGGACCTCCAGGGCGCGCGCGTGCGCCGTCTCCACGCGGATGGCCAGCTCGCCGTCCTGGATCTGCGGGGCCACCCGGACGTCCTCGGTCACCCAGTGCGCGGGCGGCGTCTGGCCCGACCCGGTGCCCGCGCCGTACAGCGGCCCGCGCCGCGGCGTCGAGCCCGTGCCCGCCACGGCGATCCGCACGTACCAGAGGCCGTCCACCCACTTGCCGCGGTGCCGCAGCCGCGAGGGGTTCACCAGCGCGCCGAAGCCCGCCCAGTCGGCGTGCCGGAACTCGGCGCCGGAGGCCACCGTCGCCTCGGGGTCGAGGTGGCTGCGCGCGGGCACCAGGACCGTGCGGCGGCTGCCCTTCTCCTTGAGGATCAGCGACTTCAGCGCCTTGCTCCGCGACTCGGCGCCGATCTGGCGGGCGAACGCCCAGCCGGACAGCCACAGCTTGTCGTCGTGCCAGGCGGCCTCGTCGAGACGGCTGCGCAGCCGCAGCTCCTGGTCGAGGCGGAGGACGGCGTCCGGGACGGGGGCGGCCGGGTCGAGGAAGGGGTAGTCGGCCTTGGGGTGCAGCGTCCCGGCGACGGGGATCGAGCCGGGGTGCTCCTTCTCGAACTCCAGCTGGCCGATCAGCTCGTCCATGCGCCGGTGCACGGTCAGGTACAGCTTCAGCTTGTGCGGCACGTGCAGCGCGCGCACCGCGTCCTGGCCGATCTCGCGGACCAGGAGGCCCACGTGCTCCAGGAACGCCTCCTGGTAGGCGGCGTCCGAGCCGGGGAGCACCTTCCAGAAGAGGGGGATCTCCTCGGCGAGGGCGTTGTTGTCGTAGACCTTCAGGTGCTCGGCGTACATCGGGTCGTCGCCGACGTGGGCGAGCATGAACTCGCGCACCATGCGGATCGACTTCACGCGGTCGATCAGGCCCTGCGGATTGGTGCGGTTCTGCGTGATGGACCGCTCGCCGATCTCGCGCTCGCGCCAGTTGTAGATCGGCTCGCTCAGGACGTCCACGGAGTCGGCGAGGTAGTGCGCCGGGACGCTGACGGGCGCGTCCTCGTAGAGCATGGCTTCCGGGTACGCGAGCCGGTGCTGCTCCCAGAAGGTGCGGCGGTAGACCTTGTTCCACGCGGTGCGGTCGGTGAGCAGCGGCCGGAACTTCGACACGTGGGTGCGCAGCCGGGTCGCGGCGAAGGGCACGCGGTGCACGGGCGACTGGACGTGTCCCGCGGAGCGGAAGCGGGTCACGTTGCCTGCCGCGAAGTCGGAGCCCGTCTCGTCGAGCGTCTCGATCATCAGCGCGTACGCCGTGGTCGGCAGGGTGTCGTCGCTGTCCACGAAGGCGAGGTACTCGCTCTCCGGGGACATCTCCCGCACGCCCGTGTTGCGTGCCGCGCCCAGGCCCTTGTTCTCCTGGGATATCAGGCGGAACCGCGGGTCGGCCGCCGCGAAGGCCTCGGCGATGGCCGCGCTGCCGTCCGTCGACCCGTCGTCGACCATGATCACTTCGAAGTCCTGGAACGTCTGGGCGGCCAGGGACTCCAGGCACTCGTCGAGGTAGAGCTCGACGTTGTAGACGGGGACGACAACACTCAGCCGTGGCTGCACGCGCACTCCTTCTGTTGCTAAACGCTCCCATAGTGTAAGGATCTGCGTATTGATGCGACAAAAGGGATGGGTCCGGCGGCTTGGAGATCGGCCTGGAGATCGGCCTGGAGATCAGTCCTTGCCGCCGCCCGTGAAGCGCTCGTACTCCTTCAGCACGTCCCCGGTGGGCCCGTCCATCCGCAGTTCGCCGCGCTCCAGCCACAGCACGCGGTCGCAGGTGTCCCGGATCGACTTGTTGTTGTGGCTGACCAGGAAGACCGTGCCCGCGTGCTTGCGGAGCTCGCGGATGCGGGCCTCGGAGCGCTTCTGGAAGGAGCGGTCGCCGGTGGCCAGGGCCTCGTCGATGAGCAGGACGTCGTGGTCCTTGGCGGCCGCGATGGAGAAGCGCAGACGGGCCGCCATGCCGGAGGAGTAGGTGCGCATGGGGAGCGTGATGAAGTCGCCCTTCTCGTTGATGCCGGAGAAGTCGACGATGTCGTCGTAGCGCTCCTGGACCTGCTCGCGGCTCATGCCCATCGCGAGACCGCCGAGGCGTACGTTGCGCTCGCCCGTGAGGTCGTTCATCATCGCCGCGTTCACGCCGAGCAGCGACGGCTGGCCGTGGGTGAAGATGCGGCCGCGCTCGACGGGCAGCAGCCCCGCGACGGCCTTGAGCAGCGTCGACTTCCCTGAGCCGTTCGTGCCGATCAGGCCGATGGCCTCGCCCTTGTACGCGGTGAAGGACACCTTCTTGACGGCGTGCACCTTGCGCACGCCCGCCCGCGCCTCGGTCTTCTTGCGGCCGCCGATGATCCGGTTGAGCGCGGCGGTGGCGCTGCCGCGGCCCGCGCCGGTGCCGTGCACGCGGTAGACGATGTCGACCTGGTCGACGATGACGGTGGGGGCGAGGCCCGGGGAAGTACCAGAAGTGCCTGCGTTGTCGGAAGTGTCAGCCACGGCCGTACGTCTCCTCTGCTTTCCAGAAGTAGATGAACCCGCCGACCCCGGCGAGCAGTGCCCAGCCCAGGGCCCAGGCCCAGACGTGGTGCGGGAGCTGGTCCCGCTGGAAGCTGTCGATCAGCGCGAACCGCATCAGGTCGATGTAGACGGCCGCCGGGTTGGACTCCAGGAGCACCTTCACCACGTGCGGCAGGTCCTGGTCCTTGAGGACGGCCTCGATGCTCCACATCACCCCGGACACGTACATCCAGGTGCGCAGCACGAACGGCATCAGCTGCGCGATGTCCGGCGTCTTGCTGCCGAGCCGCGCCATGACGAGCGCCAGGCCGGTGTTGAACGTGAACTGCAGCGCGAGGACCGGGACCACCAGGAGCCAGGACGCCGTGGGCGGGACGCCGAAGCAGAGCAGGATCACGAAGAGCGCGCACATGGAGAACAGCAGCTGCTGGAGCTGTTGCAGGCAGTACGAGATCGGCAGTGAGGCGCGCGGGAAGTGCAGGGCGCGGACCAGGCCGAGGCTGCCGGAGATCGCGCGGGTGCCCGCCATCACCGACTGCTGGGTGAAGGTGAAGACGAAGACGCCGGTGACCAGGAACGGGACGTAGTCCTCGACGGCGCGCTTGGTGTTCATCAGCACGCCGAAGATGAAGTAGTAGACCGCCGCGTTCAGGAGCGGCGTCATCACCTGCCAGAGCTGGCCGAGCTTGGCCTGGCTGTACTGGGCCGTCAGCTTGGCCGTCGAGAAGGCGGTGATGAAGTGCCTGCGCTGCCACAGCTGCCGTACGTAGGCAGGCAGGGAGGGGCGGGCGCCGCTGACGGTCAGGCCGTGCCGGGCGGCCAGCTCGGCGGCGGTCGGCGTCGGGTCGGCGGGGTTCGCCGTCTGGGTCTGGGGCTGGGTCTGATGCGGTGCGTCGAGGGCCTGGCTCACGTCCGTTGCTTTCGCTCGGGGAGGCTGCGGGGAGCCTGCGGAAAGGCTGGCGGCGGACGTCGGGACGGACCCGTATCGTCGCAACGCCGACAGTAGGCCGTCGGTACGTCGGAACGCAACCGTATCGTCGTGACGCTTTATGCTGTCCGTATGACGACGAGCAGGCCACAGGGTGAACAACCGCGCCGCAGGGCCCCCGCCGGGGCCGCCGTGCTCCGCGAGGACGTGACCGAGGCGATCCGCGCCGCTGTCTTCGGGGAACTGGCCTCCGTCGGCTATGCCCGCATGTCCATCGAGGGCATCGCGCGCCGCGCCGGGGTCGGCAAGACCGCCGTCTACCGCCGCTGGCGGTCCAAGCTGCACCTCGTGCTCGACCTGGTGTCGGCGATAGCGGTGCAGGGGCTTCCGGCGCCGGACACCGGCTCGCTGGAGGGTGATCTGCGGCTGCTGTACGAGGTCACCTCGCGCGCCCTGCGGCACCCCGTCGCCTCGCAGATCATCCCCGACCTGCAGGCCGAGGCCGCGCGCAATCCGGAGATCGCGGAGGCGCTGCAGAAGGCGCTCCGCGAAGGGCAGCACGGCGTCGCGAGCGGCATCGTGCGGGCGGCGGTGGAGCGGGGCGAGCTGCGGGAGGAGGCGGACGAGGAGCTGGCCCTCGACCTGGTGTCGGGGCCGCTCTACTGGCGCTCCGTGGTGGTGCGGGCCGAGCTGCCCAAGGGCTATCTGGGGAAGCTCGCGGCGGCCACGGCGGCGGGGCTGCGGGCGCTCTGAGCCCCTTGCGCGCCGAGGGTTCCCGCTCGCTACGCCTCCCGGCTGCGCGTCAGGAACAGCGTCACGCCCGCCGCGAGGGCTATGACGCCCGTGCCGACGCTGATCAGCGCCTGCTGCACACCGTCGAAGGCGAAGCTGGTCGCGACGTTGACGACGAGGGCGGCGGCGAGGACGAGCCAGAGCAGGACCTTCATGGGTGATGCCTTCCGGGTGGGGCGGCCGACGCCTCGTGCGGCGGCCTGAAATCAATCTTCTCGTCCGCGGGGCGGCGTGACGAAGGAGGGCTCTCCCCAACCGATGGTGTAGCGCGCTACACCATCGCCCAGGGGGCCGCTCCCTCCCCGCCCCCTTTCCCCGTGGCCTAGCCTGACCTGCATGAAGGAGACATTGCGGCGGGTGGGGGCCGCCATGGCCCAGCTGGTCAAGGGAGCCGGGCTCGCACTCGTCTCGTATCTGTTCCTGGCGCTCATCCTGTTCACCGCGTTCGTCACCGTCCTGGTGGTCGGCGCGGCGGTGCTGCCCGAAACGGTGCAACTGCTGCGCAGGACCGCGGGGCTCAAGCGGGGCCTCGTCGGCCGCTGGACGGGCCGCCCGGTCCCCGAGGCCTACCTCCCCCTCACCGGCGGCGTCCGCGCCCGCGTGAACACCGCCCTCACCGACCCCGGCACCTGGCGCGACCTGCGCTGGCTGGGCGTCCACTTCGTCTACGGCCTGGTCCTGCTGTACGCCGCACTGCCCCTGGTCGTCCTCGGACTGCTCGTCGACGGCGTGTGGTGCGGGCTCGTCGGCCGCAGGGCCGTGCTCCTCCCGCTCGTCGTCCGGCTCGCCGACCTCGACGCGCACTGGTCGCGGATGCTGCTGCTCCCCTCGCCGGAGGCGCAGCGCAGCGCCGACCTCGCCGAGCGCGTCGAGGAGCTCACCGTCACCCGGGCCGGGGCCGTCGCCGCGCACGGCGCCGAACTGCGCCGTATCGAACGGGATCTGCACGACGGCACGCAGGCCCGCCTCGTCTCCCTGTCGATGCGGGTGGGGCTCGCGCGCCGCGCGTACGACAAGGACCCGGAGGCCGCGAAGAAGCTCCTCGCCGACGCGCAGGACCAGGCCGAGGAGGCGCTCACCGAACTGCGCCACGTCGTCCGCGGCATCCATCCGCCGATCCTCACCGACCGCGGGCTCGTGGGCGCGGTACGGGCGCTGGCCGCGGGCAGCGGGCTCCAGGTGACGGTGGAGGAGGATGGCGTCGAGGGCGGGGCGCGGGCCCCGGCCGCCGTGGAGGCCGCCGCGTACTTCGTCGTCGCCGAGGCGCTGACCAACGCGGCCAAGCACAGCGGCTCGGAGCGGGCCTTCGTGGAACTCGCCCGGAGGGGCGCGGTGTTGCGGGTCGTGGTCCGTGACGAGGGGCGGGGCGGGGTGGACGAGTCGGGCGGCAGCGGGCTGCTCGGCATGCGGCGCCGGGTCGCCGCGCTCGACGGGACCGTGGAAGTGTCGAGCCCCGTCGGGGGGCCGACCGTGATCGAAGTGGAGCTGCCGTGCGCGTGGTGATCGCCGAGGACAACGCCTTGCTGCGGGAAGGGGTGGTGCTGCTGCTCACCTCCGCGGGGCACGAGGTGGTCGCGGTCGCCTCCAGCGGCCCCGAGGTGCTGCCCGCGCTCCTCGAACACCGGCCCGATGTGGCGGTGTTGGACGTCCGGATGCCGCCGGGCTTCCGCGACGAGGGCCTGCGGGCGGCGCTCGCGGCGCGGGCGGAGATCCCCGGCCTTCCGGTGCTCGTCCTCTCCCAGTACGTCGAGGAGACGTACGCCGCCGAGCTGCTGGGCGGGGGCGCGAGTGGCGTCGGCTATCTGCTGAAGGACCGGATCGGGCGGGTCGACGAGTTCCTCGACGCGCTGGAGCGGGTGGCGGGCGGCGGCACGGCGCTGGACCCGGAGGTCGTCACGGAACTGCTGACGCGCCGCCGCGACGATCCCCTGGACTCGCTGACCCCGCGCGAGCGCGAGGTGCTGCAACTGATGGCGGAGGGCCGGGACAACGCGACGATCGCGTCGCTGCTCGTGGTCTCCGACCGCGCGGTGAGCAAACACATCGGCAACGTCTTCGCGAAGCTGGGCCTGCCGCCGAGCGACAGCGGGCACCGGAGGGTGCTGGCGGTACTTGCTCATCTGAACCGGAGCTAGGGCCTGTCCGATGGGTCGGCGCGGCTGCGGGTGCCTGGCCAGGGGCGGCCTCACCGCCCCGGATAGCGGCCCCGCAGCGCCCGACGCGCAGGCCACAGCGTGCCCGTAGTCGTCGTGGCCGCGACCGTCAGGGCGATCAGTGCCGCCTGGGCGGGGGCCAGGTGGGGCAGGGAGCGGGCCGTCGACAGGGCGAAGGCCAGGAGGGGGACCGAGGCCACCAGCGTGCCTACTGCCAGGCCCGTCAGGGTGGTGGCCGCCGTTTCCAGGGCGAGCATGTGGCGGAGCTGGCGCCGGTCCGCTCCGGCCCTGCGGAGCAGGGACAGTTCGGGGCGGCGGCCGATCGTGATGAGGGCGAGGGTGCTCAGGACGGCGATCGCCGTGAAGGCGCCGATCGCGCCGACCGCCGCCACGGTCACCACCTCGCCCAGCGCCCGGTCCTCCGGGTCGAGTTGCTCGGGGGCGGGGTCCGGCTCCAGACGCGCCCCCGGCGCCGCGGCGCGCAGGGCCCGGGGCTCGGCGTCCCCGGCCACCAGGATCCGGTCCGCCCCCGGCGAGGACGTGTGGCGGCGCAGCTCCTCCTGGGAGAACAGGAAGGAGCCCAGGGCCAGTTCGCGGTCGTACGTCGCCACCACTCGAAGGCGTGCCTCCACCCCGTCGCCGAACCGCACCGTCACCGTCGAGCCGGGGTGCGCGTCCAGGGAGCGGGCGCGGTCCCTGCCGACCGCCACCGTGCCGGGGCGCAGCCCGGTGAGGTCGCCCTCGCGGACGCCCGGGTCCAGGGTCCGGGCCAGGCCCTTGGGGGTCGCCCCGAGTACCGGGAGGCGGTCCAGGCGGGGCGAGCCCGTCTCGCGGCGGGCCAGGACCACCGTGCCGCGGGTGATGCCCGTGGCCGCCCGCACCCCCGGGACCGCTTCGATGCGGGAGAGGGTGGTGGCGGGCAGGCCGCCGGGCGCGGTCAGGGCGTAGTCCGCGCGCGCCGCCTGCCGTGCCTGGTCGCCCGCCGCGTGCGTCATCGTCGCGCCCGCGGACAGCTGCACCACGATGAACGCCGTGACCAGGATGACCGGGGTGAGCGCCGCCCCGAGCCGCGTCGCAGTCGCCGTGCAGTTGGCCGCCGCGAGCTGGCCGCCCACGCCGCCGAACCTGCGCAGCGGCCCTCCAAGGACCCGCATCGCGCCCTCGGCGATCCACGGGCCGAGCAGCGCGCACCCGATCACCAGGACCACCGCCGCCGCACCGGCCGCCGCGGCCGCCGCCTCCCCGTGCTGGAGCGTCGCGGTACCCGCCGAGCTCACGCCGACGAACAGCAGGACGAGCCCGGTGATCTGACGGGCCTTGCCCGGCGCCTGTTCGCGCAGCGCCTCCGCGGGGCGCACCTTCCCCGTCCGCGCGCAGGCGATCAGCGCGGCGACACGGGCGATCAGGAGGGTCAGGCCCGCCGTCAGGAGAGGGGCGGGCAGCAGCCAGGGCGGCAGGGGGAGGACGAGCCCCGGGGGCAGGGCGCCCCGCGCGTCGAGCAGGGCGCGCAGGCCCAGGAACGCGGGGACGGCCGCCACCGCTCCCACCAGACCCGCCACCGCGGCGACCCGGCCGACCTCGCGGCCGACCGCGCCCCGCACCTGCCGCGGCGTCGCGCCCACCGCCCGCAACAGGCCCAGCTCGTGCCCGCGTTGCCGCAGCGCCTGTACCACCGTCGACGCCACGACGAGCAGCGCGATCAGCACGACCGTCGCGGTCACGGAGCCGAGCAGCGCCAGCATGGAGGACCTGGCGGGCGCCGCCGCGAGGAACTCGGCGTCGCCGCGCCCGTTGCCCGTCAGGACGCGGAGCCGGGCGCCGTCCCCGCCCGCCCGGCGGCCCACGCTCCTGAGGCCCGCCTCGTCCACCGCGTGCCGCACGCGCGCACGCAGGGTCGCCGTGCTCGTACCGGAGTCCGCGAGCACGCCGACCGCGGCCACCGAGCCGGGGCGGCCCGCCAGCCGGTGGGCCCGGTCCGCGGTGAAGTAGGCGGCCGCGCGCGGGCCTTCGGCGATGCCCGTCACCCGGTACGTCGCCTCGGTGCCGGACACGCGGACGGGGACGCGGTCGCCGACGCGGGCCGTTCCCTCGCCGACGACGACCTCGTGGGGGTGGCGGGGAGCGCGGCCCTGGAGCAGCCCGTAGGGGGCCAACCGGGCCGCGGGCCAGGGGCGTCCGGTCGCGGGGGTGTTCTCGCCGCCCGGCTTGATGCCCACCTCGAACACCTCGTCCGCGATCACCGCGCGGACGCCGGGGACGTCCCGCAGGGTGCGCAGCGCGGCCCGGGGGACCCTGACGCGCTCGGTGAGGCCCGCCGTCGCCGTCTCGGGGTCGCTGCCCCACGGCTTGGCGGTGAAGCGGGTGTGCTGGTCCCCGGCGACGACGAGGCCCGCGTCCGCGTACCGCTCCACGCGCGCGTGCCCCAGTCCGGCCGACGCGAGCGCCAGGGTGAACGAGCCGAGCAGGAGGGAGGTGAGGGCGAGGGCGGCGAACACGGCGGCCCAGGCCTTGCGGTGCGTCCGGGCGCCGCGCGCGGCGAGCAGCCGGGTCGCCTTGACGGGGGCGGCGCTCATGCCGCCCGCCGGGACAGGTTCCGCATGATGCCGTGCACTTGGGCCGCTCCGGGGCGCTCCAGGCGTGTGACGACACGTCCTTCGGCGAGGAACAGCGCCTCGTCGGCCCAGGCCGCCGCGGCCGGGTCGTGGGTCACCATCACGACGGTGTGCCCGTCCCGGTCGACCGCCTGCCGCAGCAGCGCCAGGACGTCCTGCGCGGTGGCCGGGTCGAGGGCGCCGGTCGGCTCGTCGGCGAAGACGACGTCCGGCGAGGTGACCAGGGCTCGGGCGACGGCGACGCGCTGCTGCTGGCCGCCGGACAGCTCCGCGGGCCGGTCGTCCGCACGCCCGTCGAGCCCCACGGCGGCGAGCGCGCACAGCGCCCGGTCGGCGTCGGACGCGTCCGCGGCGCCCGCGAGGAGCAGCGGCAGGGAGACGTTCTCCCGGACGCTCAGGGACGGCAGGAGATTGTGCGCCTGGAAGACGAAGCCGACGCGCTCGCGGCGCAGCCGGGTCAGCGCGGCCTCACCGAGCGCGCCGATGTCGACGCCTCCGATGCGCACGGTCCCGGAGGTGGGCCTGTCGAGGCCCGCCGCGCACTGCAGGAGCGTCGACTTGCCGGACCCGGAAGGGCCCATGACGGCCAGGAACCGGCCGCGCGGCACGGCGAGGTCGACGGGCGCGAGGGCGGGGACGCCGCGCCGGTAGGACCTTTCGACCCCGTCGAGCGAGAGCGCGTCGGGCACGGCCGCCGGCTTTCCTGCGGATACTGCTCCGGAACCCCGTCGCCTGAACATCCGTACGCCCTCCCAGTGGTCGCTGCTGCCACTGAGAACGCTAGAAACACCAGGTCGGCGGGGCGAGAGAGCGCACTCCCGACCCGATGGTGGAGCCTGCTACACCCCCGGGCCACACCCCCCTCGCGGGAGCCGTCAGTCGCGCGCCGCCTCCGGATGCAGCCGCACCCAGCCCGCCCAGGCCGACGCGACCATCTCGCGCACGTCGCGCTTCGCGGACCAGCCGAGTTCCGTGGCGATGCGGTCCGCGGCCGCCACCACGCGGGCCGGGTCGCCGGGGCGGCGTGCCGTGACCTCGGCGGGGGTGTCGTGGCCGGTGACCTCGTTGATGAGGTCCGTCATCTCGCGGACCGAAACGCCCTCGCCGCGGCCGATGTTGAGGGTGAGGTCCGTGCCGGGCGCCGCGGACGCGAGCCTGCGGGCCGCCGCGACGTGGGCCTCCGCGATGTCGACGACGTGGATGTAGTCGCGTACGCACGTGCCGTCGGGGGTCGGATAGTCCGCGCCGAAGATCCGCGGGGCCTGACCCGCGGTGAGCTTCTCGAAGACCATCGGGACGAGGTTGAAGACGCCGGTGTCGACGAGGTCGGCGGAGGCCGCGCCCGCCACGTTGAAGTAGCGCAGGGACGCCGTCGTCAGGCCGTGCGCGCGGCCCACCGCGCGGACCAGCCACTCACCGGCCAGCTTCGTCTCGCCGTACGGGCTCATCGGCAGGCACGGCGTCTCCTCGGTGACGAGGTCGACGTCGGGCATGCCGTACACGGAGGCGGACGAGGAGAAGACGAAGTGGGCCACGTCGTCCGCGTCGGCCGCGGCGTCGAGCAGGACCCGCAGGCCCTCCACGTTCTCGTGGTAGTAGTGCAGCGGCCGCTCCACGGACTCGCCGACCTGCTTCTTGCCCGCCAGGTGCACGATGCCGGTGACCGCGTGCTCCCGGAAGGTGCGGGCGAGCCGGTCGCCGTCGAGGACCGAGCCGACGACCAGCGGCACCCCGTCGGGCACCCGCTCGGCGATGCCGGTGGACAGGTCGTCGTAGACCACGGCCCGCTCGCCCGCCTCCGTCATGGCGCGGACGACGTGCGCCCCGATGTATCCGGCGCCGCCGGTGATCAGCCAGGTCATGGTCGGCTTGTCCTGTCTTGTCGCGAGTGTGATGCGTGAGGTGCAGTGTCGCAGAGCCCCTGTCCGGTCCGTGTCAGCGGCCCGCGACACCCGGCACGGAGCGCAGCAGCCTGGTCAGACGCCGCTTCGCGACCCCGGCGACACCCCGTACACCGGGCGCGAGGCGCACCGAGAGGTTGCCCGCCTGGGTGGCGTACGGCTGGACGAGCAGGACGCCGCGCCGCCTGCTCGGCACCACCGTGCGGCGCAGCAGTCCGGGCCCGGCGACGGCGTGCGCGGTCGTGTCGCGCGCCGTGCCGTCCTCGAACCGGAGCCGCAGGCGGATGTCCCACACGGCGTTGTCCAGCGACCCGAGGTCGAGCAGGACCGTGGCGGCCCAGGTCTCGCCGGGCCGCTCGGCGCCGAACGCCGCCGTCCTGCGCAGACCGGGCCGCCCGCTCTGCCGGTGCACCAGCTCGACGTCGACCGTGGCGGGCCCCGCGTCCGCCACCCGTCCGTACAGCTCGTGCATTCGCAGCGTCAGCCGCGACCCGCCCGCGGCCGGGCGCAGCTCACCGTCGACCGCGATGGGCAGCAGCCGCACGGGCCGCACGAGCAGGTGCTCCAGGGTGACCTGGGGGAGGTCGGGCGCCCAGACGGGGGTGGCGTCGGCGGCCCTCGGGTACGGCGCCGTGAGCCGGGCCGGGCGCGCCGCGACCTGCTTCAGGCGGATCAGGTCGCGCGGCTGCTCGGAGGCGAGGATCACGCGGGCGATGACCCGGCCGGGCGCGGGCGCCGCGTCGAGGTCGGCGGTGTCGAACGTCGCCAGGTAGGCGCGGGTGTGGGCCCACCACTCGCGCTGGTACTCCGTGCCGCGCGCGGCGAGTTCCCGGGTGTACATGCGCAGGCTGTGGTCGACGAACTTGGCGCGGGCCGCCCGTGCGAGCTGCTTGCCGCCGGTGCCGAGCGCGTCCCGCAGGATCTCGACGGACTGGCGGTGCGCCTCCGTGCGGGCCTGCCAGTTGGCGATCCCGGAGCGGTCCAGGGAGATCGACAGCTTGGCGGCGGCGCGGCGCACGTGCCAGACGTAGACCGTGTCGGGAACGAGGGCGATGCGCGGCGCGGCGGCCAGCATGCGCGCGGTGAAGACGAAGTCCTCGTAGACGAAGCGGCCTTCGGGGAAGCGGATGCCGTGCTCGCGCAGGAAGTCCGTGCGGTAGAGCTTGTTGACGCAGAGCGTGTCGTGGACGAGGCGGGGGCGGAGCTCGGGGCGGGCGACGAGCTGCGCCTTGCGGTAGATCTCCGGCTGCCAGGGGATCTCGCGGCCCGACGGCAGCTCGCGGCGCACGCAGAGCCCGGCGGCGACCTGCGCGCCGTGCCTGCGGGCGGCGGCGAGCAGCGCGTCGGCCGCGCCGGGCGGCAGCACGTCGTCGCTGTCGAGGAACATCACGTACGGCGCGGCGGCGGCGTCGATCCCGTCGTTGCGGGGCGTGCCGCAGCCGCCGCTGTTGGTCCGTCGGCGCACGACGCGCACGCGCGGGTCGTGCGCCGCGAGCGCGGCCAGGATCTCCGCGCTGTCGTCCGTCGAGCAGTCGTCGACGGCGATCACCTCGTGGACGGCGGGGCCCTGTGCCAGCGCGGAGCGCACGGCGTCCGCGATGTGGGCCGCGTCGTTGTATCCGATCACGACGACGGAGACGTCGGAGCCGGACGGGTTCGTGGCAGGGGTGTTCTGGGCACTCGGGTGAGGCAGGATGCGGTCCACAGTGGAAATTTTAGGGGTTCCTGGCAATTATCCGATTAGAGGGGCATTCGTGGGCGTGGACCTGCCCGGATGTGCACCTTTCGGCCCGCCCACCCGCGCGAGCACCTCACCCGTCCGCCGGCTCCAGCCCACCACGACGGCCTCGGGCGGCACGCGCTGGTCGGCGGAGAGCAGCAGCCACCGCACCTCGTAGCGGCGGACGATCGCCGACCGCTCGGCGCGCGTGGACTCGGGGGAGAGGTAGGAGCGCACGGCTGCCAGACGCCGGTTCCGTACGTCCTCGTCGAGCGAGGCGTCCGGCCAGGCGGGGGCGACGAGGTTGGCGCCGAAGCCGGGCACGGAGCGGGTGGCGTGGTAGCCGTTCGTCAGGACGACGTCGCCCCGGTGCATGTGGCCGACCGCCCATCCGTAGCCCGGCCAGCGCGGCGGCTGGTCGAAGCCGATGGGGTCCAGGGCGCGGGGCACGACGGCGCCCGCCTGGATCTGGAAGAACCCGACGCACGCCCCGAGGGCCGCGGCCCCGGCGAGCGCGCCGCGCCGCCACCCCCAGCCGCGGGGCGCCGCGAGCTCGATGGCCAGCGCGAACTGGAGCGGCACCAGCGTCAGGCCGAGGATGCGGCCGTAGGTGTAGTGGCCGCTGGCCCAGCCGTACGCGACGACCGCGCAGTCCAGGGCGAACATCAGGACCAGGGGATCCCTGCGGTCCCTGCGGAAGCGCAGCCACAGGGCGGGCAGGCCGATCAGGGCCAGCCAGAAGCGCTGCGGCATCTCGGTGTAGAGCTGGCGGTGGATCCAGTCGACGGACTCGTCCCCGACGAGGGAGAAGACGCTGTAGTACGGCCAGAGCGCGGCGAGCACCGCCGCGGTCACGGCGGTCACGGCCCAGGGCCACGCCCGGAGCCAGGCCCCGCGCCACATCGGGAGGCCCGAAGCGGCGAACGCGACGACACCGATCACCGCCCCCACCGACGAGATCGGGTGGACGAGCAGGATCAGTCCGCACAGGGCACCGAGTCCCGCGTACGGCCACGGATCGCGCCGCATGCCGCGGGCCAGCGCGCCCGCCCACGCCCAGGCCCAGAACGTCAGGCCGATCGCGAACGTCGACGGGTAGCCGAGGTTCCCCGTCATCGACATCAGGCCGAGATAGCCGCTCCACCACGCCATCCGGGTGCCCCACAGCAGCACCATCGCGAAGAGCGCGAGGACCGGCGCCCACGGGCGGGGCGTCAGGACGCGGACGAAGCGGCCGATGCCGGTGAGCAGGACCAGGAGGTTCAGCGGCCCGGCGAGCTTCACGACCTGCCAGCCCGCGAGACCCGTGGCCTTCGCGAACAGGCCCTGCGCGACGGCGTACGGCGAGTAGTACGCGCTGCCGTCGCCCGGCAGGGCCGCCATCGGGTGCCCGGGGTGGAGGAGGTTCTCCTTCAGCCGCTCGACGACGGCCGCGTGCTGGCCGAAGTCGCAGCAGATCGGGACCCGCCAGTACGCGAGCGACATCACCAGCCAGAACAGCCCGCCGAGGACGAGGTACGGCGAAGGACGACGGCGCCCGCCGCCGCCGAGAGCCGTCGCGCCGTGCGCCGCCCGGCGCGTGAGCAGCGCCCCGCTCACCGCATCAGCCTCTCCGCCACACGGGCCGCGGCCTGTCCGTCGTCCAGGTCGCAGTAGGCCTCGCGGAACGCCGCGTACGCCTCCGCGTGCCGGGACGTGATCGCGTCCAGGTCGCGCAGCGCCTCGACGACCTCGCCGGTGGAGGCGAGCAGCGGGCCGGGGGCGCGCGTCTCGAAGTCGAGGTAGAAGCCGCGCACGGTGTCGCGGTAGTGCTCCAGGTCGTACGCGTGGAACAGCATCGGGCGGCCGGTGTGCGCGAAGTCGAACATCAGCGAGGAGTAGTCCGTCACCAGGACGTCGGCGAGCAGCAGGAGTTCGGCGGCCCGCGGGTGCGCCGACACATCGCGTACGAAGGGGGCGCGGGCGCCCGGCAGCCGCCCTGACGTCAGCGGGTGCTTGCGCACGAGCAGCACGTGGTCGTCGCCGAGCACGGACTCGGCGGCGCGGAAGTCGAGCGCGGGCTCGTAGCGGAACCGGCCGGGGGAGTACGCGAGATGGTCCCGGTACGTGGGCGCGTAGAGCACGACGCGTTTGTCCGGGGTGATGCCGAGCTCGTCGCGGACCCGCTCGGCGACCTTGTCGCGGTCCTCGGTGAACAGCACGTCGTTGCGGGGCGAGCCCGCCTCAAGGACCTCACCCTCGTAGGCGAGGGCGCGCCCCAGGTGGGGCGTGGAGAAGCGGTTCGGCGAGATGAGGACGTCCCACTGGCGGGACAGCTTCGGCAGGGCGTCGAGGTGGCCGTGGTCGGCGTAGAGCGTGTCGGTCAGGTCGGTGCCGATGCGCTTGAGCGGGGCGCCGTGCCAGGTCTGGACGACGGTCTGGCCCTCGCGGCGCTCGAAGAAGTCCGGGAGGTGGCCCGCGGTGACGATGCGGCGGCAGCGGGCCAGCGCGTCGTACCAGTCGGCGCTGTGCTCCTCGACGCCCTTCGCGCCCGCCGGGACGTGGGTCTGCTGGTCGTGCGTGACCCACAGGTGCTCGACGGCGGTGCCGCGCCGCACCAGCTCCTCGTGGACGGCGCGCGGCGACTCCCCGTCGAAGTACAGGACGGCATCGGTCAGCGGCAGCTGGCGGCGGCTCGGATAGTGGACGGTGCGGAGTCTGTGGCGTCGGTACGCGCCGCGCTCGGACCGGGAGAGCACCGACCCGGCCTCGACGAGCAGCCGGTCGCCGAACCGCCGGTCGACGGTGAACTCCCGCCCCTGGACGGTGTGGTGCAGCGGCAGCGTGGCGGACACGGCGGCGAGCAGCCGCACGGGCACCCCGTCCTCGGCCCGCCCGGACGCCTCCTCGCCGGGGCCGCCCCGGGCCGCGGCGTCCCGCAGGAACGCGTACCACCGGCCCTCGCGCAGCGCCCCGCCGCCCGGTGCGACCACCGCGCGGAAGCGGTCCCCGTCCCGCTCCGCAGGAACGGTCAGCTCCTCGTCGCGGCCGCTGTGCCGCAGCACCAGCTCGGGCTCGTGCCAGCTGGCCGCGGTCACCGAGCCCGCCACGGTCAGCGTGCCGTCCGCGCCCCAGGTGACGTGGTCGGCGACCGGCTGCCGGGTCAGCTCGACGACCAGCTGCCCCTGGTCGTTGGCGGTGGCGCAGAGTTCGCGGCCCGCGCGCGACGCGTACCGTCCCGGGGGCAGGTCGAGGGTGGCGGCCAGGGACTTCAGGGTGCCGCCCGGCAGGACGAGGTTGGCCTGCCAGCGGTCGCCGTGCGAGGGCTCGACCTCCTTGGGCGCGAGGTGCGGGGTGGGTGCCACGCCCTCCAGGTCGGCGAGCCGGACGCGGACCTCGAAGCGGTCGCCGGTGAGCCGTGCGGGGTAGTCGAAGTCCGTCCTGGTGGCCGCGTGGGTGAGGCGCAGGGCGGTGGGCCGCAGGCGGCCCGGCAGGGAGCCCGCGAGGACCACGTCGTCGCCGTCGCGCCGGTGGGTGTCCACGCGTGCCGCGTACTCCTGGATCCGCAGCACGAGGCGGCCCTTGCTGAAGCCGAGGACGAGCCGGAGCCCGTCGCCGAGCTCGCGCACCACGGACTGCGCGGAGGCTCCCTCCACGGCCCGCACCGCGGTCCTGCGGACCGTGCCGTGGCCCGCGACGACCATGCCGAACAGCCAGTTGCCGGGCTGCCAGCGCCCGCCGGTCTTCAGCTGCTCGGGGTCGACCGTCATCTCGAAGCCGGACAGGTCGTAGCAGTGCAGCCGCTGCCGGGACTTCTCGGTGGCCTGCGGCGCGGCGACCGTGCGCGTCGGCACGCGGCGGAACTTCCCCTTGCTGTGCACCGACTTGAGGAGCCCGGCCTTCACGGAGTGCCCCGGCCGGGTCGCCTCCAGGTTGCGCACGTACGCGTATCCGCTGATCCGCAGCTTCCCTTCGGCGTCCCACCGCGCCTGGCTCACCCGGGCCACCGCGGGCAGTTCGCCCCGGCCGATCCGCGCGACCTTCTCGGGGACGGCGCCCACCCCGGGGTAGGCGGCGCGGCGGCGCACCTTCCCGCGCACGTGGAAGGCCGAGCCGTTGGCCCGCTCGAAGGCGAGGAGTTCGATCAGTTCCGCGGTGCGTGACTCGCGTACGAGCTGCCACTTGACGCGCAGGTCGACGGGGAGCTCCGCGAGCACGGCCGGGTCGGCGCGGCGCAGGAAGGCGGCCGTGTCGGTGAGGAACGCGGTGCGGTACTCGGGGCCGCCCATCGGCAGCCCTTCCAGGAAGTACACGAAGTCGTCGCGCAGGCAGGACGCGTCGTACGTCTTCTTCATGTCCGGCGCGTGCTCGGCGAGGAAGCCGGAGACGTGGGCGCAGGCCGCGATCCGGTCGCGCACGCCCTTGACGTCGGTGCGGCGCCGGGTGATCGAGCCCTCGCGGACCCGCCAGTAGTAGACGTGGTCGCTGAGCACGTCCACGGATCCGGCGAGGAAGTGCGCCGGGATCATCACGGGGGTGTCCTCGTAGAGCTTGCCCTCGGGGAAGGTGAAGCGGTGCCGGTCCCAGAAGGAGCGGCGGAACACCTTGTTCCAGGCCACCCGGTCGGAGAGCAGGTCCAGGTCGCGCCCGATGTGGGTGCGGGTGCGCGGTTCGGTGAGCCACTTGTACTGCCAGGCCTGGGAGCGGCCGCGTTCGTTGAGCCGCCAGACGTTGCCGCTCGCGAAGTCGGAGCCGGTGGCGTCCAGGCTCGCGATCATCCGTCCGTACGCGTCGTGGGGCACGACGTCGTCGCTGTCCACGAAGGTCAGGAACTCAGCGGTGGGGGACGCCTTGCGCACCCCGGTGTTGCGGGCGGCGCTCAGTCCGGCGTTGCGCTGGCGGACGTAGACGAAGCGGGGGTCCTTGGCGGCGAACTCGCGGGCGATGCGGGGGCTGGCGTCCGTCGAGCCGTCGTCGACGAGGATGCACTCCAGGCCGCCGCGCGCCTCCGGGCCGCCCAGCAGGCCCGGGCCGTCCATGGTCTGCCCGGCGATCGACTCCAGGCACTCCTCCAGAAACTCCTCGACGTTGTAGATGGGTACGACGACGCTGAGACGGGGCTGCACGCGAACCGGCCTTTCGTGGGGATAACGGCATATTCATCCCCTTTGCCCGTTCTCCGCTCCCGTTCGTCAATTACCTTGCCCCCGACCACCCCAACGAGTGACGTTCGGTCTTCGACAGGCGGTGTCCCGCTGGCTACGGTCGGTGTCCATGACGCGCTTCTCGGTAGTCGTCCCCGTCCACCGCGTCCAGGGCTACCTGCGCGCATGCCTGGACTCAGTGCTCACCCAGTCCTTCGGCGACCTCGAACTGATCGTCGTCGACGACGCGTCACCCGACGCCTGCGCCGCGATCGCCGCGGAGTATGCGGAGCGCGACCCGCGCGCGCAACTCGTCCGCCTCCCCGCCCAGGCAGGTCCTGGCCCCGCCCGCAACATCGGCGCCGACCGCGCCACCGGCGACCACCTCCTCTTCCTCGACGGCGACGACCTGCTCCTGCCCGGCGCCCTGGCGGCCGTCGACGCCGCGCTCACGGCGGCGGGCGACCCGGACGTGCTGCTCTGCGCGCACGACCGCGTCGACTGGTGGGAGAACGTCCGCCCCGGCGGCGACGACCTCACCGGCGACCCCCTCGCCGCCACCCCCGCCGCCTGGAACCGCCTCTTCCGGCGTGGCTTCTGGCACGAGCGGCGGCTCGCCTTCTCCTCCGGCGCGTACGAGGACGTGGTGCCCGTCCGCACCGCGACCCTGCGTGCGGGCGAGCGCACCGCCGTCCTCGACCGGCCCTGCGTGCGCTGGCGCGAGCGGCGCGCGGGCAGCTTCTCCAAGACGCCGGGCCGGGCCCACTTCGCCCTGATCGGACGGTACGAGCAGTTGCTTGCCGCCGCGGGTCCCGAGGAGCGCGCCCGGCTCCTGCCGCACGCCGCCACCCACCTGCTCGCCGTCCTCGACGACCCGGGGCGGATCCGGGAGGGCGACCGGCGCGACTTCTTCCGCGAGGCCGCCCGGCTCCACCAGCAGTACGCGCCCGGCGGCACCACACCCTCCACCCCCGAGGGAAAGGCCCTGGCCACCGCCTCGTTCGCCGCCTACGAAGGGCTGCGCAAGGCGGAGACCCGGCGGCTGCGCCTCACCCGGCAGCTGAAGCGGCAGAAGAAGAAGCTGCGGGCCCGCGCCATGCGCGCCGCCTACCGCGCCGACCTGCGCCGCCCCCTCGACCCGCACCTCGCCGTCTACGGCGCCTACTGGAACCGCGGCGTCTCCTGCAATCCGGCCGCCATCCACGCCAAGGCCCGCGAACTCGCCCCGCACGTCAAGGGCGTGTGGGTCGTCTCCAGCCGCAACAAGCACCGGGTGCCGCCCGGCGTCGACTACGTCATCGAGGGCTCCCGGCGCTACTGGCAGGCGATGGCCACGGCCACCTACCTCGTCAACAACTCCAGCTTCCCGGGCGGCTTCACCAAGCGCCCCGGCCAGGTCTACCTCCAGACCCACCACGGCACCCCGCTCAAGACGATGGGCCTCGACCAGCGCCGCTACCCGGCAGGCACGCACGGCATCAGCTTCCAGAAGGTCCTCGACCACACCGACCAGTGGGACTTCAGCCTCTCCGCCAACCCGCACTCCACCGAGATCTGGGAGCGCGTCTACCCCTCCGTGGCCTACCAGGCCCTGGAGGCGGGCTACCCGCGCAACGACGTGTACTTCACCGCGGGCGAGGAGGAAGTGGCGCGCGTCCGGGCGCAGTTGGGCGTGGCCGACGGGCGGACCGTGCTGCTGTACGCGCCCACCCACCGCGACTACCAGAAGGGCTTCCTGCCCCGCCTGGACCTGCGCCGCTTCGCCGACGCGCTCGGCCCCTCGTACGTCGTGCTCGTGCGCGCCCACTACTTCTACGGCGGCGACGCGGGCCTGGAGAGCCACTCGCAGCTCGTCGACGTTACCGGGCACGCGCGCGTGGAGGAGCTCTGCCTGGCCGCCGACGCCCTCGTCACGGACTACTCGTCACTGATGTTCGACTACGCCTGCCTCGACCGCCCGATCGTGACGTACGCCCCCGACTGGCAGGCCTACCGCCTCGCCCGCGGCACCTACTTCGACCTGCTCTCCGGACGCCCCGGCGAGACCCCGGGCGCCGTGGCCACCACCGAGGACGAGCTCGCCGCGGTGTTCGGGGACGGCGGCTGGGACACACCGGAGACCACGGCGCTCAGGGCGGCGTTCCGGCGGCGCTTCTGCCCCTACGACGACGGAAGAGCCGCCGAACGCGTGGTCCGGCGGCTCTTCCTGCCCGAAGGTCAGACGCCGTCCCGCACCTCGTAGGGCGAGCGCACCGGGAAGTACGCGGTCAGGAACGACCGGATGGCCAGCGCCATCTCCTCGTCCGCCACACCGCCGCCGGGGGACTCCCCGATGCAGAACGCGGTCCTGTCACGGTTCTGCAGCAGCCGCCCGAGCCGTGCGTGGTCGGCGGGGTCGCCGATGTCCACGAAGTCGTACGAGATGCCGGCGGGCACGGCGCGCCCGGTGAGGTACGCGTAGTGCTGGTGCAGCGAGGAGACCAGCGCGAGATCGCCGCGGGAGCGGACGCGGCTGCGGGCCGTGGCGGCCGTCTGCTCGGGGAAGCGCTCGGTGATCTCCTGGAGGATGCTGCGGCGCAGCGCGTACGGCACGTGGAAGAACGAGTGCGTCGTCGTCCTGCCGAACTCGCGGCGCAGCAGCTCGCGGTTGTTCTTCGCCGCCGCCAGATAGCCCTCGTCGCCGGGGCCGACCGGCAGCGCGGGCACGGACGCCGACGACCAGAAGAAGCGGGCGAGGCCGTTGCTGAGGAAGAAGGTGTCCGGGGTGGTGGGGCGGCCCAGGAACATGTCGTCGTTGAAGTAGAGGAAGTGCTCCGACAGGCCATCGATGCGGTGCAGTTGGGACTCGATGGAGTGCGAGTTGAAGGTCGGCAGGCACTCCTCGGGGTCGGCGAACAGGTCGCGGTGGTCGACGACCGTCACGCCCGGGTGGTCCCGGTCGAGCCAGGGCGGGGTCTGGCCCGCCGTGACGAGGTACACGTGCCGGATCCACGGCGCGTACATCGCGAGGGAGCGCAGGCTGAAGCGGAGCTCGTCGCGGTTGCGGAACCGCACCGCGCCGCCGTCGGCCGACGTGTCGCCGCCGCCGAGCGTCGCGTCGCGGCTGGCGCGCCACTCGGGGTCGGAGTCGTCGACCCAGGTGTAGACGGCGTCGATGGGGAAGTCGACGTCCTTGATGAGGAGTTGGGTGAACACGTCGAGGGTCGGATACGCGCGTTCGGCCACGCTCAGGGTCGTCGTGGCCGTCAGCGAGGGCAGCTCGGCACCCGCGAGCGTCGCCCCGAAGGGCGCCCGGAAGCCGCCCTCGGGCGTCCGCGGCCAGAACCCCACCGTGCAGGCCAGACCCGCGCCGTGCCGCAGCGAAAGGGTGGTCGTGGTGACCGGCTTGAAGATCTTCACGCCCGCGAGATCGCCGATGCCGTCGAGGCGTTCGGCGAGGACCGTGCCGGGCGCCGCGTCGCGCGGGTTGACCAGCTCGGCGTAGACGGGCTGCCCGCGCAGCGCCCCGGCGAGCGCCTTCAGCGCGCGGCCGCGGTCGTCGTCGGCCACGGCCACGGTGTGGGCGGTGCCGTGCGAGGTGCGCACGACGACGTAGGGGACGTCCTGCGACTCCAGGGCGTCCGCGACGAGTTGCAGGTTCCACTCGGTCATCCGCGGGGCGAGGACGTCGTCGCGCCGCTCGGCGAGGCGGCCCACCGAGCGGATGACGCGGCCCGATCCGTCCGCCGCGAGGATCTCCCCTTCGCGGGCGTGCTCGTCGGCGGCGGCCGCCGCGTCGAAGGTGTGCGGGGCGGTGGGCCGGAAGCCGCTGCCGCCGGACGCGACGCCGAGCGCCACCCGGTCCGCACGCCCGCGCAGCCGCTCCGGCCGGTCCCGCCCCGCGACGAGCCGCGTGTACAGCTCCTCCCAGCGCGCGGTCACGTCAGCCGAGGAGAAGCGGGCGTAGACCCCTTCGCGCGCGGCTGCGGCATAACGGCGCCGCATCTCGTCGTCACCCATCAACTCGCCCATCGCGACCGCGAGTTCCTCGACCTCGCCCGGCGGCACGAGCAGCCCGTCGACGCGGTGCCGCACGATCTCGGCGGGCCCGGTCAGCACGTCGTACGCCACGACAGGAACCCCGGCGGCGAGCGCTTCGAGGAGCACCAGCGGGAAGGCCTCGTTGTGCCCCGCGGTCATCAGGCTGAGCCCGGCCTTGGCCCACTCGGCGGCCATGTCCTGGCAGGGGCCGAGGAGTTCCACCCGGTCGTGCAGGCCGAACCCGTCGACGAGGCGGCGCAGCTGGCGTTCGCGGTGGCCGCTGCCGAAGATCCGCAGCGTCCACTCCGGGTGCGCGTCGGCGACCTGCGCGAACGCCCTGATGGCGTGGTCCACGCGCTTCTCGCCGGTCAGCCTGGCCGCCATCACGATGACCTTGCTCTCGCCGTCCGCGCGCGGCCGGAAGCCGTCGGGCACGGCGTTCGGGATGACGGCGAGCTCGGGGGCGGTGGCGCCGAGGGACTCCGCGAGCCAGTCGCGGGTGCGGCCGGTGAGCGCGACGAGGGCGTCCAGGCGCGGCGCGTGCAGCAGCAGCGGTTCGCCGGACGGGCCGCGCCGCTGGGTGGGGCGGTGCTCCTGGTGGACGGTGACGACCCGGGCGGGCGCCAGCGCCACGGCGGCGGCAAGCAGCGCGGGCGTCGTGGTGACCAGTACGTCGGTGTCGAGCGAGCCGAGCGCGGCGGTCATCTCGACGTCCGAGAGCCGGTCGAAGGCGTCCTCCCAGGCGGGCCTGATCAGCTCGCTGGGCAGCGCGGCCAGCGTCCGGCAGGCGGCGTCGTCCAGCTCCGAGTCCCGCACCGGGCGTTCGGGCGTGCCGGTGCGGTCCACGAGGTGGCGCACGGGCAGCTCGCGCGCCTCGGCGAAGAACGGCTCGGCGCGGGTCCGGAAGACGGAGACGACCTCGACCTCGATGCCGGGACGCTCGGCGAGGTGCCGCGCCTGGGTGTACGTGGCGAGCTCGGTGCCGCCCATCTCGTCGCCCCAGCCGAGCAGATACGTGATCTTCATGAGCTCTCCTCCGCGGAGTCCCGTGCGGCTTCGGTGATGTCCCAGCACGTCACCGCGAACGCGCCGGAGCTGGTGAAGTGGGCGTGTGCCCGGACGAGCGCGCCGCCGGGCAGCGCGTGGACGCGGAAGGGGGTGGGGTAGGCGGCGGCGGGGTCCCGCACGTCGGTCAGCCACCGTCCGACGGGGAGCGGCCCCACCCGGAAGTCCCACACCCACTGCCCGGCCCCCGCCCCGGCCATCGCGCCGAGCGGCACCCGCAGCGTGAACGCCTCGCCGCGCCAGTCCACTTCGGCGGGCACCACCACCCCGTCCCGCCGCCGCACGGCCTCGGCCCCGCCGGGCAGACCCCCCGCGACGAGCCTGCCGTGCACCGTGATGCCGTCCCCCGACGGCACGAACCGCACCAGCTCCGCCCGCGGCCGCGACCGCGTCGCCTGGAGCACCGCCCGTCCGCTGCGGGCCCGCACGACCCGGACGAGGGTGCCGGTCAGCGGGTCGGGGGCGTGCGGGGCGGTCGGCGTCGCGGGCGGGGCGCCGCTGTCGGCGGGCGCGATCCCGTACCGCCGTACGCGGCCGTCGGCGCCCCGCGTCTCGACGGTGAGCCGCCACACGCCGTCCCGCATCCCGCGCAGGGTCGCGGTGGCGGTCAGGAGAGGGGCGGCGCCGGTGTGCGGTTCGTGCACGAGGGGGACGGCGAGCCTGCGGTGGCCGCGCGTGATGAGCAGCCGGGCGTCGCCGGTCCCCTGCGGGGCGGCGACCGCGAGGTTGAGGGTGCGGCTGTCGCGGAGCGAGAGGTGGACGGGGGCCAGGAGCGGCCGGACCCGCCCGGCGCCGCCGCGTACCCGGCCCGCGGCGGTCCGCTCCAGACGGAAGCGTGTGCTTCGCGCGGTGCTGAGCAGCCGCCGGGCGAGGGGTGGCGGGGCGAACCGCTGGGCGAGATGGTCCATTTCTCTACTTTGTACGAACTTGCCGGATTATCGGCGCAGGCGGCTCGGCGGCTGCGCCATCTGGCGCTCCCGACCGGGGTGATGACACAGGCCCTCAGCGGCGGGCCTTGCGCACCGCCCGGGTCACCACCGGCGGCAGCAGGTCGACGGCGAGCCTGCGGACGGCCGACGGCTTGCGCGCCGGAGCCGGTGCGGGTGCCGCTGCCGTGGCTGCCTGGGGCCGGGGGGCCGGGAGGGCGGCCGTGCGCTTGGCGGGGCGCGGGTGGCGGGAGGTGACCAGGTCCGGTGCGGGGATCTTCGCCCGGGAGGCGCGCAGCACGTCGAGCCCGTCGATGTGCTGGATCTCCGGTGCGCAGTTCGGCATCGCGTGCAGCGCTTCGAGGAGCGCGGTGCGCAGCGGCGCCGGGTCGCCCCAGGTTCCGTACAGCTTGTTGGAGGAGAGCATGACGGGGCGCAGGCCGTGGCGGAACACGGCTTCCCAGGTGGCGGCGGCGACGCCCGGCGTGTGCTCGGTGCGGTAGTCGTCGAGGACGAGGATGCCGTCCTCGCGCAGCGCGTCCCGCGCCGTCAGGATGTCGTCGCGCACGTCGTCGTACATGTGCGAGGCGTCGATGTGGATGAACCGGCAGGAGCCGTCGTCGATGATCTCCGGCAGCATGTCGGTGCGGCCCTCGACCAGTTCGGGCAGTACGTCGTGGAAGGCCGTGTAGTTGGCCTCGAAGGCCCGCCGGGTCAGGGACTTCTGGTAGAAGGCCTTGGTGGCCTCCTTGGTGTAGCCGTCGTCGGCCCCGAAGAGGTCGCAGACGGTCATCTTCTCCTCGGGCCGCAGGAACTGGCCCATCACGACCGTGCTCTTGCCGAGGTAACAGCCCATCTCCAGGAGGTCGCCCGGCGGGGTGTCGGCGGCGCCCTCGCCGAGGAACCAGGCGAACAGGCGCTGGTCCAGGGGCCAGAACCAGCCCGGCACGTCCTCAAGGCCGGCCGGGCGGGGCAGATCGTCGGCGGCGTCCTGGCCGGCGGTGGCTTCGCTGTTGGTCGTCGTCATGAGTGGGCCTCCATCAGGGGTGGTCGATCGGTCGGTCGATTGATTGGCCGGGGCGCAGGACGTCACCGCAGTGCTGCCGTCCGCTCGTGTACGCCGCGGGAACGGCGCGGTCGGCCCAGGCGCGCAGCGGCCCGAGACGCCCGGGGTGGCGCACGGCGTCGGCCCGCACCCAGTCACCTCCGCCGTCGGGCGTGCGGTACAGCGGCAGATAGCCCTCCGCCGTCAGCCGGGGTGCTTTCATGCCGGTCTTGCGCGCCCAGACGCCGACGGCGTGCACGAAGGTGGGCCGCAACTCCCGGAACGCGTACGTCCGCAGCCCTTCGGTGTCGCCCGCGGCCAGCGCGTCCGCGATCCGCGGCTCGGTGAGTCCCGCGAGGTCGTACACCTTCAGGCCGCTGGTGAGCAGCGTGCCGCCGAGGCTGGGCAGGAGGACGGAGCCGTCCTTGACGCCGAGCCGGTCCGCGTACTCGTTGAAGAGCACCCCGTCCCGGTTGACGACGAGGCACATCGGCAGCGTGGGCTTCGCGCGGAACTCGGCCGCCTGATCGCGCTGCGCGGACCACGAAAGGAGCAGCGTGGTGCTCAGCGCCACCGCGACGGCGGCCCGGGGGCGCGGCCCGCCGCGCTCGGCCAGGCCCACGGCGGCGAGGGCGAGCGCCAGCGCGCCCAGCGGCCACACCGGGGTCGCGAACCGGTGCATCCCCATCCAGTCCGGCTCCAGGACGCCGTACGCGCAGAGCGTCAGGACGAGCGGCAGGACGACGGCCGCGAGCGCCGTGCGCGGCATCCCGCGCCGGGTGAGCGCGATGGCGACGAGCGCGGTGGCCACGAGCACCGCGGGCCAGCCCGCGAAGGTGAGGAGCTCCCCGGTGGTCCGGGTGAACAGCTCGGCGCCCGGCACCTCCTGGGCCTTGGCGACCGCGGTGTTGGGCACCAGGCGCCCGAAGACCGCGAAGCGCCAGCCGAGGAACAGTGCGTACGGCACGGCGAAGGCGGCCGTGGCGAGGGCCGCGGCCCGCACCCGCGGACCCACCGGCCCGCCCCACATCGTCAGCAGGAGCAGCAGCGGGTACACCCCCGCGAGCACCGCGCCGTCCGGCCTGGTCAGCGCGGCCACCAGGGCGAGCAGCCCGGAGGCCGCGGCGGGCCCCCTGCCGAGCAGGTTCCTCGCGGTGACCGCCCGGACGAGCACGGCGGCGAGGACCGTGGCGACACAGGCGTACAGCGGATTCTCCAGGCCCGAGAACGTCCAGGCCACGAAGGAGACGTTGGCGCCGAGCAGCACCCCGGCCGCGGCCGTGACCAGCCAGGAGCGGGCCACGAGGCACCGGGCCGCGCAGGCGACGGCGACCAGCACCCCGAGGGCACACAGCAGGCCGAGCGCCTTGGGGTAGAGGATCAGGTCCGGGACGCCGAACAGAGCGCGGTGGTCGAAGAGACCGAGCCGTCGGCCCGCGACGAGGAGGGCGAGCCAGGCGGGGTTGGAGTAGCCCTCGACCGGTGCGGCACCCGCCTGCTGGACCGGGCCGAGCCCCTCGTCGATGCTGCGGGCGTAGGCGAAGGTGATGGCCGCGTCGTCGACCACCCACTGGCCCAGGCGCGACCCGTGCAGGGCGATGAGGGCGCCGCCCCCGACGACGGCCGCCGCGTCGGCCCACCACGGGGAGGCGGCCGGGCCGGTGCTCTTCGGGGCGCCGGTGCCGGTGTCGGTGCCGGTGTCGTCCGCGCGGGCCGACTGGCCGGGGATCTCCGGGGTCTCCGAGACCGGAGTCGTCGTGCCGCTCATCGCGTGCTCTTCGAGAGGCCGGAGGGCGTGGCGTCCCGGAGGCGGCCGGGGTCCTGCTGGGGGATGGGCGGCGGCGGGTACTCCTGGCCGAGCATGACCAGGGAGACCACGCGGGCGGCCGCGTTGCCGTCGTCGTACTCGCAGAACCGGGCGCGGAAGGCGGCGCGCAGGGCGGCGGAGCGTTCGTCGCGCCACGTCCCGGAGGTGAAGAGGTCCGCCAACTGCGCGGTGCCGGTGGTGACGTGGCCGGGGGGCGTCGCGAGCAGGTCGAAGTAGGTGCCGCGGGTGATCTGGAAGACCTCCCAGTCGTCGGCGTGGACGACGATCGGGCGGTCCAGGCACGCGTAGTCGAACATCAGGGCCGAGTAGTCGGTCACCAGCGCGTCGGAGGCGAGCATCATGTCCTCGACGGACGGTTCGTCGGTGACGTCGATGAGGAGCCCGCGCCGCTCCAGGTCGCGCAGCTGGAGGCCGCGCACGGCGGCGCGCGCGTACTGCGGGTGCAGCCGCACCAGGAGGGTGACCCCCGGTCCTGCCTCGCGGGCCAGCCGCTCGAAGTCCAGGCGCGGCTCGTACCACTTGCGGTGGTCGCGGGGCGTCGGCGCGTACAGGATCACGGTCCGGCCGTCGGGGATTCCGAGCCGTCGGCGCACCGCCACTCCGCGCAGCGGGTCGCCCTTGACGAGGACGTCGTTGCGCGGGGCGCCGGTGGGCAGCGAGGCGAAGTGGCAGGGGTAGGCGCTCGCCCAGGCGCGTTCCGCGTGGCGGCCGGACACGAGGCTGTAGTCCCAGCGGTCCGAACGCCACAGCTGGGCGCGGACGTTGAGGTGGTGCAGCGCGGCGGGGCGGCCGAGGAGGTCGATGCCCATGAGCTTGAGCGGCGTGCCGCGGTGGGTCTGCACGTGGATCTGTCCCTCGCGCTTCACCAGTCCCGGCGCCCAGTTGACGTTGTTGATGAAGTACGTCGCCCGGCTCATCACCCGGTGGTACGCCGGGGAGTCGGGAGTGACGAAGTCGACGCCCTCCGGCATCCGGTCGGCGAAGCCGGGGTGCACCACCCACACCGGCCTGACGTGCGGGGCGACGACGCCCGCGGCCTGGTGGACGGCGGCCGGGTCGCCGAGCGGGCCGCGGTGCGAGAAGGCCGAGTACACCGCGAGGTTCGGGTCGAGCGGCAGGGTGCGCTGGACCCGGGTGAAGGTCCGCTTCGTCTTCCTGGCGGCCGCCTTGCGCAGCCGCTGCTTCTTCTTCAGCAGGGCCGCGCCCACCGACTGGACCGCCGATACGGCGCGGAACACGGCGTACGGACTGCTCGCCGTGAGCCGCCACTGGAGGCGGTAGCGGTCGTCGGGCGGGGTGAACCCGGCCGGTTTGTGACGCCGGTAGAAGTCCACGGTCGTGCGGTAGAAGTCGCCGCGGTCCTCGGCGGGGACGCGCTCGGTGTTCGGCAGCGTCGTCAGGAAGTGGTTGATCATCCGCTCGAAGAGCAGCGGCCTGGCCGCGTCCAGCTCCGGATGCGCGTCGAGGAACGTGAAGAGCCCCTCGTACTGCGGGAAGATGTCGAAGTGCTTGCGCCCCGGGGTGCGGGTGATCGCGCCCTGCCTGCGCTGGCGGTACTCCACGCACACCCGGTCCAGACAGCCGATGCGGCGCGCGGAGACCAGGGCCTGATAGGTGACGGGGGCGTCCTCGTAGAGCCCCTTGCGGTACGTGAATCCGTGGCCGGTGAAGAAGTCGCGGCGGTAGGCCTTGTTCCAGGCGACCAGGAACAGGTGCAGGTACTGCGGGCTGCCCAGGATGTCGAACGTGTCCGTTCCCGCGGAGACCAGCAGGTCCGCGGTCATGCTCCGGCCGCCGGACCCCCACCAGTGCGTGCGGACGTGGTCGAAGACGAGGACGTCGGGGTCCGATGTGACGTGCAGCCGCTCGTCGATCGCCGCGAGCGCGCCCGGCGTGTAGCTGTCGTCGCTGTCGAGGAACAGGAGGTAGTCGCCGGTGGCGTGGGTGACGCCGGCGTTGCGCGCCCCGCCGAGCCCGGCGTTCTCGGCCAGGTGGACCGCGTGGACGCGGGGGTCGGCCGCGGCGTACTCGTCGACGATGGCGCCGCAGTGGTCGGGCGAGCAGTCGTCGACCGCGATGACCTCGATGTCGGTGAACGACTGCGTCAGGACCGAGTCGAGGCACTCGCGCAGGAAGCCCTGCACCTTGAAGACGGGGACGATGATGCTGAAACGAGGCACGGGATCTTCCTCGGGACGGAGGGATGGGCGACGGAGGGACGGGCGCGGGACGGAGAGGCGGGTCAGTGCTGGGGGACGCGGCGCGCGGCAGGTGCCGGAACGCGCTCGCACAGCGGTACGACCGGAGGCAGTTCCGCCACGGACTCGCCGAGCAGCACCCGCCGCACCACCCGCTCCGCCGCCAGCCCGTCGTCGAGGTCGCAGAACCGCTCGCGGAACGCCGCCCGCAGCACGCCCGCCCGCGCGCCGTCCCACGCACCGGAGCGGAACGCCGCCGCCAGCTCGTCGGGGGTGCGGGCCACCACGCCCGGCGGTTCGGCGAGGAGGTCGAAGTAGACGCCGCGGGTCTCGCGGTAGACGTCCCAGTCGTCGGCGTACACGACGATCGGCCGGTCGAGATTGGCGTAGTCGAACATGATCGACGAGTAGTCCGTGATCAGGGCGTCCGCGGCCAGGCACACCTCCTCGGGGGAGCGGTGCTCCGTCACGTCGATCAACTTCCCGGACCGCACCACCTCTTCGAGCCCCGCCGAGCCCTCGTAGAAGTGGTGGGCGCGCATCAGCACCACGTACTGCTCGCCCAGCGCGTCGCAGAACGCGGGCAGGTCGAGCTGGACGGCGAAGTCCGTGCGGTAGTCGCGGTGGGTCGGCGCGTACAGCACGGCGATCCTGCCCTCGGGGACGCCGAGCCGCTTGCGGATCGCGCTCACGTCGTCGGCCGACGCGCGGTAGAAGGCGTCGTTGCGCGGATAGCCGACGTCGAGGCTCTCGTACGCGCCGGGGTACGCGCGCTCCCACACCTCCGTCGAGTGCCGGTTGGAGGACACGTTGAAGTCCCAGCGGTCCACGCGCTGCAGGAGCTTGCCCAGGGGCCCCGCGGCAGCGGCGGCGGCAGGGTAGTCCACCTGGTCCACGCCCATCCGCTTCAGCGGGGTGCCGTGCTGGGTCTGCACGTGGACGGTGCCGGGGCGCTTCTTGACGGCCATCTCGAAGTTGACGTTGTTGAAGGTGTACTTCGCCGTGGCCATGACCTCCCAGTAGCGGCGGCTGCCGATCTCCACGCCCTCGACGCCCTCGGGGAGACCGGCGCGCGCCGCCGCGTCGGAGACCAGGAACACCGTCCTGACGTGCGGGGCCAGCTCCTGCGCCTTGGCGTGGATCGCGGCCGGATTGCAGGAGTAGCCGCGCCCCCAGTACGCGGAGAACACGGCCAGGTCGTCGTCGACGGGCCGCTTCAGGAACGCGGCGTACGCATTGCGCCCGGGGAGCCGCCGCTCCGCCTTCGCCCCCACCTCCCGCAGCAGCGAAAGGGCTTTGGCCACGCGTGACTTGACGCCGCGCAGCGCGCAGAACGCGCCGTACGCCCCCGCCCCCAGCAGCCGGTGCTGCATCCCGAGGCTCCCCGCGGGCGGCCGGAACCCGGCGGGCCTGTGCAGCCGGTACAGCCGCGTGGCCTGCCGGAAGAAGCGCCGCCGCAGCCGCGCCGAGGGCAGCCGCGAGGGCGTGGACGCCGTCTTGAGCACCTCGTGCGTGAACCTGCGGAAGACCCGCGCGAGGACGGGCGCGGGCACGTCGAGCTCGACGGCACCGGCCATCGACCGCTCGAACTGGACGAGCAGGTCCATGTGGTGGTCACCGGGGGAGCGGTGCCGCGCCCCCCTGCGGCGCAGCAGATGACGTACGCACACGCGGTCGAGCACGGCGATCCGCTCGGCCCGCAGCACGGTCCGCAGGCCCCACTCCGCGTCCGTGAACATGCCGGGCGCGAAGGTCAGACCGTGCTCGGTCACGAAGGCGCGCCGGTGGGCGGCGGAGAAGGCCGGGACCAGCGGGTCGGGCAGCGCGGGGTGCTCGGCCACGGTGAAGGTGCCCGGGGGAGCGTCTGCCCACAGCCGTTCGAGGGCCGGGCCCTGACCGCCCTCGAACCAGTGCACGCGCTCGTGGTCGAAGAGCAGCAGGTCGGGGTCGTCGCACTCGGTGAGCCTGGCGTCGAGCGCCGCGAGGGTGCCGGGCGTGAGGGTGTCGTCGCCGTCGAGGAACAGCAGATAGTCGCCGCCCGCCGCGCCCGCCCCCGCGTTCCGCGCCCCCGGCAGCCCCGCGTCGGGCGGGGACTGCGCGCGGCGCACCCGTGGATCGCGCGCGGCGTGCTCGGCCGCGATCGCCGGACTCGGGCCCGCCGCCGCGTCGAGGGAGTCGACGACCGCGATCACCTCGAAGTCGGCGAAGGACTGGCCGAGGACCGAGGCGAGGCAGTCGGCGAGCCGCCCCGGTACGTCATGGGTGGGGACGATGATGCTGAAGCGCGACAAGACAGCCTCTCTCGATGATGGTTCACACGACGCGGATCACAGGTGCGGGGAGCGCTGGAGGCCCGAGAACGGCACCCGGTCCGGCCGTGGAGCACCCCCCGGCACCGGGTGCCGCTCCGCCAGGGGCACCACGGACGGCAGCCCGCCCCGCTCGCCGAGCACCACGTGGCGCACCACGCGCTCCGCGGCCCGCCCGTCGTCGTATCCGCAGAACCGCTCGCGGAACGCCCGCCGCAGCTGCGCCGAGCGCGAGCCCGCCCAGTGCCCGGTGGCGAAGATGTCGGTGAGCTCGTCCTCGCTGCGGGCGACCGCGCCCGGCGGGAACTCCCGCACGTCGAAGTAGGTGCCGCGGGCCGCCTCGTAGGCCTCCCAGTCGTCGGCGTGCAGCACGATGGGCCGGTCGAGGTTGGCGTAGTCGAACATCAGCGACGAGTAGTCGGTGATCAGCGCGTCGGAGGCGAGGCAGAGCGACTCGACGCTCGGGTGGTCGGAGACGTCGATGAGCCGCCCGGACGGCTGCTCGCCGCCGCAGGCCAGCGGCGCCCCGTAGAAGTGGTGGGCGCGGGTCAGGACCACGAACCGCGGGCCGAGCGCGTGCAGCATCCGCTCCAGGTCGAGGGCGCGGAGCTGGCTGCGGCGGTAGTCGCGGTGGGTCGGCGCGTACAGGACGGCGACCGCGCCGTGCGGGATGCCGAGGCACTCCCGCAACCGGGCGACCTCGGCGGACGTCGCCCGCTGGAAGCGGTCGTTGCGCGGATAGCCGTACTCCAGCGTCGTGTACCCGGCGGGGAACACCCGCTCCCACACGAGCGTCGAGTGCCGGTTCGACGAGAGGACGTAGTCCCATTTGTCGACGTTCCGCAGCAGGGCGGCGAAGTCCGTGGCGCGCGCGGCCGCCGGGCGCTCCTGGAGGTCGAGGCCCATGTGCTTGAGGGGCGTGCCGTGCTGGGTCTGGACGAGGACCTGCCCGGGGCGCTTGACCAGTCTCCGGTCGAAGTTGACGTTGTTCACGAGGTACTTGGAGCGGGCGAGCGCCGTCCAGTACGCGGCCGTGCCGGGCCGCAGCCTGCGCGTCCCCGACGGGATCGTGTGGTGGTGCCGCGGATGGGCGATCCACGCCGTGCTGACCCCCGGCACGAGCTCGCGCATCGCGGCCTCCAGCGCGCCGGGGTTGCAGCCGTAGCCCCGCCCCCAGTACGAGGAGAAGACGGCCCAGTGGTCGCGCACGGGCAGCCACAGCTGGACGCGGTAGTGCAGCTGGAGCAGGGCGCCCTTCGCGCGGCGGGCCGTGTGGGTCGCGTACCGCTGGGCGCGCGCCCGCAGGCGCATCGCCGCCCACAGGCTGCGGTACGTGCGGTGCGAGCCCAGCCGCACCAGGCCGTGCCGCAGCCGGGTGCGGGCGGGCACGTGGGCGCCCGGCGCGCGGTGGCGGCGGTAGTGGGAGCGGGCCTTGCGCAGGAATGCGGCGCGGGAGCCGCGCGGCAGCCTGCCCCGCTTGGTGAAGATCGTGGTGAGGTGGTCGACCATGCGCCGGAACATCACGGGCCGCCACGCCGCGGAGAGTTCGGGGTGTTCGTCGAGGAACGCGAAGACCCGGTCGTACTGGTCGAAGATGTCGAAGTGCTTGCGGCTCGTGGTGCCCAGGATGTTGCCCTGGCGGCGTTGGCGGTAGTGCACGCAGACCCGGTCGAGGGAGGCGAGGGTGCCCGCCGTCATCAGGATCGGGTACGTCCAGGGGGTGTCCTCGTAGTAGCCGGGCGGGAAGGTGAAGCCCTCCCGCTCGATGAAGTCGCGGCGGTGCGCCTTGTTCCAGGCGACCATCAGGACCTTCAGGAGGCCGGGCCGGTCGGCGAGCCGGAAGGGGGCGTCGCCCTCCTCGGTGAGGTGGGCCGCGAACTGGTTGCGGACGGCCTCGCCGGACCAGAAGGTGCGCGCGTAGTCGTAGATCAGGACGTCCGGCTCGGAGGTCTCCTTGATGCGGTCGGAGATCGCGTGCAGGGAGCCGGGGGTCAGGGTGTCGTCGCTGTCCAGGAAGATCAGATAGTCGCCGGTGGCGCGCTCCATGCCGGCGTTGCGGGCCCTGCCCAGGCCGACGTTCTCCGCGAGGTGGACGGCCGTCACGCGCGCGTCCAGGGCGGCGAACTCGTCGATGATCGTGCCGCTCGCGTCCGGCGAGCAGTCGTCGACCGCGATCAGCTCCAGGTCGGTGAAGGACTGCTCCAGCACGGACTCCAGGCACTCGTGGAGATATGCCTGCACCTTGTACGCGGGGACGATGACACTGAACCGGGGCAAGGCACATCCATGGGTCGGCGCGGGCATACTGCCCGAAAACGCCTGAAGGGGTGAGCGAGTTACGCCGGATGTGGCATCCGGGGGATGGACGCGAGGAGGCGGCCCGGTGAAGCCGGAGGAGGCGGCCCGGTGAAGCCGCCCGGACCGCCTCCCCTTCGATCGCGCGTGTCGCGCCGCTACTTCACCGCGCCCGCCATCACACCGGACACGAACTGCCGCTGGAACGCGAAGAAGACGGCCAGCGGAATCACCATCGAGATGAACGCGCCGGGCGCCAGGATCTGCACGTTGTCGCCGAAGAACCGCACCTGCTGCTGGAGCGCGACGGTGATCGGCGGGTTCTTGGAGTCGGCGAAGATCAGTGCGATCAGCATGTCGTTCCAGACCCACAGGAACTGGAAGATGCCGAGCGAGGCGATCGCGGGCGCCCCGAGCGGCATCACGACGCGCAGGAAGAGACGCAGCTCGCCCGCGCCGTCCAGCCGCGCCGCCTCCAGGAGTTCACGCGGGATCTCCGCGAAGAAGTTCCGCAGCAGGAAGATCGCGAACGGCAGGCCGAACGCCACGTGGAAGGTGATCACGCCGATCGTGGTCTCGAAGATGCCGATCTTGCCGAAGAGATCGGCGATCGGCACGAGCGCCACCTGCACCGGGACGACGAGCAGCGCGACCACGCCGATGAACCACCAGTCGCGGCCCGGGAACTCCATCCACGCGAACGCGTATCCGGCGAGCGAACCGATGACCACGACGAGCAGCGTCGCGGGCACGGTGATCATGACGCTGGACAGGATCGAGTCGGTGATCGTCTCGTCCTTGAGGAGCGTGGAGTAGTTGTCGAAGGTCAACTGCGAAGGCGCGCTGAACGCCTTCCACCAGCCGCTCTCGCTCATGTCCGCCGGCGTGCGGAACGATCCGATGAGCAGGCCGATCGTCGGCACCAGCCAGAACAGGCCCACCAGCGCCAGGAACACGCGCAGCGCGGTGCTGCCGAGCAGGGACGCGATGCGCCCCCCGAGCGACTGCTTCGCCTTCACGAACTCGGTCTGAGCGGTCACCGTCGGGCCTCCCGCCTCATCCGCCGAATGTTGAACAGCATCACGGGGATCACGAGCAGGAAGAGCAGCATCGCGATGGCGCTGGCCACTCCCGAGTCCTTGTCGAGGAACGCCGAGTTGTACAGCTGGACCGCCAGCACGTTCGCCTCGTCCTTCGAGGAGCCCGGCGGGATCACGAAGACCAGGTCGAAGATCTTCAGTACGTTGATCATGAGCGTGACCAGGACCACCGCGAGGATCGGCGCGAGCAGCGGCACCGTCACCCGGCGGAACACCTGCCACTCGTTGGCGCCGTCCACCCGCGCCGCCTCCAGGAGCTCACGCGGCACGCTCGCCAGGCCCGCCGCGATCAGGACCATCGCGAAGCCCGCCCACATCCACAGGTAGGAACCGATGATCGAGGGCGTGATCAGGGTGGGGCCCAGCCAGTCGATGCCGTTGTACGCCTCCCGGAAGTTCGATGCCGGATAGCGCAGTTGGGCCCCGTCAGCCTCCTTCGGCAGCGCGAAGGTGCCGTCGGCCGCGGCCTCGGTGGACGCCACCACCTCGCCGCCCTTGACCGCCTCGATCTTGATGCCGGGGTAGCCGAACTCCGCGCTGTCCGGGGCGTTCGCCTTCCCGCGCCCCTTGCCGCGCGTGAAGTCCTGCCAGGCCGTGCCGGTGACCTTCCCCGGATCGGCCTGCGCGGGCCGCGCCGCCTTCGCGCCGTCCGGCATGTCCTGAGGCGGTACGCCCGTCAGCGGGAGCACCACGGGCGTGCCCGCCTTCACCGGCTCCTTGGTGATGAACGCGCCGCCGCCCGCGTTCTTCAGCGGCGACGCGGTGCTCGGATGCGCCTGCGGGAACGCCGACGACTCGGAGAACGTGTCGTGCACGCTCACCATGACGGCGTTGGCGACACCGCGGTCGGGGTCGGACTCGTACACGAGCCGGAAGATGATGCCCGCGGCCAGCATCGAGATCGCCATCGGCATGAAGATGATGAGCTTGAACGCCGTCCCCCAGCGCACCCGTTCGGTGAGGACGGCGAAGATCAGGCCGAGGATCGTGGCGACCGTGGGCGCCACGACCACCCAGATCGCGTTGTTCTTGATGGCGGTCCGGATACTGTCGTCCGTGAAGAGCGTCTTGTAGTTGCCGAACGCGGTGAAGTCGCCCGAGTCGTCGAAGAAGCTGCGGAAGAACGAGTACCCGATGGGGTACAGGACGAGCGCGCCGAGCAGCACCAGGGCGGGCAGCAGAAAGAGCACCGCCATGGTCCTGCGGGTGCCGGTCACGCTCTTGCGCGGGGTCGGAGCCGGGGGCGGCGCCACCTCTGGCGCACCCCCGGCGTTCGCGGACGCCACCGCGTCAGTCCTTGTACGCCTTGGCCGCGGCGGTCTCCAGCGCCTGCTGCGCGCCCGCGACGTCCTTCGGGTTCGCCAGGAAGTCCTGCAGCGCCTTCCACTCGCCCTTGCCCGGCGTGCCGCCGAAGGACTGCGGGGCCTGGTCGGACATGTCGAAGCGGACGTCGTCACCGGCCGCGAGCATGGCCTTGGCGATGTCCCGCTGCACGTCGTTCGGGTACGCGGACAGGGGCAGGTTCTTGTTCGGCGAGATGAAGCCGCCCGCCTCCGCCCAGATCTTCGCGGAGTCCGGCGAGCCGAGGAACGTCAGCAGCGCCTGCGCGCCCTTGGTGTTCTTCAGCGCGACGGCCGCGTCACCGCCGACCACGGCGGGGGAAGACTGGCCGACCACGGGGAAGGGGAACACCTTGGCGTCCGTCCCCACCACGGCCTTGGTCTCCGAGATGGCCAGCGAGACCATGTCGCCCTCGAAGACCATGCCCGCCTTGGGCTGGTCGCCGCCGGTGAAGGTCTGCTTCACGGAGGCGGGGAACTCGGTCTGCAGCGCGCCCTTCGAGCCGCCCGCCACGAAGCCCTTCGTACCGAAGACCTCGCCGAGCGTGGTCAGCGCCTTCTTGACGGACGGGTCCGTCCACTTGATCTTGTGCTGGGCGAGCTGGTCGTACTTCTCCGGGCCCGCCTGCGAGATGTAGATGTTCTCGAACCAGTCGGTGAGGGTCCACGCGTCGGCGCCCGCCACGGACATCGGCGGCACGCCGGAGTCGTAGACGGTCTGCATGGTCTTCATGAACTCGGCCCAGCTCTTGGGTGCCTTGACACCCGCGTTCTCGAAGACCTTCGTGTTGTACCAGACCAGCGACTTGTTGGCGGCCTTGAAGTACACGCCGTACTGCTTGCCGTCGACGATCCCGAGCCTCTTCCAGCCCGTGGCGTAGTTCTTGTCGAGCTGCTTCTGCGCCTCGGCGCCGACCGGCTTGGCCCACTTGTTCGCCACGGCCTGCTCGATCGCGCCGACCTGCGGCAGCATCGCGACGTCCGGCGGCTGCCCGCCCGCCACCTTCGACTCCAGGAAGCTGATGATGGGGTCCTGGGCGGGTACGAAGGAGACCTGGGCGCCGGTCCTCTTCTCGAACTCGTCCAGCACCTTCAGGAACACCTTGCGCTCCGAGCCGCCCCAGACGGCGGCCACGGACACGTTCTCCCCTTCCAGCTTCGGCAGTTGGAGCGCGGCTCCGGTGTCGTTGTCCGAGCCGTTGTTCCCCTTGTCCCCGTCGTCGTTGTCGCCGCCGCACGCGGTGACGGTGAACGCGAGCGCGCCCGCGACGACGGCTGAGGCGATCTTGACGGTGGTACGCCGATGTAGCGGTGCCCTGCGTGTACGAAGAGTGCTGCGCATCACTGCCCCGTTCTCTTCCCTGGCGAGTCCCGTGCGGTCTGGTCTACGCCCGCGCGGGGAGGGGCGGCAAGAGCGCCTGCGCTGTCAACTCGCTGATCGTGATGGCGTTGTGACGTGGCGTCATGGGGTTTGGGGTGAGCTGCACGCACTGTGCGCAAGTGGGCTGTTGGCGGGGCGCACGGTCACAGGGACACGGTGGCAGGGGGACACGCGGTCAGAGCAGGGACGGCACCTGGTCCGCGGAGACGGAGCGGGCCGCCCGCTCCAGCGCACTGGCCAGCAGGGCCAGGTCCGTCGGGCCGTTGCCGAGCTCCCGCACCGGGCGCCGGGCCGGAGGGTCTCCCATCCGCTCCCACTCCAGGGGGACCACCGTGGGCCGCAGCGTCGCCGTCCGCGGAATCCGGCCCGTGACCCGGCCCGCCTGGAACGCCGTGGCCCGCCCGTCGGGGGAGCGGAGCTCGCCCCGCCCGGGCGCGGGCTCCTCGGGGCCGGAGGCCACCGCGTCAAGGACCACACGGAGCGACGCCCGCTGGCCCAGCTCGGTCTCCAGGACCCGGTCGCTGCGCCCCGTGGCCGCCACGAGATGCACCCCGAGCCGCTCCCCGTCCCGTGCGACCGCCTCCAGCGCGCGGACGACGGAACCGGCCGCGGGCCGCCCGGGGGACCCGAGCGCGGGGGAGAGCAGCGCGTCGAAGTCGTCGACGAGGACGACGAGGCGGGGCAGCGGCGGCCCCGGCTCCACCCGCTGCCGCGCCGCGGCGGGCCGCAGCCGCATCGTGGCGCTGGGCGGCGGATCGAGATCGCCGTCGAGGCCCTGCGCGGTCACGGGGGCGGAGGGGGGAGTGTCGGAGAGGGCCGAGGTCGCAGAGGTCCCGGACGTCGCGGTCGTCGTCGAGGAAGCCGAGGCCGCGGAGGGTGCGGACGACTGCGAGCGCTGCGCCACCAGCCGCCCCGACACCGCCCGCTGCGTGTGCCACTCGGCGAACCCGAGCCTGCCGAGCAGCTCGGCCCGCCGCTTCAGCTCCGCGGCCAGGGACTGCGCGAACTCCCGCATCCGGACCGGGTCGTTGGCCACGAGGTGAGTGGTGACGTGCGGCAGGTCCGTACAGACCCCGAGCCCCGTCCCCTGACGCCCGGCGACCGCGGCGCCGCCCGCGCCGACCCCGTCCCGCCCGTCGACCAGCACGATGCCGAGCCGGTCGGGGCGCTCGGCGGCGGCGAGGGAGGCGGCGACGGAGCGCAGCAGTTCCGTACGGCCGCTGCCCGCGGGGCCTTCGGCGAGCAGATGCGGCCCGTCGGTGCCGAGGTCGGCGACGACGGGACCGCGCGGGCCCGCGCCGAGCACGGCCGTGGCGCGGCCGCCGAGGGCCTCGGGGTCGTCGGCCGCCGCCGCCCACCGCGCCATCAGCGAGGCGGGCGTGGCCCTGGCGAGCCCCAGCTCGTCGAGGAGCCGGGCCGACTGGGGCAGCGGCGCGGAGACACGGGTGTGCCCCTCGCCGGAGCTGCCGTCCGTCCGCAGCGGCGCGAGGGCCCGCGCGAACCGCTCGGCCCAGGCCGCCGACACGGCGTCCACGGCGGCGACGGTGCCGTGGCCCGCGGGCCGCCCGCCCGCCGTCCGCAGCAGCCGCAGCGCGGTCGCCACATCGCCGCTGAGTAGCGCGGCCGCACCGCACGCGCGGAAGGCCGGTGACACCGAGCAGGCCGCCTCGTACGTATCGAGGACCGGGGAGGCGGGGGAGGCGGCGACCGTCTCGGCGAGGCACACGACGTGGATCCCGGCCCGCGCGCCCTCACCGGCGAGCCGGACGGCGGACTCGCGCAGCCCGGCGGACCCGGGGTCGCCGTCGACGACGACGACCGTGCGGGCGCCGGTCGCGGCGGTGCCCGTCGCCTCCGCGCCGCCGTCGGCGATGTGGTCGTCGAGACGCCGGATCAGCTCGTCCGTGCGCGCCGCCGCCTGGTCGCGGTCGTAGGCGAGGAGGAGGCGGCAGTCCTGGCCGTGGGTGGGCCGCAGATGGGGGAGCCAGCCGAGCCAGGCCCACTCGGCGGTGCGCTCGGCCACCGGGCGCGCCCGGTCCGTGCTGATCAGCACGATCTCCAGGGAGTCGGGGGAGTGCAGCGCGGCGAGCTGGGCGACGACCGCCCTGGCCAGGCCGGTGAGCCGGTCCCGGGGCCCGGCGAGGCCCAGCGAACCGGCCTCGCGCAGCCCGACCGTGACGGGGACGGCGGGCAGCAGCCCCTCCCGTCCGTCGGCGGCGGGCAGGGCGCGGTCGACCGTGCCGAGCCGCACCGCGAGCGCCTCGGGGTGGCCGGGCCCGCGCTCCCAGAGGCGGGGGCCGGGGCCGAGCGCGGTGAGCAGCAGGGCGGCGGGATCCGGCCACGCCTCGGGCGTGCGGGCGGCAGCGGTTATGGCGAGGTCCTCCGGGGAGAGGGCCGACGGTCCGCGCCCGCCTGCGGGTGTGCCGTACGCGCCGTCTACGGAGCCCTCGTGCCGGCCGTCGCCCTGCTCTCCGTACCCCTCCTGTCCCTCGTAACCCTCGTACTCGTCGAAGGTGTCGGGGCCGTCCGGGCCGTCGTACGGATCGTGGGCCTGGCCGCCGTCCCTGCCGCCGGTCAGCCGCCGGGCCCAGGCCGAGAGTCCGCCGCGCTTGCGCAGGCCGCGGGGCACGGTCGTGCCGCGCGGGGGTGTCCCGGTGCGGGTCCGCTCGGCGTCGGGGGCGCTGCCCTGGTGCGGCACCACGGGGGTCTCGGCGCCGGTGGGGCCGCCGTGCGTGCCCCGTGGCCGGTACGCCCCGTGCGCGTCGTGTTCGACCGGCGCGGGGCGGTTCTCGGACGCCCCCTGCGGGGCGTGTGCATCCTTCGAGCCGTACGCCCCCTCGGCGCCCGTGCCGGTGGCGGCGCCCCAGCCTCCCGAGCCGTACGCATGGTGGGCCGCGGATCCTGCCGGTGCCGCCTCCACGAGGGTGGGCGGCGCCGAACCGGCGGTCCGCACGCGCACGTGGCCCTCGCCGTCCGGCGCCGTCGCGAGCGGCGTGCCCGGGCCCGACGTGGGGCCGCCACCGCCGTCCGTCAGGCGGAGCGCGGATTCGCCGATGCGCAGCAGGGAGCCGGGGGAGAGCCGCACCGGGCGGTCGGTGATCTCCTTGCCGTCCACCGCCGTGCCGTTCGTCGAGCCGAGGTCCGTGACCGTGACCCGGCCGTCCGCGGTGAGCGTGACCGAGCAGTGCATGCGGGAGACGTCCGGGTCGTCCAGGGGGACGTCCGCGTCGGCGGAGCGGCCGACCTGGATCCGGCCGCCGTGCAGCAGATGGACACCGCCCGCGTCCGGACCCGCCACCACGTGCAACTGGGCGGCGGCCCCGGCCAGTTCGGGACCGGGCTCGGCGGGGGCGCCCAGCGAGAGCACCGCTCCGTCGATCAAGGGGGGCTCGCCGAGCGTGCAGCGCTGGGCGTCGAGGCGCTCCGGGCCCGCGTACAGCACGAGGGGGGCCTCGCTGCCCGCCACGGTCGTGGCGAGGCCGGACGCCACCGCGGCGAGCGCGGTCCCCGCGGGGGCGGTGACCAGGACGTCACAGACGCCGTGGGCCCCGGTCGCCGCCGTGGGGCGGTCTTGCTGCTCGGTCTGGCCGCTGCGCGGCCCGAGGACGGTCAGCCGGATCTGCATCGCCGTCAGCGGTCCCTTCTGCGCTGGGCGCCCGGCACGGGGGCACGCGCTGTGATTCCCCCCACCGCACACGGGCACGTCGGCCAGTACTGGAGGCATCCTGTCACCTGCCACTGACAACACGCCCGGCGGCCAACTGTAAGTGATCTTGATTGGTCGGCTCTGCTCGGAAAAGTGCCTGCTTGGACCGTTGCGGATATCTCCGGGCGTTCTCGAGCAAAGGTCAATTCGGGACCACTCGGCAACCAATGGCCACGGGCGAGCGTCTTTCCACCGAACAACGATCCGGCACGCCCCGGAAAGAAAAGGCCGGGCGGAATCCGACCGGCCGGTGCCGTGTTCGACGGCATTACAGTGGGTCGGAACACCATCGGACAGACCCCCGGACAGGACCAGCGTCCGGATGGGACCAGCCAGACCAGCAGGGAGCGCATGACGTGCGGCCGGTAGGCAGCAAGTACCTGCTCGAGGAGCCGCTCGGGCGCGGCGCCACGGGCACCGTCTGGCGAGCCCGCCAGCGGGAGACCGCGGGTGCCGAGGCGGCCGTTCCGGGCCAGCCCGGCGAGACCGTCGCGATCAAGGTCCTCAAGGAAGAGCTCGCCAACGACGCGGACGTCGTGATGCGCTTCCTCAGAGAGCGGTCCGTCCTGCTCAGGCTCACCCACGACAACATCGTCCGGACGCGTGACCTGGTCGTCGAGGGCGACCTCCTCGCTCTGGTCATGGACCTCGTCGAGGGCCCCGACCTGCACCGCTACCTGCGCGAGAACGGCCCGTTCACGCCGGTCGCGGCGGCCCTGCTGACCGCCCAGATCGCCGACGCGCTCGCCGCCAGCCACGCCGACGGCGTCGTGCACCGCGACCTGAAGCCCGCGAACGTCCTGCTCAAGCAGGACGGCCAGGGCATGCACCCGATGCTCACCGACTTCGGCATCGCGCGCCTCGCGGACTCCCCGGGCCTGACCCGCACCCACGAATTCGTCGGCACGCCCGCGTACGTCGCGCCGGAGTCCGCCGAAGGCCGCCCCCAGACCAGCGCCGTCGACATCTACGGCGCGGGCATCCTGCTGTACGAGCTGGTCACCGGGCGTCCGCCGTTCTCCGGCGGCTCCGCCCTCGAAGTCCTCCACCAGCACCTCAGCGCCGAGCCGCGCCGCCCCTCGACCGTCCCCGACCCGCTGTGGACGGTCATCGAGCGCTGCCTCGACAAGAACCCGGACCGCCGCCCCAGCGCCGAGAACCTCGCCCGCGGCCTGCGCGCCGTCGCCGAGGGCGTCGGCGTGCACTCCACCCCGGCGCAGATCGCCGCCGCGGAGGGCGTGGGCGCGCTGCTTATGCCGGACCCCTCGCCGGCTTACGTCCCGGAGACCCCGGGCGCGGCCGACCCCACGCAGGTGCTGCCGAACAACGCGGGCTCGTACGACCCGAACGCCGCGACCAGCGTCATGCAGAGCACCGGCGGCCACGGCGACGCGGACCCGACGTCCGTACTGCCGAACAACCGCGGCGGCAACGCCGACCCGACCGCGGTCATGCCGCCGGTCCCGCCGAACGGCCCCGGGGCGGACCCGAACGACCCGCACCCCTGGCAGAACCAGATGGCCGCGGCCCGCGACCGCAACGAACAGACGCAGTACCAGGCGTATCTGGACCCCGACCAGGACCCGCTGCGCCGCCGCCCCCAGCGCCAGGTGGCCAGGCCCCAGCAGCCGCCGCAGCAGCAGCGCCCCCAGCAGTACGCGCCGCAGCAGCCGCGCGGGCAGCGTCCGCAGCAGCAGTACGCGCCCCAGCAGCACCAGCCCCAGCACCAGCCTCAGCAGTACGCCGCGCCCCCGCAGGCGGCGCCGCCCCAGCAGCCCGCCCCGCGCCCCGCGCGCGAGCCCCGGCAGCGCAGTGCCAACCCGATGAAGATCCCGGGCCTCGGCTGCCTCAAGGGCTGTCTGTTCACCATCGTCATCCTCTTCGTGGCGAGCTGGCTGGTCTGGGAGTTCAGCCCGCTGCAGGACTGGATCGGCACGACGAAGAGCTTCTGGGGCCAGCTCTCGGACGGGTACGACAAGGTCAGCGAGTGGCTCGGCAAGCTCAACGGCAACTAGCCGAAGTGCCGCAATCCCCGTACGACCTTGGGGATTTGTCGACATCTGCAGAGTGATTTCTGCTCCCGGAGTGAAGGTTGGCGGCAAGGCCGCGTAGTTTTGTCGCCAACACGCATCCGTAGGAGCAGTCTTGACGCGCAAGATCGGCAGCCGGTACACCGCCCACCAGATCCTGGGCCGTGGCAGTGCCGGCACGGTGTGGCTCGGCGAGGGGCCCGAAGGCCCCGTCGCCATCAAGCTGCTGCGCGAGGACCTGGCCTCCGACCAGGAACTCGTCGGCCGCTTCGTCCAGGAGCGCACGGCTCTGCTCAGCCTCGACCACGCGCGCGTGGTGGGCGTCCACGACCTCGTGGTCGACGGCAACGACCTGGCCCTGGTCATGGACCTCGTCCGCGGCACGGACCTGCGCACCCGCCTCGACCGCGAGCGGCGCATGGCCCCCGAGGCGGCGGTCGCCATCGTCGCGGACGTCGCCGACGGGCTCGCCGCCGCGCACGCCGCGGGCATCGTGCACCGTGACGTCAAGCCCGAGAACGTCCTCCTGGACATGCAGGGCCCCCTCGGCCCCGGCGGCTCCCACCCCGCCCTCCTCACCGACTTCGGCGTCGCCAAGCTGATCGACTCGCCGCGCCGGACCCGCGCGACGAAGATCATCGGTACGCCGGACTACCTCGCGCCCGAGATCATCGAGGGCCTGCCGCCGCGCGCGGCCGTCGACATCTACGCGCTCGCCACGGTCCTGTACGAGCTGCTGGCTGGCTTCACCCCCTTCGGCGGCGGGCACCCCGGCGCGGTCCTGCGCCGCCACGTCACCGAAACGGTTGTGCCGCTCCCCGGCATCCCCGAGGAGCTCTGGCAGCTCCTCGTCCAGTGCCTGGCCAAGGCGCCCGCGTCCCGGCTGCGCGCCTCGGAGCTGGCCGCGCGGCTGCGGGAGCTGCTGCCGCTGGTCGCGGGGATGCCGCCGCTGGACGTCGACGAGCCGGACACGGAGCCTTCGCCGGCCGAGCAGGCGTACGAGGACGCCGACCCCGAGCCCCGGGAGGCCGCTCCCCGGCGGGGCGCGGTCCCCCTGGTCCCCGGCTCGGCCTCCGCCGACTCCAACCGCGACACCCATACGTCGATGCGCGTCCCTGGCCCCGACGAGCTGTCCGGCGGCGCCCGCGGCACGGCCCGCGCGCCCCGCACCGCCGGTGCGGCCCGGCCCGGCTCCGCCAAGCACCGCTCATCGGCGCGGCGGCGGCGGATCACGCTGGGGGTGGCGGGAGTGGTGATCGTCGCCGCGGCGGGGGTCGGCACGTGGGCCGCCACGAGCGGCGACGACTCGGACGCGTCCCCCTCCGACACCCACAACTCGGCTCCCCCGACCCCGTAACGCCCCCTCACCGAACGGCACGGGCACCCCGTGCCGCTTCCTGTGCTTCTCCACGGTGTCCGCCGGTGGGGGCCCTGTCCCGCCGCCGCGCGGCGGATACCTCCCACCCGCCCACCCGTTTACCCGGCGCCGGAGGGTGCGGGTAGCCCGTGGCGGTTGTTGTGCTTCTCCGGCTGCTGGTGGGTGTTCTGTTCCGCCGCTGCGCGGCGGCCACTTCCCACCCACCCGCCCGTTTGCCCCGCGCCGAAGGGTGCGCGTAGCCCGCCCTGGCTGGTGTGCTTGTTCACCTGGCCGCTGGGGGCGGGTGTGTCCCGTCCCGCCGCCCCGCGGCAGACGCTTCCCCCCCGGCCGTTTGCCTGCCCGGCACCGGCTGGGTGCGCTCCGCCACCCGCCCGCCGGTGGGGGTGCCTCCCCCCCCCGCCCCTCCGTAACCGGGCCGCGCCCAGTCGTCGTGCCGCCCCTACAGACCCGTGCGGTGCCGGGTGAACGGGTGGGTGGGTGGGAGGCATCCGCCGCGCAGCGGCGGCACAGGGACTCGCCCCCCCCGAGCCGCAGGGGAGCCCACAGAGGGCGCCGGAGGAGAGAGTTCCAGGCGCCCTGGAGGAGCCGCTCGGCCAGCCCCGCTTGCCGAAGCCGTTACGCTGGAGTCGTGGCAGTCGTCGATGTATCCGAAGAGCTCAAGTCCCTCTCCTCGACCATGGAGTCGATCGAGGCCGTCCTGGACCTCGACAAGATGAGGGCCGATATCGCCGTGCTCGAGGAGCAGGCGGCCGCACCGTCCCTCTGGGACGACCCGGATGCGGCGCAGAAGATCACCAGCAAGCTGAGCCACCTCCAGGCGGAGGTCAGGAAGGCCGAGGCGCTCCGTGGGCGCATCGACGACCTCGGCGTGCTGTTCGAGATGGCCGAGGAGGAGGACGACCCGGACACCCGCGCCGAGGCCGAGTCCGAGCTCACGGCCGTCAAGAAGGCGCTGGACGAGATGGAGGTCAGGACCCTCCTCTCCGGGGAGTACGACTCCCGTGAGGCCGTCGTCACCGTCCGCGCGGAGGCCGGCGGCGTCGACGCCTCCGACTTCGCCGAGAAGCTGCAGCGCATGTACCTGCGCTGGGCGGAGCGCCACGGCTACAAGACGGAGCTCTACGAGACGTCGTACGCGGAAGAGGCCGGCATCAAGTCGACCACCTTCGCCGTCAACGTGCCGTACGCGTACGGCACGCTCTCGGTCGAGCAGGGCACCCACCGCCTCGTCCGCATCTCGCCCTTCGACAACCAGGGCCGCCGCCAGACCTCCTTCGCCGGTGTCGAGATCCTCCCCGTGGTGGAGACGACCGACCACATCGAGATCGACGAGAGCGAGCTGCGCATCGACGTGTACCGCTCCTCGGGCCCCGGCGGCCAGGGCGTCAACACGACGGACTCCGCGGTCCGGCTGACCCACCTGCCGACCGGCATCGTCGTCTCCTGTCAGAACGAGCGCTCGCAGATCCAGAACAAGGCGACCGCGATGAACGTCCTCCAGGCGAAGCTCCTCGAGCGTCGCCGCCAGGAGGAGCAGGCGAAGATGAACGCCCTGAAGGGTGACGGCGGCAACTCCTGGGGCAACCAGATGCGTTCGTACGTCCTGCACCCCTACCAGATGGTGAAGGACCTGCGTACGGAGTTCGAGGTCGGCAATCCCGAGTCCGTCTTCAACGGCGAGATCGACGGCTTCCTGGAAGCCGGAATTCGCTGGCGCAAGCAGCAGGAGAAGTAAAAGCCGCCGAGAACGGCTTTATCGACAAGGTAACTGTGGCCTCAGAGGCCACAGTTACCTTTTTCGTCACAGTCAGATCTCCGTACGCCGGTCAACTCCCCTAATTTCGGACATCGCGCCCGCAACGACCTTGACGCTGCTGTGAAAAGTGGAAAGGCTAGCGCGCGGCATGCGTATTTCTGGGGCGCATGGGATCTGTGGGGGCCGATCGAATGCCCCCGGCGGTGAGCGCAGCCCCGGACGCTGCCTCACTGACGATTCAGCTACTGGGGGTAGCAGCCAGATGACGAAGAAGACGCGGATCCGTGTCGCGCGCATAGCCGCCGGTGCGGTGATCGCCGCCGGTGCCTCGCTGACCGCCGCGGGTGCCGCCTCGGCCCTCGACGTCGGCGTCGACCTCGGCGGTGTGAGCGCGGGTGCTCACGCCGACGAGAGCGGTGTCGGCGTGGACGTGGACGTTCCGGGCGCGGGCGATGAGACCCCTCCCACGGAGCCCACCGAGGAGCCCACGGAGCCGACGGAGGAGCCCACCGAGCCCACCGAGGAGCCGACGGAGCCCACTGAGGACCCGACGGACCCGACGGAGCCCACCGAGGACCCGACGGACCCGACCGACCCCACCGACCCGCCCACCTCGGACCCGACCGACCCGGGTCACGACAACGGCAACGGCGGCGGCAACGGCGGCAACGACAACGACCCCGCCGGCGGCTCCAACCCCGTCGAGCAGGGCAAGGGCAAGGACAGCCTGAGCGACACCGGCTCCAAGCCGGTCGAGCAGGGCGGCAGCAACGCCGACAAGGCCGACAACGGGGAGCTGGCCGAGACCGGCGCCGCCGAGACCACGTTCCTGCTGATCGGTGCCGCGACGATGATCGCCGGTGGCATCGGCTTCCGCATCCTGCCGCGTCTCGTCGGCAACCGCGGCGCCGCTGCCTGATCCAGGCGGTGCCGTACGCCACGTACGCATGAAGAAGGGCCCGGAGCTTCACGAAGCTCCGGGCCCTTCCGCGTGACGCCGGTGTCGGCGCCGTGACTCTCTGTGTGCCGTCTACGCGGACTGGTGTGCCAGCAGCGCGACCGCTGCGATCAGCACCACGAGCAGCGCTATCAGTGCCGCGGGATTGAGCCCCGCGAAGGGGCCCTCCTGCTGCATGCGCTCGCGATTGGCCCGGCACACGGGGCAGCGGCCTTCACTCACGGGCGCTGCGCAGTTCGCGCATACCAACCGATCCAGGGTCATGCGCTTCTCCTCCCGCACAGTCTCAGCCTGCCCAACGCTAGGGGGAACCCAATCGTTCCCCCTACCACTGTGCCAGCTTCCGCGGATTTCGGCGCGGCCCGCCCCTTCATGACGGTTTCCGGCACCGCCAGGCGTGACAATCCGCGCAACTCAGGACGCCGACTGCGCTCGCGTACCGCCTTCGCGTATGGTCACGCTCACCTACCCCCGGCAACCCGTGGTGCATCCGTGATCCGATTCGACAACGTCTCCAAGGCCTACCCGAAGCAGACCCGCCCAGCGCTCAGGGACGTCTCCCTAGAGATCGAGAAGGGCGAGTTCGTCTTCCTGGTGGGCTCCTCGGGCTCCGGAAAGTCCACTTTCCTGCGGCTCGTCCTGCGTGAGGAGCGCACCAGCCACGGCCAGGTGCACGTCCTCGGCAAGGACCTCGCGCGCCTGTCCAACTGGAAGGTGCCGCACATGCGCCGCCAGCTGGGCACCGTTTTCCAGGACTTCCGTCTCCTGCCCAACAAGACGGTCGGCGAGAACGTCGCCTTCGCGCAGGAGGTCATCGGCAAGTCCCGCGGCGAGATCCGCAAGTCCGTGCCCCAGGTCCTCGATCTCGTGGGACTCGGCGGCAAGGAGGACCGGATGCCCGGCGAGCTCTCCGGCGGTGAGCAGCAACGTGTCGCGATCGCGCGCGCGTTCGTCAACCGCCCGAAGCTCCTCATCGCCGACGAGCCGACCGGCAACCTCGACCCGCAGACGTCCGTCGGCATCATGAAGCTGCTCGACCGGATCAACCGGACCGGCACCACCGTCGTGATGGCCACCCACGACCAGCAGATCGTGGACCAGATGCGCAAGCGGGTCATCGAGCTGGAGAAGGGCCGTCTCGTCCGCGACCAGTCGCGCGGCGTGTACGGCTACCAGCACTGACGGCCCAGCTCGCCCGTACCGTCTGATCCACCTGATCCACTGAAAGGCCGCCATGCGCGCCCAGTTCGTCCTGTCGGAGATCGGCGTCGGTCTCCGCCGAAATCTCACGATGACCTTCGCGGTGATCGTCTCCGTAGCGCTTTCGCTCGCCCTGTTCGGCGGTTCGCTGCTCATGCGTGACCAGGTGAGCACGATGAAGGGCTACTGGTACGACAAGGTCAACGTCTCGATCTTCCTGTGCAACAAGGCCGACGCCGAGCAGGACCCCAAGTGCGCCAAGGGCGCCGTCACGAACGAGCAGAAGGACCAGATCCTCGGCGATCTGAAGAAGATGCCCGTCGTGGACAAGGTCGCCCACGAGTCGGCCGACGAGGCCTACAAGCACTACAAGGAGCAGTTCGGCGACTCCCCGCTGTCCAGCTCGCTGACGCCGGACCAGATGCAGGAGTCGTTCCGCATCAAGCTGAAGGACCCGGAGAAGTACCAGGTGGTCGCGACCGCCTTCTCCGGGCGTGACGGCGTGCAGGCCGTGCAGGACCAGAAGGGCTATCTGGACAACCTCTTCGGACTCCTGAACGGCATGAACTGGGCGGCCGTGGCGGTGATGGCGCTGATGCTCGTCGTCGCGCTGATGCTGATCGTCAACACCGTGCGCGTCTCGGCGTTCAGCCGCAGACGCGAGACCGGCATCATGCGGCTCGTCGGCGCGTCGAGCTTCTACATCCAGATGCCGTTCATCATGGAGGCCGCGGTCGCCGGTCTCATCGGCGGCGGCCTCGCCTGCGGAATGCTGCTGATCGGCCGGTACTTCATGATCGACCACGGTCTCGAGCTCTCCGAGAAGATCAACCTGATCAACTTCATCGGCTGGGACGCGGTCCTCGCCAAGCTGCCGCTGGTCCTCGCGATCGGTCTGCTCATGCCCGCACTTGCCGCGTTCTTCGCGTTGCGCAAGTACCTGAAGGTGTGACAAGAGCCCTCAGCGTGTCAGGGCGTCGTGCGGTTCAACCCACCGTACGGCGCCCTTCGTTGTCCTAGACTCACCGTCATGTCAGGCCTCGACCGATTCGCCGAGAGGTTCCCCGGGTCCCGCCGCATCCGCCGCGGGGCGACCCTGACATTGGTCTTCGCGAGCGTCCTCGTCACCGGCGCGGCCACCGGCTCCTGGAGCGACGCGGCGGACGACGGCCGGAATGAGCCCCCTCCTTCGGTACGTTCCGACGCCTTCGCGCCACCGGAGGGCGACCCCGGCACCGCCGACGAGGCCGCCGACGCCGCCGCGGAGGCGATGGCCGACGGCAAGTCCGGCAAGAAGGCCGCCGAGGAGGCCGTCAGCCGCAGCGGAGACCGCTGGGGGTCGGTGTACTCGCCGGGGGAGTTCCAGGAATTCGAGAAGGCCCTCGGCGGCGCGTACACGGGCGTCGGCCTGTGGGCCCGGCGCGCGGCCGACGGGCACATCGAGGTCTCCCGGGTCCAGGAGGACGGGCCCGCGGGCCGGGCCGGGATCCGCGAGGGGGACCGGCTGCGCTCCGTCGACGGCAAGCGCGTCACGGGCCGCCCCGTGACCGAGGTCCTCTCCCTGCTGCGCGGCGAGCGCGAGGGCACGCGCGGTGCGCGCGAGGGCACTCCCGTGGTCCTCGGCATGGAGCGCGGCACGCGCGCGTGGCGCGCGAAACTGCACCGGGCCAGGCTCTCCACGGACTCCGTGACCGTCACCGAGGTGCCGGGCGGCGCCGTCCTGATCAAGGTCGACGCGTTCACGAAGGGCTCGGGGGAGGCCGTGCGTGCCGCGGTGCGCGAGGCTCCCCAGGGTGCCGGGATCCTGCTCGACCTGCGCGGGAACTCCGGAGGTCTGGTGTCGGAGGCGGTCACCGCCACGTCCGCCCTGGTCGACGGCGGCCTCATCGCGACGTACGACGTGCGGGGCGAGCAGAAGGCACTCCACGCCGAGCGCGGCGGCGACACCGACAGACCCGTGGTCGCCCTCGTCGACGGCGGCACGATGAGCGCGGCCGAGCTGCTCACCGGCGCCCTCCAGGACCGCGGCCGCGCCGTCGTGGTGGGCTCCAAGACCTTCGGCAAGGGTTCGGTCCAGATGCCGAGCCGCCTGCCCGACGGCTCCGTGGCCGAGCTGACCGTCGGCCACTACCGCACTCCTTCGGGGCGTGCCGTCGACGGACAGGGCATCACCCCCGACCTGGAGGCCGAGGACGGGGCCGAGAAGCGGGCCGAGACAGTATTGACTGGCCTCGGACCCCCCTCGTAGTGCGAAAATGGCCGCACTATGGCGAAGGAAAAGGTAAAGCGCAAGGCCGCGAAGGCCGCTGAGAAGGCACCCGCCCGGAAGATGGTCGCGCAGAACAAGAAGGCGCGGCACGACTACCACATCATCGATACGTACGAGTGCGGCCTCGTCCTGATGGGCACCGAGGTCAAGTCGCTGCGGCTGGGCCGCGCCTCCCTGGTGGACGGGTTCGTGCACATCGACCGCGGCGAGGCGTGGCTGCACAACATCCACGTCCCGGAGTACGTGCAGGGCACCTGGACCAACCACTCCGCCACGCGGAAGCGCAAGCTCCTGCTGCACCGCGCGGAGATCGACAAGCTGGAGTCGAAGTCCCAGGAGTCGGGTCACACGATCGTGCCCCTGGCCCTGTACTTCAAGGACAGCCGGGTCAAGGTCGAGATCGCGCTGGCCAAGGGCAAGAAGGAGTACGACAAGCGGCAGGCGCTCAAGGAGAAGCAGGACCTGCGCGAGACGAACCGCGCGATCGAGACGGCCAAGCGCCGTCAGCGCGGCGCCTAGCCAGCGGGCCCCGTGGGTCCCCGGCGGGCCGCGCGGGAATTGGCTGGCCCCGTCGTGCGTTGTTCACGTACGATGGGTACCGCACCTCACCGCAGGTGCATTGATAAATCAACATGGGGATGATCGGTTTCGACAGCGGATGTCGAAGCAGGGGAAGCGAGCCGAGGAAGCGGCAATGATCTCGTAAACCATATGTCGCAACCAATAATCGCCAATTCTAAGCGCGATTCCCAGTCCTTCGCCCTCGCTGCCTAATAAGCAGTGACTGAAGGACCCTTAATGGGTGTCAGCCCGGGAGTGTTCCCGACCCGGATCCTGGCATAATCTAGGGAACTAAACCATCGAGCCCGGTCACGGGGTTCGATGGGAAATCAAACAGTGACTGGGCCCGTCGGAGACTTGTTCGCGAGATCACCGGGGCCGAGAAAATCGAAGCGAACTGCGCTCGGAGAAGCCCTCCTTTTGCACCGTTGGACGCGGGTTCGATTCCCGCCATCTCCACAATTCCCATGTGCGGCGAAAGCCCTCTGGCACCAGGCCAGGGGGCTTTTTCCATGCCCGGACGGCGGGCGCGGTGCGCGTCAACTCCCCTATATCGAAAGGCTGTTGGACCGGCGATCGGCGAAAAGGGCACATCCTCCGGTCATGTGACTCGTTAGGGCAAAGAGTGCAGGTTCGCAGCGGCCGTGCGGTGCAGCGCCCGGGCCGGGTAGGCAGGAGCAGGAGGCAGTCGCTTGGATGCCACCGTCACTCTCTTCGGCTCCGTGCTCGCCACCCTGGGGGTCCTGGGTGCGGCTGTGGTGGCGTATCTCGGCAAGCGTGGTGAGAACGCGCTCATGGGTTTCTCCAGTCTGACGGAGAAACTCCAGATCGAGCGGGACAGGCTGGAACGCCAGGTCGCCGAGCGGGACGCGAAGCTGGCCGAGTTGAATGCACTGCACGTGCACGATCAGAGTGAGATCGCCCGGCTGCTCATGGACAACGAACGGCTCGGAGGCACGCCGTGATTCAGCTTGAGCGACTCCTGGCCCACCGCTGGCGCACGGTTTTCCTGGTCTGTGTGCTGCTCGCGCTCTCCGGCGTCGCGGTGATCCTGTGGGCCCGGATCGACGCCGGGGACCGCCGCGCCGACCGGTTCGCGACGGAGGCGGACCGGCGCGGTGCGGCCGTCTCCACCCTCGCCCGCGACGTGCGCACCCTGCGCGCTCAGGTCCGTGCGCACGGCGACACCCCCGCCGCACCTGACCCCTCCGAGGCCATCGACGACCTGCTGGCCCGGGTACGGGTCCCCACGGGCGCCCCCGGAACGCCCGGCGAGGACGGGAAGCCCGGAGAGCAGGGCGCGCGGGGCACCGGCGGGCGGCAGGGCACGCGGGGAACACAGGGCGAGTCCGGGGAGCGGGGCGACCGGGGCACCCAGGGGGAGCCGGGCGCGGCGGGCGCCTCCGGAGAGCCGGGAAAACCCGGTGAGCCGGGGGCGGCGGGCCAGGACGGCCGCAGCGGCGAGCAGGGCCCGGCGGGCGCTCCTGGCCCGACCGGCCCTCCTGGCACGGACGGCGCCCCCGGGGCCGGTGGCTCCCGCGGCGAGCAGGGCCCCAGAGGCGAGAAGGGGGAGCGCGGCGAGAAGGGCCCCCCGGGCTCCCCCTGCCCGGACGGCTACAGCCTCCAGGAGCCGTCCGGCGACCCCGACGCCCTGATCTGCCGCCGAACGGGCGGCGGCCCCACGGCCCCGGGCCCGGCCCTGACCCTGCTGGCGGCGCTTCCGCCGCAACGTCGCCGTTTGCAGGGTCAGGAGCACTGAGGGGCGAGGCGGGGCGGTGTCGTATGGCCCGGAGTTGGGTTTGTCCGGCCGCTCCGGGCCTGCGTTGCCCCTGCTGGCGGCGCTTCCGCCGCAACGTCGCCGTTTGCAGGGTCAGGAGCACTGAGGGGCGAGGCGGGGCGGTGTCGTATGGCCCGGAGTTGGGTTTGTCCGGCCGCTCCGGGCCTGCGTTGCCCCTGCTGGCGGCGCTTCCGCCGCAGCGCCGCCGTTTGCAGGGGCAGGGGCACCGAGGGGCGAGGCGGGGGCGGTGTCGTACGTTCCGGAGTGGGGGTCTGTCCGGCCGTCCCGGGCCCCGTCCCGTATGGCTCGGAGTGGGGTCTGTCGCGGGGCGGCTGAGTCCGGGATGCTCCAGGGTCATGAGTAGACCTGTGAGACGCGTCAACACCCGCATGCGCCACTGGATCTGGCCCGCCGTGCTCGCCGTCGCGGCGGCCGGGCTCTCCGCCGGGTCTCCGGCCGGGGCGGACTCCGACCGGTCGGGGCTTCCCGAAGCCATCGACGCCATTCTGGGCGACCCGCGCATGGAGGGCGGCGTGGCCAGTGTCGTGGTCGCCGACTCCGCGTCCGGTGACGTCCTGTACCAGCACCTTCCCAGCGGGCGCCTGATGCCCGCCTCCAACACCAAGCTGCTCACCTCGGCCGCGGCCATGGAACTGCTCGGCCCCGACCACCGGTTCACCACGGACGTCCGCACCACCGCCCAGCGGCACGGCTCCGTGCTCCGGGGCGACCTGTACCTGCGGGGCACCGGCGACCCGACCACGCTCGCCAAGGACTACGACCAACTCGCTGCCAAGATCGCCGACTCGGGGATCAAGCGGGTCGCGGGGCGGCTCGTCGCCGACGACACCCGTTTCGACAGCAAGCGCATCGGCGACACGTGGGGCGGCGACGACGAGTCGGCGTACTACGCGGCGCAGATCAGCGCGCTGAGCGTCGCGCCCGACACCGACTACGACACCGGGACGGTCATCGTCGAGGTCGAGCCGGGGGCGCGGGCCGGGGCCAAACCGCGGGTGACCGTGACGCCGAAGACCGACTACGTAGACATCGATCTGCGCGCGACCACCGTCGCGGAGGGCGGCGACGACACCATCGCCGTGGAACGTCAGCACGGCAAGAACGTCATCACCGTCAGCGGCACCGTCCCGGTCGGCGGGGACACCACCAAGGAGTGGGCCACCGTCTGGGAGCCCACCGGGTACGCGGCCGCCGTCTTCAGGGACGCCCTGGCCGCGCACGGCGTGAAGGTGAGCGGACCGACCAGGGCCGGGCTCGCGACGCCGAAGAAGGCCCGCGAGCTCGCCACGCACGACTCCATGCCGCTGAAGGACCTCCTGGTCCCCTTCATGAAGCTGTCCAACAACATGCACGCGGAGAGCCTCACCAAGGCCATGGGCCACAAGGCGACAGGGCGTGCCGGGAGTTGGGACGACGGCATCACGGCCATCGGCGGCTATCTGAAGACCGCGGGCGTCGACCCGGGCAGGATCCGCCAGGTCGACGGCTCCGGGCTCTCCCGCAAGGACAACGTCGCGGCCGAGCAGTACATCAAGCTGCTGCGTTCGGCGAAGGGCGAGCCGTGGTTCGCCGACTGGTACACCTCCCTGCCGGTGGCCTGCGCCCCGGACAAGTTCGTCGGCGGCACGCTGCGCACCCGGATGTGCGGGACCCCCGCCGCCCTCAACGTCCACGCGAAGACCGGCACGTTGACGGGCGCGTCCGCACTGTCCGGCTACGTCAAGGACAAGAACGGGCGGGAGCTGGTCTTCAGCATCATCCTGAACAACTACCTGCCCTCCTCGGTGAAGGCCCTGGAGGACGCCATCGTGGTGACCCTCGCCTCCTCGACCGAGGACAAGGCGGTCCTGGTCAAGCCGCTTTCGACACGTGCGGCGGAGCGGGACGGCGGCGAGCTGGAGTGCTCGTGGCGCAAGCCCGTGCGCTGCTGAGCAGCAGGGCGCAGCAGGCGGCGGCGACCGGCACCCCGTAGCCCGCGGCGGTGCTCAGGTGCTCCACCGCCCAGCCGCCGCCCGCCGCGCCGCAGGCGATGCCCCCGAGGAGACCGGTCACGGCGAGGGTCATGCCCTCGTTCAACCGCCCCTCGGGGGTGCGGCGCTGGACGAGCGTCATCGCGGTGACCATCGTGGGCGCGGTCGCCATCCCCGCGAGAAGCAGCGCTCCGGAGAGGACGATCAGCGAGCCGGTGGTCACCACCGCGAGCAGGGGCAGTGTCATCGCCGCCGCCATCGCCGCGGCGCACAGCAGGTGGCGGCGGCCCAGCGGCCCGCGCGGCCGCGCCGCTCCGTAGACGAGCCCCGCCGCGCAGGAACCCGCGGCCTGGAGGGCGAGGACGACGCCCGCGGCCGCCTTGTGCCCCCGCTCGTCGGCGAAGGCGATCGTGACGACTTCGAGGGAGCCGAAGACGGCACCGGTGGCGAGGAAGCCGATCAGCAGAGCGGGGATCCCGCGCGCGCGGAGCAGCGATTTCGTCCCGGCCGACGGGCCCGTGCGGTCCTGCGGCGGAGGCTCCGTCGCCCGCTGGGCGGCGAAGACGAGCACGCCGGTCAGCAGCAGGAGCACGCCGATCAGGGTGCCCGCCTCGGGGAAGAGCGTGCCGCACAGGAGCGCGGCGAGGACGGGGCCGAGCATGAAACAGAGCTCGTCCGCGGCCTGTTCGAAGGAGTTCGCGGTGTGCACGGCCTGCGCGTCTCCCTTGAGGAGGTGGGCCCAGCGGGCCCGGGACATGCCGCCGGTGTTGGGTGTCGTGGCGGTGGCCGCGTACGACATGAACAGCGTCCAGTCGGGCGCTCCGTAGCGCACGCACAGCAGCAGGGAGAGCGAGCCGAGCGCGGCGATCACGGTGGCGGGCACCGCGACGCGTGCCTGGCCGTGGCGGTCGACGAGCCGCGCCGTCCAGGGCGCCACGACGGCGGTCGCCGCGAGGCCGGTCGCGGTGACGGCGCCTGCCAGCGCGTACGAACCGCGGGCTCCGGAGATCATGATGACGGCGCTCACGCTGAACATGCCCATGGGGAGCCGGGCGACGAGGTTGCCGAGGGTGAAGGCGGTGGCGCCGGGTATCGCGAAGAGACGGGCGTACGGGTTGTGGGGCATGCGGCCACCCTGACCGGGGGCGCCTGTCGGGGTCCAACACCTTCTGAGCGCGGATTCACGCACCTCCGTTGTAAGTTCCTGCGTTGTCGGATCCTGCGTTGTAGGTTCCTGCGATGACCGCAGAACCAGTCGTACGCCGTGACGTGGACCCCCGGCTGCTGCGCGCCTTCGTCGCCGTGGCGGAGGAGCTGCACTTCACCCGCGCGGCCACCCGGCTGTACGTCGCGCAGCAGGCGCTGAGCCGTGATGTCCGCCGCCTCGAACGGGAGTTGGGGGCCGTGCTCTTCGCGCGCAGCACGCGGCAGGTCACGCTGACCGCCGACGGCGAGCGGCTGCTGCCGCACGCGCGGCGCGTCCTTGCGGCCCAGGACGACCTGGTCGCCGCCGCCACGGGCGCGGCGCGTCCGCTGCTCGTCGATGTGAACAGCCCGGGCCTGGCCTTCGGGCGCATCCTGGAGCGGGCCCGCGCGCTGGTCCCGGAGTGTGAGCTGATGGCCCGCTTCGAGAGCGGCCTCACCGGATCCGCCGCCGAGATCGTCGCCGGTCGGCTCGACGCGTCCTTCGGGCGGTACGCGGGACTCGATCCGGCGCTGCGGGCCGGGCTCGACCAGCAGCCCGTGCGGTACGAGCCGATGGCGGTGCTGCTTCCGACCGGCCATCCGCTGACGGAGCTCGACGCGGTGCCGCTGGACGCGCTCGCGGGGGAGACCGTGTACGCGGGGGCGGGCAACCCCAGGACGCCGGAGTGGACCGGCCTCGCGCGTCTGCTCTTCGAGGGGCGCGGCATCGGGATCGCGCCACCCGCGCCCCTCGCCGTCGGCCCAGAGGAGTTCGAACGCATCATGGCGAAGAACCGGAATCCGGTCCTCGCGGTGGTGGACTTTCCGGCCATGCCGGGAGCCGTGCTGCGGCCGCTCGTCGATCCCGTACCGCTGTCCCCCGTATCGCTGGTGTGGCGTAAAGGTTTGATTCATCCGGGAGTTGACGCTTTGCGGACGGCCGCCGCGGCTCTTGCGGCCGAGGAAGGGTGGCTGGAGAAGCCCGCGAATGGATGGCTTCCCGCCACAGATGCACTCATCATGATGAGTCACAACTGACTGAGGACCACGCCTGCCTCCGGTCCGCTACGTTCGTGGCTCGAGTGCAGTGTGATAAAGGGAGCGCTCGGGCCGGGTGGGGGCCCGGTCCGGACGGCGGCAGTTGGGGTCGTGCGCGCACCCGAGTCAGTGACGTGGGGGGTTGTGCGTACGCATGGAAACGTGGCGAGAAGATGCTCTACCAGGACATACTCATGATCCGAACGAAGTCACCGTTCAGATCGACGGCTTGGGGCACCAGCTTGCGGACCTGTCCGCGGAGCCCGGCCGTGAGGGCGTGGCCGAGGGGCCGGTCTTCGTCGACGCGACGGGCCGCCGCAGCCGCAGGTTCCGCCGCTTGGGAGTGGCCGTCGGCAGCGCCTGTGCGGTCTACGCGGCGCTCATAGCCGGCACGCTGCTCTCCGGCAGCTCCAGCGCGCCCTGGCTGCCCATGCCGGGCCCCAAGGTCGAGAAGCCCGCGAGCAAGGCGGACGCGCCCAGCCAATCCGCGGCTGCCGCCGATCCGTCCGCCTCGTCCGGCCGCTCGCCGTCGCCCGGCGCGACGGACGCGCTCGGCGCGAAGCCCGGGCCCGGCGCCGACGACGGCCCAGGACCCGCCCGCAGCAGGAACGACGGCGACCGGCCGGGCACGTCCCCCGACTCCGCCCCCGGCGGCGGCGCCAGGCCCGACCCCGTCCCCGACCCCACGGACGGCGGCGACCCCGGCGCGGACCCGACCGGCGACCCCGGAAACCCCGACACCGACCCCACCGCCCCGGTCGACCCGCCCACCGTCCCGCCCACCGAGCCGTCGCAGTCCGGCGGAAGCGGTGGCGGCAATGGCGCCGGTGGCGGCGGGGGCGGAAACGGCGGAGGCGGTGGGAGCGGCGCCGAAGTCCCCGTCGGATACACCTCACCCGCCGAGCAGCCCCCCACGGACACGCAGCCGTCCTCCACGAACACCCAGCAGTCCTGAACGGACAACTCGGCGGTCCTGGATGGTCAACTCGGCGGTCCTGAAAGGGCACCCAGCCGCCCGGGCCGGACAACTCCACAGCCCTCACCGGATACGAAGCCGTCCTGAGCGGACAACTCAGCAGACCTAACCGGATGCGAAGCGGACCTCACCGGACAACTCAGCAGTCCTGGACGGGCACCCAGCCGTCCTGGCTGGACAACTCAGCAGCCCGCGGCCGGACAGCACAGCAGTCCTGGACGGACAGCACAGCCGCCCGGGCCGGACAACTCCACAGCCCTCACCGGATACGAAGCCGTCCTAGCCGGACGACTCAGCCGTCCTAGCCGGACACGAAGCCGTCCCCGGAGGACGCACCACGATGAACACCCGCACCACCAGGGGCCGGTCGGACCGCCCCGGGAACAGTCACGTCCAGAACCGCCGCGGAAGGCGCCGCGCCAAGCCACCCGCGAGCCCCCGGCCCCAGGCCCGGCGCCGCCGACTGCCCATGCGCCATCTGCTGCCCTCGCTGCTCCTCGTCGCGCTGCTCGCGATGCTGATGCTGCGCGGGTACGTGCACAGCGAGATCCTCGCCGACCACCGCGTCAGACCGCCCGCGCCGACCGACCACGTGCCGCGGAAGATCCTTGAGGGCGGCCCGGTCATCGACACGCGGAACGGGCGCGAGACCACGCTGAGCGTGCCCGACCACCGGATCGTGCTGACCTTCGACGACGGCCCCGACCCGGAGTGGACCCCCAGGGTCCTCGACGCCCTGAAGGAACACCACGCCCACGGCGTCTTCTTCGTCACCGGCACCATGGCCTCGCGCCATCCCGACCTGGTCAGGCGCATGGTGGACGAGGGCCACGAGGTCGGCCTGCACACCTTCAACCACCCCGACCTCTCCTACCAGTCCGCGAGCCGCATCGACTGGGAGCTCTCGCAGAACCAGCTCGCCCTCGCCGGTGCGGCGGGCATCCGCACCTCGATCTTCCGCCCGCCGTACTCCTCCTTCGCCGACGCCATGGACGACAAGTCGTACCCCGTGGCGAAGGCCATCGGCCGCCGCGGCTACCTCACCGTGGTCAACGACACCGACAGCGAGGACTGGCAGCGCCCCGGCGTCGACGAGATCATCCGCAGGGCCACGCCCCAGGGCGGCAAGGGCGCCATCGTCCTCATGCACGACTCCGGCGGCGACCGCTCCCAGACCGTCGCCGCCCTCGGCCGCTTCCTGCCCGATCTGCAGAAGCGGGGCTATGAGTTCGGGACCCTCACCGAGGCGCTGGACGCACCCAGCGCGCACACCGAGGTCACCGGCGTCGAGCTGTGGAAGGGCAGGGCCTGGGTCTTCCTGGTCGGCGCCTCCGAACACATCACCGACGGCCTCGTCGTCGCCCTCGCCGTCATCGGCGTCCTCGTCTTCATCCGCTTCGGCCTGATGCTGCTGCTCTCCGCCGTGCACGCGCGCCGGGTGCGGCGGCGGGACTTCCGCTGGGGCCTGCCGGTCACCGAGCCCGTCTCCGTCCTGGTCCCGGCCTACAACGAAGCCAAGTGCATCGAGGCGACGGTCCGTTCCCTGATGACGAGCGACCATCCCATCGAGGTCGTCGTCATCGACGACGGCTCGTCGGACGGCACGGCCCGCATCGTGGAGGGCCTGCACCTGCCGAACGTACGCGTGGTGCGCCAGCAGAACGCGGGCAAGCCCGCCGCCCTCAACCGAGGCATGGCCAACGCCCGCTTCGACATCGTCGTGATGATGGACGGCGACACCGTCTTCGAGTCGTCCACCGTCCGCGAACTCGTGCAGCCCTTCGGCGACCACCGCGTGGGCGCCGTCGCGGGCAACGCGAAGGTCGGCAACAGGGATTCGCTGATCGGCGCCTGGCAGCACATCGAGTACGTGATGGGCTTCAACCTCGACCGCCGGATGTACGACGTGCTGCGCTGCATGCCGACCATCCCGGGCGCGGTCGGCGCGTTCCGGCGCTGCGCCCTGGACCGGGTCGGCGGCATGAGCGACGACACGCTCGCCGAGGACACCGACATCACGATGGCGCTGCACCGCGAGGGCTGGCGGGTCGTGTACGCGGAGAAGGCGCGCGCCTGGACCGAGGCCCCGGAGTCGGTCCAGCAGCTCTGGTCGCAGCGCTACCGCTGGTCGTACGGCACGATGCAGGCGATCTGGAAGCACCGTCGCGCGCTCGTGGAGAGCGGTGCGTCGGGCCGCTTCGGCCGGATCGGCCTCCCCCTGGTCTCACTCTTCATGGTGCTCGCCCCGCTCCTGGCCCCCCTCATCGACGTGTTCCTGCTCTACGGCCTGGTCTTTGGCCCCACCCAGCGGACCGTCGCCGCGTGGCTGGGCGTGCTCGCGGTGCAGGCGGTCTGCGCGGCGTACGCCTTCCATCTGGACCGCGAACGCATGACCCACCTGATCTCGCTGCCCCTCCAGCAGATCCTCTACCGGCAGTTGATGTACGTCGTACTGCTGCAGTCCTGGATAACCGCCCTCACCGGAGGCCGCCTGCGCTGGCAGAAGCTGCGGCGCACGGGAGGGGTGGGGGCGCCCGGCGCCATTCCGCGACAGCGGGCGGGCAGCCATGACCGGAGGACGGTTGCATGAACAACCACGTACCCGCAGCGACCACCGACCCCTCGGCCCCCGCCCCTGCTCCGGCCGCCGCCCCGGAGAAGCCGGGCCGCGACCGCTACCTGGACCTCCTGCGCTCGCTCGCGCTCGTCCGCGTCGTCGTCTACCACCTGTTCGGCTGGGCGTGGCTGACGATCCTGTTCCCCTCCATGGGCGTGATGTTCGCGCTGGCGGGCTCCCTGATGGCGCGCTCGCTGAAGCGCCCCGCGTGGGGCGTGATCAAGGGCCGCATCCGTCGGCTCCTCCCGCCCATGTGGGTGTTCGGCGCGGCGGCGCTCTTCCTCCTCTTCGCGGGCGGCTGGGACGTCTCCGAGGACCCCGACCACGGGGGCACGTGGGGCCTGGTGTCGACGCTCAACTACGTGTTCCCGGTGGGCGCTCCGCCGTTCCCGTGGAACCTGGGCGACAAGGCGGGCCTCCTGGAGGACACGTGGCCCGCGCAGGCGGTGGGCCCGCTCTGGTACATCCGCGCGTACCTGTGGTTCGTCATGGCGTCCCCGTTCCTCCTCTGGGCGTTCCGCAAGGCGCCGTGGGCGACGCTGTTCGCGCCGCTCGTGCTGACGGCGGTGGTCGGCACGGGCGTCGTGACGATCCCCGGCGAGACGGGCAACACGATCTCGGACTTCGCGGTGTACGGGAGTTGCTGGGTGCTCGGTTTCGCACACCAGGAAGGGCTGCTGGCGCAGGTCCCCCGCTATCTCGCGGTGTCGGTCTCGGCCCTCGTCATGGCGTTCGGCCTGTGGTGGGCGTCGGGTCATCTGGGCCCGGACGGCTGGGACCTGAACGACATTCCGCTGGCGCAGGCGGCGTGGTCGTTCGGCTTCGTGGTCATCCTGCTCCAGTACGCGCCGTCCTGGCAGGAGCTGCCGGGCAGACTGGCGAAGTGGGACAAGCTGGTCACGCTCTCCAACAACCGCGCGGTCACGATCTACCTCTGGCACAACTTCCTCATCATGGCGACGGTCCCGATCATCGACATGGCGTACGACCTGCCGCTGATGGAGGACGAACGCTGGAGTTCGGCGCTCGACACGACGTACATGGTGTGGATGACCGTCCTGGTCTGGCCGTTGATCGGCCTGATGGTGGTCGCGGTGGGCTGGGTGGAGGACCTGGCGGCGAGGCGGCGGCCGAGGCTGTGGCCGAACGGGTCGGTTCCTTCGCGCCGATCTCCCCGACGCCCTCCCCGACAATCCCCCCGACACCCTTCCCGACAATCCCCACGGCAATCTCCGCGGCGATCTTGACAGAAACCGCGTAACCCCCCAATGCGTTGCGTGAATGTTACGTGCAAGTGTGCGCCCGCAATGGTTTGAAATGCCGTTGTAAATCCAGGCGTTCGGCACGTCCGGGGTGGCGTCCGGCCCGCCGCACCGAACACCAAGATTCGCTCCAGCGAACGCCATTCGCACGCAAAGTCGCAGCCCGAGGTGGCGCGATGCCGACGCGCGCCCCATGCGTTGCATTTGCCAACATGATGGTGATCATGGGCCGTAATGATCTCGACGCTGCGTGTAGCCGACTCCTAAGCTGACGGCTCTTCCCGCTGCTCGCGCCGGACGACCGCATGCCGTGCGGCGGGCCAACCTCTGCCAGGAGCTCCCTTTGCTTTACAGGAAGACCGCGCTGCGCGTCGCCGCGCCCGTCGCCGTACTCGCCCTCGCGCTGACCGCTTGCGGCGGCGGTGACGACAAGAAGTCGGACGACAAGAAGGCGGACGCCACCAGCTCCCAGAACAAGCCCGCGGAGCCGTCCACCCTGAAGGCCGGCGAGACCACCACGGGCGAGGTGAAGGAGGAGAAGGGCAACGTCACCTACGACGTCGCCGCCGAGAAGATCGACGTGGGCACGGCTGCCGAGACCAAGAAGCTGGTCTCGGACCCGAAGCAGGCGAAGGGCCTGGTCGTGGCGACCGCCCACATGAAGATCACGCACAAGGCGGGCGCCCCGCTCACGGACACGCCGAACGTGGCCGAGACGACGGAGATCTACGCGGACGGCACCCGCGGCGGCCTGCTCATCGGCGCCGCCGAGGACGCGCCGGGCTGCGAGGACGAGCTGGAGCTCGAGGGCTGGAAGAAGGGCGAGACCCACACCCTCTGCGAGACCTACCTGATCCCCGAGGGTTCGAAGGACCTCGAGGTCCGCTGGTCCGCCAAGGAGGACGGCAAGCAGATCGCCTGGAAGGTCGCCGGGAAGTAGCGGTGGCGCGTAGGTAACTGCCGTGTACGGCAGGGTTCGACGGTCCGGGCATCGCGGTCTTCGGCGATGCCCGGACGTGTGCGTCGCGAGGAGCTCAGTAGCCGACCGTGAAGCGGGAGCGGTGGTGGTTCGGGGATTCCGCTTCGTCCAGGAGCGCCACCGCCAGGTCCTCCATGGAGATGGACGAGGTGCCGTCCGCGGCCACCAGGAGTTCGTCCTTGCCGAGTCGGAACTCGCCCGTGCGCGTGCCCGGTTCGAAGAGGGCCGAGGGGCTGAGGTAGGTCCAGGCGACCCGGGTGTCCGCCGTGTGGAGCGCCGCGTACTGGGCGTTGGACGCCTCGGCGATGTGGCGCCAGGCCGCGGGGACGTACCTCGGGTCGTCGATCGCGAGGCGGCCCTCCGTGCCGGGGACCGTCAGGCTGCCCGCGCCGCCGATGACGATGAGGCGTACGTCGTCGGTGCGGGCGAGGCCGGACAGGAGCGACCTGGTGATCGCGGGGTGTTCGCGCTCGCGGCCGGGTGCGGGTCTGGTGGCGTTGACGACGACGTCCTGTCCGGCGCTCAACTCGGCGACCTGGTCTGGGCTTTCGGCGTCGCCCGTGCGGTGCGTGGCTTCCGGGTGCAGCTCGGTGAAGCGTGCGGGGTCGCGGACCACGGCGGTGACCTCGTGGCCGCGGGCGAGGGCCTCGGCGACGACGCGGCTTCCGGCGTTTCCGGCTGCTCCGAAGACGGTGATGCGCATGGGTGGGCTCCTTGAGTGAGGGGTTACCGGTGAGGGCGTGATGAGTTACGCGCGGCGGGGCTGGCGGCGGCCCTGGCCGAGCACCACGCTGCCCAGGACCAGGACGAGTCCGACGACCTGCCACACGGTGAGTGTCTGTCCGAGGATCACCAGACCGGCGAGCGTGGCGACGACCGGGTTGGCCAGGCCGAGGAAGGACACGGAGGAGGCGGGCAGGCGTTCGATGCCGCGGAACCAGAGGGCGTACGCGAGGGCCGTGCCGATGATGCCGAGGTAGGTGTATCCGGCGAGGTTGGCCCCGGTGAAGTGGTCAGGGAGGCCTTCGGCGGTGAGGGCGATGGGCGCCAGGACCAGCCCGCCCGCGGTCAGTTGCCACCCGGTGAGGGCGAGCAGCGAGACGCCTTCGGGGCGGCCCCACCGCTTGCTGAGCACGACGGCGAGGGCCATCAGCGTGGTGGCCGTCAGCATGGCCACGATGCCCGCGAGGTCGACCGTGGCGCTGCCGCGCAGGACGAGGAGGGCGACGCCGCCGACGCCGACCAGGCCCGCGATCAACGTACGGCGGGTGGGCCGCACCTTCAGGACGCCGATGCCGAAGCCTGCCACGAGCAGCGGCATGACCGCGCTGACCGTCGAGGCGACGCCGCCGGGCAGGTGGTAGGCGCCGAAGAAGAGGAGCGGGAAGAAGGCGCCGAAGTTGAGGAGGCCGAGCACGGCCGCCTTCCACCACCAGTCGCCGGTGGGCAGCCTCCGGGTCAGGGCGAGCAGGATGAGTCCGGCGGGCAGCGCGCGCAGGGCGGCGGCGAGCAGCGGGCGGTCCGGGGGGAGGAGCTCGGTGGTCGTGACGTAGGTGGTGCCCCAGGTGGCGGGGCCGATGGCGGCGAGCGCGGCGAAGCCTGCGGCGGCTTTGGCGGAGGAGCGGGGGGTCTGCGCCGGGCTGGACCCTTGTGGCGCGTTGGATCCCCGTGCCGGAAGCTGCGTGCTGACGCTGCCCGTGGTCGTGGTCTTGGACATGGCGTTCCCCTCGTCGTTCCCCTGAACGCTGTTATTCTCAACGTTGAGATAAATATGGACCCCAGGTCTGCGAACGTCAAGTATCTGAACGTTGAGAGACTTGCGTTCAGGGATACCGAGATGCCAGCCAGGAGCGGAGACACGATGTCCGAGGACGACGCCATCGACGAGCTGCGGAGCCAGTGGCGCCGCGAGCGCCCCGACCTGGATCTCGCCCAGCTGGACGCGATGGCCCTGGTCGGCCGCATCAAGCGGGCGGACCACCTGCTGAGCAAGGGCATGAAGCGGGTCTTCGTCGAGTACGGCCTGGAGTTCGCGGAGTTCGACGTCCTCGCCACGCTGCGCCGCGTCGGCGCCCCGCACGAACTCACCGCGGGCGGCCTCCTCAAGACCGCGATGGTGACCTCCGGCGCCATCACCAACCGCCTCGACAAGCTGGAACGCAAGGGTCTGATCGAACGCAACCCGGACCCCAACGACCGCCGCGCCATCCGTGTCCGCCTCACCGAGTCCGGCCGCGACCTGGTCGACCGCGCGGTGGTGGACCACATCGCGAACGAGGAGAGCATGCTGTCCGCCCTGTCACCGGAGGAGCGCGCCACGATCGACGGGGTGCTGCGGCGGCTGCTGGTCTCGCTGGGGGATACGCATCTGGGCTGAGGGTGCGTCGATCTCCGTGCGCACCGTCTCCGCATAGCGGCTGCCCTCCCGGCGCAGGGCATGCCCACGCCTCGCTCCACCTCCTCACCGCCCCCACCCCACCCCCGTGAGAGCAACGTTCCGCCGTGGTCATCGCGCGGCACAAGGTTGAAATGCGATCTCCCTACCTTCGGGACCGTCGGCCGCTGCCCGCGGACTACCCCTGGAGGCGTGAGATGTGGATCGAGCGGTGGGAACCGGAGGACGAGAGGTTCTGGAAGGAGGAGGGCGGGGAGAAGGTCGCCCGGCGGAATCTGGCGTTCTCCGTGTTGTCCGAGCACGTCGGGTTCTCCGTGTGGAGCCTGTGGTCGGTGATGGTGCTGTTCATGGGGCCCGAGTACGGGATCGACGCGGCCGGGAAGTTCTTCCTCGTGTCGATGGCGACCCTGGTCGGGGCTGTCGTCCGGGTTCCCTACACGTTTGCCGTGGCGCGGTTCGGGGGGCGGAACTGGACCGTCATCGCCGCTGCGCTCCTGCTGCTGCCCACCGTCGCCGCCTTCGTCGTCATGGAGCCGGGGACGTCGTACGGCACGTTCATGCTGTGTGCCCTGCTCACCGGCATCGGGGGCGGCAACTTCGCGTCCAGCATGACCAACATCAACTCCTTCTTCCCGTTGCGGAAGAAGGGGTGGGCGCTCGGGCTCAATGCGGGGGGCGGCAACATCGGCGTGCCCGTCGTGCAGCTCGTGGGGCTTGCCGTCATCGGGGGCGGAGGTGGGCCGCGTGCGGTGCTGGGGGTGTACGTGCCGCTCATCGTCGTGTCCGCCGTCTGTGCGTATTTGTTCATGGACAGCATTTCGTCCGTGCGCAATGACACGGGCGCGGTGAAGGCCGCGGCGCGGGACGCGCACACGTGGATCATGTCGCTCCTGTACGTGGGGACGTTCGGGTCGTTCATCGGGTACGGCTTCGCCTTCGGGCTCGTGCTGCAGACGCAGTTCGGGCGTACGCCGTTGGAGGCCGCGCAGCTGACCTTCGTCGGGCCGCTGCTCGGCTCGCTCGTCCGGCCCGTCGGCGGACGGCTCGCCGACCGGTTCGGCGGGGCCCGCATCACCCTGTGGAACTTCCTCGGGATGGGCGCCGCGACCGGCGTCGTCGTGATCGCGTCCTTGCGCGAGTCGCTGCCGCTGTTCGTCGGCGCGTTCGTCGCACTGTTCGTGCTGACGGGGCTCGGCAACGGATCCACGTACAAGATGATCCCCGGGATCTTCCAGGCCAAGGCGGAGGCCGCGGGGCTCGTGGGGGAGGCGGCCGCGGCCCAGGGGCGGCGGCTCTCCGGGGCGGCCATGGGGCTGATCGGCGCCGTCGGCGGGCTCGGCGGGCTCGGCATCAACCTCGCGCTGCGGCAGTCCTTCCAGACGGTGGGCTCCGGTACCGGCGCGTACGTCGCCTTCCTCGCCTTCTACGGTGTGTGTGCGGTCGTCACCTGGGCCGTATACCTTCGGCGGCCGGTCGCCCGTACGGCCGCGGCGACCGACACTGAGGAGAAGTCGCAGCTCAGCTACGCCGAGGTGTGACGTAACACGGCGGACATCGGAGCGAACCGGGCCCGTCACGCGCCGTTGACAGGCTCGGTCGTCCGCCGTCCACGAAACACAAGCGGGACCATAGAGATAGACGAGACAGGTGGGACTGGCGGCGCTGACGGGACTGACAGGACTGACGGGACTGAAACGAGAGTCGCTTATGCACGGCCCAGCCAGGAACGACCCGACCACCCCCAGCCCCCTCGCCGGGTTCACCGTCGGCGTGACCGCCGCCCGGCGCGCCGACGAGCTCGGCGCGCTCCTTGAGCGGCGCGGCGCCACCGTGCTGCACGCGCCCGCCCTGCGCATCGTGCCGCTCGCCGACGACAGCGAACTGCTCGACGCGACGAAGCAGTTGATCGACCACGCGCCCGACATCGTCGTCGCCACCACCGCCATCGGGTTCCGCGGCTGGATCGAGGCCGCCGACGGCTGGGGGCACGGCGAGGCGCTGCTCCGCTGTCTGCGCGGGGTCGAACTGCTCGCCCGCGGGCCGAAGGTGAAGGGGGCCGTGCGTGCCGCCGGGCTCACCGAGGAGTGGTCCCCCTCGTCCGAATCCATGGCGGAGGTGCTTGACCGGCTGCTCGGTGAGGGGGTCGAAGGGCGGCGCGTCGCCCTTCAGCTGCACGGGGAGCCGTTGCCCGGTTTCGTCGAGGCGCTGCGGGCCGGTGGGGCCGAGGTCGTCATGGTGCCCGTCTACCGGTGGCTGCCCCCGGAGGACCTCACGCCCGTGGACCGGCTGCTCGACGCGGTCGTCGGGCGGGGCGTGGACGCGCTGACGTTCACCAGCGCGCCCGCCGCCGCGTCCCTGCTCGCCCGTGCCGCGGAGCGCGGCATGACGGACGAGCTCCTCGCCGTCCTGCGCCACGACGTGCTGACCGCCTGCGTGGGACCCGTCACCGCGCTGCCCCTGCAGTCCCTGGGCATCGACACCGTGCAGCCGGAGCGGTTCAGGCTCGGGCCGCTCGTCCAGGTGCTGTGCCGGGAACTGCCGGGACGGGCAAGGGCGTTGACCGTCGCCGGGCACCGCGTGGAGATCCGCGGGCACGCCGTCCTGGTCGACGACGAGCTGCGGGCCGTGCCGCCCGCGGGCATGTCGCTGCTCGGCGCCCTCGCCCGCCGCCCCGGCTGGGTGGTGGCCCGCGCCGAGCTGCTGCGCGCCCTGCCGGGCGCGGGCAGCGACGAGCACGCGGTGGAGTCCGCGATGGCCCGCCTGCGCACCGCACTCGGCACGCCGAAGCTGATCCAGACGGTCGTGAAGCGCGGGTACCGGCTGGCGATCGACCCGTCTTCGGGGTCCAAGTACGCGGGGTGAGGCGCCTGCGGCCCCCGGCAACCGGGGGTGTGGGTTCTTGGGGGAACCTGGTGCGCCGGGTTCCGGACCCGGCCGGGGAAGGGCACTGTAGGGGTACGCAACGGCATTCACTCACCGGTAACCCCCAAGGCGGTGACACGCGCATGGCGTTGGGCACGGCCCCGGCTCCGTACGAGCTGCGATTCGACTCCGGGCGGAGCTGTCTGGACCTCGTGGCGACGAACCACCCCGCGGAACGGCTCGACTCCGTGGCGCGGCTGCGCGCCTGGCTCGTCGGCGCGGGCCTCGTCCCCGCGGAAGCGTTACTGCACGGCGCGGGTCCGCAGTGGCTCGCCGCCTTCCATGAACTGCGGGCCCAGGTCGGCCAGTTGGTGCGCGGTGAGATCGAGGGCCGTCCCCGGGCCGCCGCGGCCGCGCTCGACCGCGTCAACGCGCTAGCCGCCGCGGCACCCCCGGCCCCGTGTGCGGTTCGTGCCGCCGACGGCACGCTGATCCGCGTCCTGCGCGGCGAACCCGGCTGCGCGGCGCTCGTCGCCGCCGTCGCCCGTGACGCCGTCGACCTGCTCACCGACCCGGTGGCCCGCGCCCTGCTCCGGCAGTGCGAGGGCGACAACTGCCCGATCGTGTACCTCGACACGTCCCGCGGCCGACGCCGCCGCTGGTGCTCCAGCGAGGTGTGCGGCAACCGCGAGCGGGTGGCCAGACACCGCAGGAGGGCGGCACTCGCCCGGCCGTGAGACCGGCCCTGAATCCGGCCGTGAATCCGGCCGTGAATCCGGCCGTGAATCCGGCCCCGAGCCCGTCCCTGAGCCGGGCCGCCCTCTCCCCGCCCGCACGCCCCAACCGTACGAACGTACGCAGCCGTTGAACGCCCGGCACCCCGCCTACGTACCTCCGTCGTGAGACCAGCCCGACCCGCCGAAAGTGCGGACACCGGAGGTACGCGTGCGCAAGGATTCCGCCGTGGCCGATGAGCGCCCGCAGCCGCACCGCCATCGTCTCGGCCGGCCCCCGGGCCCGGACGAGGAGTTGATGCGCGCCCTCTACCAGGAGCACGCGGGACCCCTTCTCGCCTATGTGCTCAGGCTGGTGGCGGGCGACCGGCAGCGCGCCGAGGACGTCGTGCAGGAGACGCTCATCCGTGCCTGGAAGAACGCCGGTCAGCTCAACAGGGCCACCGGTTCGGTACGCCCCTGGCTGGTGACGGTCGCCCGGCGCATCGTCATCGACGGTCACCGCAGCCGGCAGGCCCGGCCGCAGGAGGTCGACCCGTCGCCGCTGGAGGTCATCCCCGCGGAGGACGAGATCGATAGGGCGCTGTGGCTGATGACGCTTTCGGACGCATTGGAGGACCTGACTCCCGCACATCGGGAGGTACTTGTCGAGACCTACTTCAAAGGGCGTACGGTCAATGAGGCGGCCGAGACGCTGGGCGTACCCAGTGGGACGGTCCGTTCACGGGTCTTCTACGCGCTTCGCTCGATGAAGCTGGCGCTCGAGGAGCGGGGGGTGACGGCATGACCGATTTCCACAGCCACCACGGCGCGCACCATGACGACGACCTCCACGAGACGGTCGGTGCCTACGCCCTGGGGGTGCTCGACGACGCGGAGGCCACGCGGTTCGAGGCGCATCTCGCCGGCTGCAGGCCGTGCAGGGAGCAGCTGGACGAGCTCTCCGGCATGGAACCGATGCTGGCCGCGCTCGCGGACTTCCCCGGCCCGCGCGGCGTACCGGAGATCGGCGAGCAGCTCGCCGCCCGGCCGAGCCCCCGCCTCGCCGAGCGCCTCGTCGCCGAGGTGTCCGCCAAGCGGGAGCGCGGGCGCAGGCGCGGCCTGTACCTGGTGGCGGCGGCGGTCGCGCTGATCGTCGGCGGTCCGCTCGCGGTCCTCGCGGCGACCGGTGACGGCGGCTCGAACGACGTGGCGGCCGACCCGCACCCCACCAGCCCCGCCGAGGACGCCTTCTTCCACCACATGAAGCAGAAGGCGCGGGCCACGGACCCGAACACGAAGGTCAGCGCCACGGTCGGCACGGAGGAGAAGCCCTGGGGCACGCACGCCGTCCTGGAGCTCAAGAACGTCAAGGGCCCGCTGAAGTGCTCGCTGATCGCGGTCGGCAAGGACGGCGAGAAGGAGACCGTCAGCAGCTGGTCGGTGCCCGCGTGGGGGTACGGAATCAAGGACAGCCCGGACAAATGGGCGCGCGGTCCGCTGTACGTCCACGGGGGCGCCGCCATGGACCGCAACGACATCGACCACTTCGAGGTGACCACGTTCGAGGGTGACCGGCTGGTCAAGGTCGACGTGTAGCGCACGACAAGTGCACAGGATGGGCCCCTTTCGCCTAAGGTGGACGGCTGCTCGGTTGGGGCAGCAGCACGGTGTGAAAGGGGCCTCGGTGGCCGACGTACGCGACCGCGAGATCAGCGTCGAACAGGAACATCTCGACCAGGTCTACCGACGTCTCGAGGAGAAGATCCACGAGGCGGAGTTCCTGATGAACGACGCGGCCAAGCGCTCCCAGGTCGGTACGCCGGGTGCGCTCGCCGAGCGTGACGCGCAGGTCTTCCGCGCCGGTGTCCATCTGAACCGGCTCAACAACGAGTTCGAGGACTTCCTCTTCGGACGTATCGACCTGCTTCAGGGCAAGGACGGCAAGAAGGGGCCCGACGGCGCGTACACCGCGATCGAGCCCGCGGAGGGCGCGGTCCGCGAGGACGAGAGCGGCAAGTACGCGGAGATCGCGGAGACGCTGCACATCGGCCGCATCGGCGTCCTCGACGCGGACTACTCCCCGCTGGTCATCGACTGGCGGGCGCCCGCCGCCGCGCCGTTCTACCGCTCGACCCCGGTCGACCCCGGCCGGGTCGTGCGCCGCCGCGTCATCCGCTCCAAGGGCCGCAAGGTCCTCGGCGTCGAGGACGACCTGATGCGCCCGGAGGTCACCGCCTTCCTCGACGGCGAGACGCTCCCGGTGATCGGCGACGGCGCCCTGATGGCCGCGCTCGGCCAGGCCCGCAGCCACTCGATGCGGGACATCGTGGCGTCGATCCAGGCCGAACAGGACATGGTCATCCGGGCGCCCGCCGCTTCGGTGACGTACGTGGAGGGCGGCCCCGGCACCGGCAAGACCGCGGTGGCCCTGCACCGGGCCGCGTACCTGCTCTACCAGGACCGCCGCCGGTACGCGGGCGGCATCCTCATCGTCTCCCCGACCCCGCTCCTGGTCGCCTACACGGAGGGCGTGCTGCCCTCCCTCGGCGAGGAGGGGCAGGTCGCGATCCGCGCGGTCGGCTCGCTGGTGGAGGGCGTGGAGGCGACCGAGTACGACAGCCCCGCGGTGGCGCGGGCCAAGGGCTCGTCGCGGATGCTGAACGTGCTGCGGAGGGCGGCGCGCGGGGCGCTGGAAGGCGTGACGGTCCCGGTCCGGGACCCGGCCCCGCAGGACGGCCAGCTGTCCTTCGGCGACGAGCTCCCCGAGCCGCAGTCCGCCGCGCCCGCCACCCCCACCCGGCTCCGCGTCGTCGCCTTCGGCCGCCGTCTCGAACTGGACGCCGAGCAGCTGAACCGCATCCGCCGCAACGCCCTGGGCGGCACCGCCCCCGTCAACCTGCTGCGCCCGCGCGCCCGCAAGCTCCTCCTGGACGCCCTGTGGTCGCAGTCCGGCGCGGCGGGCCGCCACAGCGACCCCGAGCTCGCCGCCGAACTCCGTTCCTCCTTCGACGACGACATCACGTCCGAGGACGACTTCATCCGCTTCCTGGACGCCTGGTGGCCGGAGCTCACCCCGCGCGGGGTGCTGACCGCGATGAGCGACGAGAAGCGCCTGGGCCGCTGGGCCCGCCGCATCCTCAACCCGGGCGAGGTCCGCAAGGTCGCCCGCTCACTGAGGCGCGACGCCCTGTCCGTGCACGACGTGGCGCTCCTCGACGAGTTGCAGGCGATCCTCGGCACGCCGCACAGGCCGCGCAAGAAGAAGGAGCTCGACCCGCTCGACCTGCTCACCGGGCTCGAAGAGCTGATGCCGCAGCGCGAGGAGTCCCAGCGCGAGCGCGCCGAGCGCCTCGCGGCGGAGCGCACCGAGTACGCGCACGTCATCGTCGACGAGGCGCAGGACCTGACCCCCATGCAGTGGCGCATGGTCGGCCGCCGCGGACGGCACGCCACCTGGACCGTCGTCGGCGACCCGGCCCAGTCCTCGTGGTCGGACCCGGACGAGGCGGGCGCGGCGCGCGACGAGGCCCTCGGCACCCGGCCGCGCCGTCGTTTCACACTCACCGTCAACTACCGCAACCCCGCCGAGATCGCGGAGCTCGCGGCCAAGGTGCTTGCCCTGGCGATGCCGGGCGCCGAGTCCCCGTCGGCGGTCCGCTCGACCGGCGTGGAGCCCCGCTACGCCGTCGTACGGGACCGGGACCTCGCCGCGTCCGTGCGCGAGGAGGCGGCGCGGCTCCTGGAGCGGGTCGACGGGACGGTCGGTGTCGTGGTGGCCATGAACCGGCGCGAGCAGGCGGCGCGCTGGCTCGCTGGGCTCGGCGGCCGGGTCGTCGCGCTCGGCAGTCTGGAGGCCAAGGGCCTGGAGTACGACGCGACGCTCGTCGTCTCGCCCGCGGAGATCGCGGACGAGTCACCGGCGGGCCTGCGTGTGCTGTACGTGGCGCTGACCCGTGCGACGCAGCAGCTCACGGTCCTTTCGGGGGAGCGCGACGAGCCGGACGCGGAGGGCGTGCCGGACCTCCTGAGGGACTGACGGCGAGGCGTTCGGGGGACCGGCCGCGAGGCGTTCGGGGGGCCGATCGCAAAGAGAACGCACGGATGCCCGGGACGGGAATTGCCTTACGGGGTTCGTTTGTTACCTTGGATGTGGCACCGGCTCGATCCAAGCCCCCGGGCCCAACCATCGTCGCTACGAGCGACCACTTGCCGCGAGGCGAGCATGGCGGGTCGGTGTCATAAGCGTTCGAGAGGCCCACGTCACCAAGTGACGTGGGCCTCTTTCTGTTTTGGACAACTTCTCGTATGGTGGAAACAAGTTTCCAAAAACGCAGCGCACTGGCCGGTGAACAAAACGTTCTCAATCCGGGGCGGCTACCACGTACTCGGCGGTAGGTGCGACCATCGGACGGCAAGAGCTACAAGGTGAAAGCAGAGGAAGTCGGCCATGGCAACGGCGCCCAGCGTCTCCTACTCGATGACGGTCCGGCTGGAGGTGCCCGCGAGCGGAACGGCGGTCTCCCAGCTCACCACGGCCGTCGAGTCATCCGGGGGCTCGGTCACCGGCCTCGACGTCACGGCCTCCGGCCACGAGATGCTGCGGATCGACGTGACGATCGCGGCGTCCTCCACCACGCACGCCGACGAGATCGTCGAGCAGCTGCGCACCATCGAGGGCGTCACCCTCGGCAAGGTCTCCGACCGTACGTTCCTGATGCACCTCGGCGGCAAGATCGAGATGCAGTCCAAGCACCCCATCAGGAACCGTGACGACCTCTCCATGGTCTACACCCCGGGCGTCGCCCGGGTCTGCATGGCGATCGCGGAGAACCCCGAGGACGCGCGCCGTCTGACCATCAAGCGCAACTCCGTTGCGGTCGTAACGGACGGATCGGCCGTTCTGGGCCTCGGCAACATCGGCCCGAAGGCCGCGCTGCCGGTCATGGAGGGCAAGGCGGCCCTCTTCAAGCGCTTCGCCGGTATCGACGCCTGGCCGATCTGCCTGGACACCCAGGACACCGACGCCATCGTCGAGATCGTCAAGGCCATCGCCCCCGGCTTCGCGGGCATCAACCTGGAGGACATCTCGGCGCCCCGCTGCTTCGAGATCGAGGCCCGGCTGCGCGAGGCCCTCGACATCCCCGTCTTCCACGACGACCAGCACGGCACCGCCATCGTCGTCCTCGCCTCCCTCACCAACGCCCTGCGCGTGGTGGGCAAGGGCATCGGCGACGTGCGCGTGGTCATGTCGGGCGCGGGCGCGGCCGGTACGGCCATCCTCAAGCTGCTGCTCGCCGCTGGCGTCAAGAACGCCGTCGTGGCCGACATCCACGGCGTCGTGCACGCCGACCGCGAGGACCTGGTGGGCGCCGAGGCGGACTCGCCGCTGCGCTGGATCGCCGACAACACCAACCCCGAGGGCCTCACGGGCACCCTCAAGGAGGCCGTCGTCGGCGCCGACGTCTTCATCGGCGTGTCGGCTCCGAACGTGCTGAACGGCGACGATGTCGCCGCGATGGCCGATGACGCCATCGTGTTCGCGCTCGCGAACCCGGACCCCGAGGTCGACCCGGCGATCGCCCGCCAGACGGCGGCAGTTGTCGCCACCGGGCGCTCGGACTTCCCGAACCAGATCAACAACGTCCTGGTCTTCCCCGGCGTCTTCCGCGGCCTCCTGGACGCCCAGTCGCGCACGGTCAACACGGAGATGATGCTGGCCGCCGCGGGCGCCCTGGCGGACGTCGTCGCCGAGGACGAGCTGAACCGGAACTACATCATCCCCAGCGTCTTCAACGACAAGGTCGCACCCGCCGTGGCGGACGCCGTGCGCACCGCCGCGAAGGCCGCGGGCGCCGCTGTGACAGGCGCCACGGCCTAGCGACACGGCGCGTCGCGGGACCCGGGCCCCACGGGGCCCCTCTAGGGTGGCTTGGCAGATAGCCCTCCCGGCCCCCGGCATTTCAGGGGCGGCGGACGCTTTTCGTGTGACCCCCAAGGGCGCCGGATTGGCTTTCCCGCCGCAGGTGGGGGCAGGATGCGTAATCGGGCGCGAGGGTCTGAGGTCAGACCCGGGTCCGGGGACTGTCCGAGGACCCTGGCAGCATCGTCTTCGCTGTGCCCATCATGCGGCTCTGCCGCGTGGCACGCCTCAACGGCAAAAGAACACGGGAGTACAAACATGAACCGCAGTGAGCTGGTGGCCGCGCTGGCCGACCGCGCCGAGGTGACCCGCAAGGACGCCGACGCCGTGCTGGCCGCGTTCGCCGAGACCGTCGGCGAGATCGTTGCCAAGGGCGACGAGAAGGTCACCATCCCCGGCTTCCTGACCTTCGAGCGCACCCACCGTGCCGCTCGCACCGCCCGCAACCCGCAGACCGGCGAGCCGATCAACATCCCGGCCGGTTACAGCGTCAAGGTTTCGGCTGGTTCCAAGCTGAAGGAAGCGGCGAAGGGCAAGTAGCCCCGAGCAGCTGAAAGAGGCGGCCACCCATTCGGGTGGCCGCCTCTTTCGCGTGCCGTGGTGCTTGCCGTGCCTGCCGTCAGGCCAGCGGGGCCTTGCCGGGCAGCTCGACCTTCGCGCCGAGCTCCACGAGCTTCGCCATGAAGTTCTCGTAGCCGCGGTTGATCAGGTCGATGCCGTGGACACGGGACGTGCCCTGCGCCGCCAGGGCCGCGATGAGGTACGAGAAGCCGCCGCGCAGGTCCGGGATGACCAGATCGGCGCCCTGGAGCTTCGTGGGGCCGCTGACGACCGCCGAGTGGAGGAAGTTCCGCTGGCCGAAGCGGCAGTCGGAGCCGCCCAGGCACTCGCGGTAGAGCTGGATGTGCGCGCCCATCTGGTTGAGCGCCGAGGTGAAGCCGAGCCGGGACTCGTAGACCGTCTCGTGGACGATGGACAGGCCCGCGGCCTGCGTCAGGGCCACGACGAGCGGCTGCTGCCAGTCGGTCTGGAAGCCGGGGTGCACGTCCGTCTCCAGGGCGATCGCGTTGAGCGAGCCGCCCGGGTGCCAGAAGCGGATGCCCTCGTCGTCGATCTCGAAGGCACCGCCCACCTTCCGGTAGGTGTTCAGGAAGGTCATCATCGAGCGCTGCTGGGCGCCGCGGACGTAGATGTTGCCTTCGGTCGCCAGGGCCGCGGAAGCCCAGGAGGCAGCCTCCAGGCGGTCCGAGAGGGCGTGGTGGTTGTAGCCGCCGAGGCTGTCGACACCGGTGATCCGGATGGTCCGGTCCGTGTCCATGGCGATGATCGCGCCCATTTTCTGCAGGACGCAGATCAGGTCCTCGATCTCGGGCTCGACCGCGGCGTTCGAGAGCTCGGTCACGCCCTCCGCGAGCACGGCGGTGAGCAGGACCTGCTCGGTGGCGCCCACGGACGGGTACGGCAGACGGATCTTGGTGCCGCGCAGGCGCTGCGGGGCCTCCAGGTACTGACCGCCCTCGCGCTTCTCGATGGTGGCGCCGAACTGGCGGAGCACCTCGAAGTGGAAGTCGATCGGACGGCCGCCGATGTCGCAGCCGCCGAGGCCGGGGATGAAGGCGTGCCCGAGGCGGTGCAGCAGGGGGCCGCAGAAGAGGATCGGAATGCGCGACGAGCCCGCGTGGGCGTCGATGTCGGCGACGTTCGCGCTCTCCACGTGGGAGGGGTCCATGATGAGCTCGCCCGGCTCCTCGCCGGGGCGGACCGTGACGCCGTGCAGCTGCAGCAGGCCGCGCACGACGCGTACGTCACGGATGTCGGGGACATTGCGCAGCCGGCTCGGGGCGCTGCCGAGCAGCGCGGCCACCATGGCCTTTGGCACGAGGTTCTTCGCGCCGCGGACACGGATCTCGCCCTCGAGCGGGGTACCGCCATGGACAAGCAGGACATCATCGGTGACGGTCATGAATCTCGCGTTCCGATTGGCTGGACGGGGGGACCAAAGGGCCAAGCGTAATGGCCGCGTACCCCCCTTCCGTAAGGCTGCGGACGCACAAACCACGTCATGAGTTCGTGACAACACGAACCGTGCGGAACCGGACACACCGGGTCACCACCCGCGACGTGCGTCCCGGCCGCCTCTTCCGGGCCCTGAGCTGCATTCACTCCGGTATGCGCATTGCCTCCCCGCGCAGGGCAAAGATGCGGGATCATGTGGTCCATGACCGAGGTGTCCTCGCTCACAGGCCGGCTGCTCGTGGCCACACCGGCCCTGGCGGACCCGAACTTCGACCGCGCGGTGGTGCTGCTCCTCGACCACGACGAGAAGGGCTCGCTCGGCGTTGTCCTGAACCGCCCGACGCCGGTGGACGTCACCGACATCCTGGAGGGCTGGGGGGAGCTGGCGGGCGCGCCGGGGGTGGTCTTCCAGGGCGGTCCCGTCTCGCTGGACTCGGCGCTCGGGGTCGCGGTGATCCCCGGTGAGAAGGGCGCGCCGCCGCGCGCCGCCCGGCGGCGGGCCGGTGCGCGGTCCCCCGTCCCCGCGGACCCCATCGGCTTCCGCCGTGTGCACGGCGCGATCGGCCTCGTCGACCTGGAGGCCCCGCCGGAGCTCCTCGCCGCGGCCCTCGGCTCCCTGCGGATCTTCGCGGGCTATTCGGGCTGGGGCCCCGGGCAGCTGGAGAACGAGCTGGCGGACGGCGCCTGGTACGTGGTCGAGTCCGAGCCGGGTGACGTCTCGTCGCCGGACCCGGAGCGGCTGTGGCGGGCGGTGCTGCGGCGCCAGCGCAGCGAGCTCGCGATGGTGGCGACCTATCCGGACGACCCGTCGCTGAACTGACGGGAGCCGGACTGCCGGGACTGGTGCAGGTACCGCTCGGCCAGCGGATGGGCGTCCCTGGCGGGGATCGCCAGGTGCACGGTGACGGACGGGGCGTTCTTCAGGCGTACGCAGCGCAGCGACGGGTGGGTGTTCCTGCGGGCCACCGGTTCGGGGGCGATGCCCACCCCGTGCCCCGCGGCCACCGCCTCCAGCCACTCGTCGAGGTTGTCGGCGGTGCAGGCGAGCCGGGGCCGACGCTCCGGGGGCCACAGTTCCGGTCTTGTCGTGCCGGTCACCGTGTTCACGACCAGCGGCAGATCGGCGAGCTCAGCCCAGTCGACCACGCGGCGCCCCGCCAGCTCCGCGGCCCCCCGCGCGACGACGGCGACGCGCGGCTCCCGCAGCAGCACCCGGGTGCGGACCGCGGCGCCGGACGGCACGTCGCCCCGTACGACCGCGACGTCGCACGCGCCCGACAGGAGCCCGGCGAGCGGCTCGTCGCGCCGCACGAGCCGCACCCCCGCGCCGGTCGCCGCCTTGAAGGCGTGGACGAGCTCCGCGCAGGCCTGCGGCAGGAGCGAGGTGAACCCGAGCCGCAGGAGGGGCGGCTCGCTGCCCGCGGTGCGCAGCGCCCCGTCGATCCGGGAGAGCAGTGGCGCCAGCTCGTCGCGCAGTCGGCTGCCGGCCTCGGTGAGTTCGACGCGCCGCGTGGTCCGCTCCAGGAGGCGGGTGGCGAGGGCGTCCTCCAAGGCCCGCACGGTCCGCGTGAGTGCGGGCTGCCCGACGCGCAGGGCCGCGGCGGCGTGCGTGAAGCTCAACTCGTCGGCGACGGCGAGGAAGCCTCGCAGGTGGCGCAGTTCGACACCGTCCGGTACGTGATCCATGCCGCCCCAGCATAAATGAGCGCCGCAGGCATTTCCCCCGGGATGCGGAGGGTGCCTACGTTTCCCACTCGCCGTGCGAAGCGGCGCGAGGAGACAGGGGAGTTGAGCGCTGTGCGCAAGGTGTGGCTGTTGATGGTGGGGTCCTTCACGCTGGGGCTCGACGCCTATGTGATGGCGGGGCTGCTGCCGGTGGTCGCCGACGACCTGGGGACGACCGTCTCGCTCGCCGGGCAGATGGTCACCGTCTTCACCCTCGCGTACGCGGTGAGCGCGCCGCTCGTCGCCGGGCTGCTCTCCGGGGTGCGGCCGCGCGTGCTGATCGTCGCCTCGCTCGCCGTCTTCACGCTCGGCAACGGGCTCACCGCGCTCGCGCCGGGCCTCGCCGTGCTGCTCGTCTCGCGTGCGGTGGCGGGGGTCGGCGCGGGGGTCTACTCGGCGCTGTCCACCGCGGCCGCCGCCTCGCTCGCGGGGGAGGAGCGGCGCGGGCGGGCGCTCGCGCTGGTGATGGGCGGGATGAGTTCGGGCACGGTCCTCGGGGTGCCGCTGGGCGTGCTGCTCGCCGACCACACGTCGTGGCGGGCCACGATGTGGCTGGTGACGGGGCTCGGCGCGGTCGCGCTGATCGGCCTTGCGGTGGGGCTGCCCGAGGTGCCCGCCGCGCCGTCGGTGCCGATGCGGGCGCGGCTCGCGGCGCTCACCGACCGGAAGGTGCTGCCCATCGTCGGCGTCTCCTTCCTGGGCGCGGTGGCGAGCCTCGGCCTCTACACCTACCTCGCGCCGGTGCTCGACTCGGCGGGCGGCGTCGGCGAGGGACAGGTGGCGCCCTACCTGTGGGCGTGGGGGATCGGCGGCGTGCTCGGCAGCGTCGTCGCCGGGCCGCTCGTGGACCGCACCGGCCGGGTGTTCGCCCTGGTGACCGGGATCGTCGCCACCCTCGTCGTCGCGATCGGCGTCCTGCCGCTGCTCGGCGCCGCCGCCTACCCCGCGCTCGTCGTCTGGGGCGCCGCGGGCTGGGCGTTCCAGGTCCCGCAGCAGCACCGCCTCCTCGCCCTGCGCGCCGGACGCGGCACGGTCGCCCTCGCCCTCAACAACTCCGCGCTCTACCTGGGCAGCGCGGTCGGCTCCGGGGCGGCCGGGCTCGCCCTCGCGGGGGGACTCGCACCCAAGTACCTGCCCTGGGCGGCGGCCGCGGTGGCGGCGGCGGGCCTGGCCCTGCACCTGCTGCACCGGGCCCCCGCGCAGCCCCCGGCCGCCGCCTCACCCGACACTGCCGCTGCCGGGACGCCCCGGGCGTGAGTACCCTTGGCCGTTATGAGCACTCTTGAGCCCGAGCCCGAGCGCGGGGCAGGTACGGGGACCCTCGTTGAGCCGGCGCCGCAGGTGTCGCACGGTGACGGCGACCACGAGCGCTATGCGCATTACGTCCAGAAGGACAAGATCATGGCGAGCGCGCTCGACGGCACGCCCGTCGTGGCGCTCTGCGGCAAGGTGTGGGTCCCCGGCCGCGACCCGAAGAAGTACCCCGTCTGTCCCATGTGCAAGGAGATCTACGAGTCCATGGGTGCAGGCGGCGACAAGGACAAGGGCGGCAAGGACGGCAAGAAGTAGTCCCTTCCGGTCCTTGACGAGACCCCTTCACGGCCCCTGACGAGACCGGTTCCGGTCACCCGACGAGGCCACTCGCCCGAGGGGCGTTGCGCCTGCCGCAACGCCCCTTTTGCGTTGTGCAATCGCGTGACAGCCTACGGTTTCATGACCTTTGAGCACCTCATCCCGGCGCCCGCACGCGCCGAGGCCACGCAGAGCTCGTCCTTCGTCATCGACGCCGCCACGACCCTCTGGGCCGGGCCCGGCACCGAGTCCACCGAGCGGTGGCTGCGGGCCGCGCTCGGCGGCGCGCTCGGTCTGTCCCTCCAGCACGGCTCCGACGGCGCCGCCAACTCCCTTGCCCTGCGCGTCGACGACTCCCTGGAGCCGGAGGCGTACCGGCTCACCATCGACAGCGACCGGGTCGAGATCCGCGGCGGCGCGGCAGCCGGTGTGTTCTGGGGCGCCCAGACGCTGCGTCAGCTCGTCGGCCCCGACGCCTTCCGCCGCGCCCGACTGCGGCCCGACGGCGCCGAGGTGGCCGTCCCCGCGGGGGTGATCGAGGACGCGCCCCGCTTCGGCTGGCGCGGCATGATGCTCGACGTCTCCCGGTACTTCATGCCGAAGGACGGGGTCCTGCGCTACCTCGACCTGCTCGCCGCGCACAAGCTCAACGTCTTCCACTTCCACATCACCGACGACCAGGGCTGGCGCGTGGAGATCAAGCGCCACCCCAGGCTCACCGAGGTCGGCTCCTGGCGGTCCCGCACCAGGTGGGGCCACCGCGCCTCGCCCCTCTGGACCGAGCACCCGCACGGCGGTTACTACACCCAGGACGACATCCGCGAGATCGTCGCGTACGCGGACTCCCTGCACATCACCGTCGTCCCGGAGATCGACATCCCCGGGCACTCGCAGGCCGCCATCACCGCCTATCCGTACCTCGGCAACAGCGACGTCGTCGACACCGAGGCGATGACGGTCTGGGACAGCTGGGGCGTCAGCCCGAACGTCCTGGCCCCCACTGAAGACGTACTCCGCTTCTACGAAGGGGTCTTCGAGGAGATCCTCGACCTCTTCCCCTCCACCTTCGTCCACGTCGGCGGCGACGAGTGCCCCAAGGACCAGTGGAAGGCCTCGGCCACCGCGCAGGCCCGCATCAAGGAGCTCGGGGTCGGCGACGAGGACGGGCTGCAGAGCTGGTTCATCCGGCACTTCGACCGCTGGCTCGCCGACCGCGGGCGGCGGCTCATCGGCTGGGACGAGATCCTGGAGGGCGGCCTCGCCGAAGGCGCCACCGTCTCCTCCTGGCGCGGCTACCGGGGCGGCATCGACGCGGCCAAGGCGGGCCACGACGTCGTCATGTGCCCCGAGCAGCAGGTGTATCTGAACTTCCGGGAGGACGGCGGCCCCGACGAGCCGATGCCCATCGCCTACGTCCGCACCCTGGAGGACGTCTACCGCTTCGAGCCCGTCCCCGCCGAGCTCACCGAGGAGGAGGCGGCCCACGTCCTGGGCACCCAGGCCAACGTCTGGACCGAGGTGATGGAGCACCAGGGACGCGTCGACTACCAGGTGTTCCCGCGCCTCGCGGCCTTCTGCGAAGTGGCGTGGCGGAAGCTGCCCGCCCCCGCCGAACGGGACTTCGCCGACTTCGAGCGGCGAATGACCGCCCATTACCCGCGACTTGACGCCCTGGGGGTCGACTACCGGCCGCCGAGCGGCCCGCTGCCGCGGCACCAGCGCCCCGGCGTGCTCGGACGCCCGATCGAGGGGCCGCCCCCGAACCTGTGAGCAGGGCCCCGAGCGCGTGCTCCCGGCGGCCCACGCCGGGAGCACGCGCCGCCGGAAGCCGTGCGAAACCGCCACATCCGCCTGGTTCGCGGACGAATGCCTCCTAGCGGACCCCCGCGTCGGGGCCCGGGGAAGATGTGCCAGAGTTGCCACGTCCGGGTTGTGAGCACGTACCGTACGGCGGAACAGGCGTAACGGTGACACGTCGCGAAACGGCGAGCGCTTCACCTACGCGATGTATGTGGAGTACGCGGCCGGGCATCGGGAAGGGGCAGCCGGTTTTGAGCACGCACGCACCGCAGGCGGCACAGACACCGCAATCGGTGACGCTGCCCGCCACGCTGGACGAGGCAGTGGCGGCACTCGCCGCCATGCCCGCCGCCGTGCCCGTCGCCGGTGGCACGGACCTGATGGCCTCGGTCAACTCGGGACAGCTGCGCCCCGCCGCCCTCGTCGGCCTCGCCCGCATCAGCGAGATCCGCGGCTGGCAGTACCAGGACGGCCACGCCCTGCTCGGCGCCGGTCTCACCCACGCCCGCATGGGCCGCCCCGACTTCGCCGCCCTGATCCCCGCCCTGGCCGCCGCCGCGCGCGCCGCGGGGCCGCCCCAGATCCGCAACGCGGGCACCCTCGGCGGCAACATCGCGTCGTCGGCGCCGACCGGCGACGCGCTGCCCGTCCTCGCCGCGCTGGAAGCCGTGCTGATCATCGCGGGACCCGGCGGCGCCCGCCGCGAGATCCCCGTCTCACACCTGCTCGCGGGCATGGAGATGCTCCGCCCCGGCGAGCTCATCGGCTTCGTGCGCGTGCCGCTGCTGCACGCCCCCCAGGTCTTCCTCAAGGCGACCGGACGCACCGGCCCCGGCCGGGCCTCGGCCTCCGTCGCACTGGTCCTCGACCCCGCGCGGCGCGGGGTGCGGTGCGCGGTCGGCGCCATCGCGCCCATGCCGCTGCGGCCGCTGGAGGCCGAGGAGTGGGTGGCCTCCCTGATCGACTGGGACGGGGAGCGGGGCAGCCTCGTCCCGGAGGCGGTCACCGCCTTCGGTGAGTACGTGGCCACCGCGTGCATCCCCGACCACCCCCCGGCGGCCGACGGCACCGAACAGCCGCTGGCGCCCGCTGTACTGCACCTGCGGCGCACCGTCGCCGCGCTGGCCCGACGAGCACTGGGGAGGGCACTGTCGTGAGCGACGACCGGCACGATGAGAACACGGCCGACGGCGGCGGCTGGCAGCCGCACCCGCAGGGCGAGTACGACTCGGACGCCACGGCGTTCGTGCAGCTCCCCGAAGGCATGCTGGACGCCCCGCTCGCCGCCCCCGGGCACGGCTACGTACCGCCGCAGATAACGGTCAACCCCACCACCGCGGCCGCCACCGACCCGGCGGCCACCGGCGCCTGGGTCATGCCGCCCGAGGTGACGGGCGCGGTCCGCTGGCCCGAGGCGGGCGCGGGCACGGGCGTGGCGCAGGAGCAGCCCGAACCGCACGCGCACGCGGAGCCGCACGCGCACGCGGACCCGCACGGGTACGACCCGCGGGCGACCGGCCAGTGGAGCTTCCCCGAGGCGGAGCCCGCGGGACAGCAGCAGGCCTACGGGCAGGAGTACGGCCACCAGTACGGACAGGCGGCCCCGGCTCCCGCGCCCGGCGCCTCCGACGTCACCGGGCAGTGGTCGATCCCCGTCGCAGATGGTGATCTGCCGGACGAATCGGGCGAGTTCACGGCGTCCTCGCTCGCCGCGCAGTGGGGCGGCACGCCGCCCGCGACGCTGCCCGGCGGCGCGGCCGCGCCCTGGGCGACCGGGGCGGGCGCCGGTGCGCCCTGGAGCACGCAGTCGCAGGAGGTCGTGCACGAGCCCGTCCTGGACGTTCCTCAGGAGAGCTACGTCCCGGAGCCGGAGCCGGAGCCGCAGCCCCAGCCGGTTGCGGAGCAGGAGCCCCAGGCGGAGAGTCGGTTCGAGAAGACGCAGTTGCTGCGGGCGATCAGGGTGCCGTCGGAGGAGCCGCCGGTCGCGGAGCCCGAGCCGGAGCCCGAGCCCGAGCCGGTCGAGGAGTTCGCCGAGCCCGTCGAGGTCGTACCGGCCCCCGAGCCGACCGTGGAAGCCCCGGCAGAAGTCGAGCCCGAGGGCGTACCCGACGTACTCGACGCACCGGTCGGAGCGGACGAAGCAGACGAAGCAGACGAAGCAGACGGAGCGGTCGAAGCGGTCGAAGCGACCGCCCCGGACGAGACCACCGAAGCTGAAGCCGAGGCCGAGGCCGAGGCCACCGTCGTCACCGACCCCGAGCCCGAGCCCACCCTCACCCCCCTCCACGACGACCACCCCCTCGTCTCCTACGTCCTTCGTGTGAACGGCACCGACCGTCCCGTCACCGGCGCCTGGATCGGCGAGTCCCTGCTCTACGTCCTGCGGGAGCGGCTCGGTCTCGCCGGGGCCAAGGACGGGTGCTCGCAGGGCGAGTGCGGGGCCTGCAACGTCCAGGTGGACGGCCGTCTCGTCGCCTCCTGCCTCGTCCCCGCCGCGACCACCGCGGGCAGCGAGGTCCGTACCGTCGAGGGCCTCGCCGCCGACGGGCAGCCCTCCGACGTGCAGCGCGCGCTCGCCGCGTGCGGAGCCGTGCAGTGCGGCTTCTGCGTGCCGGGCATGGCGATGACCGTGCACGACCTCCTGGAGGGCAACCCCGCCCCCAGCGACCTGGAGGCCCGCCGCGCCCTGTGCGGCAACCTCTGCCGCTGCTCCGGCTACCGCGGTGTCCTCGACGCCGTGCGCGAGGTCGTCGCCGAGCGCGAGGCGACCTCGACCGCCGCAGCCGAGGCCTCGGCGCAGGACGAGCACGACCACGGCCACGAGCACGGTCATGCGGACGCCCGTATCCCGCACCAGGCAGGCCCTGGTGACGGCGGCGTCCACCCGACCGCGTACGACGGCGGACCCGGACCCGAAGGACCGCAGGGCCCCTACGGCCAGGACGGAGGCCACGCGTGAGCACCGAAGCCACCACCGCGACCACGCCCGCCGCCGACCGTCAGGCGGCCGAGCAGCCGCCGCGCGGCATCGGCGCCTCCCTGCCGTCCGCGGAGTCCCGCGTGAAGACGGAGGGCACCTTCCCCTACGCCGCCGACCTGTGGGCCGAGGGCCTGCTGTGGGCGGCGGTCCTGCGCTCCCCGCACGCGCACGCCCGCATCGTCTCCGTCGACACCAGCCACGCCCTGGAGATGCCGGGCGTCCGCGCGGTCGTCACGCACGAGGACGTCCCCGGCGAGCAGCTGCACGGCCGCAGGACCGCGGACCGGCCGGTCTTCGCCTCCGATGTCGTACGCCACCACGGCGAGCCCATCGCCGCCGTGGCCGCCGACCACCCCGACACCGCACGGATGGCCGCCGCGGCCGTCATCGTCGAGTACGAGGTGCTCGAACCGGTCACCGACCCGGAGAAGGCCTTCGAGGCCGAACCGCTGCACCCCGACGGCAACCTCATCCGCCACATCCCGCTGCGGCACGGCGACGCGGAGGCGGCGGGCGAGCTCGTCGTCGAGGGCCTGTACCGCATCGGCCGCCAGGACCCGGCGCCGATCGGCGCGGAGGCGGGCCTCGCGGTGCCGCGCCCCGACGGCGGCGTGGAGCTGTACATCGCCTCCACCGACCCGCACGCCGACCGCGACCGGGCCGCCGCCTGCTTCGACATCAGCCCGGACCGCGTGAAGGTGGTCGTCACGGGTGTGCCGGGCGCGACCGCCGACCGCGAGGACGCGGGCTTCCAGCTCCCGCTGGGCCTCCTGGCGCTGCGCACCGGCTGCCCGGTCAAGCTCACCGCGACCCGCGAGGAGTCCTTCCTCAGCCACGCCCACCGCCACCCGACGCTCCTGCGCTACCGCCACCACGCGGATGCCGAGGGCCGCCTGGTCAAGGTGGAGGCGCAGATCCTGCTCGACGCGGGCGCGTACGCGGACACGTCGTCGGAGGCGCTCGCCGCGGCGGTCTCCTTCGCCTGCGGTCCGTACGTCGTGCCGAACGCCTTCATCGAGGGCTGGGCGGTCCGTACGAACAACCCGCCTTCCGGGCACGTCCGTGGCGAGGGCGCACTCCAGGTGTGTGCCGCCTACGAAGCCCAGATGGACAAGATCGCCAAGAAGCTGGGCGTCGACCCGGCGGAGCTGCGGATGCGCAACGCCATGGCGACCGGCGACATCCTGCCCACCGGGCAGACCGTGACGTGTCCCGCCCCGGTGGCCGAGCTCCTCGCCGCCGTGCGGGACGCCCCGCTGCCCGAGCTCCCCAAGGACACCCCCGAGGACGAGTGGCTGCTGCCCGGCGGCCCCGAGGGCGCGGGCGAACCGGCCGCCGTCCGCCGCGGCGTCGGCTACGGCCTGGGCATGGTCCAGCTCCTGGGTGCCGAGGGCACGGACGAGGTCTCCACGGCCACCGTGAAGGTCCACGACGGTGGGGCGACGGTGATCTGCGCGGCCGTCGAGACCGGCCAGGGCTTCACCACGCTGGCCCGCCAGATCGTCCAGGAGACGCTGGGCATCGAGGACGTCCGCGTGGCGCCCGTCGACACCGACCAGCCGCCCGCGGGTCCGAGCTGCCGCGGCCGCCACACCTGGGTGTCGGGCGGGGCGGTGGAGCGCGCGGCGAAGATGGTCCGCACACAGCTCCTGCAGCCGCTCGCCCACAAGTTCGGGATGTCGACCGAGCTGCTCCAGATCACCGACGGCAAGATCACCTCGTACGACGGCGTGCTCTCCACGACCGTCACCGAGGCCCTGGAGGGCAAGGAGCTCTGGGCCACGGCCCAGTGCCGCCCGCATCCGACCGAGCCGCTGGACGAGGCCGGGCAGGGCGACGCCTTCGTGGGCATGGCGTTCTGCGCGATCCGCGCGGTCGTTGACGTCGACATCGAGATCGGTTCCGTGCGGGTCGTGGAGCTGGCCGTCGCGCAGGACGTGGGCCGCATCCTCAACCCCGCCCAGCTGAAGGCCCGCATCGAGGCGGGCGTCACCCAGGGCGTGGGCGCGGCGCTCACGGAGAACCTCCGCACGCCGCGCGGTCTCGTCCGCCACCCCGACCTGACCGGCTATGCCCTGCCGACCGCCCTGGACACGCCGGACATCCGCATCGTGAAGCTGGTCGAGGAGCGGGACGTCGTGGCGCCGTTCGGCGCGAAGGCGGCCAGCGCGGTCCCGGTCGTGACGTCACCCGCGGCGATCGCCTCGGCGGTCCGCGCGGCGACGGGCCGCCCGGTCAACCGCCTCCCGATCCGCCCCCAGGCGGCGGTCGCGGTTCCTTCGACGTAGAACCGAGTGTGTTCGTGGCGGGTTGGGGGATTTTCACCCTGGTGGGCGGCGCGGTGCTGGCCACCAACGTGTGCCGGGCGGCGGAGTGGTTCCAGATGCTCTCCTACCAGCAGCGGCGATGGCCGAAGAGTGTGACGACCGTGCGCGTCGGAGGGGCGCTTTTCTCGGTGGCCGGTGCCATGGCTCTCCTGAGAGTCTGGTGAGGTGCGGAGCGAACGAAGCGCGGAAGCGACGGACGGGCCCCGCGGGCCCCGCGGTGTCATCGTCGTCACCGGCATCATGGCGTCCGGCAAGTCCACGGTCGTGGCCGAGCGGCTGCCGAAGGCCGCACATGTGCGGGGCGACGCGTTCCGCCGGATGATCGTGTCGGGCGGGACGCCGTACGAGGGCGTTCCTGGCGGTGCGGGCGAGGCCCAACTCCGGCTCCGCTACGGCCTGTCGGCGTCGGCCGCCGACGCGTACGCCGACGTGGGATTCACCGCGGTCGTCCAGGACGTCATCCTGGGCGAGGAGTTGAAGACCTACGTGGACCTCGTGCGCACCAGCCCCGCGTACGTCGTCGTGCTCGCCCCGCGCCCCGAAGCTGTCGCCGCCCGCGAGGCCGCCCGCGGCAAGACGGGGTACGGCGCGTGGACGGTCGGGGAGCTGGACGCGATCCTGCGGGAGTGGACGCCGAAGGCCGGACTCTGGCTGGACAGCACGGAGTTGACGGTCGGCGAGACCGTGGACGCGATCCTGGCGAGGCTGGACGAAGCCCGGGTGAAGTGACTCCACCCGGGCCCCGTGGTGAGCGCTACTTGCCGTAGTACGCGTTGTGCAGGGACACGGACGACTTGTTGCCGTCCTTGTCCGTGATCCTGGCGCGGAGCGAGACGCCCTTGCCCTTCGCCGGGTTCTGCACGGAAACCTTCCCGTCCCGGACGGTGACCTTCTTCCAGGTCCCGCCGTCGTCGTACGAGACGTACACGGCAAGGGACTTGAGATTCCCCGCGTCCGCCGCGGCGCCCTGCACGGTCACCGGGACGGACTGGGTCGCGCCCGCCGGTGCGCCGCTCGACAGGTCCAGCTTCGGGGCGAACCGTGCCGTGGAGGCGGGGAGTCTGGTGCGGCCGGCAGTCTTCTCGGAGCGGAACGTCCAGGAGGCCTCGACGCGTGAGGAGGCCGTGGCCACCTTCGGGTCGCGCCGCACGGACGTGGTGAGCCGGTACTCGGCGTCGCCCGACGGCACCTCGAACGTCTCGGCGCCGCTCACCGCGTCGTTCTTCTCGGCGATCTTCGCGCCGTTGCGGTAGAGCGTCGACTTCTCGGCGGAGTACGCGCTCCAGCCCGCGTGTCCCTCGCCATCCGCGACGACGGGGATGCGGCCGCCCAGCTTGTCGCCCTCGCGGAAGACGCCGATGTCGGCGGCGTTCAGGGCGGGCCCGAAGACACCGACGTTGAAGGCCCTCGTGTAGCTCTTGCGGGCCTTGAACGTCTCGGGGGCCATCTCGTAGTAGCCCTCAAGGACCGGCTCGCCGTCCGCGTCCTTGTCGCCGTACTGGTCGAAGTCGATGCCCCACTTCGTGCCGCCGGTCGCGGTCACGTACGTCGTCGTGGTGCGCGGCAGCTTCGTCGGCTCGAAGATGTGCGAGATGCCGCCCGCCTCCGGCCGGTATCCGGCGACGGCGAGGGAGCCCGACCTGCCCGGGGCCGAGGCGCCCGAGCGGACCTTGAGCGTGGCGAAGTCGGCGGGCTTCAGGTGCTTGGTGTAGCCGGTCGGGATCTTCTTGACCTGGCCGCCGAGGAGCATGTCGTAGCGGGTGCCCGCGCCCTTCGTCCAGGTGCCGAGCCACTGCAGCCCGAAGCCTTCGGGGACCTCCGCGCCCAGGTGGGCGGTGCGCAGGCCGTGGAAGGTGTTGTTGAGGGGGCTGGACTCGTAGCGCTTGTAGATGTAGCGCGGCCAACCCGACACCGCCTTGGCGTCGCGGTCGGGCACGGTGATGTCGACGGGCTTCGCCTTCCGGGCGTCGAGCGTCACCGTCATGTTCTTGTCGACGGTCAGCCGGGGCTGGAAGAGCCAGTCGGTGCCCTTGTCGGCGTCGTCCGGGTCGACGAAGACCGACCAGTCGAGCAGGTAACTGCCCTTGGCCACCCGGACCTTGGCGGTCTTGCCGTCCGGGAAGAGGTTGAGGCCCTTGTCCTTGCCGCTCATGGCCGACATCGTCGCGTCGTGGTGCGCGGTGGGCCTGCCGTCGCGGCCGATCGTCTTCAGCGTCACCTCGTACCGCTCGATCTCGCGCTCGACCGCGGCGGCGGTGCGCACGGTCTGGCCGCTGCCGCTCGCCACGACGTACGCGGAGTACGTGCCGTCGACGGTGCCGCCCGGCCGTGTGTCCGTGGTCAGGTCGACGGAGGCGGTGCCGCCCGCGGGGACGTTCACCTTCTTCGCGCCGAGGGTGAAGAACCCGGCGGGGGCGGGGTTGCCCTTCGGGTCGGTGGCGTCCACGGCGAGGTCGAGGGTGACCTCGTCCTTGCCGAGGTTCTTGTACGTCACCTTCTTGGTGACGGGCTCGTCGTCGGTGTGCGGCCACTTCTGGAGGCCGTAGTTGAGGGAGACGGGTTCGGCGATCACGGTCTGCTTGATGGCCTTGTCGACGGCGACGCGTCCCGAACCCTGCTGGAACGCCGTGTACTTGCCGCCCTTGGTGGAACCGGTGAGCGCGCCCTTGAGCTCGTCGTGCTTCCACTCCGGGTGCTGCTGCTTGAGCAGGGCGGCGGCGCCCGCGGCGTGCGGGGTCGCCATCGACGTACCGGAGATCGTCAGATAGCCCTCAGGCTTCTGACCGACCTCCTCTTCGAGGACCGAGCCGGGTGCCGCGGCGGCCGTGATGTCGACGCCGGGCGCGGTCACGTCGGGCTTGATCGCACGGTCGCCGACCCGCGGGCCCTGGCTGGAGAAGTCCGCCAGCTTGTCGTTGTCGTCGACCGCACCCACGGTGAGGGCCGCGTCCGCGCTGCCGGGGGAGTTGACCGACTTGGCGGCGCCGTCGTTGCCCGCGGCGATGGCGAAGAGGATGCCCTTGTCCTTGGAGAGCTTGTTGACCGCGGCTTCCAAGGGGTCGATGCCGGGCTGGTCGTACCCGCCGAGGCTGAGGTTGACGACGTCGGCGCCCTCTGCGGCCGCCCAGTCCATGGCGGCGAGGATCCCTGAGTCCTCGCCCTCGCCCGCGTCGTCGAGGACCCTGCCGTTGAGCAGCTTGGCGCCGGGCGCGACGCCCTTGAGCCTTCCGCCGGACTTGGCGCCGGTCCCGGCCGCGATGGAGGCGACGTGGGTGCCGTGGCCGTAGTGGTCCGCGGTGCCCGGAGAGGTGGAGAAGTTCTTCTCGGCGAGGATCTGGCCCTTGAGGTCGGGGTGGGTGGCGTCGACGCCCGAGTCGAGGACGGCGATCTTGACGCTCTTGCCGTCGTATCCGGCGGCCCACGCCTTGTCGGCGCCGATCTGCTTGACGCTTTTGTCGAGGGTGGCTTTACGGGTGGCGTCGGGCCAGACGTGGCTGATGCCGTCCTTGCTGCTGGTGAGCGCCTTCCACAGGGCGGCGGCGTCCTGGGGCGGGGTGGTGAGGGCTTCGGCGTTCAGCGTCTTCAGGTTCCTGCGGACGGTGGTGGCACCGGCGGCGCGGACATCGGCCTTGGCGGCGGTGACGGCGGTGCGGGATCCCTTGTAGCCGACGATGAGTTTGAGGCTGCTCTTGGACTCCAACTCGGCGGTGTCGAAGAGCCGTTGGTCCACCCTGCCGTCGGCGATCAGGCGCCGTGCGTCGGAGGGCAGGACGAGGGTGTGGCCGTTCGGCAGCCGCTGTGTCCGCACGGGTATGTGCGCACGGCCCTTCGCGGGCCGGAAGGCGGTGACGCGCCCCGAGCGGTCGAGGGTGACGCGGTCGCCGGTGAGGAGGGTGAGGTTTGTGGGCTTGGTGAGGCCTGTCCCTGGTGCCGGGGCTTTGGTGGTCGGTGCGGTCGGTGGTGTGGCCGACGCGGGGCCGGTCGTGCCCGCGGCGAGGGCCATGGCGGCGGCCGCGGCGATGGTGGCCGCGCCCGCTCTCTTGGCGTGGTTGCGCAAGTTCTCCCCCTGGAATCGTGGTCCGAGGTGCTGTCCGGGGAGTATGCAGAGCGCCGAGCCGTGTTCCGAACTCCGTTACCGAATCGGCTAGTTGGGGTTACGTGTCTGTGTGGTTCCCATGAGATTCTGAGAGATGGTTCACGGGAACCCGTGGGTTCGGGCGGCCTCGGTCTCCGCGCGCTACCAGATCTCTTCGTCCATGAACTCCGCGGCGCCCAGGGTGGACGGCGGGACCGCCACCGGCGTCACCGACAGGAGCCCGCGGTCCTCGGGATGCACCACTGCCGAGAAGCGGTACGCGTCCGGGGTGAGCCGAACCGCGCCCTCTCGGCATTGGAGGTCGACGCGGATCTTCAGGGTCCTGGTGGCGCAGGGCGCGGTGTGCCGCCGGGTCAGTACGCCGTCGTCGGCGGCGTCGACGATGTCGGCGGGCTCGCCGTTCAGATGTACGGATATGCGGGCCTCGGCGTGGGTGAACTGCTGGCGCAGCAGCTCCACTTGGGCGAGCGCCGCGCGGGCCTGGAGGTCGGCTGCGCGGGAGGTCTGTCTCGCCGCCACGACCTGCCATGAGGCGATACAGGCCGCGGATGCGGCCACCAATGCGCTGCCCGCCGCGATGTAGTCCCTAGTTTCCACAGGCACCCCCGTCCCATACTGGCGCGGGAAACGCGAGAGGGGTGGTCCCTTGTGAGGGACCACCCCTTCGGTTGCTGCGGTGCGGCGCGATGACGCGCCGTCGGAGGCCGTGGCGGGATTCGAACCCGCGTTACTGGATTTGCAGTCCAGCCCCTGAGCCTCTCGGGCACACGGCCAAGTCGTCGACCGATCTCGTCGACCTGACTTCTTGAACGTAGCCGTGGTCATGCGACCGCCTCAAGCGATCACGGGGTGCCGCAACGGGACTGCCATACGGCGTTCACGAACGGGGTGACCTGGGCGTACCGCGACCGCCGCTGTCACCGGGGCCGCTCGGTGTCTTCGACTCGTACCGGGGCCGCCCGGTGTTTTGCGGAGTGTGGCGGTTCCGGGCCGGGAGTAAAGGGCGCTCCGCTGCGCTGCGCGTCGGCTGCGCCGATTCCGCTGCGCTCCACCCTTGACTCCCGCCCCTCCACCGCACGCAGACCTTGACCCGGACGGCCAGGGGTGGGGGCTGCGGGTCCGGCTGGGATGGGTCATCACCTTTCATCGCCGGGTGCGGACCGGCCCAACGTGAGTCACCCTCACCGCATGCGTGCGGCATCGCCGCTCGGGTCATTGGCTCGCGCGGCCGGGTGCGGACCGGCCCATCGTGCGTCGCTCTCACGGTTTGGGGTGGGTCAGCCGCTCTCGTTGCCGGGTGCGGTCCGGCCCATCGTGCCTCGCCGTCGCCGTCGCCGTCGCCGTCGCCGTCGCCGTCGCGGTTGGGGTGTGGGTGTGGGTGCGGGTGCGGCATGGCGTGCGGGCGGCGACCGCCCCGCCCGAAGCGCCACCAGCCCTCGGCCCTGGGCCCCGGGCCCTCCGGCACCTACTTTGGGAAAGTTGCGAACCGACCCGCCGCGCGCCCCCTCGCTACGACTCCCGCGCCCCGGCTTGCGAGGTCCCGTGAGGGGCGTGGGGCGTGGGGCGTGCTGGGTCGGTCGTCCCTTCCGGCACCAACTTCCGCAAAGTTGCGGCCCGGCTCATCGTGGGCGGCCGTCACCGTGAGGGTTCTGCCCACCGCGCGGCCTCGCCGCTCGGGCCCTCGGCTCGCGCTGCCGGGTGCGGACCGGCCCATCGTGCGTCGCTCTCACGGTTTGGGGTGGGTCAGCCGCTCTCGTTGCTGGGTGCGGTCCGGCTCATCGTGCCTCGCCGTCACCGTCACCGTCACCGTCGCGGGTGCGGGTGCGGGTGCGGGTGCGGGTGGGGGTGGGGTGTGGGTGTGGGTGTGGCGTGCGGGCGGCGACTGCCCCGCCCCAAGCGCCACCAGCCCCGGGCCCCGAGCCCCGGGCTCTCCGGCACCTACTTGGGAAAAGTTGCGAACCGACCCGCCGCGCGCCCCCTTCCCGCACCCCGCGCGCCGTCCCGCCCACCACTCATCTCCCGCATCCGGCAGGGCAAGCCCGCATGCGCGGGGGCCGCATGGGGCTTGGATGGGGGGCGCGCGGCGATCCCCTTCGCAACTTTCCCAAAGTAGGTGCCGGAGGGGGCGGCCCGACCCAACCACCCACTCCCACACCCCCCACGCCTCCTACACCTCGCGCATCCGGCAGGGCACGCCCGCATGCGCGGGGGCGCATCCGGCATGGGTGGGGGCGCGCGGGGAATCCCTTCGCAACTTTCCGAAAGTTGGTGCCGGAGAGGGGGGGGCAGCCCTCGGCCGGGCACAGTGCATCGACTGTCGCTCTCGCCCACGATGGGCCGGTCCGCACCCGATAACGAGAGCGGCTGACCCGACCCGAACCGTGAGGGCGACGCACGTTGGGCCGGTCGGCACTCGGCCGCGCGAGCGGATGGCCCGAGCGGCGAGGCCGCGCGGCTGGCTCAGCCGCGACCGTGGCGGCCGCCCACGATGGACCGGTCCGCACCCGGCAGCGCGAGGGGATGACCCATCCCAGCCGGACCCGTAGCCCCCACCCCTGGCCGTCCGGGTCAAAGTTAACGTGCGGTGCAGGGGCGGGAGTCAAGGGTGGAGCGCAGCGGAATCGGCGCAGCCGACGCGCAGCGCAGCGGAGCGCCCTTTACTTCCGGCCCGGAACCGCCACACTCCGCAAAAAACCGGGCGGCCCCGGTCACCATCAACGCCCCCGGCCCACCGAAGTCGCAGAGGGCGCGCACTCACGTACTAGGCCAAGAACTGGCCTAGTTGCCTTCTAGCGTGACGCATGTCCGACGGAGCCGTACCAACGGAAGGCGGTCGCCACCATGCCCCACACCGACACCGACACCGACACCACGACCCTCGGCGAGACAGCGCTCACCGGCGAGCGTGCCGACCTGCTGCTGGCCCTGGCCCAGCACCGGACCATGCTGCGTCACACCACCCGCGACCTCACCGACGAGCAGGCCGGACTGCGCACCACCGCCAGCGAGCTGTGTCTGGGCGGCATCATCAAGCACGTCACCTCGGTCGAGAGGGTGTGGTCCGCCTTCATCCAGGAGGGCCTCGCGGCCCTGGGCGCCGTCACCGACATGACCGACGACGACTGGGCCAAGCGGGCCGAAGAGTTCCGGATGTTGCCCGGCGAGACGCTGGCGGGTGTCCTCGACGCCTATGAGGAAATCGCCGCCCGCACGGACGAGTTGGTACGCGGGCTGCCCGACCTGGACGTGTCCCACCCCCTCCCGGACGCCCCCTGGTCCGCGCCCGGCACGCGCTGGTCGGCGCGGCGCGTCCTGCTGCACGTCATCGGCGAGACCGCGCAGCACGCGGGTCACGCGGACATCATCCGCGAGTCCCTGGACGGCGCCCTCAGCATGGCGTGACCGTGCTCGTCAGAACCGCGCCGGACACGACGTCGAAGAGGCGATCGGCGCGCGGTGCGAGCGCGGGCTGGTCGCCGAGCCAGGCGAGCATGGCCACCAGCGCGAACAGGTCAGCCCCGTCGATGTCACCCCGCGCCACACCCGCCGCCTGGGCGCGGGAGAGGAGCCGCGCACCGGCCGCCCGCAGGGCCACGCACGAGGCGTGGAGCGCGGATTCGGGGTCCGTGATGGCGGCCGCCATCAGCGCGGTCGCGCCCCGGTAGTGCGTCGTCCACGCGACGCCGTCACGCAGCCACGAGACGAGGGCGTCCCCGGGCGTACTCGACGTCTCAAGTGCGCACGCCTTCGCCGTCAGTTCGTCGAAGCCCGTGCGGAGCAGCGCGTCGAGCAGTGCCTCACGCGTCGGGAAGTGCCGCAGCAGCGTCGCGAGCCCGACATCGGCTCGGCGCGCGATGTCGCGCAGCGCCACGTCGACGCCCTGCTCGGCGATGGCGGTGCCCGCTACGGCGAGCAGATGGTCGCGGTTCTTCCTGGCATCGGCCCGCATCTGTCCCTCTTGCTTGACTATCCGGATCGCTGATCCATATATTCGGATCAGTGATCCGTTTATGTGGATCGCTGGTACGGATAAGCGTATCCCGCAGCGCGAGCAGGAGAGAAGCGATGGCGATGATGGCGACGCAGACGATGAAGACCGTCCGGCTGCACGAGTTCGGCGGCCCTGAAGTCCTGCGGTACGAGGACGCGCCGGTTCCCGAGCCGGGGCCGGGGGAGGTGCTCGTCCGCGTGCACGCGGTCGGTCTCAACCCTCCCGACTGGTACGTACGTGAAGGGCTGCTCAACATGCCTCCCGAGCTCAAGCCCCCGCTCGATCTCCCTCTGATTCCGGGGACCGACGTCTCGGGCGTCGTGGCAGCCCTCGGCCCCGGCGCCGATGCCGACCGCTTCTCGGTCGGCGACGAGGTGATCGGCCTGCTGCGCTTCCCCACGGCTCTCCAGGGCAGCGCGTACGCCGAGTACGTCACCGCCCCGGTGGTCGACCTCGCCCACAAGCCGACCACCGTCGACCACGTGCACGCCGCCGGGCTGCCCATGTCCGGGCTGACCGCGTGGCAGTTCCTGATCGAGCTCGGGCACGACCACCCCTCGCCCTTCCAGGACGCCCCGCACAGCCCGATCGCGCTCGACAGCGGCACCACGGTGCTCATCAACGGCGCCGCGGGCGGCGTCGGGCACCTCGCCCTCCAACTGGCCAAGTGGAAGGGTGCCCGCGTCATCGCCGTGGCCTCCGGTGCCCACGAGGCGTTCCTGCGCGAGCTCGGCGCCGACGAGTTCATCGACTACACCAAGGAGCGGCCCGAGGACGTCGTCCGCGACGTCGATCTGGTCCTGGACACGGTCGGCGGCCCTGCCAGCAGGCGCTTCCTGCGCACCCTCAAGCGCGGCGGCTCCCTCTACCCCGTCTACTTCGGCGAGTTCGACGACGAGGAGAACGCCGAGCTCGGCATCACGGTCTCGCTCACCCAGGTCCGGTCGAGCGGCGCGCAACTCGCCGAACTGGGCCGCCTGGCCGACGCGGGCACGGTGCGGGTCGCGCTCGACAGTACGTTTCCGCTCGCGGACGCCCGGGCCGCGCACGAGCGGGCCGCCCGGGGGCACATCCAGGGCAAGATCGTGCTCACGGTCGCATAGCCGGTCAGTCGGTTTGAGGCGGCGGATCGATCTCCGCCCAGATCGTTTTGCAGGGCCGGAGTGGCAGCGGACCCAGGTCCGTGCCCCAGCGGTCCGCGAGTGCCTCGATCAGGAGCAGGCCCCGCCCCGACTCCGCCTCGACGGAGGGCCTGCGGGGGTGCAGTGGCGGGCTCCGGTCGGCCCGCGCGTCCGTCACCTCGATACGCAGCGTGTTCGCTGCGCTGAGCAGTAGCGCCAGCCGGAAGCTCCGACCCGGCACGTGGCCGTGCAGCACGGCGTTGTTCGCCAGCTCCGCGACGACGTGCTCCGCCGCCTCGCACGGGTGGCCCCAGCTGTGCAGTTGCTCCCTCGTCAGGAGCCGGGCCAGTCGCGCGCCTCTTCGAGTCGCGGAGAGCAGGATCGTGAACTGGCGTACGGATGTGGGGGTTTGAGCCCGGGTGGTTTCTTGGTTCACGTCACTCAGCGTGGCGGGGCGTGCGTAGCGTGGACAGGGTGGCGCGCTGTGCGTGCGGGGTCTGTCCGGACGTTGTCCCGGCTTGTCCCGGCTGTCTCGGTCGGCGCCCGGGTACGTGTGCGCGTTGAGTTGGGGCGGTACGTCGGAGGTGGGCGCGGTGGAAGAACGTAACGACGGTGTGGACGAGCCGGGTTGGGACGTCGACCCGGAGGATGAGATCAGCTCGGTGGTCGAGATGGTCGGCCATCAGCTGAGGCTGCGGAGGGAAACGGCGGGGATGAGGGTGGCCGAATTCGCGCTGGCCATCGGGTACGGGGAGGACTTGGTCCGGAAGGTGGAGCGCGGTGCGCGGATCCCGCGCCCCGAGTATCTGGACAAGGTCGACGAGGTGGTGGGGGCGGGGGGCTTCGTCTCCGCGATGAAGAAGGAGATGAGGGAGGCCCGGTACCCGCGGAAGGTTCGAGAGCTGGCGAAGCTGGAGGAGCGGGCGGTCGAAGTGGGCTTGTACAGCAACCACAACGTGCATGGTCTTCTACAAACGGAGGAGTTCGCGCGAGCCCTGCTGGAAACGCGGAGGCCCACGTACGCGGTCGAAGATCTGGAGCGTCTGGTGGCTGCGCGAATGGCTCGCCGGTCGATTTTCGACCGCTCACCTGCGCCTGAGCTCAGCTTCGTACAGGAAGAGGTGACCCTGCGGCGGCCTATCGGGGGGACAATGGTGCTGCGCCTTCAGCTCGAACGTCTGCTGGAGGTGAGCGAGTTGCGGAACGTCGAGGTTCAGGTGATGCCCACTGATCGTGGCGACCACCCCGGGACTGGCGGTCTGATCGAGTTGCTCAAGTTCGGTGACGGTACTGCTGTGGGCCGCTCCGATGGCGAGTTCGGCGGCCGTCCAGTCTCTGATCCGAGGCAGCTCCGTATTCTTGAACTCCGGTATGGCATCATCCGGGCCCGTGCTCTCACGCCGGGAGAGACGCGGACCTTCATCGAGGAAGTGCTGGGAGAAACATGATCCGCAAGGGCTCTGCTGGTGACCGCGTCGAACTGGAGTGGTTCAAGAGCAGCTACAGCAGCAGCAGCAACGGCGAGGACTGCGTTGAGATTGCGTTGGAGTGGCGCAAGAGCAGCTATAGCGACAGCAACGAGTCCGGCGACTGCGTCGAGATCGCCACCACCCCCGCCCTCATCCACATCCGCGACTCCAAGACCCCCCGTGCCCCCCACCTCACCCTCACCCCCTCCTCCTGGTCCACCTTCATCACGTACGCCTCACGCGGCTGAGAGACGTACGACCAAGGAACGATCAGGTCCCCACCCCCGGACAGGGGTAAAACCAACCGACGCCTCTTACGCTGGCGTGCATGACTGACACCGGCGGCGTACTGAGCAAGCCCTACCGCGCCCTGAGCATCGGCATCGTCTCCGTCGTGCTGCTGATCGCCTTCGAGGCGACCGCCGTCGGGACGGCGATGCCGGTTGCCGCCCGGGAGCTCGACGGCGTCTCGCTGTACGCCTTCGCCTTCTCCGGGTACTTCACCACGAGCCTCTTCGGCATGGTGCTCAGCGGCCAGTGGGCCGACCGGCGAGGGCCGCTCGGACCGCTCGCCACCGGCATCGCGCTGTTCGCCGCGGGGCTGCTGCTGAGCGGGACCGCAGGGTCGATGTGGCTGTTCATCGCGGGGCGGGCCGTGCAGGGGCTCGGCGGCGGACTGGTCATCGTCGGGCTGTACGTGATCGTCAGCCGGGCCTACCCCGAGCACCTGAGGGCGTCGATCATGGCGGCGTTCGCGGCGAGCTGGGTCGTGCCGTCCGTGGTCGGTCCGCTGATCTCCGGGACGGTCACCGAGCACCTCGGCTGGCGGTGGGTCTTCGTCGGCATCCCCGTCCTCGTGCTCGCGCCGCTCGCGCTCGCGCTGCCCGCGATACGGCGGACGGCGTCCGGGCCGGTCGACCCGGACGCGCCGGTCGCCGCGTTCGACCGGCGCCGCATCCGGCTGGCGCTCGGGATCTCGCTGGGGGCGGGGCTGCTCCAGTACGCGGGACAGGAACTGCGGTGGCTCTCGCTGCTGCCCGCCGTGGTCGGCGGGGCGGTCGTCGTGCCCGCGGTGCTGGGGCTGCTGCCCAAGGGGACGTACCGGGCGGCGCGTGGGCTGCCGTCGGTCGTGCTGCTGCGCGGCGTCGCGGCGGGGTCGTTCATCACCGCGGAGTCCTTCGTGCCGCTGATGCTCGTCACGGAGCGCGGGCTCAGCCCGACCATGGCCGGGCTCTCGCTGGCCGTGGGCGGCGGGACCTGGGCCCTCGGGTCGTACGTCCAGTCGCGGCCCCGTATGGAGCCCTACAGGGCGCGGCTCGTCGCGTCGGGGATGGTGCTCGTCGCGGCCTCGATCCTCGCGGCTCCCTCCGTGCTGATCGAGGGGGTGCCGGTGTGGGTCGTCGGTGTCGCCTGGGGCTTCGGATGCTTCGGCATGGGCATGGTGATCGCCTCGACCAGCGTGCTGCTGCTGCGGCTCTCCGCGCCCGAGGACGCGGGGTCGAACTCGGCCGCGCTGCAGATCTCCGACGGACTCTCGAACGTCCTGCTGCTCGCGGCCGGAGGCGCCGCGTTCGCCGCGCTGGGCGGCGGCACGGTGGGGGCGGGGCACGGTGCGGACGCGGCGGAGGGGGTCGCCGGGTCGCATCCGGCCGCGTTCGTCGCCGTCTTCGTGCCGATGGCCGTGGTCGCGCTGGCCGGGGCGTGGGTGGGGACGAGGCTGCAGGGCGCGCAGGTGCCGGACGAGACCGCACCGGTCCCGGCGCCGGACGAGACGGGGCTAGTGGTGACCGACGTGGTGACGGACGTACGAATGGACGCGCTGTCGGACGCGGCGCCGGACGCGCGGACGGACGTACGGACGGACGGCTAGCCGGACGCGATGTCCGACGTACGAGCTGACGTGCAGGGGGACATGCTCACCGGCACATACGCACCGCACCCGCGCCCCGCGCACCCCGTGTGAGACCCGTCGCACCTGCCCCGGTCACCGCCTCGCCCTCAGCGGAACGTCAACGCATCACCGGTAAGGTGGCCCGGTTGTCATACGTGCCGCCGACCCGCGAACCCGGAGACCGTGACTACCACCAGCGCCGCCGCCAACTCCTCCCACCACCTCTCTCCCGCCTTCCCCGGCCGCGCCCCCTGGGGCACCGCCAACAAGCTGCGAGCCTGGCAGCAGGGGGCGATGGAGAGGTACCTCCAGGAGCAGCCGCGAGACTTCCTCGCCGTCGCCACCCCCGGCGCCGGCAAGACGACGTTCGCGCTCACGCTCGCGTCCTGGCTGCTGCACCACCACGTGGTGCAGCAGGTCACCGTGGTCGCGCCCACCGAGCACCTGAAGAAGCAGTGGGCCGAGGCCGCCGCCCGCATAGGCATCAAACTGGACCCCGAGTACAGCGCGGGACCGCTGAGCAAGGAGTACCACGGCGTCGCCGTGACGTACGCGGGCGTCGGCGTGCGGCCGATGCTGCACCGCAACCGCTCCGAGCAGCGCAAGACCCTCGTGATCCTCGACGAGATCCACCACGCGGGCGACAGCAAGTCGTGGGGCGAGGCGTGCCTGGAGGCCTTCGAGCCCGCCACGCGCCGCCTCGCGCTCACCGGTACGCCGTTCCGGTCCGACACGAACCCGATCCCCTTCGTGCAGTACGAGGAGGGGAACGACGGCATCCGGCGCTCCTCCGCCGACTACACGTACGGCTACGGCAGCGCGCTCGGCGACGGCGTCGTGCGGCCCGTCATCTTCCTTTCGTACTCCGGCAACATGCGCTGGCGGACCAAGGCCGGTGACGAGATCGCCGCGCGGCTCGGTGAGCCCATGACCAAGGACGCCGTCTCGCAGGCCTGGCGCACCGCCCTGGACGCGCGCGGCGAGTGGATGCCGAACGTCCTCAAGGCCGCCGACAAGCGGCTCACGGAGGTCAGGAAGGCCATCCCCGACGCGGGTGGCCTCGTCATCGCCTCCGACCAGGACTCCGCGCGTGCCTACGCCAAGCTGATCCGCGAGATCACCGGGACCAAGGCCACCGTCGTCCTCTCCGACGACACCGGCGCCTCCAACCGCATCGACGACTTCAGCGCCAGTACCGACCGGTGGATGGTCGCCGTCCGCATGGTGTCCGAAGGCGTCGACGTGCCGCGCCTCGCGGTGGGCGTGTACGCCACGACGATCTCCACGCCGCTCTTCTTCGCGCAGGCCGTCGGCCGTTTCGTGCGGTCCAGGCGGCGCGGCGAGACCGCGTCGGTCTTCCTGCCCACCGTCCCCGACCTGCTCACCTTCGCCAACGAGATGGAGGTGGAGCGGGACCACGCCCTCGACAAGCCGAAGAAGGAGGGCGAGGAGGACCCCTACGCCGAGTCCGAGGCCGAGATGGACGAGGCGAACAAGCAGGAGGACGAGGACACCGGGGAGCAGGAGCAGTTCTCCTTCGAGGCCCTGGAGTCCGAGGCCGTCTTCGACCGCGTGCTCTTCGACGGCGCCGAGTTCGGCATGCAGGCGCACCCGGGGAGCGAGGAGGAGCAGGACTACCTGGGCATTCCCGGGCTCCTCGAACCCGACCAGGTGCAGATGCTGCTCCAGAAGCGGCAGGCCCGGCAGATCGCCCACAGCAAGAAGAAGCCGGACGACGAGGCGGACCTCCTCGAACTGCCCGCCGAGCGGCGGCCCGTGGTCTCCCACAAGGAACTCCTCGGGCTCAGGAAGCAGCTGAACACGATGGTGGGCGCGTACGTCCATCAGAGCGGGAAGCCGCACGGCGTGATCCACACCGAGCTGCGGCGCACGTGCGGGGGGCCGCCGAGCGCGGAGGCCACGGCGGGGCAGCTGCGCCAGCGCATCGAGAAGGTCCAGGAGTGGGCCACCCGGATGAAGTGACGCCCGGCCGTTCCTGAAGTGACTTTCGGGTAAGGAGTCGGGGGTTCCGAGTGGGGAGGTCGTGTGCGGAGGTCGTGCGTGCGGCCTCCCGGGCGGCCGTCCCGTAACGGGGCAATGGGGGGCGCTAGGGGCGCCTCGGTGCCCGGATTCTGGACGAAGTCTTCCGCTCAGCGGGACGGCCTCGCTAATGTCCCCGCAAAGCACACGCCCCGTGGCAGCGCCGCCGCGGAGCGCAGCCGGTGTTCCGACCGGCGGCCTCTGACGCGCGTCGCCCACGGGACCGGCGACGCAACCGCCGCGTAGGGGGGCCGCCGACCCTCACCTAAGGAGTGGGCGTCGTGACCGCGGAGACTTCCCAGACGCTCGACCGAGGACTGCGCGTCCTCAAGCTGCTGGCCGACACCGACCACGGACTGACGGTCACCGAGCTCTCCAACAAGCTCGGCGTGAACCGCACGGTGGTCTACCGCCTGCTCGCCACGCTCGAACAGCACGCCCTCGTCCGACGCGACCTGGGCGGCCGGGCCCGCGTCGGCCTCGGCGTGCTGCGGCTCGGGCGGCAGGTGCACCCGCTGGTGCGCGAGGCCGCGCTGCCCGCCCTGCGCTCACTGGCGGAGGACATAGGGGCGACGGCCCACCTCACGCTCGTCGACGGCTCGGAGGCCCTCGCGGTCGCGGTGGTCGAGCCGACGTGGACGGATTACCACGTCGCGTACCGCACGGGCTTCCGTCACCCGCTGGACCGGGGAGCGGCGGGCCGCGCGATCCTCGCGGCCAGGCAGAGCCTGATCACCGACCCCGGCTACGCGCTGACCCACGGCGAGCTGGAGGCGGGCGCGAGCGGCGCGGCGGCCCCGCTGGTGGGCGTCACCGGCCTGGAGGGCAGCGTGGGAGTCGTCATGCTGGCGGACTCCGTGCCGGAGCGGGTGGGGCCGCGGGTGGTGGACGCGGCGCGGGAAGTCGCCGACGCGTTGCGCTGAGGCCGGGGGGAAATGTGAGCCCGGCCGGCGATTGAGGACGAGCTCGGCGCAGCCGGCGATGACCGGACCGCAGCCGAAGGCCTCCGCGCGTTAGATTGATCCCGTGTTCTCGCTCTCTCGTCTTACGCGCCCCCAGGCCCTCGCTGTCTGCGCCCTGCCCGTCGTGGCTCTGCTCGCCGTCGCCGGGCTCGCGCCGTTGCCGTTCGCGGTGGCTCAGCCCGGGGGGACGGCGGACGTGCTCGGGAAGCACGAGGGAAAGCCCGTCCTGACGGTCAGCGGCGTGCCGACCCGCAAGACGCACGGTGAGCTGCGGATGACCACCATCGTCGCCACGGGGCCGGAGATGGACGTGTATCTCGGTGACGTGATCGACGGATGGTTCCGGAGCGACCGCGCCGTGATGCCAAAGGACTCCGTCTATCCCGTCGGCGACAACGTCAAGGAAGTCGAGAAGCACAACCTCGGCGACATGAAGAAGTCACAGGACGACGCCACGGACGCGGCGCTGAACTATCTGAAGGCGAACGGGGTCGACGACACCGACAAGGTGAAGGTCAAGGCCGACCTCGGCAAGATCGGCGGGCCGAGCGCCGGGCTCTTCCTCTCGCTCGGGATCATCGACAAGCTCGACGGCGACGGCAGCGGCGGCGACCTCACGGGCGGCCGCAAGATCGCGGGCACCGGCACGATCGAGGCCGACGGCACGGTCGGCCCGGTCGGCGGCGTGTCCATGAAGACGCAGGGCGCGCGGCGCGACGGCGCGACCGTCTTCCTCGTCCCGAAGGACGAGTGCTCGGACGCTCAGGCCGAGCTGCCGGACGGGCTGCGGCTGGTGCCGGTCACGACGCTGAAGGGAACGGTCGACGCGCTGCGGGCGCTGGAAAAGGGCGGGAAGGTCCCGAGCTGCTGACGAGGCGCAGGCCCAATTCGACCAGGCTCCAGCCGAGTTGAGTGCGGATTGCTGCGTGGCGCTGGGGTCGGGTAGGTGCCGTGCGGTGTAATTCCTCGGCGCGGGCGTGATGCAGGGACAGGTGGATGTCCGAGTGCATGGCTGTCGATCCTCTCACTCTGCGGGGCGCGTCGGGATGAGCTGGGTCTGGATGCGCACGGGAGTGGCTCGGGGGTCGTTCTTGCCCTTCACCAACTCGCGGTATTCGTCGATGACTTGATGGAGCTTCTCGCTCAGCTCCGTGGTCAGCTCGGGGGTCAGGTCCAGCGTGGCGTCACTCAGTTCGGAACTGGCCTGCCACTCCTCGGGCCACTCGTGGCGGGTTCCGACCCAGGTCGCCATCGCCTCTCCGTAGAGGGTCACCACTTCGTGGAGGTAGAGCTGGGCCGCCCCGCGCACGGCCGGGTCCGGGTCGCGTGCCAGGGAGTCGCTGAAGTAGGTCCACTGGTGTGCCGCACGCCACCACCGTTCGCGCCCCTTACCGTGCTCCGGGTCGTCGTCGATGAACCCGTGTGCCGCGAGTTGGCGCAGGTGGTAGCTGGTGGAGCCACTGGACTCGCCCAGGCGCGCGGCCAGTTGGGAGGCGGTCGCGGGGCCGTCCCTGCGCAGTGAGCCGAGCAGGCGCATTCGCAGGGGGTGTGCGATCCCGCGCAGTGAGCGGGGGTCGAGTTGGATGCCCTCACGGGGATCGGCTTCCGGCATGCCCCGTAGCGTAGCCATGCAAAGACTCCTCTGCAACGGGTTCTTTGCAGAGGAGTCTTTGTGACTTGCCGTCAGGCAGCACGCGTTGTCGCTACTCCTTCACGAAGCCCTCCTGGATCAGCCAGTCCTTCGCCACCTCGTGCGGGTCCTGGCCGTCCACGTCCACCTTGGAGTTGAGGTCCCGCGCCACCTTGTTGTTCAGCTTCTTCGTGATGGGGGCCAGGACCTCCGCCATCTCCGGGTGCTCCTTCAGGGACTTGCTGTTGATCTCCGGGGCGACGTTGTAGTTGGGGAAGAAGTGCTTGTCGTCCTCCATCGTCGTCAGGTTCATCGCCTTGATGCGGCCGTCGGTCGTGAAGACCTCGCCGTACGTGCACGTCCCCTTGGAGGCCTGGGTGTAGATGATCCCCGTGTCCATCTTGGTGATGCTGGAGGAGGGGATCTTCATCCCGTACTTCTTCTGCATGCCGGGCAGCCCGTCCTCCCGCGACGCGAACTCGCTCTCCACACAGAGCGATACGGCCTTCGGGTCCGACTTCGACAGGGCCGCCACCTCGGAGAGCGTCTTCGTCTTGTACTTCGACGCGTTCTTCTGGTTCATCGCCAGGGCGTAGGTGTTGTTGAGCGTGGCTGGGTCGAGCCAGGTGACGCCGTTCTTCAGGTCCGCGTCGCGCACCGCCTGCCACTGCTTCCGCGGGTCGGTGATCGGCTTGGTGTTGCCCTGGTACGTGATCCAGGCCGTGCCCGTGTACTCGTACATGGCGTCCGCGTCGCCGCCCTTCACGGCCTCGCGCGCACCGATCGAGCCCTGGATGCCCGTGCGGTCGAGCACGTCCGCGCCCGCCGCCTCGAACGCGATGCCCATGACCGCGCCCAGGATGAGCTGCTCGGTGAACTCCTTGGAGGTGACCGTCAGATCGGCGCCCTTCAGGGGCAGGCCCTTGCCGATGGAGCCGGGCTTGACGTCGTCCACCATCGGGCTGCCGCTGGTGAGCCCGCAGGCCGCCAGCAGCGCGCCGCCCAGGACGGCGACCACGGTCGTGCGTGCGGTGATCCAGGTGATCCCGGGGTTCCTCATGCCTCCACCTCCAGGCCCCTGGGGCGCAGGAACAGTTCGGCCAGCGAGGCCAGCCAGTCCACCAGGAGCGCCAGCGCGATCGTCAGGATCGAACCGAGCATGAGGACCGGCATGCGCTGGTTGGTCATGCCCGTGGTGATCAGGTCGCCGAGGCCGCCGCCACCGCCGAACGTGGCGAGCGTCGCGGTGCCGACGTTCAGGACGAGCGCGGTGCGGACGCCCGCGAGGATCAGCGGTACGGCCAGCGGGAGTTCGACCTTCGCCAGGACGCCGAGCGGCGACATGCCGATGCCGCGGGCCGCCTCGATCAGGGTCGGGTCGTTCGCCTTCAGGCCCGCGATCGTGTTGGAGAGGACCGGCAGGACCGCGTAGATGATGATGCCGATGAGGGCGGCCTTCTCGCCGATGCCCAGCCAGATCACCAGGAGCGCGAGGAGGCCGATCGCGGGGGTCGCCTGGCCGATGTTGGCCACGGCCATCGCGACCGGTGCGCCTTTGCGCAGCTTCTTGCGGGTCAGCAGGATGCCGAGCGGGATGGCGATGATGAGCACGAAGAACGTCGAGATCACCGTCAGCTGGATGTGCTGGCGCAGCCTGAGCCAGACGTTCCCGTTCGCCAGCGCGTTCTTGGAGATCGAGTCGAGGTCGGCCTGCTGGAACCACCACCAGGTCGCCAGCAGGACCACCGCGAGCACGGCGGGCAGGAAGGTCAGCTTCTGCCAGGTGACCCGGCGTGGCGGCTTCGCGGCGACCAGCGCGGGCGGGGCCTCCAGCTCGGCCTCGCCCTCGTCGCGGAAGGCGAGCCCCTTGACGTCGTGCTCGCCCCGCGGCCGCGACGCCTGCTTCGGGGACGGTTTGCGGTCCGGGATCCGGGGCGTGTCCCCGGAGGTGCCTGTCACGCGCTCGCCTCCCCGCCGAGACCCTCCTGCGCGTCATGGGTCTGCCGGGCGCGCTGCTCCTCCAGTTCGTGCTGGTGCTCCACGGCTTCGAGGCGGTCCGCCTCCAGCATCTCGTGGACGGAGTTCATCAGCGTCTCCATGTCGACGACGCCCGTGTACTCGCCGCGCCGCCCGGTCACCGCGACCCGGCCCGCGTTGTCCGTGAGGACGGCCTCCAGCGCGTCGCGCAGGGTGGCGTCGCGGGTCACCGTGTCGTGCACGAGGGTGCCCGCGCGGGCCAGCGACCCCTTGGCGAGCGTCAGGTCGCCGCGGCGCAGCCACTTGTAGGGGCGGCCGCGCTTGTCGAGCAGGAGCAGCTCGTTGGTGCCGCCGCCGCGCAGCTTGTCGAAGATGTCCTGCAGCGGGTCGTCGACGGTCACCGTCGGGATGTCGGCGATCTCCACGTCGCGTACGCGGGTGAGGTTGAGGCGTTTGAGGGCCGCGCCCGCGCCCACGAAGCCCGACACGAAGTCGTCGGCGGGGTTGGTGAGGATGGCTTCCGGGGTGTCGAACTGCGCGATGTGCGAGCGCTCCCGCAGCACGGCGATGCGGTCGCCGAGCTTGATGGCCTCGTCGAAGTCGTGCGTGACGAAGACGATCGTCTTGTGCAGCTCGTGCTGGAGCCGGATCAGCTCGTCCTGGAGGTGGTCGCGGGTGATCGGGTCGACGGCGCCGAACGGCTCGTCCATCAGGAGGACGGGCGGGTCGGCCGCCAACGCCCGTGCCACGCCCACGCGTTGCTGCTGGCCGCCGGAGAGCTGGCGCGGATAGCGGCCGTGGAACTCGGCGGGGTCGAGCCCCACCAGGTCGAGCATCTCCTCGACCCGTGACTTGATCTTCGACTTGCCCCAGCCGACCATCTTCGGCACGAGCGCGATGTTCTGCGCGACGGTCATGTGCGGGAAGAGGCCGGAGGACTGGATCGCGTACCCGACCTTGCGGCGCAGCTTCACCGGGTCGATGTCGGTGACGTCCTCGCCGTTGATGCGGATGCGGCCGCCGGTCGGCTCGATCAGGCGGTTGATCATCTTCAGGGTGGTCGACTTCCCGCAGCCGGAGGGGCCCACGAAGATGACGATCTCGCCCGCCTTGATCTCCATGTTCACGCTGTCCACGGCGGGTTCGCTGCTGCCCGAATAGCGCTTGGTGAGGTTCTCCAGCTCGATCGTCGCTCCGGAGGTCGTGGCGGCCCGCCCGGCGCCCTCGGCCGTCGCACCCTCGTGCGGTGCGCTCTCGCTGGCGGTGGTCTCAGACACGGATCCCCCTCGGGATGGTCAGCCTGCCGATCAGGACGTACGCGGCATCGAAGAGCAGCGCCAGGACGACGATCCCGAGCGTGCCAGCGAGCACCTGGTTGAGCGCGTTCTTGCTGCCGAGCGAGCCGATCCCGCGGAAGATCTCGTTGCCGAGCCCGGGGCCGGACGCGTACGCGGCGATGGCCGCGATGCCCATCAGCATCTGGGTGGAGACGCGGATGCCGGTCAGGATGGGCGGCCAGGCGATCGGCAGCTCCACCCTGAAGAGACGGGCGAGCCGCGACATCCCGATGCCCTTGGCCGCGTCGATCAGCGAAGGGTCCACGCCCCGCAGCCCGACGATGGCGTTGCGCACGATCGGCAGCAGCCCGTACAGGGTCAGCGCGATGACGGTCGGCGCGACGCCGAGCCCGACGATCGGGATCAGCAGACCGATCATGGCGAGGGACGGCACGGTGAGGATGGTGGACGTGGTGGTCGTGGCGAGATTGCCCGCCCATTCGCTGCGGTACGTGAGGACGCCGATCAGTACGCCGATGAGGGTGGCGACGACCATGCACTGGAAGACGGCGCTCGCGTGCTGAAAAGCGTCCGTCAGCAGTTGCTGGTGGCGGTTGCCGAGGTAGTCCCAGAAGTTCACTGAAGTGCTCACCTCGCCTTTCCGAAGGTACTCACTAGTCGGTGACTCGGGTCGGTGACTCAGGGGTCTTCGGACGCCTGCTCCACCAGCGGGATGATCCGCAGCGGAACGGGGTTTTCCATGACGATCGCCGTGGAAGCCCGGACGATGCCATCAAAGCCCACGACCCGGTCGATCACACGTTGGAGATCCGCGTTCGACCGGGCCACGAGGCGGCAGAGCATATCGCCGTGCCCCGTGATGGTGTGCAGTTCAAGGACCTCGGCGACGGTCGCCAAATGGGCCCGTACGTCAGCCCCCTGGCCCTGTTTGATCTCCAGCGTCGCGAAGGCCGTCACCGGGTAGCCGAGCGCCGCGGGATCGACCTCCGGGCCGAAGCCGCGGATGACTCCATTGGACTGAAGCCGGTCCATCCGCGCCTGCACCGTGCCGCGCGCCACGCCGAGCCTGCGGGACGCCTCAAGAACCCCGATACGCGGCTCCCGCGCCAGGAGCACGATGAGTCTGCCGTCCAGATGATCGATCGCCATGACGCCTCCATGGTGGTCATGATGTACAGATAGCCCGCCCATCCTGGCCACCCACTGAGCAGATTGACCACTGAAAACGAGAACTATTGCGCACCTTGTGGTTCAGCGGGAGCCTCACACCATGACTGAGACCACCACCCACACCACACCCGACACCGCGCGCGAGGCCGACCCCTTCCCGGTCAAGGGAATGGACGCGGTCGTCTTCGCCGTGGGCAACGCCAAGCAGGCCGCGCACTACTACTCCACGGCCTTCGGCATGAAGCTGGTCGCCTACTCCGGACCGGAGAACGGCAGCCGCGAGACCGCGAGTTACGTCCTCACGAACGGCGGTGCGCGCTTCGTCTTCACCTCCGTCATCAAGCCCTCCACGGACTGGGGCCACTTCCTCACCTCCCACGTGGCCGAGCACGGCGACGGCGTCGTCGACCTCGCCATCGAGGTGCCGGACGCGCGTGCCGCGTACGCCTACGCCGTCGAGCAGGGCGCACGGGGCATCACGGAGCCCTACGAGGTCAAGGACGAGAACGGCAAGGTCGTCCTCGCCGCCATCGCCACGTACGGCAAGACCCGCCACACCCTGGTGGAGCGCACCGACTACGACGGGCCGTATCTGCCCGGTTTCGGGCCCGCGAACCCGATAGTCGAGCCCCCGGCCAAGCGGACCTTCCAGGCGATCGACCACTGTGTCGGCAATGTCGAGCTCGGCAAGATGAACGACTGGGTCGGCTTCTACAACAAGGTCATGGGCTTCACGAACATGAAGGAGTTCGTGGGCGACGACATCGCGACCGAGTACAGCGCGCTGATGTCGAAGGTGGTGGCCGACGGGACGCTCAAGGTCAAGTTCCCGATCAACGAGCCCGCCATCGCCAAGAAGAAGTCGCAGATCGACGAGTACCTGGAGTTCTACGGCGGCGCGGGCGTCCAGCACATCGCGCTCGCCACGAACGACATCGTCGAGTCCGTCCGCACGATGCGCGCGGCGGGCGTCCAGTTCCTGGACACCCCCGACTCGTACTACGACACCCTCGGCGAGTGGGCCGGTGAGACGCGCGTCCCCGTCGAGACCCTGCGCGAGCTGAAGATCCTCGTCGACCGCGACGAGGACGGCTACCTGCTGCAGATCTTCACCAAGCCGGTCCAGGACCGCCCGACCGTCTTCTTCGAGATGATCGAGCGGCACGGCTCGATGGGCTTCGGCAAGGGCAACTTCAAGGCGCTCTTCGAGGCGATCGAGCGCGAGCAGGAGAAGCGCGGCAACCTCTAGTCGGGTTAGTCCGGCTGCGTTCGCCATGCGTGGTCCGGCTTGAAAGCCACGTCGTACCGCGCGGGGACGTCCCTGAACCTGCCGGGTTCCGGGATCAAGGGCCGGTGCGGCAGGCCGTGTTGGAGCGTAGGAGCGCCGAGGTTCTCGAAGAACCGCTCGAACGTGCCTGCCGGGCCCGCCGCGACGCCCACGACCTGACTGTGGTGGCGCTCCATGCGGTAGGCGTGCAGGCAGTTCTTGGGCACGAAGCCGAAGTCGCCGGGGGTGAGCAGCTTTTCCAGCTGCTCGCCCTCGGTGTCCTCGACGAACAGCCGGACGGCGCCCTGGGTGACGTAGAAGACCTCGTGCGTGTCCGCGTGCACATGGGCCGGTATGAGGTCGCCCTTGGGGCCCTCGACGGTGAAGAAGTTGAAGGTGTTCTCGGTCTGCTCGCCGCCCGCGTAGACGGTGATCAGGTCCCCGAACAGATGGGCGCGGTCGCCCTCGCCCTTCTCGATGACGTAGGGCTTGCCCGGCTCCGGGGGGATTCGGGACGCCCTGCGGTAGCGGGTGGCGTACTCGATGGTCATGGGCGGCGCTCCTCGCGGCTCGTTCCTTGATGTCAGGTACCCTGACATTAATGACTGAGGACCCCGCCCGACGCAACCTGCCCCAGCTCCTCGGCGAGGCCCGCCGCTGGTTCGAGGAGGGGCTCCTGACCGCCATGGACACGGCCGGTGCCACCCCCGTGTCGCCGACGCAGGTCCAGCTCTTCGCCGTCCTCGACGACGAGGGCACCACGGTCTCCGAACTCGCCCGCCGCATGGGCGTCACCCGGCAGACCGCCCACCAGGCCGTGCACGGCCTCGTAGGCGCCGGGCTCCTGGAACAGGTCGCCGACCCCGCATCCGCCCGGCAGCGGCTCATCAGGCGCACCCGGGAGGGCGAGCGCGCGCACCGCGAGGCCGAAGCCGTCCTGGCGCGGCGGGAGGAACTGCTCGCCGAGCGCATCGGCCGGGACGCGGCCGACGCCTTGCGGGCGGCGCTCGAAGCGCCGTGGGGACCGGCGGTGGACTAACGCGCCGGGGCGGTCCGCGCGGTGCTCGGGGCGGTCCGCGGCTGCGCGGGCTGACGCTGGGGCTGGGTGCGTGGTGTCCGGCTGCGCGGGGGAGAAGCCTGACGGGCCGGTGCCACCGGGCGCGGCGCGTACATCTGCTCGGGCCCGCCCTCCGGCGGCTCGCCAAGCGCCGCCAGCGCCCGCTTCGCCGCGGGCACGCCCAGCGGCGAGAAGTACGGGTTGATCCGCAGCGCGTCGCGGAGGTGGCGGCGCGCTGCGCCGTACTGACCGAGCTCCCGCTCGATCGTGCCCCGGTGGAAGGCGAACAGGGCGCTGCGCGGGCCCTTCTCCATCGCCTTCGTCACGAGCTTCAGGCCCGCCTCGCCGTCCCCGGACCGGTGCAGCGCCCAGCCCAGCGCGTCCGCCGTCTCCGGACTGCCGTGCCGCTCGTACTCCGCGGTCAGCCGCTCCACCGCCGCGTCCGCGTCACCGTGGTCCGCCTCGAAGAGGCCGAGGATCCGCTCGTTGTTGATGCCGCCGGAACCCTCCTGCTTCACCCGGGCCCGCAGCGCGTCGTACTGCGCCCGCGCCGCCGGGACCAGCCTCAGCGACTCGTACAACTCGCCCAGCTCCAGGGCGTACTCGGGCAGCGGATGCCTGGCGAGCGCCGAACGGTAGGCGTGCAGCGCCTCCGACGAGCGGCCGAGGGCGGCCAGGGCGCGGCCCCGGCCCGCCAGCGACGGATGGTGCTCGGCGTCGGCGGCCAGCGCCGCGTCGTAGTAGCGCAGCGCCACCGTCGGCTCGCCCCGCTCCCACGCGAGCTCCGCGACCCGGTACAGGGCCGCCGCCTTCGCCGCGGGCGCCTGGGTGAGCGCCGCCGCGTCGGTGAGCGCGGCGTTCGCGTCCTCGCGCCAGCCGCGGTCGCGGTAGACCTGCCCGGACCGCGCCATCACCGCGGGGCCCGAACCCAGCTCCTGCAAGGACTCCAGGGCCCTGCCCACGCCCTTCGCGTCACCGAGCCCGCTGTACGCGTCGATCAGCGCGGGATACGCCGCCCACCGCTTCGGCGCCTGCTTCGCCGCGAGCTCGCCCCACTTCTTCGCGGCACGGAAGTCGTGCCGGGCGTTGGCGAGCGTGGCGAGCCCCGTCAGGGCCTCCGGATTCCCCTGCGGCCGCGTCTTCAGCGAGGTGTTCAGCGCACGCTCGGCCTTCGGGAAGTCCGCGACGTCCGCACGCCGCACGCCCCGCGCCACATACGCCGAGCCGAGCACCGCCCACGACTGGTCGTCCCCGGGATGGGCCCGCAGATGCGCCTCGCGCTCACCGATGAGCGCCGCCAGATCCGGCAGCGCCGCGGGCGCGCCCGCCCCCACGGCCGCCATCGCCCGCCCGGCCGGGCCGAGCGCGGGCGGCGCCGCCTTCGCCGCCATCTCGTCGTCCAGGGGCAGCAGCACGAGCACACCGCCGAGCACCACGCTCCCCGCCACGGAGCCGATCAGCACACGCTTCACCGAAGGCCTCATGACGTCACTGTGCGTCAGTGACGTCAATACGAAGAGCACATCCCGGCATGTGGAAGGGCGTCGCACACGGGTTCACACCGATGGCCCCGGGTGCGAGGCTGTGATCATGAGCCGCACCCTCATCGACCTCCTCCAGGAAGGCCTCCCGGCCGAGGCGATCCTCACCGACCCGGACGTCACCTCCTCGTACGCCCACGACATGGCGAGCTTCTGCGAAGCGGGCGAACCGGCCGTCGTGGTGCTGCCCCGCACCGTCGAGCAGGTCCAGCACGTCATGCGCACCGCCACCGAGCTGCGCGTCCCCGTCGTCCCGCAGGGCGCCCGCACCGGCCTGTCCGGCGCCGCGAACGCCAGCGACGGCTGCATCGTCCTGTCCCTCGTCAAGATGGACCGCATCCTGGAGATCAGCCCCGTCGACCGCATCGCGGTCGTGGAGCCCGGCGTCGTCAACGCCGCGCTGTCGCGCGCGGTCGGCGAGCACGGCCTGTACTACCCGCCGGACCCCTCCAGCTGGGAGACGTGCACCATCGGCGGGAACATCGGCACCGCCTCCGGGGGCCTGTGCTGCGTGAAGTACGGCGTCACCGCGGAGTACGTCCTCGGGCTCGACGTCGTCCTCGCCGACGGACGGCTCATGAGCACCGGGCGCCGCACCGCCAAGGGCGTCGCCGGATACGACCTGACGCGCCTCTTCGTCGGCTCCGAGGGCAGCCTCGGCATCGTCGTCCGCGCCGTCCTCGCGCTCAAGCCCGAGCCGCCCCAACAGCTCGTCCTGGCCGCCGAGTTCCCCTCGGCGCAGGCCGCGTGCGACGCCGTCTGCAAGATCATGGAGGGCGGCCACGTCCCGTCGCTCCTCGAACTGATGGACCGTACGACGGTGAAGGCCGTCAACGCGCTGGCCCAGATGGGCCTGCCCGAGACCACCGAGGCGCTCCTGCTCGCCGCCTTCGACACCCCGGACCCCGCCGCCGACCTCGCCGCCGTCGGCGCGCTCTGCGAGGCCGCGGGCGCCACGCAGGTCGTCCCGGCCGAGGACGCCGCCGAGTCGGAAATGCTGCTGCAGGCGCGGCGGTTGGCCCTCACCGCGCTCGAAGCCGTCAAGGGCACCACGATGATCGACGACGTGTGCGTGCCGCGCTCCAGGCTCGCCGAGATGCTCGTCGGCGTAGAGCGCATCGGCGAGAAGTACGACCTGACCGTCGGGGTCTGCGCGCATGCGGGCGACGGCAACACCCATCCCACCGTCTGCTTCGACGCGGCGGACCCCGACGAGGGCAGGCGCGCCCGCGAGTCCTTCGACGAGATCATGGCCCTCGGCCTCGAACTCGGCGGCACCATCACCGGCGAACACGGTGTCGGCGTCCTGAAGAAGGAGTGGCTGGCGCGCGAGATCGGCCCGGTGGGAGTGGAGATGCAGCAGGCCGTCAAGGCGGCCTTCGACCCGCACTCACTCCTCAACCCGGGCAAACTCTTCTGACAGACAGCCGTAGGTGCAGCTGTAGGTGTATTCGGCTCCGCGATCGCCCCCGTGGCGGCGGAGCTCACTCACCGTCCTTGGACTCGTCCGAGGGCCACGGGTCGCTCAGCCACAGCTCGTCCGCACGGCTACGGCCGGAGGCGGGCGCGAGCAGCTCGGCGAGGCCGTCGTCGATGCCGAGCTGCTCGGCCTCAGAACCCGGAGGGACCACCCGCAGCGTCCGCTCCAGCCAGGCCGACACGGCGGCGGCCGGCGCCTCAAGGAGCGCGTCGCCGTCCGGCGAGCTGAGCGCCATCAGGACGACGCTGCGCCCCTCCACCTTCGTCGGCCAGACCCGCACGTCCCCGTGGCCGCACGGCCTGAACACCCCCTCCACCAGGAGCTCCCTGGCGAACGTCCAGTTCACCGGGTGCTCGGAGCCGATGTGGAAGGCGATGTGGACGGCATAGGGGTCGGCGGTGCGGTAGGTGAGGCGGGCCGGGACGGGGATGGCCCGTTCCGGTGAGAGGACCAGTTTGAGCTCCAGCTCGCGTTCCACCACGGAGTGCATATCGATGCCCTTCCTTCTCCTTGTAGCTCTTCGCGGGCCCTGGGAGCGGACCCGTACGAGTGGAGAGCGCGAGATCCACGCGGCATTACGCGGGTTCCGGAAATTTTCTTCGGACGACTTCGCGGAGGGGGCAGGAAGGGGGCGTCGGGGACGCGGGGGATGTGTGGGGAGCGTGCCCGGAAAGTGGTCCGTAGGGCGGGACCCACCCGATGGGACACGGAGGTCTGATAAATGTGGAGCCCCCAGAAGACCCCCGAGCAGATACGGGACGACGGACATGAGCGCCCCAACTCCGGCCCCAGGCGACGATCGGCCGCGCGAAGGCTACTACCCCGACCCGTCCATTCCCGGATATGTCCGGTACTGGAACGGTGCTGCCTGGGTGCCCGGTACGAGCCGTCCCGCGCCGTCCGACGGCGAGCCGCTGCCGCCCCCGCCCGGCGCGGGCACCGGCGGCGCCCCCGCGGACGCCGCGCCCGCGGAGGAGACGGGCCCCGTCTTCTTCGACGAGACGCCGCACGCGGGCCAGTCCGAGCAGGGGGACCCGGAGACGGGCCGGTTCGAGGCGGCGCACCCCGAGTCCGTACACCCCGAGTCCGCGCCCCCCGAGGCCAACCAGCACGGTTCGAGGCCCGAGCCCGCCTCCGCCTGGCACGCCGACGCGGGGCGGCAGTCCGGCCTCGGCGGCGAGCAGGAGCGCCGGGTGTCCTGGGGCGGCGCTCCGGGCCAGGCCGACCCGCGGGTGCCGAGCGACGCGACGCCCGAGAGGGCGCCCGAAGCCCCCAAGGCCCCGGAAGCGCCCGAGCCGCCGCAGGACGAGAGCAACCCCGGCACCGTCACCATCCGCGCCGTCAAGCCCGGCGCCGCCAAACCGACGGCGGGCGAGGGCACGGTGACGTTCCGTCGGCCGACCGGGCCGGTGCGGCCCGCGGCCGAGAGGCCCGGCGGGCAGGCCACGCCCGCCGCGTCGGCCGGTACCGACGGCACCATGTCGATCCGCGCGATCCGCCCCAAGTCCGCGCAGCAGGGCGGCAGGACCGCCACGGGCCGCCCGTCCTCCGTACCGCAGCAGGGGGGAGTGCCGGCCCAGGCGGCCACACCACCCCAGGCCCCGCAGCCGCAGGCCCAACAGCCCCAGCCCGCCGTGCCGCAGCAGGGCGGTGCAGGCGGTGTCCCCTCGCCCGTCACCTCAGGGCCCGGCGGCGGCTCGCCCTCCTGGGCCCAGCAGGTGCACCAGCTCGCCCAGTCCCCGGTGCCCGGGGCCGACGGGGCCCCCGGGCAGCAGGGCGAGGGACAGCCCGTCGTGCCGTGGAAGCCGGTCGCCGAGGACCCGTTCCTCGCGCTCGCGCAGACCCAGGCCGCGGCCCGGCCCGCCGGACTCGGCAGGCGCCTGGCCGCACGCCTCATCGACACCGTCGTCCTCGTCGCCGTCACCGGCGCCGCCGCGCTGCCGCTCGGCACCAAGGCCGCCGACCACGTCGACAGCAAGATCGACGCGGCGAAGCTCTCCGGCGAGAAGACCACGGTCTGGCTCCTGGACGGCACCACCGCGGGCTACCTCGGCCTGATCCTCGCCGTCCTGCTGCTCTTCGGCGTCGTCTACGAAGCGCTGCCGACCGCCAAGTGGGGCCGCACCCTCGGCAAGAAGGTGTGCGGCATCGAGGTGCGGGACATGGAGGAGCACGAGGCGCCGACGTTCGGGGCGGCGCTGAAGCGCTGGCTGGTGTACAGCATTCCGGGCGTGCTGGTGATCGGCGTCGTCGGCGTGCTGTGGTGCGTCTTCGACCGGCCGTGGCGCCAGTGCTGGCACGACAAGGCCGCGAAGACCTTCGTCGCGGGGTGAGCCTGGCGGCGGCCGGGTCAGAGCCTGTGTCATAACCCGGTCGGCCGCTCGCCGGATGCGGAGCGGGGGCCGAAGCGGTCGACTCGGGCCATGAGCACCGAACCGCCGCAATATCCGCCGCCGGACGACGACCCGTTCAAGAAGCAGCCGCCGCAGCAGCCCCCACAGGGCGGCGGCTCCCCGTACGACACCCCGCCCCAGGGCGGTGGCTCGCCCTACGGGGCCCCGCCGCCCGGTTCAGGCCCTCCGCCCCCGGGAGACGGCGGCGGCTCCCCCTACGGCGCCCCGCCGCCGCCCTACGGCGGCGATCCGTACGGTGGGGGACCCGGTGGCCACGGCGGACAGGACCCGCTGGCCGGGATGCCTCCGCTGGCCGACGGAGGCAAGCGCGTGCTCGCCCGCATCATCGACATGATTCTGGTGGGCATCATCGTCGGTCTGCTGTCGTGGCTGTTCGGCACAGCGGAGTACGACATCGACCCGGACAACGTGAACACGGGCAAGTCGTTCGGCCAGTCGCTGCTGGCCGCCGTGCTCTACATCGCGTACGACAGCTTCATGATCTCCAAGAGCGGTCAGACGCTCGGCAAGAAGTGGCTGGGGATGCGGGTCGCCAACCTCAACGACGGGGCCACGCCGACGCTGCAGACCGCTCTCGCCCGGGCGGCCGTCCTCTGGCTGCCGTTCGCGTTCTGCTGCGCCTGCATCTGGACGGCGATCTGTGGTGGCTGGAGCTTCTTCGACAAGCCCTACAAGCAGGGCCTGCACGACAAGGCCGCCAAGACGGTGGTGGTCAGCGCGTAGGTTCCCGCACGGAGTCGGCGAGCACGGGGTCGGCTCGCACGGCGTCGCGCTGCTCCGGGACGCGCCCTTCGGCGGAGGAGGCCACCGGAACGGAGCGCGCGGCGGGCGCTTTGGGCTGTTTGGGCAGCGGGACCGTCACGGCGACCAGCAAACCGAGGCCCAGTGCGGCCAGGGCTATCACCGCGATGCCGACTCCCGAGGAGGTCTGGGAGAGCAGGAGCATCGCGAGGGTCGAGAAGACGACGGTCACGGAACCGTAGGTGATCTGTGCGGTGGTCGGACGTGGCATGGTTCGCGGCATGACGTGATCCGTCCTCGGCAGGGATCCCCCCATGGCTTTTGGCCAATGGGGGCGGATGCGGATATATGAACGGCTGTATACGAATCAAAGGGTCCCCGACGGCGACGACTTGGGATGTGCCGTCTCGCGCGGTAGCGCACCGTCGATTGGGACTCTATTCCGCTGCATGCCCGACGGGAACGGGCGGTAAGCGTGACCTAACCCACGGTGCCGGAGCACAGGGGGCGCACGGGTTCATGACGTCCACTAAGTGGACAGAAGGGCGCGCCTGTTGACCTTCGGCGTGGGGCAGTGCTCCGTGTCCGGATAGCGGTGCCGCGCGTCTGCATAGTGCACTTGGCCTGTTCAAGTCAAGGACTGTCTTTTCTCCCGTACTTCCGGTCGAATGTCGTCACTTGTGACGCGTACATCGCGCGCGGACCTCCTCCGACCGGGAATTACGGTCCGCCATTTTCGCGCGGGCGCGGGGGAGGAATTCATCAAGTGACAGTCAGAACACGGACGTTCAGAGCCACCGCGGTGGCCGTGGCGGTAGCCGCGGCCGCCGCGACGTTCTCAGTGGCGACGGCTTCGGCGGAGGACGGTGCCTCGGGCGGGGCACCGGCCATCGACCGGCAGGACCCGTCGCGCCCCAAGGCGCAGGTCGACCACGACCTCGAGGGGCCGTTCAGCAAGCAGCAGGCACAGCAGCGCAAGGCCGCCCTGCAGCAGGTCGTCGCGGGCGACGCCAAGGTCCAGAAGAAGGGCGGCTCGCAGGTCGTCAAGCTCGACGACAAGAAGTACGTCGAGCTGGGCCGGGAGAAGACCGACAAGATCTTCACGATCCTGGTGGAGTTCGGGGACAAGGTCGACGACACGACCATGTACGACCCCGATGGCGCCGAAGGACCGGAGCAGCCGGTCAAGAAGTACGGCGGCAAGCCGGGACCGCTGCACAACAAGATAGCCAAGCCGGACCGTGCGAAGGACAACAGCACGGCCTGGCAGAAGGACTACAACCAGAAGCACTTCCAGGACCTGTACTTCGGCAAGGGGAAGGACTCGAAGGGCAAGGCGAAGCACTCGCTGAAGACCTACTACGAGAAGACCTCCTCCGGCCGGTACTCGGTCGACGGGGAAGTCGCCGACTGGGTCAAGGTCGACTACAACGAGGCCCGCTACGGCTCGAACTACTGCGGCGACACCAACTGCCCGAACGTCTGGGACGCGGTCAAGGACGGCGTGACCGCCTGGGCCAAGGACCAGAAGGCGAAGGGCCGTACGGACGCGCAGGTCAAGGCGGACCTGGCCAAGTACGACCTCTGGGACCGCTACGACTTCGACGGCGACGGCAACTTCAACGAGCCGGACGGCTACATCGACCACTTCCAGATCGTCCACGCGGGCGAGGACGAGTCGGCCGGTGGCGGCGCCGAGGGCACCAACGCCCTGTGGGCGCACCGCTGGTACGCCTACGGCAACGACGCGGGCAACACCGGCCCGTCGAACAACAAGGCCGGTGGCACCCAGATCGGCGACTCGGGCATCTGGGTCGGTGACTACACGATGCAGCCGGAGAACGGCGGCCTCGGCGTCTTCGCCCACGAGTACGGCCACGACCTGGGTCTGCCCGACCTGTACGACACTTCGGGCAAGGGTGACAACTCGGTCGGCTTCTGGTCGCTGATGTCGGCCGGTTCCTGGCTCGGCACCGGCAAGGACGCCATCGGTGACATGCCGGGCGACATGACCGCCTGGGACAAGTTCCAGCTGGGCTGGCTCGACTACGCCAAGGCGAAGGCCGCGACGACGTCCGAGCACAAGCTGGGCGTCTCCGAGTACAACACCCGGCACCGCCAGGCGCTCGTCGTCGACCTGCCGAAGAAGTCCGTCACCACCAATGTCGTGAAGCCCGCCGAGGGCTCCAAGCAGTGGTGGAGCGACCAGGGCGACGACCTCAAGAACACGCTGTCGCGCTCCGTCGACCTCACCGGCAAGTCCAAGGCCGAGCTCTCGCTGCAGGGTTGGTGGGACATCGAGGCCAACTACGACTACCTCTACACCGAGGTCTCCACGGACGGCGGCGCCAACTGGACGCCGATCGACGGCACCGCGGACGGCAAGCCGATCACCCGTGACGCGGGCGACAAGCCCGCGTTGACCGGTGTCTCCGGCGCGTACAAGAAGCTGGCCTTCCCGCTCGACGCCTACGCGGGCAAGAAGATCGACGTCCGCTTCCGCTACTCCACGGACGGCGGCGCGGGCGGCAAGGGCTTCGCGGCCGACGCGCTTTCGGTCACCGCGGACGGCGCCAAGCTGTTCGAGGACGGCGCCGAGGGCGACGACAACGGCTGGGCGTCGAAGGGCTTTTCGCGCATCGGCGAGTCCTTCACCAAGAAGTACGACCAGTACTACCTCGCCGAGAACCGTCAGTACGTCTCGTACGACAAGACCCTTGAGGTCGGCCCGTACAACTTCGGTTCGAAGATCCGTCCCGACTGGGTGGAGCACTACCCGTACCAGACCGGCCTGATGGTCTGGCAGTGGGACACCTCGCAGAAGGACAACAACACCAGCCAGCACCCCGGCAAGGGTCTGATCCTTCCGGTCGACGCGCACGCGAAGCCGCTGAAGTGGAAGGACGGCACGGTTCTGCGCAACAAGATCCAGCCGTTCGACGCGCCCTTCAGCAAGTACGCGACGGACAAGGTGACGCTCCACAACGGGGACGTCGCGCTGAAGATCAAGTCCCAGAAGGGCGTCTCGGTCTTCGACGACCGCAAGGGCACCTACTGGTACAGCGAGAACCCCACGGGAAGTGTCAAGGTCACTGACACCAACACTCAGATCAAGATCATCAAGCAGCCCAAGGACGGCTCGACGATCACGGTCCAGGTGGGTCGCTCGACGAAGTAGTTAGCGTTTACGCAGGTCAAACCATGATCGGCCGTCGCCCTCTAGCGGGCGGCGGCCGATCGTGTTTAGGTGCGTCCTGTGGATTTCTTATTGACGCGGGACCCGGACCGGGGTCTCGTGCGATGTCTCACGGGGGTGTGACCAAGCATGTCCGCAGGAGGTTTCTGCAAGCTGCCGAACGGCAGCGTGGTGGTGGCGCTGACCCTGCCGAACCCGTCGCCGTCCGGCGGCACGGTCCGGATGATCGTGCACGCCGTGAACCGCGCGAGGGCCCTGACCCGGCTCCGCAATCTGGGCCTGCGGGCCGTCTACCTCCGCGGCAACGCGGAACCACCGACTCCGGACGAGGTGACGGCGGTCCTGCACCATCCGGACGGCCTCATATGGCGCACGGCGCCGGACGACGCGGCGGAGCTGTGGCACCCGATCCGGGCGCTGCGGCGACAGAGCCGCGGCACGGCCGGGGTGCCGTTCTGACGGCACCCCGGTCGGGCGGCGAGGTGGACTCCCCGGGGGCGCGGGGAACCGCGCGACCAGCCCCCACCGGGCCGCAGGTCAGACGACGGGCTTGCCCGTGAGTTCGACCCCGGCCGAGCGGAGCTCGGCCATCGCCGCTTCCGTGGTCGCCGCCGTGACCCCCGCCGTCAGGTCCAGGAGCACGGTCGCTTTGAACCCCTCCCGCGCCGCGTCCACCGCCGTGGCCCGGACGCAGTGGTCCGTCGCGAGGCCGACCACGTCGACCTCGGTGATCTCCCGCTCCCGCAGCCACTCGGCCAGCGAGACCCCGTTCTCGTCGACGCCCTCGAAGCCGCTGTACGCCGCCGAGTACGCCCCCTTGTCGAAGACCGCGTCGATGGCACCGGAGGCGACCGCGGGCGCGAAGTTCGGATGGAAGCCGACGCCCTCCGTACCGGCCACGCAGTGCGGCGGCCAGGAGTCGACGTAGTCCGGGTGGTCGGAGAAGTGGGCGCCGGGGTCGACGTGGTGGTCGCGGGTCGCCACCACGTGGCGGTAGCCCGCCGGGGCCTGGCCGATCAGCTCGGTGACCGCGGCGGCCACGTCCGCGCCACCGGCGACCGCGAGGCTGCCGCCTTCGCAGAAGTCGTTCTGCACGTCTACGACGATCAGGGCGCGGCGCATGGCGGGTGTCCTTCGGCTCGGCAGTGCTCGGCAGTGCGGGGGTGGTGGGGGCGGCGGGGGACTCGGCCGGATGGAACCGAGCGTAGAGACTTCAACCACGTTGTGGGAGGGGGCCACGGGCGGCCGGGCCGCCCCTCCCCGCGATGTCAGACGTATTCCGTCGGAATGACCGCTTCGCCCCGCGACAGCTGGGTCGCCGAGAGCGGGAGGCCCGCGCGCGCGGCGGCGTGCCGGTCGCGGACCGTGTCCAGCGGCTCGCGGGCGACCACCTCACCGCCCTTGACCAGCTCGGTCAGGAGCTGCCGGTCGGCGAGTCCGGCCGGGACGGCGCCCGTGCCGACGACCTCGGCCTCGGCCACCCCGTACTCGTCGGTCCGGCGCGCGGCCCACTTGCGGCCGCCCAGCGAGGACTTGGCGCCGAGCGACTTCTTCGCCACCGGCTCCAGGTCGGCCTTCGGGTCCGCCGAGTGCGCGCGGGCCACCAGCTTGTAGACCATGGAGCAGGTGGGGTGCCCCGAGCCGGTGACGAGCTGGGTGCCCACGCCGTACGCGTCCACGGGCGCCGCCGCGAGCGAGGCGATGGCGTACTCGTCGAGGTCGGAGGTGACGACGATCTTCGTCTCCGTCGCGCCGAGCTCGTCCAGCTGCTGGCGCACCCGGTGGGCGACGAGCAGCAGGTCGCCGGAGTCGATGCGGACGGCGCCGAGCTCGGGCCCGGCGACCTCGACGGCGGTGCGGACCGCCTCGGTCACGTCGTAGGTGTCGACGAGCAGCGTGGTGCCGGGGCCCAGGGACGCGACCTGGGCGCGGAACGCGTCGCGTTCGTTGTCGTGCAGCAGGGTGAAGGCGTGGGCGCTGGTGCCGACGGTCGGGATGTCGTAGCGGAAGCCCGCGGCCAGGTCGGACGTGGTGGCGAAGCCCCCGACGTACGCGGCGCGGGACGCGGCGACGGCCGCAAGCTCGTGGGTGCGGCGGGCGCCCATCTCGATCAGCGGGCGGCCACCCGCGGCCGAGGACATGCGGGAGGCGGCGGCCGCGATGGCCGAGTCGTGGTTGAGGATGGAGAGGATCACCGTCTCCAGGAGCACGCACTCCGCGAAGGACCCCTCGACCCGCAGGATCGGCGAGCCGGGGAAGTAGACCTCGCCCTCGGGGTAGCCCCAGATGTCGCCGCTGAAGCGGTAGCCGGAGAGCCATTCGAGGGTCGGCTCGTCGACGATCTCGCGCTCGCGCAGGAAGCCGATGACGTCGGCGTCGAAGCGGAAGTTCTCCACGGCGTCCAGGACCCGGCCCGTTCCGGCCACCACTCCGTAGCGCCGCCCCTCGGGGAGTCTGCGGGTGAAGACCTCGAAGACGGAGCGCCGGTCGCCGGTGCCCGCCTTCAGCGCGGCCTGCAGCATCGTCAGCTCGTACTGGTCCGTGAAGAGCGCCGTCGACGGAACATCCACCGGCAGGCCAAGGTCCGCTGTGTTCATACGAGGGATGCTACCCCCAATCTCGTCACTCTGACGATTTCGTGGGGCGCGCCAGAGGCCATTTGTGCGAGGGCCCCCTCGGAGTGGCAGCATGGGGCAGGTGAGTACGGCTCCCGCAGAGATCACACGCCCGGAATCGGACGAAGAGGCGCTCGTCGTCCCCGAGCCGGACGTCCCCTGGATCACCCTGGTGCACAACGACCCGGTCAATTTGATGAGTTACGTGACGTATGTGTTCCAGACGTACTTCGGGTACTCGAAGGAGAAGGCCACGAAGCTGATGATGGACGTCCACCAGAAGGGCCGCGCCGTCGTCTCCAGCGGCAGCCGCGAGGAGATGGAGCGCGACGTACAGGCCATGCACGGGTACGGGCTGTGGGCCACCCTTCAGCAGGACCGCAAGTAGCGGACCGGAAGCAGCGGACCGGAAGTAGCGACGCATCTGATGCCAGGACAATTCGAAGCGATCCCCGGCGGCGGTGCCGCCGTCGCGCTCGACGAGGTCGAGATCTCGATCATCCGCTCCCTCGCCGTGCAGCTCCTGGAGCTGATCGGGCCGGGTCCGGGCGGTGAGGTCTCCGACGACCCGCTCGCGGAGCTCTTCGCCGAAGGCCCCAGCGAGCCGCCCGCCGATCCGGTGATGCAGCGTCTGCTGCCCGATGCGTACGGCGGTCCGGGCAGCGAGAACGGCGCGAGCGACGAGGACGAGCTGCGGGCGTATTCGGCGGAATTCCGGCGGTTCACAGAGAATGACCTGCGGGCCAAGAAGCGTGACGACGCCCTGGTCGTGATCCGCTCGCTCGACGCGATGGCGGCGTCGGGCGAGGGCGGAGCTGTCCTGAAACTGTCGGTCGAGGAGTCCCGGAACTGGCTGGGCGCCCTCAACGACCTCCGCCTCGCGATCGGCACACGGCTCGAGGTGAGCGACGAAGACGACGCCGATCTGCTCTACCGGCTGCCGGACTCCGACCCCCGCAAGCCGATGGTGATGGCCTATCTCTGGCTCGGCGGACTGCAGGAAACGCTGGTCGGGACGTTGCTGGACTGATTCCGGGCAGGAATCCGTGCAGAATGCAGTGAAATTTGTTGTAGTAGACAGGTTCCGTTCGCTCCGCGGGTGGTTCGCTCAGCGGAGCCTCAAATCCGGATAACGATCCCGTCACGTCATTGCCCGGCTTTGTGGTGTCAAGGGCACTTTGTCCGCTTCTCCTTGTGGTGTGCACCACAAGTGGCTCATTCCCTCACTGTTGCCACCGTGATAAATCTTCACGACCGCTCGGCGACGCCACCCATGTCGCCGAGGGCGCTTCAGCCGGCAGACCGCCGGTAGCACTCCATCCATATCCGGGGGGATCAGGACCTGATCCGCAGCCACAACGCAGATGTGCGGGCGCGGATCGGCATGGAGAAAGGCGTCACCATGACCTCAGTGCAGGTCGAAGAGCACCACGACGAGCACGACAGCAATGGGGTCGTGCACGGCTCGTCCGGCGAGGGCGAGGGATATCAGCGCGGGCTCGGAGCCCGGCAGATCCAGATGATCGCGATCGGCGGTGCCATCGGCACCGGCCTGTTCCTCGGCGCGGGCAAGGCCATCCACAAGGCCGGACCGAGCCTCATCCTGGCGTACGCCATCGCGGGCCTCGTCATCTTCTTCATCATGCGGGCGCTCGGCGAGCTCCTCATGTACCGGCCCGTGTCCGGCTCCTTCTCGGAGTACGCACGCGAGTTCATGGGCCCGTTCTTCGGATTCGTGACCGGCTGGACGTACTGGCTCTTCTGGGTCGTCACCGGCATCACCGAAGTGACCGCGGCCGCCCAGTACATGCAGTACTGGACCCACGACTCATTCCCGCAATGGGCCTACGCGCTGGTCTTCACCGTCATCCTGTACGGCGCGAACCTCATCTCCGTGAAGCTCTTCGGCGAGCTGGAGTTCTGGTTCTCGATGGTCAAGGTCACCGCCATCATCGGCATGATCCTGATCTGCGTCGGCATCCTCACCATCGGCTTCTCCGACGCCGGTGACACCGCCACCGTGGCCCACCTGTGGAACCAGGGCGGTTTCTTCCCCAACGGCATCGGCTCCACGCTGATGACCCTGCAGATCGTGATGTTCGCCTTCCTCGCCGTCGAGCTGGTCGGCGTCACCGCGGGCGAGTCCAAGGACCCGAAGACCGTCCTGCCCAAGGCCATCAACACCGTGCCGTGGCGCATCGCCGTCTTCTACGTCGGCGCGCTCATCATGATCCTGTCGGTCGTCCCGTGGACCTCCTTCAAGCCCGGTGTCTCGCCGTTCGTCGCGGCCTTCGAGGAGATGGGTCTCGGCGTCGGCGCCGCGATCGTGAACTTCGTGGTCCTCACCGCCGCGCTCTCCTCCTGCAACTCCGGCATGTACTCCACCGGCCGCATGCTGCGCGACCTCGCGATGAACGGCCAGGGCCCCAAGTTCTTCACCAAGCTCACGAAGAACGGCCTGCCGCTCATCGGCACCACGGCCTCCGCCGCGTTCATGCTGGTCGGCGTCTGGATCAACTACCAGTGGCCGGGCGAGGCGTTCAACTACGTCGTCTCCTTCGCGACCATCTCCGGCATGTGGGCCTGGATCATGATCCTGGCCTGCCAGATCCGCTACCGCCGCAAGGCCGACCGCGGTGAGCTGCCGCAGTCCACCTTCCGGGCCCCGGGCGCCCCGTACACCAGCTGGTTCGCCCTGCTCTTCATCGGCATGGTCATCGTGATGATGGGCATCGACAAGGACGCGCGGATCTCGCTGTACGCCGCTCCGGTCTGGGCCGCGATCCTGACGGTCTCCTACCTGATCCTCAAGAGCCGCAACCCGGAGGCCGCGGCCTTCAACAAGCGCAAGATCGGCGCCTCCGGCGGGGTCTCCTCGGAAGACTCCCTCTCCAAGGACTGAGGCTCCCCAAGGCCACCGTCCAGCATTCGGGCCCGCGCGTACCACACTTCGGTACGCGCGGGCCCCTCTGCTTATCCTGGCTGCCATGCTGACCATCACCCAGGCCCTCCACGACCAGATCGTCGCGCACGCGCGCCAGGACCACCCCGACGAGGCGTGCGGCGTGGTCGCGGGCCCGGAGGGCACCGGACGTCCCGAGCGGTTCATCCCGATGCTGAACGCCGCCCGCTCGCCCACGTTCTACGAGTTCGACTCGGGTGACCTGCTCAAGCTCTACCGCGAGATGGACGACCGCGACGAGGAGCCGGTGATCGTCTACCACTCGCACACCGCCACCGAGGCGTACCCCTCGCGCACCGACATCACCTACGCCAACGAGCCCGGCGCGCACTACGTCCTGGTCTCCACGGCGGACACCGACGACGCGGGCCCCTTCCAGTTCCGCTCGTACCGGATCGTGGACGGCGAGGTCACCGAAGAAGAAGTAAAGGTCGTCGAGGCATACTGAGCTTTACTCAAGAGGGCGGCAGGAGCCAGGAAGCCGGTGCGAAACCGGCACGGTCCCGCCACTGTGACCCCACTCCGAAGCCGGGGCGGGGGAGTCAGGAACTGACCTGCCGTCCTCCTCCACGCAACGCAGGGGACGCGGAAATCCCCTGGAGGAGGCAGTTCAGCCATGTCCCGCCACACCGGCATACGCGCCCTGGCCGCCGCGGCCCTGCTCGTCCCGCTCGCCGCGTGCTCCTCGTCGGACTCGGGCGACGCGGGCGGTGACACCAAGCCCGCGGCCAAGACCGCCGGATTCCCGTACACCGTCACCAACTGCGGTGTGAAGACGACGTACGACGCACCCCCGAAGCGCGCCGTCACCATGAACCAGCACGCCACCGAAGTCATGCTGGAACTCGGCCTCAAGGACCACCTCGCGGGCACGGCCTACCTCGACGACAAGGTCCTGCCGCAGTATGAGAAGGCGTACGACTCCATCCCGGTCCTCGCCAAGGAGTACCCCTCCTACGAGAAGCTGCTCGCCGCCAACCCCGACTACGTGTACGGCGGATACGCGAGCGCCTTCCTCGCGAGCGACGGCCGCAGCCGCTCCGCGCTCGCCAAGTCCGGCATCGAAAGCCGCCTCAACGTCGAGGGCTGCGCGAAGCGGCCCGTCTCCATGGACGACGTCTACCGCGAGATCCGCGAGGTCGGCTCCACCTTCGGGGTGCGGGCCCGCGCGGACAAGTGGGTGAGCGGCGCTCAGCGCGAACTCGCCGCCACCGCAGAGAAGTCGAAGGGCAAGAAGTCCCGCTCCGTCTTCGTCTACGACAGCGGCGACAAGACCGCGTTCACGGCGGGCGGCCGCGGCATCGGCAACGACATCATCAAGCGGGCGGGCGGCCGCAACGTCTTCGCCGACGTGGACAAGTCCTTCAGCGACGCGTCCTGGGAGTCCGTCGTGAAGAACAGGCCCGAGACCATCCTGATCCTCGACTACGGCGCCACGACCGTCGCCCAGAAGAAGAAGCGCCTCCTCGACGATCCGGTCCTCCAGGACGTCCCCGCCGTCAAGAACAAGAGCTTCGCGGTGCTGCCGCTGTCGGACATGGTCACGGGAGTACGAGCACCCGAGGCGGTGAGGAAGCTGGCGGCGCAGCTGTGAGCGGCCAGCGCACCCAGCTGCGGGAGAGCAGCCCCGCGGGGCAGGGTTCCCAGCCCGTCCGGCGTTTGACGAGCCCGAAGGGCGATCGGCGGAGCTCAGGGGGGCGGCGCCTGGTCGTCCTGACGGTGCTCGCCGTCGCCCTCGCCGCCGTGACGCTCGCCGGGCTGGCCCTCGGTTCCGTCCGCATCCCCACCGCCGACGTCCTGGAGATCCTCACGGGCCGCGCGGAGCCTTCGCCGTTCCGCACCATCGTCCTTGACGTGCGGCTCCCGAGGATCATCCTCGGAGCCACCGTCGGAGCAGGACTCGCCGTCATCGGCACCGTCCTCCAGGCCCTCGTCCGCAACCCCCTCGCCGACCCGTTCCTGCTCGGCGTCTCCTCGGGCGCCTCCGTCGGCGCGGTCGGCGCGATCGTGCTCGGCTCCGCCTTCGGCCTCGGCGCCGCCCTGTCGACCAGCGTCACCATCCCGGCCGCCTCCTTCGCGGGCGCCCTGATCTCACTGGTCCTCGTCTACGCCCTGGCCCGCAGCGGAGGCGGCGGCTTCGCCACCGGCAGGCTGATCCTCGCGGGCGTCGCCGTCTCGTACATCCTGACCGCGCTGACCAGCCTCATCCTGGTCACCGCCGACAGCGCGGACCACCTCAAGGAGGTCCTGTACTGGACGCTCGGCGGCCTCGGCAACGCCCGCTGGGACATGCTCGCCCTGCCCTGCGTCACCCTCATCCTCGGCACGGCCCTCCTGATGTCGATGGCCCGCCCCCTCGACCTGCTCCTCGCCGGTGAGGAGGGCGCCACCGTCCTCGGCCTGGACGCCACCCGGTTCCGTGCCGGAGTCTTCGTCCTCGCCTCGCTCCTCACCGGCGCCCTGGTCGCCTACAGCGGAGCCATCGGATTCGTCGGCCTGATGGTGCCGCACGCCGCCCGCATGCTGGTCGGCGCCGCGCACCGCGCACTGCTCCCGGTCGTCGCGCTGATGGGCGCGGTCTTCCTGGTCGCCGCCGACCTCGCCGCACGCACCGTCGCCGCGCCGCAGGACATCCCCGTCGGCGTGCTCACCGCGCTCACCGGCGGCCCGTTCTTCCTGTGGCTGCTGAGGCGGCGCAACGAAGGAGTACCGGCATGACCCAGCCGCCGCCCGCCGGTGAACTGCGCACCGAGCGCCTCTCGTACGAGGTCGAAGGCAGGCTCCTCGTGGACGCCGTCGACCTCACCGCCGACCCCGGCGAGACCGTCGGCGTCGTCGGCCCCAACGGCAGCGGCAAGACGACGCTGCTCCGCTGTGTGTACGGCACGCTGCGCCCCACCGGCGGCCGCGCCCTCCTCGACGGCGACGACCTGCACACCATGCCCCCGAAGGCGCGCGCCCGGCGCCTGGCCACGGTGCCGCAGGACGGCCAGGCCGCCTTCGAGCTGACCGTCCGGCAGGTGGTCGCCATGGGCCGCTCCCCGCACAAGCGGTTCTGGGAGGCGGACACCGCGGCCGACGACGAGCTCGTCACGGCGGCGCTCGCCCGGGTCGGCGTCGACGAACTGGCCGACCGCACCTTCCCCTCGCTCTCCGGAGGCGAGCGCCAGCGCGCCCTGGTCGCCCGCGCCCTGGTCCAGGAGCCGACCCTCGTCGTCCTCGACGAGCCCACCAACCACCTGGACATCCGCTACCAGCTGGAGATCCTCTCCTTCGTACGTAACCTGGGCACCACGAACCTCCTGGCCCTGCACGACCTGAACCTGGCCGCGTACTTCTGCGACCGCCTCTACGTCCTCGACGGCGGCCGTCTCGTCGCCTCCGGGGCGCCCAAGGAGGTCCTCACCGCCGAGCTGCTCGCCACCGTGTACGGCGTGACGGCCGAGGTCAGCACGCATCCGCTGACCGGCGCCCCGACCGTCGTCTATCTGCCGCCGCCCGCATCCTGAACGGATTCCGTCCACCAGTTGAGATCACATTCCGGGATCCGGACCGGGAATCGATACGATGACCGCATGGTTCCCCATGACGTGAGCGAAGAGACGCCGAGCGCACCCCTGCTGCTCGTGGCGCGGCTGCACGTCGACCTGTGCCGCCTCGCCAGCGCCATCTGTACCCGCTGAACCGGTCCACCGCGGCCCGACGCACGGCCGCGGGCCGCGGCGGCCGCCTCCGTACGCCCGGCGCACCACACCGCAAGCCCCGCGCCGCCGCGCGCCCACCACTCGCACTTCTCGACTCCCGACAGGAGCCCTCAGCATGGCCATCGAGGTCCGCATCCCGACCATCCTCCGCACCTACACCGACGGCGCCAAGGCCGTCGAGGGCAGCGGGGACACCCTCGCCGAGCTCTTCACCGACCTCGACTCGCGGCACGCGGGCATCGCCGGACGCATCGTCGACGACGGCAAGCTCCGCCGCTTCGTGAACGTGTACCTCAACGACGAGGACGTCCGCTTCCTCGACGGCATCTCCACGAAGCTCGCCGACGGCGACAGCGTCACGATCCTGCCGGCCGTCGCCGGCGGCATGGTCTAGGCCCGATCCCGGATGCCTCGCTACGACTCCCCGCTCGCCGCGGTCGGCAACACGCCGCTCGTCCGCCTGCCGCGGCTCTCCCCTTCGGAAGACGTCCGCATCTGGGCCAAGCTGGAGGACCGCAACCCGACCGGCTCCATCAAGGACCGGCCCGCCCTCCACATGGTCGAACAGGCCGAGAAGGACGGCCGGTTGACGCCCGGCTGCACGATCCTGGAGCCGACCTCGGGCAACACCGGCATCTCGCTCGCCATGGCGGCCAGGCTCAAGGGCTACCGCATCGTGTGCGTCATGCCGGAGAACACCTCGCAGGAGCGGCGCGACCTGCTCGCCATGTGGGGCGCCGAGATCATCTCGTCCCCGGCGGCGGGCGGCTCCAACACCGCGGTCCGGGTGGCCAAGGAACTGTCGGCCGAGCACCCGGACTGGGTGATGCTCTACCAGTACGGCAACCCCGACAACGCGGGCGCCCACTACGCCACGACGGGCCCGGAGATCCTCACCGACCTCCCCTCCATCACCCACTTCGTGGCGGGCCTCGGCACCACGGGCACGCTGATGGGCGTCGGCCGCTACCTCCGCGAGCAGCAGCCGGACATCAAGATCGTCGCGGCGGAACCCCGCTACGACGACCTCGTCTACGGCCTGCGCAACCTCGACGAGGGCTTCGTCCCCGAGCTGTACGACGCCTCCGTCCTGACCACCCGCTTCTCCGTCGGCTCGGCCGACGCCGTGACGCGCACCCGCGAACTCCTCCAGCAGGAGGGCATCTTCGCGGGCGTCTCCACGGGCGCCGCGCTGCACGCCGCGATCGGCGTCGGCAAGCGGGCGGTCAAGGCGGGCGAGTCCGCCGACATCGTCTTCGTCGTCGCCGACGGCGGCTGGAAGTACCTGTCGACGGGCGTCTACACCGCCGCGACGACCGAGGCGGCCATCGAAACACTGCAGGGCCAGCTCTGGGCGTAGGACCGTGCTGGGCGGGCCGGATCCTCCGGCCCGCCCGCCACTAGCCCGCCAGGTACTTCACCTGGTCCCACAGCACCGGATCCATCACCCCGGCCCTGCGCCGGAAGTCCCACACCGGCACGTCCCGCAGCTCGTCCGTCTCCAGGAAGCTCGCGCGGCCCTCCGCGTCGCCCACCGCGCCCGGCGGCAGCGGAATCACCCCGGCCCGCTCGTCGTGGTACTTGCTGGTGATCTTCGCGACCAGCGCGCGCTCCCCGCGCACCGACAGGACCAGACACGGCCGGTCCTTCCCGCCTGGACCGTCCTCGTACGGCACCCGCGCCCACCAGATCTCGGCGGGCCGAGGCGTCGGCAACCGCCGCCTCGACCCTCTCGGCGGCCGGGTCCTGCCCGGCGGCCGGGAACTCCGCTTCCGGGGTCCGCGCCCCCAGCCGTCCACCAGCGTGACGACGAGCGCGAGCACCACCACTGCGGCCAGCGCGAGCCACCACGACGTGTCCATACCCACGACGGTACCGGCGCGCATCCCGCACCGCCTGCCGCCTCCCCCGGTCCCACAAGCCCCCCGAACCGGTGACAGTGCAGGTGAGTTCCCCCACAACGGCCCGCGACGGAGGAGCGACCAGGCCTTTTGCGCCTTACGCTCGACGGACCGCACACTCCCCAGCTCTCCTGCCAGCGCGGAGGTTCCAGCTTCATGAAGCTCACCGTCGTCGGCTGCTCGGGGTCGTTTCCCTCCGTGGACTCGGCCTGCTCGAGCTACCTCGTCGAGGCCGACGGCTTCCGGTTGCTGCTCGACATGGGCAACGGCGCCCTCGGCGAGCTGCAGCGCCACATCGGTCTGTACGACCTCGACGCGATCTTCCTCAGCCATCTGCACGCCGATCACTGCATCGACATGTGCGGGTACTTCGTGGCCCGCTACTACCGCCACGAGGGCGGCCGTTGCGCCCCCATCCCGGTCTACGGCCCCGAGGGCACCGAGCAGCGCCTCACCACCGCGTACGCGGACACGCCCTCCGCCTCCTCGATGAGCGAGGTCTTCGACTTCCACACGGTCAAGCCCGCCTCGTTCGACATCGGCCCTTTCTCGGTGCGCACCGAGAAGATGCGCCACCCCGTCGAGGCGTACGCCATCCGCATCGAGCACGCCGGGAAGTCCCTCACGTACTCCGGGGACACGGGACCCTGCGACCACCTGGACGAACTCGCCACCGGAACCGACCTGTTCCTGTGCGAGGCCGCCTTCACGTACGGCAAGGAGAACATCCCCGACCTGCACCTGAACGGCCGAGAGGCCGGGGAGTCCGCCCGGCGCGCCGGTGCAGGAAGGTTGCTGCTCACCCACGTCCCGCCGTGGACGGATCCCCAGGTGAACCTCGCCGACGCCCGCGCCGTGTACGCGGGCCCCACCGCTCTCGCGGCGCCCGGCGCGACGTACGAGGTCTGAGAGCCTTCAGTCCCGGCGGTGGCCGCGGCCGCCCAGCGCCATCCGGTTCCACGTGTGGCGGCGGCCGCGGATCGCCACCGAGTAGTCGTACATGACCTCCGGGTCGCACATCCCCGGCAGGAACGAGTCCCCGAAGTGGTGGGCGTCGATGCCCACCTCCTTCGCCGTCAGGGCGAGTTGGGGCACCACGTTCGCGTGCGAGCCCTCCTGGCTGGTGCCGATCGCGCCCATCACCACCGCACCCGCGTCCTGCACGGCGGCCACCGCCTCGGCGGCCAGCTCCTTGGTGACGCCCGGCAGCGTGCCCGGCAGGGGCAGCACCACGCCGTCCGCACCCGCGTCCACCAGCGAAGTAAGACGGTCCACCGTGACCCGCTCCGGATGCCCCGCGTGGTGCATCTTGCCGCTCCACAGCGCCACGTCGTCACCGAGCCCGGCGCGCAGCTCCTCGGTGACCCGCGCGAGTCCTTCGTACGAACCGCCCGTGCCCGGGTTCGCCGTCAGACAGAGCATCGCCGCACCCATGTCGATCAGCCGCTTGGCGTACTCGGGCTTGGCGCGGCGGATCTCGGGGACGTCGCCGGGCTCCAGGTTGATGCCGACCGGGCGCCCGATGTACGCGGCGAGGTCGGTGAGGGAGGTGAACGTGCCGAGGCCCGGCAGGGTGAGGCGCTCGCCGTCCCAGGCGCGCTCGATGAGGTTCAGGACGACGATGTCGGCGCCGAAGGCCGCGACCAGCTCGGCGTTGTGGACGCCCGGCATGCCCGGCATCGGGATCAGGGCGGCGCGGTCGGCGAAGACCTCGGCGACCATGGTGCGGCCCTCCGCGGCGGCGACGGAGGCGGTCAGGGCGCGGCCGCGCAGGGCGGCGAGGCGCTCGCGGTCGAGGTCGAGGATGCGGGGAGTCCGCTGGTCGTTCATACCTCGACCGTATGCCCCGGACACGACGAAGCCCCTCGCCGTTGGTACCTACGGCGAGGGGCTTACGTCACTCAGGTGCGGGCGGAGACTACTTGCCCTCCGCCTTCAGGAGCTCGGCGAGCTCCTCGTCGGACTCGCGGCCCGGCGTCGGCAGGTTGAACTTGGTGATCGCGAAGCGGAAGACCACGTAGTAGACCGCCGCGAAGCAGAGGCCGACCAGGGCCAGACCCCACGGGTTCTTCGCGATGCCGAGGTTCAGCAGGAAGTCGACCGCACCGGCCGAGAAGCCGAAGCCGTCCTTCATGCCGAGCGCCCAGGTCAGCGCCATGGAGACACCGGTGAGCACCGCGTGGATCGCGTACAGGACCGGCGCGATGAACATGAAGGTGAACTCGATCGGCTCGGTCACACCGGTCACGAAGGCGGTGAGCGCGAGCGAGAACATCATGCCGCCGACGACCTTGCGGCGCTCGGGACGGGCGCAGTGCACGATCGCGAGGCAGGCGGCGGGCAGCGCGAACATCATGATCGGGAAGAAGCCGGTCATGAACTGGCCCGCGGTCGGGTCGTGGTGCAGGAAGCGCGCGATGTCGCCGTGGTAGTCCACGCCGCCGTCGGTGTAGGAGCCCGCCTGGAACCACGGGAAGGAGTTCAGGAGGTGGTGCATGCCGACCGGGATCAGCGCGCGGTTGGCGACACCGAAGACACCGGCGCCGACGGCGCCCGAACCGACGAGCCACTCACTGAAGTTGTGGATGCCGGCGCCGAGGACCGGCCAGATCAGACCGAAGACGATGCCCGCCACGAGGCCCGCGAAGGCCGACAGGATCGGGACGAGGCGGCGGCCGCCGAAGAAACCGGCCCAGTCGGGCAGCTTGGTCCGGTAGAACTTCTGGTAGAGCAGGGCCACGATGATGCCCATGACCACGCCGCCGAGCACACCGGCGTTGACCGGCGCCTCGTTCATGACGATCTTGCCGTCCACGACGGACGCGACCTTGGGCAGGTTCTTGTCCGTGAAGGTGGCGAGCACCTTCTGGAAGACCAGGTAGCCGGTCACGGCCGCGAGGGCCGTCGAGCCGTCCGACTTCTTGGCGAAGCCGATCGCGATGCCGACGCAGAACAGCAGCGCCATGTTGTCGAGCAGCGCGCCACCGCCGGCCGCCATGTACTCCGCGAGCTTGTTGACGAAGGTCGGGAACGACTCCTTGCCGAGCATGTCGGTCTGGCCGAAGCGGACGAGGAGGGCCGCGGCGGGCAGCACGGCGACCGGCAGCATGAGGCTGCGGCCGATGCGCTGCATGACAGCCATCACGCCGGCGCCCTTCTTCTTCTTGTCGGCCGCGGGGGCGGCGCTGGGCGTGGACACAACTTCCTCCAGTGGGCAAGGCGCCGCCTGGGGACATGGAAGTGGGGGACGGCGGCGTCTCCGGGGGACGCGGCGAGAAGGCCGCGTGGTCTACACCAATTAGTGGTGTAGACCTGTTGTAGCACGGTGAAGGTGACGTAAGGAACCCACGATTCCTGTGGGCTGGGCCATATCCGGATATGACAGACGAAAGACCCCCGGACCAGAGGTCCGAGGGCCTGACGGAGAGGTCGAGGAGCTCGACTCGCGGGGGGAGTTACGCCTTGGTCTGCTCCCGGTCGAGAGCCTCCGCTTCCTCCTCTGGTTCACGTCCAGGGGTGTGCAGATTGAACTTGATGATGACGAAGCGGAATAGCGCGTAGTACACGACGGCGAAGCACAGACCGATCGGAATGATCATCCATGGCTTGGTCGCCAGGCTCCAGTTGATGACGTAGTCGATCAAGCCCGCGGAGAAGCTGAAGCCGTCCTTCACGCCCAGCGCCCACGTCACCGCCATCGACACACCGGTGAGCACCGCATGGATCGCGTACAGCAGGGGCGCGATGAAGAGGAACGAGTACTCGATCGGCTCGGTGATGCCCGTGACGAACGACGTCAGACCGACCGAGAGCATCATGCCGCCGACCACCTTGCGGCGCTCCGGGCGCGCGCAGTGCGTGATCGCGAGGGCCGCCGCGGGCAGCGCGAACATCATGATCGGGAAGAAGCCCGAGGTGAACTGGCCCGCCGTCGGGTCGCCCGCCAGGAACCGGTTGATGTCACCGTGCACGACCGTGCCGTCCGGCTTGGTGAAGTCGCCGAACTGGAACCACACGAAGGTGTTCAGGAACTGGTGCAGGCCGACCGTGAGCAGCGCGCGGTTGGCGACACCGAAGATGCCGGAGCCCAGCCAGCCGAGGTCGACGAGCCACTTGGAGAAGCTGGTCAGCGCGTCACCGATGGGCGGCCAGATCCAGACGCAGAGACCGGCGAAGACCAGGCCCACGAACGCCATGATGATCGGCACCAGCCTGCGGCCGTTGAAGAAGCCGAGCCAGTCGACCAGCTTCACGCGGTGGTAGCGCTGCCAGAACCAGGCGGCGAGCAGCCCCATCACGATGCCGCCGAACACCCCTGGATTCTGGTACGCGGCCTGCGCCACCTTCCCGTCCTCGGCCACGCACACCCCGCTCCACATGCCCGCGCCGCCGAAGACGGTGTCCTGCGGACAGCTGTCGGGGAAGGCGCGGAGCACCGCGTAGTAGACGAGGAAGCCCGCGACCGCAGCGAGCGCGGTGGAGCCGTCCGACTTCTTCGCCATGCCGATCGCGACACCGATGCAGAACAGCAGCGGCAGGCCGAGCGAGGAGTCGAGGAGCGAACCGCCCGCCGCCGCGAAGACCTTGGCGACGTTGGTCCAGCCGAGGCCGTCGTCCCCGAACACGTCGGGCTGTCCCAGCCGGTTCAGGATGCCTGCCGCGGGCAGGACCGCGATGGGCAGCTGGAGGCTGCGTCCCATCTTCTGGAGGCCCTGGAAGAGGCCGTTCCACCACTTCTTCTGCGGCACCGCCGCGGCGGTCGAACTCATCGGCGTCCCTCCCGGAACAAGCCAGGTTTGGCGGTCGTTGAAAACTGGTGTAGACCAGTTGCGGAACGTGTGGGAGCGCCGCCCGATGGGGGATGGCACCTTGACCGTCATCATTGGGCACGACTGTCGTAACCGCCCGCGAAGATGGTCCAACCGTGCGTTACCGTGACAAAGCGGTCCCCCGGCCGCGAGAAACACAGGGAGAAAGACATGGCCAGCAAGGCTGAGAAGATCGTTGCCGGGCTCGGCGGCATCGACAACATCGAAGAGGTCGAGGGCTGCATCACGCGCCTGCGCACCGAGGTCAAGGACCCGGCTCTGGTCGACGACGCCGCCCTGAAGGCCGCGGGCGCCCACGGTGTCGTCAAGATGGGCACCGCGATCCAGGTCGTCATCGGCACCGACGCGGACCCCATCGCCGCGGACATCGAAGACATGATGTGAGTTCCTGACCCCCTGAACTCACGGCCGAGGGCCCCGTCCGGACGACTGTCCTGACGGGGCCCTCGCGCATGTGCCACCGGCGTACGCCCTCCGCCGGGGCGACGGCGGCGAGAGCCGGGGTGACGGCCGCGAGAGAGCTCGGGGTGACGGCCGCGAGAGAGCCCGGGGTGACGGCGACGAAAACCCGGAAACCCCGCGTCCACCCACCGGATAGGCTCATCGCCATGTCTCGAATCGACGGCCGCACCCCCGAACAGCTCCGCCCCATCACCATCGAACGCGGCTGGAGCAAGCACGCCGAAGGATCCGTCCTCATCTCCTTCGGCGACACCAAGGTCTTCTGCACCGCCTCCGTCACCGAAGGCGTCCCGCGCTGGCGCAAGGGCAGCGGCGAAGGCTGGGTCACCGCCGAGTACTCCATGCTGCCCCGCGCCACCAACACCCGCGGCGACCGCGAATCCGTCCGCGGCAAGATCGGCGGCCGCACCCACGAGATCAGCCGCCTGATCGGCCGCTCGCTCCGCGCCGTCATCGACTACAAGGCGCTCGGCGAGAACACGATCGTCCTCGACTGCGACGTCCTCCAGGCCGACGGTGGCACCCGCACCGCCGCCATCACCGGGGCGTACGTGGCACTGGCCGACGCCGTCGCCTGGGCCCAGGGCAAGAAGCTCATCAAGGCGGGCCGCAAGCCCCTCACCGACACCGTCTCCGCCGTCTCCGTCGGCATCGTCGGCGGCGTGCCGCTCCTCGACCTCCGCTACGAGGAGGACGTGAAGGCTGACACCGACATGAACGTCGTCTGCACCGGCGACGGCCGCTTCGTCGAGGTCCAGGGCACCGCCGAGGCCGAGCCCTTCGACCGCAAGGAGCTCAACGCGCTGCTCGACCTCGCCGTCGGCGGCTGCGAGGACCTCGCGGCGTTCCAGCGCGAGGCCCTGGAGCAGACCCGCTAGCGGGACATACGACCCACGTCGTTCAAGCAGGCAACCAACAACCCCCTGCCGGGCGTTGTTACGAGTACGGGCGCGCGGACGAAGCCGCGCGTCCGTACGCACCCTGGGGAGGGGACCGAACCATGGCCGCGCGCCACCGTCGCATCGCCACCGCCGTCGCCACGGCACTGATCGTCATCCCGGCCGGCGTCGGCCTCGTCGGCTGTGACGCCGTCTCGAAGGCCCTGGACTGCGTCCAGACCGCCGACACGATCGCCGACAGCGTCACCGACCTGCAGCAGGCCGTCGAGAACGCGGGCGACGACCCCGCCGCGGCGGACAAGGCGCTCGACGACATCGGCAAGAACCTCGACAAGATCGGCGACAAGACCGACAACACGGACGTGAACAAGGCGGTCGACGACCTCGACAAGGCCGTCGACAACGTCCGCCAGTCGGTCAAGAACGGCGACGCCACGCCCGACGTCAGCCCGGTCACGGACGCGGCGGGCGAACTGACGAAGGTCTGCACGCCGTAGCGGCAGCGGTGAGGCGGCGATACTGGGGAGATGACCCGCCTCATCCTCGCCACCCGTAACGCAGGCAAGATCACCGAGCTCAGGGCGATCCTCGCCGACGCAGGCCTCACCCACGACCTCGTCGGCGCGGACAGCTATCCCGAGATCCCCGACGTCAAGGAAACCGGCGTCACCTTCGCGGAGAACGCCCTCCTCAAGGCCCACGCCCTCGCCCAGGCCACGGGCCTGCCCGCGGTCGCCGACGACTCGGGCCTCTGCGTCGACGTCCTGAACGGCGCCCCCGGCATCTTCTCCGCCCGCTGGGCAGGCCGCCACGGCGACGACCGGGCCAACCTGGACCTGCTCCTGGCCCAGCTCTCCGACATCCCCGCGGAACACCGCGCCGCCCACTTCGCCTGCGCCGCGGCCCTGGCCCTCCCCGACGGCACGGAACGCGTGGTCGAGGGCCGCCTCCTCGGCACCCTCCGCACCGCCCCGTCCGGCACGGGCGGCTTCGGCTACGACCCGATCCTCCAGCCGGAGGGGGAGACGCGCACGTGCGCGGAGCTGACGGCGGCGGAGAAGAACGCGATCAGCCATCGGGGGGAGGCGTTCCGGGGGCTGGTGCCGGTGGTGCGGGAGTTGTTGGGCTGACGCCGAACGGGCCGTGGGGCCGGTCTCGATCGACCGGCCCCACGGCCCGTTGTGAGTGCGGCCGGTGGGACTCGAACCCACACGGGTGTGAACCCACTGGGACCTAAACCCAGCATGACTGCCAAATTCCATCACGGCCGCTCAAAAACGGTCACTAGCGTCTGACCGGCGGCATTCAGTCTACGGGTAGGGCCGACTGCGCGGCGAGAGGCCGTCTTTTCTTCTGACGGCACCACGTCTCCGTCAGGGCGTGGCAATTGGGACACAGGTAGCGCAGATTCTCCCGCCGGTTGTCGCGCCAGTCCCCGTTCACGTGGTCGATCTGCAGAGTGAGCGAATGTCCCAGCCACTCGCCGGTATTGGCGCACTGCGCACACGCGTACGGAACCCCGATCTCGGTCAGGGCCCGGTGGAGCTGAGCCCTGTTGGCCCGCCCGGAGTGGTCCGGCAGGACGACCAGAACGCGGTGTGCGGTCGAGAGTGGCGCGGGACGTTCCGGCTGCCCCCAGGCTCGGCGCTTGAAGTGGCTGGTGTCGAGGCCGAGGCGGGTGGCTGCGCGCCGGATGCGCCGGTGGTTGGTGTCGTTCACCTCCATGGCGAGACCGCGCATCACATCGGCGTAGCTGGTCGAGCTTTCCACCAGCTCGCGGAGGTTCTCCTCCGGGATCGGCAGGCGCCGGTGCGAGAAGTGCTCGGTGTCGATGTGCCGGGCACGCAGCATGCGGCTCAGCGTTGCGCGTGAGCGGCTGTCGTCCGGCACACCGAGTGCTCGAGCCACACCGCGCACGCTTGTGGCTGCCGCGGCCGCTGTCCGCAGCTCCTCGGCAGAGAAGGGGAGGTCCAGCTCGGGGCGATCGATGCCGGGAAAGTGGCTGATGTCGATGCCCGCCGCACTGATGCGTCGCCGGATATGGGAGAGCGTCCCTGTGGCTGGTGCGGCGCCCAGCTTCAGCGCAACTTCACGCAGTGAGGAAGAAGAGGCGGCAGCTTCGGCGATGTCGGCGTCCGGGTACTTGCGCCATGGGCTGCGTTTGGCGAAATGGCTCGTGTCGATGCCGTGGCCGGTCACCTTCTCCTGAAGCACGCGCCGTTGCCCGCCGCTTGTCCCGAGGCCGAGGCGGCGCATCAAGTCGGTCCAGTTACGAGCCTTCGGGACGATCGCCGCCAGCCGATGCTTGCTATAGGGGTCCCGCTCGTCCATGTGCCCACCCGCCCTCTCGGCCACGCGTTCGCAGCCTCGTACGGCCTAACGAACCGAAAATCGGACCGTTACTACCGATAAGCGGAACAGCCCGCCTCACTTCTCAGTGGGGCGGGCCGTTCCGTTGGGGGAGGAGGGGCGAGGTCAGAACTTCGGGGTCGTGGCCTGGGACTCGACCATCTCCGCCGCCTCCTCCTTTGTCTCCACCGACGGCGGCGATCCCGACAGCGGCTTCTGGGCCGTTTCCTTCATGCAGGCCACCGCGATGACGCCGACGAGCGCCGCGGCCATCGAGTAGTACGCCGGGATCATGTCCGTGCCCGTGATGCTGATCAGGGACGTGATGACCAGGGGGGCCGTGCCGCCGAAGAGGGAGGCGGAGATGTTGTAGCCGACGGAGAGGGAGCCGTAGCGGACCGAGGTGGGGAAGAGGGCCGGGAGCGTGGCCGACATCGTGCCGAGGAGGCAGACCAGGGAGAGGCCGAGCAGCAGCATGCCGCCGGAGACCGCCACCAGGCTGCCCTGCTTGATGAGCAGGAACGACGGGATGGAGAGGACCAGGAAGCTCAGCATGCCCGTCATCAGGAGCGGCTTGCGGCCGAAGCGGTCGGAGAGCTTGCCGACCTGGTTGATGATCAGCATCAGGACGACCATCGTGCCGATGAGGATCAGGAGGCCGTGCGAGTCGTCGTAGCCGAGCTCGTCCGAGAGGTACGTCGGCATGTAGGACAGGAGCATGTAGTCGGTGACGTTGTACGCGCCGACCAGGGCGATGCAGAGGATCAGCGTCGGCCAGTAGTCGCGGAAGATCTTCGCCAGGTCGCCCTTGGCCGTCGACTCGACGGTGGACGCACCCTCGGACGCCGAGTGGAAGGTGGCGTCCTCCATCTTCTGGAAGGCGGGGGTCTCGTCCAGCTTGAGCCGCAGGTAGAGGCCGACCAGGCCCAGCGGGCCCGCGACGAGGAACGGGATGCGCCAGCCCCAGGACTCCATGGCGTCCGAGCCGAGGGCGGTGTTGAGGATGAGGACCAGGCCCGCCGCGCCCGTGTACCCGGCCAGCGTGCCCATCTCCAGGAAGCTGCCGAAGAAGCCGCGGCGCTTGTCGGGCGCGTACTCGGCGATGAACGTGGAGGCACCGCCGTACTCACCGCCCGTCGAGAAGCCCTGGACGAGGCGGAAGAAGATCAGCAGGACGGGGGCCCAGAAGCCGATCGTGTCGTAGGACGGGATCAGGCCGATGGCGAGCGTGCCGATCGCCATCATGATCATCGTCAGCGCGAGGACCTTCTTGCGGCCCACCTTGTCGCCCATCGGGCCGAACACCATGCCGCCGATGGGCCGCACCAGGAAGGACACCGCGAAGGTGGCGAACGAGGAGATCAGCTGGGCCGTGTCGTTCCCGGACGGGAAGAAGACGTGTCCGATGGTGACGGCCAGATAGCTGTAGATGCCGAAGTCGAACCATTCCATGGCGTTGCCCAGCGAGGCCGCTTTGACGGCCCGCTTGACCGCGGCCTCGTCCGTGACCGTGATGTCGGTACGGCGCAGAGGCGGGTTCCTGCGGCGTTTCACCGCTCGGAACAGGGTCCGGTGGCGCTTCATCGCCTCCGGGTCGGCCTCGGCCTCGATCTCTTCTTGGGCCGCCATGGAGTGGTTCCTTTCGTTCTTCGTGCAAGTTCCCCGAGAGATCACTTGCTCGAAGATGGCCGATGCAAACGAAGGCCCCCCGTCAGGGGGCCCACGTCACACCGGGACGGCGAACGAAAGGGAGGGGCCGGTGCGGATCAGACGCCGAGGTCCCTGATGATCTTGGCCACGTGGCCCGTGGCCTTCACGTTGTAGAACGCGTGCTCGACCTTGCCCTGTCCGTCGACCACCACGGTGGAGCGGATCACGCCGGTCACCGTCTTGCCGTACAGCTTCTTCTCGCCGAAGGCGCCGTACGCCTCAAGGGTCTCCTTGGAGGGGTCGCCGACCAGCGTGACCTTGAGGTTCTCCTGCTCGCGGAACTTCGCGAGCTTCTCCGGCTTGTCGGGGGACACGCCGATCACGTCGTACCCGGCGGCGGCCAGCACGTCGAGGTTGTCCGTGAAGTCGCAGGCCTGCTTGGTGCAGCCGGGGGTGAGCGCGGCGGGGTAGAAGTACACGATGACCTTGCGGCCCTTGTGGTCCGCCAGCGAGACGTCCTTGCCGTCGGCGTCGGGCAGGGTGAAGGCGGGGGCGGTGTCGCCGGGCTGCAGTCGCTCGCTCATGGGCGCTCTCCTCATACGGGTGGCCGGGTGGTTCGCAAAGAGTGTGGTGACGGAGTCGAGCGTAATAGGGGTGCCGTGGGGTGCGGCGCGCGCGAAGCTGACAGACTGTGGTCAGAGTTCACGTCCACACAATCGATACGACCACGGAGGCAGCGCGGTGTCGGATGCCAGGACCCCTGCGCAGATCGAGGCGGACATCAAGCGCCGGCGCGACCAGCTTGCCGAGACCCTCGACGAGATCGGGGTGCGCGTCCACCCGAAGACGATCGTCGGCGACGCGAAGGCCAAGGTCGTCGCGGGCGTGGACAACTCGCTGGGCCGGGCGTACGTAGGGGCGAACCGCCTCGTCTCGGACGTGCGCGGACAGCTCGTCACGGAGGACGGTTCGCCGCGCATCGAGCGCATCGTGCCCGTCGCCCTGGTGGCCGTCGGTCTGGTGGGGCTCCTCGTGGTGAGCTCGCGCCGACGTGGCGCCTGACGGGACGAGTGCCGCCCCGGGAGCCCACGGGCCCTGCCGGGGCAGGTAGGTTCTGGGGCGTGACCGAGAAGCCCCCCGTGACATCCAGGACTCCCCACGACGACAAGCTGCCCATCCGCATGCTGCACGACCGCGTGCTGGTGCGGCAGGACACGAGCGAGGGTGAGCGGCGCTCCGGCGGCGGCATCCTGATCCCCGCGACAGCGGCCGTGGGCAAGCGGCTCGCCTGGGCCGAGGTGGTCGCGGTCGGGCAGAACGTCCGGACGGTCGAGCCGGGCGACCGGGTCCTGTACGACCCGGAGGACCGCGCCGAGGTCGAGGTGCGGGGCGTGGCCTACGTACTGATGCGGGAGCGCGATCTGCACGCCGTGGCGGCCGACCGGTTCGAGGGGTCCGAGGACTCGACGGGTCTGTACCTGTAGGAACTGCTGGACCTGTAGGACCTGTAGGACCTGTAGGACCTTCAAAACGTATGCGTAAGGGGCTGGTGACCATCGTCACCAGCCCCTTACGCATACGTTTTGCTACCTTGGAAGGACCCCGACGAGACGCGCCGTACCGGGTTCCTGCAAAGACGACGCACCCCCATCAGGTAACGCGTTCGCGTTTCTACTCGTCGGAGGTGCCGTCATGGCCTGGGTTCTGCTGATCATCGCCGGTCTGCTCGAAGTGGGCTGGTCGATCGGGATGAAGTACACGGACGGCTTCACGCGCCTGTGGCCCAGTGTGTTCACGGGCGCGGGCATCGTCGCGAGCATGATGCTCCTGTCGCACGCCGCCAAGACACTGCCGATCGGTACCGCCTACGGAGTGTGGGTCGGCATCGGCGCGGCCGGTGCGGCGGTGCTCGGCATGGTCATTCTGGGTGAGCCGGTGACCGCCGCCCGGATCTTCTTCGTCTGTCTGCTGCTGGTGGCCGTGGTCGGCCTGAAGGCGACCTCCGGCCACTAGAGGTCCCCAGGGCCGGAGGAGCGGGGCTCGGCGGCGCGTCAACCGTCCGTGAGGCCGCCGAGCGCCCCGCCGTCGTCCGTGCCGCCGTCCTGGCCGCCACCGGTATCGGTGCCGCCGCCCGTCGGCCCGCCCTGGGCGCCGCCGTCGGTGGGTCCGCCGTTGGCGGCGCCGCCGTCCGTCGGCCCGCCGGTGTTCTGGCCGCCGGTCTCCTGGCCGCCCTGCTGGCCGCCGTCCTGGCCACCCGTCTGGCCGCCCGTCTGGCCTCCGTTGTCCTGGCCGCCCGTGGTGGTGCCGCCGGTGTCCTGGTCGCCGGTGGTGCCGCCGTCCTGGCCGCCCCCGGTGTCGGGGCCGCCGTCCGTCGTGCCGCCGGTGCCGGGCTCGTCGACGCCGCCCGTCGTCGGGTCGGGCACCTCGGGCAGGTCCGCGCCCTGCTCCAGCTCCAGGTCGAAGTCCTTGACCGGCTTGCCCTCCAGGGCCGACTTGGTGAACTGCGCCCAGATGCGCGCCGGGTAGGCGCCACCGTTGATGCGGGCCTCGCCGAGCGCGCCGTACAGCGGGGTGTGCGCCCCGGTCTCCGGGTCCTGGCCCATGACGGCGACGACCGTGGCGAGCTCGGGGGTGTAACCGGCGAACCAGGCCGCCGTGTCGTTCTCCGCGGTGCCCGTCTTGCCCGCGGCCGGGCGGCCCGCGCCCTGCGCCGCCGTGCCGGTGCCGCCCTGGACGACGCTCTGCAGGACCGACGTGGTGGTGTCGGCGGCCTCGCGGGTGACGGCCTGCTGGGTCCGCTGCTCCGGCAGCTCGATCTCGCTGCCGTCCTTGGTGATCTTCTCGACGAGCGTGTACGTGCCGTGCTTGCCGTGGTTCGCCAGCGTCGCGTACGCCTCGGTCATGTCCAGGACGCTCGCGGTGGAGGGGCCGAGTGCGATCGACGGGGACGCGGTCAGGTCGGGGGTGTTCTCGGGGACGCCGAGGTCGACGGCGGTGTCCTTGACCTTGCCGGAGCCGACGTCGACGGCCATCTGCGCGTACACCGAGTTCACGGACTTGTCGGTGGCGGTGCGGACGGTGATGTCGCCGTAGTTGACGTTGTCCTCGTTCTCGGGGGCGTACGTCCCGCCGCTCCAGCCCTGCACCGGGCGCTTGTTGGTGCCGTCGTAGACCGTGTTCGGGGTGATCGGGCGGCCGTCCTGGGTGACCGAGCCGTTCTCCACGGCCGAGGTGAAGACGAACGGCTTGAACGTGGAGCCGACCTGGTAGTCGCGCCGCGTCGCGTTGTTGACGTACTGCTTGGTGTAGTCGATGCCCCCGTACATCGCGACGACCTTGCCGGTGGCCGGGTCGATGGAGGCGCCGCCCGCGCGCACGTTGCGGTCGACCTTGCGCGCCTTCTTGTCGACCTTCGACATCACCTGCTTGTCGACGGCCTCCTTGAAGGCGTCCTGACGGTCCTTCTGGAGGGTCGTGGTGATGCGGTAGCCGCCCTTGGCGAGGGTGTCCTCATCGATGATCTTGTTGGCCGTCAGATAGTCCTCGACGGCCTTCACCACATAGCCGCGCTGCCCGGACAGGCCCGCGGCGCCCTTCGCCTCGTCGGGCACCGGGAACTTGCTCTTCGCCCGGTCGGACTTGCTGAGCCAGCCCTCCGTGACCATGCCGTCCAGGACGTAGTTCCAACGGCCCGCCGCGCGCTGCTTGTTCTCGGGGTGGGTGGCGACGTCGTACGCGTTGGGGGAGTTGAGGAGGGTGGCGAGGTAGGCGCCCTGGGCGACGGAGAGGTCCTGGACGTCCTCGCCGTAGTACGCCTGGGCGGCCGCCTGGATGCCGTACGCGTTGCGGCCGAAGTAGCTGGTGTTCAGATAGCCCTCGAGGATGTCGTCCTTGCTCACCTCGCGGTCCAGCTTGATCGAGATGAAGAATTCCTTCACCTTTCGGGTGACCGTCTGCTCCTGCCCCAGGTAGTAGTTCTTCACGTACTGCTGGGTGATCGTGGAGCCGGACTGCTTGCCCTTGCCGGTGACGGTGTTCCAGGCCGCGCGGATCATCGCCTTGGGGTCGACCGCGGACTCGCCGTAGAAGTCGCGGTCCTCGGCGGCGAGCACGGCGTGCTGGACGGTGAGCGGGACCTGCTTGAGCGGCACCTTCTCGCGGTTGACCTCGCCGTCGCGGGCGATCTGGGTGCCGTCGGAGTAGAGGTAGACGTTGCTCTGCTTGGTCGCGGCGGCGTTCGCGGGCGGGATGTCGACGAGCATGTAGCCCGCCATGAAGCCGCCGATGCACAGCAGGACGATCAGGATGAAGCCGCCGAGGACCATGCGCCAGGTGGGGAAGATCCGCCGCCATCCCTTGCGCTTGGGACGCTTGGGCTTCTTGGGCTTCTTCCCGTCAGCGGAGGCGCCCGCGGCTCCGGACGCCGCCTCGGAGGCCTCAGCCGACTCTGCGGACCCAGCCGCCTTCGCCGTCCCCGCGGACCCCGCCGCCTTCGCCGCCCCCGACCCCTCCCCGGCCGGGCCCGTCGCGGTGTCAGCGGGCGTGTCCTGCGGCTCCCTGGGCGCCCAGCCCTGGCGCCCGGCAGGACCCTGCTGCTGCGGCTCGTCGCTCATGTCTTGCGGAACTCCCGGTTAGCGTCGTACATCCAGTACGCCTCGTAAACCCGACTGCAACCCCGTTGCAACCCCATTGGACACCGTTGCCACATGCGTTCATGACCAGGCACGCGCCCCCGCGCCGAAAATGCCTGGCACGAGCGACTCCGATCGCACTAGGCTCCAGCGCTTTGGCCCGATTCGGGACGAAGCCCACTGTGAAAGGGATGCTCGTGCGTGCTGGACGGTTCCGTTTGTACGCGGCCGTCACCGAGGGGAGCTTCCGCAGGTACGCCACGTATCGGATGGCGACGGCCGCGGGGGTGTTCACGAACACCGTCTTCGGGCTGATTCTCGCCTACACCTACCTGGCGCTCTGGGACGAACGGCCCGGCCTCGGCGGCTACGACCAGTCCCAGGCACTCACCTATGTGTGGCTGGGCCAGGGGCTGTTGACGGTGATGGCACTGATGGGCGGCGGCTTCGAGGGCGAGCTGATCGAGCGGATCCGCACCGGGGACATCGCCGTCGACCTGTACCGGCCCGCCGACCTGCAGCTCTGGTGGCTGGCGGCCGACCTGGGCCGGGCCGCGTTCCAGCTGCTCGGCCGCGGAGTCGTACCGATGGTCTTCGGAGCCCTCGTCTTCGATCTGACGCTGCCTGAGGACGCCCTGCGCTGGCTGGCGTTCCTGGTGGCCGTCGCGCTCGGGGCGCTGGTCAGCTTCGCGATCCGGTTCCTGGTGGCGCTCTCCGCCTTCTGGCTGATGGACGGCGCGGGCGTCACCCAGGTGGCGATGCTCGCGGGCACGTTCTTCTCCGGGATGCTGCTGCCGCTGAACGTCTTCCCCGGCGCCCTCGGCGAGATCGCCCGCGCGCTGCCCTGGTCGGCGCTGCTGCAGCTGCCCGCCGACGTGTTCCTCGGCGAACGCTCCGGGACGGCGCTGCTGGGGACGTACGCCTTCCAGCTCGGCTGGGCGGCGGCGCTGCTGACGGCCGGGCGGCTGCTGCAGGCCGTGGCGACGCGACGGGTGGTGGTCCAGGGTGGCTGACGGTGACCGGCTCGGGCTCAGGCTCCAGGCCCTCCGGGAAGGGGTGCGCGCCTACCGCCTGATCTCCGCCATGTGGATCCGCTCCCTCATGGCGTACCGCCTCTCCTTCGCGATGACCGCGCTCGGCAACTTCGCGGTGACCGCGTTCGACTTCCTGGCGATCCTGCTGATGTTCTCCCAGGTCGACAGGCTCGGCGGCTACTCGCTGCCCGAGATCGCGTTCCTGTACGGCGCCGCCTGCACCGCGTTCGGGCTCGCCGACCTCGCCCTCGGCTCCATGGACCGGCTCGGCAGACGCGTGCGCGACGGCACGCTCGACACGCTCCTGGTGCGGCCCGCCCCGGTCATCGCGCAGGTCGCCGCGGACCGCTTCGGGCTGCACAGGATCGGCAGGCTCGCGCAGGCCACGCTCATCCTCACGTACGCCCTCGTGGTCCTGGACATCGACTGGACCCCGCTGAAGGTCCTGATGGTGCCGCTGATGCTGCTGTGCGGCGCGGGCATCTTCGCGGCGGTGTTCGTGGGCGGCGCTGCCTTCCAGTTCGTGGCGCAGGACGCGGCGGAGGTGCAGAACGCCTTCACGTACGGCGGCACCACCCTGCTCCAGTACCCGCCGACCCTCTTCGCCAAGGACCTGGTGCGCGGCGTCACCTTCGTCCTGCCGCTGGCCTTCGTGAACTGGCTGCCCGCGCTGTACGTGCTCGGGCGGCCCTATCCGCTGGACCTGCCGACCTGGGTGGCGTTCACGCCGCCGCTGGTGGCCCCGGCCCTTCTCGCGCTCGCGGGCCTCGCCTGGCGCACGGGCCTCCGTTCGTACCGCAGCACAGGGAGCTGAACTGACATGGCGGATCCCCTCATCGAGCTGGACGGGGTGGAGAAGGTCTTCGACGTACGCAGGAAGACCGGCTTCCTGCGGCGTGCGCGCCACGAGGTGCGGGCGGTCGACGGGATCTCCTTCACCGTGCCGCGCGGCGAGATGGTCGGCTACATCGGCCCGAACGGTGCGGGCAAGTCCACGACGATCAAGATGCTGACGGGCATCCTGACGCCGAGCGGCGGCCGGTTGCGGGTCGCCGGAATCGACCCCTCCCGCGAGCGCACGCGCCTGGCCCGGCGCATCGGCGTGGTCTTCGGCCAGCGCACCACGCTCTGGTGGGACCTGCCGCTGATCGACTCGTACCGCCTGATGCACCGGATGTACCGGATCCCGGACGCCCGCTACGCCGAGAACCTCGACCGCTGCGTGGAACTCCTCGAACTGGGCTCGCTCCTCGACGTCCCGGTGCGCCAACTCTCCCTGGGCCAGCGGATGCGCGGCGACATCGCGGCGGCGCTGCTGCACGACCCGGAGGTGCTGTACCTGGACGAGCCGACGATCGGCCTGGACGTGATCAGCAAGGCGAAGGTCCGCGATTTCCTGCGGGACTTGAACGCCGAGTCCCGCACGACGGTCCTCCTCACCACCCACGACCTGACCGACATCGAGCAGCTCTGCAAGCGGGTGATGGTCATCGACCACGGACGCCTCATGTACGACGGTCCGCTGGCGGGCCTGCACGAGGTGGGCGAGAGCGAGCGCACGCTGGTGGTGGACCTGGAGCGCGAACTCCCTCCGATTGAGGTGGGATCGACGGCGAGGGTGGTGAAGGTGGAAGGCCCAAGACAATGGCTGGCCTTCCCTTCCTCACAGTCCGCAGCCCCCCTGGTCGCCCGCATCGCGAACGACTACCCCCTGGCCGATCTCTCCGTCAGAGAACCGGACATCGAGGCGGTCATCGCGAAGATGTACGCGGAGAAGCCGACCTCGTAGGCTGCGGAGCTATGAGCGACGACCGCCCGAACCTCCCAGACGTCCCTTCCGGACCCTCCGCCCCCGACCTGCGGGCATCCGACGCCGACCGTGACCGGGTCGCCGAGCAACTCCGGGACGCGATGGCCGAGGGCCGCCTCGACATGACGGAGTTCGAGGAGCGCCTCGACGCGACGTACAAGGCGCGTACGTACGGAGAGCTGGAGCCGCTCACCCGCGACCTCCCGTCGCACGAAGTCCGCCCCGCCAAGGCGGACCTGGTGAAACACCCGGTGAGCGACGACCCCGTCGCCATCGACTGGTCCGAGCGCATGGTGTCGGGCGGGCCGTCCTCGACCGGCGGCTTCGCCCTGTGGAGCGGCTTCGGCCGCAAGGGCAGCTGGGTGGTGGGCCGCGTGTTCACCTGCTTCGCGATGTGGGGCGGCGGCGAGATCGACCTGCGCGAGGCCCGGTTCACGGACCGCGACGTCGAGATCCGCTGCTTCACGATCATGGGCGGCATCCAGGTCATCGCCCCTCCCGAGCTGACCGTCGTGGTCAAGGGCTTCGCCTTCATGGGCGGCTTCGACGACAGGGCAACGGGCGAGGGCACCCCCGGCTCCCCCCGCGTGGTGGTCAAGGGCTTCGCGCTCATGGGCGGAGTGGGCGTGGACAGAAAAATCCGCAGAATCGAAAAACTCCGCCAACGAGAAGAACGCCGCCAACAAAAACTGAACCGCCGCAAAACGGAAGACTGAGGGCACGACGGCCAGCCCAGGGGCGCGGGGAACTGCGCGACAGAGCCCCGGGTGGGCTGAGCTTGACGGCCTGGCGGGCCCACGGGTAGCTCAGGGGCGCGGGGAACTGCGCGACAGAGCCCTGGGTGGGCTGAGCTTGACGGCTGGCGGGCCCACGGGTAGCTCAGGGGCGCGGGGAACTGCGCAACACCCCGGGTGGGCTGAGCCTGACGGCTGGCGGGCCCACGGGTGGGTCAGGGGCGCGGGGAACTGCGCGACCAGCCCCGACGGCCCGTCAGCCAACGGACAGGCCCCACACGGAGACGGAAGAGGAGATCAGAGCTCGGCCGCAGCCGAGCCCTTCAGATGCGAGAGATTGAACGTCTCCGCCATCCGCCGGAACCCCGCATCGGACGGATGCAAATGATCCCCCGAGTCATACCGCTCCCGAAGCTTCCGCGGATCATAAGGATCCCGAAGCGCCCGATCGAAGTCGACGAACTCGTCGAAGACCCGCCCCGACCGAATCTCCTCGTTCACGGCCTGCCGCACGCCCTCCAGAGCGGGCGCATACCCCCGGTGCCCCCCGAACGGCATGAGCGTCGCGCCGACGACCCGCAACCCGCGCGTATGCGCCTGCCGGGTCAGCTCGCGCAGCCCCTCGACGATGCGGTCCGGATCGTTCTGGTGCGGGTTGCGCAGGATGTCGTTGACGCCGAGGGCGATCACGACGGCCTTCACACCGGTCCGGTCCAGAACGTCCCGGTCGAACCGGGAGAGCCCGCTGGGATTGATCGCGGGGTTGCCGAGGCCGTCGGAGAGGATGCGGTTGCCGCTGATGCCCTGGTTCACGACGCCGTAGCGCGGCGCGCCCGACTCCGCCCGCAGTCGGCCCGCGAGGACGTCGGTCCACCGCCGGTTGGCGCCCATCGTGGAGGAGATGCCGTCGGTGATGGAGTCGCCGAAGACGACGACGGTCCCGTCGGTCTCGTTGCTCAGCACGTCCACCGCGGAGAGGTAGCGCCAGTACGGGCTCTGCTCGGTGTACGCGTCGCCCAGCTGGTCCTCGGTGCGGTCGCCCTCGGCGACGTAGCTGATCTGCCGCGCGTGGGGGTGGTAGGTGACCGGCCCGGACGGGGTCGGCGAGTACGTCGTGACCAGCAGGTCCGTGTCGTGCGGCACCCGCACCCTGGCGGCGTCGCTCATGACCTGCTGTCCCGGCGGGATCACCACGGACGTGTTGCCGTTGAAGGTGAGCCTGCGCAGCGTGCCCGCCGCGGCCGCCGGGTTGTTCGACGCGGAGGCCAGCGCGATCGAGGCGTGCGTGATGCTGAGCGGCGTCGTGCCGTACAGGTTCGAAAGGGTGATGCGGGCGCTGCTGCCGCCGACGCTCGTGTGCACGACGTTGCGGATGGAGCGGCCTGCGAACCCCTTCTGCTCCGTGCCCGGTTCGGACCCCGCGGGCGAGGCGGACCAGGAGCCGACCCAGACGCCGGAGGAGGCGGGTGCGGCGGAGCTGCGGGGGCCGCGAGGGCCCGCGCTGATGTCCTGTGAGCCGCCGTCGGTGCCGGTGACTCCGACGTATATGGCGGCGGAAATCACCACTATGACCGCGAGAACCGCGGCGAGAAGGGCATAACCGTGTCGCTTGGTCATGCGGGCTCTTTCTCCTCGGGCAGGGGGAGCCCCGAGGCTCCGATGTGATCACCCCATGATGCGGCATGGGCCGTGAGGCGGCCGACACTGCCCCCCTCCGTCCAATGAGACGCCGGGAACTTGTCGTCCGTTCCAGGAGTCGGTCAGGAAGGGGCGTAGAACACAGGCCGTGGGGACAATCGGGACACAGGACAGGGGAACAGTGCGGACGAGGACGATGCGAACGGGCCAGGTGGAGTGAGTGGATCGCACAAATGCGGAGGAATCGGCCAAGGCGCACGGCGAGCAGCATGCCCACGGGGACGGCACTCCAAGCCGCACCCCGACCGAAGCTGACGGCACCGCCTTCGGGGCGGGCGGCTCCACGAATGGCCTAAGGGGCGTGGTCGGGAACACGTCGGCCACGGAAAGGGCCGCCCCCGCCACGGAAAGGGCCGCCCCCGCCACGGAGGGGGCCGCCCCCGCCACGGAGGGGGCCACCCCCGCCACCCCCACCCCCGGCGGCTTCACGTACAGCCCCGCCGACGAGGAGAAGCGCCGCGGCGTCCGCCGCATGAAGATCACGGCGACCGGCCTCCTCGTCTTCGTCGCCGTCGTCTACGTACTGGCGAAGTGGGCGCAGAACTCCGGCGCGGGCCCCTGGGCGGGTTACGTGGCCGCCGCCGCCGAGGCAGGCATGGTCGGCGCGCTCGCCGACTGGTTCGCGGTCACCGCGCTCTTCCGCCACCCCCTGGGCCTGCCCATCCCGCACACGGCGATCATCCCGAACAAGAAGGACCAACTGGGGGCGTCACTCGGCGACTTCGTCGGGGAGAACTTCCTCTCAGCCGATGTCGTACGAGGCCGCCTGCACGCCGTGGGCATCGGTGGCCGCCTCGGTGCCTGGCTCGCCGAGCCCGCGCACGCCGACCGGGTGACCGCCGAGCTCGCCACGGCCCTGCGCGGCGCCCTCACCGTCCTGCGCGACTCGGACGTGCAGGCCGTCGTGGGCGAGGCCATCACGCGCCGCGCCGACGCCCAGGAGATCGCCCCCGGCATGGGCAAGATGCTGGAGAAGGTCGTGGCGGACGGCGGCCACAAGCGCGTCGTCGACCTGGTGTGCGTACGGGCGCACGACTGGCTCGTGGAGCACGCCGACTCGGTGATGGACGCGGTGCAGGGCGGGGTGCCCGGCTGGACCCCGCGGTTCGTCGACAAGAGGGTCGGCGAGCGGGTCTACAAGGAACTGCTCCGCTTCGTCACCGAGATGCGGGACATGCCGGAGCACCCCGCGCGGGGCGCCGTCGACCGCTTCCTCGCAGACTTCGCCGCCGACCTGCAGTCCGACTCGGACACGCGGGAGCGCGTGGAGCGGCTGAAGCGTGAGGTGCTCGGGCGCGACGAGGTCCAGGACCTCATCGCCTCCGCCTGGTCGGCCGTGCGCGCCATGATCGTGGCCGCCGCCGAGGACGAGCGCAGCGAGCTGCGCCTGCGCGTGCGGGCCTCGCTCCTCTCGCTCGGCGCACGGATGGCGACGGACGGGCGGCTCCAGCAGAAGGTCGACGGCTGGGTGGAGGGCGCGGCGGTGTACGTGGTGACGACGTACCGCGACGAGATCACCTCCCTCATCACCGACACCGTGGCGGGCTGGGACGCGGAGCACACGTCGAAGAAGATCGAGGCACACATCGGCCGTGACCTGCAGTTCATCCGGATCAACGGCACGGTGGTGGGCTCCCTGGCGGGGCTGGCGATCTATACGGTGTCGCGGCTGCTGGGGGCGTAGACACGCATCGCTCTCCGGGCGCCCCCTGCGCCTCGGGGGAGGCCCGGCCCAGCGTGCGTGAGAGTACGTTCGCTGGGCACTCTGGAGGGGCCCCTCGGCGTCGGGGGAGCCGTCGCTCGTGCCGTGCGGGAGTGCGGGTCGGCGACGTGGCCGCAGCGGAAGGAGCCGCCCGCCATGACCACGCCGCCCCAGCCGTCCCAGCCGCCCCAGCCGTCCCCCACATCCGCCCAGGAGCCAGGCACCACCGTCACCACGGCAGTCCCCGCCCGCCTGGACCGGCTGCCCTGGTCCCGCTGGCACTGGATGATCGTGATCGGTCTCGGCACGGTCTGGATCCTGGACGGCCTGGAGGTCACCACCGTCGGCAACATCGCGAGCCGCCTCTCCGAGGACGGCAGCGGCCTGACGATCACCTCCGCCCAGGTCACCGGCGTGGCGGCGGCCCTCTACGTGGCGGGGGCGTGCGCCGGGGCGCTCTTCTTCGGTCGGCTCACCGACAAGTACGGCCGCAAGAAGCTCTTCATGGTCACCCTCGCGGTCTACCTCGGCGCCACCGCCCTCACGGCGCTCTCCTTCGACGCCTGGTGGTTCTTCCTCTTCCGCTTCCTGACGGGCTTCGGCATCGGCGGGGAGTACGCGGCCATCAACTCGGCGATCGACGAGCTCATCCCGTCCAAGTACCGCGGCCGCGTCGATCTGATCATCAACGGCAGCTACTGGCTGGGCGCGATCGGCGGCTCGCTGCTCTCGGTCCTCATGCTCAACACGAGCATCTTCCCCAAGGACCTGGGCTGGCGGCTCACCTTCGCCCTGGGCGTCGTCCTCGGCCTGGTGATCCTGCTCGTACGCCGCCACGTCCCCGAGAGCCCGCGCTGGCAGTTCATCCACGGCCACGGGGAGGAGGCGGCGCGGCTCGTCTCGTCGGTGGAGCGGGAGATCGAGGAGGAGAAGGGCGAACGCCTGCCGCCGCCCGACCGCGAGATCACCATCCACCAGCGCAAGAGCATCGGCTTCGGGCTCATCGCCAGGACGGTCTTCCGCGAGTACCCCAAGCGCTCGGCGCTCGGCCTGTCCCTCTTCATCGGCCAGGCGTTCCTCTACAACGCGATCACCTTCGGCTTCGGCGCCATCCTGACCACGTTCTTCGACGTCCCGTCCGGCAGCACGGGCTACTACTTCGCCGTCATCGCCGCCGGAAACTTCCTCGGCCCGCTCTTCCTCGGCAAGCTCTTCGACACGGTCGGCCGCCGGATCATGATCTCGTCGACGTACCTCCTCTCCGGCATCCTGCTCTTCGCCACGGCCTGGCTCTTCGGCCGCGGCTCGCTGAGCGCGACGACGCTCACGGCCTGCTGGTGCGTGGTCCTGTTCTTCGCGTCGGCGGGCGCGAGCAGCGCGTATCTGACGGTGTCGGAGATCTTCCCGATGGAGACACGCGCCATGGCCATCGCCTTCTTCTACGCCATCGGCACGGCGGCGGGCGGCATCAGCGGCCCCCTGATCTTCGCCGACCTGACGGAGTCGGGCGTGGTCGGCGACACGGTCCTGGCCTTCCAGATCGGCGCGGGCCTGATGTGCGCGGCGGGTCTGGTGGCGGCGGCGCTCGCGGTCAACGCGGAGCGTCGGTCCCTGGAGGACATCGCGAAGCCGCTGTCCTCGGTGGAGCGGTAAGGGCCGAGCGCCCGCCTGCCCCACCACGTACGTCCGCCCCGCCACGTACGCCTACCGGGCTGGTACGTCCGCCCCGCCACGTACGCCTATCGGGCCACCTGCGCCCACGTCTCCCTGCGTGCCCTGCGTGCCCCGCGTGCCCCGCACGGTGAGGACGGTCAGCGAGGCCGCGGCGCACAGCACGCCGACCCCCACCCACATGACGTCGTACGCCCCGAACGCGTCCCGTGTCACACCCCCGGCGAACGCCACCGCCCCGGCCCCCACTTGATGCCCGGCGCTGACCCACCCGAAGACGACGGGGGCGTCGGCGCCGAAGTGCGTGCGGCACAGGGCGACGGTCGGCGGCACCGTCGCCACGTCGAGCAGCCCGAACAGCACGGCGAACGCGACGAGCGGCACGTCCACCGTGGCCGTCAGGAGCAGCGGCAGCGCGAAGAGGGTGAGCCCGCGCAGGGCGTAGTACGCGCTGAGCAGCCGCCGGGGGTCGAACCGGTCGGTGGCCCACCCCGACCCCACCGTCCCCGCGACGTTGCAGAGCCCGATGACCGAGAGCAGCGAGGCGGCGGCGGTCACCGGCATGCCGTGGTCGTGCGCGGCGGGCGCGAAGTGCGTCCACATCACGCCGTTGGTCGAGGCACCGCAGACCGCGAAGGTGCCGACGAGCAGCCAGAAGGGGGCGGTGCGGGCCGCGCGGCCGAGTACGGGGAGGGCGGCCGCCGACCGCGGGGCCGACGCCATGGCTTCGGGGTTGCGTACGGAGGCCCAGACCACCGGGAGGGCCAGCGTGGCGGCCCCGGCGAGCACATAGGCGGCGACGCGCCACTCGTACGCATCGATGATCCACGACATGACGGGCAGGAAGGCGAACTGTCCGACCACGCTCGCCGCCGTGAGCAGTCCGGTGATGAGGCCGCGCCGCGCGGTGAACCAGCGTTCGCTGACGGTGGCGGCGAAGGTGGTGGCGGTGGCGCCGGTGCCGAGCCCGACGAGTACGCCCCAGTACAGAACGAACTGCCACGGTGAGGTCATGGTCGTGGTGAGCGCGGCGCCGGTCCCCACGAGCAGCAGCGCCCCCGCCGCCACGAGCCGCATCCCGAGCCGGTCCATCAGAGCCGCCGCGAACGGCGCGGTCGCCCCGTACACGACCATGTTGACGAGCGCCCCGAGCCCGACGGACGAGCGTGACCAGCCCAGATCGTCGTGCAGGGGCCCGACGAGCAGCCCGGCGAGCGTGCTGAACGCCCCGGCGACGACGATGGCGAGGGCGGCTCCGGCGGCGACGGCCCAGGCGCGCTTCTTGCTACTGGTCTCGGTGCTGATCTCCATGCGTACGAGCCTGAGTGGACGGGACGGGCCACGACGACTGGCCGGATGGCCATAGGGTGCAAGAATCTGGCCATGAATGCGGATGCGGATGCGGACGTAGATGCGGATGCGGGCGGAGAGGGAACAGTCGGACAGGGAACAGCCGGGCGCCCGGTGGTACCGGCGGCGCCCCACGAGGTCGCGGTCCTGATCAGGGACGGCGTGCTGCCGATGGAACTGGGCCTGGTGCACCAACTCCTCGGCACGGCGCGGTCGGCCGAGGGAGACCTCCTCTACTCCGTACGCACCTGCGCGCCCCGCCCCGGCATGATCCGCACGAGCGCGGACTTCCCGGTCTTCGCCGAGCACGGCCTCGACGTGGTCGCGGCGGCGGACACGGTGATCGTCCCGGCGTCGCACGAGAGCGACGAGGCCCTGGAGCCGGGAGGGCTCGACGCGGAGGTGGCGGGTGCGCTGGCCGCCGGTGGCCGGGTGGCGTCGATCTGCACCGGCTCCTTCGTCCTGGCGGCGGCGGGGCTCCTGGACGGCCGCAGGGCGACGACGCACTGGATGTCGGCTGACCACATGGCACGGACGTTTCCCCAGGTCACGGTGGACCCGGACGTCCTGTACGTGGACGAGGGCGAGGTGCTCACCTCGGCGGGCGAGGCGGCGGGCATCGACCTCTGCCTGCACATGATCCGCGAGGACCACGGCGCGGTGGTGGCCGCGGAGGTGGCCCGCCGCACGGTGATTCCCCCGCACCGGGAGGGCGGCCAGGCGCAGTACATCCAGCGCCCGCTGGTGGACGCGGGGCTGACCTCGACCGGCAGGTCCCGTGCCCACGCCGTGAAGTGCCTGGCGGACCCGTTGACCCTGGCGGAGCTCGCGGGGGTGGAGTCGATGAGCGTGCGGACGTTCAGCCGCCGCTTCCGCGAGGAGACGGGCCTGACGCCGATGCAGTGGCTGACGCAGCGCAGGGTGGACCGGGCCCGGGAACTCCTCGAATCCACGGACCACACGGTCGACCGCATCGCGACGGAGACGGGCTTCGGCACGGGGGCGTCGCTGAGGCAGCACTTTGTGACGGGGGTAGGGGTATCGCCGGGCGCGTACAGAAGAACGTTCAGGGGGACAGGCCTCCCGAACAACCGACCGCCCACCGAATGAGTACGCGTACTCTGTCGCACCCCGTGTCCGGGAGGGCACGGTCGACCCCATGACCAGGATGCCGCTCACTCGCCCGACCCGGCCTGCTCAGCCCCTATTCACGCTGCGGCCTCTGCCGAAGACGGCACGGCTGCCGAGGTACGCGACCCGCCTCCTGGGCGCGGCCCTCGCGGCCACGGCGTACGTGGCCTGCCTCCCCTGGGACCTGCGCAACCGCCCCGAAACGGCGGGCTCTCTCCACGAGACGACGCCGGTGACGGCAACGGGCGTCACGCTCCTGGCCGTCTCACTCGTGGCCCTGGCGGCCTACTTCGGCATAAGGGACCGCCCGGTATGGACGCTGCTGGTGGTGGCGGCCCCGCCCGCGACGCTGATGTACGTCTCGTTCAACACGCATCCCACGCAGGACGCGCAGGCATGGCCCCTGGCGTGGGCGTCCTTCACGCTGCTCTTCGGGGCGGGGGCGCTGATGGTGGCGGTGGCGGCGAGGAGGGTGGCGCGGGACACGAAGTGACCGCGCCGCCCCGGTAGTTACCCTCCCTGCCCGCTACCCGCGCCGGTCGGCGAGCACCCAGGAGGCAAGCCCGACGCCACCGGCGACACCGAGAACGGCGGGCCAGGCGCCCACCTTCTTGGCCAGCGGATGCGACCCGGCGAACCCGGCGACGTAGGCCGCGGTGAGCGCGGCCGCGGTCTTCCCACCAGCAGCCTCCCGCCACTGCCGAGCGGCCACGACTCCGGCCGCACCGAGCACGACCCCGCCGAGGGGGCGCTTCTTCGTGAAGCGGGCGGTGGCGTATCCACCGATGAGCCCGGCGGCGGCTATGGGGGCGGTGGAGATGCGGGCCATGAGGACTCCCGACGTAGGCGATGGGTCATCCACAGTTGTGCCTGCGGATCCGTAGCCGAGATTACGCCGACGGTCTCAGGAGCGGTCAGAGTGGTACCGGATGCGCATAACGGGACAGCCGTCACGCCTGCCTAGGCTCGTGTCACCTGCCGCCGGTACGGGCCGCGATGAAGCGGGACCAGGCATCGCGGCGCACGGCGACGGTAGGACCGTCGGGGCCTCGCTTGGAGTCCCGGACGTAGACGGTCTCAAGAGTGCGGGCGCACTCTACGCATTCGCCGCCTGCGTTATTGCTGTATGAGGACGTGGACCAGACGAGGTCGGTTGGGAGGCGCGGGGGAGTGACGCCGGTGCTCATCGTGTGTATTCCTTCAGGATCGACTTGATCAGCTGGGACGACTGCACGGGGCTCAATGCGACCGCGCGCAGGTCGTCGAAGGCGCGGGTGTACTGCCGCACATGATGCTCCCCCTCCAGGTAAACCGCATCCGTGATGCCATCGCGGTAGACGATGTCCGGATCCTCGGGATCTGGGAAGCCCAGCATGGTGAAGGGGCCGGTCATCGGGTAGATGCCGGAGCCGAAGGGGAGGATCTGCACGGTGACCGAGGGCAACTTCATGTCGTCCACTAGATGATCCAACTGCATGCGCATCACGGAACGTTCGCCAATGATGTTCCGCAGTGCTGCCTCGTGGATGACGAACCAGGCATCGGGTGCGTCTCTGTTTCTCAGGAGGCTCTGGCGCTCCAAGCGCACCTGAACTGCCCGCGCGACGTTCTCCTCCGAGATCCCGTGACTGTAGGTGTACATCTCTCGGACGTATTCAGGGATCTGTAGAAGGCCCGGGATCATTTCAACCTGGTACTGGCGGAAGGACGAGGCTTCCTGCTCGAGGCCGATGTAGATGTTGAACCACTCGGGGATGCCTCCGGCGTGCTGCTGCCACCAGCCCTTCGTCCGGGCCTGCTTGGCGAGTGACTTAAGGAACTCCCTTATCTCGTCACTGGTTTCGTAGAACCGGCACAGGGCATCAACGTCGGACGTCTGAACGCGGCCGTGACCGGTTTCCATGCGGTTCACCTTGGATCCGCTCCAGTCGAGGGCAGCCCCAACTTGTGCGCACGTCACCTCATTTGACTCACGCAGCTTCTTCAGCTCGATGGATAGCCGCCGACGCCGCGCTGTTGGGGATCCTGCCATTCCGGCACCTCCTCGTTAGCCCGCCACAGTCTTCATGGCGAGAGGCATGCTTGCCAATCACTCCATCGCGTGATTCTCGCCGTGCACATTGCATCCCGGGATGCGTGCAAGCCACGCTGTGAGCACGCAGACGCGCTACCGATCGTGCAACAAGCCTGGTGACGAGGGCAGTTGCGTTGCTGTGAGCGCGTGATCCTCGACGGAGAGGAGATGTACGTGATTCAGGAGAATTGCATGCAGCGCAAGCCGTGGGAGCTCGCCTTCCTCGCAGAGCCGGAGGAAGTGGCGGCGTTGCGTCGGCTGCTCCGCCTGCATCTGGGAGTTTGGGGGCTGCACGCGCTGGTGGATGCAGCGCAGCTGTGCGTGACCGAGTTGGTGACCAACGTGGTCACACACGTGGGCATCGGTACGCCGACCCGTCTGGCAGTGGCCGTGAAGGATGCCTATCTGCGCATCGAGGTCCATGACCCGGACACCAAGGCCCTGCCAACCCTCCTTTCGGGCACGCAGAGGATGCCGCAGCTCAGAGAGTCGGAGGCAGGACGCGGGCTGGCCTTGGTAGATGCGGTGGCGGACCGGTGGGGTGTCCAACTACAGGCAGACCAGAAAGTGACCTGGTGCGAACTGAGGACAAACCTGAGCTCGCCGTACGGACACACTGATGGACCGCGCGTGACACGCGCCGAGTCCATCCTCGGTCTGTATGGATGGGCGGCGAGGAAGCATCCCGAACGGGGCGAAGGGGCAGGCCTGTTGCCAGCCATGGCGGGCCGGATGTCGGCGATCGAAGTGATCGCCGACATCCTCCATTGGCTGCACGCCCACGGTCATGACCCGGATGACGCCCTCGACTGCGCGCAGACACGCTTTGAGGCCGAGATCGAGGTCGCATGACTGGCAGTGAGGCCGGGGGCAGCTCTGGCTTCACTCAGCCCTACGAGGGTGCGACCTTGGAGTAGGTGAAGACATCGGCTGGGAGTTCGTACTGGAGCTCCCACTCGATGGCCATCGGCTTACTGCCCTTGTGGGTCCGGTACGTCGCAGGACCCAAGAACATCCAGGGCTGTGACTTGCCGATGTCGGTGTCCTTGTAGCGGCGCATGAACAGGAGGACGTGGCTGCCGCGCTCTGCATGTTGCTGGTAGCGAAGCCCGGTGGGTGAGTGCTCAGACGTGGTGCTCTGTGACTCCCAGTGGAAGACCTTCGGGCTGAGCGCGTAGTCCTTGTAGCGGACCGTCGGGGAGAAGTCCTTCTCGTTCTTCTCCAGCGTGATCAGCAGCGTGTCCGACTCGTACTCAGGCGCCCAGACCACACCCTGAGCGAAGGCGCCGGGCATCTGTCCGCCGAGCTTCGCGATGCCGAGGGCTGCAAGCACCTCGGATCGGTTGTAGGCGCTGTGGATCTTCAACGGCAGATCTGCGTGTGTACCTTCTGGGCTGATCGGAAAGTGGTCGGCCGTGCCGATCACGTACTCAATGACCTGGCTGAGTTCGCTACGAAAAGCGCTCTGGCTGCGCAAGGAACTGAGCCCGTCACCGTAGCTGGAGAAGCCACCGGCCTTGTCCCACAGGTTGAAGAACAACATCCGTGCGTAGCCCTGTTCACGCGGGCTCAACTCGGCGTAGTGAGGGGCGTCGTCGGAGAGCAGCCGAAGGTACGTCTGTGCGCGCTCCGGGTCGTCTACGTGCAGGAAGGCGTGGACGCGCTTGAGTAGATCTTCCTCACCAGGTTGCAGGGCTTCGTCGAGGAGGCCAGCGCGGCGGAGGACTGTCGACCAAGAGTTGCTGTTCTTGTACAGCTCCTTGATCTCGCGGCGACTCTCCTTCAGGTAATCCTTCAACTCCGGTGCTGCGTAGTCCCTGGCCTCTCTGGCGAGGATCTGAATGTTCGCTTTGATCTGAGTGCGAATGTTCTCGACCACAAGGTCCTTCGACTTCCCCTCCAGAATGATCTGACAGCCGGAAGGTAGCTGAGGGAAGCCGTGTTCCGCATGCTCCAGAAGGCGATTACGGGAGAGGTTAGTTAGGGCGCGGAACTGCTCCTCGAACCGGAACTCCTTGCGGTGCTGGCCAATGAAGTCGAGGACGGTGAGAACTGGCTTCGTTTCCGTGCGGCGCAGCCCGCGCCCCAGCTGCTGGAGGAATACCGTGGCGCTATTGGTGGGGCGCAACAGGAGCAGCGTATCGACATCAGGGATATCTAGTCCCTCATTGAACAGGTCCACTGAGAAGATCACTTGGATCTCACCCTTGCGGAGCTGGTCAAGTGCAGCCTTGCGTTCCTCGGTACGTGACTCGCTATCGAGGGCAACGGCCTGGAACCCCGCCTCGCGGAAGACCCGCGCCATAAAGTACGCATGCTTCCTGTTGACGCAGAAGCCGAGGGCGCGCATGGAGGACGGGTCGGATACCTTGTCTTGCACCTGCTTGATGACGATGCGGGCCCGAGCGTCATCTCCGGTGTATAGATTCCCGAGTTGGTTCACATCGTAGGTGCCAGACGACCAGTTGAGCTGGGTTAGGTCGGTGCCATCTGGCACTCCGAAGTAGTGGAAGGGGCACAGGAGATCATTCTCCAGTGCTTCCCATAGGCGCATCTCGGCGGCAATGCGCCCCTCGAAATAGAGGTCTTGAACATTGCGTCCGTCCGCCCTCTCGGGCGTCGCGGTAAGGCCGAGTAGCTGTCCCGGCTTGAAGTGCTTGATGATTCGTTCGTACGTGTCTGCTGCCGCATGGTGGAACTCATCAATGACGATTACGTCGAATTGCTCAGGATCGAGCTTCTCCAGACGGTCGGCCTTGAGTGACTGAACGCTAGCGAAGACATGCTTCCAGTCGCTGGGCTGCTCGCCACTGAAGAGGAGTTCACCGAAGGAAGCATCGTCCAGCACCTCACGATATGTGCGCAGTGACTGTCGCAGGATCTCCTGGCGGTGTGCGATGAACAGGAGGCGAGGGAGCTTGCCGTCCGACTTCTTGCGTAGATTTCGGTAGTCGAGGGCGGCCATCACGGTCTTGCCGGTGCCGGTGGCGGCGACCAGTAGATTTTCGTGTCTGCCTCTCAACTCCCTCTCGATTTGGAGGCGTTCAAGCATGTCTTGCTGGTGTGGATACGGGCGCACTTCAAGGCCAGACAGATTGATCTGCATGTCCTCGCCGCGTCCGGTTCCACCAGCTTGACGCAGGGCGATGTCGAGTCGTGCGCCGTCGCGGTCGGGGGCGTAGGTTTCGAAGGCGATGTCGTTCCAGTACGCATCGAAGGTCGCCTCGAACTTGTTCAGTACGGCCGGTGTGGCGATCGCTGAGAGGCGTACGTTCCACTCCAGCCCATCCAGTAGCGCGGCCTTGGAGAGGTTTGAGCTGCCTACGTATGCCGTGTCGAAGCCGGTGTTGCGTCGGAAGAGCCAGGCCTTAGCGTGTAGGCGTGTCGAGCGGATCTCATAATTGACCTTCACTTCGGCGCCGAAGTCCCGGACGAGACGGTCGAGCGCAGTGCGGTCGGTGGCACCGATGTACGTCGTCGTTATCACACGGATCGGAACGCCACGCTCGGCTGCGGCCCGCAAGGAGTCTTCAAGGACGCGGATGCCGTACCACTTCACGAAGGCGCAGAGCAGGTCAATGCGATCAGCGGTTGCTAGCTCGGCCCGAAGCTCTGCTCCGAGGCTGGGGTCTTCAGGCGAGTTGGTGATGAGTGCCGTCTCGGAGAGCGGAGTCAGCGGGCGAAGGCTGTAGACGCCTGCGGCTTCCTGCTCGGCGAGGGCGAGGAGTTGGCGGGGGCCATCGGAGATGAGACCCGCTGCCGACGTGGTGCCCACGTCTGGTGCAACCGACTCCAAGGTCTCCATGAGCTGATTGGCCGCGGCAACTCGCTTGTCGTGGGGGAGTTGACTGAGCCGGTGCTCGATGGCCGTACTGAGATAGCGAGCGAGCGCGTGGGGCGAGGACTCTTCGCTGACCTCGGCGTCGATGGCCTTCCAGCCAGCGGCTTCTAGGCGATCGAGGTCGCTTCGAAGGCCTAGGGTCACAACCTTCTCGTACACCCCTGCTGGTTGCTCGCTGTCTTGCGGCTCCGCCACGGCGACTCCTCTGGTCTCAGACGGGAAACGGTGCGCTCAGCACAAGTCATAACAGGGTCTTCCGTGAGTGCTGGCTGGCACGAGGGAGGGGCGATCCGTTGTCAGTGGCGACTTGTATCGTCCGAACATGACCGAATGGATGATCAATCCTGGCGATGTTGTGAGCCGTGCTGACCTCAAGGCGAGGTACGGCGGGGGCATTCAGGGAGGAATCCTCTCCTCTCTGGACAATGAACACGTCCGCCTGTTCTCTGATGACAGTAAGGCGGCAGAGAACGGCTACCAGGATGGATGGCTGGCAGAAGAAGATGAGCGGGGAGCGATCTTCGAGTACACGGGTCAAGGGCGGCTGGGAAACCAGACTCTCGGCGGAAACAACGGCACCGTGGCCAACCATGTCGGCAAAGGTAAGAGGTTGCACCTCTTTGTTGCCGATGGGAAGAGGGCGGGCAGCGGCGCCGTTTGGCAGAGGTATGTAGGAGAGTTCGCCCTCGACGAGGTCGAGCCCTTCACCTTTCGCAGGGCGAAGGACGCGAAGGGTGAAATGAGGGAAGTAGTTGTCTTCCGGCTGCGCCCGCTCGGAGAGCACGAGCAGCGGAAGGCGGACCGAATAGGCCCTTCCCCCAAGACGGAGGTGCACCGCTTCGGCGCCTCACAGACGGAGAGTTCCCTCGCGGCGACGGAGAAGCATGGGAGTGCGGAGGGTGAGCGTGCAGCCTCCCCGGCCGGAGTGGCTGTGCGTCGGGAATCTGACCTGCGTACGGCGTACGAGTCGTTCCTCATCGCTCAGAACCACGGTGTTTTTCGGCACCGGATACGGATTAAGGGGTACTCCGCGGCTTTCTGGACGGATCTCTACGACAGTACTGAAAACGTCCTGTACGAGGCAAAAGGGTCGTCGACACGCAAGGCTATAAGGGAAGCAATTGGGCAACTGTTTGACTATCGCCGACACATAGATGAGAGCGACGCGAAACTTGCTGTCTTGCTCCCTGAGGCCCCTAGCAGCGACCTCAGGGATCTCCTTGCCGTAGTGGGGATCTCGCTGGCCTACCGGGAAGATGGCCAGTTCATTCGTGAAATGTTCTAGGGCCTGGGCTAAGTCCCCGGCGCGCGCGCTCCGTTAGGCCGGATCCGCCGTGGCCCCGTGACACGACGAGTAGGTCTGCCCCGACCCACACCAGCAACCCCCATCCCCCTCCGGCGGCCAAGAGACCGCCCGTCCCCGCGCCGCCAGCGTCGTCGCGTACTGGGGCAGGAGTGACGGGTCCTCCGGGGAAGAGGCCTCCGAGGCGGCGAAGGCCTCGTAGGACGGGACCGTTCCCGTGACGATGCCCAGGTTCGGGGTGCCCGAGGCCGAGAGTTCCCTCAAGGACGACTCTATGGTCGACAGGTGCGCCTCGTGGGACGGGTACTCCGAGGTCAGGGCCGGGTACGCCGTCAGGAGTTCGGTGAGTTCCGTCGACGGCCAGTGCAGGACCGCCACCGGGAAGGGGCGGGACAGGGCCTCGCGGTAGGAGCCCAACTCCGCCTGGATGCGGGTGATTTCCGCGCGCAGCTCCGCGGGGTTCTCCGAGCCCAGGGACCAGACCCGCTTCGGGTCGTGGAGTTCGTCCAGGGAGACCGGGGCCGTGGAGACGCGGTCCGCCATCGCGTCCCAGTCGTCGTGCTCCGCGCCCAGGAGGCGGCGTACGCGATGGCGGCCGAAGAGGAGGGGGTGCGCGGAGTAGGGAGGCTCGGTCGTCGTGGTGGGGAGCAGCAGGGTTGCCGCCTCCGTGAAGGTGGCGTGCGCCTGCTCCAGCTCGTCGTGCGACTCCAGTGACTCCGCCACGATCACCCACGGTGCCGGGTCCCGCGGGGCCGCCGTGCGCACTCCGTCGATGATCGCGCGGGCCTCCGCCTCGTGGCCGTACTCCCAGAGGTTCGACGCCTTCAGGGCGCGGATCAGGAGAGGGGCGGACGGGGGGTGGGGGGCCGACGGCGACAGGAGGTTGTCGTAGAGCGTCGTCGCGCGGTCGCGGGCGCCGGCCAGTTCCAGGTGGGCCGCGGCCTGGAGGAGGAGCTGTTCGGCGTCCTCCGGGTACAGGTCGGCCGTGCGTTCCAGGCGCTCGGCTTCGGCGATGTGGTCGACGTCGACGTGGTCGGCGGCAGCAGCAGGCTTCTCGGGGCGCATACGGGACACGGTACTGCGGAGGGGGCCTCCTGTAGGAGGGGGTCGGTGTGGGTCCCCCGGCCCGCCTTCGCCCCACCCCTGCCCCGCCCCGCCCCGCTTCGGGCATGGATTGTTGCGGGTGGGGCGCCTATCCTCCGGGCGCCCGGAGGAATGGCGCCGGAGAGCGGCCATCGCGCGGAGGAGGCGTTGTGCGGGTTCGCGTAACGGGTCGTGTACCGGTTGTCGTGCAGCAAGGGCGCCGCCCGCCCCGCCCCCTCGGCGTGCGCCTGCTCTGGAACGGGGCCGAAGTCGCCGTCACCCTCGGGCTCGTACTGCTGCTGCTCGTCGCCCATCAGCTGTGGTGGACCAATCGGCAGGCCCGCGCCGCCGCCGAGAAGAAGGTCGAGGCCCTTGAGGAGGAGTGGGGACGGTCCGGTTCCGGGGGAGAGGGGGAGGGAGAGGGAGAGGGGGCGGCGCAGGAGGAGGACGGGGGAGGAGGTAGGGGTGCCTCCTCGGGGGCCGGGCGTGAGCGCGCGCGTGGCTCCTCCGTCGCCGGGGCGCCTCAACCCGTCCGCCACGCCCCCGCACCCCGCTGGGACCAGGCCTACGCCGTCCTCCGCATTCCACGGATCGGGATCCGCGTTCCCGTCGCCGAGGGCGTGAGCAAGGGAGGCGTGCTCAACAAGGGGTACGTCGGGCACTATCCGCGTACCGCTCAGCCCGGCCAGGGCGGCAACTTCGCGCTCGCCGGGCATCGCAACACCCACGGCGAGCCGTTCCGGTACATCAACCGGCTGCGGGACGGGGACGAGGTGAGCGTGGAGACCAAGGGCGCCGTGTACACGTACGTCGTCGACAAGGCGTTGGCGCGGACCTCCGCCCACGACGGCGGCGTCATCAGGAGCGTGCCGCGCAGCGACGTGCGCAAGGGGTACGGGTACAGCCGGGCCGGGTACTACATCACGCTCACCACCTGCACCCCCGAGTACACCTCGAAGTACCGGCTCGTCGTGTGGGGGAAGCTCCGGTCCATGCGACCCAGGTAGTACGGAGGCAGCCGCTAAGGTCGCCTCGTGATCGCTCGACGTCCCCATCTCCTCTGGCTGCTCGGCCCCTTCGTGCTCTATCTCGGGGTGCTGCCGTTCGCCAATCGCGTGCGGCCCGTGGTTCTTGGGCTGCCCTTTCTGTTCTTCTGGCTGCTGTGCGCGACGGTGCTCACGCCGGTCTGCGTGTGGCTGGCCCACAGAGGTGACCGCAAGAGCCGCGGCGGCCGCACGAGGCGCGACGGCCACAAGAAGCCGGAGCGTGCGGCATGAGTGACGGAGGCATCGCCACCACCGTCTTCGCCGTCTTCATGGCGGGCACCGTCGCCCTCGGCCTCGCCGCCGTCCGCGGGCGCGGAAAGCAGGGCGGGATCGCCGAGTGGTCCGTGGGCGGGCGCAGTCTCGGGGCCGTCTTCATCTGGGTGCTGATGGCGGGGGAGGGCTACACCAGCTTCAGCTATCTGGGGGCCGCGGGCTGGGGGTACAACTACGGGGCTCCCGTGCTGTACGTCGTCGCGTACATGTCCTGCGGATACGCCGTGGGGTACGTCGTCGGACCGATGCTCTGGGCCTACGCCCGGCGGCACGGGCTCGTCAGCATCTCCGACATGGTCGCCCACCGGTACGGGCGGCCCTGGCTCGGCGCCGGCGTCGCGCTGCTCGTCACCGTCTTCTTGCTGCCCTACATCCAGTTGCAGATCACCGGCATGGGCGTCGTCGTGTCGACCATCTCGTACGGCGCCATCAGCCTCAACTGGGGCTACTTCATCGGGTTCGCGGTCACCACCGGGTTCGTCGTGGTGAGCGGGCTGCGCGGGAGCGCCTGGGTGTCCGTGCTCAAGGACGTGCTGGTCGTCGGGACGCTCGCCTTCCTCGCCCTCTACGTACCCCAGCACTACTTCGACGGATACGGTCCGTTCCTCGACCGGATCGTGCACGAGAAGAGCGCCTGGCTTACCCTCCCCGGCAGCGGAGGCAGCCCCTACGGAGAGGCGTGGTTCGCCACGACGTCGCTGCTCAACGCGTTGACCGTCGTCATCTTCCCGACCACCGTCGCCGGGTACCTGGGCGCGCGCAGCGCGGACGGGCTGCGGCGCAACGCCATCTGGCTGCCCGCCTACAACGTGCTGCTCTTCGTGCCCATGCTGCTCGGCATGGCCGCGCTCTTCGTCGTGCCGGGACTCGTCGGCGCCGAGTCCAACCTCGCGCTGTTCAGGCTCGTGGTCGACTCGCTGCCCGCGTGGGCCGTCGGCGTCATCGGTGTCGCGGCCGCGCTCTCCTCCATCGTGCCGATGGCCGTGTTCATGCTGGTCATCGGGACGATGTGGGGCAGCAGTGTGCTGTCGCTGCTGCCCCGGTGGCGCACCCCGCAGCGGCAGAAGCTCGCCTCGCAGGCGGTGGTCGTCGTGGCGGGAGCCCTCGCGCTCGCGATGACGTACGGGGCGCCCAACACCCTCGTACGACTCTCGCTCATCTCGTACGAGGGGATGGCCCAGCTCGTACCGATCCTGCTGCTCGGCCTGGTGTGGCGGAAGCTGACGCTGGCCGGGGCGTTGAGCGGGCTCGTCGTGGGGGTGGGGATCGTGTGCGCCCTCGTCTTCAGCGACCACGATCCCGTCTTCGGGGTGAACGCGGGGATCGTCGCGCTCGCCGCGAATCTGGCGGTCGCGCTCGTGGTGTCGTACGCGGGTCCCGCCGACCGCGCCGACGGGCGGCCGGACGACGAGGTCCTCGCGCGCGATCCCCTTGACGAACTCGACGAGCTCGACGAGGCGGAGGCCGGGCCCGCCCGGGGCGTCAGGCCTGCCGGGGGGAGTGGTTCCGCTCCCGCAGCATGAGCACGGTGACCGCCGCGAGCACGGCGAGGCAGGCCGAGACCGTCATCGCGAGGTTCGCGCCGTGCGCGAGGTCGTCCGTCGAGGTCGACACCGCGATCATCAGGGCGACGCCCGCGGCCGAACCGACGTAGCGCGCCGTGTTGTTGGCGCCCGAGCCCATCGCGGCGCGTTCGGCAGGCACGGACTCGACCGAGAGCAGCGGGAGCGCCGCGTTCAGGAGGCCGCTGCCCGCGCCGGAGACGAGGAGGCCGGGCAGCAGCCGGGTCCAGGAGCCCGAGGAGGCCGCGCCCAGCATCGTCACGGCGGCGACGGCGTGCAGGGCGAAACCGACGGCCAGTTGGTGGCGGGCCGAGACCCGGCCCGCGAGCCGCCTGGCCTGCAGCGCCGCCACGAAGGACGTGCCCGACCAGATCACGAGCAGCCAGGCCGTGCTCATGACGGAGAGGCCCAGCGTGTGCTGGAGCAGCGTCGGCAGGTAGCTGAACAGGCCGATCACGGAGAACCCCGTGAACAGGGCGCCCGTCGTCGAGGCCAGGAACAGCGGGCGGCGCAGCAGGGCGAGGTCGAGCATCGGGGTCCGGACGCGGTGTTCCACCGCCACGAACGCGGCGAGCAGCACGGCGGCCGCGGCCAGGAGCGCCGCCACGGGCGCGCGCAGCCAGCCGTCCCGCCCCAGGGTGAGCGCGGCCACCAGTGCCGTCAGGGCCAGGCCGAGGGTGGCTGCGCCCGCCAGGTCCGGGCGGCCGCGGCGCGCGGCGCGGGACTCGGTCAGCGCGCGGGGGGCGAGGGCGGCGACCGCGAGGGCGGCGGCGCCGAGGGCGGCGTACGCCCAGCGCCAGCCGTCCGGGCCCGCTCCCGCCAGGGCCCCCGCGACCGGCGGGCCCGCCGCGATGCCGCCGCTCACGAAGGCGCCCCAGATGCCGGTCGCCCTGATCCGCCCGGCGCCCGCGGGGAACGCGTGCACGAGCAGGCCGAGGCTGCTCGCGAGGATGGCCGCGCTCGCCGCGCCCTGGGCCAGGCGGGCCAGTGTGAACAGCCAGGTCGACCCGGCGAGCGCGGAGAGCGCGGCGGTGATGCCGAGCGCGACCGTGCCGGAGAGGAAGATCCGCCGCCGTCCGTAGTCGTCGGCGAGGCTCCCCGCGACCAGGAGCACCGCGGCGAGACCGAGCGGTGTGCCGTTGAGCAGCCAGGCCTGGGCGGAGAGCGGGGTGTGCAGGGCGGCGGCCGTGTCGGGGAGCGTGATCATCGGCGCCGTGTACGTCATCAGGGTCACGGCCGTGGCGGCGCTGGTGACGGCGAGGGTGGCGCGGGCGTGCGGGGCGCCGGACGGGGGTGCGGGGGCGTCCGGTGCCGGAGTGGCCGGTGCCGGGGCGGTGGAGGTGCGGGCGAGGCGGGTGGACATGGTGGAGCCCTTCGAGGTTCAGTCATTGAACTCGGCGAGTGTGACGACCGTAGCATTCGGAGTTCATTCACTGAACCTCGTACGGGAAAAGTGGTTAGAGTGGGGTCATGGCTCTCGGCAAGGACTACGCCGCGCAGGAGTGCGCGATGGCCCGCGCCCTGGAGGTGGTCGGCGAGCGCTGGACGCTGCTCATCGTCCGCGACGCCCTCTATGGAGTGCGGCGGTACAACGACTTCCTCGTCCACCTCGGCATCCCGCGCGCCGTCCTCGCCGCCCGCCTGCAGACGCTCGTCGCCGCGGGCGTCCTCGACAAACGGCCGTGCCCCGAGGCGCCGAGGCGGCACGAGTACGTGGTGACGGAGCGCGGCGAGGCCCTGTGGCCGGTGCTCCGCGCGCTCGGGGTGTGGGGGCGCGACCACATCGCAGGCACCAAGCCGCCGCGCTACTTCCGGCACGCGGCGTGCGGCACCGAGCTGGGCGCCGGGGGCGACTGCCCGGCCTGTGGCGGCCTCGTCCCCGTCGGGGACGTCGAGATGCTGCCGGGCCCCGGGCTCGATCCGGACCCGGCGGATCCGGTCAGTCGCGCGCTGGCCCGGCCCCGCAGGCTGCTTCAGCCGGTCGAAGTGGATCCTGTATAACGGCAGTACGACGAAGAGTGTTCGAGCGCGAGCGTGAAGAGAGGAGGGGGACGGTGATGCACGACGTGATCCGTGGCTGGAAGAACTGGAAGACGGCCGCGCGCCCCGCCTTGCTCCTCCTGTTCCTCCTCGTCGAAGTCGTCCTCGTCGACACCGGAGGCCTCGCCTCCGCCGTCGCGCTCGCCGCGACCGCCGCCGCGGGCTCCGCGCTCGCCGCCTGCTCCGTGATCGCCGCGCGCTGCGCGCCCGCCGTGCCCCGCACCAGAGTGCGCACGGCCATCCGCGACCGCGAGATGCGTACCGCCTTCCTGCCTCAACGCGACCCCGACGCCAGGGGCCGCAGGCGCCCCCGAGCACCCGGCCGTCTCGTCCTGACGGCCGCGTAGGGGATCACGCCCAGCATCCTGAGGCTCCTTGTCCTGAGGCACTTTGCCCTGAGGCACCTTGCCCTGAGGCTCCCTTCCCGGGATCTTTCCTGAGGCGCTCTTTCTGAGTCCCCCTCGCGGGTCGTCACGCCGACGCGACGGCAGCCCTCGCTGTCCGTCGCTCCTTCTCCCACGGCACGACGAGACCCCGGAGGCCTTCTCCATGTCCGCTTTCATGTCCCTGTTCGCCGAGCTGGTCGGGCGCATCGCCGACCTGCTCGACCCGCTCTTCCACGCCTCGGCGACCGCCGCCGCGATCGTGCTGTTCACCGCCTGCGTACGGCTCCTCGTCCACCCGCTCTCGCGCGCATCGGCCCGCGGACAGAAGGCGCGCGCCAAGCTCAACCCGCAGATCGCGGAGCTGCGCAAGAAGCACGGCAAGAACCCCGAGAAGCTGCAGAAGGCCGTCCTCGAACTGCACCGCAAGGAGAAGGTGTCGCCGCTCTCCGGGTGCCTGCCCAGCCTCTTCCAGCTCCCGGCGTTCTTCCTCCTCTACCACCTCTTCTCCAGCTCCAGCATCGGCGGCGACGCCAACACGCTCCTCGACCACACCCTCTTCGCCGCGCCGCTCGGCGGCCGGTGGAAGGACGCGCTGGCGGACGGCGGGGTCTTCGGCGCACAGGGCCTGGTTTACGTGGGTCTCTTCGTGATCGTCGCCGCCGTCGCCACGTTCAACTACCGGCGCACCAAGGCGCAGATGGCCGCCAACCCGCCCGCGCAGCAGAGCGGTGAGCAGCAGGTGCCGGGCATGGGGGCGATCGCGAAGGTGATGCCGCTGATGTCGTTCATGACTCTGTTCACGGTGGCGGTGGTGCCGCTGGCCGCAGCGCTGTACGTGGTGACCAGTACGACGTGGAGCGCGGTCGAGCGGGCGGTGCTGTACCGGGACATGCCGGGCGGGGCGGGGGTCCTGGCTACCGCCGGGTAACGGTCCAGTACGTGAACCGGGTATTGCATACCGCACTCGGACCTTGGACGATCGACCAAACCTCCGATGGCCGCAACCCATCGGCCGGGCTACCGAAGGAATGGAGTCTGACCATGAAGCTGCTGCGAGTCGGTACGTCCGGTGCGGAGCGTCCGGCGCTCCTCGACGCCGAGGGAACTCTTCGGGACCTGTCGGGGGTGGTCGCCGACATCGACGGCGCGGTGCTCGCCGACGCGGACGCACTGGGCCGGATACGGGCCGCTGCCGACGCCGGTGACCTGCCCGTTCTCGACGCGGACGGGCTGCGCGTCGGCCCGCCGGTCGGGCGCATCGGCAAGGTCGTCTGCATCGGCCTCAACTACCACGACCACGCCCGCGAGACGGGGGCGGAGCCGCCCGCCGAGCCGGTCGTCTTCTTCAAGGCGGCGGACACGGTGGTCGGCCCCGACGACACCGTCCTGGTGCCGCGCGGCTCGGTCAAGACGGACTGGGAGGTCGAGCTCGCCGTGGTCATCGGACGTACGGCGCGCTACCTGGAATCGCACGAGGAGGCGCTGGCGCACGTCGCGGGGTACGCGGTGGCGCACGACGTGTCCGAGCGGGAGTTCCAGATCGAGCGGGGCGGCACCTGGGACAAGGGCAAGAACTGCGAGACGTTCAACCCGCTGGGCCCCTGGCTGGTCACCGCGGACGAGATCGCCGACCCGCAGGCCCTCTCCCTGAAGCTCTGGGTCAACGGCGAACTGAAGCAGGACGGCACGACCGCCGAACAGATCTTCCCGGTCGCGGAAGTGGTGCGCTACGTAAGCCAGTTCATGACGCTCTACCCGGGCGACGTGATCAACACGGGCACACCGGCGGGCGTGGCGATGGGCCAGCCGGAGCCGAAGCCGTATCTGCGGGCGGGCGATGTGGTGGAGCTGGAGATCGGGGGGCTGGGGCGGCAGCGGCAGGAGTTGAAGGACGCGTAGCGCCGTGACGCCGTGAGGTTCCGTCCCTCCTTGTGAATTGCGCCAGGCGCCCCTGGTTCCGGTCTTGGCTCCGGTCTTGGCTCCGGTCTTGGTTCCAGTCCTGGTTCCAGCTCTGGTTCCACAGGGGCGCCGCCGTGCCGCTCAGCCGGTGATGAAGCGTTCCAGCGCCTCGACGACCAACGCGTGGTCCTTCACCTGCGGCAGCCCCGACACCACCACCGCGCCGATCACCCCCGCGCCCTCGACCGCGATCGGGAACGCGCCCCCGTGGGCCGCGTACACGTCGGGGTCGAGGCGGGAGGAGTCCTCGAACGTCGTGCCCTTGGCGCGGAAGCGGGAGCCGACCAGGAGGGACGAGCAGCCGTAGCGCTCCACCACGCGGCGTTTGCGGTTGATCCAGGCGTCGTTGTCCGGGGTCGAGCCGGGCAGGGCCGCGTGGAAGAGCTGTTGGCCGCCGCGGTGGATGTCGATCGCCACGGGGGCGCTGCGTTCGCGGGCCAGTTCCACCAGGAGGGTGCCCAGTGTCCACGCGTCGTCGTGCGTGAAGTGGGGGAGGACCAAGCGGCTTTCCTGGGCCTCCAGTTCGTCGATGGCCGGGGCGCCGGGGGGCGTGTACGCGGTGGAGGGGGTGGTGGTCACAGGGTCACCGTCACGCCGTCGCGGGCCGAGCGGCGCGCCGCTTCCAGGACGTCCAGGGCCGCGGCCGCCTCGTGCGCGGTGACGGGATTCTCGCCGGTGCCGCGCAGGGCGGCGGCCACCGACGCGTAGTACGCGGGGTAGTCGCCCGGCAGGGTCGGCAGAGGGCGGCCGCCGCCGGTCAGGGGGGACTCGCCGGAGCCGACCCGGCCCCACAGCGACTCCGGTTCCACGCCCCAGGGGCCGTCGGACGCGGGGCGCTTGCCGTCGCGCAGGGCCGCCTCCTGCGGGTCGAGGCCGTACTTCACGTACCCCGCCTGGGAGCCGAGCACGCGGAAGCGCGGGCCGAGCTGGGCCGTCGTGGCGCTCACGTAGAGGTGCGAGCGGACGCCGTTCGCGTGGGTGAGGGCGAGGAACGTGTCGTCGTCGGCCTCCGCGCCCGGGCGGCGGACGTCCGACTCGGCGTACACGCTCACGACGGGGCCGAAGAGCACCAGGGCCTGGTCGACGACGTGGCTGCCCAGGTCGTAGAGGAGGCCGCCGATCTCCTCCGGGTTGCCGGACTCGCGCCAGCCGCCCTTCGGCTGCGGCCGCCACCGTTCGAAGCGGGACTCGAAGCGCCATACGTCGCCGAGCTCACCGTCGGCGAGCAGCTTGCGCAGCGTACGGAAGTCGTTGTCCCAGCGGCGGTTCTGGAAGACGGACAGGAGCAGCCCGCGCTCGTCCGCGAGCGCCGCGAGCTCGCGCGCCTCGCTGGCGGTGCCCGCGATGGGCTTATCCACGACGACTGGCAGGCCCGCCTTGAGCGCGGCGGTCGCCAGCGACACGTGCGTCTTGTTCGGGGAGGCGATGACGACCAGGTCCAGCTCGTCCGCGCGGTCCCACAGCTCGTCGGCCGAGTCGGCGCAGCGCAGGTCGTCGCCGAACTCGGCGCGGGCCTGAGCCTGCCGCTCGGGGTTCGACGTCACGACCGTGTCGAGGACGAGGCCCTCGGTGGCGGCGATCAGCGGGGCGTGGAAGACGGAGCCCGCGAGGCCGTACCCGACGAGGCCGACGCGGAGGGGGAAGCCTGCGGAGGGGCGCGTGGAGCCTGTACCAGTCATGCTCTCCACTTAAGCAACGGTGTTGCCAAAGTGCAAGCGGGCGGGACAATGGGGGCGTGAAGTCGTACGTGAACAGGGCAAACCCCGGAGTGAACCTGCCAGTGCTGCGCGGGCACAACGCCGCGCTCGTGCTCGATCTGCTGCGCGCGGCGGGCGAGTCTGGCATCAGCCGTCTGGAACTCGCCGAGCGCACGGGGCTCACTCCGCAGGCGGTCAGCAAGATCACGGCGAGGCTGCGGGCGGAGGGGCTTGCCGCGGAGGCGGGGCGCCGTGCCTCGACGGGCGGCAAGCCCCGCACCGTGCTCCGCCTCGTCCCCGCGGCGGGCCACGCGGTCGGCCTCCACCTGGACCGGGACGAGCTGACGGCCGTCCTCGTCGACCTGACCGGCACGGTCGTCGCCGAACGCCGCGCCCCGCTCGCCTTCGGCGCGGGCGTGCAGGCGGTGGTCGAGGCGGCGGCTGGGGAGGTGCGGGAGCTTCTGGAGGGTGGGGAGGGTGGGGAGGGCGGTGATGGGGGTGCTTGGCCGGTTTCCGGGGTCGGGGTCGCGTTGCCCGGGCCGCTCGATCACGCCGAGGGCGTGCTGCACCGGGTCACCGGGTTTCCGGAGTGGGACGGGTTCGCGCTGCGCGACGTGCTCGCGGAACGGCTCGGGCTGCCCGTCGCGGTGGACAAGGACACCAACGCCGCGGCGCTTGGCCTCGCCCTTGCGGGCGCGGCCGACTCCTTCGCCTACCTTCATCTGGGCACGGGGCTCGGTGCCGGGCTCGTGCTCGGGGGCGCCCTCCATCGCGGTGCCCGTACGGGTGCGGGCGAATTCGGGCATCAGGTGCTGCAGTTGGACGGTCCGCGGTGCGAGTGCGGGGACCGTGGGTGCGTCGAGGCGCTCTGCCTCGCGGCCGTCGCCCGGGGCGAGTTCGAGGAGGCGGCGCGGGTGCTCGGCACGGCCGCGGGCAACCTCGTCGGCCTCCTCGACATCGACCGTGTCCTGCTCGGCGGCCGGACCGTCTTCGCCGAGCAGGACCTTTTCGTACGAGAGGTAGGCGCGGTCGTCGCCGCGCGGGTGCGGCGCGGGGGCGGGGGAGGGGCGGTGCCGGTTCCTGTGCCGGTGAGCCTCGCCCCCGGCGGGGAGCGCGCCGTCGCGGAGGGTGCGGCCCAGCTCGTCCTCGCGCCCGTCTTCGGCCGCGCGGACGTGGCCTTTCCCGCCCGCCTGGGCTGAGCGGAGCGCAATGCGCGGGGCGGGGAATCTCGCCTGATTGAGGGGACTCCGGCGGGCCGATCGGTCCTATCGGGCGGTGGCGGGACGGCGGGGCGGGGTGGAGGTGGCAGGGTCTCGGCCCATGGCGCGAGGACCGTTCCCCCGGTTCCGCCCCGGGCCCCCGTCCCCTGCCCGTCGCCCTGTCCGTCCCTCTGTCTCCCCTGCCCCCCCTTGCCCGTCCCCCTGCCCGTCCGGCTCCCGGGCCCCGCTCCTCGCACGCGGCTCCCGTTCGCCGTTGCCCGCTCAGCAAAGGTTCGGTTCTTCATGCGCTTCCGCAGGCCTCTCGCCCTCGGCATCACCACCGCAGTCGCCGCCCTCGCACCCGTCGCCGTTGGCGGGGTGTCCGCGGGGGCCGCCGGGGGCGGGGTGCGGGACGGCGGCCGGGTCTGCGCGGGGGTGGAGCCGAGGGGTGGGGTGGGGGCTGTGGAGGCCCCCTGCGGCGCTGCCCGAAGGGGCGCCGTCGCGCGACGCGCCGCCGACCACCCCACCTGCGCCTCCGGCGACCGTGCCGACTTCCCCCTCGACACCCGCATCCACCGGGGGCCCGCCGCCTACGAGCCCGGCGGCGAGCGCCAGGAGTGGACGCTCGACCTCACCAACGCGACCGACGAGACCTGCGGCAACATCCACCCGATCCTCGTCCTCGTCGACCAGGAGCGGACGTTGAAGGCTCGGCAGGTCCGCCTGGAGTTCGACGACGGGAAGCGCGAGCGGACCGTGGCCTTTCAGAAGACCGCGCGGGGCGAGAACATCGGCGTCTTCGGCGGCGGCTTCCCTGGGTTCACCGTCGGCCCCGGCCGCACCGTCACCGTCAAGGTCCGCCTCGCCTTCGCCGACGGCACCGCGACCAACCACGTAGTGGCATCCGCCGCGCTCGTCCAGCGCAGGGACGACGACGGCGACTGGGTCGGCGAATCCAACAACTACCCCTTCGACATCGCACCCGAAGGCGCGGTCGTCCCCTCGGGCAGCCCGTCCGCCGGGCGCCTCGAAGAGCTCGCCGAGACCGGGCCCGGCACCCCGCTCGGCGTGGGACTCGCCGTGGGCGCCGTCCTCCTGGGCGCGGGCGCCCTCGCCGTGGGGGCGCATCGCCTGCGCGCGGCGGGGAAGCGCTGAACGATCCCCCCGCCGCCCCCCCTCAACTCCCCCCGCCACCCCGCGTTCACCCACCCGTTCACGTACGTCTGCGAACATCCCCAGGTGGACAACCCGAACCCCGTACCCGCCTCCCCGCACGCCTCCCCCCAGCTTCCCGCCCACCTCCTGGAGCAGGCGCCGGGCGCGCCCATCCGGTCCGGCATTCCCGAGCACGGGCGCATCCCGAAGTACTACGCCGTGAAGGCCAGGATCGCGGCGCTCATCGAGGAGTTGGGGGACGGGCAGGCGCTGCCCACCGAGCGGGACCTCGCCGAGCGGTACGAAGTGGCGCGGGAGACCGTGCGGCAGGCGTTGCGCGAACTGCTCCTGGAGGGGCGGCTGCGCAGGCAGGGGCGCGGCACCGTCGTCGCAGGTCCCAAGCTGGAGCAGCCGCTGTCGCTCGCGAGCTACACGGAAGGCGTGCGGCGCCAGGGACGTACGCCCGGCCGTCATCTCATCTCCCTCGACCGCTTCCCCTGCCCCGCCCCGCTCGCCGCCGAGATCGGTGCCGAACCGGGCGAGCCCGTCTGGCACATGGAGCGCGTGCTGCTCGCCGACGACGAGCGGGTCGGCCTGGAGAGCACCTACGTCTCCGTGGCCCGCGTGCCGCGGCTCGACGCCGACTTCGAGCCCGACTCCTCCTTCTACGCGTACCTGCGCGACAGCCTCGACATCTCCTTCGGGGACGCCGACGAGCGGATCGAGACGGTCCTCGCCACTCCGCGCGAGGCGCTCCTCATCGGGACGCCGCCCGCGCTGCCCATGCTGCTGATCCACCGGTTGTCGCGGGACACGGACGGTCGGCCGCTGGAGCGCGTACGCACCCTCTACCGCGGGGACCGGTTCTCCTTCACCACCCATCTCGGTTCGAGCTGAACCGTTTCCCCGAAGCGGAGAGCGCCGCTCAAGTAACAGAAACATAACGGGTCTAGTCCAACCTTGGGTGCCCGTTCACCGTCCCGTTGCCCACCCGCCCCGCGCGAGTCACCGGCCCCCAGCAGCGTTGCCGCCGTGAGAGTCATCGTCGTAGGAGCCGGCGTGGTGGGAACCATGCACGCCTGGCACGCAGTGGAGCGCGGCCACGAGGTCGTACAGATCGAGCGCGAGAGCGAGGCCCGCGGGGCGTCGCTCCGCAACTTCGGACAGATATGGGTGAGCGGCCGGGCGGGCGGCGAAGAGCTCGACACCGCCCTGCGCGCCCGCGAGCTGTGGGAGGGCATCGGCGAACGCGTCCCGGGCCTCGGCTTCCGGGCCAACGGCTCCCTCACCCTCGTCCGCAACGAGCGCGAGCGCGCCGTCGCCGAGGCGGCGCTCGCCCGCCCGGACGCGGCCGCCCGCGGCTACAAGCTGCTCACCGCCGAGGAGGCGCGCGACCTCAACCCGGCCCTGCGCGGCGAGTTCAGCGCCGCCCTGTGGTGCGAGCGGGACGCGGCCGTGGAGCCGCGCACCGCCCAGCTGCGGCTGCGCGAAGCCCTGTTGAAGTCGCCCCGCTACACCTTCCTGCCGGGCCGCGAGGTCCGTGAGGTCGTCGGCGGGAGCGCCGTGCGCGACGACCACGGCGACGTGCACACGGGTGACGTCGTCGTCCTCGCCACCGGCGCCTGGCTCGGCGGGCTCGTCCGCGAGCTGGCAGGACCCGACCTGCCCGTGCGCCGCGTGCGGCTGCAGATGATGCAGACCGAGCCCCTCGGTGAACCGCTCACCACCTCCGTCGCCGACGCGGACAGCTTCCGCTACTACCCGGCGTACAAGTCGGACGCCCTCGACGCGCTCAACGCCGGGCAGGCGCAGACCCCGACCGCCGCCGCGCACAAGATGCAGCTGCTCATGGTGCAGCGCAAGGACGGCGGCCTGACCATCGGCGACACCCACGAGTACGAGCACCCCTTCGCCTTCGACACCGTCGAGGACCCCTACGACCACCTCACCGAGGTCGTCGAGGGCTTCCTCGGCCGCCCGCTGCCGAAGATCAGGCGGCGCTGGGCCGGGGTGTACGCGCAGTGCGTCGACACGAGCCGTGTCGTGCACCGCCAGCAGGTGCGGGACGGCGTGTGGCTGGTCACCGGGCCCGGCGGGCGCGGCATGACCTGCTCGCCCGCCATCGCCGAGCAGACCGCGGACCAACTGGGATGGTGAACGAATTGAGCACGCACCGTACGGGCCTCGTCGTACTGGACATGGCGGGCACCACCGTCGCCGACGGAGGCCTCGTCGAGCAGGCCTTCGCCGCCGCCGCGCGCGAACTCGGCGTCGAGCCCGACTCGGCGGACCACGCCGCGAAACTGGAGTACGTCCGCGCCACCATGGGCGAGTCGAAGATCTCCGTCTTCCGGCACCTGTTCGGCGAGGAGAAGCTCGCGCAGCAGGCCAACACCGCCTTCGAGACGGCGTACGGGAGGCTGGTGGACGGCGGCCGCATCGCCCCGGTCCCCGGCGCGCGGGAGGCCATCGAGGAGCTGGCGGACGACGGCAGGACCGTCGTCCTGACCACCGGATTCGCCCGCGTCACCCAGAACGCCATCCTCGACGCGCTGGGCTGGCGGAACCTGGTCGGCCTCACCCTGTGCCCCGCCGACGCGGGCGGCCGCGGGCGCCCCTACCCGGACATGGTGCTCAGCGCCTTCCTGCGGACCGGCGCCGTGGACGGCGTGCGGGACGTCGCGGTCGCGGGCGACACGGTCTACGACATGCTCAGCGGCGTACGCTCCGGCGCCTCCGTCGTCGCGGGCGTGCTGACCGGCGCCCACGGCGGCCCGGCGCTGCGCGAGGCGGGCGCCACCCACGTGCTCGGTTCCGTCGCCGAACTGCCCGCCGTGCTCCGGGGAGACGGCTGATGGGCAGCGGTATCCGCTTCGACCGGGTCAGTGTCGCGTACGACGGGAACACCGTCCTCGACTCCCTCGACCTGACCGTCGAGCCCGGCGAGGTCATGGCGCTGCTCGGGCCCTCCGGGTCCGGCAAGACCACCGCGCTGCGGGCCGTCGCGGGGTTCGTGCGGCCCGTGTCCGGGCGGGTGTTCATCGGGGAGCGCGACGTCACGGGCCTGCCGCCGCACCAGCGGGGCATCGGCATGGTCGTGCAGCAGTACGCGCTCTTCCCGCACCTGCGCGTCGAGGACAACGTCGCCTTCGGCATGAAGGCGCAGAAGGCGGCCAAGGGCGAGATCCCCGGGCGGGTCGCCGAGGCCCTGGAGATGACGGGGATGGCCGCGTACGCCAAGCGGTATCCGCGCGAGCTGTCCGGCGGGCAGCAGCAGCGGGTCGCCATCGCGCGGGCGCTCGCCATCCGGCCGGGGGTGCTGCTGCTCGACGAGCCGCTGTCCGCGCTGGACGCGCAGCTGCGGTCCGGCATGCTGGCGGAACTCGCCCGGCTGCACCGGGAGTTGCCGGACGTCTCCATCCTGTACGTCACCCACGACCAGGTCGAGGCGCTCACCCTGGCCGACCGGATCGCCGTCATGGACCGGGCCCGGCTGCAGGACTGCGGGACGCCGCAGGAGCTCTACCGGGCGCCTCGCACGGAGTTCACCGCGTCCTTCGTGGGCAACGCGAACCTCCTCGCGGTGACGGTGGGAGCGGCGGGGGTCACCCTCGGCGGGACCGGGCTCAAGGTCGACACGGGGGGCGTGGCCGCCGGGGTGACGGCCACGCTGTGCGTGCGGCCGCATCTGGTGGGGCTCGGGGAGGGGCCGAACGCCCTCACCGGGCGGGTCACCGAGGTCCAGTGGCGGGGCGCCACCCACCGGTTGTACGTCGATGTCGCGGGGGAGCGGGTCAAGGCGGACGTCCGTGAGTTGCGGACGCCGCCCGCCATCGGGGACACGGTCACTGTCCACTTCGCGCCCGAGGATGCGGTGCTCCTTGCCGGAGGGGTGACCGGTGGGTAGTCCCGCGGAACGCCTCGCTTCGAGCGAACCGGCACGGGTGGGCGGTACCCGAACCGAGGCCGGGCACCGGACCCGCAAAGCACCCGCGTTCGTATGGGCCCTGCCCCCCGTCGCCCTCCTCGGCGTCTTCTTCCTCTATCCCCTCTTCCTCGTCGTCCAGCAGTCCCTGCAGCCCGACACCGGTGGGACCTCGCTGCAGCCCTACTCCGACGTCTTCGCCTCGGAGGCGTTCCGGGAGGCGCTCGGGACCACCGTGTGGCTGGCGCTCGGGGCGACCGTGGGATGTCTCGTCCTCGGGTTCGCGCTCGCGCTGGTCATCGCCTTCGTGCCGTTCCCCGGCGGGAAGGCCGTCGCGAAGTTCATCGATGTCTTTCTCTCCTTTCCGTCCTTCCTGATCACCCTTGCCCTCCTCTTCATCTACGGGACCAAGGGCATGGCGAACGGCGTGTGGACGGATGCGACGGGCGCCGCCGAGGGGCCGTTCCAGTTCCTGACCACGCCGTGGGGCGTGCTGCTCGCCGAGATCACGTACTTCACGCCCTTCGTGATGCGGCCCCTGCTCGCCGCGTTCTCGCAGATCGACACCGCGCAGATCGAGGTGGCCTCCAGCCTCGGCGCCCGGCCCGCCCGCATCGTGCGCCGCGTCATCCTGCCCGAGGCGCTGCCCGCGCTCGCCGCCGGCGGCAGCCTCGTCCTCGTCATGTGCCTGAACGAGTTCGGGATCGTCCTCTTCACGGGGGCGAAAGGGGTCACGACCCTGCCGATGCTCGTGTACAGCAAGGCGATCCTCGAGTCCGACTATCCGGCGGCGTGCGTCGTCGCCGTCGTCAACATCGCGATTTCCGTGGGCCTCTACGGCCTCTACCGGGTGGTGAGCCGTCGTGTTGGTGCATAGCCGCAAGGGGAAGTGGGCCACCTGGGCCTTGTTCTTCGTGCTCTTTTTGCCGCTCTTCGCGCTGCCGCTGCTCGTGATCCTCATGGCGTCGTTCTCCGAGCACTGGTCGGGCGCCTTCCCGTCCGGCTTCACCGGTGAGCACTACGCGTCGGCCACCCGCGGCGACTCGCTGCGGGCCCTCACCACCAGCCTGGTCACCGCGGTCGCCGCGAGCCTGCTCGCGCTCACCGTCGGGTCCTGGGCCGCGCTGGCGGGGGCCTCGATGAAGAGGGGCGGCAAGAAGCTCCTCGACGCGCTGTTCGTGCTGCCCGTCGCCGTGCCGTCCGTGGTCGTCGGCCTCGCGGTCCTCGTCGCGTTCAGCAAGCCGCCGATGATCCTCAACGGCACGAGCTCGATCGTGATCCTCGCGCACGCCATTCTCGTCACGGCGTTCGCCTACCAGTCGGTCTCGGCTGCCATCGTGCGTCTCGACCCGGCGTACGAACAGGCCGCCGCCTCGCTCGGCGCCCGGCCCTCGTACGTCCTGTGGAAGGTGAAGCTGCCGCTCCTGCTGCCGTCCCTGACGGCGGCCGCCGGGCTCTGCTTCGCGCTGTCCATGGGCGAGTTGAGCGCCACGATGATGCTCTACCCGCCGGACTGGATGCCGCTGCCCGTGCAGATCTACGCGGCCACCGACCGCGGCTCCACCTTCACCGGCGCTGCCGTCGCGGCGGTCCTGATGGCGGCCACGCTGCTCGTCCTGCTGGCCGTCTCCCGCATCCGCACCCGCGCCTCCTACCGCTGAAAACCGTCCTGTCCCACGGCTCTTCAAGTCTTCAAGGAGTACGAAACGTCATGTCACGCCTTATCCGAGTCCGCCACGTCCGCACGGTCGCCGCCGTCACCGGCAGCCTCGTCCTCGCCGGATCCCTCACCGCGTGCGGCGGCAGCTCCGCCGCGTCCGACGAGAAGGTCGTCACCGTCTACAGCGCCGACGGCCTCAAGGGTGAGAACGGCGACGGCTGGTACGACCGGGTCTTCAAGGACTTCGAGAAGAAGACCGGCATCAAGGTGAACTACGTGGAGGGCGGCTCCGGCGAGATGGTGCAGCGCGCCGTCCGCGAGAAGTCCAACACGCAGGCCGACGTCCTCATCACCCTGCCGCCCTTCATCCAGCAGGCCGATGAGAAGGGCTTGTTGAAGGCCTACGAGCCCAAGGGTTCGGATCAGGTCGACGGCGCCGACAAGGCCGCCGACGGCAAGTGGACCTCCGTGGTGAAGAACTACTTCGGGTTCATCTACAACAAGAAGGAGCTGAGCGGCGGCAAGGCACCCAGGACGTGGGAGGACCTCACCGACGGCTCGTACAAGAACAAGGTGCAGTACTCCACGCCCGGCGTCGCGGGCGACGGCACCGCCGTGCTCATCAAGGCGATGCACGACTTCGGCGGCAAGGAACCGGCGATGGAGTACCTGAAGAAGCTGCAGACCAACAACGTCGGCCCGTCCGCCTCCACCGGCAAGCTCGCGCCCAAGGTCGACAAGGGCGAGTTGCTCGCCGCCAACGGCGACGTCCAGATGAACTACGCGCAGTCCAAGGACATGCCGAACCTCGGCATCTGGTTCCCGGCGACCGCGAAGAACCCGGACAAGCCCACCACCTTCGCGCTGCCCTACGCGGCCGGGCTCGTCGGCAAGGCCCCGCACAACGCCAACGCGAAGAAGTTCCTCGACTTCATGCTCGGCCAGGAGGCGCAGCGGCAGGTCAGCGAGATCGGCGGCGGCTTCTCCGCCCGCAAGGACGTCAAGGCCACCGACGCCAACGCCATCGCCCTCGACAAGATCATCGAGGGTGTGGAGGTCTTCGAGCCGGACTGGGCGGACGTCTCCGAGAACCTTCAGTCGTACGTGGAGGACTGGAAGTCGGCGACCGGTAGCTGACAGTTCACCGTCGCACCCCTGGCCCCAGAGGGTTCGGTCGCGAAAAGATAACGGGTATGGACCCAACGCCCCTGGTTCTCCGGGGGCGTTGGCGTGCACCGCCCCCCACCACGTCTTCCGGAGGACCACGTGTCGTCAGGCATCACCCGCCGCTCACTGCTCGTCTCCACCGCGGCCGCCGCCCTCGCCGCAGGGCCCCTCGCGGCCGCCGCCAGAGCCGCCGCCAAGACCCCCAAGGTGCTCGTCATAGGCCTCGACGGCGCCCTGCTCAACAGAGTCAAGGACGCGGACACCCCCACCCTCAAGGGCCTGATGGCCGCGGGCCTCACCGCGCCCAGCGCGCTCTACGCCAACCCCCTCGCCCCCACCTCGTCGGGACCCGGCTGGTCGACCCTCATCACCGGCGTCTGGCCCGACAAGCACAAGGTCGTGAACAACGAGTTCACCGGCCACCAGCTCGCCGCCTACCCGGACTTCATGACCCGCGTCGAGGCGGCCAGGCCCGGCCTGCGGACGTACGCCGTCGCGTCCTGGAACCCCATCACCGACATCATCTTCTCCGCGAAGGTCGACACCCGGGTCTCCACGCCGTCCGCCGAGTACGACACGGGCACCACGGCACGCGCCGTCGCCGAGCTCGGTAAGGGCAGCCCCGACGCGGTCTTCGTCCAGCTCGACAACGTCGACCACGCGGGCCACGACAGCGGCGCGGCCAGCCAGGCCTACCTCGACGCGCTGCACGGCGTCGACACCCAGGTCGGGCAGCTCCTCGCCGCCGTCAAGTCCCGTGCCACGTACGGGAACGAGGAGTGGCTCGTCATGATCACCGCCGACCACGGGCACACCGACGCGGGCGGCCACGGCGGCTCGACCTGGGCCGAACGGCAGACGTTCCTGATCGCCACTGGTCCCACGATCACCGCGGGCTCCGTCCGCCACGACGTCCGCATGCCCGACGTCGCAGCGACCGCCCTCGCCCACCTCGGCATCGCCATCGACCCGGCCTGGGGCCTGGACGGCCGCCCCGTCCAGCAGCCGAGGCCCGACGACTTCGACGCCCTGCGCCCGGCACTGGGCGGCCCCGTGGACGAGGGCGGCATCGGCGCGGGCGTCATCGGCTTCACGCACACGCCGCCGAGCGGCTGGACCGTCGACAACGCGAGGATGGGCACCGGCGGCGTCACCGAGTGGCGCGGCTGGTCCTTCACGACGGACGAGTTCTGGACCAAGGCCGAGCGCGACCAGCGGCGCGAGAACAACATCCGCGCCCGCGGCGTCTTCGCGGTCGCGGACGGCGACGAGTGGAGCGACAAGACGGTCTCGGGCACCTTCGACTCGACGCTGACCAGCCCCTCGTACGACGTACGGGGCGGGGCGCGGGCGACACTCACGTACACGACGTACTACCGCCACGAGGCCCCGCAGAAGGGCGAGGTGCTCGTCTCCTACGACGGCGGCACGCCGACGGCGGTGAAGACGTACACGGCGGACACCCCCTCCGTCGTGGAGAACATCGCGCTCCAGGTCCCCGCGGGTGCACGGAAGGCCCAGGTCCATTTCCGTTACACCGGGGCCAACAACTGGTACTGGACCATCGACGGGGTCAAGATCGCGGGTTCCTGATTAGGCTGTGGGCGTCGGCACAGCGCTGTCCCGGCGCCCCAGCAACCCCGTACACCGCAGGAGTGCACCCCATGGCAGAGCGCAAGCCCATCGAATCGTGGCTCACCGACATGGACGGCGTGCTCATCCACGAGGGAGTGCCGATCCCCGGCGCCGACGCCTTCATCAAGAAGCTGCGCGAGTCGGGCAAGCCCTTCCTGGTCCTGACGAACAACTCCATCTACACCGCGCGCGACCTCCAGGCCCGGCTGACCCGGATGGGCCTCGAAGTGCCCGTCGAGAACATCTGGACCTCCGCGCTCGCCACCGCCAAGTTCCTCGACGACCAGCGCCCCGGCGGCACCGCGTACGTCATCGGGGAGGCGGGCCTGACCACCGCCCTGCACGACATCGGGTACGTCCTCACCGACCACGACCCGGACTACGTGGTCCTCGGCGAGACCCGCACGTACTCCTTCGAGGCCATGACCAAGGCCGTCCGCCTCATCAACGGCGGGGCCCGCTTCATCTGCACCAACCCCGACGAGACAGGCCCCTCCACCGAGGGCCCGCTGCCCGCCACCGGGGCCGTCGCCGCGCTGATCACCAAGGCGACCGGCCGGAGCCCCTACTTCGCGGGCAAGCCGAACCCGCTGATGATGCGGACCGGGCTGAACGCGATCGGCGCGCACTCGGAGACCAGCGCCATGATCGGCGACCGCATGGACACGGACGTCCTCGCCGGACTCGAAGCGGGCATGGAGACGTTCCTGGTGCTCACGGGCCTCACCTCGCGGGCCGACATCGACCACCACCCGTTCCGGCCCTCGAACGTCGTGGACTCCATCGCCGACCTGGTGGACCGCGTCTGACCGGACCGGGCCCGACCGGGCCGCCGCCCGTTTGCCGCATCAAGATGCGGAGCCGCCCGCGCCGAGTGAACCTCGTAGATGGAGGTTCACGATGCGTATATGTTCCCTTGCTCTCCGTGGGGCAGGAGTGGCCGTCGCCCTGGCGGTCGTCCTGCCCGCAGGCGCGGCCCAGGCCCACGAGGACGGCTCCGTACGGGCCACCGTCTCCCCGGCAAGCACCGCGCCCGGCGCCACCGTGGAGGTGAGCGTGACGGGCTGCAGCGGCACGACCGGTACGGCGGGGTCGGGGGCCTTCGAGGGGGACGCCGACCTCACCGGCCGTGACGGCGACAAGTACGCGCTCAGCGGCAGCGCCCGGATCAAGCACGACGTCTCCGGCACCTACGACGTCACGGTCACCTGCGACGGCCACCCGCACCAGAGCGCGGGCACCGTCCGGATCGAGCGGCACCACCCTGACCCGGTCTCCCCGGTACGGGCAGGTGGCGGCGGCACCGCGCAGCTGACCACCGCCGCGACCGCGGAGGCGAACGAGGCCGGGCCCGGCACCCGGCACGCCGTGATCGGCCTGATCCTCGCGGGGGTCGCCGCCGTCGCGGTGGCGTTCCGCAGCGTCCGCCGACGCCGCTCCGAGTGACGGGCGGGACGCCACCATGTCCGGCGCCGAACGCGCTTCCGGGTCGGGACGGCTCCTGACCGGAGTCGCCTGGGCGGTCCTCCTGGTCGGCCTCTGCCTCTGGGGCAGCGACATCGCGGGCCTGCGCGGCGGGTTGTCCGCGCCCGCCACGGGCGACGTCGCCGCGGTCGGCCGCCCCCTCGGCGTCGAACTTCCGCCCGCGCACGAGCCGTTGGAGGCCGCGCGGCCCGAGCGCGTCGACGTGCCTTCGCTGAAGGTGCGGGCCCCGGTGACGGCCCGCGGCCTGGACGGCGACGGCGCGATCGACCCGCCGCCCTTCGCGCAGTCCGGCACCGTCGGCTGGTACGGCGGCGGCACCCGCCCCGGCGCCCCCGGCGCGGCCCTCTTCGTCGGCCACGTCGACACGGAGACCGAGCCCGCCGTCTTCTACGACCTCAGCACCCTGCGCCCCGGCGAGAAGGTCGAGGTCTCCCGGGACGACGGCAAGGTCGCCGAGTTCACGGTGGAGGACGTACAGGTCGTCGACCGCGACCGCTTCGACGCGAAGAAGGCGTACGGCCCGCGCGAGGACGGCCGCGCGGAGCTGCGCCTGATCACCTGCGGCGGCACCTTCGACAAGAACGCGCGCACCTACACGGCGAACGTGATCGTCTCCGCGTACCTCACCGATGTGAGCGCGTGACGGCGCCGAGAAGTCCCGGTCCCGGTACGCGACCCGTACCTGGCCCGGTCGGCGGCCCGCTCCCCCCGGAGCCGCCGACCGGGCTGGTCCTCGACCGCGCGCGCACGAGCTGCGGGAGAAACCCGGCGCCGGCGCGGGAGGTGCGGGGACCATTCCCGAATTGCGGAATGGTCGACATGGCCGGGGGCTTGGGCCGTGCAACCGACTTTAGAACGAATGAGCGCGTGGGCCTAGAGGCGATGGCGACAGAATGACGCCAAGTCGCACATTCCTCTCCCTGCGTGATCACCGCAGGTGGGGAACCCTGCATCAGGAAGGTCCGGACCTACCCCGGCGGAGCGCTTCCGCGTCGATCTTGCCCCTGATCACTTGGGTGGCCACCAGGTCGATGACCTGCTGTTCTCTGCGTGCGTAACCCCGCAGCGCCGCGAATGCCTCGTCCATGCCGGTGTTCCAGCGCTCAGCGAGCAGACCTTTGGCTTGTTCCACGTGAATGCGGCTGTCCAACGCCCTCTGCAACTGTGCGGAGAGCACCCGGTAGGCGGAGTGGGTGCGGTGATTGTGCAGGCCCGTGGCCGCGGCATTGGCAAGAGCCTGCGCGATCCGCATCCCGCGTTCGGACGTCACCCGGTGCCCGGGCCCGTCGTCCCGATTCGCCGCCGCGACAAAGATGTTGAGCACGCCAAGTATCGTGCCGTCCCGCCTGATCGGCACCGCGTACGTCTCCTCGATGCCGTGCTCGCCCGCCCGCTCGGCGAACTCCGGCCAGCGGGCCCCGGCGCCCTCGGGACAGATCCGCATCGGCGGCACCGGCTCCCCGGTGTCGAAGCTCTCGACGCACGGACCGCCGCAGTACTGAACCTCCAGCAGCCCCCGCACCGCCACCTGTTGGCGACCGCAGGGGACGATGCGCACCTCTTCGTTCCCGCCCGTGTACATCACGCCGACGCCCCGGGCGTCGACAAGCTCCTCGCAACGGTCCGCGAGCCACTCCAGATAGCGGTCGAGGTCGAAGTCGTCGGTCAGGGTGTCCGTGGTTTCCACCAGAATGTCCGCAAGCCGCAGTTCCCTGTCGCGGTCTCGCATGCCCCATCCACCTCCACTCCCCGCGGACTGCGCCTACCCCGACCGGGCGGGCTGTAACAGCTCTCCTACAGCTCTCTGCGCAGGGCGGGCAAGCCTCGTGGGCAGGGATGACGTGTGTCAGGATTGAGAAACGGACAGTGCACCCGAGGGGGAGTGGATGTACCGCAATGGCACCGGTCGCGGGCACGGTTTCGCGGCCATGGGGATGCGGACGGGAGTGGCGCTCGCGGGGGCCGCGCTGCTCCTCGTCGGGTGCTCCTCCGGCGGTGACTCGGACGGCGATTCGTCCAGTCCGCCGGTGAAGCAGCAGCCCAAGGGCAAGGATCCGTACTGGGTCAATCCGGACGGCAACGCGGCCAAGCAGGTCGAGTCGTACGCCAAGGACGACAAGAAGGACGACGCCGAGCAGATCCGGAAGATCGCCGAGCAGCCGGTCGCCGAGTGGATCGTCCCGGAGAACGCGGAGGACCAGGCGCGCGGCTTCACCGAGGCGGCGGAGAAGGCCGACCGGGACGCCCTGCTGGTCCTCTACAACATCCCGCACCGCGACTGCGGTCAGTACTCGGGCGGCGGCGCGGCCGACGGCAACGCGTACCGCGCCTTCGTCGACCAGGTCGCCAAGGGCATCGGCGACCGCCACGCCACGGTGATCCTGGAGCCCGACGCGGTCCTCCACATGGTCGACAACTGCACGCCCGAGCAGTTCCACGAGGAGCGGTACGACCTCCTCAACGGCGCCATCGGCAAGCTCAAGTCCCTGAAGAACACCAAGGTGTACCTGGACGCGGGCAACGCGGGCTGGAAGAACCCCGACTCCCTCTGGGAGCCGCTGAAGCGGTCGGGCGTCGAGCAGGCCGACGGCTTCTCGGTGAACGTCTCCAACTTCCAGACCACCGCGGTCAGCACGGAGTTCGGTAAGAAGCTGTCGGCGAAGATCGGCAACAAGCCGTTCGTCATCGACACGGCGCGCAACGGCAACGGGCCGTACACCAAGGGCAAGGACCCCTGGTGCAACCCGCCCGGCCGGGCGCTCGGCGAGACCCCGACGACGAAGACGAGCGATCCACTCATCGACGCGTACCTCTGGGTGAAGCGGCCCGGTGAGTCCGACGGCACGTGCCGGGGTGGGCCGAAGGCGGGCGAGTGGTGGCCGGAGTACGCGTTGGGCCTCGCGAAGTCTTCTGGCTAGGAGCGCCCCGTAAGGGGCGCGGGGAACTGCGCGAGCAGCCACGAGAAAGCCACAGTCGCATCTGTTCGGAATCCCGGCAGACGCGACTGCGGCTCTTTCGCCGCTACGGCCCCGCTAGGGAACCCTCACCCACTGCGCCTTGCTCGGCGTGCCCTGGTCGTCCGTCACGAAGAGCATGTACCAGCCGGACTCGACCACGCTCCGGTTCTTCGGGAGCGTCACCGTGACCTTGCCCTGCGACTTCTTCAGGTCGAGCGCGATCGACGTCTGGTCGATGTCCGTGACGTGCGTCGACGCACTCGGCTTGATGAGGCGGGCCGTCTTGATGGACGAGGAGTGCTTGGTCGGGAACGTCCCCGACCCGCCCCGCGCGATCGTCTTGGGCCCGGCGCCGAGCGACGGCTGCGACCCGTGGTACAGGTACGGCGGCGTGTAGATCTCGATGCGCTGCTCGAAGACGCCCGGCTTCGTGTTGGCCTTGTCGGCGTAGAGCGAGTCGGAGCCGAAGAACATCACGCGGCCGTCGGGGAGCAGGATCGACCCTGAGTGGTAGTTGCGCCCGACCTCGGGGTCGGCCACCCGCTTCATCTCACCGGTCTTGGCGTCGTAGATCCGCGCCTGGTGGATGTTGGAGTCGCCGCGCCCGCGGTAGTCCTCGGAGCCGCCGGAGATCAGCACCGAGTCGTCGGGCAGCGTCGAGATCTGCGGATAGCGCGTGCCCTTCTCCAGTGAGGGACCGTCCGTGAACTTCGGGGCGTCCGCCTTCAGGTCGACGATGCGGGTCTTCTCGCTGGACTCCTTGGACTCGCCGACACCGCCGCCGCCGACCACCATGTACTTCTGGTCCTGGGCGGGCGGCAGTTCGACCGTGCCGGAGGTCTCCATGAGCTTCGGGTCGCTCAGCCCCGGGATGCCCTGCCACTTGTTGGTCCGCAGGTTCCAGACGCCGGGCTTGCGGCCGACGTCGTCCGGGCCGTAGCCCGCGTTGGAACCGGAGTAGAAGAGCTTGCCGTTGGCCATCTGGAAGATCGCAGGGTACGTCGGGAACTGCCGGATGCCCTTGGTGTACGTCCACTTCTTGGTCTTGGGGTCGTACACCTCGTTCTTGCCCGGGACGAGCTGGCCGATCTCGTCGAGGCCCGAGGTGGAGAGGATCTTGCCGTCGGTGAGCGTGGTCAGCGTGGGGTACCAGCGCGCCTCGTTCATCGGGTCGACCTTGATGTACCGCTCGGCGATCGGGTCGAACTCGAAGGTGTCCTTGATCCCCTGGAAGTCCTTCTTGTCCAGGGCGAGCTTCTCCGCCATGCCGTAGACGTTGCGGGTGTCGGCGCCCTTCAGGCCCTGGACGCGGTAGTTGTCCTGGGTGCCCGTCTCGTACTTGGCGCCGCTCTTCTGCGCCTCGACGTAGACCCGGCCGAGGCCCGGCTCGGTGCGCACGAACGCGCCGGTCTGCGGGTCGAAGACCTTCTTCGCCTTCTCGACCAGGACGTTGTCCTGGGAGACGAACGTCTTGCCGGTCTTCTTGCCGGTGAACTTCGTCCCCGCGGGGATCGTCTTCGGCTCGTCAGGGTCCTCGTTGTGGACGACCATCAGGCCGCCCGCCTTGGTGATGTCGCCCTTCAGCTTCTCGTAGCGCTGGGTGCCGCCCGCGATCAGCAGATTGCCGTTGCCCAGCTGGGTGTGGCCCGTGCAGAACAGGTCGGTGGGCGTCGGGATCTTCTTGATGGTGTTCTTGACCGGGTCCCACAGCCGGGTGTCGAACTTCTTCTTGTCGAAGTTCTTCTGGTTGTTGCCGGACCCCGCGACCATCAGGACCTTGCCCGTGTGCAGCAGCGCCGCGTGGATGGTGTTCTGGCGGTACTCCTCGGGGAAGTCCAGGACCTCCCAGTGGCCGTTGTCCGCCTTGTACTCCGGCTTGTTGATCTTGTAGTCGTGGTACTTCTCGGAGCCCACGCGCCACAGCCAAGGGCCGTTCATCCCTGCCAGCGCAAGGACGACCGCCGCGCCTATCGCGATGCGGCGGGCGCGGCGGCGGCTGGAACGGTCTTTCATTTCTTACGTCCCCCAAGGGAAATCTGCATGGTCTGGTCGGGCGCCGCCCAGCTGGGCTTCTGCTGCGGGGCGTGCGGCAGGGGCGCTGTGGCGTCGCGCTGCTGCGGCACCGTCGTGTCCGGCCCCTGCGGCGGCCCAAAAGTCCCGGCCTGCTCGGGGGGCTTGGGCTTCTTCTTGTCCTGGCGCATGCCCCACCGCCACGCGAAGATCGGCGCGGCCGTGATCAGCAGGGCGAAGGTGGCCCAGGTGATCATCGCGGGGTGCGAGTGCCCGTACATGAAGGAGGCGGCCATCGAGGCGGCGAAGACCAGGATGAAGAACAGGTGGATCCGGAAGGTCCCGAACAGCGTGTCCGGGCTCGCCGAGTCGCCCTTGGGGGTCACCACGAACTTGCTCTTGCGGCGCAGCGCGGCGTCGAGCAGCGAGCGCGCGTAGATCGGCGCGGAGAGCGCCGACATCACCATGCCCGCCACACCGCCGGAGCCCTCGGGCTCGTGCGGGGAGACGTTGTGCCTGCGGTTCCAGATGTACAGGCCGATCTGCAGCGCCGAGGCGTTGCCGTACAGCATCAGCCAGATGGTCGGGTCGATGTTCACGCCGGACGCGCCGAGACCCAGGAACAGCGCACAGCTCAGCGCCGCCAGGATCCAGTTCATGGCGGACATCGGGTAGAAGATGACCATCATCGTGTAGTTGAAGAGACGGCCGGGCGGCAGCGAGAACGGTGCCTTCCAGAACTGCTTGAGGATCGTCTCGTACGTGCCGCGGGACCAGCGCAGCTGCTGGGTGAAGAAGTCCGTCCAGGCGTTGGGGCCCTCACCGACCGCGAGCACGTCCGGGGTGTAGACCGACTTCCACTTCTTGCCGGTCTGCGGGTTCGTGGCGCGGTGGATCTCGAAGCCCGTCGCCATGTCCTCGGTGATCGAGTCGTACAGGCCGCCGATCTGCTTCAGGGCCCTGATGCGCACCGCGTTGGACGTGCCGACGAACATCGGGGCGCCGTACGCGTTGCCCGCCCGCTGGATCAGCGCGTGGAAGAGGAACTGCTGGGACTCGGCGGCCTTGGTGACGAAGTTGTCGTAGTTGCCGTAGACCTGCGGGCCGATGACGAAGCCGACGTTCTCGTCGCGGAAGAAGCCGAGCATCCGCTCCAGGTAGTTCGGCATCGGGACGTGGTCGGTGTCGACCGATGCGAAGTAGTCGTAGTCGTCGCCGTGCGCGTCGAGCCAGGCGTTGTAGTTGCCGTGCTTGGTCTTGGCGCGGTGCGGGCCCTTCGCCATGTTCCACTTCGCGACGCCCTTGCGGGAGAAGTGGTGCACGCCGAGCCGTCTGCAGACTTCCTTGACCTCAGGGTCGTCACCCTCGTCGAGGAGCCAGACGTGCATCAGACCGCGGTGCCGGATCTTGACCGCGGCCTCCAGCGTCTTCGTCACCATCTCGATCGGCTCCTTGCCGGGCACGAACGAGGTGAGGAAGGCGACTCTGGTGCCGGTCTCGGGCACCACGGGGATCGGGTCGCGGGCGACGAGCGTCGCGTGCGCGTTGGAGAGCACGTTCATGCAGCGGAAGAACTCGATCAGACCGATCGATATGAGCATGACGACGTCGAGGACCGGCAGCCACTTGTTGGCGACGTAGTCCCGCTGCGTCCAGTGCTCGGGCTGGAGCAGCCAGCCGAGCAGCACGAGCGAGAGCAGCGGGGCCGCTCCCAGCATGAGCGCGGCCCGTACCTTGTGCGGCTCCTGCGAGAGCAGCGAGCGGTACTTCACCTTGTACGGCTTGCTCGGGTCGGGCTGCGTCAGCGGCCCGGCGAGTCTGCTGTAGTGCTCGTAGTCGTACCGCGGCAGGGTCTTCTTGATTCTTCGGAAACCACCCGTCCTGTGCGACGGCACCCTGAGCTGTGTCGTCTCTGACGGGTCGTTCTGCCGCGCGCCCGTCGGCGTCGACGTCATGAGTCATCCCCCCGCACGCGGTCGCCCGCGTGTTCGTAGGTCGTTCCGTTCGCTCCGGTTCCCCTCGGCCTTTGCGAACGCATCAGCGGCAGGCCACCGTCTCCTTAGACATAGAACGGCGACCTTCCGGTTGCATGATGCCCCCCTCGACATCGCTTCATGAACGGGACCCCCGTCCCTGTCCCGCCGCGGTCGTTCCGGGCCCCCAACTGCCCCGTATCGCCCGCCTCATGAGAGCCAATGGCTCCAGGACAGGGTTCTACGCCTCATGGCATGATCGCAAGAGCGAAACAAGGGGTTTACCGGTCATAGGAGCGATTTGGGGCGTCTGCTGGGACTGGTGTTCCCAGGCGGGTTCGGATGTTACCGAAGTGCTCGCGTATGGCCAGCTCAGCGCGGGTGGCGTCGCCCGAGCGCACCGCCTCCAGGATCTCGCGGTGCTGACGGCAGGTGATCTTGGGGTCCTGTGGTACGTCCACCAGGTCCGTCCTGACCCGGTGGAAAGCATCCCAAAACGCCTCCAGAACCTCACCGAGGAGCCGATTTCCCAGACCGCGGTACAGCGTGGCGTGAAATGCACGGTCGGTCTCGGCGCGCACGGCACCCTCCGCGGACGCCGCCTCGGCCTCCATCCGCGCGACGAGCGCGTCGAGTTCGGCCAGGTCGGTGTCGGGCACGCGGCCCGCGAGGCGTGCGATGAGCCCCGTCTCCACGGCCTCCCGCAGCTCCAGGAGCTGGAGCAGGCTGTCCTCGCCGCGATAGTGGCCCGCGACCGTGCGGAAGGCGAGGCCCTCGATCATCGGTGCGACCGACATCGGGCCGACATACGTACCGAAACCGTGCCGGATCTCCACGATCCCCATGGCCTGGAGCGCCTTGAGAGCCTCCCGCACGGAGTTCCTGCTGACACCCAGGCGCGCCATCAGCTCGGGCTCGGTCGGCAGCGAGGCCCCGGAGGGCAGCCTCGAATCGATGATCAGCTTCTTGATCCGCTCCTGGATGTCTCGCGCCATGGCGACACGGTAGCGGTACGCGCACGGGGTCAGGCCCCGGACGGGAACGACGAAGGCCCTCCGCGTGAACGGAGGGCCTTCGCTGTCTGTGCGCCGCCAGGGACTCGAACCCCGGACCCGCTGATTAAGAGTCAGCTGCTCTAACCAACTGAGCTAGCGGCGCCTGCTGACCTGGAGAACTCTACCGGATGTCCGGGGGTGCTCAGGACCACCGGCGGCGGCCCCCGCGGGGCCCGTGCGGCGCCGGTGCGGGGAGCGGGCGGGGCCGGTGCATCATTCGGACCGTCAACATGCGGTATCCCCGCACAGTTGAGAAACTGACGGACGTGCAGATGCGCGAACATTCTTTTCTGGGGTGTGAGGGGAATCGCATGGAGGCCGCTCCGGTATTCGAGGAATTCACCCCCGAGAGCGACTGCGACTGTCCCGGCTGTATCCACTGGCGGCGCACGGCGCCGCACGCTCTCCCGCTGCGGCTCGGCGGCCATCCGGCGGCGCACGGCGCGCGCCGCGCCCTCGTCCTCGCCGCGGCTGCGGGCACGGTGCTCGGCGGCCAGGCGCTGCCCGCGGCGGCATCCGTCGAGGTGGGAGGCCACCTGGCGGGTACGGGCGCGGTCCCGGCCGACGACGGCCCCGGCACCCCGCAGGGCGGCGCGAGCCCGCTGCACGGCCGCCCGGCCACCGTGGCGCCTGGCCCGCCGGGAGCGGCCGCCGTCCGGGCGACCACCCGGGCGGCGATCATCAACCGGGCCAAGAAGTGGGTCGCGGCGAAGGTGCCGTACAGCATGGACAAGTACTGGTCCGACGGCTATCGGCAGGACTGCTCGGGCTTCGTCTCGATGGCCTGGAACCTGAGCGGAAACGAATGGACGGGCAGCCTGAGCACCTATGCGGTGCGCATTGCCAAGGACGATCTGCAACCCGGCGACATTCTTCTGTTCCACAATCCGAAGGACCCAAACAAGGGCTCGCACGTGACCCTTTTCGGGGGATGGACGGACTACACGCACTCGCATTACATCGCCTACGAACAGGCACGTCCGTACGCCAGGAAACAGGCGACCCCCTATGCCTACTGGACCAACGGAAACAGCTATCTGGCCTATCGCTACAAGGGCGTGGGCGGCGGCTCACCGGGCGGCTCGGGCACGTCGGGCCCCGCCTCGGCCCGGTACCCGGGCGCGGGGTCCTTCGGGCCGGGGGCGGACAACAAGTACGTGACGCGGCTCGGCAAGGCGCTGGTGGCCCGGGGCGGCAAGCGGTTCTACCGGTCGGGGCCCGGGCCGCGCTGGAGCGACGCGGACCGCAGGGCGACGCAGGCGTTCCAGCGGGCGCAGGGCTGGCGGGGCAAGGACGCGGACGGTCTGCCGGGGCCGACGACGTGGACGTACCTGATGAAGGGGAAGGGCCGGGACATTCCGGGGGCGGGCGCCTCCGGGGCCGCTGGCGGCGCGGGCCGGAGCGCGGGCGCGCCCGCGTACCCCGGCCGTGACGTCTTCCGGCCGGGCCGCTCGCACCCGGCGATCGAGCGGCTCGGCAGACAACTGGTGAAGAAGGGCTTCGGCAGGCACTACGTGCGGGGCCCGGGTCCGGCCTGGAGCGAGAGCGACCGGCGCAACGTGGAGGCGTTCCAGCGGGCCCAGGGCTGGCGGGGCGCGGCGGCCGACGGCCAGCCGGGGCCGGAGACGTGGCGGCGGTTGTTCCAGTGAGCGGTGGCGTTTCCGTGAGCGGTGCGAGCGTCCCGGTGAGTGGTGCGAGCGTCCCAATGAGCGGTGCGAGCACGAACAAGATCGAGGCACGAACGAGTCGGAGGCACGGATGAGTGCGACGGCAGCTTCACAGCCAGAGTCCCCGCGGTCCGACGGGGCGCCCGAGCCGGGCGCGCGGTCGCCGCGGGTGATCCAGAGCGAGGCCACCACCGAGATCCCCGTGCACCTCCTCTTCCGCGACGACCCGGACGGCGCGACGGGCGTCCCGCTCGCGCCCGCCGTGGTGCGGCGCAGGCGGGGGTCCGGCGAGCAGCCGCGGGTGACGCGGCGGAGCACGCCGTACGTGACCGCGCCGGTCGCCCGGCCGGTGCCCGACGTCGACCCGGCCCTCGTGCCGCGGCGGGCCCGCGTGCTGCCCGGTCTCGCCGGGGTGTTCGGCGGCTGCGCGGGGGTCGCCGGGTGCGCGCTCTCGCTGTGGTGGGCGGGGGTGCTGCCCGAGCCCGCGCTGCGGGTGACGGGGCTGCCCGGGTACGAGGGGGCCGGTCTCGGGGCCGCGCAGTGGGCGTCGCTCGCCGGGTCGGGGACGCTCGGCCTCTTCGGGTTCGGCGGTCTGGCCCGCGGCCGGGTCGGCAGGGCCTGGGTGCTCAGCCTCTTCGGCCGCTACCGGGGCACGGTCCGCCGCACCGGCCTCATGTGGGTGAACCCGCTGCTGCTGCGGCGCCGGGTCGACGTACGGCTGCGGCACTGGCGGAGCGAACCGATGCCTGCCGTGGACCGCAGCGGCGTGGCCCTGCGCGTCGTACTCCTGGTCGTGTGGCGGGTGAAGGACCCCGCGCGGGCGACGCTCGCGGTCGAGGACCACCAGGAGTACCTGCGGGAGTGCGTGGAGGCGACGACGGCCCGGGTCCTCTCGCGGCTGCCCGCCGACGCCTTCCACGACGACGGCCCGACCCTGCGCGACGCCGACGCCGTCGGCTCCGCGCTGACCCGGGCGCTCGCCGCGGACGCGGAGGCGGTGGGCGTCGAGGTCTTCTCGGCGCAGCCCACCCGCATCGAGTACGCCCCCGAGGTCGCAGCCGTGATGCAGCGCCGCCGGGTCGCCGCCCTCGACGCGCGCCACCGCGACACGGTCCTGACCTCGGTGGTCGACTCGGTCGAGGACACGGTGACGCGGCTGACCACCCGGGGGCTCGTGGAGCTGGACGACTACGAGCGCAAGGCTTTGGTGAAGGACCTGACGGTGGCGTTCTATACGGGCCATGGAGAACACCGATGACGCGGAGAACACCGATGAAGTGAAGAAGGGCGACGGGGCGACCGGCCTCGCGGCCCTCACCGCCGACGCCTGGCGGCTGACGGACGGCGTCCCGCGCGCCGTGCTCGGCATCGCGGGCCCGCCGGGCACCGGCAAGTCGACGCTCGCGCGGGCCCTGGTCGAACGGCTCGGCGAGGGCGCCGCGTATCTGCCGCTGGACGGCTTCCACCTCTCCAACGACCAGTTGGCGCGGCTCGGCCTGACCGGCCGGAAGGGGTCGGAGCCCAGTTTCGACGTGGCGGGATACGTCGCGCTGCTGCGCCGGGTGCTCGGCGACCGGGCGCGCGACATCTACGTACCCGATTACGACCGCACGCTCCACGAGCCGATCGCGGCCCGGCACCGCGTCGCCCCGGGCGCCCGGCTGGTGATCACCGAGGGGAACTACCTCGCCTGCGATCTGCCCGGCTGGCGCGAGGCGCGGGGGCTCATGGGGGAGTGCTGGTACCTCGACTCACCTGGAGAGGTACGTGAACAGCGGCTGCTTGAGCGGCAGTTGGCGGGCGGCCGGACGCCGGAGGAGGCCGCGGCCTGGCTCGCGGCGAACGACGGACCCAACGGTGAACTCGTGGCGACCTCGCGTCGGCGATGCGGACGGATCCTCTCCACGATTGGTATGGACATGTTCAACTAACGGCAATAATCTGAACTTGGTCTAGACCGCAGTGCGCGCACGTCCCACGGAACTCCCACGTTCGTTCGGCAGGAGCGGCACATGCGAAACAAGAAGATGTACGCGGCCATGGTCGGCCTCGGCACGGTCGGCGCGTTCGCGCTCTCCGCCGGTGGCGCCAGCAGCCACGGCTACACGGATCTGCCGGCCAGTCGGCAGATCAACTGCGCCAAGGGCGTGGTGTCCAACTGCGGCTCCATCCAGTACGAGCCGCAGAGCGTCGAGGGTCCCAAGGGCTTCCCGGCCGCGGGTCCTGCCGACGGCAAGATCTGTTCGGCGGGCATCGCCGGGTTCGACCAGCTCAACTCGCCCAAGGCGCCGGGCGGCGGGGCATGGCCGACGACGCAGGTGAGCGGAGGTCAGAACTACACGTTCCGCTGGCAGTTCACCGCACGCCACCGCACCACGGACTTCAAGTACTACATCACCAAGCAGGGCTGGGACGAGAGCAAGGCGGTGACCAGGTCGGCCCTGGAGACCACGCCGTTCCTCAACGTGCCGTACAACAGCCAGCAGCCGCCCGCGACCCTCTCGCACAGCGGCACGATCCCCGGCGGCCGCAGCGGCCACCACGTGATCGTCGCCGTCTGGACGGTCGCGGACACGTCGAACGCGTTCTACGCCTGCTCGGACGTCAAGTTCTGAGGAATGCTTGAGGATCTTCCCCCTGCCCCACGGGTAAGTTCTGCGCACGCCGTGCCGACCTCACGGCGTGCGCAGAGCCGCGCGCGCGTCCCGCGAGCGGTCGGAACCAGCACCGGGGGAACCTCATGGAGTTCATCTTCTATGCCGTGCCAGGAATCATCGCCCTGGGGGCGATCCTCATGGCGGCCCAGGTGGTCAAGCGCTCCGCCCAGGTGAGCCGGGCCTGGAACGGCGGGCTCACGGCCGAGGCGCGCTGCCTGCGCGCCTACACGACGACCAGCGGCCACAGCGACACCATCTCCACGACGCTGCACCACGTCTACGAATTCACGCCCCGCGCAGGCCGCCCCGTCCGCTTCGAGGAGGAGAACGGCCCGGCGACGACCGTCGAGGGCGACCTTGTCACCGTGCACTACGAAGCAGGGCGCCCCGAAGCCGCCACCGCCCACGCCCCGCGCCCCGTCGCGATGGCGGCGGGCACGGTGGGACTGCTCTGCTTCTTCGGCCTGATAGTGGCCTTCTGTGTCTTCTTCATGGCGACCGCGCACTCCGTCTTCGAGGAAGACATCTTCAACGGCATGCCGTGACGCTCCACTTCTGACGGAGCGTCAATTATGGTGCGCGCCCATGGAGTCCACCGATGCAACGGTCGCGGAACTCGTACAGGCGCGGTGGGGCGACCACCGCACCGGCCTGCGCCACGCGGGTGGTGAGCTCAGCCACCACCAGATGACGGCGGGCGCGGCGGCCAGAGCCGCGCTCCTCGCCGACCTGCTGCCACGGCACGCCGCGCCACACATCGGCGTCCTGCTCGACAACACCCCCGAATACCCGCTCTGGCTGAGCGCGGCGGCCCTCGCGGGCGCCGCCGTGGCAGGCATCAACCCCACCCGGCGCGGCCCCGAGCTGGCCCGCGACATCCTGCACACCGACTGCACGGTCCTCGTCACGGAACAGGCCCACCTGCCCCTGCTCGACGGCCTCGAACTCCCCGGCGTACGCCTCCTGGTGACCGACACGGACGCCTACACGCACCTCCTCGCGCCCTACGCCGACGCGAAGCCGGACATCGCAAGGACCGTGCGCCCCGACAGCCGCATGCTGCTCTACTTCACCTCCGGCTCGACCGGCGCGCCCAAAGCGGCGATCTGCAGCCAGGGCCGCCTCGCCGCGGCAGGCCGCTCCCTGGTCACCCACTTCGGCGTGCGCGCCGAGGACACCCACTACATCTGCATGCCCATGTTCCACGGCAACGCGGTGATCGCCGACTGGGCCCCGGCGCTCGCCGCGGGCGCGGGCGTGGCGCTGCGCGCCCGCTTCTCCGCGTCCCGGTTCCTCACCGACGTACGCGACTTCGGGGCGACGTACTTCACCTACGTGGGGCGGGCGGTCCAGTACGTCCTGGCCACGCCCGAGCGCCCGGACGACCGGGAGAACCCCCTGCGGGTCGGCTTCGGGACCGAGGCCGGTGCGGTGGACGCGGCACGCTTCGAGGAGCGGTTCGGGGTGCGGCTCGTCGAGGGGTACGGGTCCTCCGAGGGCGGCGCGGCGATCCAGCGCACCCCGGGCACGCCCCGGGGGGCGATCGGCCGCGCGGCCCCCGGCGACGACCTCGCGGTGGTGGACCCGGGGACGCGCAGGGAGTGCGAGGCGGCCCGGTTCACCGACTCCGGGCGCCTCCTCAACGGCGAGGAGGCGATAGGGGAGTTGGTGAACCGCGGACCGAACCCCTTCGAGGGGTACTGGCGCAACGATCAGGCCCAGGCGGAACGCCAGCGGGACGGCTGGTACTGGACGGGGGACCTCTTCTACCGCGACACCGCCGGGTACCTCTACTTCGCCGGGCGCACGGACGACCGGCTGCGGGTGGACAGCGAGAACCTGGCGGCGGCGATGATCGAGAACATCCTCGCGCGGTACGCGGGGGCGGCGGCGGTCGCCGTGTACGCGGTGCCCGACCCGGTCTCGGGCGACCAGGTGATGGCGGCGCTCGCGCCCCCGCCCGACACCCCCTTCGACCCGCTCGACTTCGCCGAATTCCTGCTGAGCCAGCCCGACTTGGGGACGAAGATGACACCCCGCTTCGTGCGGGTGGTCCGGCGGATGCCGGTGACGGCGACGAACAAGGTCGCACGCGGGGCGCTGCGCCGCGAGGGCTTCCGCTGCGACGACCCGGTCTGGTGGCGCCCACCAGGCGCCGCCACGTACGAACGCCTCACGCCCGCCGACCTGGCGAACCTCCTGGGCCACTACCGGGATCAGGGCCGCGACTCCCTGCTCGCGTGAGGAATCCGTGGTGCGTGAGGAATCCGTGGTGAAGGAACACAACTCGGTAAAACCGTTCTCACGAACGATTACGATCCACATCCATGAGCGCGCCAGAACAGACCGAGTCGACGGCACCGAGCGACCCGACGCAGGACGACTTCCAGGACGATCTCCAGGACGAGGTCATGCCCCAGGACGGCCCCACGCCCGCCGCCCGCGCCCGGCGCGCCCGCATCGCCGCGGCCTCGCTGCTGATGGCCGCGGCGGCGGTCGTGCTCGTGCTGCGTCTTGCGAGCCGCTCCTCGGTCCTCGTCGTCGGCGTCTACGGCCTGCTGCTCATCCTCTGCGGCGGAGTGATCGAACTGAGCCGCCGCGGCCGCACCCGGCTCGGCACCTGGCTGCTGGCCGCGGGGCTCGTTGCGGCGCTGGTCATGGACGGATTCGTCCTGTCGTAGGCCCGCCCCACAGGCGCGGGACCTCAGGACTCCAGGTACCGCAGCACCGCGAGGACCCGGCGGCTGTAGCCGGTCGTCCGGTGCAGGCCCAGCTTGTCGAAGATCGCGTTGAGGTTCTTCTCGACCGCGCTCAGGGAGATGTGCAGCTTCTCCCCGATGGCCGCGTTGGTGTGTCCCTCGGCCAGCGCCTCCAGGACCGTGCGCTCCCGCGGGGTGAGGCGGGTCAGCGGGTCGACGTGGGTGGTGCGGATGAGCAACTGCCGCACGACTTCGGGGTCGATGGCGGCGCCCCCGGCATGCACCCGCTCCAGCGCGTCCAGGAACTCCTCGACCTGGGCGACGCGGTCCTTGAGGAGGTAGCCGACCCGCTCGGCGCTCGAAGTGAGCAGCTGCGCCGCGTAGTTGCGCTCCACGTACTGGGAGAGGACGACCACGCCGATCTCCGGGCGGAGTTCACGGATGCGCACCGCGGCGCGCAGGCCCTCGTCGGTGTGGTCGGGCGGCATCCGGATGTCGGTGACGACGACGTCGGGGGTGTGTGCCTCGACCTCGCGCAGGAGCGCCTCCGCGTCGCCCACGGCGGCGAGGACCTCGTGGCCCTCCTCGGCGAGCAGCCGGACCAGGCCCTCCCGCAGCAGGGTCGAGTCCTCGGCGAGGATTACGCGCACGGCAGCTCCGCGGTGATCGTGGTGGGACCCCCGAGGGGGCTTTCGACGTGCAGGGTGCCGTCGAGCGCGGCGACCCGGCTGCCCAGGCCGGTCAGTCCGCTGCCCGTGGGGTCGGCGCCGCCGACCCCGGTGTCGCGGACGAGGACGCTGAGCGTCGTCCCCCGCTGCTGTACGCGGACGGAGACCTCGTCGGCCGCAGAGTGCTTGGCCGCGTTGTTCACGGCCTCCGACACGACGAAGTAGGCGGCCGTCTCGACGGCGGAGGGCAGCGGATCCGGTACGTCGTACTCCATGCGCACGGGCACCGCGCACCGCTCCGACACCCCGCCGAGCGCCTCGCGCAGCCCCAGGCTGTCGAGCGCGGTGGGGTAGACCCGCCAGGCCACCTCGCGCAGCTCGGTGAGGACCTCCTGGGCTTCTTTGTGGGCCTGTTCGAGCAGGGCGTCGGCCCGCTCGGGGGTGCGGCCGCGGCGGGCCCGGCCGAGCAGCATGGCGAGGGCGACGAGCCGCTGCTGCACGCCGTCGTGCAGATCGCGCTCGACGCGCCGCCGCTCCACGTCGACCGCCCGCACCACCGCGGCCCGGCTGGTGGCCAGCTCGTCGATGCGGCGCTGCAGCAGTTCGCGCTCGGAGGGGCCGAAGCACTCGCGGGCCAGCCGGGCGTCCTGCTCGGTCAGCGCGCGCAGCCCCTGCACGGCGAGGAAGAGCAGGGTGCCGCCGAGCACGACCTGGCTGAGCACGTCCACCCAGGTCATCGAGGACCGGGTGAGCGCGACCGCGAAGATCCCCGCGAGGACGGCGCCGAAGTCGACGAGCCCGACCACGACCGCGCACAGCAGCCCGGAGTAGGTGCGGGCCGCGAGATAGCGCAGGATCTGCCGGTCGTCGGCGCGGTGCTCGGGGAACACGTCGTGGAAGAAGAGGGACCGGCGCCACCGCTCCAGCGCGGTGAGCCTGCGGGCGCCCGCCGCGAGCAGTGCGTGGGCGCGCACGCGGGTGCGCGGCCAGAGCAGGAAGGCGCCGAGGACCGCCCCCGCGACGACGAAGTACAGCAGCCCGAGCAGGGCGGTGAGGCACCCCACGAGCACCCCGGCGACCCGCATGAGCAGCGGCGCGGCAACGGGTTCTCTCACATCGCCCGACACTAGCCGAGCCCCTAGGGCCGACGGTGGCGGGCCTCGGCGGTGTCCCGCGACCGCTTCCCGGACCGGACGCGCACCGCCACGTAGATCGCCACGGCCGCGACGACCAGGACCAGGACGGCCTTGGACAGGAGCCCCACGTACGTCTCGACCGCGTCCCACTGGTCGCCCAGCCAGTACCCGGCAAGGACGAGTACGGAGTTCCAGACCAGGCTGCCCAGCGTGGTCAGGACGAGGAAGACCGGCAGCCGCATCCGCTCCACACCGGCGGGTACGGAGATCAGGCTGCGGAAGATCGGCACCATCCGCCCGAAGAGGACGGCCTTGGTGCCGTGCTTGGCGAACCACGCCTCGGTCCGCTCCAGGTCGGAGATCTTGACCAGCGGCAGCTTCGCCCACAGGGCGTGCATGCGCTCGCGTCCGAAGAGCACCCCGATCCAGTACAGGGTGGCGGCGCCGACCACCGAGCCGAGCGTCGTCCAGAACAGCGCGGAGGCGAGGCTGATCACTCCCTGCCCGGCGGCGAAGCCGGTCAGCGGCAGGATCACCTCGCTGGGCAGCGGCGGGAAGAGGTTCTCCAGGGCGATGGCGAGCCCCGCGCCGGGCCCGCCCAGGGTGTCCACGAGGTCCGCGGCCCAGCCCGCGATGCCACCTGCGGGTTCCTGGGGGAGGGCGAGAGTCATGAGATCCATGGAAGCAACGCTAGAAACCGCAGGTCATCGGCGGTATGAGGGTTGCCGTCGGGTAAGGGTGCGGTTTCCCGCACCCTGTCAGGAGCACCCCCTGGGACCAGGTACTATTAATGAGTCAGCAGGCGCCGCTAGCTCAGTTGGTTAGAGCAGCTGACTCTTAATCAGCGGGTCCGGGGTTCGAGTCCCTGGCGGCGCACTTGCGAATGTCGAAAGGGCGTTCCCGGTCTTCCGGGGACGCCCTTTCGGCGTACCGGCGCACCGGCACCCAGGGGGTCCGCTAGATCGCCAGCGAGAGCAGCACCGGCGCCGCCCCGCGGTTGAGCGTGTCCGCGGCCTCGCGCAGCCGGTGGGCGTGCTCGACCGGCAGGGACAGGGCGAGGCAGCCGACGGCGGAGCCCGCGGTGATGGGGACGGCCGCGCAGACCGTGCCGACCGCGTACTCCTGGAGGTCGAGGACCGGGACCGTGGCGGGCTGGGAGGCGAGACGGTTCAGCAGGACCTGCTCGTTCGTGATCGTCCGGGAGGTGAGGCGGGCCATCTTGTGGCGGGAGAGGTGGTCCCTGCGGCCGTTCACGTCGAGCTGGGTGAGCAGGCTCTTGCCGACCGCGCTGGCGTGGGCGGAGGAGCGGAAGTCCACCCATTCGTTGACCGCGGGGGTGTGGGGGCCTGCCGCGAACTCGGTGACGCGGACCTCGCCGTCCACGTACCGGCTGATGTAGACCGCGGCGCCGATGGAGTCGCGCAGCCCGTCCAAGGTGCGCTGGAGCTTCTCGTGCAGCGCCTGCGCATGGTGGCGGGTCGAGCCGAGACGGCTGAGGGTCTCCCCGGTGACGTACGCCTCGCCGTCGGTGAGCTGTTCTACGTACCCCTCGCTGCTCAGCATGCGGAGCAGGGGGGTCAGCTGGGACAGGGGCAGTCCGGTGTCGCGGGAGATGCGGGCGGCGGTCACTCCGGTGCTGTGCCGGGCGACGGTCTCGAGCACCCGCAGGGCGCTCTGGACGGAGCTGTGCGGCGTGATCGCCTCGTGCTGCAACGCCACGGCTTCCCCCTGCGTGGAACTGTTCCGGACAGTTGGGCTCCGTCCCACGATAACCGTCAAGTGGCGTATTCGGAGCGTCTGGTGAGGAGATTGGTGGCGCGTTCCGGATCTGTCATCAGGAACGCGCCACCATGGCATATGCCCAGGTCATGCCACTGGCCGTGGGCCCGCCTCAGCCGTCACAGCACCGCGCTGAGGAACTCACGGGTGCGCTCGTGCTCCGGCTCGGTGAAGATCTTCTCCGGCGTGCCGGATTCGATGACCCGACCCGAGTCGAACATGAGTACCTGGTCGGAGATGTCCCGCGCGAAGTTCATCTCGTGCGTCACGCACAGCATCGTGATGTCCGTGGTGTGCGCGATGTCGCGGAGCACGTCAAGGACGCCCGCCACCAGCTCCGGGTCGAGCGCGGACGTCACCTCGTCGAGCAGCAGCACCTGCGGGCGCATCGCCAGGGCGCGCGCGATGGCGACGCGCTGCTGCTGGCCGCCGGAGAGCTGCGTCGGGTACGCGTCGCAGCGGTCGCCGAGCCCCACCAGGTCGAGCAGTTCGCGGGCGCGCTGCTCGGCCTCGTCCTTGGACAGGCCGAGGACGCTGACCGGCGCCTCCATGACGTTGCGCAGGACCTTCATGTTCGGGAAGAGGTTGAACTGCTGGAACACCATCCCGATGTTCTTGCGGACCTCGCGGACGTGCTTCTCGCCCGCGGGGACGAGCTTGCCGTTCTTCTCCTCGTGGGTGAGGTACTTGCCGCCGACCTTGATCGTGCCCTGCTCCGGCTTCACCAGCGTCATGAGGAGCCGCAGGATCGTGGTCTTGCCGGAACCGGACGGCCCGATCAGCGTCACGTGCTTGCCGGAGGCGACGGAGAAGTCCAGCTCGTCGAGGACGACGTTCGAGCCGTAGCGCTTGACGACCTTGTCGAAGCGGATCAGCTCGCTGCCGTCGACGGCCGGGTTGGGGATTTCCTGGGAAGTGCTGTTGTCAGCGGACAAGGCGACGCTCCAAAACTCGCAGAAGAAGAGAGGCCGGGTAGGCGATGACGATGAAGGCGACACCGACCACGCTGATCGCCTCGAAGGTGAAGGTCGTCTGGCTGTAGTTCTGGGCCTGGCCCAGCATGTCGAGCGCGCCGATGGCCGCCATCTGCGGCGACTCCTTCAGCATGACGATCACGTAGTTGCCGAGCGCGGGGATCACCCTGCGGACTGCCTGCGGCAGGACCACGGCCGTCCAGGTGCGGCGCTTGGAGAGGCTGAGCGCGGTCGCCGCCTCCCACTGGCCCGCCGGTACGCCCTCGATGCCCGCCCGGTAGACCTCGGAGGTGTACGTCGAGTAGTGCAGCCCGAGCCCGACGATGCCCGTGGTGAGCGGGGACATCGAGGGCCCCCACTCCGGCACCACGTAGAACAGGAAGAACAGCTGCACCAGGAGCGGGGTGTTCCTGATGAACTCGGTGACCACCGTGACCGGCCAGCGGATCCACTTCTGCGCCGAGCGCTGGGCGACCGCCCAGACCAGGCCCAGGGAGAAGGCGATCAAGGAGCCGAAGAGCAGCGCCTTGAGGGTGAGTTCCACGCCGTCCCAGAAGAGCGGCATGAACTCGTCGACGTGATCCCAGTTCCAGTTCACTTCGTACCCCCCGTGGTCGAGACGACGACGTCGATCGACGACTTGGAGCGCAGCCCGCCGAACAGGCTCGTCTTCTCGGGCGTCTGCCCCACCCGCTTCTTGGCGTGCCGCTCCAGGAGCCGCATGCCGCGCGTGAGGATGAACGCGAGGACGAAGTACAGGACGAGCAGCAGCGTGTAGATCGGCGCGCTCTCGTTCTTGACGAGCCGCAGCAGGTCACCGGCGAACGTCATGTCGGCCACCGCGATGAGGGACACCAGCGACGTGCCCTTCAGCAGCTCGATGAGCAGGTTGTTGAACGGCGGGATCATCTCCGGCCAGGCCTGCGGCAGTTCGATGCGGCGCAGCCGTTGCGTCGGGGTGAAGTTCAGGGCGATGCCCGCCTCGCGCTGTGCGGTCGGTACCGCGGCGAGCGCGCCGCGCACGATCTCCGAGGCGTACGCCCCGTACGTGATGCCGAGCGCAAGCACGCCCGCGAACATCGGCTCGAAGCTGATGTTGAACAGCGGCGGCACCGTGAACGCGATCCAGAACATGAAGACCAGCGACGACGTGCTGCGGAAGATCTCGAAGTAGGCCCCGGCGAGGAACCGCACGATCCACAGCCGGGAGGTGCGCAGCACGCCGATCGGGAAGGCGATCACGAAGGCGAGGGCCGCGCTGAGGACCGTGACCTGGATGGTGATCCAGATGCCCGGCAGGAACCAGTTCTCGAAGAACTCCGACGACATCATGACGAGGCGCCCTTCGCCGGGGGACACAGCTTTTCCACGGTCAGCTTCGTCATCTCGGCCTCGGTGAAGCCGAACGGCTTGACGATCCGCAGGAGTTCGCCGCTCTCCTTGAGCTTGTGCAGCTCCTTGTTGAAGGCGTCCCGCAGGTTCTTCTCGGAGGGCCGGAAGGCGAAGCCGCCCGCGCCGTAGGCGGGTTTGCCGTCGACTATGGGCTGGAAGGGCTCTGTCGCCTCGACCCTCGGGTTCTTCTTGATCACCGTGCGCACGGTGACGTTGGTGCCTGCGAAGGCGTCCACCCGGCCCTGCGACACGGCGTCCATGCCCGCCACCTGGTCGGGCAGGACGAGGATGCCCTTCACACCGGCGGCCTCGGCGTAGGCGATCTCCGCGTAGGCGGTGCCGCTCGCCAGCTTCAGGCCCTTCTTGGCGATGTCCTCGTAGTTCTTGATGCCGTGCGGGTTGCCCTTCTTCACGATGAAGGAGTCGAGCATGAGGTAGTCGGGGTCGGAGAACAGCACCTGGGCGCAGCGCACCGGCGTGATGTACATCCCCGCCGACACCACGTCGAACTGCCTGGCCTGGGTGAGGCCCGGGATCAGAGCGCCGAACTTGGTGGGTACCGCCTCCACCTTGGGTACGCCGAGGCGGGGGAAGATGACCTTGGCGATCGCCGGCGCCTCGCCCGTGACCTCGCCGTTCTCGTCGATGTATCCGAACGGGACCTCGCCCGCGACACCGATCCTGACCGTGCCGCTGTCGCGCAGGCGGTCCAGCAGATCGCCCCCCTCAACCTTCCCCTCGTCGGGAACGCGGCTGCATGCCGACGCCCCGAATACGCCCAGAGCCGCCCCGCCCGCTCCGGTGAGCAGGGCGCGGCGGCGCACCGCTCTGCCTGTGAATCCCTCGTTGTTCCCAAGTGGTGGAGCCATGGGCGCGCGGCTACCCGACTCCACGCGAGTTATGCCGATGAATTCAGGCCCCTGATGCAATCGTTGTCCCCTTGACCCAGGGAGGAGCATGGGACACATGGCAGAGCGATTCATCGAAGTCTCCCTCGCCAAGCGAGGGGTTCAGTGCACGGCAAAACTGCTCGACGACCGGGCTCCGGTGACCTGCGCGGCGGTGTGGGAGGCACTGCCGCTCGGCTCGGACGTCTATCACGCGAAGTATGCGCGCAACGAGATCTATGCCCTCTTTCCGGCTTTCGCGGACCGTGAGCCGCCGCTGGAGAATCCGACAGTCACTCCCATCCCGGGAGATCTCTGTTATTTCTCCTTCTCCGGTACGGAACTGGGCACCCAGGCGTACGGATACGAGGCGGAGGCCGACGTCCAGGCGGGCACCACCGTCGTCGACCTGGCCCTCTTCTACGAACGGAACAACCTGCTCCTGAACGGTGACGTCGGCTGGGTCCCCGGCATCGTCTGGGGCCAGATCGTCGAAGGCCTCGACCGGATGGCCGAGGCCTGCAACGACCTGTGGCGTGCGGGCGCCCAGGGCGAGACGCTGAACTTCCGCCGCGCCTGAGGCGCGTTCAGCCGAGTGCGGGCGGCGCGATCGCGGCGCTGCCCGACTCGTACAGCGCGTGCGCGGCACGGAGCACCACCGTGTCCGCGTGCCGCGCGGCGACGATCTGCACGCCGATGGGCAGGCCGTCGTCGTCGACCCCGCAGGGCACCGTCGCGGCGGGCTGCTGGGTGAGGTTGAAGGGGTACGTGAACGGGGTCCAGCCGGTCCACCGCCGGTGCCCCGACCCCTTCGGCACCTCGACGCCCGCCTCGAACGCGGTGATCGGCAGCGTCGGCGTGACCAGCAGGTCGTACGTCGAGTGGAAGCGGCCCATGCGGCGCCCGAGGTCCATCCGGATGTCGACGGCCGTGAGGTAGTCAAGCGCGCTGTACCGGGCGCCCTGACCGCAGATCTCCCGCAGCCCCGGGTCGAGCAACTCCCGTTGCGCGGGCGACAGATGCTGCACGACGCGCGCCGCCCCGCTGAACCACAGGGTGTGGAAGGCCTCCACCGGGTCGGTGAAGTCGGGGTCGGCCTCCTCGACGTACGCGCCCTGCGCCGCGAGCGACTCGACCGCCCGGCGCACCGCCGCCGCGACGGCGGGACGCACCGCGACCTGACCGCCCAGCGAGGGGGAGTAGGCGATGCGCAGCCCGCGCACGCCCCCATCCAGGCCCGTGCGGAAGCTCCCCGCCACGGGGCCCAGCTGCGACCAGTCGCGGTCGTCGGGGCCCGTGATGACCTCCATCATCAGGGCCGCGTCCGCCGCGTCGCGCGTCATCGGCCCGACGTGGGCGAGCGTGCCGAACGGGCTCGCGGGATACAGCGGCACCCGGCCGTACGTCGGCTTCAGCGCGAAGATCCCGCAGAACGACGCCGGGATCCGCACCGAGCCGCCGCCGTCCGTGCCGAGCGAAAGGGGGCCCGCACCGACCGCCACGGCGGCCGCGCTGCCCCCGCTGGAGCCGCCGGACGTGCGCGACGGATCATGCGGATTCCGGGTGATGCCGCTCTGCGGTCCGTCCGTCACGCCCTTCCAACCGAACTCCGGTGTCGTGGTCCGCCCGATGAACACCGCGCCGTGCTCGCGCAGCCGGGCGACCGCAGGTGCGTCCTCGTTCCACTTGCCCTCCGGACGCACTGTCCGCGAGCCGCGCAGCGTCGGCTCGCCCCGGAGCAGGAGCAGGTCCTTCACCGACACCGGAACGCCGTCCACCAGGCCCTGCGGCGCACCCCGCCGCCACCGCTCCGCGCTGGCCTCGGCCTGCGACAACGCCGAATCCCGCGTCAGCCGCACGAAGGCGTTCACCGCGGGCTGGGTCTCCTCGGCCCGGCGCAGGGCGGCACGGACCGCGTCGACCGGACTGAATTCGCCCTTGCGATAGCCATTGACGAGTTGTACGGCCGTGAGATCCGCGAGCTCGGTCATGCAGGCTCCTCAGCAGACGGGGGGGGGATCAATGACCTGGGACATACCCACGTTCCTTGTCGACCACGTTCGTCAGCGGCCGGTCCGCCGCCCACGCCTCGAACAGCTCGACGAACTGCGCGCCCAGCGCGTCGCGCCAGCCGATCGTGTCGCCGCTCATGTGCGGGGATACGAGCAGTCCCGGCGTCGTCCACAGCGGGGAGTCCGCGGACAGCGGCTCGTTCTCGAACACGTCGAGGGCGGCGCCCGCGATCCACCGCTTGGACAGGGCCTCGACCAGGTCGTCCTCGACGACGAGGGGCCCGCGCCCGATGTTGATGAACCGCGCCGACGGCTGCATGAAGCCGAAGCGCCGCGCGTCGAACATGCCCCGCGTGTCGTCCGTGAGCGGCGCCGCGCACACCACCCAGTCGGCCCGCGCCATCAGCCGGTCGAGCTCCTCCGTGGCGTGCACCCCGGGGCGCGCCGTGCGGCCCACCAGGGCGGTGATGATGCCGAGCCCCTTCAGCGTGCGCACGATGGCCCGCCCGATGGGCCCCGAACCGATCACGCACGCGCGCGTGCCCGCGATCCGCTGGGTCTCGCGGTGGCGCCAGGAGCGCTCGCGCTGCAGCTCCAGGGTGCGCGGCAGGTCCTTGGCCATGGCGAGCACCAGCGCGGCCACGTACTCCGCGATGGGCTGGTCGAAGACGCCCCTGGCGTTGGTCACCACGGTGTCGGACGCGGCGAGTTCGGGGCACATCAGATGGTCCACGCCCGCGCTCGCGGTGTGCACCCAGCGGGGCCGCGGCCCCTCGCCGGGCCAGGCGCGGCGCACCGCGTCCGAGGTGAAGTCCCAGACCAACAGCGCGTCGGCGAGGGGCAGTCGCTCGGCCAGCGTGGCCTGGTCGGCATGGAGGATCCGGGCCTGCCCGGCCAGGCTTCCGAGGCGTGGCGGCGGGGTCGGTGGCTCGGCGTCAAGGACGAGGACGGTCGTTTCGGAAACCGAAGGGACACCGTTTCGCAATGAGATTCCGCTTCCCTGTTCAGAGGTACGGCCGAGCCCCGTCACAAAGTCGGCTCAGCCGTCTGAGATGTGCGGATTGACCACGCTCGCACCCGAACCTACCTTCGTCAACAGAGGCACTGCTGTACCGGCTCTCCAAGAACCAGTACTCTCCGTGCAGCCGATCGCACACGCTGTGTTGGTGCGCCCGCGCAGCCACTCCCCGTCCCGACGTCCCGGCGCGTCGCCGGCATCGCTCGTCCCCGGCCCCCGGCCGGTCCCTGAACACACGCACGACCTTGGGGACTGCTCATGGACGTCTCTTTTCTCGGCGGACCACACCCTCAACGCGGTGTAGGTGTCGTCGCCCCCTTCGACTTCGTCCTCGACCGCGAACTATGGCGCTGGATCCCGGACGAGGTCTCCCTTCATCTGACCCGGACGCCGTACGTGCCAGTGGAGGTCAGCCTCGACCTCGCGCGCCTGGTCAGCGAGCACGAGACCCTCGCCGAGGCGGTCCGCGCACTCACCGCCGCCGAGCCCGAAGTCCTTGCGTACGCCTGTACGTCGGGCAGCTTCGTCGGCGGCACACCGGGTGAACGCGCGATGTGCGAGGCCATGACCCGCGAGGGTTCGGTCGCCTCGGTGACGACCTCGGGCGCGCTCCTGGAAGCCCTCGACGAACTGGGCGCGCGGCGCATCGCGCTCGTCACGCCCTACACCTGGTCGGTCACCCAGTCCCTGGAGGAGTATTTGGCGGAGGCGGGGGTGGCCGTTGCGGGACGCGCCTACCTCGGCCTCACCCGGCACATCTGGAAGGTGCCCTACCGGGACGTGGCCGACATGGCCCGCCGCGCGGTCCGCGGCAGCGAAGGCGGCGTGAACTGTCTCTTCATCAGCTGCACGAACCTGCCGACGTACGACGTCATTCCGCAACTGGAAGCGGAACTGCAGATGCCGGTGATCTCCGCGAACCAGGTGACGATGTGGTCGGCGCTGCGTCGACTGGGTACCCGTGCGGTAGGGCCCTATCAGGCACTGATCGATCCGACGGCGAGGCCGGGCGCGAGCCCGCTGAACCCGCCGGCACCGCCCCAGGGCCTGCCCGAAGTACCACCCGCAGAAGGAGGAGGCTGGACGTGACGGCACTCGGATTTCTCTACCCGGGGCACTCGGCCGAGGACGACTACCCCCGCATGGAGCAGATGCTCGGCAGCGACATCCGGCTGCAGGTCGTCCACACGGACATCGGCGAGGACGCGCACCGGGTCGACGCGCTGCTCGAAATGGGCTCCGCCGACCGGCTCGCCGCGGGCGTCGAGGAGCTGCGGCTCTCCGGCGCCGAGGCGGTCGTGTGGGCGTGCACCAGCGCCAGCTTCGTCTTCGGCTGGGAGGGCGCGCACGACCAGGTCCGCAAGCTGGCCGTGACGGCAGGACTGCCCGCCTCGTCGACGTCGTTCGCCTTCGCCCACGCCGCGCGCGAGGTGGGAGCCACCCGCGTCGCGGTCGCGGCGACGTACCCGGAGGACGTGGCCGGGCACTTCTCGGCGTTCCTGAAGGACGCGGGCGTGGAGGTCGTGGCGGCCAGGGGGAGCGGCATCATCACGGCGGCGGAGGTCGGCACGTGGGGCCGCGACGAGGTCTTCGCGCTGGCCCGCGCGGGCGACCACCCGGACGCCGAGGCGCTGCTCCTGCCGGACACGGCCCTGCACACGGCGGCGTACGTCCGTGATCTGGAGGCCGAGCTCGGCAAGCCCGTCCTGACGGCGAACCAGGTCACGGTCTGGGAGGCCCTGCGGCTGGCCTCGCGGCGCGTGAACGCCCCGGCGCTGGGCGCCCTCTTCACGAAGGAGCCCTTGGTCCAGGTCAAGGGCTGAGGATCAGTCTCACCACCGTTAACGTCTGGACGGATCCGGAGACGTAGTACAGGACGATCGCGCCGTCGACCGTGGCCTCCCTGCGGTCGGGGTCGTCCCGCACGGGCGTGGAGCCGTGGCCGTACGGATACCGGCCCACGGTGCGGGAGAGTGCGGCGCGGAACGCGTCGGCGTCACCCATCTTGGAGAGGGTGTCGTCGGCGGGCGGCGCGTAGGTGACGCGGTGTGCCCTGCGGTGGCGCGGGCTCATGACGTGCCCCGTCGCTCGGCCTCGTCCGAGGCGAGCCGGGCGAGGCGGGCCTCGGCGTCGGGATCGGGCACGGCCTCCAGCATCCAGTGCCGCATCACCGCGTGGATCTCGTCGACCCCCGCCGCGTTGATGGCCCGGTCGAACTCCGCGCGCCGGTCCGCGGGCAGGGCGGCGCGGATGTCGGGGATGGTGTTGGGCACCTCGACCTCGACTCCGTCGACGAGGGTCTTCAGGGGATCAGCCATGGCCAGCACCGTAGCCGGGCGGCCGCGCCGACGTGCGGGGAATAAAACGGAGTGAGCCTCCTGTTGCTGGTTCCGTGGCCACGGGCGCCGGTTCCGTGGCCGCGCGAGCCACGAGACGACGTACGTACGCAGCGCAGGAGGCACCCCAAGTGACAGTGGACCCCACCGACGACGGCATCCACGGCGAGCGGCACGGCACCGCGCCGGTCCCCCTGTCCGTGCTCGACCTCGTCACCGTCGGCGCGGGGCGCACCGCCACCGACGCCCTGCGCACCAGCGTCGACATCGCCAAGCAGGCCGAGGCCCGCGGCTACCACCGCTACTGGGTCGCCGAGCACCACTCCATGCCCGGCGTCGCCTCCTCGTCCCCGGCCGTGATCCTCGCCCACCTCGCCGCCCACACCGGACGCATCCGGCTCGGCTCGGGCGGCGTCATGCTGCCCAACCACGCGCCGCTCGTCATCGCCGAACAGTTCGGCACCCTGGAGGCGATGGCCCCGGGCCGCGTCGACCTGGGCCTCGGCCGCGCCCCCGGCACGGACGGCGCCACCGCCGCCGCCCTGCGCCGCACCCAGCGCCTCAACGAAGGCGCCGACGACTTCCCCGAGCAGCTCGCCGAGCTCACGCGCTTCCTGGACGACGACTTCCCCGACGGCCACCCCTACCGCCGCATCCACGCCGTCCCCGGCCCCGTCCAGGCGACCTCGCCCGGCGGCGTCCAGTCCCCGCACCGCCCGCCGCTCTGGCTGCTCGGCTCCTCCGGCTTCAGCGCCCGCCTCGCCGGTGTCCTCGGCCTGCCGTTCGCCTTCGCGCACCACTTCTCCGCGCAGAACACGATCCCGGCGCTCGACCTCTACCGCGAGTCGTTCAAGCCCTCCGCGCTCCTTGCCGCCCCGTACGCCCTCATCGGCGTCTCCGCGCTGGCGACCGAGGACGAGAACGAGGCCCGCCGCCAGGTCATGGCCGCCGCCCTGAACATGGTCCGCCTGCGCACCGGCCGCCCCGGCCTCGTGCCCACCCCCGAGGAGGCGGCGGCGCACGAGTTCACCGAGATGGAGCGGGAGTTCATCACCAGCTGGAACTCCAACGTCATCCACGGCACCCCCGACCAGGTCCGCAGCGGCCTCGACGACCTCGCCAAGCGCACGGGCGCCGACGAGCTCATGCTCACCGCCAACGCCCACAGCGGCGAGGCGCGCCTGCGCAGCTACGACCTGATCGCGGACGCGTACGGCCTGCCGAAGGCGTAACCACCCCTGCGTCGGAGGGGCCGACCGCTCAGGCGGCCCCGTCCAGCAGTATGGAGATACGATCCGCCGCGACCGGCCGGGAGTAGAGCCAGCCCTGTCCCGTGTCGCAGCCGATCCGCCGCAGCCGCGTGGCCTGGGCGGCCGTCTCCACGCACTCCGCGGTGACCGTGAGCCCCAGCCGGTGGGCGAGCTGCACCATCGCCTCGACGATGACCTCGTCGGCGGGGTTGGTGTGCTCCTCGCCCTCCTCGTACTGGAAACCCCGTACGAAGGAGCCGTCCAGCTTGAGGACGGAGACGGGGAGCCGGCTCAGGTAGGCCAGGTTCGAGTAGCCCGTCCCGAAGTCGTCGATGGCGATCCGCACGCCCATGTCGCTGAGCGCCTGCAGCGCCTGGAGCGGGCGGCCCGCCGACCCCATCACGGCGGACTCGGTGAGCTCCAGCTGCAGGAGGTGGGCGGGCAGCCCGGTCTCGGCGAGGATCTCCGCGACGTCCGCGACCAGGTCCGAGTCCCACACCTGCCGCACCGCCACGTTGACGCTGACGAACACGGGCTCCCGCTCCGGGTGCTCCAGCTGCCAGCGCCTGGCCTGCAGACACGAGCTCCGCAGCACCCAGCGGCCCAGCTGCACGATCGAACCGTCCTCCTCGGCCAGTCCGATGAACCGATTCGGCGTCAACAGGCCGAACTGCGGATGCTGCCAGCGCACCAGCGCCTCGACCCCGTGCAGGCCCTCGTCGTCGAGCCCCACCAGCGGCTGGTACTCCAGGACGAACTCGCCGCGCTCGACGGCGGGCCGCAGCGAGCTCGCGAGGGCCTGCCTGGTCATCCGGTGGGCGTTGCGCTCGGGGTCGAACAGCGTCCAGCGGGCCTTGCCGTCGGTCTTCGCCCAGTACAGCGTGGTGTCGGCGGCCTGCATCAGACCCGTCGTCGTGGTGCCCGCGGCGCGCCGCTCCACGACGCCGATCGACGCGGAGACGGAGAGCCGCTGCCCGGACAGGTCGAACGGTTCCTGCAGCGCCTTCAGCGTCGTGTCGGCGAGCTCGGCCAGCTGATCCGTGCCGGTCGAGTCCTCCACGAGCAGCGCGAACTCGTCGCCGCCGAGCCGGGCGACCAGCGGCGCCGTCGATCTGCCGTACCCGGCCCGGTCGGCGCAGCGCGTGAGCCGCTCCGCGACGGCGGCGAGCAGCCGGTCGCCGACCCGGTGGCCGAGGGTGTCGTTGACCGCCTTGAACCCGTCGAGGTCGAGGTAGCAGAGCCCGATCCGGCCGGTGCTCGTGTCGTCGTACGTCCCCGCCTCCAGGGCGGTCGCGAGGCGCTCGAAGAACAGGTTGCGGTTGGGCAGCCGGGTCACCGGGTCGTGCATCTGCACATGGCGCAGCCTGGCCTGCAGCTCGCGGCGCGTGCTGATGTCTGCGGCGGCGAGCAGGACGGCGCCGCCCTCGTCCCGGTCGACGGGCTCCGGCATCGGCGAGACGGTGATCTGTACCCAGAGTGACTGCCCGTCGGGGTGCTTCAGGCGCCGGGTGCAGCGCAGCTTGGCCTGGCGGCCGCGCAGCACCTCGCGGTACGCGTGCCAGGTGCGGGCGTCGGAGGCCAGATCGGTCAGGTCGGCGGCGACGCGCCCGGTGAGCGCGCCGGGGGCCGCGCCGAAGAGGGCGGCCATGGCGTCGTTGGCGCTGATGACGAGGCCCTCGCCGTCGACGACCGCGAGGGGGAGGGGCGCGGTCGCGAAGGCGCCGCGGTAGTCGGACCCGTCGATTCGGCGACGCTCCGTGACGTCGGTACGGGTTCGGTCGGGCGCTGTGACCGTGGATGCGGTCCCTTCGGACGTTCCGTTCACCGCTTGCTCCCGCAGTGCAGTTTGTTGCCGGACAGGTCTTGTCGGGCGGCGGGCAGGGGGCGGGCGGCGGTGGGGGGACCGGGCCCGCGCAGGAAAGTGTGCCGATCATAGAGGCTGGCCAGAGGCCCGTTCCAGCCGTGTCACCGGGCCGGGTGGGGTGCACCGTCGTCGGCAGATCGTTTCTGCTCGGCCCTGAACTGGTTCCGTTGCGACCCGATCGATTGTGACGTTCCGTGAGCGTTCGGGGTGTCGCGCCCTTGTTCCGTACTCACTCGGAAGGGCCAGACAAACAGGGCGTACTTCAACAAAACATCACAAGGTGGGTGAGGTGTCCCGCATTCCGCACCCGGAGGTCGACGTGCCGCGTCAGCTCCCCCCTTGGGGACTCACCCGTGGAGGGGAGAACTCCCGCCTGCGCAGCACCGCCGCCTTCCTCACCTCGCTGACCGCCCTGGCCGCCACCTCACTGGTCGCGGGCCCCGCGATCGCCGATTCCACCGCGGGACCGTGCGCCCTGCGCCGCACCGCCGCGCACCACTCGGAGGGCCTCGACACCTGGAACACCGCCTACCCGCGCCCGGCCAGGACCCTGAACGCGGTGATGGTGTTCCTCTCCTTCCCCGACTCCCCGCCGCAGACCACCCCCGACGAGCTGACCGCCGACTACTTCCCTGCCACCAGCCAGTTCTTCGAGCGAGCCTCGTACGGCAAGTTCGCGCTGCGCCCGCACCCGCGGCGCGAGTGGGTCGAGATGCCGCGGGACTCCCTCTCGTACGCCATACAGCGCGACTGGAACCCCAAGCGCCGCGCCGCCTACCTGCGGGACGCGGTGGCCGCCGCCGATCCGCACGTGGACTTCTCGCGGTACGACGTCGTGTACTTCGTCGCGGACCCGGACGCGCCCGGCGTCGACTCGGACGCCACCAAGGTGGTGAACTTCGACCGGCCGATGCGGGCCGACGGCACGGACATCCGGCGCATCGTCACCGTCTTCGAGCGGCACCCGCCGGACCGCAACGTCCTGGCCCACGAGACGGGCCACGTCTTCGACCTGCCCGACCTGTACCACCGGCCCACCGACGGCAAGGGTGACTGGGACACCTACGTCGGCGACTGGGACGTCATGGGCAGCCAGTTCGGGCTCGCTCCCGACCTCTTCGGCTGGCACAAGTGGAAGCTGGGCTGGCTGGCGCCGCGGCAGGTGCGGTGCGTGGGCGTGGGGACGGAGCGGCTGACCATGGAGCCGCTGGCGGCCCCCGTGGCGCCCGGCGCCCTCGGCGGCACCCGGCTCGCCGTGGTCCGTACGGGCCGGGACAGCGTGCTCGCCCTTGAGGTGCGCGGCTCCACGGGCAACGACCACGCGACGTGCACGGAGGGTGTGCTCGCCTACGAGGTGCGGAACGAGACGGCGTCGGGCGGCGGCCCCGTCGAGGTCGTCGACGCCCATCCGGAGTCGGAGTCCTGCTGGGGCGACTCGGTGTATCCGCAGCTGGCGGACGCGCCGGTGCGGGTGGGGGAGAGCTTCACGGTGCCGGGCCACGACGTGCGCGTCGAGGTGGCGGGGCGGACGGCGTCCGGGGCGTGGACGGTGCAGGTCACGGCGGGCTGAGGCGGCGTACGAGCTGCTCGCGCCGATACGCGAGAAGCCCCTCGCTTCCGCGAGGGGCTTCTCACCGTCTGTGCGCCGCCAGGGACTCGAACCCCGGACCCGCTGATTAAGAGTCAGCTGCTCTAACCAACTGAGCTAGCGGCGCCTGCTGACGTCGTAGACCTTAGCACTCTGATCGCCGCCAGGAAAAATCGATATGCGCACGGCGGCCGACACCGCGGAGCGGGCCGCGCGGACGCACGCCCAGAGGACCACCTCGGGCCCCGGGAGCCACGGATGCCGGGTGCCGGGGGCCACCAGCCAGCGCGATCCCAGGCGGCCGCCGGGCGCGGTGCGCGGGGCGCCCTCGGCGGCCTCCGGGACCTCTGCGGGCGCGGTGAGCGGCGGCACGGTGACCGCGTCGCCCGTGCCGTGACAGAGCACGGAAGGGACCGCCGCACCCCACTCCTCCCACTCCAGGAGGGCGGGCAGGCGCTGTGCGGTGCCGGGGGCGGTGAAGAGCAGGACGCGGCCGCGGTGCGCGGCGACCGGGCCCGATCCCGGGCCCTCCTCCCATAACCGGTCGAGCATCCGCCGCCCGAAGACCGCGGGGACGCTCACCACGTCGAACGCGGAGCCGCAGGGGAGCACGGCGGGGGCGTCGGGCCGACTGCGCCAGTGGGCGAGGGCGCTGCGCGGATACGTTTCGGCGGAGGCCAGCCAGGCGGCTCCCTCGGCGGTGACGTCGTCACAGGCGTCGTGGGCGGGCCCGGTGGGGGACGGGCCGACGGGGGACGGGGCGGTGTGGAGGGATGTACTGCTCATGGCAGGTACGTCTACCGGTAGTGAAGGTTCCATTTCTGGCGGTTACGGGAAACCGGGACAGGAGGGAGTGGGGTGGGGTACCTTGCCCCCTTGTCATATGCCAGACGATCTTGATCCGCTAACGCTTCTCGGCGCCGCCCCGCAGCAGATCACGGCCGAACTCGACCATCTTCTTCGCGTAGTCCTCGGTCCACTCCGCGCGCTCCGCGATCAGCGCGGGCGTCATCCGGTCGAAGCGGCGGGGGTCGGCGAGCTGGGCGGCCGCGATCGCCTGGAACTCGACGGACCGGTCCGTGGCGGCGCGGAACGCGTGGGTCAGCTCGGTCGCGCGGTCCAGCAGCTCGCGCGGGTCCTCCATCGACTCCAGGTCGAAGAAGTGCTCCGGGTCGGCACCGGCCTCCGCCGGTTCGAAGAGCAGCGGCGCGGGCCGCATGCGCTGTTCGGTCCGGGGCCGCTCGGGCTCCGCCATGGTTGTTCCTCCTCGTACGTCGGCCATCTCCTATTGTCCCTTGCCGCACAAGTGGGCCACGGGGCCCGCGCGGTGGCGTACCTCTCAGCACGGCAGGGCCGGTCCTCACTACGCTGACCGGGAGTGCGGACGCGACCGGTGGGGGGACCATGACGCGGCACGGCGGGGGCCCGGACGACTTCGCATGGCCCTGGCCGCACGCGGCCGACGTGGCCCTCTACCGGAACGTCGTCCAGGGCTGCCTCTGGGAGCCGCGGCTGCGCCAGTACTACGGCCTGCGCCTCGCGGTCTCGCCCGACGCCCTGGAGCGGACCGCCTACGGGCGCACCTTCGTCGACGTGGTGCACGACGAGACGCGCGCGGAGTACGAGCTCTACCGGCGGACCGCGGACCTCCTCGCCCACCATCGAAGGCGGCGCGCCGAGTTCGGTGGGGTGCCCGCGCCAGACGCCTGGCTGCGGGCCTGGGCGTTGCTGGCGCTCGCCAGCCTCCTGTGGTGGACGGTCGGCGTGTGGCTGGTCGACGGCCGCGGCGCCGAGTGGACCGGCCGCGCCCTGGTGGGCGGCCTCCTGCTCGGCGCGCTCGTGGTGGCCGTCCGCGCCGACTCGCGCCGTCGCGTGGTGGCCGCGGTTGGCCTGGTCCGGTCCGGCGGCGCGGCACGACGGCTCGGACGGCGGCTGACCGGGCGGCGCGAGGAGTGGCAGCGGGCCCTTGAGGGGAACGGCGTGCTGCCCGGCCTCGAGGAGGCGGCAAGGGACCTGCTCGGCCCGGCGTGGGAGCAGTTCCTCTCCGGCGAATCCTTCGACGGGCTGCGGGAGTTGCACAGTCCGCAGTACGTGGTCCTCAGCGCCGCCGAGCAGCAGCTGAAGCAGCGGATGAACCAGATCCACGGCGGCACGATCGCGGTCTGCGGGCCGCGCGGCGCGGGCAAGACCACCCTGCTGAGGGCGTGCTCCACCCATCAGCAGGAGACGCCGCGCGACTTCTCCGTGTTCGTCAGCGCCCCGGCCGAGTACAGCCCGCACGAATTCCTGCTCGCGCTCTTCGGGAAGGTGTGCGCGGGCTATCTGGACGAATTCGGCACGGGCGTGCCGGACCTCGGCGAGTACCGGCCCCGCAGGCGCCGCGCGCTGACGGCGGGACTGCAGGCGTTGCGCTGGCTGGTGCGGATGGCCCTTGCCCTGGGGGCGATCGCCGCCGGGCTCTACCAGGCCGCGCTCTGGTCCCGGGAGGAGTTCGTCTCGCCGCGGGACGTGGACCGGATGCGGGAGAGCGGCGCGGACGCCTGGGCGAGCGCGGTCGGCTTCTGGCAGGACCATCCGTGGATCGTCGGCATCCCGCTCGTGTACGTGGGCTTACGGCTGTTCCCGTCCTTCCGGCGCCCGGTGCGGGCCAGGGCGTCCCTCGACGAGAGGTGCGTACGGCACCTGGCAAGGCTGCGCACGGTGCGGAACACCACGACCGGGATGAGCCTCGGCCTCCCGCAGGTCCTGGGCGCGGCGACCACCGCCTCCAGCTCCACCTCCGTCTCGTCCGTGCCGTTCACCTTTCCTGAACTGGTCGCTGAGTACCGCGAGTTGCTCGAAGCCATCGCCGACGAGGTGGGGCGGTGGCACGGCGTCCGCGTGGTCATCGCCATCGACGAACTCGACCGGCTCGGCGATATGGAGACGGCCCGGAGGTTCCTCGGGCAGATCAAGGCCGTCTTCGGCGTCCGGAACGTCTGCTACCTCATCTCGGTGGCGGAGGACATCGGCGCCGCCTTCGCCCGGCGCAGCCTTCCCCACCGGGATGCCACCGACAGCTCCATCGACGACACGTTCTACGTACCGCCGCGCACCACAGGGGAATCGGAGCAGATACTCGCCCGGCGGGCCGAGCGCCTCGGCCACCCCTTCGTGCTGCTGGCGCACGTCCTGTCCGGCGGGATACCGCGCGACCTCATCCGCTACGCACGCCGCCTCGCCGGGGCGCAGCACGACGCCACGCAGGGGGAGGAGCGGGACCTGATCCGGCGGGTCGTCCAGGAGGAACTGGTCAACACGCTCGAGGGGTTCCGTACGCTACTGGCCCTGACGGACGCGGGGCCCGAGGGCGGCCCGCTGATGAGCCGCCTCCACGCGCTGGTCCGCCTGCTGCACCCGGCGTACGGCGCCGACGAGCGGGAGATCGAGGCGCGCCTGCGGGAGTTGGTGGGGGACGTCGGCACGGCGCCGACCGGCGAACCCGCACGGCCCGACGGTCCGGATCCTGCCGCCCCCGAGCCGGACGCGGGCGGTGGCCTGCGCCACGAGGTGGTCGTCTGCACGTACTTCGCCTTGACGCTCCTCCAGGTGTTCGGCAGGCCCGACCTCGACCCGCGGCGCCGACGGGCCCAGAGCAAGGGACCGGACGGCGAACTCGACCGGCTCGCCGAGGCGCGCCAGGAGCTGGCCATCTCCTCGTACAGCGCACACACGATCCTCGACCGCTTCCGCGCGGCGTGGGAGCTGCCCCGGATCGTGCCGCCGACGGCGGCGTACCGGACTCCGTCGCCCCGTTAGCCCCCTGGCAGCCCCACCGTCCCGCGGCCTCTAACGGGGCCGCCAGGCCACCCGGTGTTCCGCGAGGCGGGCCAGGACTGCGTGGTTCGCTTCCCAGCCGTCCGGGCTGTTTCCTTTGGCCGCCTCCGGCGGCGTGCCGGTCTCCGTCCGGCGGGGGCGGTGTTGAGGTGGGTGTCGATCAGGGGTGCCACGGCACCCGGTGTTCGGCGAGGCGGGCCAGGACTGCGTGGTTCGCTTCCCAGCCGTCCGGGAACTTGACCGTGACGCCCAGTTGGACCGGTTCCGTGGACGGGTGGTCGTCGAGCAGGGTGCCGACGCCTGCTCGGCAGATCACGATGCAGGCGTGGCGGTGCCGGGATGTCAGGACGCAGAGGCGGCCCGTTTCCAGGTGGAAGGCCGTGGCGTCGGGGCGGCCCGAGAGGGGGTGCAGGACGACCGTCACGTCGTACTCACGGCCCTGGAGGCGGTTGGCCGTGTCCACCGTGATGTTCGTGACGCCCAGGTCCGCTAGCGCGGCCCGGACCGCCGCCGCCTGGTCGCGGTGGGCGGTGCCGACCGCGATGCGGTCCGCGGTGAGGGGTGTGGGGTCGGGGCCGCGTTCTGACGTGGCTGCGCCGCCGCGGTCGAGGAGGCGGCGGACTACCTGGGCCAGCGCCCGGACCGCCTCCGGGTCCGTGCGCGGCGTGTTGCGCGCGGGCAGTTCGAGGAGGCCCCAGCCCGCCTCCGCCGCCTCGTCGATCACCCGGTCGGGACCCGAACCGTCCGACGGCACCGCGAAGTTCAGCGCACGGTCCCCGGGACCCGTGCCGCTGCGGAAGGGCGTGTAGGGGTAGAACGCGTCCGAGACCAAGGGCGCGGCCGAGGCCGGTAGCCGCCAGGACACCGGCAGGCGGTGCTGCGGCAGCTCGGGATTGTGGGCCAGGAGCGTCGCCACGGCGGACGCCGACGGGTCGTAGGAGAGACCCGCCCACTGCTCTGCGCCCACGATCGAGAACGGGTCCAACTGCCCCGGGTCGCCCACGAACAGCGCCCGCTCGAAGAGCCCCGCCACGGCGAGCAGCGCGTCCGAACGCATCTGGTACGCCTCGTCGACGATGGCGTGCCCCCACGGCGCGTCGAGCTGCCCGGCATCGACATGTGCCCACTTCGCGGCCGTCGAGATGACGACGTCCAGGCCCGCCAGGTCGCCCGCCTTCGTCGACTTGCGCACGTTCGCCAAGTCGTCGAGCGCCTTGTCGTACGGATCGGGGTCGCTGCTGTGCAGACGCCCCACGGGAAGCTCGGGATCCTTCTCGGCGAGCCGCAGAACGAGGTCGTCCACCTGCGCGTTCGTCTGCGCGATGACCATCAGAGGGCGGCCCGCCGCGGCCAGTTCACGGGCCGCACGGACCACGAGCGTCGACTTCCCCGCGCCGGGCGGGGAGTCGACCACGACGCCGCGGTGCGTGCCGTGCAGCGTGTCGTGGAGGATCGCCTCCGTGGCGCGCGCGGCCTCGGCGCCGGGGTCGAAGGAGGCGCCCGCGGGCGGGGCGAGCTGCATCACAGGGTGTCCTCCGCGGTCACGGGGTCGGGGCTCTCTGCGGTGGTCGACGGCGGCCCGCCGTGCGTCCACGGGGTGTCCTCGGGGTCGGGCAGCTTGGGGCCGCCGCGCTGCTCGTGCTCGAAGAGCGTCCAGCAGATCCGGTCGCCCTTGCCGGGGACGGACCCGGCATCGGGCTCCTTGCCGCGGCCCATCTTGTCGGTGATCCGCAGCACGACCGTCCCCTTGCCGCCCTCGCCCTCACCCTCGTACGCCACGAACTCCGCGGTCTGCGGCTTGCCGCCGAGCGCGCGGTACACCTTCGTGCGCTCGCCGAGGTGCGGGTGGTCGTCCGTGCGGACGGTGACGAGCGGGCGCGGCCGCGGGCTCTTGGCCTCGCTGTACGCCATGACGACCTCCGTCACCTCGCCGACGAAGGCCTCGCCCGCGAGGCGGCGGCCCGCCATCACCAGGGGGTCGTCGAGGGCCTCCTGGGCGTCGAGGCGGGCCTGCTCGCGCTCGCGGGTCGCCAGCTTGTTCGCCGCGGTGACCGCGTCGTCGACGCGGGGCTGCGGCGGCTCGCCCGCCGTCACGCGGTCGCGGTGGGCCGTGAACGACCAGCGGTCGCGGGTCCACCGGTCGGTGGCGTGCGGGGCCTCGGGGAGCGTGCACAGGGCGTCGAGGCCGCGCCACACGGCGTCCCAGGTGGGGCGGGTCCTGGTCTCGATCAGCGCGTGGATCTCCCGCTCGGCGGCGGTCAGGCGCGCCAGCCGCTCGTCCGCCTCGATGCCGTCCTCGGCGGCCGCCAGGGCGCTGCGCGCGCGGTCGTAGCGCTCCATGGCAGGGGCCAGCAGGTCGTTGTCGAACGCCGGGTCCGTGGCCGGGCCCGCGGGTGGGCAAAGGAGCTGGCCGTCCCCGTCGCGGGCCAGCTCGGCGCGGAGCGCGGCAGCGGCGCCCGAGGTGCCCTCCGGGGCCTCGATCCAGGCGAGCAGGGCGCCCAGGTGCTGGTCCTCCAGGCTGGACTGGCCCGTCGCCCAGTGCCGGGAGAGCAGCTCCGTCATGGCCGTGAGCAGCGACGACCCGGGGACGCGGGCGCGCTCCCCGAAGTGCGTCAGCCAGCGGCCGAGGAGGGGGACGCGGGGCGGGGCGGGATGGGGCGCCTCGGGGTCCTGCTCCGCGGTGCGGCGAAAGCGGGTGGAGCGGCCGAGGAGCCGGACGAACTCGATGCCCGCGCGGCTCGGCACGATCAGCTGCGGGGCGTCCGCGCAGAGCTCGACCTCGACCTTGACGCGCTTGCGGGTCTCCGGGTCGGTCTCGTTGCGCTCGGCGGCCTCGACATCCTCCGCGTACCCGTCGACGTACGGCAGGACGATCTCGGCGAGCTGGGCGAGGAACGTGAAGCGCAGGTCGCGGTCGCGGGGCTGGGGCACGACGAGGAGGCGCGGCGATGTCCGCTCCGTCCCGACGAGGGCGCCGAGCGGTGCGCCCGCCTCACCGGCGGTGATCAGGGGGACCAGCACCAGGGGGCGCTGGGAGATGTGCCGGTGCCGCACCGTGGCCCGCGGCTGGGCGCGGCCGGTGGTGACCGCCTCCAGCCGGGCGAGGCTGTCGATCAGCGACAAGGTCGTCCCTCTTTCGTCCGCGGGTCCTGCCGGTCCTGCCGGTGCTGACGGTCTTGACGGGCCTGCCGGTGCTGACGGTCTCGACGGTCCTGCCGGTCCGGGGTCAGCGTGACGCACCCCCCGAGGCCCCCGCGCCGGAGAGCGCCTCCTGTCGCAGCTCCGCCGCCCTGCGCAGCGCGGCCACCGCCGGGTCGTCCGGATCGCCCGCCGTGCCACGGGCGGCCGCGAGCACCTCGCCGATGGACGTCAGGCCGCCGAGATCGCCGCGGATCGAGCGGCCGAGCGACGTCACCTCGCCCTCCTCGCGGGCCCGCTCCCGGCAGTGGAAGGCCAGCTCGCAGGCGGCCAGGCACTCGGGGGCGTACGTCGCGGGGACCGACTCGACCGCCGCTGTCAGCTCCGCGGCGGGGCGCCGCACGTCGAAGGTCGTGCCCGGCGGCAGCTCCGCCGCGATGTCCTCGACGCGGGTCAGCCTGGCCAGCTGGCGGCGGGTGACCGAGAGCTGCTTGCGGACGTCGACCGCGGAAGCCGACGGCAGGTTCGAGAAGTCCTTCGGGCAGACCAGGAGCACGTGGTGCCGCACCTGGGGCGCCGGGTCCATGCGCTCGGCGACCTGCTCCAGCGCCAGTGCGTACACCGCGGACTGGCGGGCGGCCCCGCCGACCTTCGCCGCGTCCGCCGAGCCGTCGATCATCGGGAAGGACTTGATCTCGACGACCGTCCAGCCGCCGTCCGGATGGACCACCACCGCGTCCGGCTCCAGGAACGCGGGAGTCCCCGCGACGTCCAGCGCCAGCATGGGGTGGTCGAGGAGCGTCCAGCCGCTGGAAGCGGTCGCCTCCCGCAGCGCGAGCGCGGTCCGCGCGGCACGCCCCTCGGGGCCCGCCGCCGACAGGTCGGGCACGGCCGCCTCGCCCGGCACCGGCTCGGGCCCGCCGCCCAGCCTGCCGTGCGTCAGCCGCAGCAGCTCCGCCCCGCCGTCGGCCTTGACCCGCGCCTCGAAGGCATTGCCCCGCATGAACGCGAACTGGGACTGGCCGAAGCCGGAGGGCGAGCCCAGCGACTCCGCGAGCGCCGTCTTGTCCACTCCCGCGCCGTCAAGGAGCGCGCGCCGTCTGCACCCAGGGTTGGCCGCGAGCGCGGCCAGCGCCCGGGCGTCCAGCGGCCGCGCGACGAGGTCCGCGCCGCGCAGCTCAGTGAGCCGCTGCCGGAGCGCCGTCCCCTGCCTCTGCGGGGCGTCCTGCGTCGGCTGGGCGGGCACTCGACTCGGCGCCGTGGGGGGCACTCTGCTTGCGCTGTCGGGGAATTCGCTCACCTGTCGAAGTCTGGCACCCGGGACTGACAATTGAGGACTCTGTGGCGGACGAGGGCTCGGTGGCCGACAGGAAGCGCGCCCGAAGCCGGTTCGTCACGGGCTCCGTGAGCCGCTGCACGGGCCGTACGAGCAGCAGCCCGACGCCCATCACGGCGGCGCCCGCGACCGCGTCGAAGAAGTAGTGGTTGGCGGTGCCCATCACCACGATCGTGGTGATCAGCGGGTAGGCGACCGCGGCCACCTTGGTGAGCGGCGAGCGGCCGCAGCGCCACAGCATCACGCCGCACCACAGGGCCCACCCGACGTGCAGGCTGGGCATCGCCGCGTACTGGTTGGTCATCCCGCCGAGCCCGCGCGGCGCGCTCGCCTCGCCGCCCCACCAGCCGAAGTCGCTGTACTGCGCCATGGTGTCGACGAAGCCGTAGCCCTTGCTCAGCAGCCGGGGCGGACAGGTCGGCAGGAGCGTGAAGCCGATCAGGCCGATCATGGTGGAGGTCATCAGCCAGGCGCGTGCCGCCCGGTAGTGGACCGCGCGGCTGCGGAACAGCCAGATGAGGACCGCGGGCGTGACGAGGTAGTGCAGTGAGGCGTACCAGAAGTCCGCGGGGACACCGATCCAGGCGTTGCTGGTGAACAGGCGGTTCAGCGGGCTCTCCGCGTCGAGACGCAGGAACTGCTCGGCCTTGAGGATCCCCACGCCGTGATCGATCGCACTGGCGACGTCGCCCCGCACGATCAGCCGGCCCGCTGAGTACGCGGCGTACACCAGCACGATCAGTGGCAGCTCGGTCCACCAGCGGAGCCGGTGCCCGGTTATGCCCATGGTGCCCGGCACGTCGGTCTTCGGCATCCGGTAGGTCCCCCATCGTCTCTGTTCATGCGGCCTGTACCGCGCGTCCCTGTTCATGCGGCGTATACCGCCGCCTCACTTTACGGCGGTCGCCGGGGTGGTCGAGGCATCCCCCGGTCGTCTTAGACGCAGAGATCGGCGACCGGGTTGCCAGGCAGGGCGAGTGCTCTGCCACAGGTGGGTGATGATGGAGGGGGCAGGCGCCCGCTGTCCGTAAAAAGCACCAAAAGTGTCACCGGCGCTCGTGGCCGGATCGGCATGTGTACGACTTGGAGAGATTTCCATGGCACCGCGCATCCTGCTGGCCAGGCACGGACAGACGGAGTGGTCGCTGTCCGGAAAGCACACCGGCAGGACCGACATCCCCCTCCTGGAGGAGGGCCGCCGTGGCGCGAAGCTCCTGGGCGAGCGGCTGCACCGCGCGCCCTACGACGGCCTCCCGGATGTCGAGGTGCGCACGAGCCCGCTGTCCCGCGCGCGGGAGACCTGCGAGATCGCCGGGTTCGGCGACCGCGCGACCACCTGGGACGCGCTCATGGAGTTCGACTACGGCGCGTACGACGGCATGACCCCCGCCGACATCCAGGCGATCCGCCCCGGCTGGTTCATCTGGCGGGACGGCGTCCCCGAGGGCGAGACGCTGGCGCAGGTCTCCGCGCGCGCGGACGAGGTCGTGGAGTGGGCGCGCAGCGCCGACCGCGACGTGCTGGTCTTCGCGCACGGCCACATCCTGCGGGTCATCGGGGCGCGCTGGCTGGGGCTCGGCATCGAGTTCGCCGCCCGCATCCGCCTCAATCCGACGTCCCTCTCGGTCCTGGGCTGGGCCTACGGAGAGCCTGCCGTCGAGTCGTGGAACGAGACGGGTCACCTCGCTTAGCAGCCCGGGACGGCTACACCGCGTGCGGCAGGGAGGCATGCTTCTCCAGGAACTCGCTCACGCCGGTGGTGCTGCCGTGCGGCAGGAGCACCCGTGCCGTCGTGGCGAGCATCGACTGGATGCGTGAGGACTGCACCTCGATGAGGAGCGCGAGGACCCGCAGCCCCGCCTCTGCCGCCTCGTCGGGGCGGCCCGCGCGGGCCAGGTCGTCGGCGAGCTCCGCGGTGTAGAGCGCGATGTTCCGGGTGAACTGCGGGGTCTGCGAGGACGCGATGGCCGCGGCGATCCTGGCGTGTCCCGCGGCCCGCCCCCACTCGCCGAGGGCGGACCAGCACTGCGCTTCAAGACCGGCCAGCTCGGCCGGGCCGTAGAAGCTCATCCACTCCGGGTCGTCGTCGCCGGGCCCCCGGTCGAAGAGGCTGTGGGCGCGCAACAGGGCCTGCTCGCAGCCCCCGCGGTCGCCGAGCCCCGCCCAGCCCCCGGCCTCCCGCAGTGCGATCAGGGAGAGCAGCCGGTGCGAGCCGAAGTGGCGGGCCGCGCGGGTGGCCGCCTGCGCCGCCCGCACCGCCTCCCGCGGGCGTCCCGCGTCGCGCGCCAGGAAGGCCGTGTTGCAGAAGGCGTGCGCCTCCAGGGCGGCGTCGCCGTAGACCCGGGCCGTGGCGAGGGCCTCGGCGTAGTGCGAGCGGGCGTCGTCGAAGCGGCCCGAGTCGTGGGCCAGCCAGCCGACGGAGATCGCCAGTTCACCGGCGCCCGCATGCAGCCGGTCCGAGGTGGTCTGCCGGGTGGTGGTCCCCGCGTCGAGCAGGGTGTAGGCGGTGCGCAGCGGGGCGGCGGCGCGCCGGTAGAGGCCGTCGGCGCCGTGCCGGTCGTCGAGCAGCCTGATCTTGCGCACGGCCTCCTCGACCGCGTGGACCTCGGCCTCGCCGACCCTGCGGCCGCACAGGGCGGCGGCCTCCGCGGGGCCGCTCAGGGTGAGACCGACGGGTCCCAGGGCCGCGGCCACGGTGGCCGTGGAGCCGGTCATGAACGCGCGACGCTGCACGTCGCTCTCCTCGTGGGTCTGGACCGTGTACGGATCACAGGCGCGGGGGTCGGGCTCGGTGCGGGCCCCCCTTCCGCGCACCAGCGCGCGGGGCGCGAATCCCAGGTCCGTCAGGGTCCGGCCCGGGAACATGTGCAGGAACACGCGCTCGTAGGCGTAGTTGGGGCAGCGGATCTCGCCCGCCTCCACGCGCCCGACGTAGCGTGCGTCGCAGCTGACCCGCTCGCCGATCTCGCGGGCGGCCCGTCGGACCGCCGCGGCGAACTCGCCGGGTGAACGCTTTCCGCGGAGCTGCCGGAAAGCAAGGTTCGGTCGTGGGGACTGAGTTGACGATGTCATCGGTGACGACGCCATGGCCGGACCCTCTCGTGCGGATCGTGCCGGATCGTGCACACGCTCGCGCACTGGACGCCGCGCCCGCGCGCTGGATCTCGCGGGCCTGCCCCTGTTCCGGCGGAGCACGAACGTACCGGGTGTGATGGGTCCACCACACCGAGTTTGGCTACAAACCGGATATCTCACCCGGGATCCGCCATGAACTGCCATCCTTTGTGGCGGCGCGCCGCAGTGCCTGTTGACGCCCTGCCGCGTTGAACCATGAGGAGCGGGAGCAGGGCGGCTGCCGCACTGACGAGGAGGGGTTTCCTTGTTGGAGACCGGCGCGGAGAACAACGACTTCCGTACGGCGAACCGCACGACGGCGCGGCACTGGCCCACGCAGGAGGGCAGCGCGCCGCCGCCCCCCGGCCCCGAGCCCTGCGACGACGAGTGCTGCGACCTCGTCACCGTCCCCGCCAGGCAGGGCCTCGAAGCGGTGGACATCCTGCGCCGCGGGTCGGCCGAGACCATCGGCCCCGTGCTGCACGACGGGGGCTGCGACACCCTCGGCTTCCTCGTGCCGCCCGGCACCGCCGACGGCTGGGACCTGCCGGGCAGCGCCTGCACCCAGACCTTCGGACGCGGCATGCGCGTGTACGCGGACCCGGCGCCGGGACCCACAGGACCCGTCGTCCCCGACCCGCCGGTCGCGGGCACCGGCTGGCTGCTCCCGCCGGACGGCGAGAACGACCCCGTCACCGACCCGGCCGTCCTGCGGGCCGCGCTCGGCCAGGCGGCCCGCACCATCGAGGCCGCCGACAACTGCCGCTGACCGGCCCCCGCAGCACCCCGCACCACCCCTGCGCCTGATCCCCGCGCACTACCCCTGCGCCTGATCCTCGCGCCCGATCCCTGCGCCTGATCCTCGCGCCTGATCCCCGCGCACTACCCCTGCGCCTGATCCCCGCGCCTGATCCCCGCGCACTACCCCTGCGCCTGATCCCCGCGCCTGACCCCCGCGCCCCACCCCTGCGCCCGACCCAGGCGCACCACCCCCCCCGCGCCCGATCCCCGCGCCCGTTCCTGCCCCCGCCCCCGCCCCGTCGGCGGGCCGCGCCGTCCACGTGCGCCGATAATGGCCTGATGGCAAGGAACAAGCGGTCCCGGGAGGCGCGGGAAGCCGTCGTCGAGAAGGTCGACGGCGGGCTCGCCGAGCTCATACCCGACCGGGACAGGCCGCGCGCCTGGACCCTGCTCGTCGACGGCGCACCGCAGTCCCACGTGGACCTCGACGACCCCGCGTACCTCAACTTCGAGTACCAGCGCAGGATCGGCCACATCGCCGACCTCGTCGCCCCGCCCGGCAAGCCGATCCACGCCCTGCACCTCGGCGGCGGCGCCTTCACCCTCGCCCGCTACGTGGCCGCGACCCGCCCCCGCTCCACCCAGCAGGTCGTCGAGCGCGACACCGCCCTCGTCCAACTCGTCCGCCGCGAACTGCCGTTGGACCCCCAGTCGCGGATCCGGGTGCGCGGCACCGACGCCCGCGAAGCCCTCGCCAAGATCGCCGACGGCTGGGCGGACCTCGTCGTCGCCGACGTCTTCAGCGGGGCACGCACCCCCGCCCACCTCACCAGCACCGAATTCCTCAGCGAAGTCCGCAGGGTCCTGAAGCCCGGCGGGTACTACGCGGCGAACCTCGCCGACGGCCCGCCCCTCGCGCACCTGCGCGGCCAGCTCGCCACCGCCGCCGCGCTCTTCCCCGAGCTCGCCCTCGCCGCCGACCCCGCCGTGCTCCGCGGCAAACGCTTCGGCAACGCCGTGCTGCTCGGCTCCGACCGGGAGCTGCCCGTCGCCGAACTGACCCGGCGCTGCGCGGGCGACCCGCACCCCGGCAGGCTCGAACACGGCCGCGGGCTCAAGGACTTCAGCGGCGGAGCGGCGGCCGTCACGGACGCCGCGGCGGTCGCCTCGCCCGCACCGCCGCCGTCGGTCTTCCGCTGACCGCCATGGTGGCGGGCCGCGTGCCGGTCAGTACTTGTCGATGTCCACCCGGGGCGCCGTGTCGTGCCAGGTGCAGAAGACCGAGACCCGGGCCGCGCCACCCGTGAACTCCACGCGGATCCACTTGTCCTGCTTCCACGTCTGCACCGACCAGCCCGCCGCCGGGGTCGCCGAGACCAGCGTCGCCGCGTTCTTGCCGAGATCGAAGACGACCCGGCCGCCCGCGGTGTTGTAGCTCTTCACCGTGCCGGTGCCGGAGCCCGTGGGCGGGGATGAGGTGGGCTTGTCGGAGTGCGTTCCGGACGGGGTGGGCGACTTCGGGGGCTTCTGCGACTTCTGCGACTTTGACGGGTTCGGTGACTTCGCGGGCTTTTGTGACGACGAGGGCCCGGAGCGGTGCGTCGAGGAGACGATGGGCTCCGTACCGCCCTGGCCGCCGTCGTCGGCCGCCAGCGGCAGGGCGCGCGGCGGGTCGTAGGCGGTCCCCGCCATCACCGTGTGGACGCCCCACCAGGACAGCGTGACCGCCGCGCCCGTGGCGAGCGACCATGCGATTCCGTGTACGAGTCCTCTGCGCATCGCGGGCCATACTGCACCACGCGCCGCACATGTGTCCTGTGGGGGACCCGGCGCCCGCGGACGACCGGGTTCCGCCGTATGGCGTACGGTGCCGCCCATGGCAAGTGTGCTCGTCGTCGAGGATGACCAGTTCGTACGCTCCGCCCTCATCCGGCATCTGACCGAGGCATCGCACACCGTGCGCAGCGTCGGCACGGCCCTGGAGGCGCTGCGGGAGGTCGCCCATTTCCGTTTTGACGTGGTGATCCTGGATCTCGGCCTGCCCGACCTCGACGGGTCGGAGGCGCTGAAGATGCTCCGCGGGATCACGGACGTCCCCGTGATCATCGCGACCGCGCGGGACGACGAGGCGGAGATCGTACGGCTCCTGAACGACGGCGCCGACGACTACCTCACCAAGCCGTTCTCCGTCGAGCACCTCTCGGCGCGCATGGCCGCCGTGCTGCGCCGCGCGCGCGTCACGGCGGGCGAGGCGCCGCCGAGCAACGTGCTCCAGGTCGGCGGGCTCTGCATCGACCCGCTGCGGCGCCAGGCCGAGCTGGACGGCGCGCGGCTGGACCTGACCCGGCGCGAGTTCGACCTGCTGGCCTTCCTCGCCGGGCGGCCCGGTGTCGTCGTGCCGCGCAAGGAGCTGCTCGCCGAGGTCTGGCAGCAGAGCTACGGCGACGACCAGACCATCGACGTACATCTGTCGTGGCTGCGGCGGAAGTTGGGCGAAACGGCCGCCCGCCCGCGCTACCTCCACACCCTGCGCGGGGTCGGCGTGAAGCTGGAGCCGCCGGTGCCGGAGCCACAGCTGTGAGGTGGGCCCTCGTCAAGGTCTGCCTGGCCGTCACCACGATGGTCGTGGTGGCCTTCGCGGTGCCGCTCGGCCTCGTCGTCAAGGAGATGGCGAGGGACCGTGCCCTCTCTAACGCGGAACGGCACGGTGCGGGCATGGGCCCCACGCTCTCCATCACCACCGACCGCGCCGAGCTCACCCGGGCCGTCGCCTCGTCCGAGGCGGGCGGCGACGGGCGGATGGCCGTGTACGTGCCTGCCGTCGGGGACGCCGACGCCTTCGAGGTCGGCGACCCGAGGGCCGGGGCGCGAGCGGTGGAGGCCACCCGCAAGGAGGGCCGGGCCAGGACCACCGGGGTGCCCGGCGGCTTCGTGGTCCTGCAGCCGACCGCGCTCAGCTCGGGCACGGCGGTCGTGGAGATCTACGTCCCCGAGGCCGAGGTCAGCAATGGCGTGACGACGGCGTGGGTGGTGCTCGCGGGCGTCGGCATCGCCCTCGTCATCGGCTCGGTCGCGGTCGCGGACCGGCTCGGCGTACGCATGGTCCAGCCCGCGAAACGACTGGTGGGCGCCGCGCACGACCTCGGCGAGGGAAAGCTGGGGGCGCGGGTGCCGGAGGAGGGGCCCACCGAACTGCGGCTCGCCGCGGTGGCGTTCAACTCGATGGCCGACCAGGTCGTACAACTCCTTGCCAACGAGCGGGAGCTGGCGGCCGACCTCTCTCACCGGCTGCGGACGCCGCTGACGGTGCTGCGGCTCAACGCGGCCTCGCTCGGCGAGGGCGACGCGGCGGAGCAGACCCGCACGGCGGTCGAGACGCTGGAGCGCGAGGTCGACACGATCATCCGCACCGCCCGTGACGCCAAGCCGCAGACGGCGATGGTCGGCCCCGGCGCGGGCTGCGACGCGGCCGAGGTGATCCGGGAGCGGATGTCCTTCTGGTCGGCGCTCGCCGAGGACGAGGGGCGCGAGGTCCGGGTGGCGGGCGTCGACCGGCCGGTCCGGATACCGGTGGCCCGCCCCGAGCTGGTCGCCGCGCTCGACGCGCTGCTCGGCAACGTCTTCCGGCACACGGCCGAGGGCACCGCCTTCTCGGTCGACGTCCACAACGGGGAGGACGCCGTGATCGTGCTCGTCTCCGACGCGGGCCCCGGCATCGCCGACCCCGAGGCGGCGCTCGCCAGGGGTGCGGGCTCCGGCGAGGACGGCTCCACGGGCCTCGGCCTCGACATCGTGCGCCGCCTCGCCGAGTCCACGGGCGGCGATCTGCGCATCGGCAGCTCGGTCCTCGGCGGTACGGAGGTCCGCATCTGGATCCAGCTGGGCTCCCACCGGCCCGCGGCGGGGCGCCGGGGGCACCGGGGGGCGGCCGTCCGTCGACGCCGCCGCGCTCCCAGCACGGGCTGATTTCCGGTGGGTGCCTCCCTGCGGGTGCGTCGTGGTTGCTCGCGCAGTTCCCCGCGCCCTTAAAAAACACCACGCGAGGCCCCCGCCAGGCACACGGAGAACTGCGCCCGAGCGCCCCTTCCGGGGGCGCGGGGAACTGTGCGAGCAACCACCCGCGACCCGCGGTCGAGCATCACCTTTAACCACCCCCGATCTCTTCCTTAAGGGCGCCCTAAGATCCTCAACTCGGCGCAGGGTTGCCCCTTTTGTCGTCCTCCGCGCGGCTAGCGTGATCGCACCCCCACCCCCGTACAGCTAAGGCAGGAACGCGATGAGCAGCACGCACCGGCGCACGGTGAGCACCCGGTCCAAGGTCATCGGCGGACTCGTCGCCGCGTCCCTCGTCGGCGGCGGCGCCTTCCTCCTCTCCGGCACGGCACTGGCGACGAAGGCCCCGGCCGACAAGTCCACGGAGTCCGCGGAAGCCACGCAGGCCGCCGCCAAGTTCGCGCCCTTCGTCGACACCTCCCTCACCCCGGCCTACGACCTCCTCGACACCGCGGAGAAGACCGGCGTGAAGGAGTTCAACCTCGCCTTCATCACCTCCGGCGGCGGCTGCGAGCCCCTGTGGGGCGGCACCACAGGCCTCGGTGACGACAAGGTGGCCGCGCAGATAGACGACCTGCGCGCCAAGGGCGGCGACGTCCGCGTCTCCTTCGGCGGGGCCGCGGGCTCCGAGCTCGGCCTCAAGTGCGACAGCGCCGACGCGCTGGCCAAGGCGTACGGCAAGGTCATCGACAAGTACGAGCTGACGAAGGTCGACTTCGACATCGAGGGCGGTGCCCTTCCCGACACCGCCGCCAACACCCGCCGCGCGCAGGCCATCGCGCAGCTGCAGAAGGACCACGAGGGCCTGGACGTCTCGTTCACGCTGCCCGTCATGCCCGAGGGCCTGACCCAGCCCGGCGTCGACCTCGTCGCCGACGCGAAGAAGAACGGCGTGCAGGTCTCCGCCGTCAACATCATGGCGATGGACTACGGGCCGTCCTACAACGGCGACATGGGCAAGTACGCCATCGACGCCGCCACCGCCACGCAGAAGCAGATCAAGGGCGCCCTCGATCTGTCCGACGAGGCGGCCTGGAAGACCGTCGCGGTCACCCCGATGATCGGCGTCAACGACGTCACCACCGAGGTCTTCAAGGTCGACGACGCCACGGAGCTGGTGAAGTTCGCCGCGGAGAAGGACCTCGGCTGGCTCTCGATGTGGTCCTCGACCCGCGACAAGGCGTGCGAGGGCGGCTCGGGCGGCGGCGCCTCGCCGGTCTGCTCCTCGATCGAGCAGGAGCCGCTCGCCTTCACGAAGGCCTTCGGCGCCTACAAGTAGGCCCCTCCGAACCACCGCCCCCCACGGCGCCTCGACCGGTACCCCCCACCCGGTCGGGGCGCCTACCTCTCTCCCGCGCTACCCCTTGGACGCCTGCCACTCCGACGCGTAGTCGTTGAAGATCGACCGCAGGTGGTGCCCGATCTTCAGGTAGTCGAGGTCGTCGAGGTTCGCGAGCGACACCCGCACCGACCATTCGGGGCCTTCGAAGCCGCCGCCGTTCAGGAGCACCACGTGCGTCTGCTCGGCGAGGCGGAACAGCGGGTCGACCGGCTCGTAGTTCTTCTCCAGGAAGTCGGCGAAGTCCTTGCCGTGGACGCGTTCCGCCTCGGCGAGCAGGTCGAGCTCGATGTAGTAGCCCGCCCGGTGCGGGTCGTCCGAGATCTTCATCTCGGCGCCCTCCAGGAGGAGTTCGAGCCGCTGCCGCACGATCGCGCGGATGCGCAGCTTGTAGGCCTGCCCCTGCTCGAGCATGTCGAAGAGGGAGAAGAGCACCATCATCATCTGCTGGGGGAGGGACAGCCCCGAGGTGTGGTTCAGCGCCACCTGACGGGAGTCCGCGACCAGCCGGTCGATGAATTTGATCTTCTCCGGCTCCAGCGTCAGCGTGCCGTACCGCTTGGCGAGCCGGTCCTTCTCCGTCTGCGGCAGCGCCGCGATCAGCTCGTCGATGACGTTGTCGTCGTTCAGCCCGATCACGCCGAGCCGCCAGCCGGTGGCGCCGTAGTGCTTGGAGTACGAGTAGACGAGCAGCGTGTTGCGCGGCAGGTCGGCGGCGACGGACCGGAAGCCCTCGACGAACGTCCCGTACACGTCGTCCGTCACGATCAGCAGGTTCGGGTTCGACGTGGCGACGATCTGCTTGATCTGGTCCGCGACCCGCTGACTCAGCGCGAGCGAGGGCGGGTTGGAGGGATTGACCAGGCAGACCATCTTGATGTCCGGGTCGGCGAGCTTGGCCACCTCCTCCTCCGGGTAGCGCCACTCCCGCACGCCCGCCTCGGCGAACATGCTGGCCTCGACGTACGTTACGTCGAACTCGTACGTGTCGAGCTCGGGGATCTCGACGTACGGCGTGAACACCGGCACCATCAGGGCGATCTTGTCGCCCTTGTGCAGGACCCCGTTCTTCATGAGCGAGTCGAAGATGTAGCACATCGCGGCCGTGCCGCCCTCGGTGGCGAACAGGCTGAGGTTGCCCGGCGGGGGTTTGTGGTCGAACATCTCGTCTGCGATGTAGCCGCGCACGATCTGCTCGGCGTGGTTCAGCATCCGGTCGGGGACGGGGTAGTTGTCGCCGACCGAGCTGTCCGTCAGCTCGTGGATGAAGTCGTCCCGGTCGAAGCCGAACCGCTCGACGGCGTACTCGACGCACTTCTGGAGCAGCTCGATGCCGGGCAGGTCCGGGTGCTGCCGCACGAAGGTGTCGAAGCGGGCGCCCGATCCCTTCTTCTCCGGCATGCCGCCGAGGTCGTCGGCGGTCCACACCCTCCTCGACTCGGAGAGGGCGAAGTAGCCGAGCGCGTAGAAGGCCTCGCGGGGCCCGGTGGCGATCCAGTTGGGGTTGCCGCGTCCCGCGTTGAGCATCTGGACGCTGGACGTCTCCTTCTGCCCCGGCTTGTCGGCCTGTACCGCCTGGGCGATCTGGATGAACTTGTCCTTCAGCTCGAAGGGGCTGAGCTGGGCGAAGGACTGGATTTCCTCGCGGGTGAAGGTGGTCTTGGGCACGGCTCGTTCCTCCGGGGATCAGTGGTGGAGCAGGACGATGACGGCGCCCCAGATCGTCAGGAGCACGTTTCCGACGGCGTACGGAATCGTGTAGCCGAGCGTCGGGATCTGGGACCTGGACGATTCGTTGATCGCGCCGATCGCCGCGGTGGTCGTCTGGCCGCCCGCGAGGACGCCCATCAGGATCGGGAAGCGGATCTTCTGGACGTAGTGGCCGAAGAGGAAGCCGACGATCAGCGGGATCACCGTGGCGACCGCACCGAACACGAGCAGGCCCCAACCGGCCGTCGAGAGGCCGGAGGTGAAGCTCGGCCCCGCGTTGATGCCGACCACCGCGACGAACAGGCAGAGCCCGAGCGTGTCCATGAACCACTGGGCGCCGGGCGGGACGTTCCCGTACGTCGGGTACTTGCCGCGGATCCACCCGAAGACCAGGCCCATGATCAGCGCGCCGCCGGACGTGGAGAGCGAGATCGGCACGCCGCCCGCGGTCAGCGCCGGGATGCCGATGCAGCCGCCGAGGAAGATGCCGAGCCCCACCCAGATCATGTCGGTGGCGAAGGACGTCGGGACTGGCTTGCCGAGCTCCTTGCCCGCCGGGTCCACCAGGCGTCTGGGGCCGGTGAGGACCAGGGTGTCGCCGCGCTCCAGCCGGGTGGAGAGGCGGTAGGGGAAGTCGGCGCCGGAGCGGTACAGCTTGTCGACGTAGACACCGACCATGAACGGCTCGCGCCGCAGGTCCCCGATGGTCCTGCCCAGGTGGCCCTTCTCGGAGGCCACGACGTGCAGTGACTCGGTCTGGTAGCCGAGGAGTTCGACGTCGTCGGTCTCGGCGCCGATGTGCGTACGGGCGTCGAACTCGACGAGCGAACCGCGCAGCGCGCTGAGCGCCACGACATCGCCCTCGCGCAGGGCGAGCTGCTGGTCGTGGTCGAGGATGTTCCCCTCCCTGCGGACGCGGGTGAGGTAGACCCGGCGGCCCAGCTCGCGCTGCTGGTTCTCGAAGTCCTCGACGGTGCGGCCGATGAGGTCGGGGCGCTGGATGGTGTAGGCGCGCAGGACGACCTCGTAGTAGCCCTCGGCGAGGTCGGGGTCGTCGCCGGGGGCGTCCAGTTCCTTGGCCAGGGCGGCGGATTCGGCCGCCAGGTCCTTGCGGTAGAGCTTGGGCAGGACGTTGGCGAGCAGCATCGCGCAGAGGATCGTGCCGAGGGGGTACGTCACCGCGTATCCGATGGCGACCAGGTTCGACTCGCTCTTGATCTGCGCGGAGCTGAGCCCCGGCAGATTGGAGATCGCGTCGCCCGCGACACCGATGACGGCGGACTGGGTGAGCGCGCCGCCGAGCAGACCGGCCGAGAGCCCGGGGCCGTAGCCGAGCATCGCGGCGAAGCCCCAGCAGACGAGCAGACCGGTCACACAGACGACGACCGCGTTGAGCACCTGCGGAAGGCCGTCCTTCTTCAGGCCGCGGAAGAACTGCGGGCCGACCTTGTAGCCGAGCGCGAACAGGAACATCGTGAAGAAGAGGTTCTTCACGGTGCCGTCGATGTCGACCTTGAACTGCGCCCCGAGCAGCAGTCCCGCGATGAGGCAGCCGGTGACCGCCCCGAGCCCGATGGCCTTGTAGCGCAGCTTCCCGAAGAGGAAGCCGATCGCCACGGTGATGAAGACGAGCAGCTCGGGATGGGGCTGGAAGATGTTCCGGTTGAGGAAATCGATCATTCTCTACGCTCCGGACGCGCCACGTCAGGCGCCGAGTACGCCGACGAGGATCGGCCCGGTCAGAGGAAGCAGGAAGTTCGAGAGGGCGTAGGTGATCGTGTAGCCCAGCAGCGGGACCGAGCTCTGGGCCACCTGGGTGACGGAGGTGATCGCCGGGGTCGAGCACTGCTGGCCCGCGATGGCGCCGATGAGGAGCGGTTTCTCGATCTTCAGGAGTTTGCGGCCGACGAGGAGCGAGATCGTCGCGGGCACCAGGACCATCGCGATCCCGGCGAACGGGAGCAGCGCCCCGTACTCCTTGAGCAGCGGCCAGGCCTGCGGCCCCGACACGAGCCCCGTACAGGCGATGAAGATCGCCAGGCCCATGTCCTTGAGGGTGTTCGCGGCCTGCGGCGGGAACGCCCCGAAGGTCTGCTTGCGGGAGCGGAACCAGCCGAAGAGCAGCCCGGAGATCAGACAGCCGCCGCCCGTGCCGAGCGACATGGGCACATCGCCGAAGTGCACGACGACCTGCCCGAGCAGGGAACCGGCGGCGATGCCCAGACCCAGATAGATGAAGTCGGTGGCGTCGTTCCTGACGACCGAGCCGATCCTCGCGACCAGCTTGTTCAGGCCGGAGCGCGCGCCCACCAGGGTGAGCACGTCGCCGCGGCGCACGGTGGTGCCACCGGTCGCGGGCAGATGCTGGTCGCCGCGCAGCACGTCGGTGACGTACACGCCGTCCTTGATGAACTCGGGGTGCTCGTGCTGGAGGGCGTCCACGCTCATGCCGTCCGTCGACTTCTCGGTGACGGCGACCTGGGTGGTGGCCAGCGGGGTGTCGACGCCGGGGATGCCGGGGGTCTCGGGGCCGATGAGGTGCCCGGACTCGATGACGTTGGCGCGGCGGCCGACCACCAGGACCAGGTCGGAGAGGGTGAGCGCCAGGCCGGGCGCGGGCGTCAGGTTCTTGCTGCCCCGCTTGACGGCCTCGACGGTGACCCGTCCTTCGAGATCCGACTCCAGGTCGCCGACGGTCCTGCCGTCGGCCGTGGTCACCAGATAGGTGCGGCCGACCATGCCCGGCAGTGCCTGGCGCTCGTCGGGCTCCAGGCCGCCGCCCGAGCCGCGCATCTTCTCCCACAGCTCGCGCGAGGCGTCCCGCAGGTTGATGCGCAGCATCATCGGCATGATCTGGCTGGTGTAGAGCACGATGGTGATCAGGCCGAAGAGGTAGCAGACCGTGTACGCGGTGGCCACGTGCCCCTGGTACTGGGTGATCTGGTCCGGGGTGAGGCCGTCGAGCTTGCCGATGGCCTCGGTCGCCGTACCGACGACGGCCGACTCGGTGGCCGCGCCCGCCAGGATGCCCGCCGCCGTGCCGACGTCCAGGTCGAAGGCCTTGGCGAGGCCGAACGCGATGCCCAGGACGCAGACCAGTTCGATGCCGCAGAGCGCGAAGAAGCGCAGGCTCTCGCGGTTGAGGTTGGAGAAGAACTGCGGGCCCGCGAGATAGCCGAGGGCGAAGATGAAGAGCGCGAAGAAGATCGTCTTGACGTCGTCGGAGACGACGACCTCGGCCCAGGCGCCGAGCAGCAGCGAGACGATCAGCGTGCCGCAGATGCCGCCCAGGGTGATGGGGCCGACGCGCACCTTGCCCACGAGGTAGCCCAGGGCGAGGCAGATGAACAGCGCGAACTCGGGGTGATCACGGAGTACGCCCACCGGCGCTCACCGTGCCTGGTCTATTGCGATATGAGATTTATATGGCATATCGGCAACCTAAGGAGCCGGGTGGTGTGCTGCCACTCGGCTCCCGGGCCGCCGCTCCCCGCAGGTCAGTCCGCGGCGTACTCGCGCGGCAGCTCACCGGCGCCCGCCACCGTCGCGTACCAGCGGGCGCTGGACTTCGGCGTGCGGACCTGCGTCTCGTAGTCGACGTACACCGCGCCGAAGCGCTTGCCGTAGCCGTACGACCATTCGAAGTTGTCCAGGAGCGACCAGAGGTAGTAGCCGCGGACGTCGGCGCCGTCGGCGATGGCCCGGCGGACGGCGGCCAGGTGGCCGTGCAGGTAGGCGATGCGCTCCGGGTCGTGGACGCGGCCCTCCGGGTCGGGCTTGTCGTCGTAGGCCGCGCCGTTCTCGGTGACGTACAGCGGGAGTCCGGGCGCCTCCCGCGTGTACCGCATGATCAGCTCGTGCAGCCCGGTCGGGTCGATGGTCCAGCCCATCTCGGTGCGCTCGCCGGGCGTCTGGTGGAAGGCGACGTCGTCGGAGCCCGGCCAGGGGGAGTGGTCGCTGGCCCCGTGCCCGTCGGCGCGCCTGCTCCCCGGTCCTTCCGGGGCGGCCGACACCAGCGCGGGCGTGTAGTAGTTGAGGCCCAGCGCGTCCAGCGGCTGGTGCGCGGCGGCCAGGTCGCCCTCGCGCACGCAGGACCAGTCGGTGACCCGGGCCGTGTCCGCGAAGAGCTCCGCCGGGTAGGCGCCGTGCAGCATCGGGCCGTGGAAGATGCCGTTGGCGAGGTTGTCGATGCGCCGCCGGGCGTCCTGGTCCCGCGGGTCGTCGGAGACCGGCCTGACCACCGCGGAGTTGAGGCTGACCGCGACCTGGGCGCGGGCGGGCAGGGCGGCGCGCAGGGCCTGTGCGCCCAGGCCGTGTGCGAGGTTCAGGTGGTGGGCGGCGTGCAGGGCGGCCGCCGGGTCGGTGCGGCCGGGGGCGTGGACGCCGGAGCCGTAGCCCAGGAAGGCGCTGCACCAGGGCTCGTTGAGCGTGATCCAGGACGAGACGCGGTCGCCGAGCGCCTCGCCGACGATGGACGCGTACTCGGCGAACCGCAGGGCGGTCTCCCGCACCGGCCAGCCGCCCGCGTCCTCCAGCTCCTGCGGCAGGTCCCAGTGGTAGAGGGTCAGGGCGGGCCTGATGCCCTTGGCGAGCAGCTCGTCGACGAGGCGCCGGTAGAAGTCGAGGCCGCGCTGGACGGCGGGGCCACGCCCGGTGGGCTGCACGCGCGACCAGGAGACGGAGAACCGGTAGGCGTTCAGGCCGAGGTCCGCCATGAGCGCCACGTCGTCGCGGTAGCGGTGGTAATGCTCGACGGCGACGTCACCGGTGTCGCCGCCCGCGGTGCGGCCCGGGGTGTGGCTGAAGGTGTCCCAGATGGAGGGGGTGCGGCCGTCCTCGCGCACGGCGCCCTCGATCTGGTACGCGGAGGTGGCCGCGCCCCAGAGGAAGTCCGCAGGAAAGGTAAGGGGTTCAGGCATGGAAGCGCTCCCATGGGTAGAGGGAAGAGGCGTACGTAAGAGAAGGGGGCAGGGGAAGTCCGGGAGCCCGCGGGCCCCCGGAGGCCTCCCTGAGGGTCAGCCCTTGACCGCGCCCTGCATGATGCCGCTCACGATCTGCTTGCCGAACAGGATGAACGCGAGCAGCAGCGGCAACGTGCCGAGCAGCGCGCCCGCCATGATCACGGCCCGGTCGGGGATGTAACCCGTGCCGAGGGAGTTGAGCGCCACCTGCACCGTCGGGTTCGACTGGTTCAGCGCGATGATCGGCCACAGGAAGTCGTTCCAGGCCATGACGAACGTCAGCAGGCCGAGGACCGCCATCGCGGGCCGCGCCGCCGGGAACACCACGTGCCAGATGATCCGCAGACTGCTCGCCCCGTCCATCCGCGCCGCCTCGATCAGCTCGCTCGGCAGCGCCTGCACCAGGTACTGCCGCATGAAGAAGACCCCGAAGGCGCTCACGAACGTCGGCAGGATCACCGCCTGGAGCTGATTGGTCCACTGCAGGTCCGCGACCCACAGATACAGCGGTACGACGCTGAGCTGCGGCGGCACCATCATCGTGCCGATGGTCAGCAGGAGCAGCGCCCCGCTGAACCTGAACTTCAGCTTGGCGAAGGCGAATCCGGCGATGGTGGAGAACAGGACCGTGCCGATGGTGATGCTGCCCGCCACGATCGTGGTGTTCAGCATCGCGTCGCCGAGGCTCGCCTCCGTCCACGCCCGTTCGAGGTTCTTGAAGAGGTTGCCGCCGAACCACACGGGCGGCGGCGTCTGGGCGAGCCGTCCGCTCGTGCGCGAGGCCGCGACGGCCGTCCAGATCAGGGGCGCCAGCGAGATCGCCGTGAACAGCACGAGGACCGCGTACGTGAGGGGGCCCGCGTGCATCGTCCGCCCGGCCTTCCGGCCCAGGGGGCGCGCCTTCCTCGCCGGGTCCGCCGTACGGGCCTTCGTCGGCTCCACCGTGCGGGCCTTCATCGGTCCTTCCTCAGGCGTCGGGCGATCAGCATGTTGACCGCGGCGATGAGCAGCAGGATGACGAGCATCAGCCAGGCGACGGCCGACGCCCGCCCCAGATGGCCGTTGATCCAGCCCTGGTCGTACAGATAGAGCCCCAGCGTCTGGAACTGGTGGTCGGCGCCGCCCTTGGACCCGGCCGTGCCGCCGAACAGCAGCGGCTCACCGAAGAGCTGGGTGGCCCCGATGGTGGAGACGACCACCGTGAACAGGATCGTCGGCCGCAGCATCGGGATCGTCACGTGCCGGAACTGCTGCCAGCGCGAGGCGCCGTCCAGCGCGGCCGACTCGTACAGGTCGTGCGGCACGGCCTGCATCGCCGCCAGATAGATCAGCGCGTTGTACCCGGTCCACCGCCAGATGACGATCGACGACACGGCGAACTGCGAACCCCACGAGGATTCCCGCCAGTTGACGGGGTCGAAGCCGACGGAGCCGATCACCCAGTTGACCATCCCGCCGTCCCACGCGAACAGGAGCGTGAAGACCAGCGAGGCGCTCGCCACGGACGTCGCGTAGGGGGCGAGCATCGCGACCCGCCACAGGGTGGAGCCGCGCAGCTTGTAGTTGAGCAGGTGCGCGATGCCGAGCGCGACGGCCAGCTGGGGGACGGTGGAGATGATCCCGATGGTGAAGGTGTTGCCGAGCGCGTTCCAGAAGTACTCGCTCTGCAGCAGGTTGGTGTAGTTGTCCAGGCCCAGCCAGGTGCTGTCGTCGAGATTGGTCAGCTCCAGGCGGTGCAGCGAGGCCCAGCCGGTGTAGAGGAGCGGGAAGAGGCCGAAGGCGCCGAAGAAGAGGAAGAACGGCGCGACGAAGACGTACGGCGACGCCTTGATGTCCCAGCGGTACAGGCGGCTGCGCCAGGGTGACGGCGTGCGGGAGGTCTTGCTCCCGGTCGCGGCCGGGGCCGCGCCCCCTTGTCCGGGGGACGCGGTCTCGGCGTACTCAGCGGTCTCGGACATGCGCGTCACTGTCCCAGAACATCCTTGATCTCCTTCTGGGCCGCCTCCCAGCCCTCCTCGGGAGACTTGCCCTGCTGCTCCACCTGGAGCACACCGATGTCGGTGATGGACTGGCCGATCTGGGCGTCCTTGATGCCGTAGACGGCCGAGGGGGTGTTCTTCGCGATGTCGGCGAAGATCTCCGTGATGGGCGCGTCGTTGAAGTACGCCTTGGTGGCCGCCGAGGGCTTCAGCGTGCTGTACGCCGACGGGGTGGACGGGAAGCTGGCCTGCTTGGCGAAGACCTTCGCGAGCTGCTCGGGCTGCGTCAGCCAGACGGCGAGCTCGGTCGCCTCCTTCTTGTGCTTGCCCGCGCTCGGCACACCGAGGAACGTGCCGCCCCAGTTGCCGTCCGTCGGCGCCTTGGCCATGTCCCACTGGCCCTTGCCCTCCGGGCCGCCCTTCTCCTGGATGTATCCGGCCATCCAGGCGGGGCAGGCCACCGTGGCGAACTTGGCGTTGGCGAAGCCCTGGTCCCATGTCGGGTCGAACTGCTTGAGCTTGGCGGACATGTCGCCCTGGGCGACCTTCATCGCCGCGTCCCAGGCGTCCTTGCGGCCCTGGCTGTCCTCGTAGATCTCCTTGCCGCCCTTGTCGTAGTACCGCTCGGTGGCACCGGCGAAGACCGCGTTGTAGACGCTGGCGGCGGAGTCGACGAACTTGGTGCCCTTGGGCGCCTTCGCCATGTACTTCTTGCCGAGCGCGACGTACTTGTCCCAGTCGCCCGCCCACTCCTTCGCGAGCTTCTCGCGGTCGGTGGGGAGCCCGGCCTTCTCGAAGAGGTCCTTGCGGTAGCAGAGCGCGGTCGGGCCGATGTCGACGCCGAGGCCGATCGTCTTGCCGTCCTCGGTCGTGGCCTGCTGCCACTTCCAGTCGAGGTACGTCGACTTGTCCACGCCCTTCGCCTTGCCCAGGTCCTCGAACTTGGCGCCCTGCGTCTGCACGACCTCGGTGATGTTGCTGACCTCTATGGCCGCGACGTCGTTCACGCCCGCGCCGGACTGCAGCTGGGTGAGCAGCTTCGGGTAATAGGCGTCGTTCCGCTCGATCACGTTCTCTTTGATCTTGATGTTCGGATGCGACTGCTCGTACTCGTCGTAGAGACCTGCCTGCTTCAGGCCCAGCACGCCGAACGTGCCCACGTTGAGCGTGACCTTGCCGTCGCCTGCCGAGCCGCCCTCGTCGTCGCTCGAACAAGCGGCCAGCAGGCTCGTGGCCAGCGCGGCCGTGGCCGCGTACGCCACGAGTCGGCGGGTTCGACGGGACCGGCGGAATGTGCTGCTGCGCATGACGTCCTCCTGTTGCCTGACGTGCCGACCCCCCGGCCAACTGCACTGCTGGGCCCGTTGGTTCACTCTGCGGCTCGGGCGGGGAACGTGCGGGATGTGTACGTGTCAGGTAGTGTGGGAGCGCTCCCACAAGTGATGAGTTGAAGACTCGTGGCTGGCGCCGGGGGTGTCAAGGGACCGGACAGGGAGTTACGTCTTCGGTTATCGGGCCGTTACGGGACGTCTGTGGATCGGCCCGGCGGACCGGCGAAGATCGGGCTGTTACATTCCTCGCCGGGGGAAGTGTGACGGGAGGCGGACTATGGCAGCTCACGCGGCGCGCGGCCGCAGCGGCGGACGGCCCACTCTGGAAGAGGTGGCGGCGCGGGCGGGGGTCGGCCGGGGGACCGTGTCCCGAGTGATCAACGGTTCGCCGCGGGTGAGCGAGGCGACCAGGACCGCCGTCGAGGCCGCCGTGGCCGAGCTCGGGTACGTGCCCAACACCGCGGCGCGCGCCCTGGCCGCCAACCGCACGGACGCGATCGCGCTGGTCGTGCCCGAGCCGGAGACCCGCTTCTTCGCCGAGCCGTACTTCTCCGACGTCCTGCGCGGAGTCGGCGCCGAGCTCAGCGAGACCGAGATGCAGCTGCTGCTGATCTTCGCGGGCAACGACCGCAGGCGCCAGCGCCTCGCCCAGTACCTCGCGGCCCACCGCGTCGACGGAGTCCTCCTGGTCTCGGTGCACGCCGACGACCCGCTGCCCGACCTGCTCGCCCAGCTGGAGATCCCCGCGGTGATCAGCGGCCGCCGCTCCGCCGAGGAGGCGCTGCCCTCCGTCGACTCCGACAACTACGCAGGGGCCTGCTCCGCCGTGGAGCACCTCCTGTCGCGCGGCCGCACCGCCATAGCCACCATCACCGGCCGCCTCGATGTGTACGGAGCCCAGCGCCGCCTGGACGGCTACCGCGCCGCGCTGCGGGAGGCGGGCCACACGGTGGACGAACGGCTGATCGTGCAGGGCGACTTCACGGAGGAGGGCGGCCGCCGGGCGATGCGGGAGCTGCTCGCCGCCTGCCCCGAGGTGGACGCGGTGTTCGCGGGCTCCGACGTGATGGCGGCCGGTGCCCGCCAGGCGCTGCGCGAGGCAGGGCGCCGTATACCCGACGACGTGGCCCTGGTCGGCTTCGACGACTCGGCGATCGCCCGTCACATGGATCCGCCGCTGACGAGCGTGCGGCAGCCGATCGAGGAGATGGGGCGCGCGATGATCGACCTCCTCCTCGCCGAGATCGCGGACAGCCGCCCCGCCGCCGTCCGGCGCCTGGAGCGGCGCCAGCTGGTGCTCCCGACGCAACTGGTGGAGCGGGACTCTTCCTGAGCCGCGGGACCTTACTCCTTTCCGGACTCCTTTCCGGCCCGCCCGGCGTCGCTCCCGGCGCCCGCGCTCCGCTCCCGCTCGTCGGCCCTGCGCTCGCGACGGTCGGCCAGCCGCTCGCGGGCGTCCGCCGCCTCCTCGCGCTGACGGCCTTCCGCCTCGGATGGACTGTTCCGCGGATCGGGTCCCGCGGTGGCAGTATGCTCCGGCGGCCGCCCTCCGGAACGCGTGAACGGCCCTACACTCACGGCCGAGGAGCCAGGCACATGAATTTCCCCCAGTACGGCGGCCCGGGTGACGGCGACGGCTGCGGTGTCGTCGACCACCACCTGGACGGCACCGCTGTCCGCTGCGCGGCGGCGGGCGCGTGGCACATCGCGTGGGAACACGAAGGCCCGGACGAGGTCAGGACGTCATTCGTGTGCGAAGGCCACATGGAGACGGTGCGGGCCGCCCACCCCTATCTGGACAGACATCCGGTCGGCCCGGACTGCACGCACCCCCGTACGCGCTGGGTGGACAGCCGCATCGGCGCCTACTGCACGTCACCCGTGAAGATCGCGGACTCCGACTCCATGTCCGGCGAGACCTCGATCTGAATCGTCTTCTCGGCCTTCGGCAGCTCGCACGCCCACGTCACCGTGATGGACCGGCCCGCGAGGAGCTTCGTGTCGGGCCCGCCGTTCAGCCCGCGCTCGGTGTCGAAGATCGATTCGCTCGACTTGCCGTCCTTGCCGTAGGAGCAGTTGGCGGAGAACGCCGACGTGTCGACGGTCGCCTTCCCGTTGTTCTTCACCCGCACGCCGAACTTGATGTACGGCGTGTTCTCCGGCGACCCGTACGAGCTGGACGTGCCACGGGCGAACTTCGACAGCTTCACCTCGACGTCGCTCTCGTACGTCACGGTGTCTTCGAGGCCCGCCACCTCCGCGTCGGAGCTCTCCGCCTCCGGCTCGTCGATCGACTCCTCCTCGACCGGCTCCTCCTCGCCCGCGACCACGTCGTCGCCCGATGCGGGCTTGGCGGAGCTGGTGGTCTCCGGCTTCTTGTCGTCGTCGCGGCTGTTGACGACGACGATGCCCGTCACGACGACGGCGGCGATGACCGCGGCGGCCGAGCCGATGATGACCGCGTTGCTCGCGCCCTTCCGCGGCGGCGGCGGAGGAGGCTGCGGCGGAAATACGGGCGGCGGTGGCGGCATGGTGTTGCTCATGGGTCCCCCCTGCAGTTGTGCTCTCTCTGCGCATGATGCGTCGTCGTGTGCATCATGTGAAGGAGGAGTGTCTGTTTCGTGATGCGGGAAAGGCCCCGGAGCTCGCGCGGCCAACCGCCAGTTCACGGCCTCGTCGACTGCCGCGTGCAACTCGTCGAGGGTGCGCCGCGGTGGGCCGAGCGGCACGTCGTACGCGGCAAGGCTCGCGGAGATTTCCGGGAGGGCGAGGTGGACGCGGGTCTCGGTGCCGGTGAACGAGGACTCCAGTCGGGCGAGGTCGACCTGCCGCATGCGTCGGGCCTTGCGGGTGGCAGCGATGCGCTTGCCCAGCGCAGCAGCGTCAAGTGGCGGCACACTGGCTCCAGTTCGAGGCGTCCACTTCGAACCGTATCCCCGTGATCACGCATTGGTGCGGGAACGGCCCCACCTGTAATCCGCAGGCGGGGCCGTCTCCGTTGGCGCTCAGCGCTCGACGATGCCGACGAGGTCCATGAGCGAGTCGATCTGGTAGTCAGCCGCCTCTACCACCTCCGGCGCATCCGCCCACAGATGCCCCCACGGGCCACGCCGCAGATGAGCCGTACGCAGCCCGCCCGCACGGGCCGGGAGCGTGTCGTTCTGCGGGTGGTCGCCCACGTAGAGGATCTCCCCAGCCGGGACGTCGGCCTCGGAGACGAGGCGGGCAAAGAAGTCTGCTGACGGCTTCGCGACACCCCACTCACCCGAGGTCGCGATCAGGTCCGCGGGCAGGTCGAGCGAGCGCAGTAGCTCGGCGGCCTTCGCTGTCTGGTTGCCCGCGATGATGACGGGGACACCGGCCTCGCGCAGGGCCGCCAGGGCGGGGCGGACGTCCTCGTACACGTCGCTCTCGTCCAGGTACTCACCGCGGCCAGCGTCCTCGCGGGCCCGGTAGGCGGACGGGATGTCGATCCCCGGTTGGATCAGTCGCAGCGCCTCCGAGTTGTCCTTCCCCTGGGCGACCACAGCCCCGACGAGCGCCGACATGGTGTGGCGTGGCACGTGGAGCCAGTCGGCCCATGACCCCCAGTGGCGGTCATCTCGGACGATGGTTTCGCCTACGTCGAATGCGATGGTGCGGATCATTCGGGAACCCTAGTCGGGCCCGCGGGGAAGGTGACGGGGACCGGTCACCGTATCGCCTTCTCGGCCTTCGGCAGCTCGCACGCCCACGTCACCGTGATGGACCGGCCCGCGAGGGGGTTCGTGTCGGGCCCGCACGACGAAGGGCCGGTCTGCTTTCGCAGACCGGCCCTTGATCAATCAGGGTGAGTGACGGGACTTGAACCCGCGGCCACCTGGACCACAACCAGGTGCTCTACCAACTGAGCTACACCCACCATGTCCGGTCGTTTGTCGTTCTTCCGACCGGCCGAGAAAAAGTGTACAGGGTCCGAAGGGGTGCTCGCGCACACGTTTCCCGGACCCCGTACACAGGGCTCCTGCCGGGGCTATTCCGCAGGCAGGACGTGCTTGGCCGCGATCGTCCGCGCGGTCTCCGAGTCGGGTCCCGGCTGCGGGACGAAGATCGCCTCGCGGTAGTACCGCAGCTCCGCGATGGACTCGCGGATGTCGGCGAGCGCGCGGTGGTTTCCGTTCTTGTCCGGACTGTTGAAGTACGCCCTCGGATACCAGCGCCGGGCCAGCTCCTTGATCGAGGAGACGTCGACGATGCGGTAGTGGAGGTACTCCTCCAGCGTCTGCATGTCCCGCAGCAGGAAGCCGCGGTCGGTGCCGACGGAGTTTCCGCACAGGGGAGCCTTCCGCGGCTCCTTGACGTGCTCACGTACATACGCCAGGACCTGCTCCTCGGCGTCGGCCAGCGTCGTGCCGCCGGCCAGCTCGTCGAGGAGCCCCGAGGTGGTGTGCATCGTGCGCACCACCTCGGGCATGGTCTCCAGCGCCGCGTCCGGCGGGCGGATCACGATGTCCACACCTTCGCCGAGCACGTTCAGTTCCGAGTCGGTGACCAGTGCGGCCACCTCGATAAGTGCGTCGTCCGTCAACGAGAGCCCGGTCATCTCGCAGTCGATCCACACCATGCGATCGTTCATGCGCCTTACCCTACGGCGCACTCCTCTGCCCGGGCAGAGGTGCACGCCCTGGCGCGTACGCGTCCGAGTTCGGCTTGCCGGGCTCGGTCGGCACCGAGGTCGAAGGGCCGAGCGCACTCGCGGCTGCCGTACGCCTGGTCTGGGACGGCACCGGACCGGCCTCCACCAGGGTGGGCACCGCCTGCGCCGTCGCCGGCACGGACTCCAGTGCCCGCTCGCCCTGCGGCCTGCGGGCGCGGTAGGCGGCCCGGTAGGCAGCGGGGGACGAACCCAGCTGACGTCGGAAGTGACCCCGCAGCGCCACGGGCGACCGGAAGCCGCAGCGGCCCGCGACCTCGTCGACCGAGTAGTCGGAGGTCTCGAGCAGCCGCTGTGCCTGGAGCACCCGCTGGGTGATCAGCCACTGCAGCGGCGCGCTGCCCGTGAGCGAACGGAACCTGCGGTCGAAGGTGCGCCTGCTCATATAGGCGCGCGCGGCCAGCGTCTCCACGTCGAACTGCTCGTGGAGGTGCTCCAGCGCCCAGGCGACGACCTCGGCCAGCGGGTCGGCGCCGATCTCCTCAGGTAAAGACCTGTCGAGATAGCGCTCCTGGCCGCCGGCCCTGCGCGGCGGCACCACGAGCCTGCGGGCGAGTGCACCCGCCGCTTCGTTGCCGTGGTCCGTGCGCACGATGTGCAGACAGAGATCAATTCCGGCCGCGGTGCCCGCGCTCGTCAGGACGTCCCCGTCGTCGACGAAGAGCTCGCGCGGATCCACGTGGACGGATGGATAGCGCTTCGCGAGCGTCGGCGCGTACATCCAGTGGGTGGTCGCCGGACGGCCGTCGAGCAGCCCGGCCGCGGCGAGTACGAACGCCCCCGTGCACAGCCCGACGATGCGGGCGCCCTCCTCGTGCGCGCGACGCAGTGCGTCGAGCGCCTCCGGTGGTGGCGGCGACGTGATCGACCGCCAGGCGGGCACGACGACCGTGCCGGCCCGGCCGATCGCCTCGAGGCCGTGTGGCGCGGTGAGTTCCAGTCCGCCGGTGGTCCGCAGCGGGCCCTCCTCACCGGCACACACCAGCAGCCGGTAGCGGGGGACCCCCGCGTCCTGCCGGTCGATGCCGAACACGGAGAGCGGTATGGAGCTCTCGAAGATGGGACCGCCGCTGAAAAGCAGCACCGCTACGATCTCCCGGCGGCGACGCCCCGAGAGTTTCCGAGCCGCGGCCTCCGGCGCGGCAATGGAGTCGTGGCTCATGGTGCTAAACCCCCCTCGGGCTTCGCGGCTCCCTGTTCTTGGCGTTTTTGGCGTTCTCGACGTGCTTGACGCGCTTGCCTGGCTTGTCGCTCCTGCACGTTTCCCCTCGGTCCTCCACCAGTCCCCCGCCGTAATACAGTCAAGATCGAATCTACTGCGTCCCGTGCTGCCGGGGTGACCAGTTCATCACTCGGCAGATTGTCGACATGGCAACTTGGCGTGAAGCATTCGATCACGAAGCGTTGCACTCGGGCGGCTTGCTGGGAAGTGCGCCTTCGCTCCGTGGCCGGTCCCCGTAGGGTGCGGGCGGCCTGAGCGCGTCTTTCAGCCCTGGTCGGACGGGGGTTGAGGGGGCGTTCGGCCAAGAATTCGGCGGCCCCCGGAAGTTGGCTGAAAACATACGGGAGCGTGTGTGTGAATTGGTCAGTCCAACGGTGCACCATCGGCACTCTGACGAGTGCCCCTGTGCGCGCCCACACCCGTTCTGCCGTGCCGTCCGCGGTGCCCGTTGTTCTGTTCTGCAAGCAGTCGCGCGGCGCCGCGCTCGGACTGCCGCAGGAGCACCCGGCACACCCCCGTGACGGCCACGAGTCCGAGCGCCGCGCCGGTGGCGCCGGCGAGTGAGCCGCCGTACCCGACAAGGACGACGGGGACCAGCACGCAGCTGAACGCGGCCCAGCGGACCACGTCGCTCGCGGCGTCCTGCGGGGGCGCGTCCGGCGGCTCGTGGGTGCGCGGCGGGGGCACCGCGGCGGGCCGTCGCCCGTGCGCTCCTTGCTCTGGTGAAGACTCGGGTGAAGAAGGGAAGCGGGTGGAAGGTGGGGACGCGGTCGAAGGTCCAGGCACGGCGTGCTCCCTGTGGCGATGGTGTACGGAGGTCCAGCGCTGTCCAACGCAAGGTGCGTCGGCGGGTCACTGGGAAGGCCTCCGGGTGGCGCCGGACGGGTGGGCAAACCGCCTGTAGGAGGCAGCAACCATTGCCATACGGGCGCGGCTCATGCATGCTCCGGTGAACGCCGGGAGGCCCTGTGCAGGCCCGGTGCGGGCTCCGAGCGGGGCTCTTCGCAGGCTCTGGGCAGAGGAGGAGTGTCGCCGTACCCTTGGGGGTATGAGGTTGGGAAGATGATTCCCGGACGACCTTCCAGGTCCTGAACTTTCGCACCACCTGAAAAAGCCTGCCCTCCCACAGAGGACTCCTTCGCCGAGACACCGATGGCCGGTCACGAATTCTCCGAACCTGCGGACCGCAAGCGGCAGGTCGCCGATCCGACAGCGACCCCCCGCGCGGCGGAAGAACCGCGTCACTCCTGCGATCCCGCCTTCCGGCACGGTGTCGTCGTCGGCTTCGACGGCTCGACCTCCAGTGAGCGGGCGCTCGCCTATGCGATCGGGATGGCCCACCGCTCCGGATCGGGCCTGATCATCGTCCACGTCGCCAACCGGCTGCCCACCACGGTGTGGGCAGGGTGCGAGCCCCCGGTCTTCGTCGACGTGCCCGACCACCGGACGGAGGTGCTCGGCCTGGAGCTGGCCTGCGCGGAGTATCTCTCCGAGGTGCCGTGGATCCTCGTCGAGCGCGGCGGCGACATCTGCCACGAGCTGGAGGAGGTCGGCCGCGAGTACAGCGCGGACGCGATCGTCGTCGGTTCCACGCACGGCATCGTGGGGCGCATCTTCGGCTCGGTCGCGGGCCGGCTCGCGCGCCGGGCGCAGCGCCCCGTCGTCGTCATTCCTTAACGACCGCACGCCCTCGGTGAGTTGGGGGGCGTGGGTCCCAACTCGCCTTGTGAGGCGGTTTTGTGGACAGATAAATCTACTCGCGCGTAGAGGTGGTTCGTGCCCTGGTGAAGGGTACATAAGGGTCACAACGGCGGCGTCTCGGGCCGGAGGGTGACGGCCACCGGACGAGGCGGGCGCGGGTCGGGGTAATGGGCGACCCCGGCCCTTGAGGAACGACCCCCTGTGTGCTGGTGGCACGCACAGGGGGTCGTTCACTTGGGTCCGGCGGGTGTGACTACTCCACCGTCACGGACTTCGCGAGGTTGCGCGGCTTGTCGATGTCCCGGCCGAGTGCCAGCGCCGTGTGGTAGGCGAGCAGCTGGAGCGGGATGCCCATCAGGATCGGGTCCAGCTCGTTCTCGTTCTTCGGGACGAGGATGGTCTGGTCGGCCTTCTCCTGCTCCTGGTGCGCGACGGCGAGGATCTTGCCGCTGCGGGCCTTGATCTCCTCCAGGGCGGCGCGGTTCTTCTCCAGGAGGTCGTCGTCGGGGACGATCGCGACCGTCGGCAGGGCGGGCTCGATGAGGGCGAGCGGGCCGTGCTTCAGCTCGGAGGCGGGGTAGGCCTCGGCGTGGATGTACGAGACCTCCTTGAGCTTGAGGGAGGCCTCGCGGGCGACGGGGTAGCCGCGTACCCGACCGATGAAGAGCATCGAACGGGCGTCCGCGTACTGCTTGGCGATCTTCTTGATCTCGTCCTCCTGCTTGAGGATCTCCGAGATCTGTCCGGGCAGCTTGCGCAGGCCCTCGATGATCCGCTTGCCGTCGGAGACCGACAGGTCGCGGATGCGGCCGAGGTGCAGGGCGAGCAGGCCGAAGGCGACCGTGGTGTTGGTGAAGCACTTGGTGGAGACGACGCAGACCTCGGGGCCCGCGTGGACGTACACGCCCGCGTCCGCCTCACGGGCGATCGCCGAGCCGACCACGTTCACGACGCCGAGGACGCGGGCGCCCTTGCGCTTCAGCTCCTGGACGGCGGCGAGCACGTCGTACGTCTCGCCGGACTGGGACACCGCGATGTAGAGGGTGTCGGGGTCCACGACCGCGTTGCGGTAGCGGAACTCGCTCGCGGGCTCCGCGTCGGCGGGGATGCGGGCCAGCTCCTCGATCATCTGGGCGCCGATCATGCCCGCGTGGTACGAGGTGCCGCAGCCGAGGATCTTGACGCGGCGCACCTTGCGGGCGTCGTGCGCGTCGAGGTTGAGGCCGCCGAGGTGCACGGTGGAGAAGCGGTCGTCGATGCGGCCGCGGAGCACGCGGTCGACCGCGTCGGGCTGCTCGAAGATCTCCTTGTGCATGTACGTGTCGTGGCCGCCCATGTCGTACGACTCGGCCTCCCACTCCACGGTGGTCGGCGAGGCCGTCGTGCGCGAGCCCTCGGTGGTGTAGGTGCGGTAGTCGTCGGCCTTGATGGTGGCCATCTCGCCGTCGTCGAGGGTGACGACCTGGCGGGTGTGGGAGACGAGGGCCGCGACGTCCGAGGCGACGAACATCTCCTTCTCGCCGATGCCGAGGACCACGGGCGAGCCGTTGCGGGCGACGACGATGCGGTCGTTGAAGTCGGCGTGCAGCACGGCGATGCCGTACGTGCCCTCGATGTGGCGCAGCGCCTCGCGGACCTTCTCCTCCAGCTTGTCCGCCTGGGAGCGGGCGATGAGGTGGGTGAGGACCTCGGTGTCGGTCTCGGAGAGGAACTCGACGCCGTCGGCGGTGAGCTTGGCGCGCAGCTCGGAGGCGTTGTCGATGATGCCGTTGTGGACGACGGCGACCTTGTTGTCCTCGGAGAGGTGCGGGTGGGCGTTCTCGTCGGAGGGCGCGCCGTGGGTGGCCCAGCGGGTGTGGGCGATGCCGGTCGTGCCCTTGAAGCGGGCGGGGACCTTGGCCTCCAGGTCGCGGACGCGGCCCTTGGCCTTGACGGTCTTCAGACCCGTCGCCTTGGGGCTGGTGACTGCGATGCCCGCGGAGTCGTAGCCGCGGTACTCCAGGCGCTGCAGGCCTTCGAGGAGGAGCGGGGCGACGTCACGCTTGCCGATGTACCCGACGATTCCGCACATAAAGGGTGTCCTAGCCGTAGACGATGCGGCGCAGCTGCCTGAGGGTGAGCTCCGGAGGTGCGACCGCGCGGTATTCGAGATCCGCCGAGATCTGCTGGAAGATCGCCGCGTTCAGCAGGCCCTGACCCTGCAGTTCGCGGTGGCGGCGACGGACGAAGTCTTCGGTCGTCTCGTCGAAGTAGGCGAGCACGTCCTGGATGACCCGCAGCGCTTCGCCCCGCTGGAGCGGGGTGCTGCGGGTGAGGTGATCCACCAGGTCGTCGTGCATTCGTTGATCCTGAGGTATCGGACACCCTTTCGCAAGAATCCTGCCCGGAATCGGGCAGGAGCGTGTCGAACGGGCCAGTGGGTGGCGCAAAGGGCGCTCACGTGAGGCTCGCCCGCGGCGTTCACATGCGGCGCAGGACCGCCTGCTTGGCCGTCGCGAACTCCTCGTCCGTGAGGATCCCGGCCTGGTGCAGCTCGCCCAGTTCGCGCAGGCGGCGCAGGAGCGCGTCGTGGTCATCGGCCGCGGGCCGCGGCGCCTCGGCCGCCGCGCCGTCGGGGGAGGAGCCCGCGAGCGCCTTCGGGGCGGGGCCCGAGGGGTGTGGCAGCCGGGCCTGGACCGCGGCCGCCACCAGCGCCATCAGCGGGTCCTTCTTGAAGCCCCACAGCTCGACCGAGTTCGGGTCGTACTTCGGCGGGGCCTTGGTCGGCGCGTTCTTCACCGTGAACCGCAGATGGCCGTTCTCCAGGCCGACCGCGGGCTGCCACTCCACCGCGGCGACGTCCGCGAGCGCCAGCGACCGCGGACCGGCCGCCGTCTTGGCCTCCTCCGTCTTCCAGTTCCACTCCAGGCGGATGTTCTCCCCGTCGAAGCTCGCCGTGCCGTCCCCCGCGGAGACGGACAGCGGCACGGAAGGGCCCGTGAGGAGGTAGGCGTCGCAGGGCGCGGCAGGCACCTGTTCGATCAGATGGGCGTTGCGCACCTCGTCGACCAGATACTCCGCGACCCCGTACCGGTCTGGCTCGACCGTCAGCTGGTACGGATCGGAGGAGTCCGTCAGCTTCCCGCCCGTCGACTGGAGCAGCGGGTCGGAGCCGTCCCGCAGCCGCAGCCTCAACCGCCCCGACTTCTTCCCCTGTTCGAAGGAGATGCCCGCCAACGCGGCCAGGGGAACCGTCAGTTCGCCCAGTGTCTTGCGCAGCAGGGACACGTTCTTGTCGTGGCCCGGCACGAGGCGCAACGTCTCTCCGTCGAAGGTCCAGGTCCCGTCGCGCTGGATGATTTCCGCCATGCCAGGATTCTCGCACCGAGCACTTGGACAAATGGTCTACACCCCTTGACCCCTTGTGGGGGCCGGGTTACCAATGGGGACCGTTCGATTGCGATGCACCACATATGCGCCCGAAGGGACCCGCTTGTGAGATCGCACAGAAGAACGACACGCATACTCGGCTCGCTCCTGCTCGTGGCGGCCGCCGGAATCTCCTCCTTCGCCGCCGCACCCGCCTCGGGAGGGGCGAGGGCCCCCGCGGTCACCCCACTCGGCCAGGTCGTCCCCGCGCCCCTCGCGGCCGAGGCGGCCGGGGACGGGTACGAGATCACCGCCAAGACCCGGATCCGCGTCGGCAAGGGCAACGCGGAGGAGCGCCGCGTGGCCGAGTACCTCGCCAAGGTGCTGCGCCCCTCCACCGGCTACAAGCTCCCCGTCACCAGCGACAAGGGATCCGACGGCATCCGGCTGCGCATCAGCGCCGAACCGGCGAACAAGGAGCTCGGCGACGAGGGGTACCGCGTCATCTCCGCGCGCGGCTCCCTCACCATCACCTCCTGGAGCGGCGCCGGTCTCTTCTACGGCGTGCAGACCGTGCGGCAGCAACTGCCCGCCGCCGTGGAGAAGCAGACCAGGCAGCGCGGCCCGTGGCGGATCGCGGGCGGCACCGTCAAGGACATGCCGCGCTACGGCTACCGCTCCACGATGCTCGACGTCGCCCGCCACTTCTTCACCGTCGACCAGGTCAAGCGCTACATCGACCAGGCCGCCCTCTACAAGATGAACAAGCTGCACCTGCACCTCAGCGACGACCAGGGCTGGCGCATCGCCATCGACTCCTGGCCGCGGCTCGCGACGTACGGCGGGTCCACGCAGGTCGGCGGCGGCAAGGGCGGGTACTACACGAAGGCGCAGTACAAGGAGATCGTCGACTACGCCGCCTCGCGCTACCTGGAGGTCGTCCCCGAGATAGACATGCCGGGGCACACCAACGCCGCGCTCGCCTCGTACGCCGACCTGAACTGCAACGGCGTCGCCCCGCCGCTCTACACCGGCACCGAAGTCGGCTTCAGCACGCTGTGTGCCAAGAAGGACGTGACGTACGACTTCGTGGACGACGTGATCCGTGAGATCGCCGCGATGACGCCCGGCAAGTACCTCCACATCGGCGGCGACGAGGCGCACTCCACCAGCCACGAGGACTTCGTCGCGTTCATGGACAAGGTCCAGCCGATCGTCGCCAAGTACGGCAAGACGGTGATGGGCTGGCACCAGCTGACCGCCGCCGAGCCCGCCAAGGGCGCCGTCGCCCAGTACTGGGGCTACGACAGGACCGGCGCCGCCGAGCGCGAGCAGGTTGTGAACGCCGCGAAGAACGGCACGAAGCTCCTGCTCTCACCGGCCGACCGCGCCTACATCGACCACAAGTACACCAAGGACACCCCGCTCGGCCTCTCCTGGGCGGGCTACGTCGAGGTGCAGCGCTCCTACGACTGGGACCCGGCCACCTACCTCCAGGGCGCGCCCGCGGACTCGGTCATCGGGGTCGAGGCGCCGCTGTGGACGGAGACGCTCTCGACCTCCGCGCACCTGGACTACATGGCGTTCCCGCGGCTGCCCGGCATCGCCGAGCTCGGCTGGTCGCCCGCCGCCACGCACGACTGGGACAAGTACAAGGTGCGGCTCGCCGCGCAGGCCCCGCGCTGGGACGCGCTGGGCATCGGCTACTACGAGTCGCCGCAGGTGCCCTGGCCCGGCAAGTAGCCGCAGTCCAGGCCCAGTCCGTTCAGGAGCGGGGCCCCCGAGGACCGTCTCGGGGGCCCCGCTCGGTCATGGGGCGGACAGCTGCCGCAGGTCGTACCACTCCACGAGGAACGACGGCACGCCCTCGCACAGGCCGAGGTAGGCATCGCGGTGGCCGGAGGCCGCGATCGCCATGTAGGCGCGCTCGACGTCCGTCAGGGTGGCGTCCCGCATCATCCAGTGCTCCGCCAGGGGGTGCGTCACCCAGCGGTGCACCAGCTCGGAGTCGGTCAGGGGGTCGAGCGGGCGGAGCGTGAAGTCGGCGCTCCCGAGGCCGGTGAGCGGGCGGACGTCAGCAAGCGCGGTCAAGGTGCTCTCCCAAATACTGCTCGGCGTGGCCGGCGATCAGGTCGAGGACGGCTTCGATGTCGTCGGTGGTCGTCCCCGGGTCGAGCAGGGTGAACCTGAGGTACTGGCGGCCCCCTGCCCTGGTGCCCGCCACGACGGCGTCGCCGGAGGCGAAGAGCGCCTTGCGGGCATACAGGTTGGCGCGGTCGATCGCGGCGGGCGCGCAGATCTTCGCGGGGATGTAGCGGAAGACGAGCGTGGAGAGCTGGGGCTCGGTCACCACGTCGAAGCGCGGGTCGGCGACGAGCAGTTTCCAGCCACGGGTGGCCAGGTCGCAGACCTCGTCGAAGAGGTCGCCGATGCCGTTCGCGCCCATCACGCGCAGCGTCATCCACAGCTTGAGGGCGTCGAAGCGGCGGCCCGTCCGCAGGTCCGGCAGCGCCCGGTCGCGCACCAGGACGGCGGCGGAACCCACCGGTTGGAAGAAGGCCTTGTGGAAGTCCACGCTCACGGAGTCGGCGCGCTCGATGCCGTCGAGGAGGTGCCGGTTCCCGCGCGAGGCGAGCAGCCCGCAGCCGTACGCGGCGTCCACGTGCAGCCAGGTGCCGTACTGCGCACAGAGCCTGGCGATCTCCGGCAGCGGGTCGATGGAGCCGAAGTCGGCGCTGCCCGCGGTGGCGACGACCGCCATGGGGGAGAGGTCGTCGCGTGCGCAGCGCTCAAGGGCGCGGGCGAGGGCCACGGTCTGCAGGCGTCTGCTGCGGTCGGTGGGGACGGTCACGACGGCGTCGTCGCCGAGGCCGAGCAGCCGGGCCGTGCGCCGGACGCCGAGGTGGGCGGCCTCGGAGACGAAGATCCGCAGGGTGGCGGGGTCCCGGTCCCCGGCCTCCTCGCGGGCGAGCAGCAGCGCCTGCAGCTCGGCTTGGGCGCCGTCGTCGGTGAACGCTCCGTCGGCGGCCGGTCCGAGGCCGATGCGCTCGGCGGTCCAGTCGATGACGCGGCGCTCGATGAGGGGAGCGCCCGCGGGCTGGTCCCAGGTGCCGAGGGCGGAGTTGGCGGCAGAGAGCACCGCTTCGCCGAGGACGGCGGGGATGACGGCAGGGGCGTACAGGTGGGCGAGGTGGCGGGGGTGGTGGGCGCGCACCGCGTCGCGCAGGTACAGCTCGTCGAGTTCGGCGAGGGCCGCGCGGGTGTCGTGCAGGGGCTCGTCCAGGTCGACGGCGTCGATGCGGGGTGCGAGGCCGTCGGCGGACGTGGCGGTGAACGGGCGGGAGGTGGTGGCGAGTCGGGCGGCCACCCGCTCGACTCCTTCGGTCACGGAGCTGCGGTACCGCTCCGCGGTGGTGCCGTTGAGCAGGTGCGAGCGCATGAACTGTCCTCCGGGTGAGGGGTTGACTTAGGTAAGCCTAACCTAAATTCAACTCCCTTTGGGGTCCCGCCCCGGAAAACGAAACCGCCCCCTCCGGGAGTGAAGGGGGCGGCGGGTGGCGGCGCTGGGCGGCGGCCGCGGGTGGCGGTCGCCGCTTCGGCTACTTCAGCTTCTTCGCCTTCTCGATCGCGTCGGCGAGGTCCTCAAGGATCGGCGCGCACTTGTCGTACGAGAAGATCGGCTCCGCGACGCGCGGGATGACCTGTCCGGCCTTGACCGCGGGCAGCTTCTTCCAGGTCGGCTTGGACTCGTCGAGGGCGGCGGGCTGCAGGGCGGAGGAGCGGTTGTCCATCATGATGAGGTCCGCGTCGTACTTGTCGACGTTCTCCCAGCTCAGGTTCTCGAACCAGCCGCCGGACTCCTTCTTGGCGCTCTCCGGCGGCTCGATGATGTTCACGCCGAGCGCCTTGAAGTACTCCAGGTCGACGGAGAGGTTCGAGCCGGAGACGTAGAACAGGTCCTGGCTCGCGGAGCCGATGAGGACCTTGATGTCCTTGTGCGCCTTGGCGACCTTGCGCAGTCGCGCGGACGCGTCCTCGAAGCGCTTCTTCGCCTTGACGACCTTGTCGGCCTTCACGTCCGCGCCGAGCGACTCGGCGAGCTCCTGGATGCGCTGCAGCGGGTGCGTGAGCTGGCGGTCGTAGACGCTGATGCCGACGCTCGGGGCGAGCTTGAGGATCTTGTCCTTGCTCTCCTCGGGCACGTACCAGAGCGTGCCCTTGTCGTCGAACATCGTGGAGAGCAGCACGTCCGGGGCGAGGCCCGCGTACTTCTCGATGTTGAACTGACCCCATTCGTTGCCGATGACCGTCAGCTTGCTGATGTCCATGTCGCCGGCCTGGACGTCGGGCTTGCCGTCCTTGGTCTTCGTCGGGCCGAAGACGCCCTTGACCTCGATGCCGTAGTCGAACAGGGCGGCGGCGACGCCCGTGAACGCCACGATGTTCTTCGGCGCCGCGTCGCGCTTGGCGGTCTCGCCGCGGTCGTCCTTGAAGCTCCAGGGGCCGGTCTTGCCACCACCCCCGGTCGCGCCGGCTCCGTCCTTCTTCTCGCTGCCGCAGGCCGCCAGGAAGGCGGTGAGGCCGAGGGCGCCGCCGGCGGCGAGGACGCCTCGGCGGGACGGCTGGGGGAGGCGGACCTGGCGCATGTGGGTCTCTGCTTTCGTGACGTACGGCGGCGGGGCCGCTGGCCGGAATTAGAGCTTAGGTTAACCTAAGCTAACTCCCGGTTCTGCGACCCCTCGCGGTACGGCCCCGCTCAGCTCGCGAAGCCCAGCTCCCTGGCGATCAGCATGCGCTGCACCTCGCTCGTCCCCTCGCCGATTTCCAGGATCTTCGAGTCCCGCCACATGCGGGCCACGGGGTACTCGTTCATGAAGCCGTACCCGCCGTGGATCTGCGTGGCCTCGCGGGCGTTGTCCACCGCGACCGTCGAGGAGTAGAGCTTGGCGATGGCCGCCTGCTTCTTGAAGGGCTCGCCCGCGACCAGCCGGGACGCCGCGTCGTACCACCCCACGCGGGCCATGTGTGCCCGTGTCTCCATGTCGGCGATCTTGAACTGGATGGCCTGGTTCGCGCCGATCGGCCTGCCGAAGGCGTACCGCTCCCGCGCGTACTTCACGGACTCGTCCACGCAGCCCTGGGCGAGACCGGTGGCGAGCGCGGAGATCGCGATCCGGCCCTCGTCGAGGATGCGCAGGAACTGCGCGTACCCGCGGCCCTCCTCGCCGAGGAGGTTCGCCGCCGGGACGCGGACGTCCGAGAAGGACAGCTCGCGGGTGTCCGAGGCGTTCCACCCCACCTTCGAGTAGGGCGCGGCGACCGTGAACCCGGGCGTCCCGGACGGCACGATGATCGAGGAGATCAGCGGGCGCCCGTCGTCCTTGCGGCCGGTGACGGCGGTGACGGTGACCAGGCCCGTGATGTCCGTGCCGGAGTTGGTGATGAAGCACTTGGAGCCGTTGATCACCCACTCGTCGCCGTCGCGCACCGCCGTCGTGCGCGTGCCGCCCGCGTCCGAGCCGCCGTCCGGCTCGGTCAGGCCGAACGCGCCGAGCACCTCGCCCGCGCACATCCGTGGCAGCCACTCGCGCTTCTGCTCCTCCGTACCGAAGAGGTGCAGCGGCATCGCGCCGAGGGAGACACCCGCCTCCAGGGTGATCGCCACGGACGAGTCGACGCGCGCGAGCTCTTCGAGGGCGATGCCGAGCGCGAAGTAGTCACCGCCCATCCCGCCGTGCTCCTCCGGGAAGGGGAGGCCGAACAGGCCCATGCGGCCCATCTCGCGGACGATCTCGTAGGGGAACTCGTGGCGCTCGTAGAAGTCGCCGATCTTGGGGGCGACGACGTCGTGCGCGAACGCCTCTACCGTGCGGCGCAGTTCCTCGTGCTCGGGGCTCAGACGGTGGTCCATCGTTGTTCACTGCTCCTGTGGGGCTGCGGTCGGCTCTTCGTGGGAGCGGGCCGTGAGGGCACGGACGGTGCGGGACGGGCTGGGTCGGCCCAACTGGTCGGCCATCCAGGCGCTGGTGGCGCTGAGACGGACGAGGTCGACCCCGGTGTCGATGCCGAGGCCGTGCAGCATCCACACGAGGTCTTCGGTGGCGAGGTTCCCGGTGGCGCTCTTCGCGTACGGACAGCCGCCGAGGCCGCCCGCGGACGCGTCCACCGTCGTCACGCCGTGCTGCAGGGCGGCGAGGGTGTTGGTGAGCGCCTGGCCGTACGTGTCGTGGAAGTGGACGCCGATGCGCTCGGTCGGCACCTGGACCGCGTTGAGCGCGGCGAGCATCGCGGAGACGTGGCCCGGCGTGGCCACGCCGATCGTGTCGCCGAGGCTCAGCTCGTCGCAGCCCATGTCGATCAGGGCGCGGCAGACGCGGACGACCTTGGAGATGGGCACGGCGCCCTCCCAGGGGTCGCCGAAGCACATCGACAGATAGCCGCGGACGTGCACGCCCTGCTCACGCGCGCGGGCGACCACCGGCGCGAACATCGCGAGGGCCTCGTCCACCGTGCGGTTGAGGTTGGCCCTGGCGAACGACTCGGTGGCGCTGGCGAAGACCGTGACGCGGTGGGCGCCGAGCGCGAGGGCGCGGTCCAGGCCCCGCTCGTTCGGCACCAGGACCGGCAGGTGGACGCCCTGGAGGTCGCCGAGGAGCGGGAAGAGCTGCTCGGCGTCGGCCAGTTGGGGCACCCACTTGGGGTGCACGAAGCTGGTCGCCTCGACGGTGGTGAGGCCCGCGTCGGCGAGGCGGTGGATGAACTCCGCCTTGATCTCCGTGGGGACGACCGTCTTCTCGTTCTGCAGGCCGTCGCGTGCGCCCACTTCGTGGATGCGGACGTGGGACGGCAGGCCGCGGGTCGGCACCACCATGGGGAGCGGTGCGGACGCCAGCTCAAGGGGGTCGGTGCTGGTCATTCCTGCTCCTCCTCGGGGGTGACGACGGCGAGGACCTGGTCCATGGCGACGGTCGTGCCCGGGGTGACGTCGAGCTCCGTGACGGTGCCCGCGTGCGGGGCGGAGATGACGTGCTCCATCTTCATCGCCTCGACGACCAGCAGGCTCTGGCCCGCGGTCACCGTGTCGCCGGGGGAGACCTTCACGACGGTGACGGTGCCGGGCATGGGGGCGGTGAGCGCGTCGGCCCCGGCGTGCGCGGCGCCGGTGAGGGAGGCCGCGACGGGGTCGTGGTCCTGGACGTGCCACGCGTCGCCGTCCCGGCCCAGCCAGTCGCCCGCGCGGCGGAAGGCGTGCAGGGTGCCGTCGACGGTGACGCGCACGCGGTCGGGGGCGACGGTGTGTCCGGCGCTGCGGAGGCGGTGGGCGACGGGTTCGAGCCCCGCGGCCTTGAGCCAGTGCGTCACGGGCGCCGGGGTGCCGCCGAGCCGCCAGCCGCTGGGCACGGAGAAGGGGTCGGTCCAGCCGCCGCCGGTGGGCCTGAGGGCGTCCTCGCGGACCGCGGCCGCCGCCTCGTACACCTCGTCGGGCACGCCGTCCGGGACCAGCCCGTCCGCCTCGCGCTCCACCAGGCCCGTGTCCAGCTCGCCCGCGACGACCGCCGGGTGGGCCAGGAGCCTGCGCAGGAAGCCCGCGTTCGTCGGCACGCCGAGGGTGACCGTGTCCGCGAGGGCCGCGCGCAGCTTGCGCAGGGCCGTCGCGCGGTCCGGGCCGTACGCGATGACCTTCGACAGCATCGGGTCGTAGAGGCTGCCGACCTCCGTGCCCTCGCTCAGGCCGGAGTCGGTGCGCACGCCGTCGCCCTGCGGCTCGTGCAGCGAAAGGACCGTGCCGCCGGAGGGCAGGAACCCGCGCGAGGGGTCCTCCGCGCAGATGCGGGCCTCCACCGCGTGCCCGGTGAGGGTGATGTCGTCCTGGGCGAACGGCAGCGGCTCGCCCGCCGCCACGCGCAGCTGCCACTCCACCAGGTCGAGGCCGGTGATGAGCTCCGTGACGGGGTGCTCCACCTGGAGGCGGGTGTTCATCTCCATGAAGTAGTACGAGGACGGGTCGACGCCCGGCACGATGAACTCCACCGTGCCCGCGCCCGCGTACCCGCACGAGCGGGCCGCCTGGACCGCGGCCTCGCCCATCGCCGCGCGCGTGGCCTCGTCGAGCAGGACGCTGGGCGCCTCCTCGATGATCTTCTGGTGGCGGCGCTGGAGGGAGCACTCGCGCTCGCCGAGGTGCACCACGTTCCCGTGGCCGTCCGCGAGGACCTGGATCTCGATGTGCCGGGGGCGGTCGACCCACCGCTCCACGAGCAGCGTGTCGTCGCCGAAGGAGGCGCGGGCCTCCCGGCGGGCCGCCGCGATCTCGTCGGCGAGGAGCGCCTCGTCGCGCACCAGGCGCATGCCCTTGCCGCCGCCGCCCGCGCTCGGCTTGAGCAGCACCGGAGTGCCGATCTCGCGTGCCGCGTCCGCCAGTTGGGCGTCGGTCAGGCCGCTGCCCGATGAGCCGGGTACGACCGGCACACCGGCGGCCTGCACGGTCGCCTTGGCGCGGATCTTGTCGCCCATGAGGGAGATGGCCGAGGCGGGCGGGCCGATGAAGGTGAGGCCCGCGTCGGCGCAGGCCTGTGCGAACTCCGCGTTCTCCGCCAGGAAGCCGTACCCCGGGTGGACCGCCTGGGCGCCGGACTTCGCCGCGGCCTCCAGGATGCGCTCCACGGACAGATAGCTCTCGGCGGCCGGTGCCGGGCCGATCCGCACCGCGGTGTCGGCCTCGCGCACATGCCGGGCGTCCGCGTCCGCGTCACTGAAGACGGCGACCGAGCGGACGCCCATCTCCCGCAGCGTACGGATCACGCGGACCGCGATCTCGCCCCGGTTGGCGACCAGAACCGTGTCGAACATCGTCATTCGTTCCTCACATCCGGAAGACGCCGAAGCCGGGCTCGCCCAAGGGGGCGCCCGCGCACGCGGTCAGAGCCAGACCCAGCACCTGCCGGGTCTCCATGGGGTCGATCACGCCGTCGTCCCAGAGGCGGGCCGTGGCGTAGTACGCGTTCCCCTGCTCCTCGTACTGCGCGCGGATCGGGTCCTTGAAGGTCTCCTCGTCCTCGGCGCTCCACTGTTCGCCGCGGGCCTCCAACTGGTCGCGCTTGACCGTGGCGAGGACGGAGGCGGCCTGCTCGCCGCCCATCACGGAGATCTTGGCGTTCGGCCACATCCACAGGAAGCGGGGGCTGTAGGCCCGGCCGCACATCGAGTAGTTGCCCGCGCCGTACGAACCGCCGACGACGACCGTCAGCTTCGGCACGCGCGTGGAGGCGACGGCCGTGACCATCTTCGCGCCGTGCTTGGCGATGCCGCCCGCCTCGTAGTCCCGCCCGACCATGAAGCCGGAGATGTTCTGCAGGAAGACCAGGGGGATGCCGCGCTGGTCGCAGAGCTCGATGAAGTGGGCGCCCTTCTGGGCGGATTCGGAGAACAGGATGCCGTTGTTCGCGATGATCCCGACGGGGTGGCCGTGGATGTGGGCGAAGCCGGTGACCAGGGTCGTCCCGTACTCCGACTTGAACTCGGCGAAGCGGGAGCCGTCGACCACGCGCGCGATGACTTCCCGCACGTCGTAGGGCGTGCGGGAGTCGGTGGGCACCGCGCCGTACAACCCCAGGGGATCGACCTTGGGCTCCTCGGCGGGCTGCACCGGCCAGGGCAGCGGGGCACGCTCGGGGAGGGTCGAGACGATCGTGCGCACGATGCGCAGGGCGTGGGCGTCGTCCTCGGCGAGGTGGTCGGTGACGCCGGAGGTGCGCGAGTGGACCTCGCCGCCGCCCAGCTCCTCCGCCGTGACGACCTCGCCGGTGGCGGCCTTCACCAGGGGCGGACCGCCGAGGAAGATCGTGCCCTGCTCGCGCACGATCACCGCCTCGTCGCTCATCGCGGGCACATACGCCCCACCGGCCGTGCAGGAGCCGAGGACGGCGGCGATCTGCGGGATGCCCGCGGCCGACATCCGCGCCTGGTTGTAGAAGATCCGCCCGAAGTGCTCGCGGTCGGGGAAGACGTCGTCCTGCATCGGCAGGAAGGCGCCGCCCGAGTCGACCAGGTAGAGGCACGGGAGGCGGTTCTCCAGGGCCACCTCCTGGGCGCGCAGGTGCTTCTTCACCGTCATGGGGTAGTACGTGCCGCCCTTGACGGTGGCGTCATTGGCGACGATCACGCACTCGCGGCCCGAGACGCGGCCGATCCCGGCGACGACGCCTGCCGCGGGGGCACCCCCGCCGTACAACCCGTCGGCCGCGAGGGGGGCCAGCTCCAGGAAGGGCGAGCCCGGGTCGAGGAGCGTGTCCACCCGGTCGCGGGGCAGCAGCTTGCCGCGCGCCACATGACGGGCCCGGGCCCGCTCGCCGCCGCCGAGGGCGGCCGCCGCGAGCTTGGCCCGCAGCTCGTCGACGAGGGCGGTGTGCGCCGCCTCGTTCGCCCGCCATGCCTCGGACGCGGGGTCAGCCGCGCTCGCCAGCACTGGTGCCTGCCGCATCAGTCGAGCCCCCTTGCTCGGTTAATGACCGTTAACGCGTTTCCTTTAGGTTAACGAGCGCTAACCGGCCTGTCTAGAATCAATTCCATGGCCACGAGAACCGACGCCCCCACCCGGCGCGAGCAGATCCTCAAGGAGGCCGCCCGGCTCTTCGCCGAGCGAGGCTTCCACGGAGTCGGAGTCGACGAGATAGGAGCCGCCGTCGGCATCAGCGGGCCCGGTCTCTACCGGCACTTCGCGGGCAAGGACGCGATGCTCGCCGAGCTGCTCGTCGGCATCAGCGGGCAGCTCCTGACGGGCGGCAAGCACTGTGTGGCCGATGTGGGCGGATCACCCGAACGGGTTCTCGACGCCCTCATCCAGGGGCACATCGACTTCGCGCTCGACGACCGCTCCCTGATCACCCTGCACGACCGCGAGCTCGACCGCCTGCGGGACAGCGACCGCAAGCTGGTCCGCCAGCTCCAGCGGCAGTACGTGGAGATCTGGGTGGACATCGTCCGCAAGGTCTACCCGGACCTCGCCGAGAACGCGGCGCGCGTGGCCGTGCACGCGGTCTTCGGCCTGCTGAACTCCACGCCGCACCTGAGCCGCCGCGACGCGCTGCCCAGCCGGGCGGCCATGGCGGAACTCCTGCACCGCCTGGCCCGGGGCGCCTTCGAGGCCGCCGCCGAGTGACACGCATCTCTGGACGCTCTGGTGACTGCCGGGTAACCTTCCTCTGAGCAAGCGCTTAGTCGATGCAGACAGATGCAGACAGCTGAAGGCAGAGGGAGTTCTCCGTGCGCCGTACCGTTTTCGATGAGGACCACGAGGCGTTCCGGGAGACCCTGCGCGCCTTCATCGAGGCCGAGGTCGTCCCCGTCCACGACGAGTGGTTCGCCGCGGGCCAGGTGCCGCGCGAGTTCTACTACAAGCTCGCCGAGCTGGGCCTCTTCGGGATCAACGTCCCCGAGGAGTTCGGCGGCGCGGGCCTGGACACGCACAAGTTCGAGGCCATCCAGTACGAGGAGACCGCCCGCGCGGGCGTCACCTTCGGCGGCTCCGGCGTGCACGTGCTGCTCGCCCTGCCCTACATCAAGGCGCTCGCCACCGACGAGCAGAAGAAGCGCTACCTGGAGAAGTTCGTCTCCGCCGAGGAGATGTGGGCCCTCGCGATGACCGAGCCGGGCACCGGCTCCGACCTCGCGGGCATGAAGAGCACGGCCAAGCTCTCCGAGGACGGCACGCACTACGTCCTCAACGGCTCCAAGACCTTCATCACCGGCGGCGTCCACGCCGACCGCGTGATCGTCTGCGCCCGGACCTCCGCGCCCACCGCCGAGGACCGCAGGTACGGCATCTCGCTCTTCGCCGTCGACACCAAGTCCGAGGGCTACTCCATCGGCCGCAAGCTCGACAAGCTGGGCCTGCGGACCTCCGACACCGCCGAGCTCGCGTTCGTCGACGTCAAGGTCCCCGTCGAGGACCTCCTCGGCGAGGAGAACAAGGGCTTCTACTACCTCGGCAGCAACCTGCCCTCCGAGCGCTGGGGCATTGCCTACGGGGCGTACGCGCAGGCCAAGGCCGCCGTCCGGTTCGCCAAGGAGTACGTCCAGGACCGCACGGTCTTCGGCAAGACGGTCGCCTCCTTCCAGAACACCAAGTTCGAGCTGGCCGCCTGCCAGGCCGAGGTGGACGCCGCGGAGGCCGTCGCCGACCGCGCCCTGGAGGCCCTGGACGCGGGCGAGCTGACCGCCGCCGAGGCCGCGTCCGCGAAGCTGTTCAACACCGAGGTCGCGCACCGCGTCATCGACAAGTGCCTGCAGCTGCACGGCGGCTACGGCTTCATGAACGAGTACCCGATCGCCCGCCTGTACGCGGACAACCGCGTCAACCGCATCTACGGCGGCACCAGCGAGGTCATGAAGATGATCATCGCGAAGAACATGGGCCTGTAGGGCTTCTCGGACGAGACGCCCTGTAGAACTCCTCCCATGAACCAGGCACTTGAAGTCCTCCTCGACCTGCTCGACCTGGAGCAGATCGAGGAGGACATCTTCCGGGGCGTGAGCCGCCCGTCCATCGTGCCCCGCGTCTTCGGCGGGCAGGTCGCCGCGCAGGCACTCGTCGCCGCGGGCCGCACCGTTCCCGGCGACCGGCCCGCCCACTCCCTGCACGCGTACTTCCTGCGCGCCGGGGACCCCGGAGCCCCCATCGTGTATACGGTCGACCGGATCCGCGACGGCCGCTCCTTCACCACGCGCCGCGTCGTCGCCGTCCAGCACGGGCAGCCGATCTTCCACCTCTCCGCGTCCTTCCAGACGTACGAGGAGGGCCTGGAGCACCAGGCCGCCATGCCGGACGCACCCGACCCGGAGACGCTGCCCACCGCCGCCGAGATGCTGCCGCGCCATCTGCCCGCGCACGTCGCCGAGCGGCTCGTGGAGGCCCGCGCCGCCGTCGACCTGCGCTACGTGGACATGCCGCCCTGGGGCTCCGTCGGACAGCCGCGCGAGCCGCGCTCCCAGGTGTGGTTCCGCGCCAACGGCAAGCTCGCCGACGACTCCTTGCTGCACGTCTGCCTGGCCACGTACGTCTCCGACATGACGCTCCTCGACTCGGTGCTGCTCGCACACGGCAGGGGCGGCTGGGCGGTCGGCGACGTGGTCGGCGCCTCGCTCGACCACGCGATGTGGTTCCACCGGCCCTTCCGCGCCGACGAATGGCTGCTCTACGACCAGGAGTCGCCCTCGTCCTCCGGCGGCCGCGGCCTCGGCCAGGCGCGGATCTGGACGCAGGACGGGCGGCTCGCGGTCACCGTCATCCAGGAGGGTGTCGTTCGCGTCCCCCGCTGATCGGACATACCGTCCGATACATGAGCGACCAACCGTCAGAGGCGGGCGGCGAGAGCACGTCCACCGTCATCGTCGCCGCCGTCGCCAACCTCGGGATCGCGCTGGCTAAGGCCGTCGCGGGCGTCATCAGCGGCTCCAGCGCCATGCTCTCCGAAGCGGCGCACTCCGTGGCCGACACCGTCACCGAGCTGATGCTGCTCGTCTCCCTGAAGGCCAGCGACAAGCCCGCCGACGAGGAGCACCCGCTCGGCTACGGAGGCGCCCGCTACATCTGGGCGCTGCTCGCCTCCGTCGCCACCTTCGTAGGAGGTGGCGTCTTCGCCGTCTACGACGGCATCCACACGCTCACCCATGGCGAGGACCCCGGCGACCCGCTCATCTCGTACGTCGTGCTCGGCATCGCCTTCCTCCTGGAGGGCTACTCGCTGCGCACCGGCCTCAAGCAGGCACGCGGCGAGGCCGACCGCTTCGGGGTGCACATCAAGCGCTATCTGCGCCACACCCCCGACACCGCGGTCAAGGCCGTCGTGATGGAGGACTCCGCGGCACTGGTGGGCCTCCTGCTCGCCGCGGCCGGACTCCTCGGCGGCCAGCTCACCGGGTCCGGCGTGTGGGACGGCATCGCCTCGCTCTGCATCGGCGTGCTGCTCGTGTACGTCGCCTGGGTCCTCGGGCACGCCAACTCCGAGCTGCTCATCGGGCGTCCGCTGCCGCCGGAGATGCGGGCGGCGGTGCGGGCCGAACTGCTCGCCGACCCGCACGTCGTGGACGTCCTGGAGCTGACCACGCTCCTCCAGGGCCCCAAGGAGGCCCTCGTCGCCGCGAAGGTCGACTTCCGGGACGTGTCGAGCGCCGGGGACATCGAGCGGGCCTGCGACCGCATGGCGCACCGCATCCAGGAGCGCTTCCCCGCGGTCCGGCGGGTCTATCTGGACCCGACGCCCGGCCCGGCTCAGGAGGAGGGCGTCAGCCCCGCCGCGTCCAGCAGGTAGGCCGTCATCGGGTCGTAGTGCCGCGGGCTCGTGACGTGGTCGTCGAGCGGCACGGTCACCTGCACGGTGCCCTCGGCCTCGCCGATGAACAGCGCCGGGTCGTTGCAGTCCGCGTACCCGATGGAGTCCAGGCCGCGCTGGCCCGCGCGCCCCGCCCAGCCGTGGTCGGCGATCACGAGGTCGGGCAGCGGGCGGCCCTCGCGCTCCAGGCCGTCCAGGATCGCGTTCATCGGCTCGGGGGAGTGCGTGTGCCACAGCGTGGCGCCGCGCTCCAGCATCGCCACGTCCGCGAACTGGAAGACCATGCCCTCGTCGGCCATCAGGCCCTCGGGGATCACGACGATCTCGCAGCCCGCCGCGCGCAGGGCGGCGGCCGTCGCGCGGTGCACGTCGAGCAGCCCGCCGGGGTGGCCGGTGGCGAAGAGGACCCGCTCCTTGCCCGCGGCCGCCTTGCGCAGCCTGGCCGCCATCCGCTCCAGGGCGTCGACCGTCAGCTCCGGGTCGATCGTGTCCTGACCGTGCCGGTGCTGCGGGTCGTCGACCACGCCGCAGCGCTCGGCCATCACCGCGAGGACGTCCTGCTCGTCGGTCCAGCGGTCGCCGAGCTCCAGGCCGAGCCAGTAGTGGCGGTCGCCGTTCGCGAGCTTCCTGTAGTGGCTGAGGTTGTTGTCGCGGGGCGTGGCGACGTCGCCCGCGATGCGGGTGCGGACGAGGTGGTCGACTAGCGCGGCACGGGTGGGTATGGGCATGTGACCCATTGTGCGGGACGAGTGCTCTGCGCAGGGGCGGAGTGGGTCAGCCTGCGGCTGCGGCGCGGGTTTGTGGGGGCTTGTCGCGCCGTTCCTCGCGCCCCTTGGGGGTGCTGCCGTCGGTCTTCGGGTGCGGGCTTGTTGTGGCTTGTCGCGCCGTTCCTCGCGCCCCTTGGGGGGTGCTCCTCGGCTTTCGGGTGCGGGTCTGTTGTGGCTTGTCGCGCAGTTCCCCGCGCCCCTTAACCTGCGCCCGATCGCCCCGCTCCTTAACCTGCGCCCGGTCACCCCGCTCCTTAACCGGCGCCTGATCACCCCGCCCCTTCACCTGCGCCCCTGAAGGGGCGTCCTCAGTGGTCTCTGCTCAGTGCGAACCAGAGTTCCATGCGGATGTCCGGGTCGTTCAGGTCTGTGCCCAGGAGGGACTCGCAGCGCGTGATGCGTTGGCGGACCGTGTTGCGGTGGACTCCCAGGGCCACCGCCGTGCGGTCCCAACTGCCGTGCAGGGAGAGCCAGGTGCGGAGGGTGTCCGTCAGGGGCTCGTTGTCGGCCAGGGGGGCCAGGAGCACGCGCGCGTGGGCGGCGGCTTCCTCGGGGGACACCAGGGCGGCGAGGCCGTTCGTGCGATGGCGTACGAGAGGTCGCCGGGTGGCCTCCGCGCGGCGCAGGGCGCGGGCCGCCTGCGTGTCGGCCGCCGTCAGGTCGCCGGGGGCCGCGGGGGCCGCGACGCCCAGGGTCCAGCCGTCGGCGGGGGCGATCTCGCGGTCGGCGGGGACGAGGAGACGCACCACGTCGTCGCCGTCGCCCGGGTCGACCAGGCCGCTGCCGAGCGCCGCGCCGAGCGCCGACGCGGCCAGCGGAGTGTGCTCCCCGCGCGCGTGCACGACGGTCCAGAGATCGCTCCCCAGGAGGGGGCCGATCTCCTCCGCGGGGGCGCCGACCAGCAGCCGCACGAGAGCCGCCGAGCGCGCCGCCTCGGAGGCCCCCTGGTGTTCGCCGGTGAGCAGTGAGAGCAGCACGACGGCGGCCCCCGCAATCGTGTGGTCGCCCGGCTCGCGGCGGTCCGTCGCGACCCCTAGCGCGAAACCGCGGCCGCCGCCCAGCGCATAGGCGGCCAGATGGATGGCGCCCGCCGTGTCGGCCGCGGACGCCGGGGCGGCGGGCGCGGGGCGTCGTACGACGCCGGTCAGCTCCCGCAGGGCGTCCCGGGCCGCGTGCGGCGCCTGGCCCGCCGCCTGGAGCTCCGTGCCGTCGGGCCCGTACAGGACGGCGAGGCCGCCGAGCCGCGCCGCGAGCTGGCGCAGGACGGCGGGGATCGGGTCGGGCCGTGCCGCCGCCGTGGCGAGGCCCTGCTGCGCCTCCGTCACCCGGCGCAGCTCGGTGTGCCTGGCCTCGGCCATCAGCCGCCACACCGCGCGGGCGACCCCGCTGAACGTGGTGCGGGGCGGGACTTCGACGAGCGGCAGGCCGTAGTGGTCGCAGGCCGCCGCCAGGGCGTCCGGCACCGTGTCGTGCACGGGGGCGACACCGAAGCCGAGGGCCGCGCCGCCCGCCGCGACGATGCGGGCCACGTAGGCGTCGAGGCCGCCGCCCGCGCCCGTCGGGTCGGTGATGTGCACGCCCGCGGTGAGCAGCAGCTCGCCGCCGAGCAGATACGGGTACGGGTCCGCCATCTCCGACGTGTGCACCCACTGCACGGCCGTGTCCGCGGCCCGCGCGTCCGGCCCGGCGATCTGCCGCAGGCCCAGGTCCTCGCGGGCGAGTAGCGCGGCGAGCGGGACAGGCGGGGTGGGAGGGGCGGGCGGAGCCGTGGGGTCGGCCATATGGACGTTCCATCCGTCTAGAGCGCGCAGAGTGGAGGAAACGTACACTTCAGCGTTGCTTTCCGGCCACCTAAGGTCGTGCCGACCGCAGGCCGCGGGTACGGGCGGATGTCCCCGCGGCCGGTCCTCACCCCCATCTGCACGACACGCCACCGAGGTGCGCGAAGGAGGCCCCCCCCATGGCCGTCGACTACACAGTGATCGTCGTCTATCTCGCAGGGATGCTGGCCATGGGCTGGTGGGGCATGCGCCGCGCCAAGTCCAAGAGTGAGTTCCTGGTCGCCGGGCGCCGCCTCGGGCCGTGGATGTACTCCGGGACCATGGCGGCGATCGTCCTCGGCGGCGCCTCCACCATCGGCGGCGTCGGCCTCGGCTACCAGTACGGGCTCTCCGGCGCCTGGATGGTCTTCACCATCGGCCTCGGCCTGCTCGCGCTGAGCGTGTTCTTCTCCGCCCGCATCGCGCGCCTGAAGGTCTACACCGTCTCCGAGATGCTCGACCTGCGCTACGGAGGGCGCGCGGGCGTCATCTCCGGAGTGGTCATGTGGGCGTACACGCTGATGCTCGCGGTCACCTCGACGATCGCGTACGCCACGATCTTCGACGTCATCTTCGACATGAACCGCACGCTCGCGATCGTCCTCGGCGGCTCGATCGTCGTCGCGTACTCGACGCTCGGCGGCATGTGGTCCATCACGCTCACCGACATGGTGCAGTTCGTGGTGAAGACGGTCGGCGTGCTGCTGCTCCTGCTGCCCATCGCCGTCGTCAAGGCCGGTGGCTTCGGCGAGATGAAGGCCAAGCTGCCCACCGAGTACTTCGACCCGCTGGGCATCGGCGGCGAGACGATCTTCACCTACGTGCTGATCTATACGTTCGGCATGCTCATCGGCCAGGACATCTGGCAGCGCGTGTTCACCGCCCGCAGCGACAAGGTCGCCCGCTACGGCGGCACCGTCGCGGGCACCTACTGCCTCGTCTACGCGATCGCGGGCGCCGTCATCGGCACCGCGGCCAAGGTCATGTACCCGAAGCTGCCGAGCGCCGACGCGGCCTTCGCGACCATGGTCAAGGACGAACTGCCCATGGGCGTGCGCGGCCTGGTCCTCGCCGCGGCGCTCGCCGCCGTGATGTCGACGTCCTCCGGTGCGCTCATCGCCTGCGCGACCGTCGCCAACAACGACATCTGGTCGCGGCTGCGGGGCGTCGTGGCCCCGCAGGAAGAGGGCGAGGCGCACGACGAGGTGAAGGGCAACCGCCTCTTCATCCTGATCATGGGCATCGGCGTCGTCTGCATCGCCATCGCCCTCAACGACGTGGTCCAGGCGCTGACCGTCGCCTACAACCTGCTCGTCGCCGGTCTGCTCGTGCCGATCCTCGGCGGGCTGCTGTGGAAGCGCGGCACCGCCGAGGGCGCGCTCGCGGCCATCGCCGCCGGTGGACTCTCCGTCGTCGGGCTCATGTGGGGGTACGGAATCCTCGCGAACGAGCCCATCTACTACGGCCTGTTGACCTCCCTCGCCGTGTACGTCGTCGTCTCCCTCGCCACGAAGCCGACCGACGCGCAGGTCCTCGCGGCCTGGCGCGAGCGGCTCGCGGGACGCGGCGCCGAGGCCGAGCCCGTGGCGGAACCGGCCCCCGCACCTCAGTAAAGTCAGAAAGCGCCCACAAAGCGCATCGAAGCGTAAATAGGAAGGCAATCCATGAGCAGCAACGAGACGCCCCGTGGCCCCGTCGACTCCTCCCGCATCCCGCGGTACGCGGGCCCGGCGACGTACGCCCGGCTGCCCCGCCTCGACGAGGTCGGCGGCAGGACGGATGTCGCGGTGGTCGGCGTGCCCTTCGACTCCGGCGTCTCGTACCGTCCCGGCGCCCGCTTCGGCGGCAACGCGATCCGTGAGGCCTCCCGCCTCCTGCGCCCCTACAACCCGGCGCAGGACGCCTCGCCCTTCGCGCTCGCGCAGGTCGCGGACGCCGGTGACATAGCGGCCAACCCGTTCAACATCAACGAGGCCGTGGAGACCATCGAGGCCGCCGCCGACGACCTCCTCGGCTCGGGCGCCCGCATGATGACCCTCGGCGGCGACCACACCATCGCGCTGCCGCTGCTCCGCTCGGTCGCCAAGAAGCACGGCCCGGTCGCGCTGCTCCACTTCGACGCGCACCTGGACACCTGGGACACCTACTTCGGCGCCGAGTACACCCACGGCACGCCGTTCCGCCGGGCCGTGGAGGAGGGCATCCTCGACACCGAGGCGCTCTCGCACGTCGGCACGCGCGGCCCGCTGTACGGCAAGAAGGACCTCACCGACGACGAGAAGATGGGCTTCGGCATCGTCACCTCCGCGGACGTCTACCGCCGCGGCGCCGACGAGGTCGCCGACCAGCTGCGCCAGCGCATCGGCGACCGCCCGCTCTACATCTCCATCGACATCGACTGCCTCGACCCGGCCCACGCGCCCGGCACCGGCACCCCCGAGGCCGGTGGCATGACCTCCCGCGAGCTCCTGGAGATCCTGCGGGGCCTGGCCTCCTGCAACCTCGTCTCGGCCGACGTCGTCGAGGTCGCCCCGGCCTACGACCACGCGGAGATCACCGCGGTGGCGGCCTCCCACACGGCGTACGAACTGACCACGATCATGTCCCGCCAGATCGCGGCGGCCCGCGGGACGGTGAGCGAGCGGTGAGCCACGACCACGACGTAGTCCTGCGGCCCACCGCAGCCCAGACCGAGGCCGCCCTGAACCCGCCCCCCGGGCGCAACGGCGGCGACCTCGTCATGGAGACCCTCGCGGGCCTCGGCGCGACCACCGTCTTCGGTCTGCCCGGCCAGCACGCGCTCGGCATGTTCGACGCGCTGCGGCGCTCCTCGCTCTCGTACGTCGGGTTCCGCGTCGAGAACAACACGGGGTTCGCCGCGGACGCGTACGGCCGCGTCACCGGCGAGGTCGCCCCGCTGCTCCTCTCCACCGGGCCCGGCGCGCTCACCTCGCTCGCCGCGCTCCAGGAGGCGGCCGCGGGCTCCTCCCCGGTCCTCGCGATCGGCAGCCAGGTCCCGGTGGCCGGGCTCGGCGGCGGCCGCCACGGCTATCTGCACGAACTCCGCGACCAGCAGGCCTCGTTCAGGGACGTCGTGAAGTCCGTCCACACGGTCCGTACGGCCTCGCAGATCCCGTCCGCCGTCGCCGCGGCCTGGGAGTCGGCGCTCACCGCGCCACACGGCCCGGTGTGGGTGGAGATCCCGCAGGACGTGCTGCTCGCCGAGACGACGCTGCCGGTCGTCACCGCGATGGACGCGACGCCCGAGGACGTCGTGCCGCGCCCCGAGCTGACCGCGGTCGCCGCCGACCTGCTGTCCCGCGCCGAGCGTCCCGCGATCATCGCGGGCGGCGGCGTCGTGCGCTCCGACGCGAGCGGCAAGCTGCGCGCGCTCGCCGAGCTCGTGAACGCCCCGGTCGTCACGACCTTCGGCGGCAAGGGCGCCTTTCCCTGGGAGCACCCGCTCTCGCTCCAGTCCTGGCTGGAGGACCGCCACACCACGGACTTCCTGGAGGACGCGGACGTCCTGCTGGTGGTCGGCTCCGGCCTCGGTGAGCTCTCCTCGAACTACCACACGTTCGCGCCCCGCGGCCGGGTGATCCAGATCGAGGCGGACGCCGGGAAGCTGGAGTCCAACCACCCCGGACTCGGCATCCATGCGGACGCCCGGACCGCCCTGTCCGCGCTCCTGGAGACCATCGAGGAGCCCCGCGAGGACGCCGGGGCCCCGGCACGGGTCGCTGCTGTCCTCACGAAGGTCCGCGAACGCATCGCCGCCCAGGACCTCACCCTGGAGCAGCAGATCCTCGCCGCCGTCCGCGAGGCCCTGCCGGACGCGGCACCGTCCTTCTGGGACATGACGATCCTCGCGTACTGGGCCTGGTCCGCCTTCGACGCGCGGCGCCCCAACACCATGCACTCGGCGCAGGGCGCGGGCGGCCTCGGCTACGGCTTCCCCGCGGCGCTCGGCGCGGCGGTCGCGGACCCCTCCCATCCGGTCCTCGCCGTCTCGGGCGACGGCGGCGCGATGTACTCGATCGCGGAGCTGGCGACGGCGCGGCAGTACGGGTTGAACGTGACCTGGCTGATCGTCGACGACGGGGGTTACGGCATCCTGCGCGAGTACATGTCCGACGCCTTCGGCGAGGCGACGGCCACGGAGCTCACGCGGCCGGACTTCGTGAAGCTCGCGGAGTCCTTCGGGGTGCCGGGGGTCCGTACGACCCCGGAGACGCTCAGGGACGACCTCGCGAAGGCGCTGGCCGAGCCGGGTCCGTCGGTCGTGGTGCTCCCGGCGCTGCTGCGGATGTTCGCGCCGACGCATCTGGGCTGACCGTCCTTCTCGGGCGATCGGCAAAGATTGTCGTACAAGTTCATGCAACCATTCACCGGTACCGGTGAGTCATGTGTGGCGAGTGCGCCGGGGGGCGCGCTTGTACGGGCCCCGAGGGTCTTGTACGGACCCAAGGGGACGGGAAGAACACCATGACTCACCCGGTATCGGGTATATCCAGGCGTGCCCGCGTGCTCTCGGCGGGCCTCGCCGCCGGGGTGCTGCTGCCGCTCGGCGCGGCCGCGGCCGCCACGCCCGCCGTCGCCGCGACGGCACCGCAGGTCACCTGCACCTCCGCGCAGGCCGGTCTCGCCGCCAAGCTCACGAAGGACATCACGGCGGCGCTGAAGAACCGCAAGGGCACCGTCGCGGTCGGCCTCCACGACCGCACCACCGGCACCACGTGCACCCTGCGCGGAAGCACCGCGTTCGACTCGGCGAGCGTCGTCAAGGCGACCGTCCTCGCCACGCTCCTGTGGGACGCCCAGAAGACCGGCCGGTCGCTGACGTCCCGCGAGAAGAGCCTCGCCACCGACATGATCACCAAGTCCGACAACGCGGCCACCAGCACGCTGTGGCGCCAGCTCGGCGTCACCAAGGTCAAGGGCTTCCTCCGGGCCGCCAAGATGACCAAGACCGTGCCGGGATCCGGCGGCTACTGGGGCCTCACCCGGATCAACGTCACCGACGAGCAGAAGCTCCTCGCCCTGGTCACGGGCAAGAACACGGTCCTGACCGACGCCTCCCGCACCTACGTCCTCAAGCTGATGGGCAAGGTCACCCCCTCGCAGCGCTGGGGCACCCCCGCGGGCACGCCGTCCGGCGTCTCCATCCACGTCAAGAACGGCTGGCTGCAGCGCGCGACCCACGGCTGGCGCGTGCACAGCATCGGCGCGTTCAAGGGCGGCGGCCACGACTACACGATCTCCGTGCTCACGCACGGTAACGGCACGATGAACTATGGCGTCGCCACGATCCAGGGCGTCGCCAAGGCCATCCACAAGGACCTGACGCCCCGCGCCGCGGCACAGAGCAGGTACGCCCCGACCGATGCGCCGCGGGAAGCATTTGTTGCGACGGGATGAAAAGCGCTCGTCACGGTGTTGGTGCCTTCCGGCAGGACAGACGACCGGGAGGCATCGAGTGGCAGAGCAACGGGGATGGGCACGACGACTCACCGGGTACGCATGGCGGTATCCGAAGGACGTCGTGCTCGCGCTCGGCTCCTCGCTCGGGGGCATGGCCGTCATGGCCCTCGTGCCGCTGATCACCAAGGTGATCATCGATGACGTCATCGGACAGGACGGGGAGGGCGGCGGCCGGTCCATGGGCCCCTGGGCGGGCGCCCTGATCGGCGCCGCCCTCGTCGTCTACGTCCTCACCTACATCCGCCGCTACTACGGCGGCCGCCTCGCCCTCGACGTCCAGCACGACCTGCGGACCGAGATGTACGGCACGATCACGAAGCTCGACGGGCGGCGCCAGGACGAGCTGTCCACCGGACAGGTCGTCGGGCGCGCCACCAGCGACCTGCAGCTCATCCAGGGCCTGCTCTTCATGTTGCCGATGACCATCGGCAACATCCTGCTCTTCGTGATCTCGCTCGTGATCATGGCGTGGCTCTCGCTGCCGCTCACCCTCGTCGCCCTCGCCGTCGCCCCCGCCCTCTGGGTCATCGCCCGCCGCTCCCGCTCCCGTCTGCACCCCGCCACCTGGTACGCGCAGGCCCAGGCCGCCGCCGTCGCCGGAGTGGTCGACGGCGCCGTCAGCGGCGTACGCGTGGTCAAGGGCTTCGGGCAGGAGGAGCAGGAGACCGGGAAGCTCCGGGAGGTCGGGCGCAAGCTCTTCGCCGGGCGGCTGCGGACCGTCCGCCTCAACTCCCGCTACACCCCCGCCCTGCAGGCCGTCCCCATGCTCGGCCAGGTCGCCATGCTGGCCGTCGGCGGCTGGCTCGCGGTCAAGGGCGAGATCACGCTCGGCACCTTCGTCGCCTTCTCCACCTACCTCGCCCAGCTCGTCGGACCCGTGCGCATGCTCGCCATGGTCCTCACCGTCGGCCAGCAGGCCCGCGCGGGCGTGGAGCGCGTCCTCGAACTGATCGACACCGAGCCGAGCATGACCGACGGCCGCAAGGAACTGCCCGCCGACGCCCCGGCGACGGTCGAGTTCGACGACGTGAGCTTCGCGTACGAGGACGACCGCCCGGTCCTCGACGGGCTCTCCTTCGAGATCCGCCCCGGCGAGACCCTCGCCGTCGTCGGCTCCTCCGGCAGCGGCAAGTCGACCGTCTCCCTGCTCATGCCGCGCTTCTACGACGTGACGCACGGCGCCGTCCTCATCGGCGGCCACGACGTGCGCGAGCTGACCCTCGACTCCCTGCGCTCCGCCGTCGGGCTCGTCCCCGAGGACTCCTTCCTCTTCTCCGACACCGTCGGCGCCAACATCGCCTACGGCCACCCGGAGGCCACCCGCGAGGAGATCGAGGCCGCCGCGCGCGCCGCCCAGGCCGACGGATTCATATCCGACCTGCCCGAGGGGTACGACACCAAGGTCGGCGAGCAGGGCCTCACCCTCTCCGGCGGCCAGCGCCAGCGCATCGCGCTCGCCCGCGCCATCCTCACCGACCCCCGCCTCCTCGTCCTGGACGACGCCACCTCCGCGGTCGACGCGCGCGTGGAGCACGAGATCCACGAGGCGCTGCGGGGCGTCATGGCGGGCCGGACCACCCTCCTCATCGCCCACCGCCGCTCCACCCTCGGCCTCGCCGACCGCATCGCCGTCCTCGACGAAGGACGCCTCGCCGACCTCGGCACGCACGAGGAGCTGGAGGAGCGCTCCGCCCTCTACCGGCGGCTGCTCACCGACCCCGACGAGCTGGGCGGGGTCTCCCCGGGCCACGCACTCCCCGCCGACCTGCCCGAGGACACCTCCGTACGCGAGGAGCTCGACGCCGAGTTCGACGCGGAGCGCGGCATCACGCCCGCCCTGTGGACCGGCGACCGGGACGCCAAGAGCGCCAAGGACCCGGCGCTCTCCGGGATGCCGTCCACCCCTGAGCTCCTCGCCCAGGTCGACGCGCTGCCCCCGGCCGACGACACCCCCGGCATCGACGAGGCACGGGCCGTCACGCCCGAGGAGTCGTACGGGCTGCGCAGGCTGCTCGCCGGATTCGGCGTGCCGCTGCTGTTCAGCCTGCTGCTCGTCGCCGTCGACGCGGGCATGGGGCTGCTGCTGCCCGTCCTGATCCGGCACGGCATCGACGAGGGTGTCAGCCAGCTCGCGCTCGGCGCCGTCTGGGCGGCCTCCGGGATCGCGCTCGTCGCCGTCGTCGTGCAGTGGGCGGCCCAGACCGGCGAGACGCGGATGACAGGACGCACCGGGGAGCGGGTCCTGTACTCGCTCCGGCTGAAGATCTTCTCGCAGCTCCAGCGGCTCGGGCTCGACTACTACGAGCGGGAGCTGACCGGGCGCATCATGACCCGGATGACGACCGACGTGGACGCGCTGTCCACGTTCCTGCAGACCGGACTCGTCACCGCGTTCGTCTCCGTCGTCACCTTCTTCGGCATCATGGTCGCCCTGCTCGTCATCGACGTGGAGCTGGCGCTCGTCGTCTTCGCGACGCTGCCGCTGCTGATCGTCGGCACGTACTTCTTCCGTAAGTCCAGCGTGAAGGCGTACGAACTGGCCCGTGAGCGCGTCTCCGTGGTCAACGCCGACCTCCAGGAGTCCGTCGCCGGGCTCCGCATCGTGCAGGCCTTCCGGCGCGAGCGCGCGGGCGTCGAGCGGTTCGCGGAGAACAGCGACAGCTACCGCCAGGCCCGCATCCGCGGCCAGTGGCTGATCTCCGTGTACTTCCCGTTCGTGCAGCTCCTGTCCTCCGTCGCCGTCGTCGCCGTGCTGATCGTGGGCGCGGGCCGGGTCGAGGCGGGCACGCTGACGACCGGCGCGCTCGTCGCGTACCTCCTCTACATCGACCTGTTCTTCGCCCCCGTGCAGCAGCTCTCCCAGGTCTTCGACGGCTACCAGCAGGCGACCGTCTCGCTCGGCCGCATCCAGGAGCTGCTCCAGGAGCCGACGTCGACGAAGGCCGCCGACGAGCCCATGGAGGTGCTCTCGCTGCGCGGCGAGATCGCCTTCGAGGACGTGGACTTCGCGTACGCGGCCACCGGCGAGGGCGCCCCCGAGGACGCGCTCAGCGACGTACGCCTGCGGATCCCCGCCGGACAGACCGTCGCCTTCGTCGGCGAGACCGGCGCGGGCAAGTCGACGCTGGTGAAGCTCGTCGCCCGCTTCTACGACCCCACGGGCGGCCGGGTCACGGTCGACGGCACGGACCTGCGCTCCCTCGACCTCACCTCGTACCGCCACCGCCTCGGTGTCGTGCCGCAGGAGGCGTACCTCTTCGCGGGCACGGTCCGCGACGCCATCGCCTACGGCCGCCCCGACGCCACCGACGCCCAGGTCGAGGCCGCCGCCCGCGCGGTCGGCGCGCACGACATGATCGCCACCCTGGACGGCGGCTACCTCCACGAGGTGAGCGAGCGCGGCCGCAACCTCTCCGCGGGACAGCGCCAGCTGATCGCGCTGGCCCGCGCCGAGCTGGTCGACCCCGACATCCTGCTCCTCGACGAGGCCACCGCCGCGCTCGACCTCGCCACGGAGGCGCAGGTCAACCAGGCCACCGACCGCATCGCGGGCAAGCGCACCACGCTGGTCGTCGCCCACCGCCTCACCACGGCCGCCCGCGCCGACCGCGTCGTCGTGATGGACCACGGCCGGGTCGCCGAGGACGGCACGCACGAGGAGCTCCTCGCGCTGGACGGGCGGTATGCGCGACTGTGGCGGACGTTCGTGGGGGAGCCGGTCGAAGCCGCCTGAACGAGCGGTGAAAAATGAGGTCGGGATCCCGCAACCGCAAGGGCCGTGGGCTGCGTCCGTACCTCAGAACGTTGGGGCAGGAGTTGCGGGAGGGGCAATCGTGAGCAGTGGGCGCGGCAGTGGTCGGATACGACGGCGGCGGCTGACGCTCGGCACCGCCGTGCTCGCCGCCGCCGTGCTCCTCGCCCTCGCGGGCCCCGGCACCGCATCCGCGGAGGCCGTCGACGGCCTCTGCGCGGGCCGCAAGGTGCGCGCCCTCCCCTTCAGTACCGGCCGCGTCGACGTCTTCAAGTCCCGCGGCTACGTCTGTGCCGTGGCCGTCGCCAAGCACACCGGCGCCCGCAAGACGATGTCCGTCAGCGTCAAGGCCCGCGGCGGCCGTCCCGCGCGCGACAAGGGCCACTACACCCACCGCGCGGGCCCGGTGACGGTCCACGCGGGCCACCGCTGCGTGTGGGTGAAGGGGAAGATCGACGGGCGCGGGGTCAGTTCGGGCTGGATTCTCTGCTGAAGTCCGGCATGTGACCGCAGGATGTCCCGATAACTCCCCCTGGTGTGGACTCAGTTGCTCCGTTAGGTTCCGGGGCATTGCTGTGTCGACAGGGGAGGGTGCATGCGGAAAACGCTCAGATGGGTGCTGTCGCTCGTGGTGCTGATAGGCACGGTGGGCGCGGCCGGAGCGACGACCGGGGCGGCGACAGCCGCGGAACCGGGCAGGACGGACATCGCGAAGGCGAGCGACACCGGTAACAGGAACAGCATCGGTATTGCTGACATTGCTGACAGCACCGACATCAAGGACAGGCTGCTCGCCATACCCGGCATGAGTCTGATCGAGGAGAAGCCGTACCCCGGTTACCGCTTCTTCGTCCTCAACTACACCCAGCCGGTGGACCACCGGCACCCGTCCAAGGGCACCTTCAAGCAGCGCCTGACCGTGCTGCACAAGGACACCAACCGCCCGACGGTCTTTTACACCAGCGGCTACAGCGTCTCCACGACGCCCAGTCGCCGTGAGCCGACGCAGATCGTCGACGGCAACCAGATCTCCATGGAGTACCGCTACTTCACGCCCTCGCGCCCCCAGCCCGCCGACTGGTCCAAGCTCGATATCTGGCAGGCCGCCAGCGACCAGCACCGCATCCACAAGGCGCTGAAGCCGATCTACGGCAAGAAGTGGCTGGCCACCGGCGGCTCGAAGGGCGGCATGACCGCCACGTACTACGAGCGCTTCTACCCGCGTGACATGGACGGCGTCGTCGCCTACGTGGCGCCCAACGACGTGGTCGACAAGGAGGACTCGGCGTACGACAAGTTCCTCGCCGGAGTCGGACCGAAGGAGTGCCGCACCAGGATCCAGGACGTGCAGCGCGAGGCGCTGGTGCGCAGGGAACCGCTGTCGGCGAAGCTCGCGGCCTACGCCGAGGCGGAGGGCTACACCTTCAAGACCGTCGGCACGCTGGACAAGGCGTTCGAAGCCGTCGTCATGGACCTCGTGTGGGGCTTCTGGCAGTACCAGCCCGCCGCCACCGCCTGCGGGACGATCCCGGACGCGGCCACCGCGACCGACCAGGCGCTCTTCGACTACGTCGACTCGGTGGGCGGCTGGTCCTCCTACACCGACCAGGGCCTGGAGCCCTACACGCCGTACTACTACCAGGCGGGCACCGAGCTCGGCTCGCCCAACATCGGGCAGCCCTGGCTCGGCGACCTCAGCCGCTACGGCTACCAGCCGCCGCGGAACTTCGTGCCGCGCGACATCCCGATGAAGTTCAAGCCGAACTCCATGCGGGACGTCGACCGGTGGGTGAAGCACAACGCGCACAACATGATGTACGTGTACGGCGAGTACGACCCGTGGGGCGCCGAGCAGTTCAAGCCCGCCCGGGGCGCCAAGCACGACTCGTACGTCTTCACGGCGCCCGGCGCCAACCACGGCGCGAACGTGGCGCAGCTCGTCGCGGCCGACAAGGCGAAGGCGACGCAGCGGATCCAGGCGTGGGCCGGGGTGTCCTCGTCCTCGGGCAAGCCGCTGGCCGCGTACGACAAGAAGCTGGACCGGCGGGACGTGCGCAAGGAGCAGACGCTGCGGCCGTGAGGCGGCGGCTCTGACTCTGGCTCTGACTCTGACTCTGCGGTGAATTGGCATTGAGCCGGTAGACGGGGGTGCTGGAGGGCCGGTCGGTCCTTCAGCACCCCTGTGTCATTCCGTCACCCGTACCGCGCACCCGACCGGGCGCTTACCGCCCACCGTGACGTAGAGCCGCGTGGCGGCGGGACACGCTGTCCGGTCCCGCACCGCCGACGACACCCGGTACTCCGGGCGCCGCTTCCCGGAGCCGTCGCAGGCCGTCTCCCGCACCTCGCCGCGCCCCGCGCCGTACACACAGTCGCCGACGATCGTCCGCGGACCGCCGCCGCGGCCCGGGTCGCCGGGGTGCGGCGGCTCCAGGTTCCGCATGCAGGCGTACCCCTGCGGGACCTCGCCGTCGCCGTCCTCGTCGACCGCGGGCCTGCTCTCGCTGATGTGCAGCACGAAGTCCGTGCGCGCCGGGCAGGCGGGGCCCTGTGCCGCCGTCCCGTCGTAGCGCGCCGTGACCCGCGCCGCGGCCCGCTCGCTCGTGCACGGCACCTCCGTGAACGCCGCGCGCACCCGCGAACTGCACTCGTCCACGGCGAGGAACGCGGCGCCGTGGCCGGAGGGGCTGGAGGCGACGGGGCTCGGATCGCCGCTGCTCCCTGAGGGGGAGTCTTCGGGCTCGGACGAATCCTGACAGCCCGTCAGTACCGCCGCCGCGGCGGCGAGCAGCAGAGCGCAGACCGCCCCCACGGCCGCCCGCGGCCGCCCCGTGGTGCAGGCAATCATGGCCATCCCCCCGATACGTGCACCCAGCGTGACCTGCCGGAGCGGGCGCACGCCAGGCGCGCGGGGGGCTTTGGGTCTCTTGGGGGTGGTGCGCGAGTGATGCGGCGTACGTGTCAGTACGTCAGGCCGTGCCCGATCGGGTACAGCACCTGAGCCGGGTCGTCCGCCCGCCGCACCGGCACGGGCAGCCGCCCCTGCGGCGCGGTCCGGCCCGCGATCACCCGTGCGGCGGCGCGGAGTTCCACGTCGGTCCAGCAGTACGAGGCGAGGGCGGCGTCGACGGGGGGCTGGTGTGCCACGTCGTAGGGGTTGCGGATCGCGAGGGTGATGACGGGGAGGCCGGTGGCCTTGAGGGCGGCGACGAGGGCGGGCTGCCCGGTCTCGGGGCTGTTCCGGGTCTCCTCGTTCGCGTCCGTCGCCTGGTGGGCGCGGGCTTGGGGGGTCTCGTCCAGGGCGGTGTTCGCCGCTTGAGTGTTGTCCTTCGTGGTGGTGTGCGTGGTGATGTTGTACGTCGCCACGAGGACCGCGTCCTGACCCTGTGCGGCCGCCACCGCCTTCTCGATCGCCGCCTCGTCGGGGGCGGTTCCGGTGGGCAGGGCCACGGCCTGGAAGCCGAGGCTGTTGAGGGCGCCCGCGAGGACCGTGGTCGGCGGGCCCGTGGTGCCGGACGGCGAGCGGGGGTCCGCGCCGACGACCAGGACGCGGGGGCGGGTGGCGGGGGAGAGGGGGAGGAGTGCGTCGGTGTTGACCAGGAGGGTTGTGGTGGCGTCGGCGATGGCGTCGGCTGCGACGAGGTGGGCGGGGGTGCCTACGGTGGCGTCGACGGAGGTGGGGGTGGGGGTGGGTGTTGGTGTGGGTTCGCCTTCGTCCTGGGCTGTGTCCAGGAAGGCGTCCAGGAGGCCGACCCGTGCCTTCATGCGGAGCACACGGAGGACCGATTCGTCGATGCGCTCCTCCGTCAGCTCGCCCTTCTCGACCGCCTCGATCACCGCGTGCCACGCGACGTCGGGGCGTGGCGGGTTGAGGAGCTGGTCGGCGCCCGCCTTGAGCGCGAGTACGGCCACGCGGTCGTCGCCGTACTTCGTGCGGACGCCGCGCATCGCGAGTGAGTCGGTGGAGATCACGCCGTCGTAGCCGAGCTCTTCGCGGAGGATGCCGGTGAGGATCGGGTGGGAGAGCGTGGCGGGGTCGCCGGAGGGGTCTAGGGCGGGCACCACGATGTGCGCGGTCATGACGGAGTCGACGCCCGCGGCGATCGCGGCGCGGAAGGGGGGCGCGTCGTAGCGGTCCCACTCCTCGCGGGTGTGGTGGATGTGCGGCAGCTCGGTGTGGCTGTCGTCCGTCGTGTCACCGTGGCCGGGGAAGTGCTTGGCCGCCGTCGCGATGCCCGCGCTCTGGTAGCCCTCGATCTGCGCGGTCACGAATCCGGCGACGGCGTCGGGGTCGGCGCCGAAGGAGCGGATGCCGATGACCGGGTTGGCGGGGTCGACGTTCACGTCGGCGTCCGGGGCGTGGTCCTGGCGGATGCCGAGGGCGCGGAGCTCGGCGCCGGCGATCCGGGCGGCCTCGCGGGCGTGCTCGTGCGAGCCGGAGGCGCCGAGGGCCATGGCGCCGGGGAGGAGGGTGGCGGGGGCGCCGATGCGGGCGACGGCGCCGTGCTCCTGGTCCACGGAGATCAGTACGGGGAGGGTGGGGGCGGCCTTCTGGATGCCCTCGGAGAGTTCGGCGATCTGGTGCGGGGTGCGGGTGTTGTGGGCCCAGCCGAAGTAGATGACGCCGCCGAGGCGGTAGCGGTCGACGAGCTCGGCGGCGTCGCGCACGCCGAGTTCCCTGAGGTTGGTGTCGATGTCCGCCTGGTCGGGGTCGGTGGCGGTGTGCCCGTACACGTGCATCACGAAGAGCTGGCCGACCTTGTCCTCCAGGGACATCGTGCCGATGAGGGCGCGGAGCCTGTGGTCGTGGCCGTCGTGGCCGTCGTGGCCGTCGTGGTGGGACAAGGGAGGCTCCTGCGGCTGGAGATTACTTTCAGGAGCAACGGATATCCCGAAGATTTCTGCCGGTCAAGGGAAGCGGGGGTGCGGGTGCCGTCACCGGTGCTGTTTGGAGGGGGGCGCACCGGTGACGGCGAGCTGCCGGCCGCAGGCGGCGGAGAGGGTGGTCAGCGTTCGCAGCCAGCAGCGATGCCGACACCGCCCTGCGGAGACTCACCGGCAGTGCGCGGGTTGGACGGGCGGGGGGTCTGACGGGTTCCCGAATCCCCGCGGAATCAGGCAAGTTGGTGGGCGTGGGGCTGGCGGGTCGCCTTGAGTCTGTCGGTGGGTGCGGGTCGCTTTGGGCGGGCGTCTGCGCTTGGGGTTCGGTTGTGGGGGCGGGGCCGCGGGGGTATGTACGTACTCGCTATCCCTGCGCCGCGCCTGAAGACCTTCCGGCTGTCAGGGTGTGCTCGGTGCTCCGTGCGCACATACCCCCGCGTCCCCTCCCGTCTCGCTCGCGACTGCGGCCCGGCGGGGGCAGCCCCCGGCCCGGCTGTTGACCCTGCTGACGGCGGCGGGGAGTCTCCCCACGCGCCCACTCACGCCCCGGATCGGTGGGGGCCCTGCCCGCGGCGGGGGTAGACCCGGCCCCTACCCCCGCTGGACGTCGCGGGGCAAACGGGTGGGTGGGTGGGGAACATCCGCCGCGGAGCGGCGGGCTTGAGGGGCCTGGCGTCGCCGGACGGCGCAGCGCGCGGGTCATGGGGAACATCCGCCGCGGAGCGGCGGGCTTGGGGTTCCTGCCGCCGCCGGACGGCGCAGCGCGCGGGTCAGGGGGTCCAGTGGGACTGGAGGGTGCGGACCGTTTCGGCGATGGCGGGGCGGCGGGAGGCTCCCGTGCGCCACAGGGCGTAGAGGCGGCGGACCGGGACCGGGGTGAGGGGGACCGTGACCGCGCCTGAGGGGATGGGGCCGCGGCCCAGGCGGGGGATGAGGGCGACTCCGAGCCCCGCCGCGACGAGCGCGACCAACGTGGGGTTCTCCTCGGCCTGGTGGGCGATGTCAGGCTCGCAGCCTGCTTCGCGGAGCGTTCGGACCAGCCACTCGTGGCAGACGAGCCCAGGAGGCTGAGTGATCCAGCGCTCGGCCTTCAGCTCCTCGCGGCGGACCGCCGCCCGCCCCGCGAGCCGGTGGTCATGAGGGACGACGAGGTCGCAGAGGTCGTCGCCGATGACCGCCTGCTCGACCCCCGGCGGCGTCGGGATCGGCGCGATGTCCCAGTCGTGGGCGACGGCCAGGTCGACCGCTCCCTTGGCCACGAGGTCGACGGACAGGTGCGGGTCGATCTCCGTCATGCGGGTGTCGAGCGCTGGGTGGCGGCGGGCCAGGTCCGCCAGGACCGAGGGCAGCAACCCCCGCGCCGCCGACGCGAACGCGGCAATGGTCAGGCGCCCCGCAGGCACCCCGCGCCGCTCCTCCAACTCGGTCTCGGCGCGTTCGACGATGGCCATCAACTGTCGTGCCGTATCGGCGAGGTGGAGGGCTTCCTCGGTGAGCGCGACCCCTCTGCCCCGGCGTTCGAGGAGCGTCGTGCGCGTCTCCCGTTCCAGCTTGGCGATCTGCTGGGAGACCGCGGACGGCGTATAGCCGAGCGCGGTGGCGGCCGCGCCCACGGTGCCGTGCACGGAGACGGCGTGTAGGGCGCGGAGCCTGGCGAGATCGAGCACGGATGCCCTCGCATTCATTAGCGTTGCTTCATTCAACCATGCAGAGATCCGCGCTGGTGCTACATGTTCGGGTCGGGTGATCCTCGACGCATGCGACCTGCACATGTCTGTCTGGCTGTTCTCGTTGCCGCCGTATGGGGCGTCAACTTCGTCGTCATCGAAGTGGGGCTCGGCCACTTCCCGCCGCTGCTCTTCTCCGCCCTGCGCTTCCTCGTCGCGGCGCTCCCCGCCGTCTTCTTCGTGGGGCGCCCGAAGGTGGCCTGGAAGTGGATCGTCGGGGTGGGGCTCGTGCTCGGGGTGGCCAAGTTCGGGCTGCTCTTCATCGGGATGGATGCCGGGATGCCCGCCGGTCTCTCCTCGCTCGTGCTGCAGGTCCAGGCCGTCTTCACCGGGTTCTTCGCCTTCCTGGCGCTGGGGGAGCGGCCCGGCCGCGTGCGGGTGGCGGGCATGGTGATCGCCCTCGGCGGGATCGCGGTCGCCGCCGTCGACGAGGGCGGGACGGGGCCGCTCACCGCCTTCGCGCTGCTGATGGGCGCCGCCGCCTGCTGGGGCGTCTCCAACGTCCTCACCCGCAAGGCCTCCCCGCCCGACTCCCTGAACTTCATGGTGTGGGTGAGTACGGTCCCGGTGCTGCCGCTGCTCGCGCTCTCCCTGCTCTTCGAGGGGCCGTCCCGGGACCTCGCCGCCCTGCGCTCCCTCGACTGGCAGGGCGCGGGCATCATCGTCTACGTCGCCTGGGTCACGACGGTCTTCGGCTTCGGCGCCTGGGGATACCTGCTGCGCCGCCACCCCGCGTCGACGGTCGCCCCCTTCTCGCTGCTCGTCCCCGTCTTCGGGATGTCGTCGGCCGCCCTGGTCCTCGGCGAGTCGGTGAGCGGGCTGCGGTGGTGCGCGGCGGCGCTGCTGGTGGGCGGGGTCGCGCTGGCCTCCTTCGGAGGAGTGGGAGCGGGCGCGGTCCTGGTCAGGAGGAGCGGGTCACCAGGCGTGACAGGAGTTCACGGCCGGGGCCCAGCAGTTCCGGAAGCGGCGCCGCACCCTCGTACCAGCGCTTCTCGTACTCCCAGCACAGCCACCCCTCCCAGTTCTCCGCGCTGAGCCGCGCCACGCACTCCTCGATCGGCAGGACCCCGGCGCCGAGGGCCAGCGGTGTCGTGTCGTCCGCCGACGCGATGTCCTTCACCTGTACGTAGCCGAGGTACGGGGAGAGCGCGGCGAAGGTGTCGGGGACGGACTCGCCGCCGAGCCAGGTGTGCATCAGGTCCCACAGGGCGCCGACCTGGCGGTGCCCGACGGTGCCGAGGACGCGGGTGGCGTCGGCGCCGGTGCGGTGCGAGTCGTGGGTCTCCAGGAGGATGCGCACACCGGCGTCCGCGGCGTGCCGGGCGGCGGTGCCGAGCCGCCTCGCGGCCGTCGCGTCGGCCTCCTCCGCGCTCTGTTCGGTGCCGCCGCCGGGAAAGACCCGGACGAAGGGGGCGCCCAGGTCACGGGCGAGCGCGACGAGGGAACGTATCTCGGCGAGCACGGGCTCGTCGTCGCCGGGCGCCGCCACGCGCGCGTACCCGGCGATGCCGAGGATCTCGACGCCGGATTCCTTGAACTCGGCGGCCACGTCGGCCCGTTCGATCAGCCCGAGACCCGGGTGGACCGGCTCCTCGGGGTGCGCGCGGAGCTCGACACCGTGGTAGCCGTGGGCCGTGGCGAGCCGCAGCACGTCGGGGACGGGCAGGCCGGGCACGCCGAGCGTGGAGAAGGCGAATTTCATGGTCCCGACAGTAGGCGGCGTGCGGGCGTGGTCAACCCCGCCGCGGCCGCGGGGCTCACACGGGCCGCTCGGGCAGCGGAAGCAGCCAGTCCTGCCCGACGAGGTCGGCGCCGAAGGAGCGGTGCGGCTTCTCCGCGACGAGGACGAAGCCGTGGCGCTGGTAGATGCCGCGGGCCGACTCCAGTACGTCATTGGTCCACAGGGTCAGCTCGCGGTAGCCCGCGCCCTTCGCGAACTCCACGCAGGCCGCGACCAGCCGGTCCCCGATGCCCAGGCCCCGCGCCGCGGGCTCGACGAGCAGCAGGCGCAGCCGTGCGGTGCCGGGCGCCTCGTCCCGTACGCACATCACGCACCCCACGGGCCGCCCGTCGAACTCGGCGATCCACACGCGCTCCAGATGCGGGTCGTGGTCCTGCGCGAAGTCGGCGACGATACGGGCGACGAGGCCCTCGTACTCCGTGTTCCAGCCGAACTCGGCCGCGTACACCGCGGCGTTGCGCTGCACGATCCACCCGAGGTCGCCCGGCCCGGGATCCCGGAGCGTCACGTCGTCGCGGCGCTCGCGGGGGCGCCGCCGCGCCTGGCCGCGGCCGTCCTCAAGGATCTCCCGCACCGTGCGCATCGCCGACGCGAGCCGGGCCCGGTCGGCGGCGGGCACCTCGGCGAGCAGCGAGCCGACCGACTCCCGCGACCGCTCGTCGAGCAGCTCGGCGGCATCGCGCCCGCGCGCGGTGAGCGTGATGCGCTGCCGCCGCGGATCGGCCGTGGACGGCGCACGCTCGACCAGCTCGTCGCGCTCGAACTTGGCGAGGAGACGGCTCAGATAGCCCGCGTCCAGGGAGAGTTCGGCCCGGAGGTCGGCCGCGTCGGTGTGGGGCGCGTGCGCCAGCTCGTACAGGACGCGGGACTCGGTGAGTGTGTACGGGACGTACAGATGACGGCTGTAGTCGAGCGCGCCGATCAGGTTCGTGTAGAAGCGGTTGAAGGCGCGCATCTCGTGGATGGGGGTGTGCGGTTTCGACTTCGGTTTCGCGGTCGTCATGGCGCATCACTCCGGTACCTTTGACTGAGTCAACGGTACGCCCGCTCTCAGAGGAACGCCAGGCGCGTCCCCAGCGCGGCGAACGCCACCGCGAACGTGCGGCGCATCCAACTCACCACGCGCGGGCGCGAGATGACGTGGTGGCGCATGGCCGCGGCGAACCGGCCGTACGCCACGAAGACCACGAACGTGATCAGCATGAAGTAGGCGCTCAGCTCCGTCATGCGCAGGAAGGCGTAGGGCTCGTCCGTGTCCACGAACTGCGGCAGGAACGCGAAGAAGAACAGCGTCAGCTTCGGGTTGAGGATGTTGATCAGTACGCCCGTCAGGATCGTGCGGCCCGCCGAACGCGGCTCGCTCTCCCGCTCGGCGGTGAGCTCGCTCTTGTCCCGCCAGGTGCTCCACGCCATGTACAACAAGTAGGCCACACCGAGGTACTTGAGCGTCTGGAAGGCGACGGCGCTGGTGTTCAGGAGCGCCGCGAGACCGGTGATCGCGGCCACCATGTGCGGGACGACGCCCAGCGTGCAGCCGACGGCCGCGGTCACCGCGGCGCGGGTGCCGCGCGAGAGGCCCGCCGCGATCGTGAACAGGACGCCGGTGCCCGGTGTCACGCAGACGACCAGGGAGGTGAGGAGGAATTCCATGCCCCGACCCTCGCGCCACAATGGCTCCATGAACAGGTCCATTGGATCTCCTCTCCACAGGTCCATAAGCCTCCACGGGCACGTAGGGAGGGCTTCATGAGGGACGGCTCCGCGGGGGAGGGCGGCGGGGTCTCCGACTTCCTCCAGCTCGACACCGGTGACGCCCCCAGGGGCGGGCTCTCCGACTGGCTGGCGCGGGAGATCAGGAGCGCCATCGCCGACGGGCGCCTCCCCGTCGACAGCACGCTCCCCGCCACCCGCACCCTCGCCGGTGACCTGCGCGTCTCCCGCGGCGTCGTCACCGAGGCCTACCGGCGGCTCACCGAGGACGGGCACGTCGCGGGGCGCGGGCGCGGCGGAACGGTCGTCGTGGCCGTACCGCATGCTTCGGGCTCCTCCGGGGACGCGCCGACTGCCCTCAGTGCGGGTGCGGGTGCGGGTGCGGGTGCGGGCGCCGGTGCGGGGCCCGAGGACATCTTCACCGCCCCTCCCGGACCCGGCGTCTTCGACGCCATCCGCGCCGCGCCCGCCCGCATCGACCTGTCACCAGGACTGCCCGACCTCGCCGCCTTCCCCCGCGCGGCCTGGCTGCGCGCCGAGCGCTCCGTGCTCGCCGGGCTCACCCCCTCTGACTTCGGCTACGGGGACCCGCGCGGCACCCGCCCGCTGCGCGAAGCCGTCGTGCGCTGGCTCTCCCGGAACCGCGGAATCCGCGCCGACCCGGCCGACGTGATGATCGTGAACGGCACGGCCCAGGCGCTGCGGCTCCTCGTCGACGTCCTGCACGCCGACGGGATCTCCGCCGTGGCCGTCGAGGAGCCGGGGTCGCTCGGCGTGCGCCAGCACCTGCGGCCGCTGGGCACACCGCCCGTCCCGGTCGACGACCATGGCATCCGCGTCGACGCACTGCGCGCCACCGGCGCCCCCGCCGTACTGCTCACCCCCGCCCACCAGTTCCCCACCGGGGTCGTCCTGGGCGGCGAACGGCGTCGCGAGCTGATGGACTGGGCCCGCGAAGGCGGTCTCGTCATCGAGGACGACTACGACGCCGAACACCGCTACGACCGGCCCGCGGTCCCCGCCCTGCGAGCGCTGCTCCCCGACCACGTCTGCTACGCGGGCAGCGTCTCCAAGCTCCTCGCGCCCGCCCTGCGCCTGGGCTGGCTGCTCGCCCCGCCCGCCTACCGGGACGCGCTCGTCGACGCCCGACGCCTCACCGACCTCGGCACCGCGGCGCTGCCCCAACTGGTCCTGGCCCGCCTCATGGACTCCGGCGACCTGGAGCGCCACCTCCGTCTGATCCGCAAGCACCACCGAAGGCGCAGGGACGCCATGATCGAGGCGATCCGGACGCGGCTGCCGGGCGCGGTCGTGCATGGCGCCGCCGCCGGGCTGCATCTGATGATCACCCTCGGGCCGGAGGCGTACGGGGGTTCCGATGCCGCCCTCGCGACCGCCGCCCTCGCCGAAGGCGTCAAGGTGCACCCCCTCTCCTGGCACACCCAACTCCCGCACCCGCCGGGCCTGGTCCTCGGCTACGCGGCGAGCGGCACCGCGGAGATCGCCGAGGGGGTGGGGGTGCTGGGGCGGTTGGTGGGGGAGGGGTGAGATGGGGGAGGTCGACGGGGGCGGGACGTCTTATCGCGGCCCCGCCGTGGACCCCCGCACCATCAGCTCCCCGTGCACCGTCGCCACGCCGCCCGGCGGGGGCTTCTCCTTGCTCATGGCGATGCGGCCCGCCCGGGCGCCCGCCTCGTGCAGGGGGAGGCGCACCGTCGTCAGGGCGGGGACCGCGTCGATGCTGAACGGGAGGTCGTCGAAGCCCGCCACCGACACGTCGTCCGGGATGCGCAGGCCCTTGTCGCGCAGGGCCGCGCACGCGCCGAGCGCCACCGTGTCGTTGGCGGCGACGACGGCCGTCAGGTCCGGGGCGCGGCGCAGGAGTTCGTCCGTGGCGTCGTAGCCGGAGCGGCGGTCGTAGGGGCCGTGGACCGTCAGGGCCGGGTCGTCCGCGATGCCGCGCGCGGCGAGCGCGGCGCGGTGGCCCTCCAGGCGGTGGCGGGTGGTCGTGCGCTCCTCCGGGCCCGCGATGTAGCCGATGCGGCGGTGGCCGAGGCCCAGCAGGTGTTCCGTCAACTGCTGCCCGCCGCCGCGGTTGTCGAAGGTGAGCGCCACCGCGTCGGTGTCCGGGGAGGGCGGCCTGCCGCAGAGCACCACCCGGGTGCCCGCCTCCGTGAGGCGCCGCAGCTTCCCCGCGATCGCCTCGGCGTGCTCGGCGTCCTCGACCGCGCCGCCGGTGAGGATCACCGCGGCGGCGCGTTGGCGCTGAAGGAGCGTGAGATAGGTGAGTTCGCGCTCGGGGGAGCCGCCGGTGTTGCAGACGACGGCCATGCGCTCCCCGCCCGCACGCCCGCCGGGCCCGCCGATCTCGGACTGCACGGCGCCCGCCATGATCCCGAAGAAGGGGTCGGCGATGTCGTTGACGAGGATGCCGACCAGGTCCGAGGTGGCCGCGGCGAGCGCGCTCGCGGGGCCGTTGAGGACGTAGTCGAGCTCGTCGACGGCGCGCAGGACGCGCTCGCGGGTGGCGGCCGCCACCGGGTAATTGCCGTTCAGCACGCGGGAGACGGTGGCGGGGGAGACCTGTGCGCGCGCTGCCACGTCCGCCAGGGTCACGGTCATTTTCTGGTCCTCCGGTCACCCGTTTGTCTCGCCCGGTCACCGCTCTCGACCGAAGCCCTTGTCCGAACCTTGTGCGGCAGGCTAGCTTGCCTCTGGATAGAAAGCGCTTGCTACGCCCCTACGGAGGGACTTTCGTGACACGCAAGACGGTGCGCATCGCCATGAACGGCGTCACCGGACGCATGGGACACCACCAGCATCTGGTCCGCTCGATCCTTGCCCTCCGGGAACAAGGAGGCCTCGACCTGGGCGACGGCACCGTGCTGTGGCCCGAACCCGTCCTGGTCGGCCGCAGGGAGCACGCCCTGCGCGCCCTCGCCGCCCAGCACGGCCTGGAGCACTACTCGACCGACCTGGACGCGGTCCTCGCCGACCCGACCGTCGACATCTACTTCGACGCCCAGCTCACCTCCGCGCGCGAGGACGCCATCAAGCGGGCCATCGCCGCGGGCAAGCACGTCTACACCGAGAAGCCGAGCGCCACCGGACTCGAAGGCGCCCTCGGCCTCGCCCGCCTCGCCGAGGAGGCGGGCATCAAGCACGGCGTCGTCCAGGACAAGCTCTTTCTGCCAGGACTGCTCAAGCTGAAGCGGCTGATCGACGGCGGCTTCTTCGGGCGGATCCTTTCGGTCCGCGGCGAGTTCGGCTACTGGGTCTTCGAGGGCGACTGGCAGCCCGCACAGCGCCCGTCCTGGAACTACCGCAGCGAGGACGGCGGCGGCATCGTCGTCGACATGTTCCCGCACTGGGAGTACGTCCTGCACGAGCTCTTCGGCCGTGTGCGCAGCGTCCAGGCGCTCACCGCCACCCACGTCCCGCAGCGCTGGGACGAGCGCGACAAGCCCTACGACGCCACCGCCGACGACGCCGCGTACGGCATCTTCGAGCTGGACGGCGGTGCCATTGCGCAGATCAACTCCTCCTGGACGGTGCGCGTCAACCGCGACGAGCTCGTGGAGTTCCAGGTCGACGGCACCGAGGGGTCCGCCGTCGCGGGGCTGCGCAACTGCCGCGTGCAGCACCGGAGTACGACCCCCAAGCCGGTCTGGAACCCGGACCTGCCCGCCACCCACTCCTTCCGCGACCAGTGGCAGGAGGTCCCGGACAACCAGGGACCCGAGGGGTTCGACAACGGCTTCAAGGCGCAGTGGGAGCTCTTCCTCCGGCACGTGTACACCGACGCGCCCTACCACTGGGACCTCCTCGCGGGCGCCCGCGGCGTGCAGCTCGCCGAACTGGGCCTGCGGTCCTCCGCGGAGGGCCGCCGTATCGAGGTGCCGGAGATCGCGCTGTGACCGGTCCCCTCCAGGTGCTGCTTCCGGCCGCGGACGGCGGCACGCGCGCGTACACCCCGCGCGCCGAGCCGCCGCCCACGACCGCAGGCGGCCCCCCGCTCACCTCCCGCACCGTCTTCTCCGCCGCCCATGTGGTCGCCGACCCCCGCGCGGACGTGCCGCCGGACGGCCCCGCCGCCGTCGACTGGGACGCCACCCTCGCCTTCCGCCGCCACCTCTGGTCGCACGGCCTGGGCGTCGCAGAGGCCATGGACACCGCTCAGCGGGGCATGGGCCTGGACTGGGCCGGAGCGGCCGAGCTGATCACGCGGTCGGCCGCCGAGGCGAAGGCGGCAGGGGGCCGGATCGCGTGCGGCGTCGGCACCGACCAACTGGCGGGCCCCGCGGGACTGTCGGCGGTCAGGGGCGCGTACGAGGAGCAGCTCGCCCTCGTCGAGTCGGTCGGCGCCCAGCCGATCCTGATGGCGTCACGCGCCCTGGCCGCCGCTGCCGCGTCCCCGGACGACTACCTGGACACGTACGGCCATCTCCTGCGCCAGTCCGCCGAACCCGTGATCCTGCACTGGCTCGGCCCGATGTTCGACCCCGCTTTGGAGGGCTACTGGGGGTCGGCCGACCTCGACGCGGCCACGGACACCTTCCTGGAGGTGATCGCCGCCCACCCCGACAAGGTCGACGGCATCAAGGTCTCCCTCCTGGACGCCGACCGCGAGATCGCCCTGCGCCGCCGCCTGCCCGACGGCGTGCGCTGCTACACCGGCGACGACTTCAACTACCCCGAACTGATCGCCGGGGACGACCACGGCTTCAGCCACGCCCTGCTCGGGATCTTCGACCCCCTCGGCCCGCTCGCCGCGGAGGCCGTACGGGCCCTGGACACGGGGGACACGAAGCGCTTCCGCGCACTCCTCGACCCCACCGTCGAACTGTCCAGGCACCTCTTCCAGGCCCCCACCCGCTACTACAAGACCGGCGTCGTCCTGCTCGCCTGGCTGGCCGGGCACCAGACGCACTTCACGATGGTCGGCGGCCTGCAGTCGGCCCGCTCGCTGCCCCACCTGGCCCGCGCCTACGAACTGGCCGACGGCCTCGGCCTGTTCCCCGACCCGGCCCTCGCGGCCGCCCGCATGCGATCCCTGCTCACCGTCCACGGAGTGCCCCAATGAGCGAGCCCGTGCCGTCCTCACGGCTGAGCATCAACCAGGAGACCATCAAGCAGTGGTCGCTCCCCGAACTCGCCGAGGGCTGCGCCAAGGAGGGCGTCGAGGCCGTCGGCCTGTGGCGCGCGCCCGTCCAGGAGTACGGGGTCGAGCGCACCGCCCGCCTCATGCGGGACGCCGGGCTCACGGTGACGAGCCTGTGCCGGGGAGGCTTCCTCACGGACGTCGAAGAGGCGCCGCGCGCGCGTGCCCTCGACGACAACCGCGCGGCGGTCGACGAGGCGGCGGTGCTCGGCACGGACACCCTGGTCCTGGTCTCGGGCGGCCTCCCGGCAGGCAGCAAGGACCTGGCGGGGGCGCGGGAACGCATCGCGGACGCGCTCGCCGTCCTCGGGCCCTACGCCGAGGAGCGGGGCGTGCGCCTCGCCATCGAGCCGCTGCACCCGATGTTCGCCTCGGACCGCTGTGTGGTCTCCACCCTCGGCCAGGCCCTCGACCTCGCGGAACGCTTCCCCGCGCGCCAGGTCGGGGTGGTCGTGGACACGTACCACGTGTGGTGGGACGACCAGGCGCCCGCGCAGATCGCGAGGGCGGGCCGCGGCGGTCGGCTGCACGCCTTCCAACTGGCGGACTGGATCACCCCGTTGCCCGCGGGCGTGCTCCTGGGGCGGGGGCAACTGGGGGACGGGAGCATCGACTTCAGGGCCTTCAGGGAGGCGGTGGACGCCGCCGGGTACCGCGGCGCGATCGAGGTCGAGATCTTCAACGAGGAGCTGTGGGCGCGGGACGGGGGCGAGGTGCTGAAGGAGACGGCCGAACGCTTCCGCGCGCACGCGTGAGCTGCGATCCGTGAGCCGTGACGTGCGCTCCCTGTGAGCTACTTCCTGCCGCCCAGGATCTGGCCCAGCAGATCGCCGAGGCCGCCGCCGGAGGGCGCGGAGCCGTTCGGGGCGCCGCCGGGTGCCTTGGTCCGCGCCGCCCTCTTGGAGAGCACCGCGAGCACCACGGGAATGAGCATCTCGATCACGCGGGTGACCGTCGGCGCGGGGATGCCGGTCTTCTTGGAGACCGCGTTGGCCACCGGTTTGCTCATCTTCGCGAGCATGCCGGACATCATCCCGCCCGCGGCGAGACCACCGAGGCCACCGAAGGCGGCCACCCCCTGCAGGGGCGGATCGGCGGGCTCGACCTCGGCGAACGCCTGCCGCACCTCGTCGGCCTCCGCGGGGTCGGCGGCCCTGCCCCGGATGTCTCCGGAGAGCGCGGAGACCGTGGTGCCCACGACTTCCTGCGCGCCGGACGCGTCCGTGCCGAGCAGCCCGGCGATCTCCTGGAGCCTGTCGTCGCCGAGCTCGCTCAGCACGTCCTGCTCGAAGGACCGGGGCTCGGAGGGCTGAGACTCGGCGGGCTGGGAATCATCGCTCATGCGGCAAACGCTACGTGTGCCCCGCTTTGTCGGCACCTGGAGCCGTCGCCGAGCGCCCGTCGGGGATCGGAAAAAACTTTTGGCAACGCCGTGCAACCCTTCGGGCACCACGCGTGTCGTATAGGGGGTCAGAGCTTTATGAGGGGGGAACCAGGATCTGGGGGGATCCGGGCGATCCGGGGGATCGCGAGTTCTGACAGGGGAGGGAAACCCGAAGGGGTCTGGCTGGGAGGCCAGACCCCTTCGTAGTTCCCGGTAGTTGTCCACAGGCCCGCCGCGCTGTCGGTGCCGGGCGGTAGCGTCGGATCATGTCGAGTCCAGGTCCAGGTCCGGCGATGGCGGTGCTCGAGGGGGTCCTCGAACGCATCACGTACGCCAATGAAGAAACGGGTTACACGGTCGCGCGGGTGGACACCGGCCGCGGCTCCGGTGACCTGCTCACCGTCGTCGGCGCGCTGCTCGGCGCCCAGGCCGGTGAATCGCTGCGCATGCAGGGCCGCTGGGGCTCCCACCCGCAGTACGGCAAGCAGTTCACGGTCGAGAACTACACGACGGTGCTGCCCGCCACCATCCAGGGCATCCGCCGCTATCTCGGCTCCGGCCTCATCAAGGGCATCGGCCCCGTGATGGCCGACCGGATCACCACCCACTTCGGCGTGGACACCCTCGACATCATCGAGACCGAGCCGAAGCGCCTCGTGGAAGTGCCCGGCCTCGGCCCCAAGCGGACGAAGATGATCGCCGCCGCCTGGGAGGAGCAGAAGGCCATCAAGGAAGTCATGGTCTTCCTCCAGGGAGTCGGCGTCTCCACCTCCATCGCCGTGCGCATCTACAAGAAGTACGGGGACGCGTCGATCTCCGTGGTGAAGGACGAGCCCTATCGCCTCGCCGCCGACGTCTGGGGCATCGGCTTCCTCACCGCCGACCGCATCGCCCAGTCCGTCGGCATCCCGCACGACAGCCCGGAGCGCGTCAAGGCAGGCCTGCAGTACGCCCTTTCGCAATCCACCGACCAGGGGAACTGCTATCTCCCCGAGGAGCGCCTCATCGCGGACGCGGTGAAGCTCCTCCAGGTCGACACGGGCCTGGTCATCGACTGCCTCGCCGAGCTGGCCGGGGAGGAGGAGGGCGTCGTCCGCGAAGCGCTCCCCGACCCGGACGGGGGAGACGACATCGCCGCCGTCTACCTCGTCCCCTTCCACCGCGCCGAACTGTCCCTGGCCGGACAGCTGTTGCGCCTCCTGAAGACCGGCGACGACCGCATGCCCGCCTTCCAGGACGTCGAGTGGGACAAGGCCCTCGCCTGGCTCGCGGCGCGCACCGGGGCCGAGCTCGCGCCCGAGCAGAAGGAGGCGGTCCGGCTCGCCCTGACCCAGAAGGTCGCCGTCCTGACCGGCGGCCCCGGCTGCGGAAAGTCCTTCACGGTCCGCTCCGTCGTCGAGCTGGCCCGGGCCAAGAAGGCCAAGGTGGTCCTCGCCGCCCCCACCGGACGCGCCGCCAAGCGCCTCGCCGAGCTCACCGGAGCCGAGGCCTCCACCGTGCACCGCCTGCTCGAACTGAGGCCCGGGGGAGACGCGGCGTACGACAAGGAGCGGCCGCTCGACGCCGATCTGGTCGTCGTCGACGAGGCGTCGATGCTGGACCTGCTGCTCGCCAACAAGCTGGTGAAGGCCGTCCCGCCCGGCGCCCACCTGCTCTTCGTGGGCGACGTGGACCAGCTGCCGAGCGTCGGCGCGGGCGAAGTGCTGCGGGACATGCTCAGCGACGAGAGCCCGATCCCCGCCGTCCGCCTCACCCGCATCTTCCGGCAGGCCCAGGAGTCGGGCGTCGTCACCAACGCCCACCGCATCAACTCCGGCGTCCCGCCCATCACCCAGGGCATGAAGGACTTCTTCCTCTTCGTCGAGGAGGAGACCGAGGACGCGGGCCGGGTGACGGTGGACGTCGCCGCGCACCGCATCCCCAAGAAGTTCGGCCTCGACCCGCGCCGCGACGTGCAGGTCCTCGCCCCCATGCACCGCGGCCCCGCAGGCGCCGGAAACCTCAACGGCCTCCTCCAGCAGGCCATCACGCCCGCCAGGCCCGACCTGCCCGAGAAGCGGTTCGGCGGCCGGGTGTTCCGCGTCGGGGACAAGGTCACCCAGATTCGCAACAACTACGAAAAGGGACAGAACGGCGTCTTCAACGGCACGGTGGGCGTCGTCACCGCCCTCGACGCCGACGAGCAGCGGCTCACCGTCCGCACCGACGAGGACGAGGAAGTCCCGTACGACTTCGACGAACTCGACGAGCTGGCACATGCCTACGCAGTGACGATCCACCGCTCCCAGGGGAGTGAGTATCCGGCGGTGGTGATCCCGGTCACCACCGGCGCGTGGATGATGCTGCAGCGCAATCTGCTCTACACCGCCGTGACACGCGCCAAGAGGCTGGTCGTCCTGGTCGGTTCGCGCAAGGCTCTGGGGCAGGCAGTGCGCACGGTGTCCGCGGGAAGGCGCTGTACGGCCCTGGACTTCCGGCTTTCGGGGCGCCGCGGGACAGGCCCTGGACGTTTTGATCGATCAAACGAGTCGGAAAGGTCACACAGCACTTCCGGAACCGGGGCGAAGGGGGCAGGATGAGCAGGTTGGCGGCACTGAGTGCCGCCAATAGGCCCAATGGTCGACCCCGAGTGCACTCTCCAGGGCCAAATGGGGGATGGTAGAGACAGTCAGGGCACCTCGAAGAAGAGGCACAACGTCGGTGAGGGATGACGTGAGCGAGAACGCTAACAACGGTGTAGTACTGCGATACGGCGATGGCGAGTACACCTACCCGGTGATCGAGTCGACCGTCGGCGACAAGGGCTTCGACATCGGGAAGCTCCGCGCCCAGACCGGTCTGGTGACCCTGGACAGCGGCTATGGCAACACCGCCGCCTATAAATCCGCCATCACCTATCTCGACGGTGAACAGGGCATCCTCCGGTACCGCGGCTACCCGATCGAGCAGCTGGCCGAGCGCTCCACCTTCACCGAGGTGGCGTACCTCCTGATCAACGGCGAGCTGCCGAAGGTCGACGAGCTGGCCACGTTCAAGAACGAGATCACGCAGCACACCCTGCTGCACGAGGACGTCAAGCGGTTCTACGACGGCTTCCCGCGTGACGCCCACCCGATGGCGATGCTGTCGTCCGTGGTCAGCGCGCTGTCGACGTTCTACCAGGACAGCCACAACCCGTTCGACGAGAAGCAGCGTCACCTTTCGACGATCCGCCTTCTCGCCAAGCTTCCGACGATCGCGGCCTACGCGTACAAGAAGTCGCAGGGCCACCCGGTCGTCTACCCGCGCAACGACCTCGGCTACGTCGAGAACTTCCTGCGCATGACCTTCTCGGTGCCCGCCGCCGAGTACGAGCTGGACCCGGTCGTGGTCTCGGCGCTCGACAAGCTCCTGATCCTGCACGCGGACCACGAGCAGAACTGTTCGACCTCCACCGTGCGTCTGGTCGGCTCCTCGCAGGCGAACATGTTCGCCTCGATCTCGGCCGGCATCTCGGCCCTGTGGGGCCCGCTGCACGGTGGCGCCAACCAGTCGGTCCTGGAGATGCTGGAAGGCATCCAGGCCTCCGGCGGCGACGTCGACACCTTCATCCGCAAGGTGAAGAACAAGGAAGACGGCGTGAAGCTCATGGGCTTCGGGCACCGCGTCTACAAGAACTTCGACCCCCGGGCGAAGATCATCAAGGCGGCGGCGCACGACGTCCTCTCGGCGCTCGGCAAGTCCGACGAGCTGCTCGACATCGCCCTGAAGCTGGAAGAGCACGCGCTGGCCGACGACTACTTCGTCGAGCGCAAGCTCTACCCGAACGTCGACTTCTACACGGGCCTGATCTACCGGGCCATGGGCTTCCCGACCGAGATGTTCACGGTGCTCTTCGCGCTGGGCCGTCTCCCGGGCTGGATCGCCCAGTGGCACGAGATGATCAAGGAGCCGGGTTCGCGCATCGGCCGCCCGCGCCAGATCTACACGGGTGAGGTCCTCCGCGACTTCGTCCCCGTCGAGGGCCGCTGAGCTCCACCCGCAAAGCGGAAAGCGCCCCGCCATCGATCCCCCCACGGGTCGACGGTCGGGGCGCTTCCCTTTTTCCCGGTGCGGATTCCCCCCACGGGATCCGGCCGGGCGTCTTTGGTTGCCCTGCGGTCTGCCGGGACGCGTACGTACGGGAGGGCCGCTCAAAGCTCCCCGGTGCACGTGCCCCGGCAACGCCATTCCAGGGACATCCCCCAAGATGTCCCTCGATGTCGGAAGACGTCCCCCAAGACATCTTCCTGCATCGCCCCATTAGACTCGCGACCCCCCTCAATGGTTACGTTGCAATCACTGTGATCTGCGTCTCCTGCATATGTCCAGTACATGCGCAAGATCCCCGATATGTGGATCTCGGGAACGGGGTGAAGATGCTGAAACGACCCTGTGAAGACGTTATGCGAATGTCCTCAGACGAAGACTGTTCGTGACCACGAAGACCGAGGAGAAGGCCATCGCGGCCCCCGCGATCATCGGGTTGAGGAGACCGGCGGCGGCGAGCGGCAGTGCGGCGACGTTGTAGCCGAAGGCCCAGAAGAGATTGCCCTTGATGGTGGCGAGGGTCTTGCGGGAGAGCCTGATGGCGTCGGCCGCGACCCGCAAGTCCCCGCGCACCAATGTCAGGTCGCTCGCCTCGATGGCCGCGTCCGTGCCGGTGCCCATCGCAAGGCCCAGATCGGCGGTGGCGAGCGCGGCCGCGTCGTTCACGCCGTCCCCGACCATCGCCACGACCCTGCCCTCGCCCTGCAGCCGTCGCACGACGTCGACCTTGTCCTGCGGCAGGACCTCCGCGAACACGGCGTCCGGCGCGATGCCCACCGCGTCGGCGACGGTCCTGGCGACGGCCTTGTTGTCGCCGGTGAGCAGCACCGGCGTCAGGCCGAGCGAGCGCAGCTCGCGCACCGCTTCGGCGCTGGTCTCCTTCAGGGCGTCCGCGACGGCAAGGACGCCGCGTGCGGCGCCGTCCCAGGCGACCAGGACCGCCGTGCGCCCGGCGGCCTCCGCGTCGTCCCGCAGCTTCGCCACGGCCTCCAGACCCGTCACCCCCGCCTCCGCGAGGAGCCGCTCGCGGCCGGCGAGCACCTCGTGCCCGTCCACCGTGCCGCGCACCCCGGCCCCGGCGACGTTCTCGAACCGCTCGGGCGTCGGCAGCTCCCCGGCGGCCAGACCGAGCCGCTCGGCGGCGCCCGCCGTGACGGCACGGGCCACCGGGTGCTCGGAGGCGTGTTCCAGGGCGCCCGCGAGGCGGAGCAGGAGCCGCTCCTGGGTGTCCCCCGCGACATGTACGTCCGTCAGCTCCATGCGGCCCGTCGTCACCGTCCCCGTCTTGTCCAGGACGATGGTGTCGACCTTGCGGGTGGACTCCAGGACCTCGGGGCCCTTGATGAGGATGCCGAGCTGGGCGCCGCGGCCGGTGCCGACCATGAGGGCGGTGGGCGTGGCGAGGCCGAGGGCGCACGGGCAGGCGATGATCAGTACGGCGACCGCCGCGGTGAACGCGGCGGTCGCGTCGCCCGTGGCGCCCAGCCAGCCGCCGAGCGTGCCGACCGCGATGAGCAGCACGGTGGGCACGAAGATCCCGGCGATCCGGTCGGCGAGGCGCTGCACCTGGGCCTTGCCGGTCTGGGCGTCCTCGACGAGCCGCGCCATGCGTGCCAGCTGAGTGTCCGAGCCGACCCGGGTCGCCCGCACCACCAATCGCCCGGAGACGTTCGCGGTGCCCCCGGTCACGGCGGCGTCGACGCCCACGTCGACCGGGACGGACTCACCGGTCAGCATCGAGGCGTCGACGGCGGATGCGCCCTCGACGACGGTGCCGTCGGTCGCGACGGTCTCCCCGGGGCGTACGACGAAGCGGTCCCCGACGGCCAGTCGGCCGACCGGCACCCGCTCCTCCGTGCCGTCCCGCAGCACCGCCACGTCCTTCGCGCCCAGTTCGAGCAGGGCGCGCAGCGCCGATCCCGCCTTCCGCTTGGAGCGGGCCTCCAGCCAGCGGCCGAGCAGGATGAACGTGACGACGCCCGCGGCGACCTCCAGATAGATGGTCGACGCGCCGTCGCCCGGCGATGCCGTGAAGTCGAAGCCGTGCCGCATCCCCGGCATCCCGGCGTCCCCGACGAACAGCGCCCACAGCGACCAGCCGAAGGCGGCCAGTGTGCCGACCGAGACGAGGGTGTCCATGGTCGCGGCCCCGTGCCGGAGGTTGGTGAACGCGGCGCGGTGGAAGGGGAGCCCGCCCCACACGACGACCGGCGCGGCCAGCGTCAGCGAGAGCCACTGCCAGGAGTCGAACTGCAGGGCGGGGACCATCGCGAGCAGCACGACGGGCAGGGAGAGGACCGCGGAGACGATCAGGCGCTGCCGCAGGGTGTCGGGCTCGGTGATGTCGGCGGTGGTGGCCGGGGCGCCGCCGGGCGCGGGTTCGAGGGGCTCCGGCGGGGGCGGCACGATCTCCTCGGCCGTGTAGCCCAGCTTCTCGACCAGCGCGATCAGCTGGGCGACCTCGACCGGCGCGCCATGCACGCCGTCCTCGGGCCCACCGAAGGAGACCTTCGCCTTCTCCGTGGCGAGGTTGACCGTGGCGGTCACGCCCTCCATGCGGTTCAGCTTCTTCTCGATGCGCGAGGAGCAGGAGGCGCAGGTCATTCCGCCGACGGCGAGTTCGACTTCGGTCATGACTCTTTCGTACTACTTCCGGGATCGTGGGACGGCGACGGGCCCTGTGGTGTCGGGTGACACCACAGGGCCCGGGTACCCGGCAGGCCGCCGGTCGGACTCCGCGGCCCGGAGGTCAGGCCTTGACGCCCGCGAGCTCGTAGCCCGCCTCGTCGACGGCGGCGCGCACCGCGGCCTCGTCCAGCGGGGCCGCGGAGACCACGGTGACCAGACCCGTGGCGGCGACGGCCTTGACGGAGGCGACGCCCGCGATCCCCGAGATCTCCTCGGAGACGGCGCCCTCGCAGTGTCCACAGGTCATGCCCGTCACCTCGTACACGGTGGTGACGGCGCCCTGGGGAGCGTCGGTCGCGTCGGAGTGGCAGGAACCGCTGGGGGAGCAGCAGGACCCGGTGGTCTCGGACGCGGCCTGCGGGAGCTCGGTCTGGGCGCTCATGTCGTTCTCCTCGGGGGTGTGTACGAATGCGGCGTAGCGTGCGGGAGGGGGCTCCGGAACCCCGGCGACCTCCTGACGCACTCGAGACTATACCCCTAGGGGGTATTTCTCAACGAGGTGGGGTCGTGGTGTCAGTCCCTGCGTCCCCGGTTGCCGGGCCGGGCCGCCACCCAGGCGCGGACGGTGTCCGCGTACCAGAAGGGCTTGCCGCCCTCCACGTGGTCGGGGTCGGGCAGCAGCCCGTGCTTGCGGTACGAGCGGACCGTGTCGGGCTGCACACGGATGTGCGCGGCGATCTCCTTGTACGACCAGAGCCTGCGGTCGGTCATCGGTGGCACCTCCCTGCGCGCACCCAGGGCGGCCGGAGAGGCCGACGGGGGAGCTGGGTGCGGCGCGCGGCGATCACTCAGCCTGTGCCCGTTGAACGACGCAGAGTGACCAGCGGAAAGTGACTGTCGACCCCCTGTGACGCAAGACCCGCGTACGTGAGACATGTGTGACAGGAAGGCAGTGTCTGTGACAGAAGAGACACATGCGGAGGGCGCGATGCCCCGGCGCACACGAGGCGTGCGGGCGGCCCGTGGCGGCGGGCGCCGACGGGGAGTGACCGAGGGCCCCCGGGAGGTGCCGGGGGTTCAGGGGCCTACGCGCCGCACGACCGCAGGAAGGAGCGGGTGCGGCGGGCGATCGGCAGGGGCTTGTCCGGGTCGCACGGGTACATGTCCTGCTCGACGATGGCGAAGAGCTCGACGCCCAGCTTCTGGGCCGCGGCGAGGACGGGCTCCAGGGCGGGCACCCCGGCGGGCGGCTCGCACATCACCCCGCGGGCCACCGCGGGCCCGAACGGCACCTCCTCGGCCCGCACACCGGCGAGGATCTCCGGGTCGACCTGCTTGAGGTGCAGATAGCCGATGCGTTCGCCGTACGTCTCGATGAGCTTGACGCTGTCGCCGCCGCAGTAGGCGTAGTGCCCGGTGTCCAGGCAGAGCGAGACGAGGTCGGGGTCGGTGGCGTCGAGGAAACGGGTGACGTTCTCCTCGCTGTCGATGTGCGTGTCCGCGTGCGGGTGGACCACCACGCGCAGCCCGTACCGCTCGCGGACCTCGTGGGCCAGGCGCTCGGTCTGGGTGGTCAGTTCGCGCCATTGTGCGGGCGTGAGGACGCGGTCCTCCAGGACCTCGCCGGTCTTGTCGTCGCGCCAGAAGGAGGGGATGACGACGAGGTGCTCGGCGCCCATGGCCTGCGCGAGCGCCGCGTTGTCCGCCACGTGCGCCCATGTCTTCTCCCAGACGGCGGGTCCGTGGTGCAGCCCCGTGAAGACCGTGCCCGCGGACACCTTGAGGCCGCGGCGGGCCGTCTCCGCGGTCAGTTCGGCGGGGTCGGTGGGCAGATAGCCGTACGGCCCGAGCTCGATCCACTCGTACCCGGACTCCGCGACCTCGTCGAGGAAACGGCGCCACGGAACCTGCCGCGGGTCCTCGGGAAACCACACGCCCCATGAGTCGGGCGCCGAACCGATCCGGATGCGAGACAGCGTCGTCATGGCAGCCAGCGTCCAGGCCGGTTCGGAAGAGTGTCAAGCAGTGGTCCGAATGTAAGGACAAAATGTTGACAGGGTTCCTGGGGCGGGATTAGACCTGGGGGCACACGAGCGGTCGGGCCCGGCGAAGGGACGCACAGGGTGAGTGATCCGTACGACGTCATCACGATGGGCCGGATCGGGGTGGACCTGTATCCCCTGCAGACCGGGGTGCCCCTCGCCGAGGTGACCGCGTTCGGGAAGTTCCTCGGCGGCTCGGCCAGCAACGTCGCGGTCGCCGCGGCCCGCCTCGGCCGCCGCGTCGCCGTCATCACCCGGACCGGCGAGGACCCCTTCGGGGAGTACCTGCACGGCGCGCTCAGGGACTTCGGCGTCGACGACCGCTGGGTGAGCCCCGTCGCGGGCCTGCCGACGCCGGTCACGTTCTGCGAGATCTTCCCGCCGGACGACTTCCCGCTGTACTTCTACCGGCTGCCGAAGGCGCCCGACCTGGAGATCTACGAGAGCGAGCTCGACCTCGACGCCGTCGCCGCGGCGCGGATCTTCTGGATGACGGGCACGGGGCTGTGCGCGGAGCCCAGCCGCTCGGCGACGCTGGCGGCGCTCGCCCACCGTGCGCGGGCCGGGACCACGGTCTTCGACCTGGACTGGCGGCCGATGTTCTGGAAAGACACAGCCTGGGCCGATCCCGGTGAGGCGCGGCCCCATTACGAGGCCGCCCTCGCGCACGCCACCGTCGCCGTCGGCAACCTCGACGAGGTGGAGATCGCCACGGGGAAGCGCGAACCCTTGGCGGCGGCCCATGCGTTGCTCGATGCGGGTGTGGAGCTTGCCGTCGTCAAACAGGGGCCCGACGGCGTCCTCGCGATGAACCGCGCGGGAGAGATCGCGCAGGTATCGCCGCTGCCCGTGAAGGTGCTCAACGGCCTCGGCGCGGGCGACGCGTTCGGCGGGGCGCTGTGTCACGGGCTGCTCGCGGAGTGGGACCTCGAACGGATCATGCGGTACGCCAACGCGGCGGGGGCGATCGTCGCTTCGCGGCTGGAGTGTTCTTCCGCCATGCCGTTTGCTGGCGAGGTCGCCTCGGCGGTGGAAGCGGGGGCTGTCACGTGAGTGTGCACGCCCGACGGGGGCACCGTTCTCGGGGCTCCGCCCCGGGCCCCGCTCCTCAAACGCCGGAGGGGCTGAAACCAATCTCCGTGGACATCGGGGCGCTTGCCCGGACTCGGGCCCATCACCCCGAAGCCATCGCCGAAGCCGCTGCCCGGCGGGTTCGGCGGGAGTTGGTCGGGGAGCGCGGGCGGCTCATGATCGTTGCCGCTGATCATCCTGCCCGTGGCTCCCTCGGTGTGGGTGGGGCGCCGCTTGCCATGGCCAATCGTGGCGACCTCCTCGAACGGCTCTGTCTCGCGCTGTCGCGGCCCGGTGTCGACGGGGTGCTCGCCAGCGCCGACGTCCTCGACGACCTGCTGCTCCTCGGCGCGCTCGACGGCAAGGTCGTCATGGGGTCGATGAACCGCGGCGGGCTCGCGGGCGCCGCCTTCGAGCTGGACGACCGGTTCACCGGGTACCGGCCCGAGGACATCGAACGGCTCGGCTTCGACGCGGGCAAGCTGCTGCTGCGCGTCGACTACGACGACCCGGGATCGCTGCGGACCCTGCACTCCGCCGCCCGGGTCGTCGACGCCATGGCCGAGCGCAGGCTGCCGGTCTTCGTCGAGCCGTTCCTCACCGCACGGGACGGCTCCGGGGCGCCCCGCAACGATCTGAGCGCCGAGGCCGTCACCCGTTCCATCGCCATCGCCTCCGGGCTCGCGGGCACCTCCGCGTACACCTGGCTGAAGGTCCCCGTCACCGAGAACCCCGACGACATGGCCCGCGTCATGGAGACCTCGACGCTGCCCGCCGTGCTGCTTGGCGGCGACACCGGGGGCGACCAGGAGGCGGCGTACGAGAAGTGGCGCGGCGCCCTGCAACTGCCCACCGTGCAGGGACTCGTCGTGGGCAGGGCGCTGCTGTATCCGCCCGACGGGGACGTGGCGGGGGCGGTCGACACCGCCGTAGGACTGTTGTAGGCGAGGCGCACCAGGCCCGGGAGGCCCACATGACGTACGTACCGAAGGGGAGTGCGGTTGATGGGCCGTACGCCCTCTCCATCGATCCGAAGCGGGCCGGTTGGAGCTACTCGCAGCTGCGCGTCGTGGAGCTCGAACCGGGCGGGACGCACTCCTTCACCACCGGGGAGAGTGAATGGATCGTGCTCCCGCTGACCGGCGGCTGTACGGTGCAGACAGCAGACGGGATCATCGAACTGCTGGGCCGCGACAGCGTGTTCAGCGGAGTCTCCGACTTCGCTTACGTGCCGCGTGACGCCCGGATCCAGATCGCCTCCGGCGCGGGAGGCCGCTTCGCCCTGGCAGGAGCGAAGTGCGAGCGTCGACTCCCCGCCCGCTACGGCTCCGCGCCGGAGGTACCAGTCGAGAACCGCGGCAGCGGTGGCTGCACCCGCGAGGTGCGCAACTTCGCGTCGGCCGACGCCTTCGACTGCGACCGGCTCATCGCCGTCGAGGTGATCACGCCCGGCGGCAACTGGTCCTCGTACCCGCCGCACAAGCACGACGAGCACCGGCCGGGCATCGAGGCGGAGCTGGAGGAGATCTACTACTTCGAGATCGAGGCGCGGGGCGGCCGCGAAGGCTTCGGGTACCAACGGGTCTTCCCGTCCAGGGAGGGCGGCACCGACGTCCTCGCCGAAGTGCGCACCGGGGACGCCGTGCTGGTGCCCGACGGCTGGCACGGCCCGTCCGTCGCGCAGCCCGGCCACGCGATGTACTACCTGAATGTGATGGCAGGACCCGGTCAGGAGAGGGAGTGGCGGATCTGCTTCCACCCCGACCACACGGAGGGATACCGATGACCCGGCTCACCACGGCCCAGGCCCTTGTCCGTTTCCTGGCGCGGCAGTACACCGAGCGGGACGGCACGCGGCAGCGGCTGATCGGCGCGACCTGGGGCATCTTCGGACACGGCAATGTGGCCGGGGTCGGGCAGGCCCTCGTGGAGTACGCCGACGAGATGCCCTTCCACCAGGGGCGCAACGAACAGGCCATGGTGCACGCCGCCGTCGGGTACGCCCGGCAGTGCGGCCGCCTCTCCACCCACGCCGTCACCACCTCCATCGGCCCCGGCGCCACCAACCTCGTCACCGGCGCCGCACTCGCCACCGTCAACCGGCTGCCCGTCCTGCTGCTGCCCGGCGACACCTTCGCCGCCCGGCCCGCCGACCCCGTCCTCCAGCAGCTCGAAGTCCCCTACGCGGGCGACGTTTCGGTCAACGACTGCCTGCGCCCGGTGTCGAAGTACTTCGACCGCGTCACCCGCCCCGAGGCGCTGATCCCCGCCGCGCTCGCCGCGATGCGGGTGCTCACCGACCCGGTGGAGACCGGCGCGGTCACGCTCGCCCTGCCGCAGGACGTGCAGGCCGAGGCGTACGACTGGCCGGAGGAGTTCTTCGCCGAGCGGACGTGGACCGTGCGGCGGCCCGCCCCCGATCCCCGCGAACTGGCCGCCGCCGCGGCCGCGGTGCGCGAGGCACGGCGCCCCCTCGTCGTCGCGGGCGGCGGCGTCCACCACAGCGCCGCCGAGGAGGCGCTGCGGGAGTTCGCGGACGCGACCGGGATCCCCGTCGCCTCCACCCAGGCGGGCAAGGGCTCGCTGCGCCACGACCACCCTGCGGACGTCGGAGGCATCGGGCACACCGGCACGGCCACCGCCGACGAACTCGCCCGTACCGCCGACCTGGTGATCGGCGTCGGCACCCGCTACAGCGACTTCACCACCGCCTCCGGCACCCTCTTCGAGGCAACCGGCGTGCGCTTCCTCAACCTCAACATCGCGCCCTTCGACGGCCACAAGATGGCGGGCGCCACCCTGATCGCCGACGCGCGCACCGGGCTAGAAGCGCTCACGCAGGCGCTGCGCGGCCACCGCGTCGAGCCCGCCTACGCCGTCGAGTACGGGGACGACAAGGAGCGCTGGGAGCAGCGCGTCGACGCCGCGTTCGCGACGGAAGAGCCGGATGTGCGCCCGACGCAGACCCAGGTCCTCGGCGTCCTCGACGAGCTGGTGACGGACGAGGACGTGCTCATCAACGCCGCCGGTTCGCTCCCCGGCGACCTGCACAAACTGTGGCGGGCCCGGTCGCCGAGGCAGTACCACGTCGAGTACGGCTACTCCTGCATGGGATACGAGATCCCGGCCGCCATCGGCGTCGCGCTGGCCGCCCCGGAGCGACCCGTGTGGGCGCTGGTCGGCGACGGCACGTATCTGATGAACCCGACGGAGATCGTCACGGCGGTCCAGGAGAACCTGCCCATCAAGGTCGTCATCCTGCAGAACCACGGGTACGCCTCCATCGGTGGCCTCTCGGAGTCCGTGGGCGGCGAGCGGTTCGGCACCGCGTACCGCTTCCGGGCGCCCGACGGGTCGTACACCGAGGGGCCGCTGCCCGTCGATCTCGCCGCGAACGCGGCCTCGCTCGGCATGCGGGTGCTGCGCGCCAAGACCGTCCGTGACCTGCGCGAGGCGCTGCGCGATGCGCGCGGCGCAGACCGTCCCACATGTGTCTATGTGGAGACGGAAACGGCAGACACAGTGTCGGGCCCGCCCCCGGCACAGGCGTGGTGGGATGTGCCCGTGGCCGAGACCGCGACCCGGGTGTCCGCGGTCAAGGCCAGGGAAGAGTACGACCGGCACGTCACTGCCCGACGCCGCCACCTGTGAGAGTAGGGATGCTTGTCATGACGAAGACCGTCAACCACTGGATCGGTGGAAAGTCCGTCGAACAAGCTGCGGGCGCGTCCGGTACGTTCGGCCCGGTCACCGATCCGGCGACCGGTGCCGTCACGACGCAGGTCGCCTTCGCGTCGGTCGACGAGGTGGACGCGGCCGTCGCCTCGGCCCGCGAGGCCTTCGCGACCTGGGGCACCTCCTCGCTCGCCAAGCGCACCGCGATCCTCTTCAAGTTCCGCGCGCTGCTCGACGCCAACCGCGACGCGATCGCCGAGCTGATCGTCGCCGAGCACGGCAAGGTGCACTCGGACGCGCTCGGCGAGGTCGCCCGCGGCCTGGAGATCGTCGACCTGGCCTGCGGCATCACGGTGCAGCTGAAGGGCGAGCTGTCGACGGAGGTGGCGTCGCGCGTGGACGTGTCGTCCATCCGCCAGCCGCTGGGCGTCGTCGCGGGCATCACGCCGTTCAACTTCCCCGCGATGGTGCCGATGTGGATGTTCCCGCTGGCCATCGCCTGCGGCAACACCTTCGTGCTCAAGCCGTCGGAGAAGGACCCGTCCGCGGCGATGAAGATCGCGGAGCTGCTGAGCGAGGCCGGTCTGCCCGACGGCGTCTTCAACGTCGTGCACGGTGACAAGGTCGCCGTGGACCGCCTCCTTGAGCACCCGGACGTATCGGCCGTCTCCTTCGTCGGCTCGACGCCGATCGCCCGCTACATCCACACCACCGCCTCCGCCAACGGCAAGCGCGTGCAGGCGCTGGGCGGCGCCAAGAACCACATGCTGGTCCTGCCGGACGCCGACCTGGACGCGGCCGCCGACGCCGCCGTCTCCGCGGCCTACGGCTCGGCGGGCGAGCGCTGCATGGCGATCTCGGCGGTCGTCGCGGTCGGCTCGGTCGCCGACGAGCTCGTCGCCAAGATCAAGGAGCGCGCCGAGAAGATCAAGATCGGCCCCGGCAGCGACCCGACGTCGGAGATGGGCCCGCTCATCACGGCCGCCCACCGCGACAAGGTCGCCTCGTACGTCACGGGCGCGGCGGCCCAGGGCGCCGAGGTCGTCCTGGACGGCACGGGCCACACCGTCGAGGGCTACGAGGACGGCCACTGGATCGGCCTCTCGCTGCTCGACCGGGTGCCGGTGACGGCGGACGCGTACAAGGACGAGATCTTCGGCCCGGTGCTGTGCGTCCTGCGCGTCGACACGTACGAGGAGGGCGTCGCCCTCATGAACGCCTCGCCGTTCGGCAACGGCACCGCGATCTTCACCCGGGACGGCGGCGCGGCCCGCCGCTTCCAGCTGGAGATCGAGGCGGGCATGGTCGGCGTGAACGTGCCGATCCCGGTGCCGGTGGGCTACCACTCCTTCGGTGGCTGGAAGGACTCGCTCTTCGGCGACCACCACATCTACGGCAACGACGGCACGCACTTCTACACGCGCGGCAAGGTCGTCACCACACGCTGGCCCGACCCGTCGGACGCGCCGTCCGGCGTGGATCTCGGGTTCCCGCGCAACCACTGAGCCGTAGCCACTGAGCGGCGCCACTGAGCCGCAACCACTGAGCCGCACCCCCCCCAGCGGCTCCCGAAGCCCCCGGCCGCCCCGGCCGGGGGCTTCGCCGTTGGTTCACCGTTCTACGATGTGTGTGCACTGCATGAAAGGCCGTGAGCATGCCGCACATCGACATCGACTACGCCGACACCCTGTCCGGCGTCCTGGATCTGCCCGCCCTCGTGGCGGAGCTGCATCCCCTTGTCGTGGAGCGGGTGGACTCGGTCGGGGTCGGCAAGACGTTCTGCCGCCCCGCGGCGGCCTTCGTGGACGGCAGGCCCGGCGCGGCCTTCGTGCACGTCACCGTGGGCCTGCTGGCGGGGCGCACGCACGGCGTGAAGGCGGCGCTCTCCGACGACGTACTGACGCTGCTCGGCAAGCATCTGTCCGGGGTCGAGGGCGCGACGTGCTCGGTGGAGATCCACGACCTCGACCCTTCGTACCGACTCGACCCGACGCACTGAGCGGATCCGACGCGATGCGGCGCACTGAGTGCAGTGTGCTCGTGACCGAGCGTGGAGCAGGGCCGTCCGAACTCCGGACGGTCCTGATTCTTTTTTGACGCCGTCCTTGCGGTTCCCGTGCACAGGGTGCATTCCGGGCAGCTAAGCCTTCTTCGTTCATGCGCCTGCAATATCAAGGTCATATTCGTCGGCAGCATGTTCATTGCGGTCCCTGTGGGCAAACTCTTGGGAAAGCGAGGCGACTTGGGGTGCGATGGGGCTGCGGATTCCGTAGGTAAATGACCGTTGACGTTCCGGATGCCACCGGGGTTCGATGACGCGCCGGGAGCCACAGAAATACGCAGCTCAACTGCCTTCGGAGGCGATAGCGCTCCCGCCGCACCTCCTGCCGTACGAGTCGATCGGACCGCGCTTCATGACCGATACGCTTCGCCCGCTCCAGTCCGCCACCACCGAGGCGCCTTCCGATGCGCCCTCGGTGACGGCCGTCCCGGGCGACCCCAAGAAGCTCAAGCGTTCCATCGGCGTCGTCGGCGGCACCCTGCTCACGCTCTCGTGCGTGACGCCCGCCTCCACCCTCTTCGTCGTCGTCCCCGACCTCTTCTCCTCCCTCGGCACCGCCACCGCGCTCACCATCGCGATCGGCTCGCTGCTCTGCGTGGGCGTCGCGTTCTGCTACTCGGAGCTCGGCACGCTCATCCCCAGCGCCGGCGGCGAGTACGCGATGGTCTCGACGATGGCGGGCCGCCTGGCGGGCTGGCTGGTGTTCGTCCTCTCCCTGCTGGTCGTGATGATCGTGCCGCCCGTGATCGCCATGGGCACGGCCGACTATCTGGCACCGGTCGTGCACCTCGACCCGTCCTACGCGGGCGCGGGCGTGATGATCTGCGCCACCCTCGCGGGCCTGCTCGACCTGCGCGCCAACGCGTGGATCACCGGCATCTTCCTGGTCCTTGAGGTCGTGGCGGCGGGCGTCGTGGCCGTCCTCGGCTTCGCGCACGCCGAACGGGGCCCGGGCAGCCTGGTCGACCTGACGGTGGCGTCCGGCTCCGGGCCCGGCGGCGTCGACACCGTGACGGCGATGCTGATCGTCTCCGGCCTCGCCATCGCCCTCTTCGTCACGCAGGGCTTCTCCACGGCGGTCTACCTCTCCGAGGAGATGGAGAACCCGCGCCGCAACGTCGCACGCACCGTCCTCGCCACCCTCGCCATCTCCTCCGTGATCATCCTGGTGCCGGTCGTCGCGATCACCATGGGCGCCGAGAGCCTGACCGCCCTGACCCAGGGCGACATCAGCGCCATGGTGACGGCCTGGTCGAGCTCCGCGGTCGGCACGTTCGTCAGCCTCTGCGTGGCCCTCGCGATCATCAACGCGGGCATCGTCATGGTCATCCAGAACTCCCGCGTCCTGTTCGCCTCCGCCCGCGACAAGGCCTGGCCCGCGCCGGTCAACAACGCCCTGTCCAAGCTCGGCGCGTCCGGCGCCCCCTGGGTGGCCACGCTGCTCGTGGGCGTCCCCGGCGCGCTCCTGTGCTTCGTCAACCTGGACACGCTGTACGGCGTCACCGGCGTCTCCGTGACCGGCATGTACCTCCTGGTGGCGGTCGCCGCCCTGCTGGCCCGCAAGGGCTCCCACGGAACCGGGGCGGCCTGGCGGATGCCGCTGTGGCCCGCGGTACCGGTGGTGCTCATCGCGGTGCTCGCCTACATCCTCAGCCAGCAGGAGCTGCCCTACCTCGGCTGGACCGGCGGCATCGTGGTCGTGGCGACCCTGTACTGGGCGCTGTACCTGCGGCCGCGGCGCGAGACGCGGTGGCTGGTGAGCGTGCCGGAGGATTCCTGACCCGAGGGCGAGTTCAGGCCGAGGGCGCGTTCAAGTAGGCGAGCACGGCCAGGACACGGCGGTTGCTGTCGTCGTCATCGCTGATGCCGAGCTTGCCGAACATGGACGTCGTGTACTTGCTGATGGCGCTCTCGCTGAGGAACAGGCGCCGCCCGATCGCCTGGTTGGACAGCCCCTCGGCCATGAGGCCCAGCACGGACAACTCCCGCTCGGTCAGCCGCTCAAGGCCCCGCCCCGGGGATCCGGCGGACAGCAGCTTCGCGATGACGGCCGGATCCATGGCGGTCCCGCCGCCCGCGACGCGCTCCAGGGCACCGATGAACTGGTCGGCGTCGAACACGCTCTCCTTGAGGAGATAGCCGACGGCGCCCGAGCCGTCGGCCAGGAGCTCACGGGCGTACAACTGCTCGACGTGCTGGGAGAGTACGAGGACCGGCAGGCGGGGCATCTCGCGGCGGGCGGCGAGGGCCGCACGCAGCCCCTCGTCGGACTGGGTCGGCGGCATGCGGACATCGATGACGGCCACGTCGGGACGCCACTTCCGCAGCGCGTCGAGCGTCTCGGGTCCGGTGGCGGCGGTCGCCACCACCTCGTGCCCGCACGCCTCGATCAGGCGGACCATCCCGTCCCGCAGCAGGTAGAGGTCTTCGGCTACAACGATTCGCATGGCACCGCCATCCTCACACGCGTCGGGCCGCCCGCCGGGCTCGTGATCTCCACCGTGCCGTCGAAGACCGCGAGCCTGCGGCGCAGGCCCGCGAGCCCGCCGCCCTCCCGCGCGTCCGCCCCGCCCCGGCCGTCGTCCTCCACCTCGACGACGATGCCGACGCCGTCGTGGCGGAGCGAGACGTGCGCCCGGGACGCGTGGGCGTGCCTGACTGCGTTGGTGAGCAGCTCGGAGACGCCGAAGTAGAGAGCCGCCTCGACCGGCTGGTCCAGTCGCAGCCCGTCGTCGGCGCCGACCCGCACATCGAGCGGAACGTCCAGGGCGAGCGCGCGGACGGCCTCCACGAGCCCCCGCTCGGTGAGTACCGGCGGACTGATCCCCTGGACCAGCTCGCGGAGTTCGGCAAGCGAGGCGGCCGCGCCGACCCGTGCCTCCCGCATCAGCGCCCTGGCCTGCTCGGGGTCGGACGCCAGCAGCTTCTCCGCGGTCGCCAGGGAGAGGCCGAGACCCACCAGGCGGGCCTGGGCCCCGTCGTGCAGATCGCGCTCGATGCGGCGGATCTCGGAGGCCTGCGCGACCGTCGCGTCCGCGCGCTGGGCGGTCAGCTCGTCCACCCGGTCGGCCAGCGCCATCGCGGGCGACGGGCGCAGGAAACGTACCGCCACGGGCACCAGGGGCCGCCAGGCGTACGGCGCCCCGGCGACCGCCACCACCGCGCCGAGCGCCCCCACCAGGCGCGCGGCGGACCCCGCCTGGAGGAGCCCGACGACCGCCGCGGCCGCTCCCACCGGCGGCAGACAGGCGACCAGGCCCGCCGTGCACGGCACGACCGCCGTGAACCGCAGGTCGCGCCAGTTGGCGGGATCGCCCCACCGCACCCGCCACTTCTGGTCGAGGAGGGCGTCGCGGCTGGTGCGCTCGTAGCCGAAGCCGTTCCACCAGTACCCGGTGGACATCCGCGTCACAGGACCGGCCCGCCGGTACCCGTCGGGGATCACGGTGCCCGTCCACCGGGCGACGAGCGTGCGCACCGTCCGGCACACAGGCCGGGCCAGCGCGAGCGTGCCCACGCAGACCAGCACGACCGGCGCGAGCCAAGACCACGGGTTGCCGGGACCCCACAGGATCCCCAGCGCCACGGCGGCGGCCCACACGGCAGGCACCAGCAGGGCGACGACCGCCACCACGCACGCCCGGACGAACCCCGTGCCGACCCGCCCCAGCCAAGAACCCAGCTGCCGCATGCTTCTTCCCTCGCCTTCCGAACCTCCGGCCTTTCGACCTGCAGACCTTTCGACCTGCCGACCTTTCGAGGTCCCACTCTGCACCGGCCGAGGCCCACCGCCGCCCCGATCCGCGGGGGAGTGGGTCTGGCCCCACCCCTGCGTGCGTCCAGACGCATACCGGCCCGGACGGGCCCTTCATAGCGTCGACGGCATGGAAACCCGAGAAGCCCTTGCCAGGGCCGAGAACAGCATCAAGGTCTACGTCGCGCTCAGCGCCGTCGCCCTTCTGGCGGTCGTCGCGGTGGCGGGCGCAGGACACCAGGTCAACACGTTCATGTGGGTCCGGGCGGTCCTGCTGCCCGTCGTCGCCGTGTTGCTGCACCGGATGACCGTCGCCGCATCCCGCGGCTCGCGCCGGGCCTTCGAGCGGCTGCGCACCCTCGCCTTCGTCATGCCGGTCGCCATCATCGCCGTCGACCTGATCCCGGGCGTCTGCCCGCCCTGGTACACGGTGACGCAGACCGTCTGCATGCTCCCCGTCATCCGGGTCGCGTTCCTCACCCGGAGCCCGGCCCCCCGCCCAGATCCCAGTTGACCGAGGCGAACCGGCCCTCGTCCGTGCCGCCCGCGCTGCGGTACGTCGCCAGCGCCGCCTCGTTGTCCGTCTCGACGCCGACCCACATCCCGTAGCAGCCCCGCTCCCGGGCGAGCGCCGCCAGCGCCTGGACCAGGGCGCGGCCCGTGCCGCGGCGGCGGGCGGGGGCGTCGACCGCGAGCTCGTACAGGAACATCTCCGTCCCCTTGTCGGGGTGGACCGTCTCGACGCCGCTGATGAAGCCGACCGGGGTGCCGTCGGCGGCGCGGGCGAGGAGGAGGTGGTGGCCCGGGGTATCCAGGAAGCGGCGGGAGGCTTCGGGGCGGGCGGGGCCGTCGAAGAGGTGCTCGGCGGCGGTGATCTCGGTGACGGTCGTGGCGCGGCGGATCTCCATGCGTACCACGGTCGTCGTACGCGGGCGCGGAGTCTACTCCCCGGGGAGGCATACGGGTTCAGACCGGCGGCTGCCCCGGTTGTCGGTCGGCGCCCGTACCTTTGACGACATGGATCTACGACTGCCCAGGCCCAGGTTCTCCGCGCCACGCGGTCCGCGCAGGCTGATCGCCGCCGCGGCCGCCGTCGCGGTGCTCGCCGGGGTGGGCACGTGGTCGGCGGTCGCCTCGGACGACGGCGGGCCCGCCGTGCGGCGGACGGACCGCATGGTCGACACGGGCGGCGCCCGGATCGACACCTCGTACTTCACGGCCGGTGCCACGGACACCAAGCGCCCCGCCGTCCTCATCGGGCACGGCTTCGGCGGCAGCAAGGCCGACGTGCGCAAGCAGGCCGAGAACCTGGCCGAGGACGGGTACGCGGTCCTGACCTGGTCCGCGCGCGGCTTCGGGAAGTCCACCGGCAAGATCGGGCTCAACGACCCCAAGGGCGAGGTCGCCGACGTCTCCAAGCTGATCGACTGGCTGGCGACCCGCCCCGAGGTGCGGCTCGACAAGGACGGCGACCCGCGCGTCGGCATGACCGGCGCCTCGTACGCGGGAGCGGTCTCCCTGCTTGCCGCCGGGTACGACGACCGGGTGGACGCGATCGCCCCGCAGATCACGTACTGGAACCTCGCGGACGCGCTGTTCCCCGACGGCGTCTTCAAGAAGCTGTGGGCCGGTCTCTTCATCAACACCGGTGGCGGCTGCGAGCAGTTCGAGAAGCGGCTGTGCGCCATGTACGAGCGGGTCGCGGAGGCGGGCAAGCCGGACGCCGAGGCGCGCAAGCTGCTCGCAGGGCGCAGCCCCGCCGCCGTCGGCGACCGCATCAAGGTGCCGACGTTCCTCGCCCAGGGCCAGACCGACTCCCTCTTCCCGCTCGGCCAGGGCGACGCCATCGCCAAGGCGGTCCGGGCGAACGGCGCGCCCGTCTCCGTCGACTGGATCGCGGGCGGCCACGACGGCGGCGACCGCGAGCAGGGCCGCATCGAGGGCCGCGTCGGCGCCTGGTTCGACCGCTATCTGAAGGACGACAAGAGCACCGACACCGGCCCCGCGTTCCGCGTCACCCGCACCGGCGGCATCGACTCCACCGACGGCGCGGCCCGCAAGCGCGGTGCCAGCGCCGACGCCTACCCGGGCCTGACGAGCGGCACGCGCGCGGTGCCGCTGAGCGGCCGCGAGCAGACCTTCGACAACCCGGCGGGCGCCAGCCCGCCCGCCATCTCCGGGCTCCCCGGCGTCGGCGGCGGCCGCCTCTCCCAGTTCGCCTCGCTCGGCGTCGGCATCTCCGTGGACTTCCCGGGACAGTTCGCCAAGTTCGAGTCCGAGCCGGTCCGCGACGACCTGCGGATCACCGGAACGCCCACCGTCCGCGCCCACGTGAAGTCATCGAGCGACGACGCGGTGCTGTTCGCGAAGGTGTACGACGTAGGGCCCGACGGCAAGCAGCAGGTCCTGCCCTCGCAGCTCGTCTCGCCCGTCCGCGTGACCGGCGCCAAGCAGGGCAAGGACGTCGAGCTGCGGCTGCCCGCCGTCGACCACAAGGTGCAGAAGGGCCACCGCCTGCGCCTCGCCCTCTCCTCGACCGACCTCGGATACGCGTCGCCGGACCGGCCCGCCAAGTACACCGTCTCCCTCAAGGGCGACTTGAAGGTGCCGACCGCGCCCGGCGTGGAGACCGCGGCCGCGCCGCTGCCCGCCTGGGTGTGGTGGCTGCCCGCCGCCGCTGCCGTGCTCGCCCTCGGCCTGCTCGTCACCGCCCGCAGGCGCACCACCGCACCCGCCCCCGACCCGGCCCTGGCCGAAGTCCCGCTCCACATCACCGACTTGAGCAAGCGCTACGCCAAGTCCACCGACCGGTACGCGGTCCGTGACGTCTCCTTCACCGTCGAGAAGGGCCAGGTCCTCGGCCTCCTGGGGCCCAACGGCGCGGGCAAGACGACGACGCTGCGCATGCTCATGGGCCTCATCCGCCCCGACGCGGGCGAGATCCGCGTCTTCGGGCAGGCCATCAGGCCCGGGGCGCCCGTCCTCTCCCGGGTCGGCGCGTTCGTCGAGGGCGCCGGATTCCTGCCGCACCTCTCGGGCCGCGAGAACCTGGAGCTGTACTGGAAGGCGACGGGCCGCCCCGCCGACGACGCCCACCTGGACGAGGCACTGGAGATCGCGGGGCTCGGCGACGCGCTGGCCCGCGCCGTGCGGACGTACTCCCAGGGCATGCGGCAGCGCCTCGCCATCGCCCAGGCCATGCTCGGCCTGCCGGACCTGCTGATCCTCGACGAGCCGACCAACGGCCTCGACCCGCCCCAGATCCGCGAGATGCGCGAGGTCATGATCCGGTACGCGCGCGGCGGACGCACGGTCATCGTCTCCAGCCACCTCCTCGCCGAGGTCGAGCAGTCCTGCACGCACCTGGTCGTCATGGACCGCGGCAGGCTCGTCCAGGCAGGCCCGGTCGCCGAGATCGTCGGCTCCGGGGACACGCTCCTGGTGGGCCTCGCGACCGACATCCCCGACCCGCTGGTGGACAAGGTCGCCGCGCTGCCCGGCGTCGCGTCGGCGGTCCGCGCGGACGACGGCCTCCTGGTGCGGCTCGACGGCACGGAGCACGCGAGCGCCGTACGCCTGCTGCCCGAACTGGTGCGCCTCGACGTGCCGGTGGAGTCCATGGGGCCGCACCGCCGCCTCGAAGACGCGTTCCTCACCCTGATCGGAGGCGCCACCGCATGAGCGCACCCAGTGCACCCCGTGGCCCCGGCGCGACCAGGGCCCCCGGCGCTCCCACCCTGGAGCGCCCGACCGCGCCCGGCTACAGCGCCCGGCGGACCCTGCCCCTGCGGGTAGAGGCGGTCCGCCAGCTGAAGCGCCGCCGCACGCTCGTGATGGGCGGCATCATGGCGCTCCTGCCGATCGTGCTCGTCATCGCGTTCGCCGTCGCGGGCGGCTCGCCGGGCGCCCGCAACGGCGACGTGACGCTGATGGACACGGCCACGGGATCGGCCACCAACTACGCCGCGACCTGCCTGTTCGTGTCGGCGGGGTTCCTGCTCGTCATCCCCGTCGCACTGTTCTGCGGGGACACCGTCGCCTCCGAGGCGAGCTGGTCGTCCCTGCGCTATCTGCTCGCCGCGCCCGTGCCGCGGGCCCGGCTGCTCTGGTCCAAGATGGCCGTCGCGCTCGGCATGAGCGCCGCCGCCATGGTGCTGCTGCCGCTCGTCGCCCTGGCGGTCGGCGCGGTGGCGTACGGCTGGGGGCCACTGGAGATCCCGACCGGCGGCACGCTGCCCGCGGGCACGGCGGCCCGGCGGCTGATCGTCGTCGTCGCGTACATCTTCGTGTCCCAACTGGTCACCGCGGGCCTCGCGTTCTGGCTCTCGACGAAGACCGACGCCCCGCTCGGCGCGGTCGGCGGCGCGGTCGGCCTGACGATCGTCGGGAACGTCCTGGACGCGGTGACCGCGCTCGGCGGCTGGCGGGACTTCCTGCCCGCGCACTGGCAGTTCGCCTGGGCCGACGCGATCCAGCCGCAGCCGGAGTGGGGCGGCATGATCCAGGGCTCGGCGATCTCGGTGTCGTACGCGCTGGTGCTGTTTGCGCTGGCGTTCCGGGGGTTCGCGCGGAAGGACGTCGTGTCGTAGGTGCCGTGCTCTGGGGGGGAGAGGCGGGACCCGTAGCCGCATCGAGACCCTTCCGCAACGGTTCCGAGCGATCGTTCGCAGGCCCTTCGACGTCACAGTCATGTGAGCCGACGACACGAGGGGGACCGGATGCGGACTTGGCAGACCGGGCGGCGGGGGCGGGACGGGAAGGCCGGGCGGGCCCGGAGGATGCGGCGGGCTCGGCAGGGGATGCTCGCCATGGCCGTGGCGGGAGGCCTTGCGCTCACCGCGTGCTCAGGTGGCGGGAGCGACGTCGACCGAGCCACGAGCGACGACGGCGGAAGGCGTGACAGCGCGCCGCTGCCCGCGCCCGCCCAGCCGGACGGCGGCGGCAGCGCGGCCCCCGATGGGCAACGGGACGGCGACCGGCGGGAGTTCGCGCCCGACTACCTCTCCACCTTCGCCCTGGACGTCGACACCGCCTCGTACGGCTTCGCACGCCGCACCCTCGCCGAGGGCCGACTGCCCGCCCCGTCGACGGTCCGCCCCGAGGAATTCGTCAACAGCTTCCGCCAGAACTACCCCCGGCCCGACGGCGACGGCTTCTCGGTGAGCGTGGACGGCGCCCGCACGGACGACGACGGCTGGTCGCTGGTCCGGGTCGGGCTCGCCACCCGCGCCGAACCGGCCGGATCCGAACGTCCGCCCGCCGCCCTCACCTTCGTCATCGACGTATCGGGATCCATGGCGGAGCCGGGCCGCCTCGACCTCGTGAAGCAGTCCCTCGGCCTGATGACCGACCGGCTGCGCGCCGACGACTCCATCGCGCTGGTCACCTTCAGCGACACGGCGAAGACGGTGCTGCCGATGACGCGCCTCGGGGACACCGGGGGCGGCCGCACCCGTGTGCACCGGGCGATCGAGGGCCTGGAGCCCACCCAGTCCACCAACCTCGAAGCGGGCGTCACCACCGGCTACGACACCGCGGTGCGCGGCCGGAAGGAGGGCGCCACCAACCGCGTCGTCCTGCTCTCCGACGCCCTCGCCAACACGGGGGAGACCAGCGCGGACGGCATCCTGGACCGCATCTCCGACGCCCGCCGCGAGCACGGCATCACCCTCTTCGGCGTCGGGGTCGGCAGCGACTACGGCGACGCCCTGATGGAGCGGCTCGCCGACAAGGGCGACGGCCACACCACGTACGTGTCGAACGAGGAGGACGCGCGCGAGGTCTTCTGCGAGCAGCTCCCCGCCCACATCGAGCTGCGGGCCCGCGACGCGAAGGCGCAGGTCTCCTTCGACCCGGAGACGGTCGAACAGTTCCGGCTCATCGGATACGACAACCGCGCGGTCGCCGACGACGACTTCCGCGACGACTCCGTGGACGGCGGGGAGGTCGGCCCAGGCCACACGGTGACGGCGCTGTACGCGGTGCGGGCCAAGCCGGGCGCGGGCGGCCATCTGGCCACGGCGAGCGTGCGCTGGCTCGACCCGGAAAGCCGCGCTCCGCACGAGGAGTCGGGCCGCATCGAGACGGCGGACCTGGACGGTTCGCTCCGGGAGGCGGACGAGGGCCTCCAGGTCACCGCGGTCGCCGCCTACTTCGCGGACGGCCTGCGCGCGGCCGCCCCGCCCGGCTCCACGGGCCGTGACCTCCCCGCCCCCGTCCCCGCCAGGCCCTCCCTCGAAGAACTCTCCGAGCGGGCCCACGCACTGCCGACCCGCACGAAGCAGATCCGCGACCTGACGTCGTCCATCGACGACGCGGCGCGGCTGTCCGGGGAAGCGCCCCACACTCCGACGGGGACGCCGTCGCCGCGGGGCGAGGTGCGCTACTAGGCGGCGGCCACCCGGCCCCAGGCCTCCGGGGGCGTCACTCCCCGCCGCACAACTCCCGCTCAGCCCGCACCGGATCGTTCGGGAAGCGGAAGGACGTGCGCTCCACGGCCCCCGTCAGGTTGTGCCAGAAACGGCCGACGGTCAGGGGCGCGCGGGTGGCCGTCCGCAGCTCCGCGAGCGGGCCGCAGCGCAGGGCCCGGCGGGCGGCCTCGACCCGGGCGGGGTCCAGACCCTCGGGTACGTCGGCGGCGCCGCGTTCGGCGACGATCCACTCGTCGGGCAGCCGCTTGTCGTGCCCCACGCGGCCGTTGACGATGCCTTCGGAGTGGGCCGCCAACGGGTAGGCGAGCCCGATGGGGTCGAGCGCGGCACCGGAGAGCGGGACGACGGCCCCGCTGAAGCCGAGCGTGTTGTAGACCCCCGTCACCCCCGGCGCACGGCCCGCCACGGGCGTCCTGGCGAGGAGCAGCGTGGGGGCGCCGCTCCGCGCCCTGTCGCGTACGAGATCGGCGTACGCCTTGTTCGACGGCAGGCCCGCGAAGTCGTGGTGGAGGGGGTGGGGGGAGGCGTTCTGACGTACGTACACGCCTCGCTCGTCGGCGATCCCGCCCGCACCGATCCGCCCTTCGTACGGCACCCGCAGCGCCCCCGCGCACGCCACGGCCCACACGCCGATCACCACGGCGGCGACGCCCCACGCGCGCGTGAGGGGCACGAGGAAGACCGGCAGCAGCATCAGCAGCAGCCCCGGCAGGAACATCCGCCCGTGCATGAAGTCGCCGCCGACCTTGATGACGTAGACCCAGCACAGGGCTCCTGCGAGGAGGGGCGCGACGACAGGAGCGGTCACTGAGGTGCGTACGTGCTGTACCGGCCGTCCCCAGGGCCTCCCCCCGGACAGCGCCGCCGCGCCGACCCCCGCCATCGCCACCACCGGAACCCACAGCGCGTACGGTCCCGCGAAGTCCCAGAGATAGTCGAAGCCTCGCCCCCACAGGCTCCGCGAGGCCTCCTTGGTGACGCCGGGCAGCGGCATCAGATGCCCGTAGTAGCCCATGCGGAAGATCTCGTACGCGACGGGCAGCGCCCCGGCGGCCCCCGCCCCGGCGAGCGCCCCGCGCCACGAGGGCCGTACCGTCACCCACTGCGCGGCCAGGAAGACCACCGACACCAGCGCCAGATCGGGCCGCACGAGGGGCCCGAGCCCCAGGACGGCGCAGGTCACGAGCGAGCGGGGGCGTGCGACGAGTGCGAGCCAGGCGCCCGCGATCCAGCAGGTGGCGAGCCCCGTCTCCAGGCCGGAGGTGGCGAAGTCCCAGACGGGCGGCAGCGCGAGCAGGACGAGGGCACCACACGGCACGAGGACCCTGCCCCTGTGGCCTCCCCGAGACTGAGACTGAGACTGAGACTGAGACTGAGACTGAGACTGAGACTGAGACCGCGACCGCAGCCGCAGCGCCCCGATCCCGGCGAGCGCGAACCCGGCGACGGTCAGCAGCAGCCCCCCGTACATCGCCAGGGTCGCCACATCGGCCCCCATCGCCCCGCCCGCCACGAGCAGCCACTGCCACAGGGTGCCGGTGGACGATTCGGCGCGCTCGCCCGCGTTGAAGACGGGGCCGTTGCCCGCCAGCACCTGCCGGACCGTACGGACGTAGATGTGCCCGTCGTCGGACATCCACCGCCGCTGGAATCCGGCGATGCCGATGACGAGCGCGGGCAGCAGACAGACCCCGAGCCGGATGTGGGCCCGCCATCGGCCGAGCGCTCCGGGGGAGGGCTCGGCGACGGTTTCGGGGCCACGGACGGAGGTGTACGCAGACGTCGTCATGACCGCTACATCGGCGCAGGTCAATGACGGCTTGAGTGACGGCGACGGGACCTGGCCGCCGACGATGCCCCGACCTGCGGGACCTCAGACCTTGGGAATGTCGAAGTAACGGGTGAGCCCGGCAGCCAGCGCCACATCACCCACAACCCTTACCTTGCGCATCATGAACAGTGCGACGGGACCCACGTTCCCGGACACCAGTTTGAGGAACTCGGCATCGGCCAGGATGAGCGTGACCCGTGGCTCGGACTCCGAGCGTCCCTCGCGCACGACACAGGTGCCGTCGGCGATGTCCGTCTCGTACACCACGTCTTCGTTGTCGCCGCTGCCGGTGATCTTCCAGCGGATGAGTGCCGTCAGCGAGGCGGCGGCCTCCGGCTTGAACTGCCGTTCCATCCGGTCGAAGACCTCGTGGAGGATACGGCCGCGCAGCGCGCCGTCCTCCGCGATCTCGGCGAACTCCTTGCTGGAGAGCCCCTTCACGATCCGCGCGAACTCGTCGGGCGTGACGCGGGCGAAGTCGAGCTCGGTGATCTTGCTGATGGCATCAGCCACGTCAATCTCCTTACTTTGGAGTAAACTTACTAAGGGGTAAGGTAAATCGTCACCAGGGAGGCTGACAAGGGTGAGCGGCACATGAGTGGCACGTCCGAAGGCGCACCGGCATCCGAAGGCGCACCGGCATCCGAAGGCGCACCGGCATCCGAAGGCGCACCGGCATCCGATGGCGCACCCGGCCCGCGCAGGCGCCGGGTGCCACGGCGTGAGCGTGAGCGGCAGATCGTCGATGTGGCGGTCCAGGTCTTCGCCAAGCGTGGCTATCACGGCGCCTCGGTGGACGAGATCGCCGAACTGGCCGGAATCTCCAAGCCGATGGTGTATTTGTACCTCGACTCCAAGGAGGGCCTCTTCCTCGCCTGCCTGCGACGCGAGGCGGACCGCCTGGTGGGCGCCTTCCAGGGCGCGGCGACGGCGAGCGGCACGACCCCCGAACTCCGGCTGTACGCGGGGCTCCTCGCGTTCTTCGCGTTCGTCTCCGAGCACCGCGACAGCTGGGTGGTGCTGCACCGCCAGGCCTCGGAGCTGAGCGAGGCCATCGCGACGGCGGTCGCCGAGGCCCGCCGTGCGGTGATGGCGGAGGTCGCGGATCTGGTGCGGGCGGGCATCGCGGAGGGCGGCCCGACCGGGCAACTCACGGACGAGGACGCGGACTTCGTGACACACGCGCTGGTCGGCGCGGCGGACTCGCTGACGGACTGGATGGCCCGGCACCCCGACCAGTCCCCGGAGGGCGTGACGCTCCGGCTGATGAACATGGTGTGGGTCGGGATGGGGCGGGTGCTGGAGGGCGAGGCCTGGAAGCCGGTGACGGGCTGAGGGGCTGGAAGCCGGTGACGGGCTGAGGAGCTGGAAGTCGGTGACGGGACGAGGGGGCGGGGTGAACCGTAATCGATCCGCCCCTTGAATTTTCCTTACGTGCCAGTAAGTTGACCCGTGAGTAAGTACGCGCGCCGATCACCTGCACATCAGCTGGGAACCGGAAGCCGGGAGCTGCCATGGGCGTACGCAAGGATCTGAAGAGAGCACAGCGCCACAGCGACCTGGCGGAGCGCGCCGAGGTCGAACTCGTCAAGGACGAGCACGGCACGGTGCGCGAGGCACGCACCGCCCCGCTCGTACCGAGGGCCACCGCGGGCAGCACCGCGGACATCCCCTTCACGAACGCGGTCGAGGCCCCCGACGCCGTGGTCCTGCGTCGCAAGCAGGTAGGCCAGCAGGACGGCCAGCAGCACGGCCAGCAGGACGGCCAGTGGCGCCCCGTCACCGCCGCCGCGTTCGCACGCGAAGTGACGGACGTGGCCAAGGGGTTGATCGCGGACGGCCTCGAACCCGGCGGCCGCGTCGCCCTCATGTCCCGTACCCGCTACGAGTGGGCGGTCCTCGACTTCGCGATCTGGGCGGCGGGCGGCCAGACCGTGCCCATCTACGCGACGTCCTCGGCGGAACAGATCGAGTGGATCGTCCGCGACTCGGGCTCCTGCCTCCTCATAGCGGAGACGGCGGAGAACGCGACGACGGCCGAGGGGGCCGTGGCCGCACTCGACGAGCCCCCACGCGTACGCCACATCGACGGTGGCGCGATGACGGAACTCGTCACCCTGGGAAGGGACTTGTCCGATGAGGAGGTCACGAAACGCAGGTCCGCGCTGACCCCGGACTCGATCGCGACCCTCTGCTACACCTCGGGCACCACGGGCCGCCCCAAGGGCTGCGTCCTGACGCACGGCAATCTGCACGCGGAAGCGGCGAACACCGTCGAGCTCCTGCACCCCGTCTTCAAGGAGGTCACGGGACAGGTCGCCTCGACCCTCCTCTTCCTGCCGCTCGCCCACATCCTGGGCCGCAGCATCCAGATCGCCTGCATGATGGCCCGCATCGAGCTCGGCCACTGTCCCAGCATCAAGCCGGACGAACTCCGGCCGGAACTCCGGGCGTTCAGGCCGACGTTCGTCGTCGGCGTCCCGTACCTCTTCGAGAAGATCCACGAGACCGGCCGGGCGACCGCCGAGAAGATCGGCCGCGCCGCCTCGTTCGACCGGGCCGAACGGATCGCGGTGCGCTTCGGCGAGGCGTACCTGAACAAGTTCCTCGACGGGAGCGGCCCGGGCCCGTCCCTCGGCCTGCGCGCGGGCTTGGCGCTGTACGACCTCCTCGTCTACCGCCGCATCCGCAAGGAGGTCGGCGGCAGGCTGCGTTACGCGATCAGCGGCGGCTCCCCCCTGGACCGCAACCTCAACCTCTTCTTCTACGCCGCCGGGATCATCATCTACGAGGGGTACGGGCTGACCGAGACCACGGCCGCCGCCACCATCACCCCACCCCTCAAGCCCCGCCCCGGGACGGTCGGGCTGCCCGTGCCGGGCACGGCCGTGCGCATCGCGGACGACGGCGAGGTGCTGATCAAGGGCGGCATCGTCTTCGGCTCGTACTGGAAGAACCCGGCCGCGACCGACGCCGTGCTGACCAACGAGTGGTTCGCCACGGGTGACTTGGGAGCACTGGACGGCGAGGGCTACCTCACGATCACCGGCCGCAAGAAGGACATCCTCGTCACGTCCGGCGGCAAGAACGTCTCGCCCGCCGTCCTGGAGGACCGGCTGCGCAGCCGGTCGCCGGTCGGACAGTGCATCGTCGTCGGCGACAACCGCTCGTACGTCGCCGCGCTCGTGACCCTCGACCCCGAGGCCGTCGACCACTGGCTCACCGTACGCAAGCGCCCGAAGGACACGCCGCTCGAAGAGCTGGCCCGCGACCCGAGGATGATCGCGGAGGTCCAGAAGGCGGTGGACTACGCGAACGCGGCGGTCTCCAAGGCCGAGTCGATCCGCAAATTCGCCATCGTCGGCGGCGAGTTCACGGAGGACAACGGCCTGCTGACCCCCTCCCTGAAGATCAAGCGCCATGCGGTGACGGCGGCGTACGCGGCGGAGATCGAGGATCTTTACGGCGCGTGAAATGCGTGGTCGGGACCAAAGTCCCCTCCTCCAACTTCTACACGTGTGTAAAAGTATTGGCGGCACCCCGGGCGGGGATCCTCTTCGAGGGCTCGGGGTGCCTTCGTATGCGCAAAATCGGGAGGGACCCATGAAGACCACGAAGAAGCCCATGCAGAAGAGCGCGCAGAAGAGCACGCAGAAGACGAGACGCATCGCCGCAGGTTTCATCGCGGCGGCGACGGCGGGTGCAGTGCTCGGCACGATGGCCCCCGCGGCCGCAGCCGCAACCGCAGTCGGCGAGGTGCCGTCGTCGGCGGCGGCGCGGGCGGCCGAGGTCGTCGAGAAGGCGACCGGAACCGCGGACCTGACCAAGCTGGACGGCCGCAGGGGCAGCGGACAGACGGGCGAAGGGAAGGTGACGGTAACGGCACCGGCGACGGCCGACGGCGACGTACTGCTCGACGCACCGAACGCCGACGTCTCGCTCGGCCTCCCGGAGACGAAGGGCACCGAGGGCGTGGCGGCCGGGGCGGGCACGGTGGTCTACCCCGACGCCGCCCCGTCGACGGACATCGCCGTGCAGCCCACGTCGGACGGCGCGGCCCGCACGCTGGTGACGCTGAAGGACGCGAAGGCGCCGACGACCCACGACTTCTCGCTGAAGCTCCCGGAGGGCACGCGGCTGACGGAGGACGGCGAGAACGGCTTCCTGATCACCAAGAGCCACGGCGAGGGTGAAGGTGAAGGCGGGGGCGAGGACACCGAGGTCCTGGGCGCGATCGACGCGCCCTGGGCCAAGGACGCCAACGGCAAGGCCGTGCCGACCCGGTACCGCCTCGACGGCGACAAGCTGACGCAGACGGTCGACGTCACGGCCGACACCGCGTTCCCGGTGGTCGCCGACCCGAAGGTCTCGCTGGGCTGGTCCATATACCTCCGCTTCAGCAAGAAGGAGGTGAAGGACATGGCCAAGACCTCGGTGTACCACTTCGCTGCGGTGGCGACGGTCATGGCCTGCGCCAAGATCCCCAACGCGGTGGCCGCGGCGGGCTGCGGAGCCGCCCTGACCGCCCAGGCAGGCTCCCTGCGTGGCCAGATGCAGGACGCCGCGAAGGCCAACCAGTGCGTGGAGTGGAAGGTCAGCTACGTGGGCGTCATCACGAACTGGAAGCGCTACAAGTGCTGACGAGCCCTGCGCAGCCGCTCCCGCTCCCGCACCCGCACCCGCAGCCGCACCCGCAGTCGCACCCGCAGTCGCACCCGACCCCGAAGAGGAACGAGTCACGCCCCATGAGCAAGAAGAAGGACCTCCTGCTGCTCACCATCACCTACCTGGCGCTGGTGCTGGTCGCCTGGGCGGTCATGGGCTGGTCCACAGCGGCCTGGATGCTCCTGTTCCTGCCGATCCTCGCGGCGGCCCGCGTGCTGACGCTGCGGGGTAAGGGGTCCTGCGAGGCCCGGAAGTAGCGAAGGGGAGGGGGCGTCCCAGGGCGCCCCCTCAGTCGACAGGGCACCTCAGGGCACCCCTTCAGTCGATACAGAACTCATTGCCCTCGATGTCCTGCATCGGGATGCAGGAATCATTGCCGTCGTACAGCGTCTGCAGGTGTACGGCCCCGAGCGGAACCAGCCGTGCGCACTCGGCTTCAAGCACGGCGAGGCGCTCCTCGCCCACGAGCCCCGTGCCGACCCGCACATCGAGATGGACCCGGTTCTTGGCGGCCTTCCCTTCGGGGACGCGCTGGAAGTACAGCCGCGGGCCCACGCCCGTGGGATCACTGCAGGCGAACCAGGAGTCCCGCTGCTCCGGCGGCTGCGAGCGGGTGAAGTCGTCCCAAGTGGCGAACCCGTCCGGCGGCGGCGGTACGACATACCCCAACACTTCGCACCAGAAGCGAGCGAGGCGCTCGGGTTCCGCGCAGTCGAAGGTGACTTGGAACTTCTTGATCGACGTCATCGGGTCACCGTAGGGCGGGGCGCTGCGTTCGAACACCCCAAGCAACACATCGCAGCACAGCAGCACAGCAGCACACCCGCACCTCCGACGTGGAGTTCACGACACGACAACTGTCATGTCACGAACGTGTACTGGGAACGATCAAGATGAAACCGAGGCAACCACGCCGACTGTCTGACAGGACAGAAAGCGACACGGACGAACAGCCGCCCAGTTCACTCGCCCGCCTGCTCCCCAGGAGCGGCAGCCCCCACGCAGAGGACAGAGACCAGAATGCGCACTCGGAAGATCTCGGCCCTGACCATGACCGCAGTGGCCCTCGGCCTGGCGCTGACGGCATGCAACAACGACGGCGCCGACAACGCGTCCTCTTCCGAGAGCAGCTCGTCGTCGGACGCGAGCGCGTCGAAGCCCGACACCTCGAAGCCCGACGCCGCGAAGGACAAGGCGTCGGGCACGCCCGCCAAGTCCGGCACGAAGTGCACGGACCAGCTGAACTACGCGGGCGACCCGCGCTCGAACGCCGAGATCAACTCCATCGGCGCGGACACGGGCACCTGCCCGCCGGTCAAGAAGTCGCAGTCCGACACGAAGTGCACGGACCAGCTGAACTACGCGGGCGACCCGCGTTCGAACGCCGAGATCAACTCCATCGGCGCGGACACCGGCACCTGCCCGCCGGTCCAGAAGTCCGAGAAGCCGACGGGCACGCCGAAGGACCCCAACAAGAAGTGCACGGACCAGGTCAACTACGCGGGCGACTCCCGCTCGAACGCCGAGATCAACTCGATCGGCGAGGACACGGGCACGTGCCCGCCGGTCAAGCAGAAGTGACCGGCTGACCGGGCCAACCGTCCGACCGCCCCGGAAGGGCCCTTCGCCGATCTCGCGACGCACGCCGACGCACGCCGACGCACGCTAAGGCAGCGGCACTTCCCGAATGACGAACTCGTTGAGGGAGAGCCGCTCAATACTGAGCCCGGCTGCAGTGGCGTGCGTGGAGACGGCATTGGCGCTGGCCGCGACCGCGTTGACGAACTCCACGTAGGAGCGGGTCGCCTCGAGGGAGTACTGCGCCTTCCGGATCTTCCCCAGCTTCCGGGCGAACAAGGCGAGACCCACCGGGGAGACATAGACGCTCGCTGCTGTGCCCCACTTGCTGCGCAGAACCCGTCCGTCGTTGGAGCCTGCCGCAAGCACGTCGATGGCTTCGCGGGCGCAGCGGTAACTCTCCATCATCCAGTGGGCGGCGTCCTCGTGCCGACCGAGCAGCAGGCTCACCTGGCCCAGGTGCATCTGGACGACCGCTCGACTCTGCGGCGAGCCCGCCAAGCCGTACGCATCGAAGAACCGGTCCCACGCCTGCTGCAGCGTCGTGGCATAGCGGGGATCGGACAAGCCGATGCGTGCCGCTTCGCGCACCAGCAACTGGGCCGTGCGCAGCGGACCGTCAAGAAGGAGCGAGGCCTTCTTGTCGAGCGATTTGAGCATCGTGGCCTGGGCCTCTTCGACGTTGGCCAGTGCGGTGTACAGGCCCATGATCGCCACGGCGGGCAGGCCGGCCTGGGCGAGCCCCAGCACGATGGTGGCGCGCCCCACCGCGCCCCACTTCCTCGAATCCGAACCCGCGTGCTGATCCGCAGCGTCCTCGTCCGGCGCCCGCCTGGGACGAAGCTGGTACCAGCGGATGAACTCCACCAGCCGCGCATCGACCCGCTCACCGGCCTGGGTCAGACTGTCCCTGATGCGACGATCCGAAGGATCTGGTTGCGTCATGACTACCACCCCGTTGTGGGGCGGAGCCTAGTGCGGCCCGGCCATGTCGTCACGGCCGCGGGCGGGAAGCGGCGGACCGGCGCCGCGGCCTCAGGGCGCGAGCACGGGATCCTTTTCGCTGGGCAACGTGCGCATCGTCCGAAGCGGTGAGAGGAAGTTCGGGAGAAAGCTCAATGTCATGCCAGTTGTGCCGATCCACAATGTGGCTGCTGCCCCGAAAACAGAGCCCGAGGCTCCACCCAGGACTCCACCGAGAGGGATGCCGCCCCAGGACACGAATCGGGCTGTCGCGCTCATCCGGCCCAGGAGATCATCGGGCGTGAGGGCTTGCTGGAAGCTCGACTGGGCCACCACGCGGACGACTCCACCCAGTGAAAGACCGGCGAGTCCGATCGCCGCCACACATACGCTCCAACCCGGTCGCGCAAACGGCATCAGGACTGTCAGCGGACACGTCACCAGCGGCGCGAGCCAGATGACGGGCCCTTGTCCGACCCGCTGCGAGACCTTCTTCGCCGAGAGTGCACCCAGTAGGGCACCGCAGCCCATTCCCGACAGAACGAGGCCGATGCCGAAGGCCCCAAGGCCCATCTCCCTCTCCAGGAAGACCATCAACATGGCCTGATACATGACCAGGAAGAGATTGAATACGGCATCCCCCAGGATCGTTGCACGCAAGACAGGCTGCTTGAGAACGAACTTCAACCCCTGCTTGATATCTCGAAGCAGTTGAGGGCGCTCACTCGACTCTGGCTTGTGTTCGCGTCTGCGGATGCCGGTCGCGAGTAGACCCGACATCGCCATCCCGGCCGAACTCACCAAAAGCGTTGCGGGGGCTCCGAGCAAGCCGACCAGGGGCCCTGCCATCCCTGGTCCACTGATGCTGGTGACCGAGCGTATCGTCGAGAGTTTCGAGTTTCCCTCAACGAGGTTGTCGCGTCCCACCAGGTGGGGCAGATAGCTGACGTACGCGACATCGAAGAAGACCGTCAGCACACCGTGAACCAACGCGACCGTGAAGAGCCACCAGATCGTCAAGAGACCCGACCACCACGCCACCGGTATCGACAAGAGGACCACAGCCCTGGCGAGATCAGTGCTGATCATCACCGATCGCTTCCGCATGCGGTCCACCCATGCGCCTGCCGGAAGTCCGACCAGGAGTGAGCCCGCCGTGGTCATCGCGGTCAGTAATCCAACCTGGAACTCGTCGGAATTCAATGTCACGACGGCAACCAGCGGCAGCGCCAGAAAAATGATGCGGTCGCCCAACTGGCCGAGCGCAGTGGCGGCAAACAAACGCCCGAAGTCCGGATCGCGTAAGAGTCCGGGCCGGGAGGATATTGGCATGCGAGTTACCTGCTGTCGGCTTCGAAGGGGTGCCCTGTCGGCTTCAGCGGCTGCGGATGGTCGACCACGAACTCGTAGGCCACTTCCCGGCGCACGTCCGGAATGACCATGTCGGCGGTTTCCACCGGATGCCCGCCGGTGTCGTAGATGGTCCGCTCGATCTGCAGCACCAGGTCCCCGACGCTGATCCCCAGCAGGTTCGCCTGCGCCTGTGTGGCACGAGCCGGACGTGGCAGTTCGACCACGCTCTCGACGTCCACGCCGATCGAGCGCATACGCTCAACCACCCCCTTTCCCGCGAGGGGCCCCGCCTCGGGCAACACGACCGGCGTTCCGCCCGTGAGGGCCATCGGCTCCCAGGAGTCGGAGAGCTGCACGGGTTGCCCGTCGGCGAGGAACTCGTACTGCGTGTTGACACAGAGGTCCCCGGGGCTGATGGCGAGCCGCTCGGCGATTGCCTCAGGGGCGGGAACACGCGCCTGGCTGTGCGAATCCCAGGCGTTGGCCCTGCCCCGCTCCTTCATCCCGGCAAGGGAGGGGGAGCCGTCCAGGCGCTCACGGTGCCGCGAACGGACCATCCGCAGCCGCTCGCGCGGCCGCCGCACGTAGGTGCCCGAGCCCGCGCGCCCCTCGAGGAGCCCCTTGACGACCAAGTGGTCCACGGCCCTCTGCGTGACGTTGCGCCCGACCCCGTACTCCTCGGCAAGCCGTGCCCGGGACGGCAGCCGCTCCCCAACCGCCCACTCTCCCGCGAGAATCCGTGCGTACAGTGCATCGGCTACGGCAAGGTACGGCGCCTCTCGGGGCATGGGTGACTCTCCGGTCGCTCTGCTGCGCGGCATCTGGTGATTCCAGATGGCGTTGGCAAGCTACGGCACCAGGCGAAAGCTACTGGAGTAGAAATGCGCTCGGTCGCTCGGTCGCTCGGTCCGACGAACACCGAAGTGACCTGCTGACGAATGGCCGTCCGGCGGTCCCGTCCTTGCGGGCGGCGGGTGCCGGGCGGCCGTGCGGGCCAGGTCGATGACACCGCCGCGCGGCAGTACGTGTGGAGCGGGCGGCCCCGCTGTGGTCCCGAAGGAGCGCGATCGGCCCGGCGGCAAGGGGCCACGCCGCACAAAAACGCCCTCCTTAGGGGAGGGCGGAACACCGCACGGACAGAAGCGCCCCCGGCAGGACTCGAACCTGCGGCCAAGCGCTTAGAAGGCGCCTGCTCTATCCACTGAGCTACGGGGGCCGGGTGTGGCCGGTGGCATGGAGCCGGATGTGGGGGAGATCCGTGACCTTGCCGGGGACAAGGATAGGGCTCCTTGGTCCCTGTCCCTGGTGCTTCGCCTCCGCGCCGTGATGTGGAGGTTCGGTGAAGCGATCCTGATAATCGCAGGCAGGTACGAATCTCGCATCGCTTTTGGCGTCTCACGCCCCGGGTGTTGTGCACTCGTTATGCCTGCGCCCCCGGTCGTCCCTTCCATCACCTGTGTCCGATCGGCGCGCAGAGGCAGCCATATGCTTCAGAAAGCCGCCAAAATTGGGCATTCTTCGCATGTGGTGACCTTGGACGTACGGCCTCAGTTGCTTGACGCACTCTCCGCCCTGCGCGAGCGTGTCGCCGCCGCACGCTTTCCGCTCCCCCTGCCAGGGGCGCCACGCGCGCGTGCCAACCGTGACGAGCTGTTGGCACAGCTCGATGACTATCTCGTGCCCCGGCTCAAGGCTCCCGAAGCGCCCCTTCTGGCCGTCGTCGGCGGATCCACCGGAGCCGGCAAGTCCACCCTCGTGAACTCCCTCGTGGGGCGGCAGGTCAGTGAGGCGGGTGTGCTGCGGCCCACCACGCGCACGCCAGTGCTCGTCTGCCATCCGGACGACCATCACTGGTTCTCCGGGATGAGGATCCTGCCCGACCTCACGCGCGTGTGGGTGCCCCGTCAGGACTCCGGCGAGGACATGGGCGGCGGGGAGAGCGGGGACGAGGACGAGAGCGCGGACGTACAGGCGATCGTCGGCGAGGAGGAGCACGCCCTGCGCATCGAGACCGCGCAGAGCCTGCCCCGCGGACTCGCCCTCCTGGACGCCCCCGACATCGACTCCCTCGTCGCCGACAACCGCGTCCTGGCCGCCGAACTGATCTCCGCCGCCGACGTGTGGGTCATGGTCACCACCGCATCGCGGTACGCCGACGCCGTGCCCTGGCACCTGCTGCGCACCGCCAAGGAGCACGACGCCACCCTCGTCACGGTCCTCGACCGCGTGCCCCACCAGGTCGTGACCGAGGTGTCACGGCAGTACGGGGCGCTGCTCGCCAAGGCGGGCCTCGGCGACGTACCGCGCTTCACCGTGCCCGAACTGCCCGAGTCCGCGGGCGGCGGCGGGCTGCTCCCCGTCACCGCCGTCGCCCCCCTGCGCGCCTGGCTCGCCCATCACGTCCAGGAACCCGCTGTCCGCACCCGGGCCGTCGCCCGCACCGCCCTGGGCGTCATCGGGTCCCTCGACTCCCGCATGCCGGAGCTGGCGGGCGCCGTCGCCGCCCAGTACGCCGCCGCGCTGCGGCTCACCTCCGCCGTCGACGAGGCGTACGAGAGTGAGCACGCGCGCGTGGGGAGGCGTTTGCAGGCGGGCGGTGTACTCGCCGGAGGAGCCCTGAAGCGGTGGCGCAGCTACCCGCTCGACTGCGGCGCCGGTGAACTGCTCGACGCCATCGCCGAGAGCCTGGAGGCGCTGCTGCTGTGCGCCGTCACCGCCGCCGACGAGCGCATCGACGAGGCCTGGCGGCGCGAACCCGCCGCTGGGGCCCCGGGCCTCGCCGGGCGCGACCCGGAGACCGAGAGCGCCGAGCACCGCATCGGGATGGCCGTCCGCAGGTGGCGGCGCGAACTGGAGGAGTACGCCGAGGACGAGGTGCGCTGCCTCGAACGCGTCGACAAGAACGCTCTTCCCGACCCCGAGGTCGTCGCCGCGCTGCTCGCCACGGCGCTGCTCGGCGGACGGCGGGCGCGCGGGGCTGGGGAGGTACTCGCCGAGCGGACCGGCGCTCAGGCCGCGGTCCGGCTGCGTGACCGGGGCGGGCGCCTGCTGACCGACTACCTGGAGAAGGTCCTCAACACCGAACGGGAGCGCAGGCTCGCCCCCCTGGACGCCCTAGAGGTGCATCCGGAACCCCAGGCCGAGCTGATCGCTGCCCTGTCCGTACTGCAGAAGGAGAGGTGACCGCGGTGACCGCCGTCACTGATCACGCCGATCAGTCCGATCACGCCGATCGAGCTGATCAGTCCGATCGCACTGATCACGCCGATCACGCCGATCACGCCGAGAGAGCCGATCGGGTCAACCCCGGTGACCGGAGCGAGCCGGAGGGCGAACAGGCCCGCGAGGGACGCGCAGGCGGCGAAGGGCGCGACACGCCCCCCGGCAGCCGCCCCAGCAGCCGCTCCGGACCCGCCTGGGACGACGGCCTCATCGCCCGACGCGTCGCGGGCGTACAACGGCCCTCGGGCTCGGGCGCGAGTGCGGGTACGGGTGCGGGCATGGGCATGGGCGCGAGCGTGGGCTCGGACGCCGACGCCGGACTCCGCTCGTACGCCCCCTCCGTAAACCCCACCAGCAGCCTCACCAGCACTCCCACCAGCACCCCCTCCCACGCCCCCTCCACTACCCCCACCCCCAACCCTCCACAAGAAGGCCCCCTCCACGCCCGCCTCGACGCCCTGCGCGAACTCGTCGGGCTCTCCCGCGCCCGCCTCGACAGCGGCACGCTCGCCGAAGCGGGCCGTGTCCTGGACGAGGCCGCCGCCCGGCGCAGGCTCTCCGAACGGCACACCGTCGTCGCCATCGCGGGGGCCACCGGCAGCGGCAAGTCGACGCTCTTCAACTCCCTCGCCGGGGTGATGATCTCGGAGACCGGGGTGCGCAGGCCGACCACCGCCGCGCCCATCGGATGCAGCTGGACGGACGGCGCCGCGGGCCTCCTCGACCGGCTCGGGATTCCCGGGCGACTGCGCCGCCGCCCGCTCCAGGGGCCCGGTGCCGACGAGCTCCAGGGGCTCGTCCTGATCGATCTGCCCGACCACGACTCGGCGGTCGGTGAGCACCGCGAGCACGTCGACCGCATCCTGGCCCTCGTCGACGCCGTCATCTGGGTCGTCGACCCGGAGAAGTACGCCGACGCGATGCTCCACGAGCGCTATCTGAGGCCCATGGCAGGGCACGCCGAAGTCACCTTCGTAGTGCTCAACCAGATCGACCGGCTCCCCGGGGACGCCGCCGACCAGGTGCTCGACGATCTGCGCAGGCTCCTGGACGAGGACGGCGTCGCGCTCGGCGAGCACGGGGAGCCGGGCGCCACGGTGCTCTCGATCTCCGCGCTGACCGGCGAGGGCGTGGGCGAACTGCGCGAGGCACTGGGCCAGTTCACGCAGGAGAGGGGCGCCGCGGCCCGGCGCATCTCCGCGGACGTGGACGCCGCCGCGGAACATCTGCGTCCGGTGTACGTCACCGGGGCACACGCCGGACGCAACCGCGGGCGGATCGGGCTCAGCGAGGAAGCGCGTGAGGAGTTCGCCGACCGGCTCGCGGACGCCGTGGGCGCGGCAGCCGCGGGGGACGCCGCGGAGCGGGCCTGGCGCAGGCATGCCGGGAAGGCGTGCGGCGACCCTTGGTTCAGGCTGTGGCGCTGGTACGACGCCCGACGCTACTCGCAGGGCGTCCCGACACCGGTCGCCCTCACGCCCGTGGACGAGGAGGCGACGGCGCGTCAGCGGGTGGAGCACGCCGTGCGCACGGTGGCCGACGAGGCGGCGACAGGGCTGCCCACGCCCTGGGGGCAGGCCGTGCGGGAGGCCGCGGTGCGCGGCGCCGAAGGTCTTCCCGAGGCGCTCGACGAGCTCGCGGTGACGGCGGGTGTGCCGAGCGGGCGGCCGCCGCGCCCCGGCTGGTGGCCGGTCGCGGTGCTGGCCCAGGCGGCGATGACGCTGCTGCAAGTCGTGGGCGGCATCTGGCTGGTGGGGCAGATCATCGGGGTCGCCACGCCGAACCTGGGCGTGCCCGCGCTGCTGATGCTGGCGGGCATCGTGGGCGGTCCGTGCGTGGAGTGGGCGAGCCGGATGGCGGCGCGGGGGCCCGCGCGCCGGTACGGGCACGACGCGGAACGGCGGCTGCGGGAGGCGGCGGCCGGGTGCGGGCGGGCGAGAGTCCTCGACCCGGTGGCGGCGGAGCTGCTGCGGTACCGGGAGGTCAGGGAGCAGTACGTGCGGGTGTCGGGGGCCCGTTCCCCGATCGGGTGACGGAGTTTTCCACAATCGGGTGGTGGCCCACAGGGCTCAGCGGGATCGGCCGGACCGGTGCAATCTGAGATCACAGCCGCGGGGCTGCGGACAACGGATGAAGCGGGGGAGGGGTTCGGCGATGAACGAGACCTTGGTGACGGTAGTGGGCAATGTCGCGACGACGCCGGTGTATCGGGAGCTGCCGTCGGGACCGGTGGCGCGGTTCCGGCTCGCGGTGACAGCGCGGTATTACGACGCGGCGAAGAGCACATGGACCGATGGGCACACCAATTTCTTCACGGTCTGGGCCTGGCGGGGGCTGGGGACGAACGTGCAGGGGTCTGTGTCCGTCGGCGAACCGGTGATCGTGCAGGGCCGGTTGAAGGTGCGGGACGAGGAGCGGGGTGGCCAGCACTGGACATCGGCGGACATCGAGGCGGTGGCCATCGGACACGATCTGTCGCGCGGGACCGCGGCGTTCCGGAGGGTGGGAAGGGGCAATCCGGCGCTGACGGAACCGGCGGCGGGGCGGGGCGAAGATACCGCCGGGGTGCGGGAGAGGGAGCCCGAGCCGGTGGGGTGACGTGGAGTCAGACGGCCTCGTGCAGAGACCGTCGAAAGGTCCCTCATCGAGACCGCCGAAGTACGGCATATCGGCGAATGGGTGGCATTGATTTGTCGATAAGCCCAGCTCGGAGCGGTTGTTGGGGATAACGATTCCGAGTCGGATCCGCCGTCCGGCGCTATGCGTGGGGCTCGTGATGCGGCGTTTCCTTAGGATGCCGGACGTAGCTCACGGGGCAGTCGGCAGGTGATGTCACGCAGGTGGCAGGTGATCCTGCCCCATTCAGTCTGCTGGCGGGACCACCCCCCAACGTTGTGAACGGGTCCCGCCCGGAGGGGAATTCAGTGTTTTCTGCGTTGTCCATACGTAGCCGAGGCGCCGCCCGTCTCGCCGCAGTGACCATGGCGGCGGGTCTGGCCCTGGCGGGCGGGCTGACCGTCGCGGGCGCGGCCGCGGCGGAGGAGACGCCGCAGCACCGGGGCGGAGCCGTCGCGACGCTGGGCGGGCTGCAGACGTTCGACCAGGCCGTCATCCGTGACAACGGCAGCTCGCAGCGGGTGCCCGCGGGGCTCTTCGAGATGTCCGTGGAGGGCGGCGGCGCCCTGCAGACGTACTGCATCGACATCCTCAACCCCACGCAGAAGGACGCCAAGTACCAGGAGACCCCCTGGAGCGGCACCTCACTGAACGGCAACCGGGACGCGGGCAAGATCCGCTGGATCCTGCAGCACTCGTATCCGCAGGTGAACGACCTCGCGGAGCTGGCCCGCAAGGCGGGCGCGCGATCCCTCACCGCGCAGACCGCCGCGGCCGGCACCCAGGTGGCGATCTGGCGGTACTCCGACGGGGCGAAGGTCGACGCCGTCGACCCGCAGGCCGAGAAGCTCGCCGACTATCTGTACAAGAGCGCGCGCAGCAGCGCCGAGCCCAAGGCGTCGCTGACCCTGGAGCCGCCCGCCGTATCGGGCCGTGCGGGGAAGAAGATCGGCCCGGTCACCGTGCGGACCGACGCCGAATCGGTGACGGTCACGCCGCCCGCGGACTCCGTGGCGAGCGGTGTGAAGGTCGTCGGGAGGAACGGCAAGCCCGTGAAGTCCGCGGGCAATGGCAGCCGTCTCTACTTCGACGTGCCGAAGGACGCACCGGACGGCTCGGCCGCGCTGTCCGTGCAGACGTCGACCACCGTGCCGGTCGGCCGGGCCTTCGCGTCCGAGACCAGGAGCCAGACGCAGATCCTCGCGGGCTCCAGCGAGTCGTCGGTGTCGGCGACGGCGACGGCCAACTGGGCCGCCGAGGGAGCGCTGCCCGCCCTCTCGGCCGAGAAGAACTGCGCCAAGAGCGGTGTGGACATCACCGCGGCCAACAAGGGCGACAAGCCCTTCACCTTCCGCTTGATGGACTTCAAGCACACCATCAAGGCGGGCGAGTCACAGACCGTGACGATCCCGCTGCAGGAGGACCAGTCCTACGACTTCACGATCAACGGGGCGAACGGCTCGGAGAAGCGGTTCAAGGGCGTGCTCGACTGCCGCACGGCGGGCGACACGATCACCAACAAGACACAGCCCGTCTCCGAGCCGAGCCCCGCGTCGGCGGGCGGCACCACCATCGGAGGCGGCGGTGACCTGGCCGAGACCGGCAGCTCCAGCAACACCCCGTTGATCATCGGCATCGCGGTGGCGTTCGTCGTGGTCGGTGGCGCGGCGGTGTTCTTCCTGCGCAAGAAGGACGCCCCGGCGGAGACGTCCACCGAGGAGTAGGAGACCTCTACCGAGGAGTAAGGGACCGGTCACCGAGGGGTAAGGGACCGGAAGTCGCAGCGTGCGGTAGTCGTACGGCTACCGCACGCGAGGCGGGGATCCGGTGGGCGACCATCCGGTTTTCGCCGGGGGCTGGCTGTACGGCAAGATGGGGTGTATCTGCCCACTCACTGATTGCCGGACGGTTTCTCTTGGCTGAGTACATCTACACCATGCGCAAGACGCGCAAGGCGCACGGCGACAAGGTGATTCTTGATGACGTCACCCTGAGCTTCCTGCCTGGCGCCAAGATCGGTGTCGTGGGCCCCAACGGCGCCGGTAAGTCCACGGTGCTGAAGATCATGGCCGGTCTTGAGCAGCCGTCCAACGGTGACGCGTTCCTCTCGCCCGGGTTCAGCGTCGGCATCCTCATGCAGGAGCCGCAGCTCGACGAGTCGAAGACCGTCCTGGAGAACGTGCAGGACGGCGCCGCCGAGATCATGGGCAAGCTCAAGCGCTTCAACGAGGTCGCCGAGCTCATGGCGACGGACTACTCGGACGCGCTCATGGAGGAGATGGGCAAGCTCCAGGAGGACCTGGACCACGCCAACGCGTGGGACCTGGACGCCCAGCTGGAGCAGGCGATGGACGCGCTGGGCTGCCCGCCCGGCGACTGGCCCGTCACCACCCTCTCCGGTGGCGAGAAGCGCCGCGTCGCGCTCTGCAAGCTCCTCATCGAGGCGCCCGACCTGCTGCTCCTCGACGAGCCCACCAACCACCTCGACGCCGAGTCGGTGAACTGGCTGGAGCAGCACCTCTCCCAGTACTCCGGTGCCGTCGTGGCGGTCACCCACGACCGGTACTTCCTGGACAACGTCGCGCAGTGGATCCTGGAGCTCGACCGCGGCCGCGCCCACCCGTACGAGGGCAACTACTCCACGTACCTGGAGAAGAAGCAGACCCGCCTCAAGGTCGAGGGCCGCAAGGACGAGAAGCGCGCCAAGCGGCTCAAGGAAGAGCTCGAGTGGGTGCGGTCGAACGCCAAGGGGCGGCAGGCCAAGTCCAAGGCGCGTCTGGCGCGCTACGAGGAGATGGCCGCCGAGGCGGACAAGATGCGGAAGCTGGACTTCGAGGAGATCCAGATCCCGCCGGGTCCGCGCCTGGGCTCGATCGTCGTCGAGGTCGAGCACCTGTCGAAGGCCTTCGGTGACAAGGTGCTGGTCGACGACCTCAGCTTCTCGCTGCCGCGCAACGGCATCGTCGGCATCATCGGTCCGAACGGCGCGGGCAAGACCACGCTGTTCAAGATGATCCAGGGCCTGGAGCAGCCGGACTCCGGCACCATCAAGATCGGCGACACGGTCAAGGTCTCGTACGTCGACCAGGGCCGCGCCAACATCGACCCGAAGAAGACGCTGTGGGCCGTCGTCTCCGACGAGCTGGACTACATCAACGTCGGCCAGGTCGAGATGCCCTCGCGGGCGTACGTCTCCGCCTTCGGCTTCAAGGGTCCGGACCAGCAGAAGCCGGCCGGGGTGCTCTCCGGTGGTGAGCGCAACCGCCTCAACCTGGCGCTGACCCTCAAGGAGGGCGGCAACCTGCTCCTCCTCGACGAGCCGACGAACGACCTGGACGTCGAGACCCTGTCCTCCCTGGAGAACGCGCTCCTGGAGTTCCCGGGTGCCGCTGTCGTGATCTCCCACGACCGGTGGTTCCTGGACAGGGTCGCCACGCACATCCTGGCGTACGAGGGTGAATCCAAGTGGTACTGGTTCGAGGGCAACTTCGAGTCGTACGAGAAGAACAAGGTCGAGCGCCTCGGTGCGGACGCGACCCGTCCGCACCGCGCCACCTACAAGAAGCTCACTCGGGGCTGAGGCGACAGTGGCTCGACACATATACCAATGCCCGCTCCGCTGGTCGGACATGGACGCCTTCGGGCACGTCAACAACGTCGTCTTCCTGCGGTACTTGGAGGAGGCGCGGATCGACTTCATGTTCCGGCTGGCACCCGGTGACGGGTCGCCGTCGTTCTCCGGCGGATCGGTCGTGGCCCGTCACGAGATCGACTACGTACGGCCGTTGGTGCACCGGCACGAGCCGGTCACCGTCGAGTCGTGGGTGACGAAGATCGGTGCGGCGTCGCTGACCATCGCGTACGAGATCAAGGACGCGCAGCAGGTGTATGTGCGGGCCTCGACCGTGGTCGTGCCCTTCGACCTGGAGGCACAGCGGCCGCGGCGGATCTCCGCCGAGGAGCGGTCGTTCCTCCAGGAGTACGTGGACGACGGCGCCGGTGGCGTCGACGGCGGCTCGGGGGCGCTTGCCGCATGACCGCGCGGCTCCACTTCGCCGATGCCGGGGAGGCGGCGGACCTCGCCGCCTTCCTGGCCCGGCTGATCCACTACGACAAGGCGGCAGCGGTGCGGCTGCAGGCCGCCGGGGACACGCTCGCCGTGTTCGGGCGGCCGCCGTCGTTCGAGGTGCTCGTCATCCGGACGGCGCGGCTCGCCAAGCCGTACGAGCACGGGCTCGACACCACGCTCGACGTCACCGTCTCCGCGGGCGAGTTCCTGGAACGCGTCGGCGAGTCGGCGGAGTCCGTGGAGCATGCGGGGGTCGCCGACGTCCCCGCGGCCGTCACCGGGCCGCCGTGGGCGGGCGTGCTGCCGCCGCGGGGCGGCTGGCGGCAGGAACCGGGGCTGCCCGCCCCGGACGCGATGCGGTTCCTGGTCAAGCGGGCCGTGGCCGAATTCAGGTCGCGGATCGAGGAGTTGCCCGCCGAGCGGCGGGTGCGTGCCGAGCTCGACCGGGTGGGGCGGGAGATCTGGTCCCGGCCCGTCGGCGACACGGACCTGCCGGTGCGGGCGGCGCACGCGGCGCAGTCCCTCGGGTTCCTGCGGGGGGACGCGCTGACCCTGCTGTCCTCGGGGGCGTGGCTGCGGCTGCGTACGGACTACGGGTCCGTCGCGGTGCGCCGGGCCGGTGTCGGAGGGCTGACGGTCACGCCCGCGTAGGGGCGGGGGTGGGGGTCAGCCCCGCTCGTCCGGCCATACGGCGATGTGGTCCTGTTCGAGCTCCAGCGCCACCCTGTCCCGCATCCCCAGCGACGCCGTGTACTCGGCGGGGAGCTGGAGGCGGCCTGCCCGGTCCAGCATCGCGTACTCGCGCGAGATCAACGATTCCTGGCCCGTCGACGCGTCGACCTCCGTGCGGCGCAGGACCTCCGTCGAGGTGCGGCCGTCGCGGATAGCGACCGTGCGGCGGACCTCCGAGGCGACCGCCTGGTCGTGGGTGACGATGACGATCGTCGTGCCGAGCTCCTCGTTCGCGGTGCGGAACGCCTCGAAGATCTGCCCCGCCGTGTGCGAGTCCAGTTCGCCGGTCGGCTCGTCGGCGAGGAGCACCGCGGGGTCGTTGGCCAGGGCCACCGCGATGGCGACGCGCTGCTGCTGGCCTCCCGACATCTGATGCGGGCGGCGGTCCCGGCAGTCCGAGACCTCCAGCAAGTCGAGGAGTTCCAGGGTGCGTTCCGCCTTCTGGGCGCGCTTGGTCCCGCGCGCCCCCTTCAACTGCATCGGCAGTGCCACGTTCTGGGCTGCCGTCAGGTACGGGAGCAGATTGCGTGCCGTCTGCTGCCATACGAAACCGACCACGTCACGGCGGTAGCGCAGGCGTTCCTTCGCGCTCATGGCGAGGAGGCCGTGGCCTGCGACGCGTGCGGCGCCCGCGGTGGGCTCGTCGAGGCCCGCGAGGATGTTCATCAACGTCGACTTGCCGCTGCCCGACGCGCCGACCAGAGCCATCAACTCGCCCTCACGGACCAGGAGATCGAGGCCCTGGAGCGCCTGCACCTCGACGCCGTCCGTCGCGAAGACGCGGACCAGACGGTCGCAGGTGATCAGCGCGTCGTGGCCGTAGGAGGGCCCATCGCGCCGCGCGGCCGCCCGCGCCTCCAGCTCGGCGAGGGAAGGGGAAGGGGAAGGGGACGGGGACGGGGACGGACCGGTACCGGTATCCGTACTCGCACTCGCACTCGTCATCGGGTGTCTCCCGTTCTCAGATCGGCGGCAGGGGTACGTCTGGTCGTCCACCAGGCCTGGGCGAACGCCACCGCGGCGGTGAGCGCGACGACGCCCGCGGCGGGCAGCAGCAGCGACCACGGGTCGGCCCGCAGCGTGACGTCCCCCAGCCCGGTGAGGCCGCCGTGCGCGTTCAGGGCGATGCGGCGCAGGTCGAGGCCGTCCGCGAGCAGCTCGACCGCCGCCCACCCCACGAGGGCCCCGCCGCCCGCCGCGAGCAGCGCCTGGGGCAGGGCCTCAAGGGCGAGCAGTAGCCGTCCCTGGCGTGCGCCGAGCCCCATGGTGCGCAGCCGCGCGAGGAGCGCGGCGCGCCGGGTGCCGGACTGCAGGAGGGAGAGCAGCACGGCGAGCGCGGCGTATCCGGCACCGGCGGCTACGGCGGCCACGTAGACGCGCTCGGCGCCGGACTGGAGAGGCGAGTCGGAGAGCGCGGCGCGTTCCGCGGACCGGACGTTGATCGCAAGCCCGCCCCGGGCGCCGCCTCCGGCACCCGCCTCCACGATTGCCTGCCGCGTGACGCCGCCCCCCGTCACCAGCAGCGCGGTGTCCCGCGCCGTCGGCAGGGCCCGGCGGTCCACCAGGAGGAAGGCCCCCTGGGTGGGGAGGGCGGGGGTCGTCGTGCGGGTCCCGGTGACCTTGGCGGTGAAGGTGCCCGAGGGGGTGCGGAAGGTGTGGGGCGTCCTGCCGAGCTTGCGGGCGAGGTCGGGTGAGGCGATGGCGGGCACCGGAGCCGAGGCGGCCGTACGCGCCTTGGCAGAGGCCCGCGGGGCCGTCAGGTCCGGTGCGTTGAGGGGGCCGAGGCCCGTCGCGGCGGTCAGTCGCGCGTACGTCGCCGGATCCGCGGCGATCAGCGGGGCTGTCGTGCCGTCGGGCAGCGAGAGGTTCCAGTCGATGTGGACGGCCGTCACCTCGCGCACCCCGGAGGCCCGGCCCACCGCGTCGGCCAGGGACGCGGGCAGCGGCGCGCCGTCCCGCGTCACGCGGGCGTCCGCGCCCACCGCGAGCAGCGCCGTGCGGTCGCGGGCGTCCTGCACCCCGGCCAGCACCGAGCCGCCGAATGCCGCCGTCGTCAGGGCGAGCAACAGCGCCAGCAGCGGGAAGACCTGGGCGCCCGAAGCGCGGCCCGCGCTCGCCGTCGCGAGGAAGCCGAGCACGCCGCGGCGCCGCGCGAAGGGGCGGGCGCACAGGCGCAGCGGCAGGGGATAGAGACGTACGAGAAGGAGCGCAGCGATACCGCCGACGAGCACCGGCGCCGCGCTGACCAGCCAGTCCACCGAGCCCCCTGACCCGCCACCGGACGAGCTCCCATCGGCGCCCGCGGAGCCCGACGCGTCCGTCCCCCGCCTGCGCAGCGTCGCCACCGCGCCCACCGCGAGGACGAGCAGCACCAGTTCGGCGACGGTCCGCCGCCGGGACGGGCGCGCCGTGACGAGGTCGCCGCGGCCCTCGTGCGCGCGGGGCCTGCGGTGCGTGAACGCGGCCCGCACCGGCAGCGCCCCGCACGCGAGCACGCACACCGCGGCCGCCGCCACCGCCGAGGGCCCCACGCGCGCGTGGGGCACGACGAGGACCGCCGACAGCAGCCCGAGAGCCGCCGCGGGCACCGCCACCACCGACGTCTCGGCGAACAGCCGCCGGGCGATGCCGCCCACGGAGCCGCCGCGCGAGCGCAGCAGCGCCAGCTCGCCGTGGCGTCGCACCGCGCTCAGCGCGCAGGTCATCAGGAGGACGACGGCCGCGACCCCGCCCACCCCGTACGCGGCGACGGCGACGATCGGCGCGACGGCGTCCCGCAGCCCGGCGTGCTCGGTGAGGATTTTGTCCAGGTCGGTGGAGACCCGTGCGTCCCGGTCCGTGAAGGAGCGCAACTCGCTGAGCAGCGGGCCCTTTTCGAGCGAGGCGATCCGGCTCTTGAGCGCGGGCAGGTCGCGGGCGGTGAGGTCGCCGGGGTCGGCGGCGACGCGCCAGTAGCGCTGCGGGTTCTGGTCGAGGGCGGGGAGGACCGGGCCCGCGTCGGGTGCGAGGAGCAGCCCGGCGTGCCAGAGCTCGGGCTGCGGGGTCGGGCCCGGTGCCACGGCCTTGGCGGGGGTGCGGAGCACCGGGTCGTACGACCAGTAGGCGCTCTTCGGGCGCAGCGGTTCGAGGACGCCGGTGATCCGGACGGTGACGGTGTCGCCGAGCTCCGAGCTCAGGTGGACGACCTTGCCGACCTTGAGCCGCATGACGCGCGCGGTGTCCGCGGTGACGGCCGCCTCGACGCGGCGGCTGTCCGACGTGATGCCCTTGCCGCCGGGCAGGCGGCCTTCCCGGAGGCGTGCGTGGGCGTTCAGGCCGGACTGGGCGGCGAGGGTGAACTGCGGGTGGACCGGGCTGAGGTGCGGCAGCCAACGGTCGGTGCCCTGCGGTGACTTGACGGTCTGGACGCCGTACGCCGATTGGCGCTCGTCGGCGCGGACCGGCTCGGGCAGGGCGCGGAGGGTCTTCTCGTACTGCTCCCGCAGCGGGGCGGGGCGCAGCGCGTCCTCGCGTTCGCGCTGTGTCTTGTCCAACCCCGGTGCGGAGGAGCCGAGTTCGATGACGCTGCGGGCCGGACCCGCGTCGGTGATCGCGGCGCGCACGCCGTCGCTCTCGTACGCCTCGACCGCGCGGGGGAAGAGCGCGGCGAGGAAGGCGGTCACGGCGACCAGCAGCGCGAAGGCCGTCGCGGCCGTCGGAGCGGCGCGCAGCCGGGTGCGGACCCAGGGGGCGACGGTGCGTATCGGCATGTCAGTTGCCCCCTTCGTGGCGGAGCGAGACCGTCGGGTCGCCGCGGCGCAGGGAGAGGGCCGCGATGATCAGGAGGGGGACGGCGGCCACGGCGGCGAGCAGGGCCGCCACGTGGGTGACGGGCAGCTGGACCAGGACCGGCGGCACCGGCTGTGCGGCCTCGCCGGTGAGGACGATCAGCGGGACCACCGCCCGGGTCAGGATCGCGCCGAGTCCGAGGCCGACGAGCAGGGCTAGGGCGAGCAGGAAGCCCTGCTCCGCCGCGATGAGCCGGGCCAGTTGGCGGCGCGGGACGCCGAGCGCGCGCAGCACCGCGAACTCCGCGGACCGTTCGCGCAGCGAGGCCGCCGCGCTCACCGCGAAGCCGACCGCGGCCAGCGCGGCGGCGGCCGCGGCGACCGCGAGCAGCGCGGACTGCGGGCCCGCGCCGAGCGGGTCGCCGCGGAGCTCCTCGGCGATCTCGTCGCGCACGAGGATCTGTTCGGGGTCGATGTCGGGGCGGGCGCGCAGCGCGGTGGCCGCCTCCGCGGCGGCTCCTGGAGGCGTGGTGAGCCACCACTCCGACGGGGCCAGTGGCGTCTTCTCAGCGGCGGCGAGACGGGCGTTCACGCTCGGCAGGTCGAGCAGGACGGCACCGCCCTCCTCGGACGCGCCGCCCGCGTCCGGCCCGCCCGCGCCCGTCCCGGCCGCCCCGTCCCCGGCCGCCGTCGTCGGCAGCTCCCGCACCGCCTTCACGATCCGCACCTGCAAGGTCCCGCCCCCGGCCGGTACGTCCATGACCGCACCGACCTTCGCGCCGCCCGCCCGCAGGAACGCGTCCGTGACCACGGCAGGCAGCGGCGACGAACCACCGCCTCCCCGCACCGGCCGCCCCTGCCGCTCCGGCGCGAGGGCCGCCGCCAGCGCCTCCCCGTCCGCGGTGTCCGCACGGGTCAGCATCCCGGCCGCCGCATGCGCCGAGTCCAGGGCGAGCACCGTCGCCTGCCGGTTGTCGGAGAGGTCCAGCGGGAAGCGGGTGGCGGGCGCGACCGAGCGCACCCCTGGCAGTGCCGCGAACACCCGGCCCTGTTCCCCGTCCGGCACGCGGCTGCCGAGCACCCGGATCCCGGCGCCCGCCCCGAAGTCCGCCTGGTCCTCCTGCGACCGGTCCCAGGACGCGCCCTGTCCGATGGCCAGCATGCCCATCGCCACGGCGAGTACGAGCAGCAGCACAGGACCCGCGCCCCGCAGCGGGCGCCTGCTGAGCTGCCAGCCCGCGAGCGCGCCGGGCAGCCCGCGCCCCTTCTCCGCCTGCCGTTCGGCGAGCCGGGCGGCAGGCGGCAGGAGCCGCAGCGTCACCACGGTCCCCGCGAGGAGCGCGAGGGCGGGCGCGGCCACCAGGAGCGGATCGATGCCGAGCTGCCCCGACCGGTCGTCGCTGAGCGCGCCCGACCCCGAAGTGCGGCTGTCCAGCTGCCAGTACGCGACCGCGGCGATCACCAGCAGGCCCACGTCCGCGCCCGCCCGCAGCGGCGCGGGCAGCGCGGCGGCCCGTACGGAGCGACGTACGCCCGCGGTGGCCGAGAGCGCGGGCGCGACCACCGCGAGCGCGCAGCCCAGAGCGGTGGCCGCGGCGGCCGACCACACGGCGGCGCCCGCCGACACGTGCAGGTCGAGGCCGGTCCGCGCGAGGGCGCCCTGCCCGGCGAGCAGCCCGGTCAACGGGCCCGCGAGGAGCGGCGCGAGGACGGCGGCGGGCAGCGCGAGCAGCAGCGCCTCCACCGCCGAGAGCCATGCGATCCGGCCCCGCGCGCCACCGCGCGCCAGCAGCAGTTCGGTCTCGCCGCCGCGTTCGGCGGCGAGCAGCCGGGCGACCAGGAGCAGCGCGTAACCGGCGAGCATGATCAGTTGCAGGGCGACGATGAGCAGCGTGGAACGGGACACGAGCAGGGCGCGCTCGGCCCGGTCCAGGACGTCGGGCAGCGCGGTCGTCGCGCTCGGGCTGCCGCTCAGGGCATCGTTCTCGACGAGGGCGGCCGGGCCCTTGGCGGCCGCGTCCCGCAGCGCGTCGACGCGGTCCGTGGTGACGGCGGCGAAGTCGGCGGTGGCCAGCCACTGCGTGCCGTCCGCGGAGACGTGCGACCCGGCGAGCACCGCGGGGTCGACGAGCAGCGGGCCGTAGACCATGAACACGCCCTGGCGCATGCCCCGCCCGCCCAGCTCGTCGAGGTGCCAGTACGGATCGGCGGCGTCGGCGGGGCGGTAGACACCGGTCACGCGGACGGTGACCTTCGGGCCCGAGAGGCGGTCGGTGAGGGTGACGGGGGCGGAGCCGGGGCGGAGGCGGAGCTTGGCGGCGGCGGCCTCGGGGAGGGCGACCTCGACGGGCCGCTTGTCCGAGCGGCTCTCCGGCGCCTGCGGCCAACTGCCTTTGGTGAGGCGGATCCTGGACCGGTCGAGGGTCGCGAAACGGGTGAGGTCGGGCTGGTCGGCGCTGCGGGGTCCTGGCAGCGCGTACGTGCCCGAGCGGGTCAGGGAGCGCAGCCGCACCGGAAGGCCGTCGAAGGTGCGCCGCGCCCCGTCCCGCACCGCACGCTCCGCCGCGTCGCCCTCACCCGGCGGGACCTGGCTGCGCACCACGAGTGCCGCAGGGGCGGCCGACCGGGTGCGCAGGGTGTGCCGCAGCGCGGCGTCGCCGATCGCGCCGGAGAACGCGGTGAGGGTGGCGAGGACCGCCGTGGTCAGCAGGACGGCGAGGAGCGCGGCGGCGAGCAGCAGCCGGTGGGCGCGCACGCGCAGAAGAACGAACCCCGTCACCCCGTGAACCCCCGTACCTACCCCTGCCCCGGTGCCGCCCCCCGGCAGTCACTCGGGATGCTTTCAGAGGGCAGGCACTCAACGGAAGGTACGAAAGGGCAGAAAGCTGATGTCAGCCTTCGGAGTTGACCATGGAAGCCGCCGCGTACGTGAGGTAGTTCCACAGCGTCCGCTCGTGCTCCTCGGAGAGGCCGAGCTGGTCGACCGCCGCGCGCATGTGCTTCAGCCAGGCGTCGTGCGCGGCCCGGTCCACCGTGAACGGCGCGTGCCGCATGCGCAGCCGGGGGTGGCCGCGGTTGTCGCTGTAGGTGCGGGGGCCGCCCCAGTACTGCATGAGGAAGAGCGCGAGGCGCTCCTCGGCGGGGCCCAGGTCCTCCTCCGGATACATCGGGCGCAGCAGCGGGTCCTCCGCGACCCCCTGGTAGAAGAGGTGCACCAGGCGTCGGAAGGTCTCCTCGCCGCCGACCTGCTCGTAGTAGGTCTGCTCCTGAAGCGTGCCGTGCGGGATCTCTTTCACACGTTCCATGGTCTCAGACGGGGCGGCCGAGTACGGAAGGCTTAGGACCATCCACGATCAACAGGGGTCGGGGCCGGGCGTCCGGCGCCGGTTCCGCCACTCGCATCGGAGGCCGCGGCGCAGCACAGTGGACTCATGGAACCCGATCCTGTGCTGCTCGCCGAGGCCCGGACCGCCCTCGTGCGGGAGATCGAGGCGAGCGGGGCCTGGCGGGACGACCCCGCCTGGCGGGCGGCGTTCACGGCGGTGCCGCGGCACCTGTTCGTGCCGTACTACTACGTGGGCGCGGGCGGCGGGTACGAGCGGCTGTGGGGCGAGGACCCCGACGACCGGCGCCGCACCCGCTGGCTGCGCGGCGCCTACACGGACGCGCCCCTCGCGACCCGGGTGCGCGACGGTGACCTGGTCTCCTCCAGCAGCCAGCCGTCCCTGATGGCGAAGATGCTCGTGGAGCTGGACGTACGCGCGGGGGACCACGTGCTTGAGGTCGGCGCGGGCACCGGCTACAACGCGGCGCTGCTCGCCCACCGGCTCGGCGACGACCACGTCACGACGGTCGACCTCGACCCGGAGATCACGGAGTCCGCGCGGCAGCACCTGGCGGCCGCCGGACACCGCCCCGCCGTGGTGACCGGCGACGGCGCGGCAGGCTGCCCCGAGCGCGCGCCCTACGACCGGATCATCGCCACCTGCACCCTGAACTCGGTGCCCCGGGCCTGGCTCGCCCAGTGCAGGCCAGGCGCCCGCATCCTGGCGCCACTGGCCACCGGCCTGATCGCGCTGACCGTGCGGGACGCGGAGCACGCCGAGGGGCGCTTCCTGCACACGCCCGCCTACTTCGTGCCGCTGCGCGGGGGCGGCGCGAGGACCCCGTACGAGCAGCACGTCGGGGGACTGCCGCGCAGGGCCCTGCAGAGCGAGCTCTTCCGCTTCCTCCTGGAGCTGACCGCGGGCAGCCTCGATCCGCACGAAGCGCTCGCGCTGTGGCAGCGCGAGGGGCGGCCGGTGCGCGAGCGCTTCGGGATCACCACGAGCGGACCGTACGAGTGGGCCTGGCTGGACGACCCCGAAGGGCCGTACGTCTGGCCTCTGTGACCGGCCCGCCCGTGGGCGGAGCGTGGTGGATCAGTCGCGGCGGATGGTGAGCGTCGTCCAGGCGCCCACGTGGACCTGGTCGCCGTCCTGGAGGGGGACGGGGACGAACGGCTGGATGGGCTCCTCGCCGCCGTTGACCGTGGTGCCGTTCGTGGAGTTCTGGTCGACGACCGCCCAGCTGCCGTCGGGCTGCTGGACCAGGACCGCGTGCTGGTGCGAGACGCCCGGGTCCTCCGGCGGCACCGACAGGTCGATGTCCGGGGTGTCACCCGTGGAGTGCCTGCGGCGGCCGATGCTGATCTGGTTGCCGGTCAGTGGACGCTGCTGCTCCGGCGAGTACGCGGGCAGGTTGAGCCCCGAGGCCTCGGGGCCGCTGCGGTGCATCATCGCCATGAAGTACTCGCGGTCGGGACCGATCGTCACCGTCCACGTGCCGGGACCCTGTGGCTGCTGGGGCGCCTGCGGGGGGCCCTGCTGGAAGGGGTCCTGCTGGAACGAGTCCGACTGGAACGGTTCCTGCTGCTGGTAGGGCTCCTGCTGGGCCGGGGACGAGGGCGGCGAGATCACCCAGTCGTCGGCTCCGCCACCGAAGGACGGGCCACCAGGGCCACCGGGACCGCTTGGACCACCGGGGCCGGGCGGCGGAGGCGGCGGGCCCTGCGGGGCGCCGGTCTCCTGCGGGAAGGCGGGCGGCGCGGGCGGACCCGGCTGCTGGAACGCCTGCGGGGCACCGGGCGGCGGCTGACCGGGGCCGGGGCCCTGCTGGCCGCCGGGACCCTGCGGACCGGGCTGGCCCGGGAACTGCTGACCCGGGAACTGCTGGCCGGGACCCTGCGGGCCGGGCCCGTGAGGGTTGGGGCCCTGCTGGCCGGGGCCCTGGGGACCCGGACCCTGCTGGCCCGGACCCTGCGGACCCGGACCCTGAGGCCCAGGACCCTGCTGGCCGCCGCCGTTGCCGAACGGCGGGATCGGCTCGGCGGGCCGGTTCATCTGCGAGGGCCGCGAGCCCTGGTACTCGTACCCCGGCGGGGGCTGCTGGAACTGCTGCGCCGGGTTCGGACCCGGCGGCATGCCGGGACCGCTGCCGGGACCGCCGTGCGTGCCGGGCAGCGGCGGGTTCGGCGCGGCCGGGGTGTACGAGGTCGCCGTGTTCGTCAGGAAGTTCCAGCGGCACTCCTCGCAGAACGGCGCGTTCGCCTCGCGGGGCGTGCGGCACTGCGGGCAGAGCTCCGCCTCGGGAGCCGGATCCGGCACGGCGGCCAGGTGCGGGCGCCCCGGCGCGGGCTGCGGGAAGCCCGGGTCCTGGCCGGGCGGCGGCGGGGGATAGCCGTACCCGGCAGGGGGCGGCGGCGGGGGCGGCGGCGGTACGGCACCGGCCATGCGGTGACCGCAGACCTCGCACCAGTCATCGGAACCCGACTGGTGTCCGTTCGGGCAGGTCGGCATGTCGGCGCTTCCCCCTCTCCTTCTCCGGCCCGAGGGCCGTACGTACTGCTGGTGAACCGTCCGCGGCGCCGGGGGCGCCGCGCTACTGCTTCTTCACGCGAACGGTCTTCGTCGACCGGGTCTCGAGTGTCATCTCGTCGGCCTCGGCGACCTTCGCCTTCAATCGAACAGTACCCGCCGCGGCATCCACGACGTCCACCACCTTCGAAAGCAGTTTCGCCGTATCCGCGTTGCCCGAGGCGCTCGCGAGCTGGACGGCGCGGCCCAATTTGGCCGTCGCTCCGTCGACATCTCCCGATTTGCGCGCGTCGAGTCCCTGCTGGATGACTTGTGCCAGTTCCGCCTGGCCCGTGTAGTGCGCGACCTGCGGATTGATCGAGGTGGAGGCCGCCATGTCGTCGGTCCACACCGCCCGCACCAGGCCCTGCGACAGCGTCTGCGCGCTGCCGTCCCCCTGCGGCACGACCAGCGAGACACGGGCCGCGAGCATCTCCTGGCCCAGCTCGGCGCCCGGCACCTGGACACAGATGTGGTAATCGCGGGACTCGTCGCCCCAGGAGCCCGTGGGGTAGTCCCCGGCACGCGGTCCGGCCTCCGTGCGACGGTCCGTCAACTCCTCGACGGTGGGCGCCACTTGCTTCACGAACTTGATCTCCACGCCCATCGGCGTCCACAGCCGCAGACTGACGTCGGCGACCTCCTTGCCCATCGCCGTCTCCATCATCTGCGTGAAGTCGGCGGCGAGCCCGGCCGGGTCGGCGACGATGTCGGCGGTGCCGAGCAGCGCGGACGCTATCCCTGTGACCTCTTTCACCTCCCAGTCCGTGCCGACGCCGCGGGCGTCACAGGTGAACCGGCCCGCGCACGCGTCGAGCGCGGCCTTGAGGTCGTCGGGTGACTCGTGTTCGTTGCGGCCGTCGGTGAGCAGGATGCCGTGCCGCACCGAGGACGCGGCGACGTCGGCGGAGGCGAGGAGGCGGTCGGCCAGGCGCAGCCAGGTGCCGATCGCCGTGCCGCCGCCCGCGCTCAGCCTGCGCAGCGCCTGCTTGGCGAGTTCGCGGGTCTGCGGGCCCGCGACCGCGAGCCGCCCGCCGCCCGGATAGACCTCCTTGGCGACGTGGGTGCCGCCGATCACCGCGAAGTGCACGCCGTCGCGGAGTGCGTCGATCGCGGCGGCGGTGGCGTCGCGTGCGCCCCGCATCTTCGTCGGCGGATAGTCCATCGAACCGGAGCAGTCGACCATGATCGCCACGGCGGCGTCCGGGCTCTGCCCCCCGGTGTACAGGTGCGGTGCGCCGACCGCGGCCCCGATCGTCCCGCCGCCGGTCGAGGTGACCGTGGCGATGGCGTTGACCTCCCGGCCGCCGTCCGGAAGGTACTCGTTCTGGTAGACGTCGACCGAGAACTGCGGCACGTTCGACTTCGAGAAATTGGCCATGGAACTGCTCCCCCTCAGATCCTTCTGAACCTCAAGACCTCAAGACCTCAAGACCTCCAGGCCTCAAGACCACACGAGCCGGTACGGCCCCCCGCCCGTCTCTAGGCCGATCCTGCCCCTTGTGGCACGAACGGGAACGGGACGACGGCCACTGTTACGTTGTCGTGGCCCCCACCGTCCAGCGCATGGCCGACGAGGACCTGGGCGCTGTGCAGCGGCCGGTCCGCGGCGTCGGCGGGCACCGCGTCGGCCATCTCCTCGACGGCTTCCGCGTAGTTCCACAGCCCGTCCGTGCACACCACCACTACACCCGCACGGTCCGGCTTGAAGGAAGCGGTGTGCGGCTCCAGTTCGTACGCATCCGCGCCGAGCCACCCCGTGATGGCGTGCGCGCGCTCGTCGGCGTACGCCTCGGCCTCGTTCATCAGGCCCGCGGCGACCATCTGCGCGGCCCACGAGTCGTCCTCGGTCAGGCGGACGGTCGGGCCCTCCCGATCGTCGGGGACCCAGTAGGCGCGGCTGTCGCCGACCCAGCCGACGACGAGCAGGCCGCTCGCGACGACCGAGCCGACCAGGGTGCAGGCGGGCGCGTTCTGGTGCGGGCTGTGCTCGCGGGCCGATGCGGGCTCGGCGGCGAGCGCGTTCACCGCGTCGGCGGCCGCGAGGATCGCCTCGTGCATCGCCTGCTGCGGGTGGGTGCCGCGCGGCAGCGAGTCCAGCAGCGTCTCGTTGGCGGCGCGGGACGCGGCGAGCGAGGCCTCGTCGGGACGGGTCGCCGAGGAGACGCCGTCGCAGACGATCGCGACGACGGCGGGGGAACCGTCGGGCAGCGCGGCCGTGGAGATCGCGAAGGCGTCCTCGTTGCGGTGGTGGCGCAGGCCGCGGTCGCTGACCGCGGCGACGGAGTCGAGCTCCTGCTCCATGTGGTCGCGCTCGCGGGGCTGGGCGTGCCCGCAGTTCTCGCAGTACCCGTCCGGGTCGACGCGGCCCGAGCGGCACGCCACGCAGAGCTTGGTGCCCGTGGCGGGCGTGGGGTCGGGCGCGACCGTGCGGGGGTCGGCGGCGGGCGCGGGCGGGGCGGCGGCCGTGCCGGGGGAGGGCAGCGGATACTCCTCAGGCACGGCGACGGCGTCCGGCTCCTCGCCCGCACCGGGTGCCGCGGCGGTGTCCGGTGCCACGGCGGCGTCCGGCCGCTCGGGAAGGTCGCCGCCCGCCGAGTCCGTGCCCGCCAGGTCCGTCGGCAGATGCGTGGGCACCGGTGTGTCGGTGCTGTCGAGCTCCGGTGCGACGGGCCACTCGGAGGACTCCCCGCCCACGGCGGCGGCCCGCACGGACCCGTCGGACCCGCCGGATCCGTTCGGGGAGACGTCCGGCCGCGGCGGCACCGCGGACAGGTCGAATCCGCACGCACCGCAATACAGGTCACCCGACTCCAGCGGCTCCTCACAGCTGGGGCAGGCAGACAGCTGGGGCATCTGCGACATACTCACACCCACGTCCGGGGGCGGAAACGGTTGGCCCGTTCCACCAGTTCGATCCTCTCCTCGCCACCCTGAGCGAGCCGGGCAAGTGTCCGGTACGAACGCTCCAGACCGAACCGGAGGCCGCGCTCGTCCAGGTCGCTGCCGAGCAGTACGGTCCGCGTTCCGGTGGAGGCCGGGGGTGCGGAGACGTGACCAGAGTGCCTACCGGAGAGTACCCAGTCGAGCGCCGTCCCCAGAACCTCGGTCGACAGGCGCTCCCTGCGCACCGCGTCGAGCCCGAAGCCCGCAAGTGCCTCGATCTGCCCCGCGGCGGCCGTCAGCTCGTCCAGGAAGGCGACGCCCGAAGGGGCCGCCGTGTCCGACGTCATACGGTGACGCAGCCGCGCCCGCACCGCGGCCACCCGGGCCGCCGTGTAGTGGATGGAGGACTCCGGCACCGACTCCAGGGTGCGCACGGACCCCGCCCGGTCACCGGCCGCGAGCTGCACGCGGGCCAGGCCGAACGCCGCGCTCACATAGCTCGGGTCGGTCGTCCACACCAGGCGGTAGTACTCGGCGGCGTTGTCCAGCTGGCCGAGGACCTCCGCGATGACGCCGAGCGCCAGCTTCGGCGCGGGCTCGCCGGGGAACGCGTCGTAGACCGCGTCGAAGGAGAGCGCCGAGTTCTCGAAGTCGCCGGTCGCCAGGGCCGCGACGCCCCGGTACCAGACCACCCGCCAGTCGTCCGGGTGCTGTTGTTCCAGATCGGCAAGGGCCTGGGCGGCGGGCGTCAGCTCCCCCATGGCGAGCCGGGCGCGCAGACCGCGCAGCTGCAGCTCCAGGGAGTCCGCGGGCGCCGTGCCGAGCGCGGTGATCAGCTCGGCGGGCGCGGTCGCGACGAGCCCCGCGAGCAACCCGGCGTTCGGGTCGTTCGGGTCGACCAGGGGCACGGGCAGTGCGAGGGCGGTCGCGGCGGCGTCGACTCCCCGCACGAGCCCCGCGGTTCCGGAGCCCCCATTTCCGGAGCTCCCGGTTCCGGAGCTCCCATTTCCGGACCCCGGAGGCAGCGCCCTGCCGTTCTCCCTGCCGGTGAGCTCGGCGCGGGCCCCCAGCCGGGACACCTCGCCGTTCGACTCGGCCAGCAGCTCCGTGTCCGGCACCTTCACCTCGGGCCCGAACAGCGTGGAGAGCGCGGGCCGCGGCAGCCCCGTCTGCAGCGCCACGACCTCCCGCAGAACACCGGTCAGCTGCTCGGCCATCTCCTGCGCGGAGGCGAACCTGCGGGCCGGGTCCGGGTCCGTGGCGCGGACCAGGAGCCGGTAGAACGACTCGTACGTCCGGAAGACCTCGATGTTGTCGGGGTCGGGCAGGGAGTCCACGAACACGTTCGTATAGCCCTGGAAGTCGAAGGTCAGGACCGCGAGGGTGCGGGCGACGGTGTAGAGGTCGGAGGCGACCGAGGGGCCCGCCTCCGCGACCTCGGGGGCCTGGTAGCCGACCGTGCCGTAGATCGCGGACTCGTCGTCGTCCATCCTGCGGACCGCGCCCATGTCGATGAGCTTCAGCTGGCCCTCGGTCTGGATGGCGTTGTCGACCTTGAAGTCGCAGTACAGGAGCTTGCGGCTGTGCAGATGGCCGAGGGCGTCGAGCGCCTCGATGCCGTACGCACAGGCCTGCTCGACCGGCAGCGGATCGCGCCTGCCCGCCTCCGTGCGGCGGCCGTTGGCGATCTCCTTGAGGGACTTGCCGCCGACGTACTCCATGACGATGTACCCGTCCATGGAGCCGGTGCGCTGGTCGAGGTGCTCGACGAAGTTGTAGATGCGGACGATGTTGGAGTGCTCGATCTCGGCGAGGAAGCGCCGCTCGGAGATCGCCGCGGCCATCGCGTCCTGGTCGCCCGTGTCGAGCAGGCCCTTGAGGACCACCCACCGGTCGGACACCGCGCGGTCGATGGCCAGATAGACCCAGCCGAGGCCGCCGTGCGCCAGGCAGCCCACGACCTCGTACTGCCCGTGCACGATGTCGCCCCGGTCCAGCTTCGGCACGAAGGAGTAGGGGTGCCCGCACTTGGTGCAGAACCCCTCGGTGCGGCCCGGGCGCTCGCCGCGCGCGCGGCCCACCGGCGCCCCGCAGTCGGAGCGCGAGCAGAACCGCTTCCGCTCGGGCACCTCGGGGTTCTCCTGCACCGCCTCGCGCGGGTCGGGGCGCGGCACGTCCGGCACGGTGACCAGGCCGACGCCGAGCCGCCCGCGGGCCGAGGAACCGGCCGCCGAGCCCGAGCTGCGCACCGACACCGAGCGGGACGTCGAGCTGCCGGACAGGGAGCGGGAGAGCCGCCCCGACACCGACCGGCGCGAGGACTGCGAACGCGACGAGCGGGAGGACCTCGCGGACTGCGACGACGAGCGGGCGCTGGAGCTGCTCGATCCCCGCGAGCCCCGGCCGCCTGCCGTGAGCCCGGTAGGAGCCGACGCGACCATGCCGTTCGGCGCGACGACAGGGGCAAGACCGCAGGTGTCGCAGTACAGCTCACCGCCGCCGAAGTCGTCGTAACTACCGGTGCACTTGGGCCGCTGACATTCTCGCCGGCTCATGATTCCCCCGTCCGGTCGGTGGGCCCGCCCTGCTGCGGGACCCTCGGCGCGAGCACTTCGGCGGCGGCCTGCTGATAGCGGAGGACCGCCTGCTCGGCCACCCGGAGATCGCAGGGCGCGCTCCACAGCATCCGGCGTGCCGCGTCGTACCGCTCGATGAGGAGCGGGTCCTCGGCGTGACCGTGCCGGGCCACCTTCGCCTTGTACGCGTCCAGGCGGCCGCGCAGCTCGGCGCGGACCGCGAGCGGCGCCGTGACGGCCGTCAACGACTCGCGGGCGCGCAGCAGTTCGTCCTCGGCCTTCTGCTCAAGGGACTCCAGGAGCGGGGAGAGACGGTGCCACTGCGCGTGCCTGCGGTAGTCCGATGCCATCGCAAGCTGCTCCTGGAGCGCGGTCGGCGGGCCGCTGACCGCGGGCACCTCGGAGGCGGCGATCTTCGCGAGGACCTCGCCGCGCGCGGAGCGTGCCTCGGCGAGGGTGCGGTCCGCGCGGGAGAGCACGTCGCGCAGCCTGCCGAGGCGGGCCTCCGCGTCCTGCCGGACGGTGAGCACCGCCTCGATCTCGCGGCGCACCTCTTCGAGCGCGCGGGCCTCCCTGTCGTACCGCTCGGTGTGCGGGCGGCCGCCGCCGGGGGCCGAACTGCCCTCCGCGCGCCGCCAGAAGGCGAGCGGGTCGGAGACCACCTGCTCGCGCAGCGTCGTCAGGGTGCGGGTGATGCGCTCCAGGTCGTCACCGGAGGGGTGCTCCCCGGGACGTACGCCGACGGAGTGCGCGAGCTGGCGGGTGCGGTTCAGCTCGGCGGCGAGCAGGTCGATGCGGGCGGGCAGCGCGGACCACACCGCGTCGGCGGTGACGACCATGTCGAGGGAGTGCGCGTACAGGTCGTTCATACGCGTCACGAGCTCTTCGAGGGTGAAGCGCTCGGTGAGCTTGGCGGGGCCGGTGAGCGAGGGCGACGCGCCGGACGAGGTGCCGCCCGCGACGGTCACGGACTCGCCGCGCAGCAGCTCCGTCAGCTCGGCGAGGTCGTCCCTGCTGGGCCAGCGCCTGCGCTCGCGCACGTCGTGGGCGGTGCGCAGGGCGCCCGCGTACGCGTCGAAGTAGGCCCAGAGCAGCGTGATCCGGCCCTCCGTGGCCGCCCAGCGCTCCTCGGTGACGCCGGTGAGCCTGGCGCCTTCCAGGAGGCGGCGCCCTGCGTGGTCCTGGAGGGCGAGGAGCGAGGTCTCGATCGCCTCGTGCTCGGCGTCGAGCCGCGCCAGCGCACGGTCCACCTCGTCCCGGTCCATCACCGGACCGGGGGGTCCCGCGACGCTCATCGATCACCTCTCCGCTCTGCGTTGCCCCGGGTTCTCGGTAGTTGAACCCCAGTCGTAACTCTCCAGTGGTACCAGGTCGGTTGTCGGCTCCCGGTCAGTCCCGGTACTCCGCGGCCGGGGGGCCCGAGGACTTGCCGAGGCCTTCCTTCAGCCACTTGTCGTAGGACTTCTGCCAGCCGCCGTCCTTGCGGTAGTCGTCGAGGACCTTGTTGACCCGGCGGACCAAATCGTCCGATCCCTTCTTCATCGCCACGGCGTAGTGCTCGGTGGTGAACGGCTCGTCGCCCTTCAGCTCGACCGTCGGGTCCTGTGCGGCCTGGCCCGCGGCGAGGGCGCTGTCGGTCACCACGGCGTCCACCTCGCCGAGCTGCAGCCGGACCAGGCAGTCGAGCTGGTTGGGCACGGTCGTGGTGATGTCGGCGGAGTAGTTCTTCTTCTTGAGCTCCTCCTCGGCGATGGAGCCGGAGGCGGTGCAGATCTTCTTGCCGGTGATCGACGGGCCGTACCCCGTGATGTCGGACTTCTTCGGGGCGAGCAGCTGCTGGCCCGTCTCGAAGTACCCCGTGGAGAAGTCGACGTCCTTCAGGCGCTCGCAGTTGACCGTCATCGTGCGGACGACCATGTCGACCTGGCCGCTCTGGATCGCGGGGATGCGCTGGTTGGTGGGTATGGCGCGGAAGACGACGGCGTCGCGGTCGCCGAAGATCTCCTCGGCGATCTCGCGCGCGAGGTCGATGTCGAAGCCCTCCAGCTCGCCGCCCTTCTTGTTCGGGTCGCGGTAGCCCCAGCGGTAGCTGTTCTGGTCGACGCCGACGATCAGCTTCTTGACCTTGCGGTTCTTGATCTGCTCGATCGTCGGGCCGTCCTCGGGCGAGGGGCTCAGGCTGCGGTCGTTGCAGTCGTCGGCGTCCGCACGCGCGGGCGCGGCCACCGTGGAGCCGGGGCCGCCCTGCGTCACGCCGTCGTTCCCCTTGTCGCCCCGGTCCGGCAGGACCAGGACGAGCGATCCCGCCAGGGCGCAGGCGAGACCCATCGCGCCCACACCGCCCCAGCCGCGCAGTCCGGCAGTGCCGCGTCGCGTCCGCATCGTCTGCGCGCCTCCTCTCACCTCTGACCCCATCACCGGTACTCCGAAAGCCTGTGTCCGATGCCGAGCACCGCGCCCGCCGCGGCGAGGACCGCGAGGACGGCGGCACCGATGGCGAGGCCGCTCATGGCACCCCTGCCGTCCTCGGCCGCCTGCTTGAACTCGCGCTGCTCGTGGGCCAGGGCCTGGTCCAGGGCCGCGTCCACGTTGTCGAAGCACTCGCCGGTCGGCTGGTCGCTCTTGGCGCCGATCACCTTGTCCAGCGCGCCCTGGTAGTCACCGGAGTCGTCGCTGGAGCGGGCCACCTTGTGGCGGTCCTTCCAGACGCCCACGTTCTTCACGGCCTCGGCGACCGGGTTCCCGCCCGCGTCGTCGTTGGCGAGGGCGGCCGCCTTGCCGAGCAGGCCGCTCTCGGCGTCGCCCAGCTGCTTCATCTGCGCGCGGTAGGCGACGTCGAACTTGTCCTCCGACTCGCCGTCCACCTCGGTGGTCTCGGCGCCCCTGCTGACCAGCGTCAGGTTCTCGTTGCCGCGGGCCTTCAGGGAGCTGATGCGGGCGTCGTTGAGGACGTTCAGCGAGCGCACGCCGTTGTCGTACGAGTCGTTGAGCCCCGAGCGGGCGAAGGTGTGGCCGACCACGAGCCAGAGCAGCACGACCGTGCCTGCCGCGGTCGCGGCGACCAGGCCGTGGTTGAACACCCGGTTCGTACGGCGGTAGTTGCGGTGCTGGGCCCAGCCGAGCGCGCCGAGCGCGAGGACGCCGAGGGCGATGGCGAACCAGGGGTACGGCTTCGCGTTGCCGTAGTCGTCGCTGAGCCGTTCGTTCTCCGCCTTGTAGAGCTTCTCGGCGGCCGGGAGCATCTTCGTCTGCATCTTGTCGTTCGCGTACCGCAGATAGGCGCCGCCCAGCGGCAGGCCCTGGCGGTTGTTGGCGCGGGCGCGCTCGATCAGGCCCGTGTACTCGGGCAGGAGCTTGTTCAGCTCGCCGACGGAGGCCGCCGACGACGAGTCCGAGCCCGCGTTCGACGCGGCGGTCGCCAGCTTCTCCGAGGCCCGCTTGATGTCGCGTTCGTAGCGCGCGCGGACTGCGGCCGGTTCCTGGCCGCCCGCGAGGAAGCCGCTGGACGCGGCGGTGTTGGCGTCGGCCAGCGAGCGGTAGATGGCTGCCGCGTCGGCGCTCAGCGGCTGGCTGCGGTGCAGCACGTCGTCCGCGGCGGCCGAGCGCTCCGTCATCTGCCAGGTGGTGATCCCGCCGAACGCGACGACGAGCAAGGCCAGTACGGCACCGATGATGCGCAGCCTGCCCGGCTCCGTGGTCGCCGCGGCGCGCAGCCGGTCGACACCCTCGGACCAGGCGGTGCGGCGTGCGGTGGCGCTGGCAGCGGCGGGCGGTGCGGCCGGGGTGCCGGGCACCTGGGGCGGCACGGTGGGCATCGTCGGCGCGGGCCGCTCCGGAGCCTGCGCGGGCGCGGCCGGTGCCTGCCCCGGCGGTCCCGGAGGCACCGAGCCGCCGTTCGGCGGATGTGTCACCTTGCCTCGACCTCCCCCTCGGTCATCGGACGCTGGTCTCCGCCCGGCGCGTGCGGAGCGGGAAGAAGTACACGGCCGCAAGTATTGCCGCAGGGACCGACATCCGCACAGGCCTTGACTCGATCTTGTACGGATCCCTGCCCTTGAACACGAGATTGGGAGGTGTTCGGTTCCCGCCCGCGCACACGGCGCGGGCGGGAAGCGGTCAGTTCGTGCTCGCGCCGCCCTCGTAATGCGCCCGCACGCGCGCGTGCACCCCGGCCGGGGCCGTCACCTGGTCGAGGCCCAGGAGTGCCGCGCCGAGCACGGGACGTGCGGCGACCACCTGCGGCACCGCCTTGGGCGCCCGCTCGGCCAGCAACTCCCGCACGCGGTCGTCCAGTTGCGGGTGGCGCGCGGCGAGGACGCTGCCGCCGAGCAGCACCGGGGCCTCCTCGTCGAGCAGGTCGAGCCGGTCCAGGGCCACGGTCGCCATGGCCACGACCTCGTCGGCCATCCGGTCCACCACAGACCTGGCCACGGCGTCCCCCGCGGCAGCGGTGGCGAACAGGACCGGGGTCAGCTCGTGCCGCCGGACCGTCGCCACCCGGCCCAGGTGCAGCGCCTCGATCAGCGCGTACATCGACGCCAGGCCGAAGTGGGCGGGCAGCGTCTCGCGCAGCGCGGTCGCGGGGCCGCGGCCGTCCTCGGCGCGCGCCGCGTGCCACAGGGCCTCCTCGGCGAGGCCGCCGCCCCCGCCCCAGTCGCCGGAGATCCGGCCGATGGCGGGGAAGCGGGCGGTGCGTCCGTCCGGGAGCATGCCGACGCAGTTGATGCCCGCGCCGCACACCACGGCGACACCGCGCGGCTCCGCGTCCTCCCGGAGTCCGGCGCGCAGGATCGCGAAGGTGTCGTTGCGCACGTCGACCGAAGGCCCCCACGCGCGCCGGTGCAGGGCATCCGCCAACTCCCGCTCCTCCACCGGGAGATCGGCGTTGGCGAGGCAGGCGGACACGTGCCCGACGGAGTCGGCGCCCGCCTCCGCGAGGGCCCGCGTCACGGCCTCCGCCAGGATGTCCACCGCGGTCTCCACGCCGACCTGGGGCGGTTGGAACCCGCCGCCGCGGGCCGTGCCGACGACGCGTCCGTCGGCCGCGACCACCGCGACGTCGGTCTTGCTGTTGCCCGCGTCGATGGCGAGCACGCTCGTGCCTACGCCCACGCCAGGTGCTCCCGGTTGTGAGCGACGAGGCTGTCGGTGAGCTGCTCGGCGTACGCGTACTGCCCGATCAGCGGGTGGGCGAGCAGCGCCTTGAAGACACGCTCACGGCCCCCGTGCACGGCCGCCCGCAGCGCCAGGTCCTCGTAGGCGGTGACGTTCGCGATGAGCCCGGCGTACAGCGGGTCGAGCTTCGGCACGGACAGGGGCCGCGCGCCCGAGCCGTCCACCGCGGCCTGCACCTCGATGACCGCGTCGTCGGGCAGGAACGGCAGCGTGCCGTTGTTGACGGTGTTCACCACCTGGTAGGGGCTGCCGCCGTTGCCGAGCAGCGAGGCCGCCAGGTCCACGGCCGCCTCCGAGTAGAAGGCGCCGCCGCGCTTGGCGAGCAGCTCCGGCTTCTCGTCGAGCGCCGGGTCGCCGTACATCTCCAGCAACTGCTTCTCCATCTCGGCGACTTCGGCGGCCCGGGACGGCTTGGTCCGGAGCTCCTCGACGACGGCGTCGTGCTGGTAGTAGTAGCGCAGGTAGTACGAGGGGACGACGCCGAGCCGGTCGACGATGGCGCGCGGCATGCGCAGATCCTCCGCGACCGCGTCGCCGTGCTCGGCGAGCAGCTTCGGCAGGATGTCGGCGCCCTCGGGGCCCCCGAGACGTACGCCGGTCTCCCACGTCAGGTGGTTGAGGCCGACGTGGTCCAGGTGCACATCGCCGGGGGCGACGTCGAGCAGCTTCGCGAACTTCCGCTGGAAGCCGATCGCCACGTTGCACAGCCCGACGGCCTTGTGTCCGGCCTGCAGCAGCGCCCGCGTGACGATGCCCACGGGGTTGGTGAAGTCGATGATCCAGGCGTTCGGGTTGGTCCTGCGCACGCGCTCGGCGATGTCGAGGACGACGGGCACCGTGCGCAGCGCCTTCGCCAGACCGCCCGCGCCGGTGGTCTCCTGGCCGACGCAGCCGCACTCCAGCGGCCACGTCTCGTCCTGGTTGCGGGCGGCCTGTCCGCCGACGCGCAGCTGGAGCAGCACGGCGTCGGCGTCCGCGACGCCCGCGTCCACGTCGGACGTGGTGACGATGCGGCCCGGGTGCCCCTGCTTGGCGAAGATGCGCCGCGCGAGGCCGCCCACCAGCTCCAGTCGGTCGGCGGCCGGGTCCACGAGGACCAGCTCCTCGATCGGCAGGGAGTCCCTCAACCGTGCGAATCCATCGATGAGTTCGGGTGTGTAGGTCGACCCTCCGCCGACCACTGCGAGCTTCATATCGGTTCTCAGCCCTTTACTCCGGTGAGGGTGACGCCTTCGACGAAGGCCTTTTGTGCGAAGAAGAAGATGATGATGACGGGGGCCATGACGAGCAGCGTCGCGGCCATGGTCATGTTCCAGTTGACGCTGTGGGCGCTCTTGAACGACTCCAGGCCGTAACTCAGCGTCCAGGCGCCGGGGTTCTGTGCCGCGTAGATCTGTGGACCGAAGTAGTCGTTCCAGCAGTAGAAGAACTGGAAGAGCGCGATGGCGGTGATGCCGGGCTTGGCCATGGGCACCACGATCTTCACCATGGTGCGGAATTCACCGCAGCCGTCGACCTTCGCCGACTCGATGTACTCCTTGGGGATGGTGAGGAGGAACTGCCGCAGCAGGAAGATCGAGTACGCGTCACCGAACGCCATCGGAATGATCAGCGGCCACAAGGTGCCCGACAGATGGAACTGCTGAGCCCACACCAGGTACATCGGGATCACGATGACCTGCGGCGGCAGCATCATCGTCGAGATGACGAGCAGCATCGCGGTACGCCTGCCGCGGAAGCGGAACTTGGCGAGCGCGTACGCCACGGGGATCGCCGAGCAGACCGTGAAGAGGGTGCCGAGCCCCGCGTACATGAGCGAGTTGCGCCACCAGTCGAGGAAGCCCGGCGTCTCGAACACGGCCTTGTAGTTCGACCAGTGCCAGGAGTCGGGCCACAGGTCGCCGCTCATGGCCTGCGAGTCGCTCATCACCGACGTCAGGAAGACGAAGACGAACGGCAGGACGAAGAGCAGCGCGACGGCTATCGCGATGCTGTGCACGGCGATCCAGTGCAGGATCCGCTTGCGGCGGGCGCGGGCGGCGGCGGGGCCCCGGTTCGGGGAGGTCCGTTCGGGCGTCGACGCCGACGCGGGCGCGCTGAGAGTCGTGGATGTCATCGAAGTCCTCAGTCCTCCGCCGAGAGCAGCCCGGAGCGCTTGCGCATCAGGAGCATCGTCACGGCCATGGCGATGGCGAAGAGCACGAGCGAAAGCACGCACGCGGCACCGGTGTTGAAGTTCTGGAAGCCCATCTGGTAGACGAGCTGGGGGACCGTGAGGGTCGAGTGGTCCGGGTAGCCGGGCTGGATGACCGAGCCGGGGCCGATGTTGACGCCGGATGCGACCTTCCCCGCGACCAGGGCCTGTGTGTAGTACTGCATGGTCTGCACGACGCCGGTGACCACCGCGAACATCACGATCGGCGTGATCGAGGGCCAGGTGACGTAGCGGAACTTGGCGAACGGGCCCGCGCCGTCCAGCTCGGCGGCCTCGTACTGCTCCTTCGGTACGTCGAGTAGCGCGGCCATGAAGATCACCATCAGGTCGCCGATGCCCCACAGGGAGAGCAGCACCAGCGAGGGCTTGGCGGTGTCCGGGTCGTTGAACCAGTTGGGCCCGGAGATGCCGATGGAGCCGAGGATCTCGTTCACGGGGCCCGAGCCCGGGTTGAGCAGGAAGACGAAGGCGACGGTGGCGGCCACCGGCGGCGCGAGGTACGGCAGGTAGAAGGCGGTGCGGAAGAACCCCGCCCCCGTCTTGATCTTCGTGATCAGCAGCCCGAGCGAGAGCCCGAAGACCACCCGCACGGCCACCATGATCACGACGAGCCAGAGGGTGTTCCGCAGGGCGGGCCCGAACAGGGGCATCTGCTCGAACACGTAGTGCCAGTTCCTGAGGCCCACGAAGGTGGGCTCCTTGATCTGGTTGTAGTGCATGAACGAGAAGTAGACGGTGGCGATCAGCGGGTACGCGAAGAAGACGCTGAAGCCGACCAGCCAGGGGGACAGGAACCCGAGCGTGCGCAGTCGGCGGCGCGCGGGGTTGGAGAGGGACAGTGCCATGGGTCGGGGTCCTCAGCTCTTCAGCTCTTCGACTGGAGGGTGTCGGCGTCGATCTGTTCGTCGAGCTTCTTCAGGCCCTTGCGCAGATCACCCACGCGCCCGGCCTCGACGGAGTACGAGAAGTCCTGTAGCGAGACCACGTAGGCGCCACCGTTGACCGAGGGCGGCAGGGCCTTGCTGTGCTTGTTCTCCAGGATGTCGAAGAAGGTCCGGAAGGTCGGATCGGCGTCCAGCTTGGGCGACTTGAGCGCCGCGAACGTGGAGGGCACGTTGTGGATGTCGTTCGCGAAGTGCACGACCTGGTCGGTGTCCGCGGTCAGGAACCGCACCAGCTCCCAGGCGGCGTTCTGGTGCTTGCTGCTGTGCGCGATCCCGGCGACGGTGCCGGTGATGAAGCCGCGTCCGTACGTATCGGCCTGGTCGTCGGGGACGGGCAGCGGGGCGACGCCCCAGTCGAACTTCGCCTTCGCCTCGTCCAGCATCAGGCCGCGCCACTCGCCGTCCAGGTGCATGGCGACCTTGCCGGTCAGGAAGGCGTTCTGGCTGGACATCTCGTCGCCGAAGGTCAGCCGGAACCTCTCCAGGTCGTCGAACCCGCCCTGAGCGTCGGAGAGTTGCTCGGCGGTCTTGAAGAACTTGTACGTCGAGGGATCGTCGGCGAGCCGCGCGTCGCCCTTGGCGTCGAAGTATCCGGGACCCCACTGCGCGAAGAGGCGGTCCGGACTGTTCTGGTAGAAGCGGAAGTTGGGCATGAACCCGACCCGCTTGTACGAGTCCTTGCCGCTGCGCACGGTCAGCTTCTTGGCGACCTCCTTGAACTCGGTCATGGTGCGCGGCGGGCGCTCGATGCCCGCCTCCCGGTAGGCGTCCTTGTTGTAGTACATGCCGTAGGCGTCGGCGAGCAGCGGAAGGGCGCATTGGCTGCCGCGGTAACTCGTGTAGTCGAGCAGCGTCTTGGGGAAGACCTTCTTCTTGTCGAGGCCGGTCTTCTTCATGAACGGGTCGAGGTTCGCCCACATGCCGGACTCGCAGTACTGCCCGACGTTGTTGGTGGTGAAGGACGACACCACGTCCGGGGCCTTGTCGCCGCCCGCCCGCAGGGCCTGGTTGACGGTCTCGTCCGAGACGTTCCCGGTGGCCTTGACCTTGATGTTCGGGTGCAGTTCCTCGAACCGGTCGATGCTGTCGTTGACGGCCTTGACCTCGCCGGGCGTCGACCAGCCGTGCCAGAACTTCAGGGTGACCGGCGCCTTCGGGTCGTCGTTCGCGCTGCCGACGCTCGGGTTGGCACAGCCGGAGAGCAACAGACCGGCTGCGGCGAGCGCCGCGGACGCGCAGATGGGCATGCGCCATCGCGGCATGGCGGACTTCCTTTTCGGGGGAGGGGCGGTTGCTTGCGGGGCAGTGAGAGGGGCGAGGTCAGGCCGTGTCGAAGACCTGGTCGCGGGCCTGGGTGAGGGCCGAGCGCAGGGCGCCGGTGAGGATGGGGTCGCCGTCGAGCTCGCTGATGCGGATCTGCGGCCGGGGCAGCGCGAGCCCGGTGAGTTCCTCCTCGACGCGGACCCGCAGCTTGTCGCCACCGGCCTGGGCGACGGCTCCGGACAGCACGACGAGTTCGGGGTCGACGACGGCGACGACCGCGGCAATTCCGGTGGCGATGCGCCGGGCGACCTCGTCGAGGGCGGCGTCGTCGGCCATGACCTCGGCCAACGTCGCGCCGCCGCCGGCGAGTTCGCGCACGACGTATGCGGAGACCAGGCTCTCGAAGCCGCCGTCACCGCCGCCGCTCGCCGAGCCGCTGCCCGCGGAGCCGCCGCGCACCAGCGGGGCGCCCGGCAGCGGCATGTACCCGATCTCGCCCGCACCGCCGGTGGCGCCGCGCAGCAGGGTGCCACCGAGCACGATGGCGGCGCCCACGCCTTCGTCGAGCCAGGTCAGCACGTAGTTGTCGAAGTCCTGGGCGGCACCCTCGTACTGCTCGGCGACCGCGGCCAGGTTGACGTCGTTCTCGATGGCGACGGGCGTGCCGAGGACGGCGGCGAGGTCGTCGCGCAGCGTCCGCGAGTGCCAGCCCGGCAGGTGCGGGGCGTACCGCAGCTGGCCGGTGTGCGGGTCGATGGCGCCGGGGGTGCCGATCACCGCCGCCCGCAGGTCGTCGTGGCCGAGGCCCGCCTGGCGGAGCGCCCCGTCGACGGCTTCCGCGACCAGCTGCGCGGTGCGGTGCCGGACGTCCTCGGCGACGGCGTCCGCCTCGACGCGCTCCCTGCCGAGGACGGTGCCGGTGATGTCGGCGACGAGGGCGGTGATGCCGGTGGGGTCGGCGGAGAGTGCGGCGACGTGGCCCGCGCCCGGGTTGATCTCGTACAGCAGGGCGTTGGGGCCCGGGCGGCCGCTGAGGCTGCCGGTGGTGTGCACGAGAGCGGCCGCTTCGAGTCGGCCGAGGAGCTGTGAGGTGGTGGGCTTCGACAGGCCGGTCAGCTCGCCGATGCGGGTGCGGGTGAGGGGGCCGTGGGCGACAAGCAGGTCGAGCACGGCGCGGTCGTTCATGGCGCGCAGGACGCTTGGGGTTCCCGGGGTTCCCGGGGCGCCCGGAGTTCCGGGGGTGCTGCCTGCTGCCATGCCGACACCTGCCTCTCGCTGCCTGTACGTCGACGGCCACCGCCGACGGTCGCCGTCATCGACAGCCGCTAACTGTTAGGAAACTTTCCAATTGGTGAGGACCGTACGGCTGGCGTGAATGGGGCGTCAATAGCGGATGCTTCCCCGGCAACCAAGTCGTTACCTGTGGGGGTGGGGTGTTGCACGGGGTGCACTTGGGTGGGTGTCCGCGGGGGTGGTCGAGAGATCGACACCGCCTATCCTCACGTCTGTTCGAACGACCAGCGGGACGACCGGGGGACCAACCACCATGACCAGTGAGACCGGGGACGGGAACGGGAGCCTCGATGACGGCGACGAGAACCTTGACGGCGGGGACGAGAGCCTCGACGGCGGCATCAAGCCGCTGACCGCGGCGGACCCCGCCCGGTTCGGGCCCTATCTGCTGCTCGGCAGGCTCGGCGCGGGCGGCATGGGGCGGGTCTACCTCGCCCGCTCTGAGAGCGGCCGCACCGTCGCGGTGAAGGTCGTGCACGAGGAACACGTCTCGGACGCCCAGTTCAGGGCCCGTTTCCGGCGCGAGATCGACGCCGCGCGACGCGTCGGCGAGCGCTACACGGCGCCCGTGCTCGACGCGGACCCGGACGCCGACCTGCCCTGGGTCGCCACGGGATACGTCCCCGGGCTCTCCCTCGAACAAGTCGTACGCGGCCACGGCCCGCTGCCCGCGACGTCCGTCCTCACACTCGCCGACGGACTCCTGCACGCGCTCAAGGACATCCACTCGGCAGGAATCGTCCACCGCGACCTCAAGCCGTCCAACGTGATGCTGACTGTCGAGGGCCCGCGCGTCATCGACTTCGGCATCGCCCGCGCGATGCAGACCTCCGTCGAGTCGCTCCTCACCAGCACCGGCATGGTCATCGGTTCGCCCGGCTTCATGGCGCCCGAGCAGATCCGGGGCCAGAGCGCGGGCCCCAAGAGCGATGTGTTCACGCTGGGTTGCGTCCTGACGTACGCCGCGACGGGCGCGCTGCCCTTCGGACGCGGCGCCAGCAACCAGCACGCGGTCATGTACCAGATCGTCGAGGCCGAGCCCGACCTCAACGCGGTGGCCGACGACGGCCTGCGGGCGCTCATAGCCCGCTGCCTCGCCAAGGAGGTGGACGAACGCGCGAACCTGGACGAGCTGTTGGCGGCGGCGGAGGGCGCGCGCCCGCTCTCGGCCAAGGCGTCGTGGCTGCCCGCGGACGTCGTCACGCGCCTCGCCCAGCAGGCGGCACGGCTCCTGGACGCGGAGGCTTCGGCGCCGGTGCGGGAGGCGGCGCCGGTCGCCGAGTCGGTCGACCGGGAGACGGCGCGGCTGCGGGCGGGGGCAGGAGTCGCCGAGGTGGCAGCGGTGACGGGCGGGTCGGCAGGCAGTGCTCCCACCGGGGAGCGGAACCGGCGTCGCCGCCCCCTCGTGATCGCGCTCCCGGTCGTGGCCGTGATCTCCGTCGGCGGTGGCACGGTCGCGGTGCTGCAGCCGTTCAGCGGCGACAGCGACGACGGTGCGTCGCCGCCGTCGAGCAGCGCGCCGGTGACGCCGGGCCCGAACGCGTCGCGGTCTCCCGGGGGTTCACCGTCGAAGGATGGCAAGCCCAAGGACGGCGACAAGGACGAGGACAAGGGGAAGAAGGACAAGAAGGGCGACGACGGGAAGGAGGGCGCGGACGGCGCGGACGGCGCGAACGGGGCGGACAGCGGCGGAGGCAAGGACTCCGATGACTCGGACGGCTCCAAGGACAGCGGCTCCGGCACGTCGCCCGGGGACTCGTCCGACGGCGACTCCGGCTCCGGTTCCGGTTCCGGTTCGGGTACGGGTGACGGCGGCTCGGCGGGATCAGGCAACGGGGGCGGCGGCGTTGTGCCCACGTTCTTCACGGGGTCCTGGAAGTTCGGCGGCGACTTCAACATCGGGCAGCCCGACTCGGTGACGATCTCCCGCAGCGGTGCCGTACGGCTGAGCATGGAGAAGCAGGCCGAGTGCACGTACGCGGCGAAGGTGACGTCGTCCGGGAGTCAGGGGAGCCGGATCAACGTAGGCACGGCGACGTTCGTGGGCAGCCGTCCGCCCACCTGCTACCCGACGTTGGACCCCTCGTACTTCACCATCAACGGCAGCGGGATCCAGCACAACGTGGGCCCCTCCCACGGGGAGGGGTACTACTACGCCCGCGACTGACCTGGGCCAGTCGCGGGCGTAGGGGGAGGACAAGGGGTTACTGGGCGCCGCCCTGGCCCGCGCTGCCGATCGGGAAGACCTTGACCGAGGAGCCGGAACCGTCGGTGACGGGGAGGCTGCCGGAGCCCGGCCACGCCATGGAGAACGACTTCGTCTCACCGGGCGGGGTCACGACGAGGCTGGTGACCTTGACACCGGAGCCGCCCGAGTCGTTGACCGGGTAGCCGACGCTGAAGGAGACCGACTCGCCGCTCTTGAGGGTCATCGGGCTGGCGCCCTGGCCCGAGCGCGTGGCGGAGAGGTCGCCCGCGCTGGTCTTCAGGTCGACGCCCGCGAAGCCGGACAGGCCGCAGTCCGCGCCGCCGTTCTTGAACGTCACCGCGATGGAGCCGTCGGTGTCGCCGTCGATGGTGCTGTCCGACGCGGTGATGTCCAGGTCGTCGGTGCGGCACTTGCCGCCCTTGCCGCTCTGACCGGAGCCGGAACCGGAGCCCGCGGAGTCCTTGCCCGCAGGGCCGGGCTTCTGGCCGCCGGAGTCCTTGCCCGCGGTGTCGTTCGAGCCACCCTGGTCCGAACCACCGCTCGAGGATGCGGAGGAGTCCGAGGCCGAGTCGCCGCTCGCGACGTCGTCGCCGTTGCAGGCCGTGAGCGAGAGGCTCGCGGCGACGGCCAGGGCGGCGAAGGTGGTGAGCTTGCGAACGCGCATCGTGGTTTTCCCTCAGTGTTGGTTGGTGGTGGTGCCGGGCTGCTCGGCACCAGGCGGTACGAGCGAGCGTTACTGACCACCAGGACAGCCCGGACCTGGCGAACCGTTCCGCTCAACTTCTGCCTAAGACACTCCTGTTACAGGCCAGCCGAGGTCGGCGCGCGCAGCCGACGGGCGGGATCGGGCTAGTGCGGTGCCCTTTCCGCATCCCGCTTCTGTGCCGTCCAGCCCGGGAAATGGGGGTCGAACGCGGGTTCGCCATGCCGCTCTGGAGTGGTTGGCCGATGGTCTGGGCCGGTGGTTCCGGTAGCCGCTCGGCACTCGTTCTCTGTCACCGCGCGCTGGGACAGTTCCGTGACTCGGCGGATCTTGACCCAGAGACGAGGCGTGTCTCCCTACCCGGTGCCGACGCCTCGTACGAGCAGGGGTAGTGCCGAGTCAGGCCCGTGCCTCACCCTGGCGGTAGTCCGATGTGAGGCAAGGGAGTTGGTGTGGGCCTGCGCCGTTTGGCCACCGGGGCCGCCCGGTTTTTTGCGGAGTGTGGCGGTTCCGGGCCGGGAGTAAAGGGCGCTCTCTTCGGTCGCGTCGGCTGCGCCGATTCCGCTGCGCTCCACCCTTGACTCCCGCCCCTCCACCGCACGCAGACCTTGACCCGGACGGCCAGGGGTGGGGGCTACGGGTCCGGCTGGGATGGGTCATCACCTTTCATCGCCGGGTGCGGACCGGTCCATCGTGGGCGGCCGCCACGGTCGCGGCTGGGCCAGCCGCGCGGCCTCGCCGCTCGGGCCATCCGCTCGCGCGGCCGGGTGCGGTCCGGCCCATCGTGCGTCGCTCTCACGGTTTGGGGTGGGTCAGCCGCTCTCGTTGCCGGGTGCGGACCGGCCCATCGTGGGCGAGAGCGACAGTCGATGCGCTGTGCCCGGCCGAGGGCTGCCCCCTCTCCGTCACCTACTTTTGGAAAGTTGCGAAGGGATTCCCCGCGCGCCCCCACCCCTGCCGGATGCGCCCCCGCGCATGCGGGCGTCCCCTGCCGGATGCGCGAGGTGTAGGAGGCGTGGGGGGTGTGGGAGCGGGTGGTTGGGTCGGGCCGCCCCCTCCGGCACCTACTTTGGGAAAGTTGCGAAGGGGATCGCCGCGCGCCCCCCATCCAAGCCCCATGCGACCCCCGCGCATGCGGGCTTGCCCTGCCGGATGCGGGAGATGAGTGGTGGGCGGGACGGCGCGCGGGGTGTGGGAAGGGGGCGCGCGGCGGGTCGGTTCGCAACTTTTCCCAAGTAGGTGCCGGAGGGCCCGGGGCTCGGGGCCCGGGGCTGGTGGCGCTTGGGGCGGGGCGGTCGCCGCCCGCACGCCATGCCGCACCCACACCCACACCCGCACCCACACCCGCACCCACACCCGCACCCACACCCACACCCACACCCACACCGCGACGGTGACGGCGAGGCACGATGGGCCGGACCGCACCCGGCAACGAGAGCGGCTGACCCACCCCAAACCGTGAGAGCCACGCACGATGGGCCGGACCGCACCCGGCCGCGAAAGCCGATGACCCGAGCGGCGAGGCCGCACGCGTGCGGTGAGGGTGACTCACGTTGGGCCGGTCCGCACCCGGCAGCGCGAGGGGATGACCCATCCCAGCCGGACCCGTAGCCCCCACCCCTGGCCGTCCGGGTCAAAGTTCACGTGCGGTGCAGGGGCGGGAGTCAAGGGTGGAGCGCAGCGGAATCGGCGCAGCCGACGCGACGCAGGAGCGCCCTTTACTTCCGGCCCGGAACCGCCACACTCCGGAAAAGCCGGGCGGCCCCGGTGGCCAAACGGCGCAGGCCCACCGAAGCCGCCGACCGTCAAGCTTCGCCGACGATGCGGGGCCGCACTGCCCAGTACAGGCCGGCGGTCGGACCGGTGAGGTCGGGGCCCCGCGTTGCCGTCGCCTGCTGCCCCCGGCGCGGTGCGCCAGGGGCAGTGGTCCTTCTCGGTGCGATGTCAGCGATGTCAGCGGTAGTAGATGGGCATGATGTGCTTGCTGTCGTCGCACCACACCTCGTTGTACCCGGCGTCATGAGCCATCGGAAGCTCCGACGCCTCGCACGCCGCCTTCGAGGGGTAGGCCTCGGCGCCGATGGGGACCCAGCCCGCGCCGGGCGGGTCGGCGGCGAAGGCGGTGGTGCTGGTCAGCGGAATGGCGATTGCCGCCGCGCCGACAGCGAGGCTGACACCGATACGAGTACGCCACGACTTCATGGTTTTCTCCTTGCTCGTCCTGCCTGTTCTGAGCTGGTCATACTCAGAGGCGTGGCTGAGCCACGGATTCCACCCTGGTGCGTCGGGTCCGCGCTCCTCCAGAGACCCAGGGGCAGCCCTCCGTGCGGGAGGCGTTGTCCCTGAGCGCGTCAGCGTCGCCCGAACCGGCTTCAGCGCAGTGACCCCGTGAAGCGTGTCCAGGCCGCCGGGGCCAGGCGGAGTATCGGGGTGTCGGGGGACGGGTCCTTGGAATCGCGGATGGCCACAGTTCCGGGCACGTTGCAGGCGACTTCTACGCACTCGTGCGTGTCTGTGCTGTAGCTGGACTTTGCGAAGTCGAAATCGGGCACGGTTCACATTCCCTTACGGATGCTGTCGATAAGCGTGATGGAGTCGCGTGGGGCCAGGCCAAGCCGGGACGTACGGTCGAACAGGACGCTGAACGTGTTGCTCTCCACCTCGTCCTCCACCCAGGCCATCCCCGTGATGGTGTCACTTTGGACCACATCAAGGGCCTCGTCCTCCGCGAAGGAGATGATGCTGAACGGCCCCGCGATGCATGGGTGCGCGCCAGCACGGAACGGAAGCACTTGCAGGCGTACGTTCGGCAGTTCAACGAGTTCCAGAAGGCGCTCCAACTGGGCCTGCATGACAGCGGGGCCGCCGACCTGTTGGCGCAGGGCGGCCTCCCAGATGACCGCGTACAACTGGAGAGGCCGCTCGCCCAAAAGCCGTTCCTGACGTCTCTGTTTGACGACGGCCCGACGTTCGATGTCGTCTGGATCGACCCAGGATCCCTCGCTGACGCAGAGCGCGCGGGTGTACTCGGGGATCTGGAACAGGCCGGGAATCAACGATGACTGCCAACTGCGGACGCGGTTGGCGACGTCTTCCATCGCGATGTACTCGGCCATGACGTCGGTGTCGGGTGAGATGGTGCGCCACCACCCCTTGGCCTTCCGGCGCTCCCGATCGAGCTTTGCCAACTCCAGGAGTCGGGTTACGGACTTGGAGTCCTCCAACCCGTAGAACTCGCACAGCACGCGGATGTCTGGGTCCCGCATCGGCACCCAGCCTCGCTCCATCTTCACGATCTTCGTGCCGGTCGCATTGATGGACTCAGCGGCCTGCTGCTGGGTCTTTCCTGCGGCATCGCGCAGTCGGAGCAGTTCTCCACCGAGCCTGCGGGCCAGGACAGTTGAGACCTGTCCCTGTCGGGGCTGAGTTGATCGCATCACGGTCACAGTGTGTCCCACTGCCCTCGATGCGATGGCGACTTTCACTCGTTCAGGAAGAACTTCCTGAAGTTGATTGCTCTCAGAGTTTTATGACCGCTACGTTCAGTGCTCAACCGCTAACCCAGCGGCGCGATTTCGCGGAAGCGCACCGTCCTGCCCCCTGCAAGGGACCCGCGGGAACGGCAGAGCCACCGTCGCCCCCGACCGCACAAGGAGGTGCGCGTCACCATGGCCGAACCAGCCCGCTCGGACCCGGCGCCCCAGCCAGCCGTACTCCAGGAGGACCGTCTCGACTACACCCCGCAGGCCCGCAGCGTCGGCCTCGCCCGCCGCAGGGCCGCCCGCCTCGTCACGGAGTGGGGGCACTCCGCCCTCGCCGGTGACGCGGCCCTAGTCGTATCCGAGCTGATGACCAACGCCCTCCTCCACGGCAGCCTCCGCGACCGCCTCATCCGCGTACGGATCGCCCTCACCGCCGACGCCCTCCGCGTTGAGGTCACCGACCCGCGCGGCGAGCGCCTGCCGGAGCCGCGCGCGGCGGAGGGCGGGGACCAGTTCGGGCGCGGGCTGCTCCTGGTGGGCGCGCTGTCCGACCGCTGGCGGTGCGAGCCGTGCGCCGCCGGGAAGACGGTGTACGCGGAGTGGGACGTCCCGGGCGGCCGCGCGATTCGTGGCGTCGTGTGCGATCTGGCGATGGACACGAAGGGGCGACTGGAATGGCGCTAGCGTGGCCATGTGCCGCACGAGTGCTGGAAGAGCAGAAGGGACGGTCACCGATGACCATGCCGCATGTGGACGGGGACAGCCCGATCATCCCTGCGCCCGAGCTGACGCTGCCCGCGCTGCGACAGGCCGTCGCGATAGTTGCTCCTGCCCGGCTCCCCGAGTTCTTCGAAGACCTTCAGAAGGCATTCGTACGTGCTGGGGACGAGGACAGCGTCGTCCCGATCCGGATGTTCTACCGGCAGTGGGCCGTCGTGGTCGAGATCGAGCGGCACCCTGATACGGCCCGGCGCCTGCACACCGCCGAGCAGGCACTGAGCAGCCCTGACTCCGAGGAGCGCGACCGGGCGGTACGCGAAGCCGGTGACATCGTGCGCGCTGCACATCGCGAGGTCGAGGGTGGCTGAATGGAGTTGGGAGTACTACCAGGACGACCTGATGGACGGGCTGCCGCACATCGCACGCGGTGAAACCGAGCGGCTGGCCAACGAGATCGCCATCCGCGAATCCATGGTCTTCCTGGAGGGTGCCGCATACACCGGGCCCGGTCCAGGTCTGCGTACCGAAGCGCGAGGCAAGCTCATGCTCAGCTACCTGACCGATGTGCGGGGAGAGCGGGTCGTGGTGGTCTCCAGGTGAGCTGGTTCGGATGACAGGGCGATGAGATACATACGTGAAGGGGGCGCCCGGAAGAATTCTCCGGGTGCCCCCTTCACGTAAGGACGAGAAAGACCTCTACTTCGCCAGGTTCGGCGGCGGAGGCGGTATCGGGGACGCCGCCAGGGACTGCGGGGACGTCGCCGAGGCGTAGGCGGAGGGGGCCGAGACGCCTGCCGAGGGGTCGGGCGCCGCCTCCTCCGCCGCCAGCGGCAGGCCGCCCACGATGCGGATGCCCGCCTCGTCGAACGCCCGCTTGATGCGCCAGCGCAGCTCCCGCTCCACGCCCAGGGACTTGCCCGGCATCGTCTTCGCGGAGACGCGGACCACCATCGAGTCGAGGAGGACGCTGTCCAGGCCCAGGATCTCCACCGGGCCCCACAGCCGCTCGTTCCACGGCTCGTCCTTCGCGATGGCCTCGCCGACCTCCGCCAGGGTGGATTTGACCTTCTCCAGGTCCTCGTCAGGGCGGACCGTCACGTCGACGCCCGCCGTGGACCAGCCCTGGGAGAGGTTGCCGATGCGCTTGACCTCGCCGTTGCGGACGTACCAGATCTCGCCGTTGTCGCCGCGCAGCTTCGTGACGCGCAGGCCGACCTCTATGACCTCGCCGGAGGCCACGCCCGCGTCGATCGAGTCGCCCACGCCGTACTGGTCCTCGAGGATCATGAAGACGCCGGACAGGAAGTCGGTGACGAGGTTGCGCGCACCGAAACCGATCGCGACGCCCGCCACACCCGCGGAGGCGAGCAGCGGCGCCAGGTTGATCTCGAAGGTGCCGAGGATCATCAGCCCGGCCGTGCCGAGGATCAGGAACGAGGCCACCGAGCGCAGCACCGAGCCGATGGCCTGCGAGCGCTGGCGGCGGCGCTCCACGTTCACCAGGAGCCCGCCGAGCGCCGTGCCGTCCACGGCCTGCGCCGTGCGGTTCATGCGGTCTATGAGCTTGGTGATGGCGCGGCGCACCAGGACGCGCAGGACGACCGCTATCGCGACGATCAGCACGATGCGCAGACCGATGCCGAGCCACGTGGACCAGTTCTGCTCGACCCAGCTCGCCGCGTTCGTGGCGCTCTCCTGAGCGTCCTCGAGCGTGGGCGGCTTGGTCTTTTGCGGGTCGTCCGGGTCCGGTCCGGCTGCCGACAGGACGGACAGGAACACGGCAGGTACCTCCAGGTATCGCGGCCTGCCCGGCGAACGAAGAACCGCCATCTAAGCGGAACCGGGGGAACCGGGCAGACCCACCACACTAACGGGGCATCGTGTGTGGATCGTTGTCATGTTCTAGGGAGAGACGGTGCTCACCGGGGAAGAACGAGGAAGAACCGAGTGCTGTCCCCGTACCGCGTCCGCTGTGGTCGAAAACACTTCAAGGCCGTTACGGGCACATGCTGGCGCTACGACCAGGCATGAGGGGAGACTGACTGCAGATCGTCCCGGCGCGAGCCACGCGCCGCCGGCGTACAAGGAGGCATCCGTGCCGCATGTCCTGGTCCTCAACGCGTCGTACGAGCCCCTCGGCGTCGTACCGCTCCGCCGCGCGCTCGTCCTCGTCCTGGAGAACAAGGCTCTCTGCCTCGAGGAATCCGGCGCCTTCATGCACAGCGCAACGCGCACCGTCCCCGCACCCAGCGTGGTCCGCCTCAAGCGGTTCGTCCGGGTCCCTTACCGGGGGCCTGTTCCGCTGACCAGGCGGGCGCTGTTCGCCCGCGACGGCGGTCGGTGCATGTACTGCGGTGGCGTCGCAACCAGCGTCGACCACGTCATTCCGAAGAGCCGAGGCGGCCAGCACGCCTGGGACAACGTGGTGGCTTCCTGCCGCCGCTGCAACCACGTCAAGGCCGACCGGCACCTCATGGAGCTCGGCTGGCGGCTGAGGCACAAGCCCGCGCCGCCATCGGGCCTCGCGTGGCGCATCATCGGGACCGGACATAGGGATCCGCGCTGGCTGCCGTACTTGCAGCCGTTCGGCGCGGAGGACGCGATGGCCCGGATCGACGGCATTTCTGCCTAGCAATCGATCCGGGCTTTGTTGTACGTGAAGTGATGTACGTGAGGTGTCGTACGTGAAGTGGTGCATGTGAAGGCGTGCGGCGGACGCGTACGACGGGCGTGTGGCGGTCGCTATTTGTCGGCGACCGCGTACGCCTCCACGGACCAGAGCGAGTAGCCGAAACGCGTGGCCCGCCTGTCGCCCTGCACGCGGACGAAGCGGGTGTCGCGCGCGTCCATGCGGACCGCCTCACGGCCGCCCCCGCCGTCCCGCACGGTCGCCGCCGTGCGCCAGGTCCTGCCGTCGGCCGACGTCTGCACGCGGTAACCCGCCGCGTACGCGTCCTGCCAGCGCAGCACCACCTGGCCGAGCCTGACCGGCTCCGCGAGCTCCACCTGCCACCACGCGCCGTCCTCGGCCGGGGACGACCAGCGGGACTCCGGGTCCCCGTCGACCGCCGCCGACGCGGGGAAGTCCTTCGTCTCGTCACCCGACGACGACGCCTTCGCGCCGCGTGCCAGGTCGGGCCCGGCGGTGCGCGGGAAGGCACGGACCGAGACCGTGCGGGTCTCGTCGCCGAAGGTCACCGGGATGTCGTACGTTCCCGCGCGCGTGCCCGCGGGGACCGTGATGTCGAGGGGCACGTCGACCTCCGTGCCGCGCGGCAGCGTCGACTCCCCGGGGACCCGCACCTCGATGCCCCCGGGAGCCTTCGCCCGGAGTCGGCCGCGGACGTCGCCGGGGCGCAGCGAGCGCAGCTTCGCCGAGACGCGCAGCGGGCCCCCGCCGATCTCCGCGTCGGCCTCGGTGCGGGCCAGCGAGAGGCGGGCGTCGGGGGTGTCGGCGAACCAGGGGACCAGGTGGCGGACGGCGCCGACTGGGCTGTCTGGGCCGTCTGGGCTGTCTGTGCCGTCTGTGAGGGCGGTGCGGATCGCGTCGGCGCGCAGGTCCTTGTGGTGCTGCTTCGTGAGGTCCAGCTCGGTGAAGCCGCTCTCCGAGAGGGCGCCGACCCGCCGCCAGCCCTCGCCGGGGACGTGCGCCTCGACGGTGCCCTCGGTACCGGGGTCGGTCAGCGCCGTCACCGCGGTCAGCGGGCGGACGCGGCCGAACCGGGCCGTCGCGCCCTGCGAGGCCCGCTTCCCATCGGTCCCTGCCCAGGCGGCGTACGCCTTCTGCGTACGCGCGAGGAACGGGTCCAGGACGCCCTCGCCGACGGTGACGCCGCTGGTCCGCAGCTCCTTGCGGAGCTTCGTCAGGGCGCGCGAGCCCCGCCAGGCGGCCGCGCCGTCACCGGTGGACTGCGCGGCCAGCAGGTCGACCGCCCTCTCGCCCGCCTCGCCGTAGCGCGCCAACTGCTCGATCCAGGGGCGCACCTCGGCGTCGAGCTCGCTGTCGGCCAGGCGGCGCGGCGCCTCCCGCATCACGGTGAAGGCGGCCCGCAGGCTCTTCGCCGCACGCTCGTTCCGGGCCCGGTCCGTCGTCGTACGGGCGTCCCAGAAGTCGCGCATGAGCGGCCGCAGATACGCGGACTCGTCGGCGCCGAGCACGGACGAGGCGTCGTTGCCCGCCAGGGCCCGCAGCGCGCCCCGCGCCTTCGGGTCGCCGCCCGCGAGGTCGTCGATGGCGGCGAGCCAGGACTCGTGGGGGCGGTAGGCGCGCGGGTTCCAGGCGTAGTCGGCGGCCGTGAAGAGGGGGATGCGGGAGGCGGACGGCTGCTCCATGGCGTTGCCGAGGAGGGCGGCCGAGCCGGTGGCGACGGCGGGCTCGCGGCCGGTGTAGGGGCCGAGGAAGATGCGGTCCTGCGCGAAGTCGTTGACGGGATAGTTGTCCATCGTGACCAGCGGGTGCGGGCCGAACGCCCGGCGGGCGCCCGCGAGTTCGCGCCCCGTGATGGTCCTCGGCACCACGCCGACGCCCGTCCACGCCACCTCGACGCGGCGGTCCAGCGCGTGCGAGAGGGCCGCGCGGTACTCCGTCGTCCCGTCCTGGAAGTACTCCGTCGGCATCAGGGAGAGCGGCCCGGCGCCGGGGTGGCGCGCGGCCAGGTGCGCGGCGACCGCGTCGGCCACCCGGGCCTGCGCCTTCGCGGCGGCCTCCGGACCCGACCCGAAGGTCTCGGCGTCCTGCTCGCAGTGCCATTCGCTGTAGCTGACGTTCTGGAACTGCAGCTGGAAGGCGCGCACGCCGAGCGCCCACATGGCGTCGAGCTTGCGGGTGAGGTCCCTGACGTCCCGATCGGACGACAGGCACATGGCCTGGCCGGGCGAGACGGCCCAGGCGAGCGTGACGTGGTTGGCCTCGGCGCGCTTGGCCAGGGCACGGAAGTCGGCGCGCTGGTCCGCGGGGTAGGGCTCGCGCCAGCGGGCCTGGCGGTACGGGTCGTCGCCGGGGGCGTAGAGGTACCGGTTCTGCTTGGTGCGGCCCATGAAGTCGAGCTGGGCGAGGCGCTGCTCCCGGGTCCATGGGGTGCCGTAGAAACCCTCGGTGAGGCCGCGCACGGCGGTGCCCGGCCAGTCCCGGATCTGTACGCCGGGGAGGGTGCGGGGACGGGGGCGGTCCGCCGCGGGGCCGGTGAGCTGTCGCAGGGTCTGGACGCCGTGGAAGAGGCCGTCCTCGCCGGTGCCCGCGAGGGCGACGGTGTCCCGCCCGTCGACGCGTCCGACGGCGAGCCGGTATCCGCCCTTCGGCAGGTCGCCGAGCTCACGGGCGCCCAGCGAGCGCAGCGCCCGGTCGGCGCCTGCCCCTCCGGCCCGGACGACGAGGCCGCCCGCGGGCAGCGGGTCGCCGTCGCGCACCTCGGTGACGTGCCGGGCGCCGGAATCGCGGAGGAGGGCGCGGAGGGCCTCCAGGGCGTACGGGTCGATGGCGGGGCCGGAGTAGGAGGCGGCGCGGCCCGGCTCGGCGCGGGGGACGACGAGCACGACGTAGTCGCCGAGCGTGACGGCGCTGCCCGAGGCGCTCATCGACTGGGGGCGCGGCCAGACGGACGGCAGCCGGGAGTCGCTCCTGGGCGCGCCCCTGCTGGCGTCGTCCGGGGAGCCTGGGGAGCCTGGGGAGCCTGGGGAGCCTGGGGAGCCCGGGGAGTCCGGGGAGTCCGGAGAGGTGGCGGGGGCGCCGGGCCCGCCGGGTGCCCCCGGGCTCGCGAGGGCGCCGGGCGCGCCGCCGAGCGCGCCCGCGATCACGGCGACCGCGACGGCGGTCACGCCCTTCCTCCGCCGCACCTGCACGGGCCTTGCCCCTGTCTCTGCCCCTGGGGTCCTTGCGGTCCCTCGCGTCACATGTGGCAGCGAGCCCACCACTGCGGCGGCGGGGGTGTCAACGGGGCCGGGTACCGGGCGGGGGATTCTTCGCGGAACCTGCGCGAATCGGGGGGTGGAGGCCCTAGGGGGCCTACCGGGGACCGGCCGCCGACGGGGTCCGCCGTGACGGACATCTTCCCGGGAGCCGCAGGGCCGGAGCCCGTTCTTCCGGGGCGGGACGGCCCCCGTGAAACAACTTCCGTAGCAAGAAAGGTATGTGACCAGGGTCACGTTGTGGCACCGTATACGTCTGCGCGCCCGCGCACTGGGTAGGGCTGCCGAGACCTGCCCCCTGAGAAGGAGCTCCCACGTGGCCGCTTCCGCAAATCTTCTGCTGTCCGCGCTCTCCAAACAGGTCTCCCACCCCGACTCGGGCCTCGACGGCTCCTGCTCCTGCGGCTGCATCGAGCCGCCCCTCACCAGCGAGCCCCCGCTCGCCGACGCCGCGCCGCTCACCAGCGAGCCGCCCCTCGCCGACGCCGCCCCGCTGACCAGCGAGCCCACCTCCACCGGCATGGCCTCGGGCCTGGACTTCATGGGGGTCTGATGCCCCTTGCCCGGCTGGCCGCTTCGTACGGCGTGGCCACCTCCTACTCCCCGTCCCCGGGACGCACCGTCCCCGCCACCGAGTCCGCGGTGATCGCCGCCCTGGCCGCGCTGGGTGTGGACGCGAGCACTCCGCAAGCCGTCGAGGCGGCGCTGTCGGCGCGCGAGGCCGAGCAGGCCGCCCGGCTGCTGCCCCCGACGGTGGTGGCGTGGACGGACGGTCCGCTGCCCCCGTCCCTCGCGGGGCTGCCGCCAGGCACGCGGGTGCGGGTGGAACAGGAGGAGGGCGGAACGGTCGAGTGGGAGGTCCCTGCGGCGCGCACCCCGCGGCTCCCCGAGGCGCTGCCCACCGGCGTCCACCGGCTCCGCGTACGCCCCCCGGGCCCGGGGGAGGGCGCCGAGACCGGAGAGGCCGGAGAGGCCGGGGAGACAGCCCACCTCATCGTCGCTCCACGGCGGCTCGCAACCCCGGCGCGACGCACGCACGGCCTGCTCGTCCAGCTCTACTCGCTGCTGTCCCGGCACTCCTGGGGCATGGGGGACCTCGGTGACCTCGCCGAGCTCGCCGCCTGGTCCGGCCGCACGCTCGGTACGGGGTTCGTCCAGGTCAACCCGCTGCACGCGGCCGTGCCCGGACCCGTGCAGGGGCCGGGCAGCGATCCCTCCCCGTACCGCCCCTCCTCCCGCCGTTTCCCGGACCCCGTGCACCTGCGCGTCGAGGCGGTCCCCGAGTTCGCGTACCTGACGGGCGTGGCGCGGGACCGGGCCGACGAGCTGTGCCGCCGGGCCGCCGCGCTGCGCGAAGGGGTGCTTCGGCGGGGCGCGCTCATCGACCGCGACGCGGTCTGGGCCCTCAAGCGCGAAGCGCTCGAACTGCTCCACGCGGTCCCCCTCGGCCCCGGCCGCCGCGCCGCCTACAACGCCTTCCTCGCCGAGCAGGGCACCGCCCTGGAGGACCACGCCACCTGGAACGCCCTCGCCGAGACCTACGGCCCCGACTGGCACTCCTGGCCCGCCGCCCTCCGCGACCCGGCCTCCCCGGGCACGGCCCGCGCCCGGCGCGAGGCGATGGACCGCGTCGACTTCCACAGCCGCCTCGCCTGGCTCACCGACACCCAGCTGGCCGCCGCCCAGCGCACCGCGGCGGATGCGGGCATGGACATCGGTCTCGTGCACGACCTCGCGGTCGGCGTGCACCCCGGCGGCGCCGACGCCTGGGCCCAGCAGCGGCACTTCGCCCCGCGCATGTCCGTCGGCGCCCCGCCGGACGCCTTCAACGCGCGCGGCCAGGACTGGGGCCTGCCGCCCTGGCGCCCGGACCGCCTCGCCGAGTCCGGCTACGCCCCGTACCGGGCCCTCCTGCGTGGCCTGCTCAGAAACGCGGGCGCGCTCCGCATCGACCACGTCATGGGCCTGTTCCGCCTGTGGTGGATCCCCGAGGGCCGCGAACCCATCGAGGGGACGTACGTCCACTACGACGCCGAGGCGATGCTCGCCGTCCTCGTCCTGGAGGCGCACCGCGCGGACGCCCTCGTCATCGGCGAGGACCTCGGCACGGTCGAGCCCGGCGTCCGCGAGACCCTGCGCGAGCACGGCGTGCTCGGCACCTCCGTGCTCTGGTTCGAGCGGGACTGGGAGGGCACGGGGCGCCCGCTGCCCGCCGAGGCCTGGCGCGCCGACTGCGTGGCCACCGCCACCACGCACGACCTGCCCCCGACCGCCGCCCGCCTCACCGGCGAGCACGTCCAACTCCGCCACGACCTTGGGCTGTTGACCCGCCCGCTGGCGCAGGAGCGGGCCGAGGCCGCCGCGGACGTGCACGAGTGGCTGGGGCTGCTCTCACGGCTCGGACTGCTGCCCGGCGGCACCGGCTGCGAGGAGGACGAGATCCGTGCCGTGCACCGGTTCCTGCTCGCCACCCCGGCCCGCATGATCGGCATCTGGCTCCCCGACGCGGTCGGCGACCGCCGCCCGCAGAACCTCCCCGGCACCTGGGACGAGTACCCCAACTGGCGTCTGCCGGTCGCCGATGCCGCCGGACGCCCCGTCACCCTCGAAGAACTGGCCGCCTCCCCGCGTCTGCACGCCCTCATGGCGGTGTTCCGTGACGGCGAGTGCGCCCGTACGGCACCCCCGGGCGCGCACCCCGTTTAGGAGTTCGCTACGTTGGCACCGTGGACAAGAAGAACGCACTGCGCGCCGGCGCCCTGGCCTCCGGCACGACGCTGATGATGCTGCTCATGTCGTCCCCCGCGTTCGCGGCGCGAGACGACGGTGACGACCCGGGCCCCGGCCTGAGCGTCATCGACACGCTCGGCCTGTACGTCGCCGCGCCCATCGTGCTGTTCCTGGTGATCGCGGGCCTCGTGATGGTCGGCGACAAGTCCCGGAAGCAGCAGAAGCAGGGCTGACCGGCCCTCGCTCCGACGCACCACTTCACGCCGAGGGCACCCTGTCGCGTACGTAGGTACATACGTCGCCGCAGGGTGCCCTCGGCGTGCTCACGGCCGCTCGGCCGTCAGTTTCACGGTCGCTCGGCCGTCAGATAGCGCTGCAGCGTCGGCGCCAGCCACTCCGTGATCTCCTCGCCCGACAGCGCGGCCGACGGCGGGAAGCGCAGCACGTACCGCGTCAGGGCGACCCCCAGCAGCTGTGAGGCGCAGAGCGCGGCCCTTGCCGGAGCTTCGGCCGGGTCGGGGCAGACCTCGCGCGCCACCGGCAGCAGCTGCTCCGCGAAGACGGCCCGCATGCGCTCGGCCCCCGCGTCGTTGGTGATGCCCACGCGGAGCAGCGCGGTGAGCACCCCGTCGCCCTCCCAGACGGTGAGGAAGTGCCGCACGAGCACCCTTCCCACGTCCTCCCGCGGCACCCGGCCGACGTCCGGCAGCCGCAGGTCCACCGAGGTGGCCGCGGCGAAAAGCCCCTCCTTGTTGCCGTAGTAGCGCATCACCATCGACGGGTCGATGCGTGCGTCCTTGGCGATGGCGCGGATCGTCGCGCGTTCGTACCCGTCCGCGGCGAAGCGCTCGCGGGCCGCCGTGAGGATCCCGGCGCGGGTGGCGTCCGAGCGGCGGGGCGCTTCGGTGGTTCTCTCCGTCATGCCCACAAACGTAGGCCAACGGGCGTTGACAGTCCATGGGTGCGGTTCTATGTTGGCCAACAAGCGTTGACCAACAAGTGTTGGGACCATGAGCGCCGGAGGCGGCCATGAACGGTACGACGGACAGCGCACACACCACCGACCCCACCGACACCACCGGCACGGTCGTGGTCGTCGGCGCGGGCCCCACCGGCCTGCTCCTCGCCGGAGACCTGGCCGCCGCGGGCGTCCCCGTCACCCTCGTCGAGAAGCGGGCGCCGGGCATCAGCAACCTCTCGCGGGCGATGGTCGTGCACGCCCGCACCCTGGAGCAGTTGGACGCGCGCGGCCTCGCCGACGAGCTGGAGGCCAAGGGCGAGCCGCTCGACCGGCTGCGCCTCTTCGACCGCCTGTCGCTCGACCTCGCGCGGCTGCCCTCCCGCTTCCGGCACGTCCTGGTCCTCCCGCAGTATGAGGTCGAGCGCGTCCTGGAACGCCGGGCGGTCGACGCCGGGGTGCGCTTCGCGTACGAGACCGAGGTCGCCGGGCTCACCCAGGACCAGGACGGCGTCACGCTCGAAGTCCGCGGCCCCGGCGGCGGATCCGGCACCCTGCGCGCCACGTACGTCGTCGGGGCCGACGGCTTGCACAGCGGCGTACGAGCGGCGATTGGCCTGCCCTTCCCCGGCAGGTCCGTCATCCGCTCGCTCGTCCTCGCGGACGTCAAGCTCGCCGAGCGGCCGGACTCGCTGCTCACCGTCAACGCCGACGGCGACTCCTTCGCCTTCATCGCGCCCTTCGCCGACGGCTACCACCGCGTCATCGGCTGGGACCGCTCGCGCAACGTCCCCGACAGCGAGCCGCTCGACCTCGACGAGGTCAAGGGCATCGTCCGGCAGGCGCTCGGCCGGGACTTCGGGATGCACGACGCCCGCTGGATGTCCCGCTTCCACAGCGACGAGCGGCAGGCGCCCGCCTACCGCGTGGGCCGCGTCTTCCTCGCCGGGGACGCCGCGCACGTCCACTCCCCGGCGGGCGGCCAGGGCATGAACACCGGGCTGCAGGACGCCGCGAACCTGAGCTGGAAGCTGGCCGCCGCGGTCAACGGCCGCGCCCCGCAGGGCCTGCTGGACACGTACGAGGCCGAGCGGCACCCGGTCGGCAAGGCGGTGCTGCGCAGCAGCGGCGGGCTCGTCAGGCTCGCGATGGCCAAGCGCCCGTGGACGCGCGCGGCCCGCGCCGCCCTCGCCACCGCCGTCAGCCGGGTGCCCGCGGCGCGCGCCGGGGCGGCGGGTCAGATCACCGGCATCGGCATCGCGTACCCGGCCCCCAGGGGTGCCCACCGCCTCGTCGGGCGCAGGGTCCCGGATGTCGCGCTCAAGGAGGGGCGCCTCTACGAGGTCCTGCGGGCGGGCGAGTTCGTGCTGATCGCCCCCGAGGACGAGAAGTGCGAGACGGGCCACGCGATCCGGGCCCACTGGTCGAGCGGCCGCCGCACGACGGTCCTGGTCCGCCCCGACGGGTACGTGGCGTGGGCGGCGGAGGAGACGTGGGCGGAGGAGGTGGAGGCGCAACTGGGGAAGTGGACGCTGAACTAGAGCACCATCACCCATTCACCCAACCATTCTCTGCTGCTTAACATTAACCGCGAAAAGTTTCGATGGACGTGATGAATGATGGGGTGCGACGGTTGTCCCGAACATGACCGAGACGCCCCGCGGAGCCGGGGAGACAGGCAAGGGATACCTCGTGACCGTCCTCGACCGGACCAGCACCCGCACCGCGCAGACGCAGCCGACCGAGCCGGTCACCACGGCGGGAGCCGTGGGCCCCATCGGTGTCGGACTCGCCCTCGCGGCCCTCGCCACCGTCGTCTGGTCGGGCAGCTTCGTCACCTCCCGCGCCCTGCACGATGCCGTGCCGCCCGTCCAGCACGCGTTCTGGCGCTGGATCATCGCCATCGCCGCGGTGGCGCCGTTCGCGGCGCGGCAGACCTGGCGGCAGCGGAGACTGCTCCGCGAACACCTCAGGTTCCTGCTCCTCGCCTCCCTGCTGGGCGTCACCGTCTACAACACCCTGGTGAACCAGGCCGGTATGACGACCACCGCGGGCAACATGGGCATGATCATGGCCGCGTCGCCGGTCCTGATGGCGGTCTACGAACGGGTCGGCGGCGCCAGGCTCGGCGCGCGGCGGATCACCGGCATGCTCGTCGCCTGCGCCGGGGTCCTGCTCCTGGTCAGCAAGGGCTCGCTCACCATGGACTTCGCGGTCGGCGATCTCTGGATCATCGCGGCCGCGCTCTCCTTCGGCTCGTACAGCGCACTGCTCAAGCGCAAGCCCGCGGAGATCGGCGGGCTCCCCTTCCTGTTCTCGACGTTCGTGCTCGGCGCGCTGATGCTGCTCCCGGTGTTCGTGACCAGCTACGTACTGCAGGGCGGCTTCGAGCCGACCGCCGCCACGGTCTCCCCGCTCCTCTACGTCGGCGTGGTGTCGTCGGCGGTCGCGTTCTTCGCCTGGAACAGGGCGATCTCGGTCATCGGGGCGGCCCGCGCCGGGGTCGTCTACTACCTCCAGCCGGTCTGCGTCGCCCTGCTCTCCTTCGCGGTCCTCGGTGAGGCGATGGGGTGGCTGCAGGTGCTGTGCATGGGCCTGATCCTGGGCGGCGTCGTGCTCGGCGCGGCCCGCACGAAGTGAGCCAGGGGGCGCGGCCGGTGGGTTCCGCGCTTCTGACCAGTCGGTACGTTGGGCTCATGAGCGAGTGGGACATCAAGAAGCTGCAGATCCTGCGCACGCTGAGCGAGCGGGGCACGGTGACGGCGACGGCGCAGACGCTGCAGATGACGCCGTCGGCCGTCTCCCAGCAACTGTCCAACCTCGCCAAACAGCTGGGCGTACCGCTCCTTGAGGCGCACGGGCGCCGGGTCCGCCTCACCGACGCCGCGCATCTGGTGCTGCGGCACGCGGAGGCGGTCTTCGCTCAACTGGAGCGGGCGGATGCCGAGTTGACGGCGTATGTGCAGGGTGAGGCGGGGGAGGTGCGGGTCGGGGCGTTTTCGACCGCGGTGCCCGCGCTGGTCGTGCCCGCGGTGCGGGCGCTGCGGGCGGCGGCGCCCGGCATCTCCGTACGGGTACGGGAGAGCGAGGCGGCCCAGGCGTACGAGCTCCTCGCGGCCGGTGAGGTCGACATCGCGCTGTCCCTGGCGGTGCAGGCCCCGGCCGCGGTGGACGCGGACACGCGCTTCACCCGGGAGTCACTGCTCGCCGACCCGCTGGACGTGGCGCTGCCCGGCGACCACGGGCTGGCCTCGGAGGCGGGCCTGCGCCTCGCGGACCTGGCGGGGGAGCCGTGGATCTTCGGCGGGAGTGGTCCCTGGTCCGAGATCACGCGGGCGGCGTGCGAGAACGCGGGCTTCACTCCGGAGCAGGCCCACTCGGCGTCGGGCTGGACGTCGATCCTCGCGATGGTGGAGGCGGGGATGGGGGTGGCGCTGGTCCCGCGGATGGCGGCGGTACGCAGGGACGGCGTGGTGATGCGAGAACTCTCCGAGGACCACCCGACCCGCCACGTAATCGCCGCGGTCCGCCGCGGCGCCTCAACAGGCGCGGCAGTCTCCCGAGTCCTGACCTCCCTCAGAGAGGCAGTCCCCGAGAGACACATGTAGCTCGTGACCGCCAGCGGGCAGTTAAGGGGCGCGAGGAACGCCGCGAGCAACCACACACAACCCGCAGCCGACGCCCGACCGCAGGCGCCCCAGGGGCGCGGGGAACGGCGCGAACAACCACGAACGACCCGCAGCCGACGCCCGACCGCAGGCGCCCCAGGGGCGCGGGGAACGGCGCGAACAACCACGAACGACCCGCAGCCGACGCCCGACCGCAGGCGCCCCAGGGGCGCGGGGAACGGCGCGAACAACCCCCACGACCCGCAGCCGAAGAGCAACCGCGGACGGCCGCAGGCCGGAGATACCCCCAGCCCGCCGCCGCCCGCGGCACGTAGGGGCTAGACGTCCGCAGACCGCGCCCGCAGGGCCCGCTCAACCCCCGCCCGAGACTCCGTGACCAACCGCCGCAACGCAGCAGAAGGCTCCGCCGAAGCAAGCCACGCATCCGTCGCGTCCAGCGTCGCCCGGGAGATCTGCAGCGACGGATAGAGGCCGATGGCGATCTGCTGGGCCATCTCGTGGGAGCGGGAGTCCCACGCCCCCTTCACCGAGGCGAAGAACTTCTCCGCGTAGGGAGCGAGGAGTTCACGCTGCTCGGTCTGGACGAAGCCGCCGATCACCGCTTCCTGGATCGCGTTCGGCAGGGAGTCGGACTCGACGACCGAGGCCCACGCCTCCGCCTTCGCCTCCGCGGTCGGCCGCGCCGCCCGCGCCGACGCCGCGTGCCGCTCGCCCGCCGCCGTCTTGTCCCGCTCGAGCTCCGCCGCGATGCCCGCCTCGTCGAGGCGGCCGGTCGCCGCGAGCCGCGCCACGAACGCCCAGCGGAGCTCCGTGTCGACGGCGAGGCCGTCCACGGACTCCGAGCCGTCCAACAGCCCCTCCAGAAGGGCCAGGTCCGCGTCCGTGCGGGCCGTCGCCGCGAACGCGCGGGCCCAAGCCAGCTGGTGGTCGCTGCCCGGCTCCGCCGCCCGCAGGTGCTCCAGCGTCGCCTCCGTCCAGCGGGCCAGCGCCGCGTCACGGCCCGCCGGGGCCGCGTACAGGTCGAGGGCCAGCTTCACCTGGCGGTGCAGCGACTGCACGACGCCGATGTCGGACTCCTTGCCGATGCCGGACAGGACCAGGGAGAGGTACTCCCGCGTCGGGAGCTCCGCGTCCCGCGTCATGTCCCACGCCGACGCCCACGACAGCGCCCGCGGCAGCGACGCCTCGAAGTCGCCGATGTGGCCGGTGACGAAGGCCAGCGACTCCGTGTCCAGGCGGACCTTCGCGTACGACAGGTCGTCGTCGTTGAGGAGGATGACCGCCGGACGGCCCTTGCCCACCAGCGCGTCCACGGCCGTCAGTTCGCCGTCGACGTCCAGCTCCACGCGCTCCGTGCGGAGCAGCTTGCCGGACTCGTCGTCGAGGTCGTAGAAGCCGATCGCGATGCGGTGCGGGCGCAGGGTGGGCTCGCCCTTGGCGCCCTCGGGCAGCGCGGGGGCCTCCTGCTTGACCGCGAAGGACGTGATGACGCCCCGCGTGTCGACGTCCACGACCGGGCGCAGGACGTTGATGCCCGCCGTCTCCAGCCACTTCTTCGACCAGGTCTTCAGGTCGCGGCCGCTGGTCTCCTCCAGGGCGCCGAGCAGGTCGGACAGGCGCGTGTTGCCGAACGCGTGCCGCTTGAAGTAGGCCTGCACGCCCTGGAAGAACTCGTCCTCGCCGACGTAGGCGACGAGCTGCTTCAGGACGCTCGCCCCCTTCGCGTACGTGATGCCGTCGAAGTTGACCAGGACGTCGTCCAGGTCACGGATGTCCGCCATGATCGGGTGGGTGGAGGGCAGCTGGTCCTGGCGGTACGCCCACGTCTTCATGGAGTTGGCGAAGGTCGTCCAGGAGTGCGGCCACTTCGACCCCGGCGCGTACGCCTGGCAGGCGGCCTCGGCGTACGTGGCGAACGACTCGTTCAGCCACAGGTCGTTCCACCACTCCATGGTGACCAGGTCGCCGAACCACATGTGGGCCAGCTCGTGCAGGATCGTCGCGGCCCGCACCTCGTACGCGGCGTCCGTCACCTTCGAACGGAACACGTACTGGTCGCGGATGGTCACCGCGCCCGCGTTCTCCATCGCGCCCGCGTTGAACTCCGGCACGAAGAGCTGGTCGTACTTCGCGAAGGGGTACGCGTAGTCGAACTTCTCCTGGAACCAGTCGAAGCCCTGCCGCGTCACGTCGAAGATCGCGTCCGAGTCGAGGAACTCGGCGAGCGAGGGGCGGCAGTAGATGCCGAGCGGCACGGACTGCCCGCCGGGACCCTCGTACGACGAGTGCACCGAGTGGTACGGGCCGACGATCAGCGCCGTGACGTACGTCGACATGCGGGGCGTCGGCTCGAAGGACCAGATGTCGTCCTTCGGCTCCGGCGTGGGCGAGTTGGAGATCACCGTCCAGCCGCTCGGCGCCTTCACGGTGAACTGGAACGTCGCCTTCAGGTCGGGCTGCTCGAAGGAGGCGAAGACGCGGCGCGCGTCCGGCACCTCGAACTGCGTGTACAGATAGGCCTGCTGGTCGACCGGGTCGACGAAGCGGTGCAGGCCCTCACCGGTGTTGGTGAAGTCGCAGTCGGCGACGACCTTCAGCTCGTTCGTGCCTGCCTGCAGGTGCCGCAGCGCGATGCGCGAGTCGCGGAACACCGCGCCGACTTCCAGCGCGTGGCCGTTCAGGACGACCTCGTGGACCGCGGGGGCCACCAGGTCGATGAAGGTCTCGGCGCCCTCCTCCGCGGAGTCGAAGCGCACCGTGGTCACGGACCGGTAGGTGCCTCCCTCCTGCGCGCCGGACAGGTCGAGATCGACCTCGTACGAGTCAACGGTGAGCAGCTTCGCCCGCTGCTGCGCCTCTTCGCGGGTCAGATTGGTGCCGGGCACGCGGTCATCTCCTCGGGTACGACTTGTGGTCTTGTGGCTGAGAAATATCAGGTCGTCGGGGGTGCGACTTGTGGTGTTTCCGGCCATCCTTCCATGCCCCCGGGGATGGCCGCCCGGCCCATTGTTCTCCCGCTGCCGTGCGGTTACGCTCCGCGCGTTCGCACCCGTCCCGACAGGCCGCAGACCACGGCCGCAAGGGCGGGGCAGGGACCACAGGGGGATACGGGAGATGCTGGGGACCGAGAGGCCGGCCGACACCGGCCCGGCCGCACGACGGCCATGACCGACGTACTGGTGGCGGGCGCGGGCATCGGAGGGCTCACCGCCGCGCTCAGCCTGCACGAGGCGGGCATCGGGGTCCGGTTGGTGGACGCCGCGGAACAGCTGCGCCCCGTCGGCGTGGGCATCAACCTGCTGCCGTACGCGGTGCGGGAGCTGACCGAACTGGGGCTCGGCGACGAACTCGCGGCGACCGCCGTCGCCCCCGACGAGATGGTCCACTTCGACCGGCACGGCAACCGCATCTGGGCCGAGCCGCGCGGCCTCGCCCTCGGCTACCGCTGGCCCCAGTACTCCGTCCACCGCGGCGCCCTCCAACTGCTCCTGCTCGACGCGGTCCGCGACCGGCTCGGCGACCTCGCCGTGCGCACCGGCACCGCCTTCGTGCGCCTCGCCGAGCGCGAGGGCGGCGGACTGCGGGTGATCCTGCGGGACATCTCGCGGGCCAGGGAGTACGGCGTACGGGTGCGGGCCCTGGTCGGCGCGGACGGGCTGCACTCGACGGTGCGGGCCGTGCTGCACCCGGGCGAGGGGCCGCCGCTGTGGAACGGCATACGGATGTGGCGGGGGATGGCCGAGTGGCACCCCGTGCTGGGCGGGCGGACCGTCGCGGTGGCGGGCAGCAACGCCACCGCGAAACTCGTCGTCTACCCCGTCTCGCAGCCGTTCCAGGAGCGGGGCAGGGCGCTGCTCAACTGGGTGGCGGAGGTGCGGTTCCCGCCCACGCACCACCACGGGATGGCGGGGCCCGCCGACTGGAACCGCTCCGGGCGGCTCTCCGACGTCCTGCCGCACTACGCGGGATGGCGCATCGGCGGCCTGGACGTCCCCGCGCTGCTCGCCGCCACCCGGCACATCCTGGAGTACCCGATGGTCGACAGGGATCCGCTGCCCCGGTGGGGCCACGGCCCTGTCACCCTGCTCGGCGACGCGGCGCACCCGATGTACCCGGTGGGGTCCAACGGCGGCTCCCAGGCGATCCTCGACGCGCGCGTCCTCGCGCGCTGCCTCGTCCACACCGCGCCGGACCGGGAGGCGGGGCTGCGGGCGTACGAGGAGGTGCGGCGGGAGGCGGCCAACGCGGTCGTCCTCGCCAACCGCAACATGCCCGCGGACCGCATCCTGCACACCGTCGCCGAGCGCGCGCCCGACGGATTCGACCGTGTCGAGGACGTGCTGACGCCGGAGGAGCTGAGGGAGCTGGACGCGGCGTACCGCAGGACGACGGGCATGGACGTGGCGGAACTGAACGGGCGGGGTTCCTGGGGGGTTGCGTGAGGTGCGGTGCGGGAGACGGCCCCCGGGGTGGGTGATGCGCAGTGCGACGTCCGGAAACCGCCAGCCCCGCCCCGCCCCCACGCGCGAGGCTCGACCCATGACCACCACGTACCCGCGCACCACCTACACCCCGCTGCCCATCGCCCCCGAGGTCCTCGCCCAGCTCCGCGCCGCCGACGACGCCGGGCAGTCCTGCCTCCCCTTCGTCGACCAGGAGGGCGGCTCCCCGCTCCGCTGCTGCCTGCGGCCCGCCGCCCCCGGCGAGCGCATCGCCCTCGTCTCGTACGCGCCGCTGCGCCGCTGGGCCGCCGAGACGGCCGCGACGCCGGGTGCCTATGACGAGCAGGGGCCCGTCTTCATCCACGCCGACCCCTGCGCGGGGCCGTCGCCGGAGCGCGACGGCTACCCCTTCTCGCGTGCGGGCTCCCTGCGCACGGTCCGCCGGTACAGCGCCGAGGGGCACATCGTCGGCGGCCGCCTGCTCGAAATCCCCGCCGAGGAGGAGCAGGGCTTCGACGCCGCGCTCGCCGAGGCCTTCGCCGACCCGCAGGTCGCCCTCGTGCACGTCAGGGCCCTGGAGTACGGCTGCTTCCACTTCGAGGTGCGCCGACCGGCCTGACGGTCACTCCGCGTCGGCGGCCACGGCCCGCGCGAACTCCCGTACCCGCTCCGTCTCCCCGTCCCGGTGCCACACCATCCCGAGCACCGAGTCGGGGAGCCCCTCGACCGGCACGAAGACGACGTCCTCGCGGCCGTGGTACTCCGACGTCGGACGGCACAGCAGCATCGCCGCCCGGTCCGCCGCCACCAGCGTGAGGCCCTCCTGGAGCGTGCGGACCTCGGGGGCGGGCGGGCCCGAAGGGGCCTGCGCCGCCCGCCAGTACGCGGGCGCCGGGGCCTTCGCCGCGATCAGCGGTGTCCCCGCGAGCTCCGCGGCGGCGAGCGAGGAACGCCCCGCGAACGCGTGCCGCACCGACACGGCCACCGTCTGCCGCTCGCTGGAGAAGACGGGGCCGAGCACCAGATCCGGCTCGGCGACCGGGAGCAGCACGATCGCCGCGTCCACGTCGCGCTGCCGCACCGCCCCGAACGGATCGGCGAAGGGGATCTCCACGATCTCCGTCGCACAGGCCGGATGCCGCTCCTGGAAGGACTCGATGGCCCGCATCAGACGGGCGTCCGCGGTGCCCTGGAAGCCGAGCCGCAGCGTGCCCTCGACCCCCCGCGCCGACGCCTTCGCCCGGTCCACCACGGACACCAACTCGGTGTAGGAAGGCTTGAGTTCGGCCAGAAAATGCTCCCCGAGAGTGGTCAGGGCCACCCGTCGGCTCGTACGCTCCACCAGGCGCGCGCCGATCCGCCGTTCCAGGGCGGCGAGCAACTGGCTGACACGGCTCTGCGAAACGTACAGACGCTCGCCGGCCCGTCCGAAGTGCAGCTCTTCGGCAAGCACCAGGAAGCACTCCAGTTCCCGGATCTCCAGCCCGTTCCCGCTCATGGCGCGCGGTCCCTCCTCCTGCCGACATCGATGAACCCCGCTCATTCAAGGATGAGATCTTCCGCGTTGTTCCCCGGCGGGCGCCCAAACAGGGTGGATGCCATGTCACAGAGCACTCGAATACCCACGCAGTCCGTCGTGTTGCCGCCGCCGCACGGACGTCTCGCCGTCCTCTCCGTCGCCGCGGCCACCTTCTCCGTCGTCACCACGGAGATGCTCCCCGTCGGACTGCTCACCTCCATCGGCTCCGGTCTGCACGTCTCGGACGGCACCGCGGGCCTCACCGTCACCCTGCCCGGCCTCGTCGCCGCGCTCGCCGCCCTGCTGCTGCCCGTCGCGGTGCGCCGCGCGGACCGGCGCACGGTCCTGTACGTACTGATGACGCTGCTGGCCGCCGCCAACGTGGTCTCCGCGCTCGCGCCCGTCTTCGCCGTCCTGCTCGTCGCGCGCGTCCTCGTCGGCGTGTGCATCGGCGGCGTCTGGGCCATCGCGGCCGGTCTCGGCGTGCGGCTCGTCCGGGAGGAGGGTGCGGGCCGGGCCACGGCGGTGATCTTCAGCGGGATCGCGGTGGCCTCCGTGCTCGGCGTGCCCGCGGGCACCCTGCTTGGCGAACTGGCGGGCTGGCGCTGGGGGTTCGCGGCCCTCGCCGTGCTGGCCCTGGCCGTGGCGGGGCTGCTCGGCACCGTCCTGCCCAGGCTCCCCGCACAGGAGGGCATCAGCCTCGGCGCGTTCCCCGCACTCCTGCGCATAGGCCGACTGCGGGCCGGGCTCCTCGCCGTCACGCTCCTGGTCACCGGCCACTTCGCCGCGTACACGTACATCCGCCCCGTCCTGGAGCGGGTGCCCGGCATCGGCGCAGGCCTGATCAGCGGGCTGCTCCTCGCCTACGGGACCGCGGGCATCGTCGGCAACTTCGCGGGCGGCGCCGTCGCGTCCCGCGACCCGCGCCGGGCGCTGCTCGCGATCTGCGCGGGGCTCACCGCCGTGGTGCTGCTCATGGTGCCCGCGGGCGGCTCGCTCGCCGCATCGGTGGCGCTGCTCGTGGCGTGGGGTCTGGCGTACGGCGGGGTGTCGGTCTCCGCGCAGAACTGGGTGATGACCGCCGCCCCGCACGCCCGTGAGACGGCGTCGGCGCTCTTCGCGGGCGTGTTCAACGTGGCGATAGCCCTCGGCGCCTTCACGGGCGGCCGGGTCGCGGACGGCCACGGGGCCGGAGCCGTGCTCTGGCTGGGCGGCGGGCTCGCCGGGCTGGCGCTGGTGGCCGTGGCGTGCGCGAAGGGGGCGGCCACCGGGAAAAGGTGACCGCCCCCTTCGACGTACGGGCCCGGGATCAGCCCTTGAGCTCCGCGGCGACGAGCTCCGCGATCTGGACGGCGTTCAGCGCCGCGCCCTTGCGGAGGTTGTCGTCGGAGATGAAGAACGCCAGGCCGTTCTCGACCGTCTCGTCCTTGCGGATGCGGCCCACAAACGCGTCGTCCTTGCCCGCGGCGACCAGCGGCGTGGGCACCTCGGTGACGACGACGCCCTCGGCCGCCTCAAGGAGCTCGGTGGCGCGCTCGGGGCTCAGCGGACGCGCGAAGCGCGCGTTGACCTGGAGGGAGTGGCCGGTGAAGACGGGGACGCGCACGCACGTGCCCGAGACCTTCAGCTCCGGGATCTCCAGGATCTTGCGGGACTCGTGGCGGAGCTTCTGCTCCTCGTCCGTCTCGTTCAGGCCGTCGTCGACGACGGAGCCCGCCATCGGCAGGACGTTGTACGCGATCGGCGCGACGTACTTGTCCGGCTCGGGGAAGTCGACCGACGAGCCGTCGTGGGTGAGCTTGGGAGCCTCCTCGCCGACCTTCTTGACCTGCTCGAACAGCTCCTCGACACCGGCGAGGCCGGAGCCGGAGACCGCCTGGTAGGTGGCGACGACCAGCGCTTCGAGGCCCGCCTCGGCGTGCAGCGGCCGCAGGACGGGCATCGCGGCCATCGTCGTGCAGTTCGGGTTCGCGATGATGCCCTTGGGGCGGTTCTTGATCGCGTGCGGGTTCACCTCGGAGACCACGAGGGGGACCTCGGGGTGACGGCGCCAGGCGGAGGAGTTGTCGATCACGACGGCGCCCTGCGAGGCGACCTTCTCGGCGAGGGCCTTGGAGGTGGCGCCGCCCGCGGAGAACAGCACGATGTCCAGGCCCGTGTAGTCGGCCGTGGAGGCGTCCTCGACGGTCACGCCGTCGATGACCTTTCCGGCGCTGCGGGCCGAGGCGAAGAGGCGCAGCTCGTCGGCCGGGAACTTCCGCTCGGCGAGGATCTTGCGCATGACCTTGCCGACCTGACCGGTGGCTCCGACGATTCCGACCTTCACAGGGACTTCCTCCATATGTGCGTGCGGCCTCGTGACCTCGGCCGGTCTGTGGGGGTGGCTCCATGATGCGTCTGTCCAGGGCCGCGTTGTCCAATCCATTGTCCGAGGTGCGGGACGCCACATTCGTGCCGCGCCGCCGTGAACCTTTCGGGCGCCCCGGGCGTCGTAGGGGAAACGCGGGGACGGGAGGGGCACATTGCTGCGCAGGAAAGTGCGCCGCGCGCCACGGGGGGCCGGGGGCGGGCGGCAGGGGGCGGATCCGCTCGATCCGGCGCAGGAGGACCGGGTCCGGGCCGTACTCGCACTCGGCGGGGTGCCGCACGCCGATCTCCCTGACGGGGTGCAGCAGGTCCGCCTGAAGCTCCTGGAGCGGGCGGCGGACGGGCGCGAGGCGCCGCGTGACGTGTCCGCGTGGGCGGCCGTGGTCGCCTCCAACCTGGCCATGGACTGGCACCGGGCCCGGCGCAGGCAGGAGCGGCTCGGCGAGCGGCTCTCCGTGCTGTGGCGGGAGGCGACGGACGAGGACGGCGCGGAGCGGCGGGCCACCTCGATGGCCGTCGCCCAGGGGCTCGGCGAGCTGCCGGACGCCCAGCGGCAGGTGGTGATCCTGCGCTTCTACGCGGATCTGCCGGTCCGGGCGATAGCGGATGAACTGGGCATTCCGGAGGGCACGGTCAAGAGCAGACTGCACACGGCGGTACGGCTGCTGCGGGCGCGGCTGCACGAAGGGGAGGTGGTGTGACATGCGGGACGAGGACGTCGACGCGCTGATGGCGGCGATCACGGACGAACCCGTGCCGGACGAGGCGCTGCACGACCCCGACTTCGCGGCCGAGCACACGGCGGCCCTCGCGGACGTCGCCGCGCTGCGGGGACACCTCGCGGCCCTGGGGGAGACGCTCGCGGCGCCCGGACCGGCACGGGAGAAGCCCGTACCCGTACGAGCACCGCGCCCGGCCCCGCGCCGCATGGCCGTCGCGTTCGGCGTGGCCGCGGCGACGGCCGCCGCGGCCCTGGTCGGCGGGCTCGCCTGGCTCGTGGTGGACGCCGGGCAGGGGGCGGGGGACGCGGACGGCGGCGCCGACAAGGCGTCGGCCGCGAAGAGCAGGCCGGAGGACGGCGCGGACGCGGACCTCAGTGCCGAGGGGTTCGTGGCGTGCTCACGGCTCATCGTGGAGGGCACGGTCACGGCGGTCGACCCGGTGCCGGGCGGCCTGCAGGACCGGGTCACGGTCGACGTGACGCGCTACCTGAAGCCGAAGTCGGGGAGCCCCACGGTCAGGTTTCCCATGGACCGCGCCGTGGACCCGCGCCCGAAGAAGGGCGACCGCGTCCTGATCACCGTCGACGAGGGCTCCGCGGAGCCCGCGAACTGGGCCGTCGGCAAGGAGCGCGGCCGCCTCCGCAAGATGATCACCAAGGCCCTGCCCGCCTCGGAGGAGATCCGGTGCGACGACAGGCCGGGGGCGGATCGGTAGCGGTCGAACAAGTCAAACAAGTCAAACAAGTCAAACAAGCAGAAAGGCGCCGGACGGGCTCGGTCGAACCCGTCCGGCGCCTGGCGGTCACACCGTTACGGCGTGACCTTCTCGACCTTCACGCTGCCGCTGCCCGCGACCGTGCCGCCCGCGTTCAGCAGGGACACCTCGCCGAACAGCTCACGGCCCGCCGCGGCCGGGGCCTTCGCCTCGACCTTCGCGTCGATCTGCGCCGAGGCGCCGTTGGCGAGCTGCACCGCCTTCGACTCGTCGACGGTGACCTGGCCGAGCGCGTCCGAGAAGAAGACGTCACGGTAGTCGTACGCGGTCGATCCCGACGGCACCGAGTAGCCCGTCACCTCGATCGTGTACGTACCGGCCGCAGGCTTCTTCAGGCTGACCGACTCCTCCGAGTCGCCCTCCGCCGAGGAGCCCACGACCGCGCCGTCCTTCTTCACGGCGAGGTCCAGGTCGGCGGCGACGTCCGCGGTGGAGCCGATCGCGACGTCCAGACGCTCCGCGCCCGCGGGCACGACGACCTCGGTGGTCTGCGTCTCGCCCTGCTTGATGGCGGGCCGCGCCGACTTGGACGAGCCGAGCGAGCCGCCCTTCAGCTTGCCGTCGACGGCCGCGAAGCCGTTCGTGGCCTTCCAGGAGACGGGCGCGGGCGTGCCGACCTTCGCCTCGGGCACCGTCTGCACGGCCGGGTCGAAGTCGACGCCGAGCGCGGCGACGTTCAGCTTGTACGGGTTGTCGAGCAGCGGCGACGTGCGGCGCGACTCGACCTCGACCTCCCAGACGCCCGCCTGCGGCTCCGCGTACGCACGCAGGTCCGGGCGGCAGGTGTTGGCCGGGTTCTCGTAGTTCGGGTAGCAGACGATCGACGAGGTGGAGTCGACCGGGACGCCGTACGGGTGCACCGCGATGAAGCGCGTCTGGCTCTTGTCCTTCAGGCCGCCGAGGGAGACCTCCAGGGACTTGGCGCCCTTCGGCACGGTCACGAAGTACGACGTGGTGCTGTTGCGCTGCGTGGAGCCCGTGCCCGTGAAGGTGTACGCGGGCTTGGCGAGCGGCGCGGAGACGACGACCGTCGACATGATCTGCTGGTCGACGCCCTCGGTGCGCTCGTCGTCGACGGTGAGGATCGCGCTGTGCAGACCGGCCGACTTGGCCTTCGCGCGGACCTTGACGGTCACCGGCTTGTTCAGCGGCAGCGTCACCTCGTCGTCGCCGAGCAGCTTGAAGGTGCCCTCGTGGTTGTTGACCAGGTCGAGCTCGTGGCGGACGCCGCGGTCCGGGCCCGAGGTGCGGGTGATCGTCACGTCGTACGTCCGCTTCTGGCCGGTCTCCAGGCCGCCCTCGCGGTCGTAGATGCCGGTGCCGGGCTTCTTCAGCTCCTGCTCCAGGGCGGTGTCGACCGGGGCCTGCACCGTGTACGTGTGCGCCTTCGCGCCGTCCTCGATGGCGTCCCAAGCCTCGACGACGTCGATGAGGCCGGTGCCCTGGGCGTACGCCTGCTCGCCGCGGATGTGGCTCGCGGTCGAGGTCAGCGCGGTGCGCAGCTTCGCCGGGGTCAGGTCGATGTGCTCCTGCTTGGCGGCGGAGAGCAGCAGCGCCGAGGCGCCCGCGGCCTGCGGGGACGCCATCGAGGTGCCCTGCAGCATCGAGTAACCGGCGGGCAGCTGGTAGCCCGCCTCGGCGACCGGGGCGCCGGGCAGCCAGGTCTGCGTGGTGTTGATGGCGGAACCGGGCGCCGAGATGATCGGCGCGAAGCCGCCGTCCTCACGCGGACCGCGCGAGGAGAACGGCATCATCGCGTACTTCTTCTCCACCTGGGAGCCGTAGTTGGCGGCCCAGGTGTCCTTGGAGATCGCGGCACCGACCGAGATGACCCTGTCGGCGAGGCCGGGGTCGCCGATGGTGTTCGCGCCGGGGCCGCTGTTGCCCGCGGAGATCACCAGCTGGACGCCGTACTCGTCGATGAGGCGCTTGTAGAGCTCGGCGCGCGCGTTGTTGCCGTCGTTGAGCGCGGGCAGGCCGCCGATCGACATGTTCACGATGTCGACGCCGCGCTTCGTCACGAGGTCGATCATGCCCTCGGTGAGCGCGACGTTGGTGCAGCCGCCGGTCCAGGTGCAGGCGCGCGAGGAGACCAGCTTGGCGCCGGGCGCCGCGCCGTTCATCCTGCCGCCGAACAGGCCGTTGGCCGCGGTGATGCCCGCGACGTGCGTGCCGTGCTCGGACTCGATGACGCCGATGTTGACGAAGTCGGCCTTCTTGCCGACCCAGTCGCCGCCGTACGGGTCGGTGGGCACGTCCTTGCGGATCTCGACGACGAACGGGACGCGCTCGACGACGTCGGTCGCCGGGTCGTCCTTGCCGAAGTAGGCGACCTGGTGGTCGTCCTTGTACGGCTTCATCGGCTCGTCGTCGGTGAAGTCCTTGTTGTCGTTCAGGTCGACGCGGACCGTTCCGGCGGCCGGGTCGTAGAGCACGCCCCAGCTGTCGGTGGTGTCGCCGTCGCGGTTGATGTCGCCCTTGGCGTCGCCGCCGGTGGTGGCCGACTCCTGGAAGCGGTTGACCTGGAAGGAGCCCGCCGGGGCCTTCCACGTCTGGCCGTTCCAGGTGAAGACGGGGCCCGTGACCGGGTTGGTCATGCGGCGCCAGGTGCCGTCCGCGTCCACGATCGGGTCGGTCGCGGTCACCCAGTCGGTGATCTTGCGCTCGCCGGTGGTGGTCTTCTTCAGCGCCGGGTGGCCGAGGTCGACGCCGGAGTCCAGGATGCCGATGGTGATGCCCCGGCCGTCCGCCTTGCGGTGCTTCTGCACGAAGTCGACGGCGCCGGTCTCGGCGGACGGGTTGTACGGGTTGTCCGCCGGGGTCTTCTTGTCCGGACCCGGGTACGTGCCGCGCGCGGCGCGCTCCGCGCCCTTGGCGCGGTCGGCGGCGGGGGTCGGGTCGTCCAGCTCGATCTCGTGGCGCAGGTCGATGGCGTGCACGGACGACAGCTTCGAGGCCGACTTGATCGCCGCGTCGGCCTTGCCCGTCGGCACGGTCGCGCGGACGTAGCCGAGCTTGTCGTAGGTGCGGCCGACCGAGCCGCCCTTGACGCCGTCGAGCTGGTCGGCGACCTGCTCGGTGGCGCCGGGCTCGGTGGCGACCATCATCGTGACGGTCTTCTCGCCGTCCGCCTTGGCGTCGGCGAGCAGGTCGGCGTCGGCCGATCCGAGCTTGCCGCCCGCGGACTTGGGAGCGGGCGCGGGTGTCTCGTCCGCCGCGAAGGCGAGAGGGGCGGCCCCGGTCGCGCAGAGCGCGGCGGTGAGACCGACGGCTATCGCGAGACGGGGCGCGCGTCTGGCGCTGGAACTGGATCTGGGCATCGGCATCCCTGTGCGTGAAGGTCGGGAAGGAGGGTCCAACGGCCCGAATTCCGGGAAGGTCCGGAATCCGGGGCCGGATGACCGCTCAGCCTTACGCAAGTGACAGGTGTTTGGGGAGAGTTGTCCGAGCTGTGATCGGGGCGTGACGCAATTCCGCCATACGCCATGGCGGACAAGGCGTTCTATAAGGGGACTTGCCCCGGGAACTCTTTCCGGCCGGATCAGGTCTCGCGCGAGCGCGCGTAGTGCCGGGAGGCCTTCGCGCGGTTGCCGCAGGCCGCCATGGAGCACCAGCGGCGGGTGCCGTTCCGCGAGGTGTCGAAGAAGTGCAGGACGCACGACTCGTGGGCGCAGCCGCGGATCCGGTCCCGTGCGGCGGCCAGGAGGTGCAGGTAGTCGCGGGCCGCGAGCCAGGCGGGGCCCCAGGCCGGGTCCTTGAACTCGGGCTCTTCGCCCGGCCCTTCGGCGGTGAGCGTCGCGCGGATGCGGCCGTGCCGGAGGACCTTGTCGACGCGGGTGATGCCTGTGGGGTCGTCCGGGGTGTCCACGACGGAGGCGAGGGCGTCGCGGGCGTGCAGGAGGTGCTCCAGGGTCGGCCCGTCGGGGGCGAAGGCTCCAGCACCGGCACCGGCACCGGCACCGGCGCCGTCGAGCCCGTTCGCCGCGAGCCAGACCGCGAGCCCTTCGGTGCCGGTCAGCAGGTCCTGGCGGACGCCGTCGTGCATCCAGCGGGTGTTGAGCAGGTCGAGGGAGAGGGGTTCGCCGATGAGGGGGCGGGGGTCGTGCGGCATGGGCGGGCTCCCAATGGTTGCTAACCGTTCAAGAGTACGTGACCGGTTGACGGACTCACCCCTAACCCCTAACTTCTATTTCAACGGTTAGCCAATGGGTGGCCGACCGGCGGACTCAGGGGAGAGCCATGACCACATCCACCACATCCACCGCGTCCACGGCTCCGCGCACCGGCCACATCGGCCTGAACGTCAGGGACCTGGAGCGCTCGCTCGCCTTCTACCGGGACGTCATCGGGTACGGCGTGCTCGCGGAAGGCAAGGAGGAGGGCCGCCGTCATGCCTTCCTCGGGGAGGGCGGCCGCCCCGTGCTCACACTCTGGGAGCAGGCCGACGCCGCGTACTCCGCAGGGCACGCGGGGCTGCACCACCTCGCGCTCGAGGTCGACACGATCGAGCAGGTCAGGGAGTACGAGACCGCGCTGCGGGCGTACGGCGTGGAGTTCGCGTACGACGGCGTGGTGCCGCACGGCGAGGGCACGGCGTCCGGCGGGATCTTCTTCCACGACCCGGACGGGACGCGCCTGGAGATCTTCACGACGTCCGGCGCCGAAGAGGCGACGGCACCGGTGGAATCGGCCCCGACCTGCGGCTTCTTCTGAGCCCTCGGAGGAGCGCCCCGAAGGGGCGCGGGGAACTGCGCGCCCAGCCACGAAGCACCCGCAGCGAGGAGCCCACCGATGACACCACGAACCCCGGTCCAGACCCCGTACCACCAGGGCTCCCGCGCCGTGCAGGCCAAGGTCGGCGTCACGGACCTGGCCGACCACGTGGGCCGCTCAATAGGCCAGGGCATCCGCCCCGTTGCCGCCGCGTTCCTGGAGCTCCAGCCCACGCTGGTGATCGGCGGCGCGGACCCGGCAGGCGCCGTCTGGGCCTCGCAGCTCACCGGCGACCCCGGCTTCGTGCGCGCCACGGGCCCCCGCCAGATCTCGGTCACCGGCGCCCCGCCCACCGGTGACCCCCTCGCCACCGCGCTCACCCGCGAAGGCACCCCCGTCGGCACCATCGCCCTCGACCCCCGCACCCGGCGCCGCATGCGCCTCAACGGCACGTCCCGTCCCACGCCCCGCGGCCTGGCGATCGAGGCCGACCAGGTCTTCGCCAACTGCCCGAAGTACCTGCAGAAACGGGAGCTGTACGAGGGAAGGCGCCCGGAACGCCCGGGCGAGCCCCTGCGCCGCACCCGGCTCACGGACGACCAACGGGCGTTCGTCGCCGCAGCCGACACCTTCTTCCTCGCCACGGTCCACGCACACGGCGCCGACGCGAGCCACCGCGGCGGCAACCCCGGCTTCGTGCGCACCCCGTCCCCGTCCACGCTGGAGTGGGACGACTTCCCCGGCAACGCCATGTTCCTGAGCCTCGGCAACCTCACCGCCGACCCCCGCGCGGGCCTCCTCTTCCCCGACTGGACGACCGGCACGACCCTCCAGCTCACCGGCACCGCCCGCACCTCGTTCGACGGCGCGTCCCGCACGGTCCGCTTCACCCTCACCGAGACGCTGGAGACGCCCTCCGCGAGCCCCTGGCGCTGGACCGACCCCGAGTTCTCCCCTGCCAACCCGGGGAACGGCGACTAGCGTCGGTCTGTGCACAAAGAACTCCGGGTGGCGGCCTACGCCGTATGCGTACGCGACGGGCAGGTGCTGCTCGCCCGCTGGGTCGCCGGCGACGGCAGCAAACGCTGGACGCTGCCCGGCGGCGGCATGGACCACGGCGAGGACCCCTACGACACCGTGATCCGGGAGGCCGACGAGGAGACCGGATACGTCGTCGAGCCCGTCGCCCTGCTCGGCGTCGACTCCCTGCGCCGCCGCTATCCGCGCAGGCTCGGCGCCGTCGCCGACTTCCACGGGCTGCGGATCGTGTACGAGGGGCGCGTCACCGGCGGCGAACTGCGCCACGAGACCGAAGGGTCCACCGACCTCGCGGCCTGGCACCCCCTGGAGGACGTGCCGGACCTCGACCGCGTCGGGCTCGTCGACATCGCTCTGGAGCTGTGGCGCACCCGCCCGGCCGACGGACACAGCCGGGCCACGGGACCGGTGCACTGACCCCGCGTACCGCCCTCCCTTCCCCGAAAGGTGAACGTGGAGTGACCGCTTCCTCTCCGCCGGGGGAGGGGTGCGTGACCGCGCAGGGTGCCGGGTGATCCACGTACGGTGATCGGCGTTGCCCGTTGCCGTCTCGTTCACGCGCAGGCCACCCCCGATGCCAACGATCCAGTACGAGCGGGAAGTCCGCAGGCCGCAGTCGGGCCCGGGCCTCCCGCGACCACTGCCGAAGCGTTCGCACTCGGGGAGACCGCGCCATGCCGCGCATACGCTCTGTCGCCACCGCAACCGCCACGGGCGCCGCCGCCGTACTCGACCGCCGTGCCCTCCTCGCCGCCACCGGAGCGGTCACCCTCTCCGCCGGCATCGGCTACGCGCTGGGCCCCGGCGCGGGTTCGGGGAACGCCGCCCCCGCGGGCCGCTCCACCGTCCCGCACTCCCGCCCGGCGCCCGCCGCGCCCCTCATGCCCTACAAGAACGGCACCACCCTGCTCTCCGTCGCCGCCCCGCGGGGCGCCACCGGCTACCGGCGGCTCGGCGACGGACCCGCCTGGCCGCGCGTCGTCCGCGGCGACCTCGCGGCGGCCGGGGCGGGCCGCGAGGGGCGGCGGACCGCACTCGCCGCCTTCGTGCAATTCACCGACCTGCACCTCGTCGACGTACAGCACCCGCTGCGGTACGAGTACTTGCGGGCGCAGACCGCGAGCGCCTGGCGGCCCCACGAGTCCCTCTCCGTGGCCGGTGCCGTCGCCCTCGTCGAACGGGTCAACGCCCTGCGCGGCGCGCCCGCCACCGGCGCGCCCCTGCACTGCGTCGTGACGACCGGCGACAACACCGACAACAACTCCCGGGCCGAACTCGACTGGTTCCTCAAGGTGATGAGCGGCGGCCGCATCACCCCCAACACCGGCGACCCGCGCCGCTACGAAGGCGTGCAGGCCAGCGGCCTCGGCCTGTACTGGCACCCGGACGACGCCCTGCGCGACGCCGACAAACGGCTCGGCTTCCCGCGCCTGCACGGCTTCCTCGACGCCGCGATCCGTGAGGTCAACAGCCCGGGCCTCGGCCTGCCCTGGTACTCCACGGTCGGCAACCACGACGCCCTGCCCGGCGGCTGCTGGGCGCCCCGCGACCCGTACTTCACCGAGTTCGCCACGGGCGGCAAGAAGCTGATGTCCCTGGACGAGCAGCGCGGGGCGGCCCTCTGGAAGGCGGTCAAGAAGGGCCGCGACCCCAAGGGCGCGCACTTCAAGGAGCTCCTCAAGAGCGAGAAGCGCCGCATGCGGTCCGTCACCCCGGACGCGTCACGGGCCCCCTTCACCCCCGCCGAGTACCTCCAGGCGCACCTGGACCCCGCCCACGCGGGCCCCGGCCCCGTCGGCCACGGCTACACGCAGGAGAACCTCGCCGCCGCCACCCAGTACTACTCCTTCCGCATCAGCGACGACGTGCTCGGCATCAGCCTGGACAGCACCGACCCCGGCGGCCACTACGAGGGCTCACTCGGCACCGCCCAGCTCCGCTGGCTTGAGAGCGAGCTGAAGGCCAACGAGCGGCGCGACGGCGGACCCTCGTACGTCGTGGTCTTCAGCCACCACACCAGCAAGACCATGCGCAACCTCCGCCACGACCCGGCGCACCCCGGCGAGGCCCGGCACGGCGGCGACGAGATCGTGTCGGTGCTCGGCCGGTACCGCTCGGTTCTCGCCTGGGTCAACGGCCACAGCCACAAGAACGCCATCACCCCGCACCGCACGCCGCACGGCTCCTTCTGGGAGGTCTCCACCGCGTCGCACATCGACTATCCCCAGCTCGCGCGGGTGATCGAGCTCACCGACAACCACGACGGAACGATTTCCCTCTTCACCACGCTCATCGAATCGGCCGCCCCGCACCGCACGGATTTCGCCGATCTCTCCCAGACCGGCCTGGCCGCGCTCTACCGCGAACTGTCCTTCAACGCCCCCGGTGCGAAGCCCGCGCTGGGCGGGGAAGCGGGCGACCGGAACACGGAACTCGTGCTGCGAAAAGGCTGAATCGCACCCAACCCCGGTGCACCGCTCAACCTCCGGCATCGGGCCGCAGGTCCCCTCGCCCGACGACAGTGAGGAACCGGACGCCGGGAGGGGCAGAACATGGCGGCAGGTAGAGGAAGTGCAGGACAGACAGGCCGGACGGGTTGGACGGGGCGGACGGGACGGGCAGGGCGGGCAGGGCGGGCAGGGCGGGCAGGAGTGACGGTGGCGCTGGCCGTGACGGTGACGGCAGGGGCGCTCGTGGCCCCCGCGCTCGCCGCGACGCCCGGGGCGGGGAAGTCGGGGGACGGACACCGCGCGACGCTGCGCGCGATGAAGGCCGCCCTGAACGAGGACGCCCCCGGCGTCACCGTGCAGGCGAAGGACCGGCACGGCACCTGGAACGCCGCCGCGGGCATCGGCGACCTCGCCCGGCAGACCCCGCGCGGCGCCCACGATCACTTCCGGGTCGGCAGCATCACCAAGACCTTCGTCTCGACGGTGGTCCTCCAACTGGTGGCCGAGGGGCGGCTCGGCCTGGACGACAAGGTCGGGCGGTGGCTGCCCGGCGTCGTCGAGGGGAACGGCCACGACGGCAACCGGATCACCGTCCGCCAGCTCCTCAACCACACCAGCGGCATCTTCGACGTGATGTCCGACGAGGAGGTCCAGCGCAAGGTGTTCTCCGAGGAGTTCCTCGACCACCGCTACGACACCTGGACCCCCGAACAGCACATCGCCATCGCCATGCGCCACAAGCCGGACTTCGAGCCCGGCACCGGCTGGCACTACTCCAACACCAACTACGTCATCGCGGGCAAGCTCATCGAGCGGATCACCGGCAAGCCGTACGCGCAGGAGATCGAGCAGCGCATCATCGAGCCGCTGGGCCTGCGCGAAACCTCGGTCCCCGCCACCGGCCCGACCCTGCCGCAGCCCAGTTCGCGGGCGTACACCAAGCTCTCCGACGCCCCCGGCGCCAAGAACCACGACGTGACGGAGCTCAATCCGTCCGTCGCGGGAGCGGCGGGCGGGATGATCTCCGACTCGGCGGACCTGAACCGCTTCTACACGGCGCTGCTGCGGGGCAAGCTCCTGCCCCGGAAGCAGCTCGCCGAGATGAAGACCACCGTCCCGAAGGGCGAGAACAAGCCCGGCCAGCGGTACGGACTGGGTCTGGAGCCCTTCAAGACCGACTGCGGCAGGGTCGTCTGGGGCCACGGTGGTGACATCCACGGCTCGGCGAACGGCGCGGCCTCGACGGCGGACGGCCGCCATGCGGTGGCGCTCAACTTCAACGGGCCCGGGGGCGAGATGCGGGCGGTGCTCGACGCGGAGTTCTGCGGGAAGGGCTGAGGCGGCGGCGAGGAGGGACGGGCGGACGCGCTATCTGGGCAGCACCACGACATACGCCGCGGGCTCCCGGTCGTTCGACGCCATCAGCGCCGTCCGCACCACCGTGGCCTGCTGCTCCAGCGAGTCCCTGAGCTTGCGCGGGGTGATGTGGACGACGGTGATGCCAAGCCGCTCCAGGTGCTCACGCTTGCGGACGTACTCGGACCACAGCGCGTCGTCGTCCCCCTGCCGGAGGCCCTGCCTGGGCGCCCGGGTGTCCAGCTCCACGGCCACGGCCTGGTCGGGCCAGTAGGCGTCGACGCCGCCGAGGTGCGGGCCGCCGGGCAGGCGCAGGTCGACGTTCCACATCGGGTCGGGCAGGCCGTGCTCGGCGACCATCCGGTACAGCCGGTCCTCGGCGATGGCCCGCCCCTCGGCGATCAGCGAGTCGACGGCGTCCACCACGTGCGGGCGGGACAGCAGCCGGGCCTGGTTCAACTCCCGTACGACGGCGGCCGGTTCGCAGTGTCCGCCGCGCACCGCCTCGGTGAGCAGCCGCCGCACGGCACCCGCGTCGTCGAGCTGCGCCACGGCGTCGGCGAGCGCGCGGGGCACGGGGGCGACCGGCACCCCCGTGATCTGCTGGGGAGTCGGCATCGCGGCGCTGCGCACGAGCCGGGCGAAGCCCACGGAGCGCAGCCGCCGGGTGCGGGGCACCAGGACGTCGATGCGGTCCAGGGAGAGCAGTGGGGGAGCGGACGAGAAGCGGTGCAGGGCGAGCGCGGCGAGCCCCGTGATCATCGCGTCGGCGTAGGCGGCGTGCGGCTCGCCCGCGCGGGGCTGCGAGGGCACGGCCCTGGCCTGGCGGGCGGGCAGCCGTCCCGCGTACAACAGGGCGCCGTGCAGCCGCTCCTCGCTGGTCGGCGGGCCGGGGTGCAGCAGGCAGACGCCGGGCAGGAGCTGCTGCCAGGGGCCGCCCGGGCGGCAGTGCGCGCCCGCGTCCGCGGCGGAGACGCCGTGCTCGCCGAGCTGGGCCGTGCTCATGACGCGGGGGCGGGCGTCGGCGAGGTGCGTGAGGGGGAGGGGGGAGAGCGGGGCGTTGTGGTTCATGACCCGGTCGTTCCCGCGCCCCCTCGCCCCGCTAACCGCTGTTACACGCCCGTCGACAAACCAGGACAACCTCGCCCTAAAGCACGGGCGTTCGACAGCCGATGATCCCCAGCCCCGGGAACATCGCCTGACCTGCGCCGCCGCGAGACGGCGGCACAGGCCCTTCCCTCGCTCTGCGCTAGAGGGCCGCGCCCGCGTCGCACGCCTGTGCCCGCAGCGACCGCGCGAGGTCGTCGCGGGCCTCAAGGACCAGACGGCGCAGGGCAGGCGCGGACGCCTCGTGCGCGGTCAGCCACTCGTCCGCCGCCGCCAGCGTCGCCGCGTCGCCCTGCAGCTGCGGGAACAGGCCCCGCACCACGTCCATGCCGATCTGGATGGACCGCTCGGCCCACACCCGCTCGATCGCCGCGAAGTACTTGGACACGTAGGGCGCCGCGAGCTCTCGCTGCGAGGGCTGCGCGAATCCCGCGATCGTCGCCTCGACCAGCGCGTTGGACAGCTGGTCGGACTCCACCACGGAGGCCCACGCCTGCGCCTTGACCGCCGCCGAGGGCCGCGCGGCCAGGCACCGCACCTGGTGCCGCTTGCCGGAAGCCGTGTCGTCCCTGGCCAGCTCGGCGGCGAGCGCCTCCTCGTCGGCGGCGCCGTGCGCGGCCAGCGGGCTCAGGAACGCCCAGCGCAGCTCCTGGTCGACCTCCAGGCCGTCGATCTTGGCGTTGCCGTCGAGCAGGCCCTGCAGCAGCTGCAGGTCGGCCGCCGACGACGCCACCGCGGCGAAGAACCGCGCCCACGTCAGCTGGTGCTGGCTGCCCGGCGCCGCGATCCGCAGCTCCCGCAGCGCACCCTCGGCGAGCGCCCGTGCGCCCTCCTCGCGCCACTCGGGCGCGGCGTAGTGCGTGACGGCGGAGTTCGTCCACGCGTGCAGCATCTGCAGCACGCCGATGTCGCTCTCGCGCCCGGCGAAGCGCAGCACGAGCCCGATGAAGTCCCGCGCGGGCATGAGCCCGTCCCGCGTGAGGCTCCACAGCGCGGACCAGCACAGGGCGCGGGCCAGCGGGTCGGTGATGTCGCCGAGGTGGTCCCGCAGCGTGGCCAGCGAGTTCTCGTCGAAGCGGATCTTGCAGTACGTCAGGTCGTCGTCGTTGACCAGGACGAGCTCGGGTGCCGTCTCGCCGGCCAGCTCGGACACGACGGTGCGCGGTCCGTCGACGTCGACCTCCGCGCGTGCGTACCGCTCCAGGTCGCCGCCCGCCGCCCTGCGGTAGAGACCCACGGCCACGCGGTGCGGGCGCAGTTCGGGGTGGGACTCGGCGGCCTCCTGGAGGACGGAGAGCTCGGTGATCCGGCCCTCCGCGTTCAGGATGACCTGCGGGGTCAGGGAGTTGACCCCGGCCGTCTGGAGCCAGGCGCGCGACCAGGACGCCATGTCGCGCCCGGAGGTCTCCTCCAGGACCGACAGCAGGTCGCCGAGGGCCGTGTTGCCGTACGCATGCCGCTTGAAGTAGCGGCGGGCGCCTTCCAGGAACGCGTCCCGGCCGACGTACGCCACGAGTTGCTTGAGGACCGAGGCGCCCTTGGCGTACGTGATCCCGTCGAAGTTGAGCTTGGCGTCCTCCAGGTCGCGGATGTCGGCCGTGACCGGGTGCGTGGAGGGGAGCTGGTCGGCGCGGTAGGCCCACGCCTTGCGGTTGTTGGCGAAGGTGATCCAGCCGTTGGTGAAGCGGGTCGCCTCCACCATCGAGAAGGAGCCCATGAAGTCGGCGAAGGACTCCTTGAGCCACAGGTCGTCCCACCACCGCATGGTGACCAGGTCGCCGAACCACATGTGCGCCATCTCGTGGAGGATGACGTTGGCCCGGCGCTCGTACGACGCCTGGGTCACCTTGCCGCGGAAGATGAACTCCTCGCGGAAGGTCACCAGGCCCGGGTTCTCCATCGCGCCGAGGTTGTACTCCGGCACGAACGCCTGGTCGTACTTCCCGAAGGGGTACGGGTAGTCGAAGTTGTCGTGGAAGAAGTCCAGGCCCTGCTTGGTGACGAGGAAGACGTCGTCGGCGTCGAAGTGCGGGGCGAGGCCCTTGCGGCACATCGCGCCGAGCGGGATCTCCAGGCGGGAGCCGTCCTCCAGGACGCGGGTGTAGGAGTCCGTCACGTAGTGATACGGGCCTGCCACGACCGCCGTGATGTACGTCGAGATGGGCTTCGTCTCGGCGAACTTCCATACGCCGTCGGTCAGCTCGCCCTCGCCGTTGGACCACGCGGTCCATCCCTCGGGGGCCTGGACCGAGAAGCGGTAGGGCGCCTTGAGGTCGGGCTGCTCGAAGTTGGCGAAGACGCGGCGGGAGTCCGCGGGCTCGTACTGCGTGTAGAGATAGACCTCGCCGTCCTCCGGGTCGACGAAGCGGTGCATGCCCTCACCGGTGCGGCTGTAGGCGCACTGGGCGTCCACCACCAGTTCGTTCTCCTCGGCCAGGTCCTCCAGCGCGATCCTGGTGCCGTCGAAGACCTCGGAGGGGTCCAGGTCCTTGCCGTTGAGCGACACCGCCGTGACGCTCGGCGCGATCAGGTCGGCGAAGGTCGCGGCGCCCGGCTCGGCGCTGCGGAACCGGATCGTGGTGACCGAACGGAACGTGCGCGGCTCCTGACCGCTCTCGCCGATCGCCGAACGCAGGTCGAGGAAGACCTCGTAGCCCTCGACGGACAGCAGCGCGGCCCTCTCGTGGGCCTCGTCGCGGGACAGATTCTCACCGGGCACGGGCGGCACTCCCTTGTGACTCGCATGGACTGTGGCTCGCACGACGCACATGACGCGCGTCACTCGTACGAATGTCTACGATCCTCGCATGTGCGGTCAGCGGTCGACATCCGGGAATGCCCCGATGCGTCACGGACGTTTTCCCGGCCGGATGCGAACGGATTCCCTAGGGAGAGACATGTCCGAGAACGGCAGCAAGACCCCCGTCGATTTCTGGTTCGACCCGCTGTGCCCCTGGGCCTGGATGACGTCCCGGTGGATGCTCGAGGTCGAGAAGCTCCGCGACGTGGAGGTCCGCTGGCATGTGATGAGCCTCGCCGTCCTGAACGAGGACAAGCTCGACGACCTCCCCGCGGAGTACCGCGAGATGCTCGAGACGAAGGCCTGGGGCCCGGTCCGGGTGGTCATCGCCGCCCAGCAGAAGCACGGCGACGAGATCCTCGGCAAGCTCTACACCGCGCTCGGCACCCGTTTCCACAACCGTGGCGAGGGCGCCACGCGCGAGGCGGTCGTCGGGGCCCTCGAGGACGCCGGTCTGCCCGCCGACCTCGTCGACTACATGGACTCGGACGCGTACGACAAGGAACTGCGCGCCTCCCACCAGGAGGGCATCGACAAGGTCGGCCAGGAGGTCGGCACGCCGGTCATCGCCGTCCCCGGCGCCGACGGCTCGCAGGTCGCCTTCTTCGGCCCCGTCGTGACCCCGGCCCCCAAGGGCGAGGCGGCGGCCAGGCTCTGGGACGGCACCCTGCTGGTGGCCTCGACCCCGGGCTTCTACGAGATCAAGCGCACCCGCACCCAGGGCCCGATCTTCGACTGAGCACCCGGCATGCCGAAAGGCCCCCGTGAGTCACGTCCTCACGGGGGCCTTTCCTTCATCCGCCCGCCTCGGCGAAAGTTGAGAAGACGATCACGAGGCAGGACGTTCTTTACGGGAGCAGCCTCACGGGGCCAGCAGGAGGCTGTTCACGCGCTCCTTCGCGGCCGCGTAACGCTTGGCCACGTCCTGCCAGTTGACGACCTTCCACATGGCCTCGATGAAGTCGACCTTCTGGTTCTTGTACTGCAGGTAGAAGGCGTGCTCCCAGGCGTCGAAGACCAGGATCGGCGTCGAGCCCTGGCCGATGTTGCCCTGGTGGTCGTAGACCTGCTCGACGATGAGGCGGTTGCTGAGCGGCTCGTAGGCGAGCACGCCCCAGCCCGAGCCCTGCGTCGTCGCCGAGGCCTTGGTCAGCTGGGCCTTGAACTTGGCGAAGGAGCCGAACGACTCGGTGATCGCGTCGGCGAGGTCGCCCACGCCGTCCGCGGCCAGCGGCTCGCCGCCGCCACCGTCCTTCGGGCTGTTCATGTTGTGCCAGTAAATGCTGTGGAGGATGTGGCCGGAGAGGTGGAACGCGAGGTTCTTCTCCAGGCCGTTGATGGCGCCCCACGTCTCCTTGTCGCGCGCCTCCTCCAGCTGCTCAAGAGTGTCGTTCGCGCCCTTCACGTACGCCGCGTGGTGCTTGTCGTGGTGCAGCTCGATGATCTGCGGGTTGATGACAGGTTCGAGCGCCGCGTAGTCGTACGGAAGTTCAGGAAGCGTGTAAATGGCCATGATCCGAGCCCTCCGACTGCTGCTCTGCTGTGATTCTCAAGTTATTGCAAGTCTCTCGCAAGTGCAGGCTAGCAGCAGGTGGCTGGAGAAGTTGATCAGCCCTTCGTCCTAGGTCCGTACGGGAATATCCGCGCATGCGAAGAAGCCCCGGACCACCAGGTCCGGGGCTTCTCGGGGAGTCTGCGGCCAGGGCCCTAGGCGGCCGCCGCCGCCCGCTTCTCCGCTATCTTCTGCCGCACGATTCCGATCACCGCGAGCGCCAGCGTCAGCGCGCCCGTGGCGAGCAGCTGCTTGCGCGTGTCGGGCTGGTCGGTCATCAGATAGAAGACGTACGCCATGGCGGCCAGCGCCACCCAGGTCAGGAACGGGAACGCCCACATCTTGATGACCAGCTTCTCCGGCGCCTCGCGCTCGGTCCTGCGGCGCAGGATCAGCTGCGAGACGGCGATGAAGATCCAGACCATCAGGATCATCGCGCCGATCATGTTGAGCAGCCAGGGGAAGACGTCGTCCGGACGCCAGTAGCTGAGCAGCACACAGACGAAGCCGAAGACCGAGGAGGCGAGTACCGCGAGGCGCGGCACGCCACCCGAGACCTTGCCGAGCGCCTTGGGGCCCTGGCCGCGCTCGATCAGGGAGTACGACATGCGCGAGGCGCCGTAGATGTTGGCGTTCATCGCGGAGAGCAGGGCGACCAGGACGATGACGTTCATGATCTCGCCGGCGCCGGGGATGCCCAGGTGGTCGAGCGTGGCGACGTACGGGCCCTTGGCGACGACTTCCTTGTTGTCCCACGGCAGCAGCGTCACGACGACGAGCATCGAGCCGACGTAGAAGACGGCGATGCGCCACATCGCGGTGCGCACGGCCTTGGCGACGCTCCTGACCGGGTTCTCGGACTCGGCGGCGGCGATCGTGACGGTCTCCAGACCGCCGTACGCGAAGACGGAGGCGAGGAGGCCGATGATCAGCCCGTCCGTGCCGTTCGGCATGAAGCCGCCCTCGCCGGTGAGGTTCTCCAGGCCGGGGGCCGAGGTGTCCGAGCCGGGCAGGATGCCGAGGATCGCGAGGACGCCGATGCCGAGGAAGAGCGTGATGGCGCCGACCTTGAGAGCGGCGAACCAGAACTCAAACTCGCCGAAGTTCTTCACGGCCGTCAGGTTGGCGGCGCAGAACACCAGCATGAAGAGGGCGACCCACGCCCACTCCGGGCTGTCGGGGAACCAGCCGACCATGATCTTGGCGGCGCCGATGCCTTCGAGGCCGACGGCGACGCAGAGCAGGAACCAGAAGCCCCAGCCCGCGGTGAAGCCCGCCCAGGGGCCGATGGCCCGCTCGGCGTGGACCGAGAAGGAACCCGACGCGGGGTTCGCGGCCGACATCTCGCCCAGCATGCGCATCACGAGCATGACGAGCGCGCCGGATATGGCGTAGGCGAGGACGATCGAGGGACCGGCCGCGGCGATGCCCGCCCCGGAGCCCACGAAGAGACCGGCGCCGATCACGCCACCGAGGGCGATCATGGAGAGATGCCGCTGCTTGAGGCCGTGCACCAGCGGGGAGTCGGCCTTCGGTGCTTCGTCGGGTGCTGCGTCCTGGTGGGTGGACGTCCGAGACATGGGCGTGCCCTGTTCAGTAGCCGAGACGGGGGAGCGAGCGGCCCACAGTCTGAGGTCCGGTACCGCTGACAGGGAACACTTGACCGCTATACGGACACGACGCTCACACTTTGTGAAGGAATACGCACACCAGGTTCACCTGTTGTTCATGTTGCTTTCGCGCCACTCCCGCAGCCCCGCGACCACCAGGACCAGCGCCGTCGCCCCCGCCGACCACAGCAACTGCGGCCGCGCATCCTCGTCCGTCAGCATCAGGCCCAGCACGGCGACCATCGCGGCCAGCGCCGCCCACGTCAGATAAGGGAACGCCCACATCCGCAGCACGAGCCGCTCCGGTGCCTCGCGCTCGATGCGCCGGCGCAGCCGCAGCTGCGAGACCGCGATCAGCGCCCAGACGAAGAGGAGGACCGCCCCGACGGAGTTGAGCATGTAGAGGAAGACGGAGTCCGGCCACTTCAGATTGAGGACCACGGACACGAAGCCGAAGGCGACGGACGCGAGGACCGCGCGGCGCGGCACCCCGCCGCCGGACACCTTCAGGAGCGCCTTGGGCGCCTCACCGCGCTCGGCCAGCGAGAAGACCATCCGGGACGACCCGTAGAGGTTGGCGTTCAGGGCGGACAGCAGCGCCACGAACACCACGATGTTCATGATCGTCCCGGCGGACGGCACCCCGATCGAGTCGAGGACCGTCACATACGGACTCGCTCCCGCCTTCTGTGCCGTCCAGGGCAGCACCGTCACGATGACCAGCATCGACCCGACGTAGAAGAAGAGGATCCGGTAGACCGCGCTGCGCACCGCGCGGGCGACCGAGCGCACCGGGTCGTCCGACTCGGCGGCCGCGATCGTCACGACCTCCAGGCCGCCGAACGCGAAGACGACGGCGAGGACGCCCGAGACGACACCGTCCCAGCCGTGCGGCAGGAACCCGCCCTGTCCGGTCAGGTTCGTCAGGCCCACCGGATCCGTCTCCGGAAGCACCCCGAAGACCGCGAGCAGACCGAGGATCAGGAACGCGACGATCGCGAAGACCTTCAGCGTCGCGAACCAGAACTCGAACTCGCCGAAGTTCTTCACCGACGCCAGGTTGGCCGCGGTGAAGACCAGCATGAAGACCAGCACCCAGGCCCACTGCGGCACCGCGGGCGCCCAGCCGTTGGCGATCTGCGCGGCGCCGGTCGCCTCCACGGCGAGCACCACCACCAGCAGGAACCAGTAGAGCCAGCCGACGCTGAACCCCGCCCAGCGGCCGAGCGCGCGCTCCGCGTGCACGGAGAAGGAACCCGATGCGGGCATCGCGGCCGACATCTCGCCGAGCATCCGCATCACACACATCGCGAGCGCGCCCGCGATCAGATACGAGACGACGATGCCGGGCCCCGCCACCGAGATCCCGGCCCCCGACCCCACGAAGAGCCCGGCACCGATGACACCGCCCAGCCCCAGCATGGTGAGGTGACGCTGCTTGAGACCACCACCGAGGGGCTCCGGCCTCGACCCCGGCACGGGCGGGCTGTCCGATGGTGCGTCGTGCATGGTGCTCAGGCTGCTCTCGGGGGTCACAAGGCTTTGGTGGGACTCCACAGTCTCCCCGCGGGGCGGCCCCTCGCGCAAAACGGGGCACCCACCCGCCGACCTCAGTGACGAGCATCACGCCGCCCGAGGTGTACGCGGATCCCTTTGTACGGAGCCCACCAAGGCCCCGCCCCCGGGTTGTCGGCCGATGACCGTGTTGCCGCCGCGTCGCCTGGGATAGCGTCAACGCGTTCCCACCTGCCCACGTCCCCCGCGGAGTCCCGATGAGCATCGCCGCTGCCACCACCCGTCCCGGCCAGGTCCTCGCCGACCTGCTGCCCGCGTCCCGCGTGAAGGACGCGGCCCTCGTGCTCGGCGGCGCCGCGCTCACCGGCATCGCCGCCCAGATCGCGGTGCCCGTGCCGGGCTCCCCGGTGCCGGTGACCGGACAGACCTTCGCCGCGCTGCTCGTCGGCACGTCGCTGGGCGCCCGCCGCGGCTTCCTCTCGCTCGCCCTGTACGCCCTCGTGGGCATGGCGGGCATGCCGTGGTTCGCGCAGGCGGGATCCGGCGCCGCGGCCCCGTCCCTCGGCTACGTCCTCGGCATGCTGCTCGCCGCCACGGTGGTGGGCGCCCTGGCCCGCCGCGGTGGCGACCGCTCGGTGCTGCGCACGGCGGGCACGATGGTCCTCGGCTCCGCGATCATCTACGCGGTCGGCGTCCCGTACCTGGCCGCCGCCACCGGCATGTCGCTGACCCAGGCCGTCGCCGCCGGGCTCACGCCCTTCCTGATCGGTGACGCCCTGAAGGCCGCGCTCGCGATGGGCGCGCTGCCCACGGCGTGGAAGTTCCTGGACCGCTGACAGCGGGTCAGGGCCCTAACCGACGCTGTAGTTCCGCCTGAAGAGGTTCGCCGGGTCGTACGTGGCCTTCAACGCGGCGAGCCTCTTCCGCGTCTCCGCGTCGTACAGCCCGTCAGGACGGTCGCTGCCGCCGAAGACGAAGTTGAGCGACCGCCCCAGGGTCTGCGGCGCCACGAGCCCGAACGCCTCCGCGTGCACCTTCCGCTGGGCTTCGACGTCCGTCCCGTCCAGCGGCGACAGGAGCCGGAGCAGCCAGCCCGCCTCGCGGTAGGGGACGGCGTTGTGCGCGGGCCGCGCCAGCGCTCCGCCCAGGTGGTTGAGCTGCAGGATGTGCATCGTGGCCGCCTCGGGCCCGGCCAGCGTGAGGATGTCACCTGCCGCCTCGACGTCGAGGGTGCTCAGGACGGCGTTGTCGCCGTAGAAGGCGTGCGGGAAGTCCGGGTCGCCGTGGATGGAGGGGCTCTCGGCGTACGGCATCTCCCGCAGCGTGTCCGACACCGTGGGCCCGAGCTCGCGCAGCGGCGCCACGAGCCGCTCCCCCTCGGCCTCCTGGCCGGTGAACGCGACCCGGATCAGGACGAGATAGCTGCCCCGCAGGTGCGGCGGGAGGTGCGGCAGGTCCGGGTAGACGAGCGCGGCGAGCGACGACGTCACCTCGTCGGGCAGGGTCCGCGTCCACTCCTCGTAGCCGCGCAGCACCGCGGCCGGGTCGACCGCCCTGCCGTCGAACGTCAGCGCACCGCCGTACAGCCGCGCCACCGGCACCAGGCCGATCTCCAGCTCCGTGACCACGCCGAGGTGCGCGCCGCCGCCGAGCAGGCCCCAGAAGAGCTCCGGGTCGCTCTCCCGTGTGACGTGGCGCAGGACGCCGTCCGCGGTGACGACGTCGACCGAGCGGACGTGGTCGGCCGCGTACCCGAACTCACGGCCAAGGATGCCGAGTCCACCGCCGAGCGTGTAGCCGACGGCGCCCACGGACGGCGCCGTGCCGTTCAGCGGGGCGAGGCCGTGCTCCACGGAGGCCTCGACGACCTGGCCCCAGCGGGCGCCCGCGCCGAAGGTGGCGGTGCGGGCCTCGGGGTCGATGCGCACGGAGTCCATGCGCCGCGTGCTGATCAGGACGCCGCCCTCCGATGCCCCCGGCAGGCCGTGCCCGGTGGCCTGGACGCCGACGGGCAGTCCGGCTTCGGCCGCGTACGACACCGCGGCGACCACGTCGTCGGCACTTCCGGCGCCGAAGACGATGTCGGGCCGCGTCGCGAAACCGGTCTGCATTCCGGCGACCTCCTCGTCGTATCCGGCGTCGTCCGGCCGGAACACGAGTCGCTGTGCGGTGTAGTCCACGGGAGCCTCCGTTGTCGTGTCTGACACAGGAGAGCATTACTCACCGGCGGGCCGTCCCGCCGTCAACTCCTCCGTGGCTCCACCGGAATTCCGGTGAACGACGCCGCCCCCGCGGATGGCCCGCGGGGGCGGCGTCGGAGCGGGGGGAGGGGTCAGGCGTCGACCGCGTCCCTGGGCCTGACCTTCTCCCGTATCAGCGAGAAGGCGACCACGAAGGCGGCGGCGAGCAGCGAGAGCAGCACCTGCTTGCGGCCTGCCTCGTCGGTCAGCATGTAGACGAGGACGAACGAGATCATCGCGATCGTGACCCACGTCAGATACGGGAAGAGCCACATCTTCACGACGAGCTTCTCCGGCTCCTCGCGCAGGATGATCCCGCGCATCCGCAGCTGCGTGAAGGAGATCATCAGCCACACGAAGAGGGCCACCGCGCCCGAGGAGTTCAGCAGGAAGTCGAAGACGGTGTCCTTCCACTGGTAGTTGAACCAGACGGCGACGAAACCGAAGACGACCGAGCCGAGGATCGCGGCCTGCGGCACGCCCCGCTTGTTGGTGCGCGCGAAGGCCTTGGGCGCGTCGCCGCGCTGGCCGAGCGAGAAGGCCATGCGGGAGGCGGTGTACAGGCCGGAGTTGAGGCAGGAGAGCACGGCGGTGAGGACGATGACGTTCATGACCTGACCGGCGTGCGGGATGCCGATCGAGTTCAGCGCGGCGACGTAACTGCCGTCCTTGACGATCGACTTGTCGTTCCACGGAAGCAGGGTGATGACGACGAAGATCGAACCCAGGTAGAAGACGCCGATGCGCCAGATGACGCTGTTGGTCGCCTTGGTGACGGCGCGCTGCGGGTCCTCGGACTCACCGGCGGCCAGCGTGACGATCTCGCTGCCCATGAAGGAGAAGACGACCATCAGCACACCGGTGAGGATGGCGCCCGCGCCCTTGGGCATGAAGCCGCCCGCGTCGGTGAGGTGCGCGAATCCGGCGCCGGGGTTGTCGGAGCCGGGCAGCACGCCGAAGACGGCGAGCAGGCCGATGACCACGAAGCCGCCGATGGCGACGACCTTGATCCCGGCGAACCAGAACTCGAACTCGCCGTAGGAGCCCACCGATACGAGGTTCGTCGCGGTGAGCACGACCATCACGATGAGCGCCCAGCCCCACTGCGGTACGGCGGGTATCCAGCCGTTGAGGATGACGGCACCCGCGGTGGCCTCCACCGCGAGCACGACGACCCAGAAGAACCAGTACAGCCAGCCGATGGAGAACCCGGCCCAGCGGCCGAGCGCCTGGTCGGCGTAGGTGGAGAAGGAGCCGGAGGCGGGCCGTGCGGCGGCCATCTCGCCCAGCATCCGCATCACGAGGACGACCATCGTGCCGACGAGGGCGTACGAGACGAGGATGGCGGGCCCCGCGGCGGCGATGCCGGAGCTCGATCCGACGAAGAGGCCCGCGCCGATCACACCACCGATGGCGATCATGGAGAGGTGGCGGTTCTTGAGACCCGCCTTCAGGCCGTCACCGGTGTCACCACTGTCGCCAGACTGCGGATCCCCAGGGGAATTGGGGGTGCTGTCTGCCTTCGCAAGGGAGGGTTGCGAGGTCATGGACGAATCCTTAAGTTCTCGGGTCACGAGCCCCCGCATTCAAACTCAGGGGTGAACGGGACGGAAGTCCTGAATCCGGATCGTTGTATTCCGTGCTTAAGGCCTGGACCAAGGTCCCGACCAGGGAGATCAACATCCTGCCCGGTCGCGGCTACCCGCCCCACGGCGTGCCACACTCGGACCCATGCGCGTGTACCTCGGCTCGGATCATGCCGGCTACGAACTCAAGAACCACCTGGTCGAATGGCTCAAGAGCCACGGCCATGAGCCCGTCGACTGCGGGCCCCACATCTATGACGCCCAGGACGACTACCCGCCGTTCTGCCTGCGTGCCGCGGAGCGGACCGCCGCGGACCCGGAGGCACTCGGCATCGTCATCGGCGGCTCGGGCAACGGCGAGCAGATCGCCGCGAACAAGGTGAAGGGCGTGCGGGCGGCCCTGGCCTGGAGCGAGCAGACGGCGGCGCTCGGCCGCGAGCACAACGACGCGAACGTCGTATCGATCGGCGGCCGCATGCACACGCAGGAAGAGGCGACGAAGTTCGTCGAGATCTTCCTGGGTACGCCGTACTCGGGTGAGGAGCGTCACACGCGCCGCATCGAGATGCTGTCGGCGTACGAGGAGACGGGCGAGCTGCCCGCGATCCCCGCTCACCATCCCCAGCCGTAGCGAGGCCACGGGGCTCCGCCCCGGACCCCGCTCCTCAAACGCCGGAGGGGCTGATTCCAGGCTCCGCTCCTCGAAGTGCCGGGCGAGCCGATGTCAGCTCGTCCGGCGTTTGAGGACGAGCCCTTGAGGCGATCCGACCCGCACCACCCCGGAGGGACACCGTGCCGGAGGGGCACACGATTCACCGGCTCGCGCAGGACCACCGGGAGCGCTTCCAGGGCCGCCCCGTCCGCGCGACCAGCCCGCAGGGCAAGTTCTCCGACAGCGCCGCCCTCGTCACCGGCCAGGTGATGGACACCGCCGAGGCCCACGGCAAGCACCTCTTCCTCGGCTTCGAGGGCACCGGCTGGATCCACATCCACCTCGGCCTCTTCGGCAAGTACGCCCTGGGGGAGACCCCCGCCCCGCCCCCCACGGACACCGTCCGCCTCCGGCTCCTGAACGACGCGTACCACTCGGACCTCCGCGGCCCCACCACCTGCGCCCTCATCACGGACGGGGAGAAGCAGGCGATACACGACCGGCTCGGCCCCGACCCCCTGCGCCCCGCGGGCGCCCCCGAGAACGACCCGGCGAAGGCCTACCGCCGCATCTCCCGCAGCCGCACCACGATCGCCGCGCTCCTCATGGACCAGAAGGTCATCGCGGGCGTCGGCAACGTCTACCGCGCCGAGGTCCTCTTCCGGCACGGCATCGACCCGTACCTCCCGGGCAAGGACCTCACCGAGGCGCAGTGGACCGCGATCTGGGCGGACCTCGTGGAGCTGATGCACGAGGGCGTACGCCTCAACCGCATCGACACCGTCAGGCCCGAGCACACCCCGGAGGCGATGGGCCGCCCGCCGCGCGTCGACGACCACGGCGGCGAGGTCTACGTCTACCGAAGGGCGAACCAGCCCTGCCACCTCTGCGGCGGCGACATCCGCACCGCGGACCTGGCCGCCCGCAACCTCTTCTGGTGCCCCACCTGCCAACGGCCCGCCTGACCCCGGCCCCCGCCCCGCCTGAAGCCCCCGGCTAGAACCCGTGCGGCAGCCACGGCTCCGTGTCCGACCCAAACGCCACCGACGCCTCGGCCAGCGCCCCCCGGCGCAGCTCCCGCACCCGCCCCGCGCCCGCGAGTGACGTGAGCGAGGTGCCGCCGAGGTAGGCGGCGCCCAACTCCCGTACGGACAGGGCGAGGTCGGCCGCGTCGTCCGTACGCTCGCACGAGGCGCCCTTCGCGTCGCCGGTGAGCCGCCAGCGCCCCTCGTTCCAGGGGCAGAAGGCGTCCTCGACCTCGAACACCACGTCCAGGGGCGCCTGGTACGTCCGCGCCTCAAGGGCCGCGCCCACCTCGACGAGCCGCACGTGCAGCGAGTCCCGCACCGAGATGTCGCAGCGGCGGATGTCGGAGACCAGCTGCAGCAGCGCGTCGTCCGTCGGGCGGTTGCGCGAGACGACCGACGACGTCAGGTCGATGTCGAACAGGAACCGCCACAGCGCCGCGTACGCCGCCGGGTCCAGGGCCTCGATGTCGCGCAGCTGGACCGAACCCTTGGGGCCCTGCCAGTCCCAGTCGGGCTTCACCGCGAACCGCACGTACCCGACGAGCTCGCCCGCGCGCTCGGCGACCACGCACTGCAGCGGCGACGCGCCGTTCCGCTCGCTCTGCGGGTCGAGCAGCCCGAGCCGCTCCCAGCCGGGCTGCCGGGCCGTCATGCCCGGACGCGCGGTCACCCGTCGTGCGTACAGCGCCTCACAGTCCTCGTGGACGTCGGCGGGCCGCACGTACCGAAGACGTACGTCGTCCGTCCCGGGCGGGGCGGACAGCGACACCCGCGTCGTGTCGATGTCGACCTTCATCTGCCGGGTCGCCGCGCCGTACCCGAACCGGCCGTAGATGACCGGCTCGGAGGCGGTGAGCACGGCGAGCGGCTCGCCCCACGCACGCACGTCGTCCAGCTGCCGCCGCATCATCGACGTCAGGATCCCGCGCCGCCGGTGCGTGGCCGCGACGCCGACCATCGTCACGCCCGCCGCGTCCACCAGCGCGCCGCCCGGCACGGCAAGGCGGAAGGAGAAGGCCCCCGCCGTCCCCACGCACGCATCCCCGTCCCACACGCCCACCGAACGGTCGTGCTCGGTGAGCGTGCGCCACAGCTCGCGCTCCTCGGCCGACTCGGCGACCCCGCCGAACGCCACCTCCAGCGATCCGTACCACGCGTCCCAGTCGGCCTTCGCGAGCACCCGCATGTCTGTCGTTGTCATATGCCATGCGTACCAGGGCAATACCACCCGATGCGACAGGATTTTCATGCTCCGCGGCCCGGTCGCCGCCCGTCCGCGGCATGCCCCTGACGGGGGACAACCGGGACCTCCCGTGCGAAGTACGCGGCCCGCTGGATAGGGTCCACGAGCAATGGCAGAACGACGAGCACGGCTCGCACGTCGCGTACGGCGGGATCGACGCGAAGGGCGTGCAGAAGCCGATACGTTCACGGCCCGGATGAAGAAGCGGCTGCACCGGGCCCGCATCGCGCTGCGCAAATCCGGGGTCGACTACTTCCGCGGCGACGGCTCCGACTGGGTCGCCCTCGCCGGTCTGCTCCTGACCATCCCCGTGATCACCACCTGCACGATCATCAACAACGTGTGGTTCTCACCGGCCGCGCTCGTCCTGCCCATCGTCGCGGGCGGCCTGCTGCTGCGCCCGGCCAGCCTCCTCGGCCTGTACGCGGCGTCGGCGGTGGCCCTCATCGTGGAATCCGTCCGCCTCGGCCCGTACACGGAAGGGGCCTCCCGCGTCACACCGGGCACGGTCCTCGTGGTCGCCGCCTGTGGCTTCTTCGGGCTTCTCATCGCCCAGTTCCGCAGCCGGGTCGGCGTGCCCTGGCGCGGCGGCGGCACCATGCTCTTCGACCTGCGCGAGCGCATCCGCGTCCAGAGCAAGCTGCCGAAGCTGCCGCGCGGCTGGCACCGCGAGATGGCGCTGCGCCCGGCGGGCGGCCAGTCCTTCTCCGGCGACTTCGTGGTCGCGGCCCGTACGAACGGCGGCCGCACCCTGGAGGCCGTCCTCACCGACGTCTCGGGCAAGGGCATGGACGCCGGATCGCGCGCCCTGCTCCTGTCCGGCGCCTTCGGCGGCCTCCTCGGCTCGCTGCCCCCGCACGCCTTCCTGCCCGCCGCCAACGGCTATCTGCTCCGCCAGGACTGGGACGAGGGCTTCGCGACCTCCATCCACCTGGTCCTCGACCTGGAGACCGGCGACTACGAACTGTTCTCCGCGGGCCACCCGCCGGGCCTCCAGCTCAGCGCGGGCAGCGGCCGCTGGGAGGAGAAGACGGGCCAGGGCCCGCTCCTCGGCGTCTACGACGGCGCACAGTTCGACCCCGTCAAGGGAGTCCTGCGCCCCGGCGACGTCCTGATGCTCTTCACCGACGGCCTGGTCGAGACCTCCGACCGCGACATCGCCGAGGGCATGGACCGCCTGACGGGCGAGGCCGACCGCTATGTGGCCGGAGGCTTCCACGGCGCGGCCTGGCACCTGATCGAGGCGGTCGCAAAGGACGTGAACGACGACAGGGCACTGCTGCTGATCTGCCGGGAGGCGTGAGGTGGGTGGCGTGCGGACGCCGGTCAGCGGTCTGGTGAGCGTGGCGTACGGTCAGCTCTACGTGGAGAGCGACCCGGACGGTACGGGCCTGGGCTTCCACGACGCGTGCGCGGGCCAGGAGAACGGGCTCTGCGGCGCGGCGATACCCGGCTTCCTGTACCTGAACTCGGGCCTGCACACCGGGGAGCTCGATTTCACGGTGGAGGTCCACGAGAGCCCGCCGCTCCTGGAGGACCAGTGGGAGGAGATCGTCGAGGTCTCCTTCCGTCCCGTGGGGCCGGAGACGGCGCTCGCCCTGTGGGGCGGCATGGGGGCGTTCCGGCTCGGCCTCGAAGAGATCGACTACCGGGTCCGCTACTGCGGCAGCAGGCTGGACGAAGCCGTCGACAGGGAGGACGAGTTGATCGAGTCCCCCGGCATCGAGGAGCACCTCCTGCAGTTCTGGCCCGCGCCGCCGGAACGCGACCGGCTGGTCAAGCAGACCGGGAACTGCGCCGCGTACTGGCACCGAACGGCCCGCGACCTCCCGTCCGTCGAGCGGCGTGCCGAACAGCGGGCCGAGGCGGAGCGCCGCGAGCGGGAAGCGGCGGACCGGGCCGCCCGGGAGGCGCAGGAACGGGCCGAACGCCACACCTGGGGCGGGCAGCCGCCCAGTGACCGCCTACGGAACGTGGGCGGCAACATCTGGGGGGTCCTTGAGCTCGACTCCGAACTCGCCCATGCCCTGGACCGGTTGGCCCCCACGCAGCAGCGCGCCGTCGCCCGCTGGGCCATGCGCCGCGCCGTGGAGGAGGCCGGGCTCGACCGCGTCGACTGGATCGTTCCGGCCCTGGAGGCGGCCGAGCGCGGGCAGCCGCTGCCCGCGCCCTTCGACGACCAGGGCCAGGTGGTGCGCCGCATCCTCGACGATCCTGCCGTGCCGGACACGACCGTGGGCCCGGCCCGGCCGACGTACCCGGCGGCCGCCCGGCAGCAGCTCTCCGCGCTCCCCGCCCTGTACGCCGCGGTCGAGGACAACCCCCTGCGGGCCGCCCTCGATGCCGTCTTCGCCGCGGCCGTCACCGTCGGACGTGACTACGCCGTGCTGCTCGCGGAGCTCCGGGTCAGGTTCTCCGACGGGCTGGGGCCGCCGGACGCGCCGTCTCCGTAGCCGTCGTCGTCCTTGCCGCCCGGCAGGATCCGGGCCAGCCACTCCGAGCGTCCCGCGGCCAGCGGTCCGAGGACCGCGAGGAGCAGCACGTACCCCGCGATGAAGGGGGAGAGGCGCTCGTCGAGGCTCGCGCCCGCCGCCATCGTGGCGAGGATCAGGGCGAACTCGCCGCGGGCGAGCAGCGTCGTGGAGATGTTCGCCGCGGGGCCCGCCCCGAAGCCGTACACACGCGCCGCGCCGAGCCCGGCGAGGACGTTCATCAGGAGCGTCACCGCGACCGCGGCGAGGACCGGCCAGAGCACCACCGGCAGGTCGCCCGGGTCGATGGAGAGTCCGAAGGCGAAGAAGAAGATCGCGCCGAAGGCGTCCCGCAGCGGGTGCACGAGGGTGCGGATGCGGTCGCCGGACGCCGTGCTGCCGAGCATCAGGCCGACCATGAACGCGCCGATGGCGTCCGCGACACCGAACCACTCGGAGACACCGGCGACGAAGACGGCGACGCCGAGGAAGGAGATGACGAGCAGCTCGTCGTCCTTGGTGTCCATGAGGCGCCCGACGAGCTTGGTGCCGAAGCGGGCCGCGAGGGCGAGCAGGAGGAGGAAGCCGAAGGCCTTGCCGCCGTCCATCACGGCGGCGGCGAGACTGTCCGCGCCGGACAGGATGGGCTGCAGCGCCGCGAGGTACAGGGCCAGGAAGATGTCCTCGACGACGATGATGCCGAGGATCGGCTTCGTTTCCGGGTTGCCGAGCCTGCCGGTGTCGACGAGGACCTTCGTGACGATCGCCGAGGAGGAGATGCCGAGCACTCCGGCGAGGACCAGCGCTTCGGAGGTGCCCCAGCCGAGCGCGAATCCGAAGCCCAGGCCGGCGCCGACGTTCAGGGCGAGATAGGTGCCCCCGGCGATGGCCATCTTGCGGCCACCGGTCTTGAGGTCGTCCATGTGGAACTCGAGGCCCAGGTAGAAGAGCAGCAGGACCAGGCCGAGCGCCGAGAGCATTTCCAGGTCGTGGGGGTTGGAGACCAGGACCACACCGGGGGTGTGGGGGCCGAGGAGGATCCCGGCCAGGATGAAGAGCGGAATGGTGGGGAGTCCGATGCGGCCGCCGAGGCGGGCGAGGACTGCGGCGGCGAGAAAGGCGCCGCCCATGGCTATCAGGGTGTCTGCGTGTCCGATGGGCCCGTTCCTCCCGTAGGGGTGGCAAGTAAGGGAACAAAAGAAGATGGCAAAGGGAGCGTCAAGAACGCGTCAATATTTAGGTTACCAAACGATCGGTGAGGGTATCCCTGAACGCGCGTGGTGGGGTTCTCCCCACCCTGGGTTCGCCAGCCGTCCTCATGGTCCACACCACCCCCGTCTCCGTACGTTCAAGAGGTCGAATTCGTATGGAGAGGTGGACAGGGACATGGGGCTGCGGCGGAAGAAGAACCGAGTCGTCGAGGAGGACGTTCGCGTTCTCGGCGGGGCGCCCGGCGACTGGGCCGTCGAACTGCGCGGCGTCCGCCGCCAGTACGGCCGCGGCTCCGGCGCCGTGCACGCCCTCGCAGGCATCGACCTCGCCCTGCCCCGCGGCAGCTTCACCGCCGTCATGGGCCCCTCGGGCTCCGGCAAGTCCACGTTCCTGCAGTGCGCCGCGGGCCTGGACCGGCCGAGCGCGGGCACCGTCCGCCTCGGCGGCACCGAGATCACCGGCATGAGCGAGAACAAGCTCACCGCGCTCCGCCGCACCCGCCTCGGCTTCGTCTTCCAGGCCTTCAACCTGCTGCCGTCGCTGACCGTCGAACAGAACGTCGTGCTGCCGATGCGCCTCGCGGGCCACCGCCCCGACCGCCGCAAGGCCGCCGAGATGCTCACCCGCGTCGGCCTCGGCGACAAGGGCCGCCGCCGCCCCGGCCAGCTCTCCGGCGGCCAGCAGCAGCGCGTCGCCATCGCCCGCGCCCTCGTCACCGAGCCGGACGTGATCTTCGCCGACGAACCGACCGGCGCCCTCGACACCACCACCGCGAGCGAGATCCTCGGCCTGCTGCGCTCCGCCGTCGACGGCCTGAACGCCACCGTCGTCATGGTCACCCACGACCCGGCCGCCGCCGCCCACGCCGACCGCGTCCTCTTCCTCGCCGACGGCTCCCTCGTCGACCGCCTGGAGCGCGCGTCCGCCGCACAGATCGCCGCCCGGATGACCGCCCTGACCGCGCCTGCGTACGCGGGGGTGGCCGCGTAATGGCGTACGTCCCCAACGGCCTCGCCCGCGCGGCCGTCCGCTTCAAACCCGCCGCGTTCGCAGGCACCTTCGTCGCCCTGATGATGGCCTCGCTGATCGTGGCCGCCTGCGGAATCCTCCTGGAGACGGGGCTACGCGCCTCCGTGCCGCCCGAGCGCTACGCGGGCGCCCCCGTCGTGGCCGCCGCCGACCAGTCCGTCCGCTTCGTCACCGGCAGCGGCGAGGACAGGTCCGAGGAGGCCACGCCGCTGCCCGACCAGGCGCGCATCGACAACTCCCTGGTCGCCCAGGCCGGTTCGGTGCCCGGCGCCCGCACCGCCGTCCCCGACGTCACCTTCCCCGTCAAGTCCGGCGGCAAGGACGTCACCGCACACGGCTGGGGCTCCACCGCCTTCACCGGCGAGAAGCTGACCGCGGGCCGCGCCCCGCAGCCCGGCGAGGTCGTCCTCGCCGCGCCCGGCGGCCACGTCGGCGACCGCACCACGCTCACGACGGCCGACGGCCCCCGCGACTTCCGCGTCTCCGGCACCGTGCGGGCCGGACAGCCCGCCCCCACCGCCTGGTTCGCCGACTCCGAGGCCGTCCGCATCTCCGGGCACCCCGGACGCGTCGACGCCATCGCCGTCCTGCCCAAGAAGGGCGTGTCCGACGACACCCTCAAGTCCCAGGTCGCGCACGCCATCGGCAAGAAGGCCGACGTCCACACCGGCAACGACCGCAGCGCCGCCGAAGGCTCCTCGCTCGCCTACGCCAAGGAGATGCTCACCGGCCTCGGCGGCTCCTTCGGCGGCATCGCCGCCCTGACCGCCGTCTTCACCGCCGCGGGAACCGTCGCCCTCTCGGTGGGCCAGCGCGCCCGCGAGTACGCACTCCTGCGCGCCATCGGCACCACACCCCGCCAGATCCGCCGCACCATCGCCACCGAGACCCTGCTCGTCGCCCCGGCCGCCGCGGCCGTCGGCCTCCTGCCCGGCATCGCCCTGGCCACCTGGTGGTTCGGACAGCTGAAGGAGAAGGGCGCGATCCCCGAGGGCGTCGACCTCTCCATCTCCTTCATCCCGCTCGTCAGCGCAGCCGGAGTCGCCGTCCTCACCGCGCTCGGCGCCGGATACATGGCCGCCCGCCGCCCCTCCCGCATCAAGCCGGGACAGGCGCTCGGCGAGGCCTCCGTGGAGCGGGTGCCGCTCGGCTGGATCAGGACGCCGCTGGGCATCGCCGCCGCCGTCGGCGGTGCGATCTTCGCGGGCTTCGCCGCCCACAACACCGGGGAGGACGCGGCGAACGCGGCGCTCGGCGTCGTCATGCTCTTCATGCTCGCCGTCGCCCTGCTCGGCCCGCTGGTGGCCCGCGGCTGCGCCGCCCTGTTCGGCCTCCCGCTGCGCGGAGCCGGTGCGTCCGCCTCGCTCGCGGCCGCCAACTCCCGCTCGAACGCCCGCCGACTGGCCTCCGCGATCACCCCGATCGTGCTCGCCATGGCCTTCTCCTCCGTCCTCGTCTTCATGCACACCAGCGAGGAGCGGGTCGCCGCCGACCAGCAGCGCGCGGGCATCACCGCCGACCACATCGTCACCTCCGACGGAGGCCTCGCCCCGGCAACGCTGGCGAAGGCCGCCGACGCGAAGGGCGTCACCTCGGCCGTCGGCCTGCTCAAGTCCTCCCTGCTCGTGCCGGTCGGCTCGGGCGGCGACCGCTGGCTGGAGTCCGCTTCGGCCCAGGGCATCACGGGCACGGCCGCCGGGCTCGCCAAGGTCCAGGACCTCAAGGTGGAGACCGGCGCCCTGAAGCTCGGCAGGGGCCAGATCGCCGTCGACGCCGCCCTCGCCACCTCCGCACACGTGAAGACCGGCGACCGCCTCGACGTCCGCCTGCCCGACGGCACCAAGGCCTCGCCGACCATCGTCGCCACGTACGGCAGGGGCCTCGGCCTCTCCCAGGTGACCATGCCCGCGGCCGACCTCAAGCAGCACGTCACCTCGTCCTTCGCCACCGAGATCTGGACCAGGGGCGGCTCCGCGCAGGCCCTCTCCGGACTCGGCGAGCTCAAGGACCGCGACGGCTACGCCACCGCCCGCTCCATGGACAACGAACTCAACGCCTGGGCCAACACCACGATGGCGGCCGTCCTCGGCGGCTTCGCGGCCGTCGCCGCCGTCAACACCCTGGTGATGACGGTCCTGGACCGCCGTCGCGAACTCGGCACGCTGCGCCTGATCGGCTCCACCCGCCGCCAGGTCCTGCGGATGATCCGCTGGGAGGCGCTGCTCGTGGCCTGCGCGGGCATCGTCATCGGCTCGGCGATCGCGTTCGCCACCCTCGTCCCGATGATGAGGGGTCTGACCGGCGAATCCCCGTACGTCCCGCCGCTGGTGTACGGCTCCTTCGTGGGCGCGGTCCTGGTCCTCGGCCTGGCCTCGGCGACGATCCCGGCGAGGGCGGCGCTAAGGTCGGCCGCATGACATCCGTCGGCCGAGGCTGCCATCCGACTCTGTCCCTGCCGGAGGTGGAGGCCATCGCCCGCGAGGCCCACGCCGCCCAGCAGGACAAGGCGGGCCGCCCCTACGCCGAACACCTCCAGGCCGTGGCCGAGGGAGTGCGGCGGCGGGGCGGCGACGACGAGCAGATCGCGGCCGCCTGGCTGCACGACTCCGTCGAGGACGACGCCCTGTCCGAGCAGTGGCTCGGGGACGCCCCGCTGACCCGGCGCACCAAGGACATCGTCCTCGCCCTCACCAAGCGCGCGGGCGAGCCCAAGGAGGCGTACGCCGAGCGCATCCTCGCGACCCCGGGCGCCCGCCTCGTGAAGGAGGCGGACCTGGCGCACAACGCGGACCCGGCCCGCCTCGCGGTCCTCGACGCAACGACAAGGGCGCGCCTGACGGCGAAGTACGCCACCATGCGCGCCCTGTTGGGGCTCCGGTAGAACCGGATCCGTCGGCTTGCGCCGTGCTTGCCCTACGTCGACTTGGCCCGCTCACGGGCGAGTTGCGCCGCGTCCCGCTTGAACGCCCACTCCATCTTGGGCTCCATCGCGAAACGGAACATCCGCTGCACCGGTGGCGTGCACAACGCCGTCACCACGCTCGCGGCGACCACCGACACGAAGATCTCGCCGAGCGGCTGGTGCAGCCACTCGTAGTCGTCGAACCAGCCCCAGAAACGGGAGCCCTTGGCGAGGAAGCCGTGCAGCAGGTAGCCGTACAGCGTGCCGGCGCCGAGGACCGTGAACCACATCGTGCGGCGCGGCACCCAGGCGAAGAAGCACGCGGTGAGGACGACGGAGCAGCCGAAGAGCGCCAGCGTCATCACGACACCGGCCCACCACGGGGCACCCAGCTCCTGGGCGCTGTCCCGGCGGTAGAACCAGGCCGACGTCATCCGGGGAGCCGCCCAGTACGCCAGGAGCAGCGCGCTCGCGAAGACCGGGATCGACAGGATCCGCACCTCGCGGCGGCGCACCAGCTGGAAGTACTCGGGCTTCATGAAGAGGCCAAGTACGAAGAACGGCAGGAACTGCAGCACGCGCTGCAGGTCGAGGTCGTCGCCGATGTCGGGTGAGATCACGGCGAGCGTGGCGATGGCCAGTGCGAGCGGCACCGGCCAGCGCACGATCTTCCACAGCGGCACGGTGAGCCGCCACACGAAGAGCGCGACCAGGAACCAGGTGAGGTACCAGGGGTCGAGCAGGCTGATCGGCTGACCGGGGTCGTCGTCCGCCCAGCGCTTGAAGAAGGTGTACGCGATCTCGAAGATGACGTACGGCACGGCGATGCCGGTCACGAGCCGCTTGAGGCGGTCGGCCCGCATGTCGAAACTGCGCGAGAAGTAGCCGGAGATCACGATGAACGCCGGCATGTGGAAGGTGTAGACGGTCATGTACAGCGACTCGGCGACGCGGCTGTGATCCGTCAGGGGTTCCCATGCGTGGGCCATCGCCACGAGGACGATCGCCAGGTACTTGGCGTTGTCGAAGAACGCGTCGCGCTGCTTGGCGGGCTTGGACCCGCTCTGGGCGGTGCTGCGGCCTGCCGGGGTGGGGGGAGCTGTGGCGAGGGCCTGCGGGGGCGGTTGGGGGGCGCGAGGAGTGGGAACTCCGTCCGCCGGCACCTGGGCCGGGGGGAGGGGCGCCCGGTGGCGTCCGTGCGGGTGCACCGAGTTGGTCACAGGCCCTCCCACCACGAGCTCGGTGAGACGACCCGGGACCGCACTGCGCCTACGGGGGTGGTGGCAGCGTGGAACATCTGAGGCACCCTAGCGTCGCTGCCGTCTATTCGTAAAACCCTCGTCACTTCTCTCAACGCAATCTCCGACAATCACGTGGGTGAATCCCGCTTAACCGGGTAGCCGGTACCCCGAGATTCGGTCGAGTCGACAAAGAGATCTGGTTGCATGCGGCCCGGTTCTGTCCGGTACGTCACAACTCATCCGGTTTAAATGGTGCATAACGCCTGCGGGCGACTCTGGTGAAATGTCCGGTTGGCCGGAGGTGTCGACGGAGTTCACCTCTCTTGGTGCACCTTCGATGTGCCCTCGGCGACAATTCGAATTTCCTGCGAACGTCGTGTGTGGCGATGGCAACGATCAACGCGAATTCCTGATGACGGCAGGTCGTCGAATTGCTGTACGACAGTGCGCTGCCCTTGCGCCCCCAAGGCGCCCTTGCGCTCCGGGGTCGTGACGTGTTGGCCGACGATGTGTCACCGGCCGCATGGAGGGGGCTTGTTGGTGGCACGATGGTCCCTGGCGGGGGTGTGCGGGGTCGTACCCCCCGGGCCGGGAGAGCGACCGACCTAGGGTGTGATCAGTGTGGCCATTTCGCTGTCAGTGGTGCTGCTGTTGGCGATCATCCTTGTGGTGCTGATCCGAGGGGGATCGCTCAAGGCGGGGCCCGCCATCGTCGCGGTGCTCTTCGGTTTCTTCCTCGCTTCCACAGGCATGGCGCCTTCCATAAACCGCTTCTTGAACGAAGTGGCGGAGACCATCAACTCGATCAGCTTCTGAGGCCACGCGGGGGAGCGTTCTCGAACCCGCGTCCGCTGCGGGGAACCGGAGAGCGGGGGGCACGGGTCGAGGGGACGGGGGCGTAAGGGATGGTTCTGCGCGACTCGGACCCGGAAGACATCGGCGGATATCCGATCGAGGACCGGCTCGGTTCCGGCGGCACGGGCGTCGTCCATCTCGGCCGCTCCGCATCGGGCCGCCGCCTCGCGCTGAAGGCCGTCCCCGGGCAGTACGCCGACGACCAGGAGTTCCGCACCCTCCCCCAAGCTCTTAAGGAGCAGGGGGGACCCCCATCCGAGCTCTTAAGGAGCAGGTCCCCCATCGCCGTGAGGCCCATGTGCGCCGTCCCGGACGACGACAGCGGCGAATCGTACGAGAAGTACGCGATCGAGGCCCTCGACGCCAGAACCGGCGACGTCCTGTGGACCACGCCCCCCCAGCGCGGCAACGGCGCCATGGCGCCCGGCCTGACCCCGGCCGAGAGCACCGCCGCCGCCACGGAGGACGGCGTCCTCACCCTCCACGGCGCCGAGGGCGGTTCGTACGCCCTGCTGGACCCCGAGGACGCCGACCCGCGCTGGAAGCAGCCGCTGCCCAAGGAGCAGTGCCAACTGTGGGAGGCCGCCGCGAAGGGCTATCTGATCTGTTCCGTGGGAGACGGGAGGAAGGCGAGCACCCGCGTCTCCCGCCTCGACCCCGCCACCGGCAAGCCCGCCTGGACGGTCACCGTGCGCGGCACCCGCACCCTCGTCGGCCAGGCCGACGGGCGGCTCCTGCTCGCCGACACCACCGGTCCCGCGTACCGCAGCATCGTCGCCGTCACCGCGACCGGCAGCCGCACCCGCCGCACCATCGGGCTGTCCCGCACCCAGCCCGGGGCGGCGTCCGCGCCGTCGACCCCCGCACCGGCCGCCAGTCCTGGAACCGCAACTCCACCGTCGAGTTCCCCGGCCGCCCCCTCGCCTCCGCGACCCACGTCTTCGTCGCCTCGCCCAGCGGCCGCCTCGCCGCACCGGACGGCAGGACCGGCGACGTCGCGTGGACCCGGCCCGGACGGGGCGTCGGCACGCCCTGGGTAGGAGGAGAGGAGGGCGCCCGGCTCACGCCGGCGGGAGACGCGCTCTACGTCCCCTACGGCACCCGCTCCGTGTACACGGTCGACGCACGCCGTCCCTGAGTGCCGCGGCCGGGCTCGAACGCAGAAACCCCAGGCCGTCTTCGGCCTGGGGTTTCCCTATGAGAGCGGGCGACGGGAATCGAACCCGCGTAGCTAGTTTGGAAGACTAGGGCTCTACCATTGAGCTACGCCCGCACAGATCGCGCCACGAGCGGAAGCCGCGGCACGACAGGCATCGTAGCGGGTCCCGGCACCTCGCCGCACGTGCCCCCCTGATCCGGCCCCGTTTAACGGGGAGCCGCACTGCCTGCGGGCATGTACCCTACGTGTCGCACCGACGGGGTGTGGCGCAGCTTGGTAGCGCGTCCGCTTTGGGAGCGGAAGGCCGTGGGTTCAAATCCCGCCACCCCGACCACCTTTTTCCCCTTCTGGGAACCGTCCCGTCCTTCTTCGCGGGATGCCGGTCCAAGATCGCATTGTCGGTCGGCTCCTGCTTGCCGTTACTATGCAAGCTGTGTGCCCGTGTGTCTCTGAGCCGGGCAGAATCCCAAGAAGTCAGCCCCAAGGAGACCGAACCGTGAAGAGCGCCGTGGAGACCCTGAACCCGACCCGGGTTCGGCTCACTGTTGAGGTGCCCTTCGAGGAGCTCAAGGACAGCCTCGACGCGGCCTACAAGAAGATCAACCAGCAGGTCACGGTGAAGGGCTTCCGCAAGGGCAAGATCCCGGCCCGCGTCATCGACCAGCGGTTCGGCCGCGGCGCCGTCCTCGAAGAGGCCGTCAATGACGCGCTCCCGAAGTTCTACACCGAGGCCGTCAACGAGGCCGAGCTCAACGTCCTGGGCCAGCCCGAGGTGGACATCACCGAGCTGAAGGACAACGAGACCCTCAACTTCACCGCTGAGGTCGACATCCGTCCCGCGATCGAGATCCCGGACTACTCCGGCATCGAGGTCGAGGTCGACGCGGTCGAGGTCAGCGACGAGGACGTCGACAAGGCCGTGGAGGAGCTCCGTGAGCGCTTCGCGTCCACCTCGCCGGTCGAGCGTGCCGCCGCGGACGGCGACGTCGTGACGATCGACCTGGAGGCCAAGGTCGACGGTGAGGTCCTGGAGGACGGCGTCGCGTCCGGCGTCTCCTACACGATCGGCTCCGGCGAGCTCCTCGAGGGCATCGACGAGGCCGTGACGGGCGTGGAGGCCGGTGGCGAGGCCACCTTCACCTCCGAGCTCAAGGGCGGCTCCGCGCAGGGCAAGGAGGCCGAGGTCACCGTCAAGGTCACCCAGGTCGCCGCTCGTGAACTCCCGTCCCTGGACGACGACTTCGCGCAGCTCGCCTCCGAGTTCGACACCCTCGACGAGCTGAAGGCCGACAGCCGCAAGCGCCTCGAGAACATGAAGCAGTACGACCAGGCGACGCAGGCCCAGGAGCGCGTCCTGGAGAAGCTGCTCGAGCTGGTCGAGGTCCCCGTCCCCGAGAAGCTCCTCGCGGACGAGATCCAGACCCGCACGCACAACCTCGAGCACCACCAGCTCGGCCAGATGGGCCTCGACCTGGACAAGTACCTGGAGATCCAGGGCAAGTCCCGCGAGGAGTTCGACGCCGAGACCAAGGAGCAGGCCGAGAAGGGCATCAAGACGCAGTTCGTCCTCGACGAGCTCGTCAACAAGGAGAAGCTGAACGTGAACCAGGAGGAGCTCACCGAGCACCTCATGCGTCGCGCGCAGTCCTCCAACATGTCCCCCGACCAGTTCGCCCAGGCCGTCGTCGAAGGCGGCCAGGTCCCGATGCTGGTCGGCGAGGTCGCCCGCGGCAAGGCCCTCGCGGTCGTCGTCGAGGCCGCCACGGTCAAGGACACGAACGGTGAGGTCGTCGACCTCGAGGACGACGAGGACGAGACGGCCGAGACCGTCGAGGCGACCTCGGACTCCGCTGAGGACAAGGCCGAGGACAAGGCCGACGAGAAGACCGAGGCCTGAGCCTCGCTCTGACGCTCGCACACCGGGCCCCCAGGACTTCTCGGTCCCGGGGGCCCGGTGTCTTTAGGGGCGCGGGGGACTGCGCGAGCAGCCCCCGCGGGGCCGCAGGCGCGTCTGCCGCGGCAGGGCCCATGGCGGGTGCGGGTTGTGGGGGTTGCTCGCGCAGTTCCCCGCGCCCCTCACGGGGCACGACCTGCGCTCACAGCGAACAGTTGGTTCTCCGGGATTCCCGGAGGGACCCCGCGCGTTAGGGTCCATGAATACGAGGGCAGGGGAGTCCCCGGAGCCGCCCCGGAGCGGCGAGCACGCGGGTGCCCCAGGCCCCAGCTGAAGACGTGAGACGGCCCGGCGCCGTCGTAAGACGAGCAGGTGGATACGTGACGAATCTGATGCCCTCCGCCGCCGGCGACCCCTCCATCGGTGGTGGCCTCGGCGACCAGGTCTACAACCGGCTGCTCGGCGAGCGGATCATCTTCCTCGGCCAGGCCGTGGACGACGACATTGCCAACAAGATCACCGCGCAGCTGCTGCTCCTCGCCGCAGAGCCGGACAAGGACATCTTCCTCTACATCAACAGCCCCGGCGGCTCGATCACGGCCGGCATGGCGATCTACGACACCATGCAGTACATCAAGAACGACGTGGTGACGATCGCGATGGGCATGGCGGCCTCCATGGGCCAGTTCCTGCTCAGCGCCGGTACGCCCGGCAAGCGCTTCGCGCTGCCGAACGCCGAGATCCTGATCCACCAGCCGTCCGCGGGCCTCGCGGGCTCCGCGTCGGACATCAAGATCCACGCCGAGCGGCTGCTGCTCACCAAGAAGAAGATGGCCGACCTGACGGCGTTCCACACCGGCCAGACCGTCGAGCAGGTCACCCGCGACTCGGACCGCGACCGCTGGTTCGACCCGCAGGAGGCCAAGGAGTACGGCCTCATCGACGACATCATGTCCAGCGCCGCCGGCATGCCGGGCGGGGGCGGCACCGGAGCCTGAGCCCCGTGCTCAGCGCCCCGAAGCCACTACCTCAGCCCCTCCCTTCTCAGGAGAACCAGAGATGAACAACTTCCCCGGCAGCGGCCTCTACGAGCGCACGCAGGCCGAGAGCGGCCAGGCCGAGTTCACCGGCGCCCGCGCCGAGTCCCGCTACATCATCCCGCGCTTCGTCGAGCGCACCTCGCAGGGCGTGCGTGAGTACGACCCGTACGCGAAGCTCTTCGAGGAGCGCGTGATCTTCCTCGGCGTGCAGATCGACGACGCGTCCGCCAACGACGTCATGGCGCAGCTCCTGTGCCTGGAGTCGATGGACCCGGACCGTGACATCTCGATCTACATCAACAGCCCGGGCGGCTCGTTCACCGCGCTCACGGCCATCTACGACACGATCCAGTTCGTGAAGCCGGACGTTTCGACGGTGTGCATGGGCCAGGCCGCGTCCGCCGCCGCCGTGCTCCTCGCGGCGGGTACGCCGGGCAAGCGCATGGCCCTGCCGAACGCGCGCGTGCTGATCCACCAGCCCTACAGCGAGACGGGCCGCGGTCAGGTCTCCGACCTGGAGATCGCCGCCAACGAGATCCTCCGGATGCGTTCGCAGCTGGAGGAGATGCTGGCCAAGCACTCGACGACGCCGATCGAGAAGATCCGCGACGACATCGAGCGCGACAAGATCCTCACGGCCGAGGACGCGCTCTCGTACGGTCTCATCGACCAGATCATCTCCACCCGGAAGATGAACAATGCGTCGGTCGCCTGACCCGGAGCTGTAGCATCTGCCGCTCCGTGGCACGGTTCGCGCACGACGTACGTCCAAGCGAACCGTGCCAAGGGGGGCCCGAACGGGGGGCTCGGCAAGGTACCGTCGGATAGAGGCACCAGGAGCCGCTGAACGTGGCGTCTCCCAGGCGAAGGGGAAGCACCTCGTGGCACGCATCGGTGACGGCGGCGATCTGCTCAAGTGCTCGTTCTGCGGAAAGAGTCAGAAGCAGGTCAAGAAGCTCATCGCAGGCCCCGGTGTGTACATCTGCGACGAGTGCATCGACCTCTGTAACGAGATCATCGAGGAAGAGCTCGCGGAGACGAGCGAGGTGCGCTGGGAGGAACTCCCCAAGCCTCGCGAGATCTACGAATTCCTTGAGGGCTACGTCGTGGGCCAGGAGCCCGCGAAGAAGGCCCTCTCGGTAGCGGTGTACAACCACTACAAGCGGGTCCAGGCAGGAGAGAACGGCGGCGCGCAGGGCCGTGACGACGCGATCGAACTCGCGAAGTCCAACATCCTGCTGCTCGGCCCGACCGGCTCCGGCAAGACGCTCCTGGCGCAGACGCTCGCCCGCATGCTGAACGTTCCGTTCGCCATCGCGGACGCGACGGCGCTCACGGAGGCGGGCTATGTCGGCGAGGACGTCGAGAACATCCTGCTGAAGCTGATCCAGGCGGCGGACTACGACGTCAAGAAGGCCGAGACCGGGATCATCTACATCGACGAGATCGACAAGGTGGCTCGCAAGAGCGAGAACCCCTCGATCACGCGTGATGTCAGCGGCGAGGGCGTCCAGCAGGCGCTCCTCAAGATCCTGGAGGGCACGACGGCGTCGGTGCCTCCGCAGGGCGGCCGCAAGCACCCGCACCAGGAGTTCATCCAGATCGACACGACGAACGTCCTGTTCATCGTGGGCGGTGCCTTCGCGGGCCTGGAGAAGATCATCGAATCCCGGGCGGGCGCCAAGGGCATCGGCTTCGGCGCCACCATCCGCTCCAAGCGCGAGATGGAGGAGAAGGACCAGTTCGAGGACATCATGCCGGAGGACCTGGTGAAGTTCGGGATGATCCCCGAGTTCATCGGCCGCCTCCCCGTGATCACCTCGGTCCACAACCTCGACCGTGAGGCCCTGCTCCAGATCCTCGTCGAGCCGCGCAACGCGCTGGTGAAGCAGTACCAGCGGCTGTTCGAACTCGACGGCGTGGAGCTGGAGTTCGAGCGTGAGGCCCTTGAGGCCATCGCGGACCAGGCGATCCTGCGGCAGACCGGCGCCCGAGGGCTCCGCGCCATCATGGAAGAGGTCCTGCAGTCGGTGATGTACGAGGTGCCGTCCCGCAAGGACGTGGCCCGTGTCGTCATCACGGCGGACGTCGTTCGCTCGAACGTGAACCCGACGCTGGTGCCGCGCGACGCGCGGGGTCCGGGCGCCGGGGAGCAGAAGTCCGCATAAGCGGCAGCTGTTTGCGCTACGCCGAAGGGGCGCCCCGCGAGTGATCGCGGAGCGCCCCTTCGGTGCTACTTGGCCTCGACCGGCGTTACTTGGCCTCGACGCGGACGTCGGCGCGGAGCTTGGCGGCCAGGCCCGCGACCGTGTCCAGGGAGATCTTCTCGCCGCTGGCGGTGGCGCTCGCGTCGGAGTGGCCGACGGAGGCGACCGTGCTGTGGTCGCCCCAGATGCACAGCGGGGTCTCGAAGGTGTTCGGGATGCCGTCGTCCGTCTCGGCCTTGTCGGGGGCGCCCAGCCGGAACTCGGCCTTCTGGCACTTCATGACGCCGTTGTCGAAGCCGTCGGGGGTGAACTCCTGAGGGCTGCCCAGGAGGGTGATGCTCCCGGGCTGCTCCTTGGACTTCTTCTTCATCTCGGCGAACATCGCGTCGACGACCTTCTCGGGGTCATCGACCTTGCCGTACACGCCGGAGAAGTTGAGGCTCTTCTGGCTGGTGCTCGTGCCGTTGCTGTACTGGCCGTCCACGTCCGTCGGATTGCTGACGCCCTGGCTCTCCAGGTCCTTGAGGTCACCGGAGGACATGCCGCCGCCACCGCCTGCTGACTCCGTCTTCTTGTACGTGCCGCCCAGCACGGTCGCGGGAGCCGTCAGCTTGTACGTCTTGCCGTCGTCGGCGACGGAGGAGCCGCCGTCGCCCTTGGCGAAGAGGAAGTACCCGCCGGCCGCGGCCGCCGCCACGACCACCACGGCACCGATGACCAGCCCGGTCTTCTTCTTGCCGCCACCCTGAGGGGGCCCGGGATACTGCCCGTACGGCTGCTGCGGCGGGACGCCCTGCGGCGGCTGCCCGTAGGGGGGCTGCGGCGGGACGCCCTGCGGCGGCTGCCCGTAGGGGCCGGGCTGCTGGGGCTGCTGGCCGCCGTATGGACCGGGCTGGTTGTAGCTCACTTCGTGTTCCCCTCGTTGGTGGTGCGGTGGTGCGGTGGTGCGGTGGTGCGGTGGTGCGTCAGGACTTGACGCGGACCTCCTTGCGGACGCGGAGCGTGGTGGCCGAGGCGTCGCTGAGCGAGACCTTGCCCGCCATGGCGTTCGCGACCTCGACGGGCACCACGACGGCGACGGTGCTGTGGTCGCCCCAGATGCAGACCGGCATGCGGATCTCCTTGGGGCCCGAGGCCGAGCCGCTGCCGCCGCTGTCGTTCTTGATCACGGACTCCTGGCACTTGAGGACCGCGGCGCCCGTGCTGAAGTCCTTGGGGCTGCCGACGAGTTCGCCCGTATCCGTGCTGTTCTTCTTGGAGTCCTGCTGGATCTTGGCGAACATGGCGTCGACGACCTTGCCCGGGTCCTTGATCTCGCCGTAGACGCCCATGAACTGGATGGCCTTCTGCGACAGGGGATTGCTCTCGTCCCCCGACTCGTAGCCCGCGTCCACGTCCTGCGGATCCTTCACGCCCGCCTGCTCGGCGGCCTCCAGGTCGCTGGAGTTGAAGCCGCCGGTCGAGTCGTCGCTCTTGTCGTACTCGCTGAGGATCGTGGCGGGCGTCGTCAGCGTGTGCGGGCCGTCGTCCTTGATGCCGCCGTCCGCCACGTTCGAGGAGCCGCCGTTCTTGCCGCCCCCGCCCTTGTCGTCGTCGCCGCCCGCGAGGAAGAAGTAGCCGCCGACTGCGGCAGCGGCGACCACGGCGACGGCGGCGATGATGAGGCCGGTCTTCTTGCCGCTGCCGCCGCCGGGGGGCGGGGGCGGGACCTGGCCGTAGGGGGCCTGCTGGCCGTACGGGGGCTGGGGCTGCTGCCCGTAGGGGCCGGGCTGCTGGGGCTGGCTGTAGCCGCCTTGCTGCGGGGCCTGCTGCGGGTAGCCGTAGCCGGGCTGGGGCGGGGGAGCCTGCTGGGGGTAGCCGTAGCCGTAGCCGGGCTGCGGCGCCTGCGGCGGCTGGCCGTAGGGGCCAGGCTGCTGCGGCTGCTGGCCGTACGGCCCGGGCTGCTGGGGCTGCTGCCCGCCGTACGGGCCCGGCTGGTTGTAGCTCATGGGGGTTCCCCTCCGAAATGTTTAAGTGTTGCCGACATCCTGACGCAGCAGGGCCCGGCCATCCGGCCGGGCCCTGCTGCATCGAGGCCGACGGGCCGGACGCGGCCCGGCAGGTGTCAGAGCTTGACGCGGACTTCCCCGCGGAACTTGGCGGTGGTGCTCGCCGACTCGTCGAGGTCGGCGGGCGTTCCGGCCAGCGCGCTGGCGACGTCCGTGGTGACGACGTAGCCGAGGGTGCTGTGGTCGCCCCAGATGCAGGTCGCCGCGGACATCTTGCTCGGCCCGGAGGAACCGGCGGAACCGGCCGTGGAGCCGGAGGTGCCCGCGCCCCCTCCCAGGTCGACCTTCATCTCCTGGCACTTCAGGACGGCGCCGTTCAGCCCGGCGGGCTTGTACTCCTTGGGCTCGCCGACCAGCGTGACGCTCTCGCCGCTGCTGCCGCCCGCCTCGTTCTTCTTCTTGGCGTTCGTGAACATGTGGTCGACGACGCCCTCCGGGTCCTCGATGTCTCCGTAGACACCGCCGAACGTCAGCACCTTCTGCGCCATCGGGTTGTCCTTGCTGCCCGACTGGTACTGCGCCTGCACGTCCTTGGGGTTCTTCACCCCGGCCGCCTCGGCCTTGTCGAGGTCGATGCTGTTCAGACCGTCGGAGCGCGACTCGTCCTTCTTGTAGTCGGTCATCACGAGCGACGGCGTCGTCAGCTTGTGCGGGCCGTCGTCCTTGATGCCGGAGTCGTCGCCCCCGCCCGCCACGTTCGAGGAGCCGTCGTTCTTGCCGCCCTTGTCGTCGTCGCCGCCCGCGAGGAAGAAGTAGCCGCCGACTGCGGCAGCGGCGACCACGGCGACGGCGGCGATGATGAGGCCGGTCTTCTTGCCGCTGCCGCCACCGGGCGGCGGGGGCGGGACCTGCCCGTAGGGGGCCTGCTGGCCGTACGGGGGAGGAGGCTGCTGCCCGTAAGGGGCGGGCTGCTGGGGCTGGCTGTAGCCGCCCTGCTGCGGGGCCTGCGGGGGCGCCTGCGGCGGGGGAGCCTGCTGGGGGTAGCCGTAACCGGGCTGCGGCGCCTGCGGCGGCTGGCCGTAGGGGCCAGGCTGCTGCGGCTGCTGGCCGTACGGCCCGGGCTGCTGGGGCTGCTGCCCGCCGTACGGGCCCGGCTGGTTGTAGCTCATTGCTGGGGGTCCCTCCCAATGCTTATGTGTTCCGAACATCCTGGCGGATGGGAGCGCGGGGTTGGGCGGCCGGGGCGGATCGATGCGGAGTTGTTGAGCGGCTGTTCCAGAGGACGGACGTACGAGGGGCGTCCCAGCGGTTCACGAGGGGCGTACGACGGCCCGGGGCGCGCGCACCGCCCCGGGCCCTTTCTCCGCGTATGTTCCGCTGATCCGCTACGCCTTGACGCGCGCCGCCTTGCGCAGGTCGCCGGCGAACCGGGCGACGTCGTCCGTGGGCAGGCCGCCACCGCCGCCCTTCACGAACGCGGCCACGTCGATGCCGAAGACGATGCCGTACGTGCTGTGGTCTGCCCAGATGCAGATCGGCAGCGTCGTCTGGCCGCGGCCTCCTTTGAGGGTCGCGGTCTGGCACTTCATGACGGCGTTGTCGAAGCCCTCCGGCTCGACGCTCTCGGGGTTGCCGACGAGCTTGATCTGCTCGCCGGGGTCGCCGGTGGCCTTGCCCGACTCCTTCTTGGAGTTCTCCTCGGCCTTGGCGAAGCCGTTGTCGACGGCCTTCTCCGGGTCGGCGATGTCGCCGTACATCCCCTGGAAGTTCATCTGCTTGGCCTCGGAAGCTTCACCGGATTCGTACGCGGCCGCCACGTTCTCCGGGTTCTTGATGCCGATCTCTTCGGCGTTCTCTTTGTCGCCGGAGCCGAGCGGGCCGTCGTCGGGGTCGTCGGACGAGTCACCCTTCTTGTACTCGCCCACCGAGGCGGGCGGCACCAGCTTGTGCGCGCCGTCGTCCTCGACCGAGGCGGAGTCGCTCCCGCCGAAGAGGAAGTACGCGCCGACGGCGGCAGCGGCGACCACGGCGACCGCGCCGATCACGAGCCCGGTCTTCTTCTTGCCGCCACCCTGAGGGGGCCCGGGGTACTGGCCGTACGGCGCCTGCGGCGGGGGAGCCTGCTGGGGGAAGCCGTAGCCGGGCTGGGGCTGCTGCGGAGGCTGCCCGTAGGGGCCGGGCTGCTGCGGCGGCTGCCCGCCGTACGGACCGGGCGGCTGCTGCGGAGGCTGGCCCCCGTACGGCCCCGGCTGCTGACCCCCGTACGGCCCCGGCTGCTGCGGCGGCTGCCCCCCGTAGGGCCCCGGCTGCTGCGGCTGCTGTCCCCCGTAAGGGCCTGGCTCGTTGTAACTCATTGCGTGGGTCCCCCTCCGAACGCTGATGTGTCCCGGACATCCTGAACGAGGTTCAGCCCTCCCCGGACCACCGGGCCACAAGCGATGCCGAACGTTCCGGTTTCGGGACCGCTCCGTCGCCCCTCTAAACTGGCCGCGTGACCGAGAACGCTCAGCAGCAGCCTCCAGCGACCACTCCCGAACTGCCGACCCAGTACGCGCCGGCCGAGGTAGAGGGGCCGCTGTACGAGCGCTGGGTAGAACGGAGCTACTTCTCCGCCGACGAGAAGAGCGAGAAGCCGCCGTACACCGTCGTCATCCCCCCGCCGAACGTCACCGGCGCGCTGCACCTGGGCCACGCCTTCGAGCACACGCTGATCGACGCCCTCACCCGCCGCAAGCGCATGCAGGGCCACGAGACGCTCTGGCAGCCCGGCATGGACCACGCGGGCATCGCCACGCAGAACGTCGTGGAGCGCGAGCTCGGCAAGGAGGGCAAGTCCCGCCACGACCTCGGGCGCGAGGCGTTCATCGAGCGCGTCTGGAAGTGGAAGGCCGAGTCCGGCGGCCAGATCTCGGGACAGATGCGCCGCCTCGGCGACGGCGTCGACTGGGACCGCGAGCGCTTCACCATGGACGAGGGCCTCTCGCAGTCCGTCCAGACCATCTTCAAGAAGCTCTACGACGACGAGCTGATCTACCGCGCCGAGCGCATCATCAACTGGTGCCCGCGCTGTCTGACGGCGATCTCGGACATCGAGGTCGAGTACCAGGACGACGACGGCGAGCTCGTCTCCATGAAGTACGGCGAGGGCGACGAGACCATCGTCGTCGCCACGACCCGTGCCGAGACGATGCTCGGTGACACCGCCGTCGCGGTCCACCCCGAGGACGAGCGGTACAAGCACCTGGTCGGCAAGCAGATCAAGCTGCCGCTGACCGACCGCACCATCCCCGTCGTCGCCGACGAGCACGTCGACCCCGAGTTCGGCACCGGCGCCGTCAAGGTGACCCCGGCGCACGACCCCAACGACTTCGAGATCGGCCAGCGCCACAGCCTGCCGAACATCGCGGTCATGGACGAGCACGCGATCATCACGGTGCCAGGACCCTTCCAGGGCCTGGACCGCTTGGAGGCCCGCTCCGCGATCGTCGGCGCCCTGCGCGCCGAGGGCCGCATCGTCGCCGAGAAGCGTCCGTACACGCACTCGGTCGGCCACTGCTCGCGCTGCAAGACCACCATCGAGCCGCGCCTCTCGATGCAGTGGTGGGTCAAGGTCGGCCCGCTCGCGAAGGCCGCGGGTGACGCGGTCCGCGACGGCAAGGTCAAGATCCACCCGCAGGAGATGGAGAAGCGGTACTTCGACTGGGTCGACAACCTCCACGACTGGTGCATCTCGCGCCAGCTCTGGTGGGGCCACCGCATCCCCGTCTGGTACGGCCCGAACGGCGAGGTCGTCTGCGTCGGCCCCGACGACGAGGCCCCGACCGGCGAGGGCTGGCGCCAGGACAACGACGTGCTGGACACGTGGTTCTCCTCCGGCCTGTGGCCGTTCTCCACGCTCGGCTGGCCCGAGCAGACCGACTCGCTCGCGAAGTTCTACCCGAACTCCGTCCTGGTCACCGGCTACGACATCCTCTTCTTCTGGGTCGCCCGGATGATGATGTTCGGCCTGTACGCGATGGACGGCACCCCGCCGTTCCACACGATCGTGCTGCACGGCATGGTCCGCGACCAGTTCGGCAAGAAGATGTCGAAGTCCTTCGGCAACGCGGTCAACCCGCTGGACTGGATGGACAAGTACGGCTCGGACGCCCTGCGCTTCACCCTCGCCCGCGGCGCCAACCCCGGCACCGACGTGCCGATCGGCGAGGACTGGGTCCAGGGCTCGCGCAACTTCGCGAACAAGATCTGGAACGCCACGCGCTTCGCGATGATGAACGGCGCCACGATCGAGGGCGACCTGCCCCCGGCCGAGCAGCTGTCCGCCACGGACCGCTGGGTGCTCTCGCGCCTCAACGCGACGGTCGCCGAAGTCGACGCGCTCTACGACGACTACCAGTTCGCCAAGCTCTCGGACGCCCTCTTCCACTTCGCGTGGGACGAGGTCTTCGACTGGTACGTCGAGCTGTCCAAGACCACGTTCATGGCGGGCGGCGAGGGCGCGAAGGTCTCGGCCCGCGTCCTGGGAGAGGTCCTCGACGTCACCCTGCGCCTGCTCCACCCGATCGTCCCGTTCGTGACGGAGACGCTCTGGACGGCGCTGACCGGCGGCGAGTCGCTCGTCATCGCCGACTGGCCGTCCGCTGTGCTGGTTCCTGGGGCTGACGCCCCGGGCGGCTTCCGCGACACGGCGGCCGAGCGCGAGATCGAGACGCTCCAGCAGGTCATCACCGAGGTCCGCCGCTTCCGCGCCGACCAGGGCCTGCAGCCGGGCCAGAAGGTCCCGGCCCGGCTGACCCTGGACGGTACGGCGCTCGCCCCGCACGAGGCCGCCATCCGCCAGCTCCTGCGCCTCCAGCCGGAGGGCGACGCCTTCACGGCGACGGCGACGCTGCCGGTCTCGGGCGCCACGGTCGCGCTCGACCTGTCCGGCACGATCGACGTGGCCGCCGAGCGCAAGCGCCTGGCCAAGGACCTCGCCGCCGCCGAGAAGGAGAAGGCACAGGCCGAGGGGAAGCTGGGCAACGAGGCGTTCCTCGCGAAGGCCCCGGACAACGTGGTCGACAAGATCCGCGGCCGCCTCACCAAGGCGGAGGCCGACATCGCGCGGCTGCAGGCCCAGCTGGAGGCGCTGCCCGCCGCGTAATGCCGTACCGGCGTACGTAGTTGAAGACAGGCCTACGTAGTCGAAGGCCCCGGAACCGTCATCGGTCCCGGGGCCTTCGCACGTCCCGCGGGCATCGGGCGTCACGCCTCCGTGGCGACCGGCCCCGCCCCCACGACCTCGGCGTTGCGCCGCGTCTTGGCCCAGCCGTTCCGGCCCCGCAGCACGCGCAGCAGCCCGCGCGAGGCGACGACGAACACGTGGTACGCGTACAGCCACAGCGCGAAGCCCCACAACAGGCCCTTGAACCAGGAGCTTTCGGGAGCGAAGTCCCTGCGGTAGACCGGGCCCCACAGTGCGAACGGCAGGACCGAGAGCAGGCACAGCACGAGCACCAGCGGCCAGACGCCGAGCGCGGAGTCCAGCGGGGAGTGCCCGAGGGCGAGGGCGGCGACGAGGAACACGGTGAGTATCAGGCTCGCGACGTGCGCGAGGGGCTGCATGAAGGTGTAGAGCGTCTCCAGGACGCCGCGCCCCGAGTAGTGGCGCGAGCCGACGATGCGCGGCGCGTACCGCACGCACTGCAGGTTGCCCTGCGCCCAGCGGGTGCGCTGCGTCAGGAAGCGGCGGGCGTGCGGCAGGCCTTCCTGGGAGACGTACGTGTCCGCGATGTGCGCCACCTTGTAGCCGCCGAGGATCATGTGCAGGCCCAGTTCGTAGTCCTCCAGGAGCGCGTCGCGCTGCCAGGGGCGGCGCTCGGCCGCCGCGATCCGGTCGAGCGCGGTGAGCCGGGTGAACTGTCCGTTGCCGCCGAGGCCGACGGACCCGGTGCGGCCGCGCAGCAGCTGCATGCCCGCGTTGGAGACGGCGAACTCCATGTCCTGCATGCGGACCAGGAGCCGGGCCAGGGCGTTCAGCGTCCGGCCGCGCTCGGGCAGCGGGCGCGGCTCGTCGACGTTCCGCATCCGCACGCTGACCTGCACGCCGCCCATCTCGGGGTCGCCGAAACCGGCGGGCCCGCTGACCGCGCTCAGCGCGTCGGGGGCGAGGTGCCCGTCGGCGTCGACGACACACACCACGACGCGGGCCCGGTCGGCGTCGTCCGGCAGGAACTCGTCGAGCTCGGCGTAGGCGGCGTTGAGGGCCGCGCCCTTGCCGATCCGGGCGTCGGGCCTGCGGCGCGAGACCAGGTGGACGCGGACGTCGTCCTCGGCGAGCGCGGCGACGACGGAGGCCGTGCGGTCGTCGCTCGCGTCGTCGACGACCCACACGTGCGCGGCGGGGAAGTCCGTGCGCAGCCGGGTCACGGTCGATCCGACGACGGTCTCCTCGTCGCGGCACGGCACGAAGAAGTGCCACTCGAAGGCGCCGGGGTCACCGCCGTCGCGTGCGGGGCGGCGCAGATAGGCGTGGCGGGCGCCCGCCCAGTAGAGGAGGAAGCAGGCGAGGAGGAGGAAGGGGAAGAGGAAGAGCAGCCGGTCGAAGGTCAGCATCGGAAGTCCTGGTGGGGTGGGGGAGTCGAGGGTCAGGCGGCCGCGGGGAGCGCGGCGTCGCCCGCGGCACGGTCGGCGACCAGGTCCGTCAGGAGCGCGACGATGCGCTGCGAGGCCAGGGCGTCGCCGAAGGGGCTCGGGGTGCGGGCGAGGCGGCGGAGCCCGGCGTCGCCCTCGGCGAGCCTGAGCCGGGCGGCGCGGCCGACCTCGGGCCCCGGCGCGACGAGCTCGGCGAACCCGGCGGCCATGGCCTCGGGGCGCTCGGTGGACCGGCGTACGACGACGAGCGGCCGCCCGAGGACGGTGGCCTCCTCCTGCACACCGCCGGAGTCGGAGACGAGCAGCGCCGCGTGCCGGGCGAGCGCGAGGAACTCTCCGTACCCGATGGGCGGCAGCAGGGTGAGCGCCGCGAGCAGCCCGTCGAGCGCGGCGGCCTCGGCGCGGGCGCGGGTGCGCGGGTGCAGCGGGACGAGGACGGGCATCCGCTCGGCGAGCGCGGCCAGTTCGGTCAGGACGGATCGGAGCGCCGCCGGGTCGTCGGTGTTCTCCGGGCGGTGCACGGTGGCCAGGACGTACGCGTCCGGGGTGAGCCGGTGGGCGGCGAGCAGCGCGGCGCGCTCGTCGGGGCCGGGCAGCGTGTCGCGGACGGCCTCCACGACGGTGTTGCCGGTGACGGCGATCCGCTCGGCGGGGATCGACTCGGCGGCGAGGTTGGCGCGGTTGTCCTCGGTGGCGGCGCACAGGACGTCGGAGAGCTGGTCGATCAGGACGCGGTTGTGCTCCTCGGGCATCGCGCGGTCGTGGCTGCGCAGGCCCGCCTCGATGTGGACGAGGGGGATGCCGCGGGCGTTGGCGGCGAGGGCGCCGGACAGTGCCGCGTTGGTGTCGCCCTGTACGACGACGGCGCGGGGCGGCCGGGCGGCGAACTCCGCGTCGAGCTGCGCGAGCGCGACGGAGATCTGCACGGCACGGGTCTGCCCGCCGACACCGGCGAGCAGGGTGGGCTCGGGCAGCCCGAGCTCGGCGAGGAAACGCCCCGACAGCGAGTCGTCGTAGTGCTGCCCGGTGTGGATCAGCCGTGCCGCCGCGCCGAGCGCCCGCACGAGGGGCGCCATCTTGACCAGCTCGGGCCGGGTGCCGAGAACGACGGCGACGCTCCCTGCGGGGAGGCCGCGGGTGGCGCGGGCGTCGGTGGTCGGGGCGGCGGTGATCACGGGGGCACTCCAGGAGGAACGGGATATTACGGGATACGTCCTGGAGAGTGCGCTGCCTCGGTTGCGGCCCCGGATCGCTTTCGGTTGCGCGACGGTTGCGAACCCAGGTTTTCCCGCTCGCGGGACTTCGGCCCGGGACTTTGGTCCGTGCCCCATGCCCAATCTCCGGCCCGGCCGGGTAGCTCAGGGGCGCGGGGAACTGCGCGCCAAGCCCCCACGAACCCGAGTCCGAAAACGGCAGCCGAGGCAGGTCAGGGGCGCGGGGAACTGCGCGCCAAGCCCCCACTGCCCGCAGACGACCCCCTACCGATCCCCCCGCTCCCGCTCCCGCTCCCGCTCCCGATCCCGATACCGATACCCGACCCCCCGCACCGACTCAAGCGGATCCTCCCCGCCCGAGGCGCCCCGCCCGCCCAACCGCCGCCGCAACCGAAGCACGGCAAACTTCACCCGCTCCCGCCCGGCCCCATCGGGTGAGTCCCACACCAGGTCGAGAAGCTGCTCGGTAGTAACGACGCGCCCCCGATTGCGGACGAGCACCTGAAGCAGCCGGTACTCGATGTCGCTGAGCCGGATCTCCTGGCCCTGCCAGACAGCGGACCGCCGCTCCGGCACCATCCGGAGCCCCGCCTCCACATAGTCGCCGCGCCACTGGTCGGGTCGGCTCCGCCGCAGCAGCGCCTCGATGCGGGCGAGCAGCTCCTGGGTGTCGAAGGGCTTGGTCAGGTAGTCGTCCGCGCCCGCGCGCAGCCCCCGCACCCGTTCGGCGGGACTCGTGCGGCCGGAGAGGATCAGGACGGGCAGGTCGGTCATGTCCCGGGTGCGGTCGAGGACCTCCCAGCCGTCGAGACCCGGCAGCATCAGGTCGAGGACCATCAGGGCCGGGCGTTCGGCGAAGAGCAGGCGCAGCGCGGCCTGTCCGTCCGCGGCGAGCACCGTCTCGTACCCGGCCCGGTCGAGGACGGTGCGCAGCGCGAGGCCGAGGTCGGGGTCGTCCTCGACGACGAGCAGACCTGTCATCCGTGCTCGGCCGGGGCGGGACGGCCCGTGGGCAGCCGGAGGACCACGGCCGTCCCTTCGCCCTCCCCGCCGTGCAGGGCGATGTGCCCGTCGTGCATCCGTACGGTGTCACGGACGGCGGAGAGGCCGAGGCCGGTGCCGGGGTAGGCGCCGCGGCGGGCGTTGGGGGCGCGTACGAACTCGGTGAAGACTTCCTCCTGGAACTCCTTGGGGATGCCGATGCCGGTGTCGGCGACGGAGATCTCCCAGCCCGCACCGTCCGGCTCGGCGTAGGGGTGGGCCGAGACGGTCACCGTGCCGCCTCGCGGGGTGAACTTCACGGCGTTGTCCAGCAGCGCGGCGAGCGCGTTCTCCAGCTGGCTGCGGTCGGCGAAGGCGGGCGGCCCCGGCTCGTGGGCGTGGACGAGGAAGATGCCCGCGGCCTGCGCGCGCGGCTGCAGGTCGCCGGTGAGGCGTCCCAGGAGCCGGGCCATGTCGACCCGTGCGTACGTCGTCTCAGGGCGGGTCACCGCGGCCGTGGCGGCGTGCAGCAGCCCGTCGACCATCTCCTGCATGCGCTGCGCGTTGCGCCGGATGGTGTCCAGATACGTGGTCTGCGCCGCGGAGAGCGGATCGCCCGAGTGCGGGTCGAGCAGCTCGCAGAAGCTGAGGATCGTGGCGAGCGGGGTGCGCAGCTCGTGCGAGGCGCGGGCGGTGAACTCGGACCGCTCGCGGGCGAGCTCCCCCAGCGTGCGGACGTGGCGCCGCAGGTCGTGCTCGCGGCGGCGCTGTTCGGTGATGTCCTCGGCAAGCCAGAGGACGCCGACGCGTTCGCCCGCCACGTCGATCGGCCGCCGGTTGGTCCTGATCACCCGGCCGTCGAGGAAGCGGACCTCGGCGGTCCGCGGAAACTGGCGGCGGTTGAGCTGGCGCAGGGAGGTGCTGCCCGCGGGCAGCTGCCTCGCGACGGCCTTGGCGAGGGCCCCCACCGACGTGCCCGTCGAGGTGTCGACGTCCTGCAGCCGTGCCAGCTCGACGAGCTGGTGGTTGACGGCCACCACCCGGTTGTCCGCGCCGACCAGCAGCGCGCCCTCGGGCACCGCGTCGAGCAGGGCCTCGGCGACCTGCGCGGTGAGCCGCAGGTTCAGGGGCACCGCGCTAGCCGATCGGGTCGGTGACGACTTCGGACGCCCCGGCGGTCCCAACGATCCCCGTGGCCCCGGCGGCCTCCACGCCCTCCGTGGCCTGGGCCGGGACCGGGCGTACCAAGGGACCCGGCACCGCCTGATGCGGCGCGAAGTCGAGGCCGAGCCGCTCCAGCTCCGCCTCGGCCAGCGCGTCCAGCGTCTCGGGGTCGCCGTGCCGCCAGCCCCAGGCGAGGCTGCCGGGCGTCGCGTCCGGGATCTCCGACGCGGTGAGGGCGACCTCGTGCAGGGGCCTGAGCAGGGAGCGCAGGGCGAGCAGTTCGCGGCCGTCGTCGGAGGCGGCGAGGTCACGGGCGGCGCCCGCCTGCCGGATCCAGCGCAGCCGACGCGGCAGCCACGCGCCGAGGACGAGGCCGACGGGGACGACGAAGAGGGCGACGGCGCCCACGGCCACGGCGGTCCGTACGGTCACCGGGTCCATGGCGTCGACGGCGCCCGCGATGCGCCGCAGCGCGGTGTCGACGCGTCCGCCGACCAGCGGGAGCGGTGCGTTGTGCTGCTGCAGGGCGCGGGGGAGGGCGAGCAGACAGGCCAGCCTGTACGCGACGACGGCCGCGGTGGCCCACAGCGCGGTCCACAGGAGGACCCCGGCGTCACCGGCGAGCTGATGGGTCCGCCTGGCGGGATTCTGGGCATACCACATGGTCCGATTTGACCCCCGGCACGCGCCGGGGCGGGGCAGCCGCGCCGAGAATGCACCCGTTAATACACCCGTTGTGTGCACACCAAGTGGTTCGACCGTGTTCATCCGCAAAGCTCCGGGGTGCGGCAAATCACCAAAACAAGGACGTAAGTCCAGTGAAACGGGCCGAAAGACCTTGGATGATGGAGAGCATGCGCACCCTGCCCGCCGCCCAGGCGATCCGCCAGGCGGCGGCCACGGCCGCCCGCCTCGGCGGGCGCTGGTCGAGGGAGCCCCGCGCCCTGGACGTCCTCACCGCGCTGAGCGCGTTCGCGCTGATGAGCCTGGACGTCCCCGGCCTGGCCGAGGCGGACAACTCCCTGAACGGCCCACTCGCCGTGCTGGCCCTCGCGGCCGGTGCGTCCTCGCTGCTGGTGCGCCGCAGGGCGCCCTGGCTGACGTTCGCGGTAGCGCTCTTCTACCTGAGCTGGCTGCACGAGCTGACGCTCGCCCAGTTCGCGCTCTACTCCCTGGGGCGCTACCGGGGCCGCCTCGCGGGCGCCCTCGGCGTCGTCGGGTACGTCGCGTTCGCGTACGTGATGTTCAACCTGCCCGGCTGGCCGGTGCACCGGGGGGACACGCTGGGCGAGTTCTCCAGCCTGGTCGTCCCGATCGGTGTGCTCGCGGCGGGCGTCGGTGTCGCCGCGAACCGGCAGGACCTGGTCCGGGCGCTGGCGGCGCAGCGCGTGGAGACGGACACGCTGCACGCGGTGCAGCGGGAGCGCACCCGCATCGCGCGGGACGTGCACGACTTCGTGGGGCGCGAGCTGACGCTGCTGAGCGTGCGCTCCCAGGTGCTGGCGCGCAGGGCCGAGGGCGGGCCCTTCGAGGACGACTTCGACGAGCTGTCGGAGACGGCGCGCAGTGCGCACCGGATGCTGAACGAGATCATCGTGCAGCGCGGCACGGACGGCGCCCCGACGCCCGGCCTCGCCGCGCTCCCCGAACTCGCCGAGCGCAGCGGCCACGCGGGCAGCCCCGTCGACCTCCTCATCGACGGGGCGGCCTACCGCCTCTCCCCGCTCCGCCAGGCCGCCGTGCACCGGGTGGTCCAGGAGTGCCTGACGAACGCGGCGAAGCACGCGCCGGGCGAGCTGGTCTCCGTCCGAGTGGCCCTGAAGGACGGCCGCCTGAAGATCACCGTCAGCAACCCGCTCCCCACCACGGCCCCACCCTCCGCCCCGATCTCCGCAGGCACGGGCACGACGGGCATGGCGGAACGGATCAGAGCGGTGGGCGGCACGTTCCAGGCGGGCCCAAAGGCAACGACGTACGAGGTAAAGGCAACCCTCTCCGCAGGCGAACTGTCCTAAGGCCCCGAGCACAAGCCGCCCGGCACCCGCGAAGGAGACGCGAGGGGGCGCGGGGGTATGTGCGCACGGAGCACCGAGCACACGATGGCGCCCAGAAACATCAAACTCCGCCGCAGGGATAGCGAGTACGTACATACCCCCGCGTCCCCGCCCCACAACCGCACCCGGGCGCAGCTCCCAGCGCCCCCGGCCCCCTAAGCCGCCGACATCACCCGCTCAAGCCCGTCGAAGTCCTCGACACACTTCCCGCACCCCATGGCGACGCTGTCCAGCGGATCATCGGCCACGAACACCGGGATCCCCGTCGCGGAGGCGATCCGCAGATCGAGGCCCGGCAGCAGCGCACCCCCGCCCGTCAGCACGATCCCGTGCTCCATGATGTCGCCGGACAGCTCCGGCGGGCACTCCTCCAGGGTCGTCTTCACGGCCGCGATGATCTGCTCGACGGGCTCGTCCAGCGCGGCCCGCACCTCACGTGCCGTCAGGTCGAGCGTCTTCGGCAGCCCGCCCACCTTCTCCCGGCCCCGCACGGTGAACGTCCGCATCTCCAGGGCGTCCTCGCCCGGCACCGGCCACGCCGACCCGATGCCGACCTTGATGTCCTCGGCGGTGCGCTCGCCGATGAGCAGCGCGTGCTCCTTGCGGACGAAGTCCGTGATGGCCGCGTCGAGCCGGTCGCCGCCCACCCGCAGCGACTGGGCCGTGACGATGCCGCCCAGGGAGATCACCGCGACCTCCGTCGTGCCGCCGCCGATGTCGACGACCATCGACCCGCGGGGCTCGGCGACGGGCAGACCCGCGCCGATCGCCGCCGCCATCGGCTCCTCGACCAGGTGCACGGCCCGTGCCCCGGCCCGCTGCGAGGCGTGCACGATCGCGCGCCGCTCGACGGGCGTGACGCCGCTCGGCACACAGACGACCATGCGCGTACGGGGGCGGCGCCCCGGCACGGCCTTGCGCACGAAGTGCCGGATCAGCTCCTCGGCGGCTTCGTAGTCACTGATCACGCCGTCGCGCAGCGGGCGGATGGCGGTGATGGACCCGGGCGTCCGCCCGATGGTCTCCTTGGCCTCCGCCCCCACGGCGAGCACCCCGCTCTTGCCGCCCTTGTCCGCCCGTACGGCGACCACCGACGGCTCGTTGAGCACGATCCCCTTGCCGCGCACATAGAGGAGGGTGTTCGCAGTGCCGAGGTCGATACCTATGTCCATGATCGCCAAGTTTGCCCGGTGGCTTCCCGAAGCGGAGGGACCAAGGTCCCGAATCGGACGGGCCTAAGGTCCCGACGAAGGTCCCGGACCGCGAGGGGGCGGTCCGGACCGCGCGTGTCGGTGGCGCTCCGTAGACTGGCGTACGTGAGTGATCTCCCCGCGCGCGACGACCATCCCGACCGCCCCGCCGACGCCGACCCCTTCGACGAGATCGTCGAAGCCGAGACGGACCGTGACCCCGACCTCGCAGTGATCGAGGCGGGCAGCCGCACCCTGCGCACCCAGGCGGGCCCGCCCGAGAGCGACGTCCCCGCGCGCCCCACCGACCCGGAGGTGGACCGGGCGCTGCGTGAGGTGGAGACGGAGCTCGCGGGCCGCTGGGGCGAGACGAAGCTGGAGCCCTCCGTCCGCCGCATCGCCGCGCTGATGGACGTCCTGGGTGAGCCCCAGCGTGCGTACCCCTCCATCCACATCACGGGGACGAACGGCAAGACGTCCACGGCCCGCATGATCGAGGCCCTGCTCTCCGCCTTCGAGCTGCGCACCGGGCGGTACACCTCGCCCCACGTCCAGTCGATCACCGAGCGCATCAGCCTGGACGGCGCCCCCATCGAGGCCGAGCGCTTCGTCGAGGCCTACGAAGACATCAAGCCGTACGTGGAGCTGGTGGACGCCAAGGAGGAGTACCGCCTCTCCTTCTTCGAGGTCCTCACCGGCATGGCGTACGCGGCCTTCGCCGACGCCCCCGTGGACGTGGCCGTCGTCGAGGTCGGCATGGGCGGCAGCTGGGACGCGACGAACGTGATCGACAGCTCCGTCGCCGTCGTCACCCCCATCGACCTGGACCACACGGACCGCCTTGGCAACACGCCGGGCGAGATCGCCAAGGAGAAGGCCGGCATCATCAAGCCGGACGCCACGGTGATCATGGCCCAGCAGCCGGTGGACGCCGCGCAGGTCCTCCTGAAGAAGGCCGTCGAGGTCGACGCGACGGTCGCCCGCGAGGGCCTGGAGTTCGGCGTCGTCGCCCGCCAGGTGGCGGTCGGCGGCCAGCTCCTGACGCTCCGCGGCCTCGGCGGGGAGTATGAGGAGGTGTTCCTGCCGCTGCACGGCGAGCACCAGGCGCACAACGCCGCGGTGGCGCTCGCCGCCGTCGAGGCGTTCTTCGGCATCGGCTCGCAGCACGCGCGCCCGCTGGACATCGACACGATCCGCAAGGCGTTCGCCACGGTCTCCTCGCCGGGCCGTCTCGAGGTGGTACGCCGTTCGCCCACCGTCGTCCTGGACGCCGCGCACAACCCGGCGGGCGCCCGCGCCACCTCCGCGGCGATCAGCGAGGTCTTCGACTTCAGCCGGCTGATCGGCGTGGTCGGCGCGAGCGACGACAAGGACGTGAAGGGGCTCCTCGAAGCCTTCGAACCGATCTTCGCCGAGGTCGTCGTCACGCAGAACTCAAGCCATCGCGCGATGGACGCGGACACGCTCGCCGGACTCGCCGTCGAGGTCTTCGGCGACGACCGCGTGCAGGTCGAGCCGCGCCTGGACGACGCCCTCGAGGCGGCGATCACCCTCGCCGAGGAAGAGGGGGAGTTCGCGGGCGGCGGCGTCCTCGTCACTGGTTCCGTCATCACGGTCGGCGAGGCCCGACTGCTCCTGGGGAGAGGCTGATTTCCTGTGCGTACGCTCTGTGCTTCGACGCTGATCGGCGAGTTCTTCGTGATCGGCTTCGCGGGTCTGGTCGCCATGAAGGACGACGACCTGTCCATGGGCACGGTCTGGACGGTCTGCGGCATCGCGATGCTGCTGAGCCTGCTGCTCTGCGGGATGATCACGCGACCGGGCGGGGTGCAGCTCGGCTGGGCCCTCCAGGTCGCGCTGATCGCGAGCGGCTTCGTGGTGCCGACGATGTTCTTCCTGGGTGCCGTTTTCGCCGCCATCTGGTGGGCTTCGGTGCACTTCGGCCGCAAGATCGACGAGGCGAAGGCACGCTTCGCGGCCATGGCGGAGGGGCAGCCGGAGGCCGGAGGTAACGCGGCGTAGCCGACCCCGGTATCGTGCGGCGCAATCCCACCCGATCGCAAAGATCGTACGAACACCTCTTGGAGCCGCACATGAGCCAGCGCACCCTCGTCCTGCTGAAGCCCGACGCCGTCCGTCGTGGCCTGATCGGCGAGATCATCGGCCGCATCGAGCGCAAGGCGGGCTGGACGATCTCCGCGCTGGAGCTGCGTTCCCTGGACCAGGACACCCTGGAGCAGCACTACGGCGAGCACAAGGGCAAGCCCTTCTACGAGCCGCTGGTCGCCTTCATGTCGTCCGGTCCCGTCGTCGCGCTCGTCGTCGAGGGCGAGCGGGTCATCGAGGGCGTGCGCGCGCTCGCCGGGCCGACCGACCCGATCGCCGCGGCGCCGGGATCGATCCGCGGAGACTTCGGCTCGATCGTCCGGGAGAACCTGATCCACGCCTCGGACTCCGAGGAGTCCGCGGAGCGCGAGCTCAAGATCTTCTTCCCGGGTGTCGTCTAGCCCGACGCACAGTCTCCTGACCCCGAGTCAGGAGCGCGCTGTTCCAGCCATGGACGGCCGAAGGAATTCGGCCGTCCTTTGGCATATGCGCCCCAATTGGGGGAACCCGTGCCTCCGATGGCACGTCTCCAAGAGCGAGGCGGCCCATCATCTGCTGACAATGGCGAAGACCCTAGCGCCGTGTTCGCGCAGCCGAGACTACGATGGAAGCCTCCACTGCCACACAGCACCCACCTCGCCTACCTAAAAAGCCATCACACGCTCCACTAGGGAAGGCCAGACGCATCCTCATGGGGAACAACATGTCGTTCATCGGCCGTGACATGGCTGTCGACCTCGGGACCGCCAACACGCTGGTGTACGTCAGGGGTCGGGGGATCGTACTCAACGAGCCGTCCGTCGTCGCGATCAACACCAACACCGGTGGCATTCTCGCGGTCGGCGCCGAAGCGAAGAAGATGATCGGGCGCACGCCCGGCAACATCGTTGCGGTGCGTCCGCTGAAGGACGGCGTCATCGCCGACTTCGAGATCACCGAGCGCATGCTCCGCTACTTCATCCTGAAGATCCACAAGCGGCGCTACCTCGCCCGCCCGCGCGTCGTCGTCTGCGTGCCCTCCGGCATCACGGGCGTCGAGCGCCGCGCCGTCATCGAGGCCTCCTCGCAGGCCGGCGCGCGCCAGGTGCACATCATCGAGGAGCCCATGGCCGCGGCCATCGGTTCCGGCCTGCCGGTCCACGAGGCCACGGGCAACATGGTGGTGGACATCGGCGGCGGCACCACCGAGGTCGCGGTCATCAGCCTCGGCGGAATCGTCACGGCACAGTCGATCCGCGTCGCCGGCGACGAGCTGGACAACGCGATCATCCAGCACATCAAGAAGGAGTACTCCCTCCTCCTCGGCGAGCGCACCGCCGAACAGATCAAGATCACCATCGGCTCGGCGTACGACATGGACGCCGACGAGCACACCGAGATCCGCGGCCGGGATCTGGTCTCCGGGCTGCCCAAGACCGTCGTCATCTCCGCCGCCGAGGTCCGCAAGGCCATCGAGGAGCCGGTCAACGCGATCGTGGACGCGGTCAAGACCACCCTCGACAAGTGCCCGCCCGAGCTTTCGGGTGACGTCATGGACCGCGGCATCGTTCTCACCGGTGGCGGCGCCCTGCTGCGCGGCCTCGACGAGCGGCTGCGCCGGGAGACCGGCATGCCGATCCACATCGCCGAGGACCCGCTGGACAGCGTGGCGCTCGGCTCCGGCAAGTGTGTCGAGGAGTTCGAGGCGTTGCAGCAGGTGCTGGACGCCCAGCCGCGCAGATGATCTGACGCGCGAAGATCCGCCGTACGAGTGCCTGCCAACTCGTGCGGCGGATCGTTGATATAGAGGCAAGGCACGACAATTCCCCAGAAGCCCGTGGATCCCGCAGACTCCACGGAATCCGATTGAGGAAGGCACGCCGCCGCACGTGAGGGACACACGAGAGAGCCGGCTGCTCCTGGTGCTGCTGGTAGCCATCGCGTTCGCTTTGATCACGGTGGACATCCGCGGCGGCGAGGACTCACCGGTCGACGGTGCCCGCCAAGCCGCAGCCACCGTCTTCGGGCCGGTCGAGGAGGGCATGTCCTCCGCCGTCGACCCGATCGGCAACGCGATCGGCGCGGTGCGCGACTCCGGTGAGCGCCACAACCGCATCGCCGACCTGGAGCGCCAGAACGCCGCGCTGAAGGCCAAGCTCGGCAGCGACGACCGCAACCGCAGCCGGGTGCGCCAGCTCGACAGCATGCTGAAGACGGCGGGCGCCGGACAGTACGGCATCAAGGGCGCCGAGGTCATCGGCATAGGAGCGGCCCAGGGCTTCTCCTGGACCGTCACCATCGACGCCGGTGCGAACGACGGACTCAAGCGCGACATGACCGTCCTGAACGGCGACGGCCTGGTGGGCCGCGTCACCACGGTCGGCCCGAACACCGCGACCGTCCTGCTCGCCAACGACCCCGACTTCACCGTCGGCACCCGCATGGAGAGGACCGACGAGCTCGGCTTCGCGACCGGACAGGGCGACCGTCCGCTCTCCGTCCAGCTGCTCAACGGCAAGGCCAAGGTGAAGAAGGGCGACCGCCTGGTGACCTTCGGCTCGCGCAAGGACAAGCCGTTCGTGCCGGGCGTCCCGGTCGGCGAGATCGTCCGCGTCGACCCCTCGGGCGGCGACCTCACCCGCAACGTCTACGTGAAGCCGTACGTCGGGTTCACCAAGCTCGACATCGTCGGAGTCGTCGTCGAAGCGCCCCGTGAGGACCCGCGCGACACGGTGCTGCCGAAGAAGCCCGAAAAGCCCAAGCCGACCCCGACGGTGACCGTCACGGCCACCCCGTCGGGCCGGCCCCAGGCCGACGGCGCCGACAACGGCAACGACGAGCAGTAGGAGACCGGACTCATGCGCTTCAACCGAATCCTGCTGTCCGCCACCCTCGTCGTCGTCGCCCTGGTCGTCCAGGTCAGCGTCCTGGCCAGGCTGCAGCTGCCGGGCGCGGTCCCGGACCTCGTCCTGCTCACCGTCCTCGGCCTCGCCCTGGTCTACGGCCACGTCGGCGGCGCCCTCGTCGGCTTCGGCGCGGGCCTCCTGGCCGACCTGGCGCCGCCCGCCGACCACGCCGCCGGGCGGTACGCGCTGGTGCTCTGCGTCATCGGCTATCTCGCGGGCCTCGCCAAGCCCGACGGCGGCCGTCTCCGCTCCGCCACCGGGCCGCTCGTCGTGGTCGTCGGCGCCGCCATCGGCTCGACGCTGCTGTACGCGGGCGTCGGCTCCCTCGTCGGGGACACCGCCGCCCGCCATGTGGGCCTGGTCGGGCTCCTGTTCACCGCCGCGCTCTACGACCTGCTGCTCGCGCCCTTCACCGTGCCGCTGATCATCGCGCTGGCCCGGCGCGCCGACAACGACCCGCTGGGGGAGAGCTCACCGGCCAACAAGGCGGCCGACGTCTCGTCCGGCTGGCTCTCGTCCGGCACCGGACTGCGCATCGGCAACCAGCGCGGCGGCCTGCGGGCGAAGGCGGCCAAGGCCCGCGTCGCCCGCGCCGGACGCATCAAGGGGGTCAAGCGCCTGTGAGTGCCACTCGGCTGGCCCCGCACCCGGCTGCGCGGACGCACAGCTTGAGCGTGTACACGTACTGCCCGTACGCACACTGAGAGGGGGAGGCACCAGTGACCAACATCCCCGAGACGGGACGGACCCCACGGGTCCAGATCCGCCTCATCATCATCCAGATCCTCGTCGTCTCCCTCCTGCTCACCCTCGGCGGCCGCCTCTGGTACCTCCAGATCCGCAACGGCGACGAGTACGCGGAGGAGGCCTCCGGCAACCACGTCCAGCAGGTCGTCCAGCCCGCAGTGCGCGGCTCGATCCTGGACGCCCGCGGAGTGCCGATCGCCGACAACGAGACCCGGCTCGTCGTCTCCGCGTCCCGCACCGACCTGATGAAGATGAAGGACGACGGCAAGGCGGTCCTCACCAAGCTCGCCGACGTCCTCGACATGAAGCCCGAGGACGTCGAGGGCAAGGTCCGCCTCTGCGACGCCAAGACGCCGCAGCCCTGCTGGAACGGCTCGCCGTACCAGCCCATCCCGATCACCGACGAGGCCACGCCCAAGCAGGCCCTGCAGATCCGTGAGCGCTCCGAGGACTTCCCCGGCATCACCGCCGAGCCCACGGCCGTCCGGCGGTACGCGGCCCCCGGCAAGTCCAACACCGCCCAGGTCCTCGGCTACCTCTCGCCCGTCACGGACGAGGAGATCAAGAAGGCCGAGAACACGGACTCGCCGTTCCTCCGCTCCGACCAGGTCGGCCGCTCCGGCCTGGAGCGGACGTACGACAAGCAGCTGCGCGGCAAGGCGGGCGTGACCCGCTACGAGGTCGACAACCTCGGCCGCGTCATCGGCGAGGCCGAGTCGGACGACGCGAAGCCCGGCGCGAACGTCGTGACGAGCATCGACGCGCGCGTGCAGGCCGTCTCCGAGTACTGGCTGAACGACGCGATGAAGAAGGCCCGCCACGAGTTCGACAAGAACACCGGCGAGAACTACAAGGCCGACGCGGGCGCCGTCGTCGTCATGGAGAACAAGACGGGGCGCGTCGTCTCCATGGCCTCCAACCCGACGTACGACCCGAACGCCTGGGTCGGCGGCATCTCCGGCAAGGACTACTCCCGGCTCACCGGCAAGCAGTCCAACTACCCGCTCCTGAACCGCGCCATCCAGGGCCAGGCGGCCCCCGGCTCCATCTTCAAGGTCATCCCGACGACCGCGGCGGTCCGGGCCGGATACCGGTTCAACGGCAGCTACCCGTGCCCCAGCTCGTACTCCATCGGCGGCCAGACCTTCAAGAACTTCGAGTCCAAGGGCCACGGCTCGATCACCCTCGGCCAGGCCCTCGAGGTCTCCTGCGACACCGTCTTCTACAAGCTGTCGCACGACCAGTGGGCCAAGGACGGCGGGAACAAGCCGAAGAAGGACCCCAAGGACTGGTTCTACCGGACCGCCCACGAGTTCGGCCTCGGCAAGGAGACCGGCATCGACCTCCCCAACGAGGTCACCGGCCGCGTCCCCGACCGCCAGTGGAAGAAGGACTACTGGAAGGCCAACAAGGACGCCTGGTGCAAGCAGGGCAAGAAGGGCGGCGAGTACGCCGAGCGCATCGCGTACGAGAACTGCCTCGAAGGCATGAAGATGCGCGCCGGTGACTCCGTCAACTACTCCATCGGACAGGGCGACACCCTCGTCACGCCGATACAGATGGCGTCGATCTACTCCGGCATCGCCAACGGCGGCACCATGTACAACCCCACCGTCGGCAAGGCGATCGTCAGCGCGGACGGCAAGCAGGTCGAGGAGATCAAGCCGAAGTCGCACGGCAAGCTGCCGATGGACGCGGCGCTCCAGAAGGACATAGACGGTGCCCTCGCGGACGTCGCGACCCGCGGTACGGCCGCCTGGCGGTTCCAGGGCTGGCCGCAGGACAAGATCCCGATGCACGCCAAGACGGGTACCGCCGAGGTCTACGGCAAGCAGACCACCTCGTGGTTCGCGACGTACACCAAGGACTACTCGATCGTCATGACCATCGCCCAGGGCGGTACGGGTTCCGGTGCCTCGGGACCCGCCGTCCGCAAGATCTACAACGCGATCTACGGCCTGGACGACGACGGCAAGCAGAACCTGAAGAAGGCCCTGCTGCCCGAGCCGGAGAAGAACCTGCCGAAGATCCAGACCGACGGCTCCATCGACTCCCCGAAGATCAAGCCGTACAAGCCCGAGGCGCCCAAGCCGCCGGCCGGGCAGCAGGAGCTGGCCGGTGCCCCGGCCAACTGGAGGCGTGACTGATGACCGGCAGTGGCTTCTCCGTCTCTGGGTACGGCCCGGAGCGCTCCGGAATGTCGCGGCTCCTCGCCCGCGACTCGGTGGTGCGCAGGCTCGACTGGGTGATACTGCTCTGCGCCCTCGCGCTCTCCATGATCGGCTCCGCGCTCGTCTACTCGGCGACCCGCAACCGCACGGAACTCGTCGGCGACGACCCGTACGCCTTCCTGATCAAGCACATCATCAACGTCGGCGTCGGCCTCGCCCTGATGGCGGCCACGGTCTGGCTCGGCCACCGCACCCTGCGCACCGCGGTGCCGATCCTCTACGGCGTCTCGGTCTTCCTGGTGCTGCTCGTCCTGACCCCGCTCGGCGCGACGATCAACGGCGCCCACGCGTGGATCGTGATCGCGGGCCAGTCGCTCCAGCCGTCCGAGTTCTGCAAGATCACGATCATCCTGGGCATGGCCATGCTGCTCGCCGCCCGCGTCGACGCGGGCGACAAGGAGCACCCCGACCACCGCACGGTGCTGCAGGCGCTCGGCCTCGCCGCCGTGCCGATCATGATCGTCATGCTGATGCCCGACCTGGGCTCGGTCATGGTGATGGTGATGATCGTGCTCGGCGTCCTGCTGGCCTCCGGCGCCTCCAACCGCTGGGTCCTCGGCCTGCTCGGCGCGGGCGCCCTGGGCGGCGTCGCCATATGGCAGCTCGGCATCCTGGACGACTACCAGATCGCCCGCTTCGCGGCCTTCGCCAACCCCGCACTCGACCCGGCGGGCGTCGGCTACAACACCAACCAGGCCCGCATCGCCATCGGCTCCGGCGGCCTGACCGGCACCGGCCTGACCAAGGGCTCCCAGACCACCGGCCAGTTCGTCCCCGAACAGCAGACCGACTTCGTCTTCACCGTGGCGGGCGAGGAGCTCGGCTTCATGGGCGCGGGCGCGATCCTGGTCCTGCTCGGCATCGTCCTGTGGCGCGCCTGCCGCATCGCACGCGAGACCACCGAGCTCTACGGCACCATCGTGGCCGCCGGAATCATCGCGTGGTTCGCCTTCCAGGCCTTCGAGAACATCGGGATGACCCTCGGCATCATGCCGGTCGCGGGCCTTCCGCTGCCCTTCGTCTCGTACGGAGGCACGTCGATGTTCGCGGTCTGGGTGGCGGTCGGGCTATTGCAGTCGATCAAGGTGCAACGGCCGATGTCGGCCTAGGGTCTGTCCGATGGGTCGGCGTGGAGCAAGGAGCGGCGTCTGGTGCGTGCGATCGCAAGGCGCCGGAAGGCCCTCGTAGCGGAGCTACTAGGGCATTTCGGCAACGCGGCATGGGGGTCCCCCCTGGCCTTTCAGGCCTTGGGGGAGTGCGTGCCAGACGCCGCGCCGACCCATCGGACAGACCCTAGGGCTGCCGCAGGCATGTTTGCCTTCGTCTTTCGCGTCTAGATTCAGTTCATGGCGGAGACGAAGCGCGAGATCGAGCGGAAGTACGACGTCACTGCGGGCACCGAGCTGCCCGACCTCTCCGGGGTCACCGGGGTCACGGACGTCGTGGACAGAGGCACGGCGGAACTGGACGCCGTCTACTGGGACACCCCCGACGAGCGTCTCGCCGCGGCCTCGATCACGCTGCGGCGCCGCACGGGGGGCCACGACGCGGGCTGGCACCTGAAGCTTCCGGTTTCGCTCGCGGAGGGCGTGCGGGACGAGGTCCAGGCGCCGCTCTCCGACGCGGTGCCGCGCGCGCTGCTCGGTCTCGTACGCGCCAGGGTGCGCGAGGCCGAACTGGTGCCGCTGCTGCGCCTGGAGACCTCGCGCCACGTGCGGCACCTCGTCGACGAGAAGGGCACGATGCTCGCCGAGGTCAGCCTCGACGCGGTGCGCGCGGAGCGGTGCACCCCCGGCGGGGAGCGGATCGGCTGGTCCGAGCTGGAGGTCGAGCTCGCCGACGACGGCGACCCGAAACTCCTCGACAAGGTCGACAAGAAGCTGCGGAAAGCGGGCGTACGGCGCTCGATGTGGCCCTCCAAGCTGGGCCGGGCGCTGCGGACGACGGCGCCCGCGGACCCCGGGACCCACTGGACCGACGAAGAGGGCACGGGCCACGCCGTCGTCCACCTCAAGGACGACACCCCCGTCACCGCGGGCGACCACGTCCTCGCCCACCTCCTCGCCCAGCGCGACGCCCTCCTCTCGCTCGACCCCGCCGTCCGCCGCGACCTGCCCGACTCCGTGCACCAGATGCGGGTCGCCACCCGCCGGATGCGCAGCGCCTTCAAGTCGTACCGGAAGATCCTCGACCGGACCGTCACCGATCCCGTCGGCGACGAACTCAAGTGGCTCGCCGCCGAGCTGGGCGTCGACCGCGACCAGGAAGTCCTCACCGAGCGCCTCACCGGCCGCATCGGCGCCCTGCCGCGGACCCTCCTCCTCGGCCCGGTGCGCGGACGGCTGCGCATCTGGACCGTGGCCCGCAGCGCGGGCTCCCGGCGCAGGACGGTCGCCGTCCTGGACAGCAAGCGCTACCTCGCCCTCCTGGACACCCTTGACGCCCTGCTGGCCGCGCCCCCGCTGCGCCCCGCGGCCCCCCGGCCGCCGGAGCAGATCCTGACCAAGGCGGCCCTCAAGGACTACGCCCGCCTGGCCATCCGCGTCGAGCACGCCCTGGACCTGCCCCCGGGCCACGAGCGCGACCTCGCCCTGCACGACGCCCGCAAGGCCGCCAAGCGCGCCCGGTACGCGGGCGAGGCGGCGACCCCCGCGCTCGGCAAGCCCGCCAAGCGGTTCGCCAAGCGGATGAAGTCCGTGCAGAAGGTGCTCGGCGACCACCAGGACAGCGTCGTCGCGCGCGAGGCCCTGCGCGCCCTCGCCATCCAGGCGCATCTGGCCGGGGAATCCGCGTTCACCTGGGGCCTGCTGTACGGCCAGGAGGAGGCTGCGGGCCGGGATCGCGAGCGGGAGCTGCCCGAGGTGTGGGCCGAGGCGTCCCGGGCGAAAGTGCGGTCGGCGCTGGGTGGCTGAACGCCGGGGTACGCTTGATGGTCACCCCTGCCAGCTCATGAAGGTTCGCGATGTCTGCCGAGTCGGTCTTCCCACAGCTCGAAGCTCTGCTCCCGCATGTGCAGAAGCCCATCCAGTACGTCGGCGGTGAGCTGAACTCCACCGTCAAGCCGTGGGAATCCTGCGATGTCCGCTGGGCGCTCATGTACCCCGACGCGTACGAGGTGGGGCTGCCCAACCAGGGCGTCATGATCCTCTACGAGGTCCTCAACGAGCGCGAGGGCGTGCTCGCCGAGCGCACCTACAGCGTGTGGCCGGACCTCGAGGCCCTGATGCGCGAGCACCAGGTCCCCCAGTTCACCGTCGACTCGCACCGCCCGGTCGGCGCCTTCGACGTGTTCGGCCTGAGCTTCTCCACCGAGCTCGGCTACACGAACATGCTCACCGCCCTCGATCTCGCGGGCATCCCGCTGGAGGCCAAGGACCGCACCGTCGAGGACCCGATCGTCCTCGCCGGCGGTCACGCCGCCTTCAACCCCGAGCCGATCGCCGAGTTCATCGACGCCGCGATCATCGGCGACGGCGAGCAGGCCGTGCTCGACATGACGGAGATCATCCGCACCTGGAAGGCCGAGGGCCGCCCCGGCGGCCGCGAGGAGGTCCTCTTCCGCCTCGCCAGGACCGGCTCGGTCTACGTCCCGGGGTTCTACGACGTCGAGTACCTCCCGGACGGCCGCATCGGCCGCGTCGTCCCCAACCGCAGCGGCGTGCCGTGGCGCGTGTCCAAGCACACCGTCATGGACCTCGACGAGTGGCCCTACCCCAAGCAGCCCCTCGTCCCGCTCGCCGAGACCGTCCACGAGCGCATGTCCGTGGAGATCTTCCGCGGCTGTACCCGTGGCTGCCGTTTCTGCCAGGCCGGCATGATCACGCGCCCCGTGCGGGAGCGAAGCATCACCGGCATCGGCGACATGGTCGACAAGGGTCTCAAGGCGACCGGCTTCGAAGAGGTCGGCCTGCTCTCGCTCTCCTCCGCGGACCACAGCGAGATCGCCGACGTCGCCAAGGGCCTCGCCGACCGGTACGAGGAGGACAAGATCGGCCTGTCCCTCCCCTCGACCCGCGTCGACGCCTTCAACGTGGACCTCGCCAACGAGCTGACCAGGAACGGCCGCAGGTCGGGCCTGACCTTCGCCCCCGAGGGCGGCTCCGAGCGCATGCGCAAGGTCATCAACAAGATGGTGTCCGAGGACGACCTCATCCGCACCGTCTCGACCGCGTACGGCAACGGCTGGCGCCAGGTGAAGCTGTACTTCATGTGCGGCCTGCCCACCGAGACCGACGAGGACGTCCTGCAGATCGCCGACATGGCGACGAAGGTCATCCAGAAGGGCCGCGAGGCCTCGGGATCGAACGACATCCGTGCCACGGTGTCGATCGGCGGCTTCGTGCCCAAGCCGCACACGCCCTTCCAGTGGGCTCCGCAGCTGTCGGCCGAGGACACGGACGCCCGTCTCCTGAAGCTCCGCGACAAGATCCGCGGCGACAAGAAGTACGGCCGCTCGATCGGCTTCCGCTACCACGACGGCAAGCCCGGCATCGTCGAGGGCCTGCTCTCGCGCGGCGACCGCCGCGTCGGCGCCGTCATCCGCGCGGTGTACGAAGAGGGCGGCCGCTTCGACGGCTGGCGTGAGCACTTCTCGTACGAGCGCTGGATGCGGTGCGCCGAGAAGACGCTGCCCGAGGTGGGCGTCGACGTCGACTGGTACACGACGCGCGAGCGCACCTACGAAGAGGTGCTGCCCTGGGACCACCTGGACTCCGGCCTCGACAAGGACTGGCTCTGGGAGGACTGGCAGGACTCGCTCGACGAGACCGAGGTCGAGGACTGCCGCTGGACGCCGTGCTTCGACTGCGGCGTCTGCCCGCAGATGCAGACCGAGATCCAGATCGGCCCCACCGGCAAGAAGCTCCTGCCGCTCACGGTCGTGAAGTAGCACCGGACCTCCGTTGCCCCGACTCGCCCCGCCCACCGGCCTGGTGCACCGCTCCTTCATCGCCGCGATGGAGGAGCTCCGGGCCGAAGGGCAGGGCGGGCCGGACGACGACACGACGCTCGGCGCCACCCTGCGGGACTACGGCACGCGATGGCGCGACCGTGCGGTCTTCGAGGCGTACGTCGCCGAGGTCCGCGCCGCCGCCCACCCCGCCGCGCCGCTGGCCGTCCCCGTCACGACCCTCTGGTACGTCGACGGCGCCGACTACTTCGGCCGCATCTCCGTCCGCCACACCGTCGCCACCCGCTTCCTGCGCGAGTACGGCGGCCACATCGGCTACGACGTCAGGCCCACCGCCCGACGCCGCGGCCACGCCACCGACATGCTGCGCGCCTGCCTCCCGTACGCCGCCGAACTCGGCCTGCAATCCGTCCTGGTGACCTGCGACACCGACAACATCGGCTCGCGCAAGGTCATCGAGGCGGCGGGCGGCACGTTCGAGGACGAGCGGAGCGGGAAACTGCGGTACTGGATCCGAACCGGCGCCGCGCGCGTCTAGGACAACATGGACCTGGAAAAACGGCCTGACGCACAGGCAGGGCAGCCCGTGGCGCCCGCCGTGCAGCCCGCGCAGCCCATGGCGCCCGCGCAGGCCGAAGGGTGTCTCGCCGTCGCGATCCGCATCCCGGTGCGCATCGTCGTGCTCGTGCTCGTCGTCCCCGTGCGCCTGGTGTGGGACGCGCTCGCCGTGTGCGGCAGCTTCCTGTACCGCAACGCGCTGCGCCCCGTCGGGCGTGGCATCGGCGCGGTGCTGACGTGGCTGGGCAAGGCGGTCTTCGTCTGGCCGTGGGTGGCCCTGTGGCGGTATGTGCTCGCGCCGGTCGGCAAGGCCCTCGGCTGGCTGGGCCGCACGCTGTTCGTCGTCCCCCTGGCGTGGCTCTACGCGCGCGTGCTGACCCCGATCGGCCGCGGCATCGCCTGGCTCGGCCGGGTCCTGCTCGTCATCCCCGCCGCCTGGCTCTACGCGCACGTGTTGACCCCGCTCGGGCACGGCCTCCGGATCGCCCTGGTGTGGCTGGGCAAGGCCGTGTTCGTGTGGCCGTGGGTGGGCCTGTGGCGGTACGTGGTCGTGCCGGTCGCGATCGGGATCGCCTGGCTGGTGCGGACGCTGGTCGTGGTGCCCGTGGTGTGGCTGTACGAGGCCGCGCTGACGCCGCTCGGGCACGGCGTCGCGACGCTGTTCCGCTGGATCTTCGTCGTGCCCGTCGTCGCCTTGTGGCGCTGGGTGCTCGCCCCCGTCGGGCGGGCCTTCGCCGTCGTCGCGCGGGAGGTCGGCGACGCCTTCGGACACGCATGGCGCATCGCCGGGCACATTTCCCTCGTCGTGGGCCGCTTCCTCGGCACCCTCCTTCGGTGGATCTTCGTCGAGCCGGTGCGGTGGGCGTACCGCTCGGTGCTCACCCCCATCGGGCACGTCGTCCGCGACGCGGTGTGGCGCCCCGCCGCCGCGGCCGCCCGCAGCGTCGGCCGCACCACGCGCCTCGCGCTCGCCTCGGCCCGCAACAGCGTCCGCCAGGCACGCGCCGACGTACGACGGATGCTCTTCGGAGCACCGCAACCCGTGCCCCGGCGGGAACCCGACACGCCGGAGACACGTACTCTAGGCAGCAGTACGACCGCACTCATGAAGGACTGACGACACTGGGCAAGCGACAGCCCGTAGGCCCGCCGCCCGCACCCGCGGTGCAGCGCATCCGACTGCGCTACACCAAGCGCGGCCGCCTCCGGTTCACCAGCCACCGTGACTTCCAGCGCGCCTTCGAGCGTGCGCTGCGCCGCGCCGAGGTGCCCATGGCGTACTCGGCGGGGTTCACCCCGCACCCCAAGGTGTCGTACGCCAATGCCGCACCCACCGGCACGGGCAGTGAGGCCGAGTACCTGGAGATCGCGCTCACCGCACCGCGCGACCCGGACAAGCTCCGCGAGCTCCTCGACGAGTCGATGCCCCCCGGGCTCGACATCGTCGACGCCGTCGAGTCCCGCACCTCGGGGCTCGCCGACCGGCTGACGGCCTCCGTCTGGGAGCTGCGCCTGGACGGCGTGGAGCCCGCGGCGGCGCAGCACGCCGCCGAACGGTTCACGACCGCCGAGCAGGTCGAGGTCCAGCGCCGCACGAAGAACGGCATGCGCACCTTCGACGCCCGCGAGGCCGTGGTGAGCCTGACGGCGGTCGACGGCGGACTCCCCGCCGACGACGCTGATAGGCCGACCGACAAGCCCTGTGCGATACTGCGGCTGGTTGTTCGGCACGTGACACCTGCCGTACGACCTGACGACGTCCTGTCCGGTCTCCGAGCTGTGGCCGACCTGGCGCCGCCGGTCCCCGCAGCGGTGACCAGGCTGGCGCAGGGGCTTTTCGATGAAGAGACCGGCACGGTGACCGACCCGCTCGCGCCCGACCGCGAGGCAGAAACGGCCGCTCCACCCACGGCCGCCGTACCTGCCGCCGCGAAGGCGCCGGCGCCGGAAGGCCCCCGCTGAGGGACGTACGTCACCGCGCAGCCCTCGTACTCGGGAGCCACCTGGGTCGGGCAGCGCACTGACCGAGACTTTCGCCAGGCCGTCCGCACATGGGCGTACGGAACCGGCGAGACAAGACATAGAGCTCCCGTGCGGCGCCCACGCCCCCGGATGGCGGCCCCGCGCATGAAGCGCGAGCCGTGGACATCACCGGACCAGGCGCGGCGCCCGGGAGCGTGACGGGAGAACCGCCCGCATGCTTGAGCCGATCGAACCCACTGAGGGCTCGGACAACAACACCCCCAGCGACACCCTGCCGCCGCGCCGCAGGCGTCGCGCCGCGTCGCGTCCGGCGGGCCCGCCGACGGGCGCCGCCGAAGCCGCCGCGTCGGCCATACCGGCCGCCCCCGCCGCCGAAGAGGCTCCCGCCGCCGAGGCCGCGGAGAGCGCAGCAACACCCCAGGCCGCCGACGCCGCCGAGGCCCCCGCGCCGCGTGCGCGCCGTCGTGCGTCCCGCCGTGCCTCCGCTCCGGCGGGTGCGCCGCAGGCCGCCGAGACGACGGAGCCCGCCGCCGCGCCCGCCCCCGCCGTCGAGGCTGAGGCTGCCGAGGAAGCCGAGGAAACGGCAGCCGCCGAGGTCGTCGAGGCCCCCGCGCCGCGTGCGCGCCGTCGTGCGACCCGTCGCGCCTCGGCTCCCGCCGGTGCGCCGCAGGCCGCCGCCGATGAGACGGCCGCCGCTGTCGCTGTCGACGAGGCTCCCGCGAAGGCCCAGCCGGTTGCCGAGGAGGACGCGCCGAAGGGGCGTACGCGCCGTCGCGCCACCCGTGGCGCCTCCGCTCCCGCCGACGAGCCGCAGGCCGCCGTCGAGGAGACCGCTGCCGTCGTCGATGAGGCTCCCGCGAAGGCTCAGCCGGTCGTCGAGGAAGATGCGCCGAAGGGGCGTACGCGCCGTCGTGCCACCCGTGGTGCCTCCGCTCCCGCCGGTGCCCCGAAGGCCGCCGAGAAGGAGGTGGCCGCGAAGCTCGCCGAGCAGCCCGCCGCCGCCGAGCAGGCCCCGGCCGAGAAGCCTCAGGTCGAGGAAGCCGACGCCGCCGAGGACGACGCGCCCCGCGGCCGTCGCCGTCGCGCCACCCGCAAGACCGCGGCCACCGGCTTCTCCGCGCCGTCCGGTCACAAGGCCCGCAAGGCGCAGCGCGCCGAGGAATCAGGCGAGGACGGCGGCCGCAAGAACGCCCGCCCCGCCGTCGCCGTCTTCCAGGCCCCCGTGTTCGCCGAGCCGATGTTCCAGACCCCGGAGCGCGCCGCCGCGGCGGCCGCCGCCGAGGCCGCGGAGGAGACGCCCGCCGAGCCCGCCCCCGCTGCCGCGCCCGCCCCCGTCGCCGAGGAGGAGACGACCCCGCGCCGTCGCCGCCGCCGTCGCGCCGCGGACGAGCAGCCCGCTGCCGCCGAGGAGCGCGAGCCCGTCAAGGCCGCCGTCGAGGAGCAGCAGGCCGACGAGCCCGAAGAGGCCGCCGCCGAGCAGGCCGACTCCGACGACGACACGGAGGAGTCCGGCGAGCGCCAGGGCCGCCGTCGCCGTCGCGGTGGCCGTCGCCGTCGCCGCGGTGACTCCGCCGACCAGGACAACGAGCAGAACGACGCGTCGGGCGAGTCCGACGACGACGCCGAGCAGGCGGAGCGGTCCGACGAGGCGTCCGACGACGCCGAGCAGGACGCCGAGGAGTCCGACGACGCCGAGGAGTCGGCTTCGGAGTCCGGCGGTTCCAGCAGCAGCCGTCGCCGCCGTCGTCGCCGTCGCCGTGCCGGTGACTCCGCCGAGGGCGAGCCGGGCGACAGCGACCCGGAGCGCACGGTCGTCAAGGTCCGTGAGCCGCGCAAGAAGGAAGAGCGCGAGCTCGGCACCGGCGCCGACGAGGTCCAGTCCATCAAGGGCTCGACCCGCCTGGAGGCCAAGAAGCAGCGCCGCCGCGAGGGCCGCGAGCAGGGCCGCCGCCGCGTCCCGATCATCACCGAGGCCGAGTTCCTGGCCCGCCGCGAGGCCGTCGAGCGCGTGATGGTCGTCCGCCAGAACGGCGAGCGCACCCAGATCGGCGTCCTCGAGGACAACGTGCTCGTCGAGCACTACGTCAACAAGGAGCAGGCCACCTCGTACGTCGGCAACGTCTACCTGGGCAAGGTCCAGAACGTGCTGCCGTCCATGGAGGCCGCGTTCATCGACATCGGCAAGGGCCGCAACGCCGTCCTGTACGCCGGTGAGGTCAACTTCGAGGCGCTCGGGATGGCCAACGGCCCCCGGCGCATCGAGTCCGCCCTGAAGTCCGGCCAGTCGGTCCTCGTGCAGGTCACGAAGGACCCGATCGGCCACAAGGGCGCCCGCCTGACCAGCCAGGTCTCGCTGCCTGGCCGCTACCTGGTGTACGTGCCCGAGGGCTCGATGACCGGCATCAGCCGCAAGCTGCCCGACACCGAGCGCGCGCGTCTGAAGACCATCCTCAAGAAGATCGTCCCCGAGGACGCGGGCGTCATCGTGCGCACCGCGGCCGAGGGCGCGAGCGAGGACGAGCTGCGCCGCGACGTCGAGCGTCTGCAGCAGCAGTGGGAGGACATCCAGAAGAAGGCGAAGGCGGCCTCGACGAGCTCGCCGAGCCTGCTCTACGGCGAGCCGGACATGACCGTCCGCGTCGTCCGCGACATCTTCAACGAGGACTTCTCCAAGGTCATCGTCAGCGGTGACGAGGCGTGGCAGACCATCCACGGATACGTCTCGCACGTCGCGCCCGACCTGGCGGACCGCCTCTCCAAGTGGACGTCCGAGGTCGACGTCTTCGCGACGTACCGGATCGACGAGCAGCTCGCCAAGGCCCTGGACCGCAAGGTCTGGCTGCCGAGCGGCGGCTCGCTGGTGATCGACAAGACCGAGGCGATGATCGTCGTCGACGTCAACACCGGCAAGTTCACCGGGCAGGGCGGCAACCTCGAAGAGACCGTGACGAGGAACAACCTCGAAGCGGCCGAGGAGATCGTGCGCCAGCTGCGCCTGCGCGACCTCGGCGGCATCGTCGTCATCGACTTCATCGACATGGTCCTGGAGTCGAACAGGGACCTGGTCCTGCGCCGTCTCCTGGAGTGCCTGGGCCGGGACCGGACCAAGCACCAGGTCGCCGAGGTCACCTCGCTCGGCCTGGTCCAGATGACCCGCAAGCGCGTCGGACAGGGCCTCCTGGAGTCCTTCTCCGAGACCTGCGTCCACTGCAACGGCCGTGGCGTCATCGTGCACATGGAGCAGCCGACCTCCGTCGGTGGCGGCGGCAAGCGCAAGAAGCGCGGCCGTGGCGGCTCGGACCAGCAGGACCACGGTCACGAGCACACGCACGAGGTGGAGACGGCGGACGGCCCGGCCGAGCCGGAGACCGAGACCGCAGCTGAGGTCGCGGCCGAGGCGGCCGCTCCGGTGGCGCTGCCCGAGCCCGAGTTCGTCGCGGACGAGGAGCTCTACAGCAGCGCGGCCGAGGCCGAGGCGGCGATGTCGTCCCGTGGCCGTTCGCGGCGTCGCGCGACCCGTCGCGCGTCGGCTCCCGCGGGCGCTCCCCGCGCGGAGACCGCACCCGTGTCGGAGGCCTCGGAGGCCCCGAAGGCCGACGCTCCCAAGGGCGCGAAGAAGTCGGGCAAGAAGGCCAAGGCCGCCGAGAAGGCGGAGCGGGCCGCGAAGGCGGAGGCCAAGGCCGCCGAGGTGCCGGTCGTCGAGTCCGACGTCGCCCGCACGGAGGCCCCGGCCGCCGAGGACCCGATGGTGGGCACCCCCGCGGCCGTCGAGGCGGCGCACGAGGCGCACGACGGGGTCGCAGCGGCTCCGGAGGCTCCGGTGGACGACGCCGCGCCGAAGGGACGTACGCGCCGTCGTGCGGTCCGCAAGGCGACGTCGCCCGCCGGTTCGCCGAAGGCCGCTGAGCCCGAGGCCACCGAGGTCGTCGTGGCGGAGGCGCCGAAGGCGGAGCAGGTCGCCGAGCCGGTGGCCGAGCCCGTGGCGGAGGCGCCCGTCGCCGACGCCGCGCCGCCGCGTGCCCGCCGTCGTGCGGTGCGCAAGGCCACCGCGCCGACCGCGTCGGCCGCGGACGCGGCCGTCACGGTGGTCCCGTCGGCCGAGAAGCCCGCGGACAAGGCCGCCGAGCAGCCCGCCGAGAAGGCCGTGACGGAGACCGAGGCGCCCGCCGAGGAAGCCGCTCCGGCCAAGAAGACGGCGCGCAAGACGGCGGCCAAGAAGGCGCCCGCGAAGAAGACGGCCGCCAAGAAGACCGCGGCCAAGAAGACGGCCGCCAAGAAGACGACGGCCAAGAAGGCGACGAAGGCGACGGCGAAGAAGGCCGCGGCGGCGGAGCAGACGCCGTCCGGCGTCTCCGCGAGCGCCGACGGGGCCTGACCCCTTCGCACACCGGTGCCCCCTGCACGGCGTTCTCGCCGGGCAGGGGGCACCGCTGTGTCCGGCAAACGGGTCACTACAGCTCGAAAGCATGAAGCGGGTCGCCCCGGACTTGGAGCTCAAGGGTGTACCTGTAAAACTCATGAGGTCTGATAAATGAACGGGGACGTAAGCACGCGTTTGGGGAGACTGCGTGCCCGCGTCCGGGGGAGGGATGACAGATGGCGCACGGGCGCCTGAGGGGCACGGGGCGACACCGTGCCGTGAAACCGGTCAAGGGCGGCCGCCAGGCAGTGGCACTGGCCACGGTCCTTTCGGCGGCAGGGATCCAGGCCGTGGGCTCCGTCGGGGCCGCTTCGGCGGACCCCGGGCCGACCTGGACGGAAGGGCCGATCTTCAACGACCCGAAGGGCGACGTCGACGGGCAGTACGCGATCCGGGCCCGCCTGATCGAGCTGACGAACTCCGCGGTGCCGGGCTCGACCATCAAGGTCGCGGTCTACCACGTGTGGGAGGCGTCGGTCGTGGACGCGCTCGTCGACGCCAAGAACCGCGGCGTGCACGTGCAGATGCTGCTCGACGAGACCAGCAAGAGCGACCGGCCCACGAACACCTCGTACAACACGCTGAAGACGGCGCTCGGCACGGACAAGAGCAAGACGTCGTTCGTGTCGCTCTGCCCGGCCGGGAAGTCCTGCCTGGGCGACCCGCGGTACGGCAAATCGATCATGCACAACAAGTTCTGGCTGTTCTCGGAGGTCGAGGGCGCCAAGGACGTGGTCGTGCAGACCACGTCGAACTCGACGCCGTCGGCGCACACCAAGTTCTTCAACGACGCGCTGCTGCTGCCGAACAACCCCGCGATGTACGACGCGTACGCGGACTACTTCACCGACATGCTCGGCAAGCGCTGGGCGGACTGGGACTACCGCACGGTCAGCAGCGGCCGCTACAAGGCGTACTTCTTCCCGCGCAACGGCACGGTCAACGAGACCGACACCATGTACTCGGTCCTGAACAACGTGAAGTGCACGTACAAGGACACCGCGGGCACCACGCAGCACACCAAGGTCCGCGCCGCGATCTTCAAGATCACGCGGAAGCAGATCGCCGACAAGCTCGTCTCGCTGAAGAAGGCGGGCTGCTCGGTGAGCATCCTGTACGCGGAGACGGACAGCGCCAAGAGCCAGAACGGCACCCCGGGCACCTGGGAGCAGCTACACAAGGCGGGCGGCCCGTCCATGCGCTGCTACAACGACGACCGGGACCCGCTGCACCCCGGCACCCGCCTCACGACGCCGTACATCATCCACTCGAAGTACCTGCTCGTCGACGGCATGTACGACGGCAAGCGGAACAAGGTCTCCTTCACCGGCTCGCAGAACTACACGGCGCCGGCGCTGCGCGAGAACGACGAGGCGATCGTCAAGATCGACGACGACTCGGTGCACAACACGTACCGCTCGCACTTCGACCGCACGCGGGCCGTGGCCTGGCCGGGCAGCGCCGACAAGACGGACCTGTGCAAGGGCGTCAAGCCGCTGCCGCCGGACGGTGAGAATCCGGTCCGATGACCGGGGGGGGCGGGGCCGGTTTGACCCTTCCGGGGCGGCCCCGTAACCTAGACCGTCGGCGTGTTCCTATGCACGCCCGCCCCCTGTAAACCTTTTTCCTCTCCCGGTCCAGGCCATGCGGTCCAGGTCGTGAGAGAGGCCGTTCCGCTTGCGCGGGCGGCTGGACTGCGGGGGTCCCGTTCCGAGCGAGAGAGAGATCCGCGTGTACGCCATCGTGCGCAGCGGTGGTCGCCAGCACAAGGTTGCTGTCGACGACATCGTTGAGGTTGACAAGATTTCCACTGCCAAGGTTGGCGACACGGTCGAGCTCTCGACCCTGCTCGTTGTCGACGGCGACGCTGTGACCAGCGACCCGTGGGTGCTGGCCGGCATCAAGGTCCAGGCCGAGGTCGTGGACCACCACAAGGGCGCGAAGATCGACATCCTTCGCTACAAGAACAAGACCGGCTACCGCCGTCGTCAGGGTCACCGTCAGCAGTACACGGCGATCAAGATCACCGGTATCCCCACGGCTGCGAAGTAAGGGACTGAGACAAGATGGCACACAAGAAGGGCGCATCGTCCACTCGGAACGGGCGCGATTCCAATGCTCAGCGGCTCGGCGTGAAGCGCTTCGGCGGTCAGGCCGTCAACGCCGGTGAGATCCTGGTCCGCCAGCGTGGCACCCACTTCCACCCGGGCTCCGGCGTCGGCCGTGGCAAGGACGACACCCTGTTCGCGCTGGCCGCGGGTGCGGTGGAGTTCGGTACCCACCGCGGCCGCAAGGTCGTGAACATCGTTCCGGTCGTCTGAGTCCGTCTTCACTGACTGACTGGGCGCTCGTCGAGCGAGTTCTGCGAAGGCGGACCTTTCTTCCCGATGATCGGGAAGCGGGTCCGCCTTTCGCGTGTTGTAAATAGTTACAGCTAAGACATTTCCGTAAGTTTCTGGAGGCACCGAACCATGACCACCTTCGTGGACCGCGTCGAGCTGCACGCCGCCGCGGGTAACGGGGGCCACGGCTGTGCCTCCGTCCACCGTGAGAAGTTCAAGCCGCTCGGCGGTCCCGACGGCGGGAACGGCGGCCGCGGCGGTGACGTGATCCTGGTCGTCGACCAGGACGTCACCACGCTCCTCGACTACCACCACAGCCCGCACCGCAAGGCCACCAACGGCCAGCCCGGCGCCGGTGACAACCGCTCCGGCAAGGACGGCCAGGACCTGGTCCTGCCCGTCCCGGACGGCACGGTCGTCCTTGACAAGGACGGCAACGTCCTCGCGGACCTGGTCGGCCAAGGCACCACCTTCGTCGCGGGCCAGGGCGGCCGCGGCGGCCTCGGCAACGCGGCGCTGGCCTCCGCCCGCCGCAAGGCCCCCGGCTTCGCGCTGCTCGGTGTGCCGGGCGAGGAGCGGGACGTCGTCCTCGAGCTCAAGACCGTCGCCGACGTGGCCCTGGTGGGGTACCCGAGCGCGGGCAAGTCCTCGCTGATCTCCGTGCTGAGCGCGGCGAAGCCGAAGATCGCGGACTACCCGTTCACGACCCTCGTCCCCAACCTCGGTGTGGTGACCGCGGGGTCGACCGTCTACACCGTCGCCGACGTGCCCGGCCTCATCCCGGGCGCCAGCCAGGGCCGCGGCCTCGGCCTGGAGTTCCTGCGGCACGTCGAGCGCTGCAGCGTGCTCGTGCACGTGCTCGACACGGCGACCCTGGAGTCCGACCGCGACCCCGTCTCCGACCTCGACGTCATCGAGGCCGAGCTGCGGGAGTACGGCGCGGGCCTGGAGAACCGGCCGCGCATGGTCGTCCTGAACAAGATCGACGTGCCGGACGGACAGGACCTCGCCGACCTGGTCAGGCCCGACCTGGAGGAGCGCGGCTACCGCGTCTTCGAGGTGTCGGCCGTCGCGCACAAGGGCCTCAAGGAGCTCTCCTTCGCCCTCGCCGAGCTGGTCGGCGAGGCGCGTGCCGCGAAGCCGAAGGAGGAGGCGACCCGCATCGTCATCCGCCCCAAGGCCGTGGACGACAGCGGCTTCACGGTCACCCGCGAGGACGCCGACGGCGAGCCGCTGTACCGCGTGCGCGGCGAGAAGCCGGAGCGCTGGGTGCGCCAGACCGACTTCAACAACGACGAGGCCGTCGGCTACCTCGCGGACCGTCTCAGCCGCCTCGGCGTCGAGGAATCGTTGATGAAGGCGGGCGCCCGCAACGGCGACGGCGTCGCCATCGGCCCCGAGGAGAACGCGGTCGTCTTCGACTGGGAGCCGACCATGATGGCGGGCGCGGAGATGCTGGGACGCCGTGGCGAGGACCACCGCCTCGAAGCGCCCCGCCCGGCCGCGCAGCGCCGCAGGGACCGCGACGCGGAGCGGGACGAGGCGCAGCGGGAGTACGACGACTTCAAGCCCTTCTAGCACTCGCTGCTGGAACCGCTGGCCGAAGCCGACGAGAAGGGCCCCGGAGCTATCAAGCTCCGGGGCCCTTCTCGTTCGCTACAGGCGCGCTCAGGCGTCTTCAGGCGGTCACGCGGTGACCGTGTCCTCCGCGCCGTTCGACTCCGTCGGGTCCTGCTCCGTCTCCTCCGCCGCTTCCTCAGCGACGCGCTGGCCCGGGATGTCCGCGTCGACGCGGGAGGCCATGCGGGCACGGCGCTCGTCGGCCTGGGCGCTCAGTGCGAGCGCCGCGGCGTTGAAGCGGACCAGGGAAGGCGGGTCGGAGGGGCCCAGGAGGTGCTCCTTGAGCCCGGCGCGGGCCTCGGCGTGGGAGTCGAGCTCCGGGGCGCGTACGGCCTTCAGAAGGGCAGCCACGCCGTCCGCCTCGGGCGTCAGGATCGTCGCCGCGGACGCCGTCGGGAAGCTCGCGCGGAACTCCGCCTCCGTCATGCCCGCGGTGTTGGCGACCGCGTACGGCTTCTCGCTGCTCAGCCAGTCGGAGACGACCGAGGAGACATCGCTGATCAGCAGGTCGGCCTGGTTGAAGCAGTTGAAGATCGCGGGGCGCGCGGTGGTGATGATCTGGTGCTCCCACTCGGGGAAGGAGGCCCAGAACGCGGTCTCCCACGCGGCCGTGGCGGCCGCCACCTGCGCCTGCTGGTCGCCCTCGGGGGCGCCCTGGAGCATCATCCGCTCCTGCTCGTCCGCGCTCTTGCGGAAGCTCCGCGCGGTCAGCCGGTCCAGGTCGGCGGCGCGGGCGGCCAGCTCGGCCGCGGCGTCGGCGCCCGGGCGGTCGCCGGACCGCTTGGTGTTGGCGGCGAGGATCATCGCCTTGATGCGCTCGTTCGCGGCGCCCGCGAGCGGGTTCTGCGAGCCGGTCATCGGGTGCGGCTTGTAGACGAGGCGCACGGCCGGGTCCGCAAGGAGCTCACGGACGATGTTCTCGCCCGCAAGGACCACCGAGGTGTTGCCGGGGTTGCCGTCCCAGCCCTCCCAGGTGGGGGCGTACAGAACGGTCGTGAACGCACCGGTGGGCGCGCCGACGTACGGGCGGATCGGGGACAGCTGCGGACGGCCGACCTCGACCACGTCCTTGTCCTCGACGCCGATGTCCGCGAGCTGGTAGCGGTCGCGGGCCGCGGGGCCCGCCACCCACACCTCGTCGTACGCCTTCGCGTAGGGGTTGCAGGAGGAGAGCTTGTCGCTCTCGCCGTGGTTGATGAAGGCGTGCTTGATCGTCGGGATGCGCAGGACCTGCGAGGTCTTCGCGGCGTTCGCCGGGTGCAGCATCATCTTCAGCGTCGACGTCTCCAGCGAGAACATCGTGGCGACCTTCGGGAAGCAGATGATCGGGACGTCCGTCGCGTCGATCTTCTGCACCATGAAGCGCTCGCGCAGCACGATCAGCGGCTTGCCGTCGAGCTCGGAGAGCGTGGAGAGCCACATGTTCGCCTGGTACGCGGACGTCGTGCCGCCGGAGAAGTACATGGCGACGGTCGGCTTGTAGTCGGCGAGCCACTCGTCGAGCCACTCCATGACCTTCTGGTCGTGCAGCGCCCGCTTCTTCGGCAGCAGCCAGGTGGCGAGGTGGAGCGCACCGCCACCGATCAGCAGGATGGAGACGGCGAGCCCGATGCCGCCCCAGTACGCGTCGGTGGTCGCCGCGGTGACCAGCAGGCCGACCGTCGTCGGGACCGAGAAGGTCAGCAGGCGGTGGGCCTGGCGGCGGGACAGGATCCGCGGCGGGGCGGCCGTCAGGTGCAGCTTCGACGTGTCGATGTTGCGCGTGACGATCGGCAGCGAGCGGGTGCGGCGCACCAGCACGGCGACGGCCTGGCAGCCGAAGTGCAGGACGTAGAACGAGAGCAGCGCGATCGTCAGCGGCGACTGCTCGGCCAGCGGCTCGATGCCGTCGATGCGCAGCAGGCCGACCAGGATCAGCATGTCGCGCAGGAGCTGGCGCACCGTGACGTCGAAGCGGATCTTGCCAAGGAGGGAGAGGAGGCCCGGCTGCTTGTACTGCAGATAGATGTCCAGCGCGAGGTTCGCGGCGGCCGCGGCGATGAACACCGGGACGTAGGGGATCAGCGCGGTCGCGAGCTGTGTCGCGAAGAGCGCGAACATCGCGAACAGCGCGGACAGCTGCACGATGCGTCGGGGGGCGAGTCCGGCAGAGGGCACGGGCTTGGGCTCCTGGCGGGGGTGTCAGAGGGAATGGGGGGAAGTCGACCACTGACCGTATGACGTGCAGTGGCTCCCTAGCAATCTTCCGTGATGTCAATCACCGGATAAAGGGTCAAAGGGACTGAACCTCCAGGCCGATTTTCGCCTCTGACGTGAATACGTCCACTCCCGCGGGGCCCGGCCCCACAGGCCCCTCCGGCCCCGGTCCGCCCCTCGGGACGGGCAGGCGCCGGGCCCGTGGCCTCACGTAGATTGCAGGTCCGGGGATCGCAGGTCCGGGGCATCGGGATCATTTGGGGAAGAGCGTGGCAGCGGCAAGGCAGTCAGTGGCAGAGGCCCGGCGGGTCGTCGTCAAGGTCGGGTCGTCGTCCCTGACCACCGCATCGGGGGGCCTGGACGCGGACCGTGTTGACGCCCTCGTCGACGTGCTCGCCAAGAGCCGCGACGGCGGCAGGCGCGAGATCGTGCTCGTCTCGTCCGGCGCCATCGCCGCGGGCCTCTCCCCGCTCGGCCTGGTGCGCCGCCCCAAGGACCTCGCCCGCCAGCAGGCGGCGGCCAGCGTGGGCCAGGGCCTGCTCGTGGCCCGCTACACGGCCTCCTTCGCGCGCTACGGCGTACGCGTCGGACAGGTGCTCCTCACCTCCGACGACATGGCCCGCAGGGCCCACCACCGCAACGCATCGCGCACCCTCGACCAGCTGCTCGCGATGGGCGCGCTGCCGGTCGTGAACGAGAACGACACCGTGGCCACCGCCGAGATCCGCTTCGGCGACAACGACCGGCTCGCCGCCCTCGTCGCCCACCTCGTCCACGCCGACCTCCTCGTCCTCCTCTCCGACGTGGACGGCCTCTACGACGGCGACCCCGCGAAGCCCGGCACCTCCCGCATCGACGAGGTCACGGGACCCGCCGACATGGCGCACGTCGAGATCGGCAGCGCGGGCAAGGCGGGCGTCGGCACGGGCGGCATGGTCACCAAGGTCGAGGCGGCACGGATCGCCGCGGCCGCGGGCATTCCGGTCGTCCTGACCTCCGCGAGCCAGGCGGGCGACGCCCTCGCGGGCCGCGCCACCGGGACGTACTTCCACCGCACGGGACGCCGCTCCGCCGACCGTCTGCTGTGGCTGCAGCACGCCTCCGAGCCGCGGGGCGCCCTCACCCTGGACGAGGGCGCGGTGCGCGCGGTCGTCGAGGGGCGCAAGTCGCTGCTGCCCGCCGGGATCGCCGCGGTCGAGGGGGAGTTCACCGCGGGCGACCCCGTCGAACTGCGGGACGCCGGGGGCCGGGCGGTGGCGCGCGGTCTGGTGAACTTCGACGCCAAGGAGATCCCGTTGCTCATCGGGCGCTCCACGCGGGACCTCGCACGGGAACTCGGACCTGCGTACGAGCGGGAGGTCGTGCACCGGGACGACCTCGTCCCGCTGCACGGATAGCCCGGGGGAAAGCCCCAGGTGGCATCGGACCATCCGTCCCATACGCCTCACCCGCCCCGGCTGAAAACCGTCGCGCACGGCCCCGGCCGACCGCCCCGCGGAAGGTGAAACTCCCCAAAACCGCCCCGCGGGACTGCTTGGCCTGCTCAACTTTGTTGAAGACAGTTCTGCATGACCGTTGCGTATCGGCACACCATTGCGTAAAGGAGGCCGTCGTGAGACGAGTGCGCCCAGGGGCGGCGTCCCGCGGCTCGGCTGAGCGGGCGCTGACGAGCGTCGCCGCGGGGACGGCGTACGAGAGCGATCCGCACGGGCCACGCGCGGCCGACGCGGGCGAGGGCCGGGAGGGCGAGCCGGTCGAGACGCCCCGCCTCTGGCACGTCACGCTGAGCGTCTCGGGTGCCGAAGCGCCGCTCGACGAGGTCAGGCGGGGCCTGGAGCAGCTCGCCCACGACCATCCCTTTCTGCTCACCAGCAGGTACGCGCCGGACCACGCGGAGATCCGCTACTGGGAGGAGGCCCGCGACCTGCACGACGCCGCCGCGGTCGCGCTGCGGCTGTGGGGCGAGCACCGGCAGAGCGCGCAGCTGCCCCCGTGGGAGATCGTGGGGCTCGAAGTGATCGGCCGCGACACATATCACCAACGCATCGCGGAGGGGTACGGACCGTTACCAGCCACCCCCGTCGGCGTGCACCCGTTTTGAGCCGTCGTCCCGGCGGGGCACCGATCCTTTGCTCCCATGGCACACCCCGGAGCCGGTCTCGGGGAATGGGATACCGGGTGGACGCTCCCCGCACGGGGATTACCCTGCGGGCATGACGTCGCTCTCTCCCGTCTCGCCCTACGACAACCTCTCGCCGGTCGCCCAGGCCGCCTACCGCGCCCGCGGCGCCGCCGCCACGCTCGCCCCACAGCCGCGTGCCGCCAAGGACGACGCGCTGCTCGCGATCGCCGACGCGCTCGAGGTGCGGACCGCCGAGATCGTCGAGGCCAACGGCAAGGACACGGAGCGCGCCCGCGAGGCCGGCACCAGCGAGTCGATCGTCGACCGGCTCACCCTCACCCCCGAGCGGGTCCGCGCCATCGCCGCCGACGTGCGCGACGTGGCCGCCCTGCCCGACCCGGTCGGCGAGGTCGTCCGCGGCTCGACGCTCCCCAACGGCATCGACCTGCGCCAGGTCCGTGTCCCCCTCGGCGTCGTCGGGATCATCTACGAGGCCCGCCCGAACGTCACCGTGGACGCGGCCGCCCTCTGCCTGAAGTCCGGCAACGCCGTCCTGCTGCGCGGCTCGTCCTCGGCGTACGCGTCGAACGCCGCCCTCGTGCGCGTCCTGCGCGACGCGGTGCACGGCGCGGGACTGCCCGCCGACGCCGTCCAGCTCGTCCCGGGCGAGAGCCGCGACTCCGTGCGCGAGCTCATGCGCGCCCGCGGCCTCGTCGACGTCCTCATCCCGCGCGGCGGCGCCTCGCTGATCAGGACCGTCGTCGAGGAGTCCACCGTCCCCGTCATCGAGACCGGCACCGGCAACTGCCACGTGTACGTGGACGCCGAGGCCGACCTCGACATGGCCGTGGACATCCTGATCAACTCCAAGGCGCAGCGCCCCAGCGTCTGCAACGCCGCCGAGACCCTGCTCGTGCACCGGGACATCGCCGACGCGTTCCTGCCGCGCGCCCTGGACGCCCTCGCCGAGGCCGGTGTCACCGTCCACGCGGACGAGCGCGCCATCACCTACGCCGAGGGCAGCAAGGCCACCGTCGTCGCCGCGACCACCGAGGACTGGGAGACCGAGTACCTCTCGTACGACATCGCGGCCGCCGTCGTCGACACGCTGGAGCAGGCCGTCGAGCACATCCGGCTGTGGACCTCCGGGCACACCGAGGCCATCGTCACCACCTCGCAGCGGGCCGCCCGCCGCTTCACCCAGCTCGTGGACTCCACCACGGTCGCCGTGAACGCCTCGACGCGCTTCACCGACGGCGGCCAGTTCGGCTTCGGCGCCGAGATCGGCATCTCCACCCAGAAGCTGCACGCGCGCGGCCCGATGGGACTGCCCGAGCTGACCTCCACCAAGTACATCGTCACGGGCGACGGTCACATCCGCTGAATTCCCTTACCGTCTGCCCAAATTGCCCCTTCCGGGTCTAGGCTGGAGGGGTGCCGGAGGACGTGGGGGGCACGCCGTCTTTCCCTGACGGCTGGGAGCCCGACGACGACCGCGACCGCGGGGGTGCGGACGAAGAGTTCGCCTCCGTGGTCTTCGACGAGGACTTCGTGCGAGCCGCGGAGATCCATGAACCGACCGCCGTGGAGCGGCTGCTGGCAGCCGCCCAGGCGCGCGCCGAGGCCTCCGAGACGGAGGCCCGCCGGGCACGCACCCGTGGCCGGGGCCACGACACGGCGGACGACGAGCTGTACGAGGACGGTTTCGGCCCCGACGACGGCGCCGAATTCGGCCGCGACGACGACCTCGACGACGCCTACGAACACGACCCGCCCGGGGGGTACGGCCGCCCGGGCCGCCACCCCGGCCAGGTCCGCTGGCATCGCCCCATAGCCTGGATGCTCGCCCTCCTGATGGGCATAGGCATGGTCGCCCTCGCCTTCACCGCCGTCTATCGGGGTGCCTCGTCGGGCGGCCAGGGCCAGGTGCCCGCGCCCGCCTCCACCGAGGTCGGGCAGAGCGCCGACAAGGAGGCGTCGCCCAGCCCCTCCGTCTCCGCCGAGTTCAGCCAGTCCGCCGTGCCCGCGGTGCCGCGCACGCCGTGAGGGATTGTCAGAACTTGTCGCGTACCAGGGCGTTTACCTGGCGGCCCGGGGACCTACTCTGAAGGTATGGGCAGGCCAGGAGATCCACCCGCGGGGACACCCGAGGGCACTCCCAGTGGTGGCGAGGACGAGTATCGGTCGGTGGTCTTCGACGAGTCGTTCGTGCGGGCTGCCCGCCTCCAGGAGTTCTCCGCGCAGGAGCGCATGGGCGACCACACGCGCGCCGTGCGCCGCCGCCCCGGCCTCCACCGGACGCTCTCCCGGCAGCTGTTGATACTCGTCGTGCTGATAGCGGTCGCCTTCGGCACCGCGATCTACATGGGCCTGCGCAGTCCGTACCAGTCCCCGGCGGTCAAGCGCCCCGAACCGCTGCGCATGACGGTGACGCCCCTCGCCCCGGCGGGCCGCGTGCCGGGCTCCAGGAGCGTCTCCGACCTCTACGCGCACAGCCCGGCCGCGGAGCTCCGGGTGGGCGCGGGAGGCATCAACCTCCCGCCCGCGCGCCGCACTTCACACTTCTCGGACAGCCAGGTGATGGCGGCGCTGGTCACCGCCAAGGACTATCTGGTGGAGTCCGCACTCGACCCGGACGTGCTCGGCGGCGGCTCCCCGCGCGACGTACGCCTCCTCATCGACCCCGAGCAGTACGCCCAGTTCGACCAGAGCCTCGCCCGCCCGGAGGCCGACGGGCGGCATGCCGCGACCGGCTGGCTCGTGCGGTTCGACCCGGCGCGCACCGCGCTCGCCGACAGGCGGGTCAGGACCGAGGGCACGCTGCGGATCGTCGAGACCGACAAGAACACCCTCGAAGTGACCTCGGACCACACGTTCGTCTACGCGCTGCGCGGCGCCGAGAGCGCCAAGGGCGCCGACGGCGAGCAGGCCGAGGCGTCCCTGTTCACCGTCCGCCGCGAGCTGCACTTCCGCTTCGACCGGGACGACCTGCGGATGCACCGGGCCGAGCTGCTCAGCTCGGTCACCCAGGCGGGCCCGCTGGCCTGCGCCGCCGAGTCGGCGAGCCATCTGCGGCCGCTGCTCGCCGGGGAGAAGGCGAAGGCGGGCGGCCCGGCCGGTACCGATCCGTACGCGACCGGGGGCGCGACGCCGCTGTGCGGGTCGCTCGCGGCGTCGGCCCAGCCTTCGCTCTCCGCGTCCTGAGCCGGATCCGTGCGGCTACGGCTGCTTGTCCTCCGGCGCGCTGCCGCCGTTGTCCTGGCCGCCCTGCCCGGTGAACCTGCCGCGCAGCTTGCCGCCCAGGTCGCCCGCGCCGCCCGCGAGGTCGTTGACCAGCTTCATCAGCGGGTCCTTGCTGCTGCGCATGTTGTCGGCGTACGACGACGCCGACTGCCGGAAGGAGTCGGAGACCGAGGTGTCCTTGTCCTCGTCCCGGCGGGGGTAGTGGCCGTCCATGATCCGCTGGAAGTCGCGTGACTCGGCCCACTTCTTCAGCTCGGCGGCGCGGACCGCGGCGAAGGGGTGCGTGCGCGGCAGGACGTTGAGGATCTTCAGCACGGAGTCGCGCAGGTCGCCCCCGGCCTCGTACTCCTCGGCCTGCTCCAGGAACGCGTCCACGTTCATCTCGTGCAGGTGGTTGCCGCCCGCGAGTTTCATCAGGCCGCGCATCGAGGCCTTCAGGTCCTGCCCGACCAGCAGGCCCGCCCGGTCCGCCGAAAGCTCGGACTTGCGGAACCACTCGCGCAGCGCCGTCACGATCGCCATGATCGCGACGTTGCCGAGCGGGATCCACGCGACCTTGAGGGCGAGGTTCGTCAGGAACAGCAGGATCGTGCGGTAGACGGAGTGGCCGGAGAGGGCGTGGCCCACCTCGTGGCCGACGACCGCCCGCATCTCCTCCTCGTCGAGCAGCTCGACCAGGCCCGTCGTCACGACGATGATCGGCTCGTCCAGGCCGATGCACATCGCGTTCGGATTCGGGTCCTGGTTCACGTACATCGGCGGGACCTTCTCCAGGTCCAGGATGTAACAGGCGTCCCGCAGCATGGTGTTGAGGTGCGCGAACTGCGCGTCGGACACGCGCACGGAGTCCGACAGGAACAGGAGCCTCAGGCTCCGCTCGGGGAGCAGGCCGCTGAGGGCCTTGAAGACCGTGTCGAAGCCGCTGAGCTTGCGCAGGGCCACCAGGGCCGAGCGGTCCGCCGGGTGCTCGTAGGCCCGCGACGAGATGCCGGGGAAGCGCCTGCGCTGTCGGCTCGGCACCCGCTCGTGGCCCTCGCCGTCCCCGTCGCGGTGGTTGTCGTCGGTCATGCCGCATCCCCCATGTCTCGTCCTCTCGTGCCCCCGAGGTGGGGCCAAGCCTAGGCGGAGATACCGTGACAGGGCAGCACACAGAAGGAGTCTTCCGTCATGGAGCACAACCCTGGGGCCGACTGGCTCACGGAGGCGGCCAAGGCCGCGCAGCAGCAGGGACCGGGCAATCTGCTGCGGATCGTGCTGATCGTCATGGTCGTCGGATGCGTACTGGTCGGCTGGTTCCTGTTGCGCGGTTACCGGCAGGGGAGCGGTGCGGGTGCGGGTACGGGTACGAGTCCTGGCACCGGCAGCGACAAGAGCGCCGACGAGGGTGCTGACAAGAGCGCTGAGAAGAGCGCCGACGAGGGTGCCGACAACCGCAACGGCTGAGTCGACGTAAGGCGGAAGGGGCCTCCCGCTTACGATGGGCCCGAAGTCTTTATGTCCATCCCACCTCCGGATAGGTCCTGCCTGAGATGAGCCTCCACAGCAACGCCGCCCAGCTGGTCACTCTCGCCTCCGAGGGCGGCGAGCACGGCGGCAACCACGAAAGCCTCAGCCCCCTCATCACCGGTGGCGGCGCGTTCGTCATCCTCCTGGTGCTCCTGTGGATCACCACCCGCTTCAATCGGGACCGCTGAACGGGACCGCTGAAACAGAGCCCGTCCGCCGGGCCGGTAGGGTCTGCACGCATGGGAGAGCAGGACATGCCTACCGGTCCGGTGAGCAACGGCAAGCGCCGCCTGGGCGTCATGGGCGGAACGTTTGATCCGATCCACCACGGACACCTCGTGGCGGCCAGTGAGGTCGCGGCGCAATTCCACCTCGACGAGGTGGTGTTCGTGCCGACCGGCCAGCCGTGGCAGAAGAGCGACAAGCAGGTCTCGCCCGCCGAGGACCGCTATCTGATGACGGTCATCGCGACGGCGGAGAACCCGCAGTTCTCGGTCAGCCGCATCGACATCGACCGCGGCGGGGCCACCTACACGACGGACACGCTGCGAGATCTGCGTGCCCTCAACCCCGACACGGACCTCTTCTTCATCACGGGCGCCGACGCCCTCGGCCAGATCCTCACCTGGCGGGACACGGAAGAGCTGTTCTCCCTCGCGCACTTCATCGGCGTCACCCGGCCGGGCCACACGCTGGCCGACCCCGGACTGCCCAAGGGCGGCGTCTCCCTGGTGGAGGTGCCCGCCCTGGCCATCTCGTCCACGGACTGCCGCGCGCGGGTCGCCAAGGGAGACCCGGTCTGGTACCTGGTGCCCGACGGCGTGGTGCGTTATATCGACAAGCGCGAGCTGTACCGCGGCGAATGAGCCGAGAGGGGCACCGGTGAACGACCGACAGTACGACCCGTATGCGGGCAGCGACCCGTATGCGGGCGAGTACGCGGCTGATCAGTACCAGGTCGTCGGGTACGACGAGTACGGGCGGCCGGTGTACCAGCAGGTCCAGCCGACGCAGCCGCAGCCGCAGGTGCCTCAGCAGCAGACCCAGCAGCATCAGCAGCCCCAGCAGCAGCACCAGGGGTACGGGTATGACCCGTACGCGGGCGGGCAGCAACAGGGCGGGCAGCAGCAGGGGTACGAGAACGGGGCCTACGGCGCGTACGGCGGCGCCGGAACCTCGTACGACAACACCGGCGCCTCCTACGACCACACCAGTACCTCCTACGGCACGACCGCGGCCCAGGACACGGGGTGGATCCCGCAGCAGCAGCGGCCCGCGCCGGAGCCCCAGCCTCAGCCCGAAGCCGCGCCGGAGCCTCAGCAGCCGCCTCGGCAACAGCAGCCACAGCAGCCACAGCAGCCGGAGCCCGCGCGGCGTGCGCCGGAGCGCGGGGCGCGGCGCGAACAGCCGGGCGAGTACAAGACCGAGCAGTTCTCGTTCATCGAGGAGCCGGACGAGGAATCCGAAGACGTCATCGACTGGCTGAAGTTCACCGAGAGCCGGACCGAGCGGCGCGAGGAGGCCAAGCGGCGCGGGCGTTCCCGGGTCGTCGCGCTCGTCGTGGTCCTCGCCCTGGTGATCGCGGGCGGCGTCGGCTACCTGTGGTTCGCGGACAAGCTGCCCGGCCAGTCCGACGGCAAGGGCGGCGCGGCCGCCGCGACAGGACCGCAGAAGCGCGACGTGGTCGTCCTGCACCTGCACAACACCAAGGGCGGCGGGACCTCCACCGCCCTCCTGGTGAACAACGCCACCACGGAGCGGGGCGCCACCGTCCTGCTGCCGAACTCCCTCGCCGTCTCGGACGACGACGGCACACCGACGACGCTCGGCAAGTCCGTCGACGACGACGGCTCGACCGGCACCCGCGACTCGATCGACACGGTGCTCGGCACCCAGGTCGAGGGCACCTGGCGGCTGGACACCCCGTACCTGAACAACCTCGTCGAACTCGTCGGCAACATCGACGTCGACACGAACGCCGACGTGCCCGACCCCAAGGCCAAGAAGGGCGAGGCGCCCCTCGTCAAGAAGGGCGAGCAGCAGACCCTGAGCGGGCCGATGGCCGTCGCGTACGCCACCTACCGCGCGTCCGGCGAGACGGAGGCCGACCAGCTCCAGCGCTTCGGCGCGGTCATGCAGGGCGTCCTGCGCAAGCTGTCGTCGGACCCGCAGGCGGCCACGACCACCGTGCAGTCGCTCGCCCAGATCCTCGACCCCTCCCTGGAGGAGAAGGACCTCGGCGCCTTCCTCGCCAAGCTCGCCGACCGCGCGAAGGGCGGCGACTACAAGACCACGCTGCTGCCGGTGCAGCAGAACGGCACGCTGTCCGACGGCGCGGGCGAGGCCGTGGTCAAGGACGTCCTCGGCGGCGCGGTGAAGAGCCCGGAGAAGGGCGCGGCCGTGCGGGTCGGCGTCAAGAACGCCTCCGGGAAGAAGGCCGCGACCCAGGACGCCCGGGTCTCCCTGGTCAACGGTGGCTACACCTTCATCGACGGCGGCGCGGGCTCGGCGGCCCAGCCCGCGTCGCAGGTCACCTATGCCGACGCGGACAAGAAGACGCAGGCCGCCGAGGTCGCCAAGACCCTGGGCCTGCCCGCGAGCGCGGTCCGCAAGGGGAAGACGGCAGCCAACGCCGACGTCTCCGTAGTGCTCGGACAGGACTACCGGACCGGGTGAGAGCGGCCTGGCGCGGGCGGTGTCGAGCCGTCCGCGCCGAGGCGGCGAAGGGCCCGCGCCGAGGCGGTGACGTAATCGTCTGGGGCGCTGTCGGCGGTCCGTGAGACCCTTGGGGTGTATCCACCAGCCGAAGGAAAGCTCACTAGTGACCGCCACGGACCGCTCCACCGAGCTCATCACTGTCGCCGCCCAGGCGGCTGCCGACAAGCTCGCGCACGACATCATCGCGTACGACGTCAGCGACGTGCTGTCGATCACGGACGCCTTCCTGCTCGCCTCCGCGCCCAACGACCGCCAGGTCAAGTCGATCGTCGACGAGATCGAGGAGCAGCTGAACAAGCAGCTCGGCGCCAAGCCGGTCCGCCGCGAGGGAGACCGCGACGCCCGCTGGATCCTCCTCGACTACGTGGACATCGTGGTGCACGTCCAGCACAGCGAGGAGCGTGTCTTCTACGCGCTCGAGCGCCTGTGGAAGGACTGCCCCGAGATCGACCTCCCCGAGGACGCCAAGGCGACCCGCGGCAAGGCCGCCGAGCACGCCGAGCAGCAGGCCGCGGAGGAGGCCGACCTGGACGGTGAGCTGCGGTGACCCACCGCGGCCCGCGGATCATCCTGTGGCGGCACGGCCAGACGGCGTGGAACCTGGAGCGCCGCTTCCAGGGCACCACGGACATCGAGCTGACCGAGACGGGTGTCGCCCAGGCCAGGCGCGCCGCCCGGCTGCTCGCCTCCCTGAAGCCGGACGCCATAGTCGCCTCCGACCTCAAGCGCGCCGCGGCCACGGCGGCTGAGCTCTCCGCGATCACCGACCTCTCCGTCACGCACGAGGAGGCGCTCCGGGAGACGTATGCCGGTGCTTGGCAGGGTCTGACGCACGACGAGATCATCGCCCGCTTCGGCGATCAGTACGCCGCGTGGAAGCGCGGTGAGGCGGTGCGCCGCGGCGGCGGCGAGCTGGAGACCGAGGTCGCCGACCGGGCCGCTCCCGTCGTGCTGCGGCACGCCGAGAAGCTGCCCGAGGACGGCACGCTGGTGGTGGTCAGCCACGGCGGCACCATCCGCACGACGATCGGCCGTCTCCTCGGCCTCGAGCCCCACCACTGGGAGGGGCTCGGCGGTCTCACCAACTGCTGCTGGTCGGTCCTCGGCCGGGGCGCGCGGGGCTGGCGCCTCCTTGAGCACAACGCGGGCACGCTGCCGGAACCGGTGCTCGGCGACGACGACTGAGCCTCCCGGTGGGCGCCCGGGCCCGGATTTCACATTCCGGCTGGTCGCAGGCTAAAGTTCTTCTTGTTCGCCCGCCGAGCGGGAAGAACGCAAGGGGCTATAGCTCAGTTGGTAGAGCGCCTGCATGGCATGCAGGAGGTCAGGAGTTCAATTCTCCTTAGCTCCACAGTCCCGGAAATCCCGTCCCCATCAGGGGGCGGGATTTTCTGTGCTGTCGGCCATTGAGCAGTCGGTCATTGAGCAGTGGGGGCTCCCGGGGCGTATTCATCAGGGAGCGCGCTCTTGGTGTGCGCCTGTGTGCGGACGGGGGTGGCCGCACCCGGCGCCGTGTCCGGACTGGTACGAATGCGTCGCTGACCGGCTCGCGCAGACCGTGGCAGAATCGGACGGCCGGAAGGGGACGCAACCCGACGGGAGGGAGAGAGCGATGCCTGCGAGCATCTTCGGAGAGGCCGACCGCCTCCCCGAAGCGGCGGCGGTACGTGCACGGCCCGCGCTCCGCACGCTCCTCGACTGCCCTTCCTGCGGCTCGTCCCACGTCGCCCAAGTACTCGGTGACAACGGCGGAGTCTCGTACGTGTGTACCGCCTGCGGCCACAGCTGGAGCTGATCGATGGGTGCACACAGGCGGAAATGCGATTGGTGCGGCAGTGGTACGCCGATCGTCCGCGACATGGAACCGGTCAACCAGGAGTACCAGTACTGGTGCGAGGAATGCGCGCGGGCGCTGATCATAAAGGGCGACCCCATCGAGACGTACCGAGAGCTCGAAGGGGAGCCGATCTACGGTCGGTTGCTCGACGAGCACTGCACTCTCAAGCGGTTCTATTCGTTCGCAACCGCGTGACCGCAGCCAGCAGGAACGTGAAAGCAGCCACTACGTAGAGGGCTGACAGCGTCATCTGGCCATAATTCTGGTCGAGTTCGAGCCGTCCCGCTCCATGCGGAACCCACCACAGGGCGTACGAGCAGAAGACCAGGTACGTGGCCCCGGCAGCCGCCCACCGCGCCCGCCCGCCCCTGCGCGCCGCCTCCGCCCCGAGGAGCAGCACCATCGGCACGCACCAGACCCAGTGGTGCGACCACGACACCGGGCTCACCAGGAGCGCCGTCGCGGCGCAGGCGAGCGCGGCCCAGGCCCGTTCCCCGCGCAGCGCGGCGGCCACCGCCACCGCGAGGCCGAGCGCGCCGGTGACGGCGGCGGCCAGGGCCCAGCGGGCGCCGGGCTCCCCGGTGTGCAGGAGCCGGGCGAGGACGCCGCGCAGCGACTGGTTCGCGGTGTCCTCGGCGAGCCCGACGCGGCCCGCCTCGAAGACCATCCGGGTCCAGAAGCGTTGTGAGTCGTACGGCAGGACGGCGGCCGCGAGGAGCGTCGCCCCGGCGAACGACACGGCCGCCACGCACGCGTGCCGCACGGCCGGTCGCCACGGACCGCGCCGCACGGCCTCTGCGGCCCCCGTGAGCAACAGGAACGCCGCGAAGAGCGCGGGCGTGAGCTTGATCGCCGCGGCGACGCCGATGCCCACGCCCGCCCAGCGGTGCCCCGGGCGCCGGGACAGGTCCCACAGGACGAGGGCGGCGAGCAGCAGATTGACCTGCCCGTAGCGCAGCGTCGTCCACACCGGCTCGCACCAGACGGCGAGCGCGGACACCCACAGGACGCTCTCTGTGTTCGTGGCGTTCTCCACGCGCGCGTGCTGTTCGCCGTGGATCATCCGCAAGGAGAGGCGCACGAAGGCGATCAGGAGCGCCAGGTTCCCCAGCGTCGCGAGGGTGCGCATGGCCGCCGTGTCCAGCAGGGTCAGCGGCGTGAAGAGCAGCGCGGCGAACGGCGGGTAGGTGGTGGGCAGATGGGCCTCGGTGGTGCGCAGCGCGTAGAGGTCGCCGCCCGCGCGCACGGTCTCGCCCTCGGCCCGGTAGACCATCAGGTCGATCATCGAGACGTCGGCGGCGCGCTGAGCGAGCCAGAAGGCCGTGAAGGAGAGCAGGCAGGCCCCGGCGGCCAGAGGCACGCGGCGGCGGGTGGCGGCGAGCGCGATCACGGTCACGAAGGCTGACAGTACCGGGCGTATCCACCCAGACCGGAAACGATTTGGTGGAGCACGGGTATGACCGTGTAATGTTGGCGAAGTCGCCGGGGAAACCGGGCGGACAAGCAAGGGGCTATAGCTCAGTTGGTAGAGCGCCTGCATGGCATGCAGGAGGTCAGGAGTTCAATTCTCCTTAGCTCCACAGGATATGAGAGGGCCACCCGATTCGGGTGGCCCTCTCTTTCTATGTCCTCACTGTTCGAAGCGTCCGCAGCTTCCTCAGCGTCTTCACTGCCTGCCGCTGCCGAGCGCGCGGCGGCCGCGGCCCGGCGGGAGCGCGGCCGGCAGCGTCGTCCGGGACGGGGAGGCCCCCTTCGGCGCCTCCTCGATGCGCAGGGCGAGCGCGGGGCAGCGTCGCACCGCGCGTGTGGCGCGTGCTTCGGAGTAGCGCGGTACGGACGCTTCCGCGACCGAGGGGAAGCCGTCGGGCCCCAGCTGGATCAGCTCCGGGACGATGTCCGCGCAGAGGCCGTGGCCCTGGCAGAGCGTCCAGTCGACGGCCAGCTTGCGGCCACTGGGGGCCTCTGTCGGCGGCGTCTCCTCCTGGAGGGGGAGGACGCCCGCCACGGGGCGGCCGCAGCCGCCGCCCAGGACGTGCGCGGCGAGGTCGTCCGTGAACGCCGAGATCGACGACTCCAGGAAGGCCGCCGAGCCGTCCGGGTGCTTGCACGCGCCGCGTCGCTTCACGGCCCGGGTCACCTCGCGCAGCGCTTCGAGAGAGGTCGGGCCGCCGCCCTGGAGGACGTCGGCGAGGCCACGGGCCGCCGCGGGGAGGCCGAGGTAGCAGGGACCGCACTGCCCGGTGCTCTCGGCGGCCAGCCAGTGGGCGACCCGCAGCGACTCGCCCAGGGGGCAGGTGCCCTCGTCGATCGGCAGGATCGCGCCCGCGCCGAGCGCGCCTCCGCAGGCGTCCAGGGAGGCGCGGGAGACGACGGCGTCGTGTGCCGTCATCCCGTCGAGCCACCTCCCGTGATAGCCGCCCGTCAGCACGCCCTGGGGGAGCGCCGGTGCACCGGCGAGCTGCAGGACGTACTGCAGAGGCACTCCGGTGGGGACCTCGACGACCATCGGCCGGGCGACCGCTCCGGAGAGGGTCAGAAGGACCGTGCCGGGTTCGTCACGCAGGCCGGTGCGGCAGTAGCGGTCGGCGCCGGTCCTGGCGGCGACGGCGAGCTGGGCGAAGGTCTCCGCGTTGGAGAGGAGGGTGGGGGCACCGCCCACTCCGGAGTCGGACGTCCGCACCTTGCGGCCCGGCGGCAGCGGGGGGCCGCCGTCCGCCGAGCGGACCAGGGCGGAGGACTCCCCGGTGACCATGCGTACCGGATTGCGCTGCACGCGCGCGCGGAGGGTCGATCCGCGCCGGTTGCCGAGACCGCGCTCGGCCAGTGCGGTGCGCATCGACGCCTCGGTCGAGTCGCGGGTGACGCCGACGACCAGCGTGCGGGCCCCGATGGCCTCTGCGGCGAGGAGCGCGCCGTCGAGGATGAGGTGCGGGGCGCGGTTGATCAGGACGGTGTCCTTGCGGCAGGCGGGCTCGTCCTCGCTGCCGTTGACGACGACCACGGGGCGTACCCCGCGGCGTATCGCCGCGTCGGCGACGGCCCGCAGCTTCTGGGCGAAGGGGAAGCCCGCACCGCCCCGGCCCCGCAGCGCGATGTGCTCGGCGAGACGGGCGAGCGGTTCGCCCGCCATCGGTTCCAGCGGGCCGTGCACCTTCAGGTGCATGCCGAGGTCGAGGCGTTCGACGAGGTCGAAGCCGGAGGTGAGCAGGGGCAGGCCGACGACGCGGACTTCGGGGACGTCGGGGAGCGAGGCGTTCACGGGTGGCCTCCGGTGGCGGCGTTCCAGGGCTCGCCCGTGCTGGGGGCCTGAAAGGGCCGGGGCAGCGGTTCGGTGGCGGGGCCGCTGTCGTACGCGGGATCGGGGAGAGGGTCGTACGCGGGGTCGAGGGGGGCGTCGTACGAGGCGTCGTAGACGGGCTGGGGCGCGGTGTCGTACGTCGGCTGGGGTGCGACGTACGGGGACTCCGCGGGGGGCGGCGGGGAGGGCGCGGGCCAGCGGCCGCCGGGCTCGGTGCGGGGCGGGGGGACGGTGGGGTGCGGGGGCGCGGTCGGGGACAGCGCGCGGTAGGCCGCGGAGATGCCGACCACGGGGTCCGTGGCGGGGGCCGTGGCGCTCGTGCCGGGCAGCGGGGCGGAAACGGTGTCCCGCGCGGGAGGCTCCTCCCGGTGCGGGGTGCCGCGTTCCGGTTCGAGCAGGGCGAGGACGCGGGCGGCGACCTTCCGCTTCACCGGACGCGGTGCCGCGCGGAGCGCGACCGCCCCGGCGACCGCGACCAGGCAAAGGGCGTACAGCGTGACCACCCAAGGCTTCGGCTCGCGGCCCGCGTACAGGCCGTGGATCAGGGCCGAGCACCAGGCGGGATAGGAGAGCATGTGCAGCGCCCGCCAGCGCGAAGCGATCCGCGCGGGGGAGGCGAAGGCGCTGCGCAGGGCGCCGGTGACGGCCGTGGCGACCATCAGGAGCCCGGCGAGCGAGCCGAGCCCGATGAGCCCGGCACTGCCCGAGACACCGAGCCCGAACGGCATCAGGGCGCCGAACAGTGACACGTGGTCGAGCGCGACCTTGACGGTGCCGTGCAGCAGCAGGAAGCCGACGGAGGCGATCGCGGTGGCGCGGTGCACGGCCTGGGCCAGCAGGCGCTGGCGCGAGTGGAGGAACAGACGGTCGGTGGCGACCAGGCCCCAGACCACGGCCGCGGTCAGCGAGACCAAGGAGAGGACGCCTGAGGTGAAGTCGATGGCGTCCCGTAATCCGTCGCTGCCCGCGAAGACGAGCAGGGGTATCAGGAGCAGTGCTCCGACGCTCAGGGCCCGGGGCGGCAGTGGTGGCGAGGGCGAGCGAGCGGATGAACGGGACGGTGAACGGGGAGACGATCGGGTGCGGGAACGGCTCTTGCGGTGCGGGTGCAGAGGGTTCATGGGGGCGGCTCCGAAATGGTTCGGTCCCGCCGCATGCTAAGTCGCTCCATACCGGTGGGTACGGGGTTTGAGTTATTGCGTTGTTATCAAAGCGCGACACGATCTTGGTGTTGCCCCGATAGAGGGCGGTACGCGGAGTAACCCTTGGCCAACGCCTGAGGGGGGCGGTGCCCGGGCGGTGCGGCGCGGAAGCTCGTCGCGGGCCGCGGGAGCCCTGCGGTACCCTGACGCCATGCGTGCCGTACGCCTTCTGCTTAGCGGGCCGCGCTGATCAGTCCCGACCGCCGGTGAACCGCGGTCGGGATCGGCGCGGCGTCCCCTCCTGTGCGAGGGGCATTTTTGTTTGACCAGCACGGTCAATTCCGCAGGCAGAGACGATCGATGGAGCTTTGAGGATCATGAGCGAGACGAATTCTGCTGCCGCCTCCGAGGTGGCGGCGCCGCACCGCTATACGGCCGCTCTGGCCGCTGACATCGAGGCGCGCTGGCAGGACTTCTGGGACGCCGACGGCACCTACGAGGCGCCGAACCCGAGCGGTGACATGGCCGCGCGGGACGAGGCGGAGGCCGCTCTGGTCGGCAAGCCCAAGAAGTTCATCATGGACATGTTCCCGTACCCCTCCGGGGCGGGCCTGCACGTCGGCCACCCGCTGGGCTACATCGCCACGGACGTCTTCGCGCGCTTCCAGCGCATGACCGGCCACAACGTCCTGCACACCCTGGGCTTCGACGCCTTCGGCCTGCCCGCCGAGCAGTACGCGGTGCAGACGGGCACCCACCCGCGGGTCTCCACCGAGGCCAACATCGAGAACATGAAGTCCCAGCTGCGCGCGCTGGGCCTGGGCCACGACAAGCGGCGTTCGTTCGCCACGATCGACCCCGAGTACTACAAGTGGACCCAGTGGATCTTCGTCCAGATCTTCAACTCCTGGTACGACGCCGATGCCGCGCAGGCGCGCCCGATCGCCGACCTGGTCGCCCAGTTCGAGAGCGGTGAGCGCGCCGTACCGGACACCACGCGCGCGTGGAGCGAGCTGGACGCCGCGGAGCGCGCCGAGGTGCTGAGCCAGTACCGCCTGGCCTACGCCTCCGACGCCCCCGTCAACTGGTGCCCCGGCCTGGGCACCGTCCTGGCCAACGAGGAAGTCACCGCCGACGGCCGCTCCGAGCGCGGCAACTTCCCCGTCTTCAAGGCCAAGCTGCGCCAGTGGAACATGCGCATCACCGCGTACGCCGACCGCCTGCTGGACGACCTGGACGCGCTGGACTGGCCCGAGGCCATCAAGCTGCAGCAGCGCAACTGGATCGGCCGCTCCGAAGGCGCCCGCGTGAGCTTCCCCGTGGGCGTCGAGGGCGACGCGATCAGCGTCTTCACCACCCGCCAGGACACCCTGTTCGGCGCGACCTACATGGTCCTGGCGCCCGAGCACGACCTGGTCGACAAGGTCATCCCGGAGACCTGGCCCGAGGGCACCCACGACGTGTGGACCGGCGGCCACGCCACGCCCGCGGAGGCCATCGCCAAGTACCGCGCCTTCGCCGCCGCCAAGTCCGACGTCGAGCGCCAGGCCGACGCCAAGGAGAAGACCGGCGTCTTCACCGGCGTCTACGCCACCAACCCGGTCAGCGGCGAGCAGGTCCCGGTCTTCATCGCCGACTACGTCCTGATGGGCTACGGCACCGGCGCGATCATGGCCGTTCCGGCGCACGACAGCCGCGACTTCGCCTTCGCGCGCGCCTTCCACCTGCCGATGCACTGTGTGGTCGAGCCGTCCGACGGCCGGAGCACCGACACCAGGACGTGGGACGACGCCTTCTCCTCGTACGAGGCGAAGCTGATCAACTCCTCGAACGAGGAGATCTCCCTGGACGGCATGGACGTCGCGGGTGCCAAGGCCCGCATCACCGGCTGGCTGGCCACCCGCGGCATCGGTGAGGGCACCGTCAACTTCCGCCTGCGCGACTGGCTGTTCAGCCGTCAGCGCTACTGGGGCGAGCCCTTCCCGATCGTCTACGACGAGGACGGCGTCGCGCACGCGCTGCCCGAGTCGATGCTGCCCCTGGAGCTGCCGGAGGTCGAGGACTACTCCCCGCGCACCTTCGACCCGGACGACGCGGACACCTCTCCGGAGACGCCGCTGTCCCGCAACGAGGCGTGGGTCAACGTCACCCTGGACCTGGGGGACGGCGCAGGACCGCGCACCTACCGGCGCGAGACCAACACCATGCCCAACTGGGCGGGTTCGTGCTGGTACGAGCTGCGCTACCTGGACCCGCGCAACGACCAGCAGCTGGTCGACCCCGCCGTCGAGCAGTACTGGATGGGCCCGCGCGAGGGCCAGCCGACCGGTGGCGTCGACCTGTACGTGGGCGGCGCCGAGCACGCGGTCCTGCACCTGCTGTACGCGCGCTTCTGGTCGAAGGTCCTGTTCGACCTGGGCCACATCTCGTCGGCCGAGCCGTTCCACAAGCTGTACAACCAGGGCATGATCCAGGCCTACGTCTACCGGGACAGCCGCGGCTTCCCGGTGGCGGCGGCCGAGGTCGAGGAGCGCGACGGAAAGTTCTTCTTCGAGGGCGAGCCGGTCAAGCGCGAGCTGGGCAAGATGGGCAAGTCCCTGAAGAACGCCGTCACGCCGGACGAGATCTGCGACGAGTACGGCGCGGACACCCTGCGCCTGTACGAGATGGCGATGGGCCCCCTGGACGTGTCGCGTCCCTGGGACACGCGCGCGGTCGTCGGTCAGTACCGTCTGCTGCAGCGGATGTGGCGCCTGATCGTCGACGAGTCGACCGGTGAGGTCACCGTCGTCGACGTCGCCGACGCGGACGTCGACGAGGCCACCCTGCGCGCCCTGCACAAGGCCATCGACGGTGTGCGCCAGGACCTGGAAGGCATGCGGTTCAACACCGCCATCGCCAAGATCACCGAGCTGAACAACCACCTGACGAAGGTGGGCGGCGCGGTGCCGAAGTCCGTCGCGGAGAGCCTGGTGCTGCTGATCGCGCCGCTGGCTCCGCACATCGCCGAGGAGCTGTGGCGCAAGCTGGGCCACACCGACTCGGTGGTCCACCGGGACTTCCCGGTCGCCGACCCGGCGTACGTCGTGGATGAGTCCGTGACCTGCGTCGTGCAGATCAAGGGCAAGGTCAAGGCGCGCCTGGAGGTCTCCCCGGCCATCTCCGACGCCGAGCTGGAGAAGGTGGCGCTGGCCGACGAGAGGGTCGTGGCCGCGCTGGACGGGGCGGGGATCCGCAAGGTGATCGTGCGGGCGCCGAAGCTGGTGAACATCGTTCCCGCGTAGCGGGCATCGGGGTCTTCCCTTACGGGCAGGTTGGGGGTTCCGCTGGAACCTCCGACCTGCCTTCTCCGTTTACGGTGGAAGGAGTCGCTGGAGCGGACTGCTGGACGGACTGGATGCGGAGAGGAGCGTCATGGAAGCCGTGGGCGCGATCGTGGCGCTGCTTTTCGTGCTGTTCTTGGTGCTGGGCGTGTACGCGACAGTGAAGGCGGTCCGGGCGGCCAAGCGCGGCGTCGACCGCACCATCATGGAGGCCCGCCGGACGGTCGAGGACACCACGCTCCGGGCCAGGAGCTTCGCGCAGGTCGGCAGCGCCGGTGAACTGGCCCAGCTGCGGCTCGCGTTGCGCACCTCCATGCGGGCCACGCAGGACGTCCTGCAGGCGGGCGCCGCCGAGGACGCCTCGCTGAAGGAGACCCTGGAGCTCTTCGACCGGCTCAGCGTCCACGGACACGAGCTGGACGACGAGCTCCGGCGTCTGGAGCGCGACCCGGACAAGGCCGCGCTGGCCGAGCGCCTCCCCGAGCTGCGCGAGCGCACGGAGCAGATCAAGAAGGCGGCCGACTCCCTGCGCTGGTCGGCGCGCGACCGGGCCCGCCGGTTCGCCAACGACGACCTGGACTCGCTGAGCACCCAGATCGACATGGAAGCGGGCGCCCTGCGGCACTGGACGACGGAGCCGTCGTCGGCCGACCGGACCCCGGCCGAGTGGCCCGAGCCCGAGGCGGCAGACGGCAAGGACGCCGAGCAGACCTGGTCCGAGCCGTCCGGCCCCGCCCAGCAGGCGGCACAGGAGCCGACGCGGCCCGCGATCACTCCGCCCTCGGTGCGGGTGACGTATCCGTGGGAGAAGAAGGCCAAGCCCGAGAGCACGACCTGAGCCGCCCGGAACGGGGTGCGCAGGGGCCGGACTGCCACCCGACGGCGCAGACAGGTAATCTCCAGCTCATGTCCCGCCATGTCGCGATCGTCACGGATTCAACGGCCTACCTGCCGCAGGGGACGATGGAGCGGCACAGCATCACCGCGGTGCCCCTGACCGTGGTCCTGGGGGATCAGGCGCTGGAGGAGGGCACCGAGATCTCCGCCCGCTCCCTCGCCCAGGCGCTACAGAAGCGGAAGTCGGTGACGACGTCCCGGCCCAGCCCCCAAGTCTTCGCGGAGACCTACCGCAAGGTCGCGGAGGCGGGCGCGACCGACATCGTCTCGCTGCACCTGTCCGCCGAGTTCTCCGGTACGTACGACGCCGCAGTCCTCGCCGCGAAGGAAGCGCCGGTGCCGGTGCGGGTGGTGGACACCGGCATGGTGGCGATGGCACTCGGCTTCTGCGCCCTCGCGGCGGCACAGGCCGCGGAGGCGGGCGACTCGGCGGAGGAGGCGGTGGCGGCCGCGGAGAAGCGGGCCGCGGGCACGTCCGCGTTCTTCTACGTCGACACCCTCGACTACCTCCGCAGGGGCGGCCGCATCGGCGCGGCGCAGGCGCTCCTGGGCTCAGCACTCGCCGTCAAGCCGCTGCTGAAGCTGGACGGCGGCCGCATCGACATGCTGGAGAAGGTGCGGACCGCGTCGAAGGCGATCGCCAGGCTCGAGGAGATCGTGGTCGAGCAGGCCGGTTCCGGCCAAGTCGACATCGCGGTGCACCACCTGGCGGCACCGGACCGGGCCTCGGTACTCGCCGAGCGGCTCAGGGAGCGGGTGCCGGACCTCGCGGAACTGCACGTCAGCGAGGTCGGTGCGGTGATCGGGGCGCACACGGGGCCGGGGTTGCTGGGGGCTGTGGTCTCGCCTCGGTGAGTCCCAGGTGTCGGTGAGTCCCACGTGTCAGTGGGTCCCACGTGCCGGTGAGTCCCACGTGCGGGTGACGGGGATATCCACAACTGCCGGGTAATCCACGGAAATCGAGCAAGATCAACAACTTCTCGTGGCGATGCCTAACGTCGTCGGCATGGCACTTCGATCACTTTCCCGGACATCTTCCACGACGAGCGGGCCCGGCCGTGGCCCTGCGTCAGACGGCCGCGCCCGCACCAGCGACCGTTACGCCCGCGAGCGGGCCCGCCGCCGGCGCGCGTCGGCGGAGGCGGTCCGGCGGCGGGCGGAGAGCCTCTTCGCCGAGCCCCAACCACCGCCTCCGCCCTCGCTTTCGCCCTCTCCCTCGCCGAGGTTGGATGTGGCGGCTCCGGACGCCGGGCTGGTGGGCGGGACTTGGGCTGGGGATACGTCCGGGTCGCATGTGCGCAGGCCCGGGTGGGCGCGGGAGGCGGAAGTCGGGGCGGGGGTTGAGGGCCCTGTCTCGGGTGATGAGCGGGAGCGGCCGGAGTCCTCGCGGCGGGAGCGGCTGGGGCTCGCGGTGCGGGAGCGGCTGCCGCTGTGGCTGCAGACGCGGTGCGGTCTCGAACGGCGAGCCGTGGTCGCGCTCGCCGTGATCCTCGGGGTGGCAGCGGTTTTCGCCGCCCAGCATTTCTGGACGGGGCGGACCCAGCCCGTGCGGCCGCCGGATGTGGTGCGTGCGGCGGGCGCCGTCCCTGAGCGGGGCGCGGAGCCTAATCCGTCGCCGGGGCCACCGGCGCGGGCGGGGCGGGCGTCGGCGGAGGCGGGTGGCGGTGCTGGTGCGGTGGCCGGTGGGGGCGCCGGGGGCGCGATCGTCGTGGACGTCAGCGGGAAGGTCCGTCGGCCGGGCGTCCATCGGCTGCCCGCCGGGTCCCGGGTGGCCGATGCCCTGCGGGCCGCTGGTGGGGTCAGGCCGGGTACGGAGACGGACGACCTCAATCGCGCGCGGTTCCTCGTGGACGGCGAGCAGGTGGTGGTGGGAGGGCCGCCGACGGCTGCTGGTGCCGGTGGGGCTGGGGCAGGGGCCGGTGCCGCGGCCGGGGCGGGTGCTGGTCCGGCCGGGGTGGCTGCCACCGGCCCGGTGGGCCTGAACGCGGCGACCGCGGAGCAGCTCGACGAACTCCCCGGTGTCGGACCCGTGTTGGCGCAGCACATCCTCGACTACCGCGCGGAGCACGGCGGGTTCCGCTCCGTCGAGGAGCTCCGTGAGGTCAACGGCATCGGCGACCGGCGCTTCGCCGATCTCCAGGGTCTCGTACGGCCATGACGCGCGCGGCGGTTCACCTCGCGTCGGGCCACCGCCTCGGTGCCTCGAATCCCCGGCAGGAGGGCCCGGCCGACCTGCGTCTCGTGCCGCCCGCGCTGGCGGCCTGGGCATCGGCCGCACTGATGCTGGACGCCCCGCCTCGCTGGGCGATCGTCACGGTGGCGGTCGGCGTGCTGGTGGCCGGAGCGCTGCTGGTGAGGTGGACGGCCAGAGGAAGCAGAGGGGAGCCGGGGCGGTGGGGACGCCTCTCGGTGGCCGCGGTTCTGCTCTGCGCCGCCGGGGCGGCGGCCTCCGCGGCGCTGCACGGAGCGGATCTGCGCCGGGGCCCGGTCCCGGCGCTGGCCGGACGGTATGCGCAGGTGGACGTGGAGTTGAGGGTGACGTCCGATCCTCGGCGCACCCGGCCCCGCGTGGCGAGCGCGCACACACTGCCGCCGACCGTCGTCCTGGACGCGGAAGTCCTCCGCGTCACGGAGACGAACGGCACGTCGACCACGACCCGCACACCGGTCCTGGTCGTGGTGCGGACGCCTGAGTCCAAGAGGGCGTCTTCCAAGAGCACGTCTTCCAAGTGGGCGTCCTCCAAGAGGGCGTCCAAGAGAGCGTCCATGAGAGCCGCTTCAATCACCCCCTGGACAGGCCTGTTGCCGTCGACGCGGGTGCGTGTGGAGGGTCGGCTTGCGCCGCCGTTGTCCGAGGGGAGCGAGGTTGCCGCCGTGCTTCGGGTGGCCGGGGAGGAGGCGCGGGCGCCTCGGGTGGTGGGGGCGCCTTCCCGGATGCAGCGGCTGGCCGGGGAGTTGCGGGGCGGGCTGCGGGAGGCCACGGAGGGGCTGCCCACCGATGCCCGCGCACTGCTCCCCGGGCTCGTCGTCGGGGACACCTCACGGGTGCCTGCCGAGTTGGACCAGGCGTTCCGGGCGACCGACCTCACGCATCTGCTTGCCGTCAGCGGGGCGAACCTCACGATTGTGCTCGTCCTGCTCATCGGGCCGCCGGGCACCGCCCAGCGGGCCGAGCGGCGCGGGCTCGCGCCGAAGTTGGGCATTCCACTGCGGACGACCGCGGTGCTCGGCGGGGCGCTCACGCTCGGGTTCGTCATCGTCTGCCGACCGGACCCGAGCGTGTTGCGGGCCGCGGCCTGCGGGCTGATCGCGCTGCTCGCCATCGTCACGGGACGGCGCAGGTCCCTGATTCCGGCGCTGGCCACGGCGGTGCTGGTGCTGGTTCTGTACGACCCGTGGCTGGCCAGGAGTTATGGGTTCCTGCTCTCCGTCCTGGCCACCGGCGCCCTGCTCACCCTCGCGCCGCGCTGGGGTGCGGCGCTGCGCGGGCGAGGGGTGCCGGGGAGGTTGGCCGACGCGGTGGCCGCCGCGTCGGCGGCTCAGGCGGTGTGTGCGCCGGTCGTCGCGGTCCTCGCGGCCCGGGTGAGTCTGGTCGCGGTGCCGTGCAATCTCCTTGCCGAGTTCGCCGTCGCGCCTGCCACCGTGCTCGGTTTCGCGGCGCTGGCGGCGGCGCCGGTCGCGATGCCTGTCGCCAAGGTGCTTGCTTGGGGCGCGAGTTGGCCCACGGGGTGGATCGCGGGCATCGCCCGTGCGGGGGCGGCGTTGCCGGGGAGCGGGGTCGACTGGCCGGGCGGCTGGCGTGGCGGGCTCGTCCTCGCGGGCGTCACCGTGGTCCTCGTCCTGGTGGGACGCAGGATCGTGCGGCACCCGTGGCTGGTCATGGCCTGCGCCGCACTGTTCTTCCTGGTGGTCGTCCAGCCTCCGCCCGTCACCCGGGTGATCTCGGGCTGGCCGCCGCCGGGCTGGCGCTTTGCGATGTGCGATGTGGGGCAGGGCGACGCGACGGTGCTGGCGGCGGGTGACGGCGCGGGGGTGGTGGTCGACGCGGGGCCCGATCCGCTGGCGGTGGACCGCTGTCTGCGTTCGCTCGGGGTCAGACGTGTGCCGCTCGTCCTGCTCACGCACTTCCATGCGGACCATGTCGCGGGGCTGCCTGGGGTGTTGCGAGGGCGTGAGGTGGGGGCGATCCAGACCACGGGGTTCCAGGAGCCGCCGGAGCAGGCCGAGTTCGTGCGGGAGCAGGCGGCAGCGGCAAGGGTGCCGGTGATGGCGGCCGCGGCGGGGGAGCGGCGCCGCGCCGGTCCGCTGGACTGGCAGGTGCTGTGGCCTCCGGCGGGACCGGTGCCGAGACCCGAGGGGCCGAACGACGCGAGCGTCACTCTGCTCGTGCGGACGGGCGGGCTGACGCTGCTGCTTCTCGGCGACCTGGAGCCGCTCGCGCAGAGGGCACTGCTGCGGACTTCGGCGGCCGCGGCGATCGGTCCCGTGGATGTCCTCAAAGTCGCGCATCACGGCTCGGCGAACCAAGATCCGGAGCTCATGCGCAGGGCGGCGCCGCGGCTGGCGCTGATCTCGTGCGGCGCCGACAACTCGTACGGTCATCCCTCGCCCGTCACCATGACGGCGCTGCGGGCAGGGGGAGCGCAGGTGCTGCGGACGGACAGGGACGGGTCGGTAGCGGTGGTGGGCTCGGGCCCCCGGTCGGCCCCACGCCTGGCGGTGGCGACCCGGCCGCCGTGAGCATGGCGCTGGCACCGTGAGCACTGCTCTCTCGCCGTGAGCACTGCTCTCCCACCGTGAGCACCGCTCTCGTATCCCCGAGCCCGCGCCAGGGCCCCCCTCCGCACCGCCCTCGGCGCCCCCGCCGCGGCCAATTCGGTCCAGTCGCGACACTTCCCAGCGCATCGGCAGCATTCCCGTGATCTGGGTCCGTGTTGCATCGAAAGCCGCAACGGTGATCGAATGCCTATTCGTTGTAGTTTGCAGTTGTTGTCAAGGAAGGCGGGGGTGTGTCGAGCGTGTTCGGCCGCTGGCTGGGAAACCGTACGAATCGGACCGGGCGGGTGGGAGCCTTGTCGGCGCTCACGGTCCCGTCGAGTGCGGGGGTACTCAGCTGTCGGGTGCTCGACCCGGTCAACGAGCCCGTGCGGAACGCGGAATTCGCCGTGAGCGACGCCATGGGGCGCAAGGTGGTCAGTGGGGGCACCGACCCCTTCGGATCGTTCGTCACGGCTGTTCCGGCCGGGGACTACCGGCTCGCGGTCTCGGCGGAGGGCTTCACCCCGTACCGGGCGAGCGCCACGGTGGGCGAGGACGCGCACGCCTCGCTCGGTGACGTCACGCTCCAGGTCGCCCAGCCTCCGGCGCTCCCCGAGCCCGGTGACTGGGAGGTGGACCCCCTGCACTCCTCGGTCGGCTTCACCGCGCGGCACATCGGGCTTGCCCGCATCCACGGCAGGTTCAACAGCTTTGCGGGTGCGATCCGGATGGGGGAGCGGATGGAGGACTCCGCGATGCACGTCGTCATCGACGCGGCCTCCATCGACACCGCGGTCAAGATGCGCGACGACCATCTGCGCTCCGGCGACTTCCTCGACGTGGAGCGGTTCCCGACGATGGAGTTCTACAGCGAACGCTTCGTCCACAAGGGCGGCAGCCGCTGGGCGATATCCGGCGGCCTGACGCTGCACGGTGTGACGCGGACGGTCACGCTCGACACCGAGTACCTCGGGGTCGGCAAGGGGCTTCAGGGCGAGACCCGCGTCGCCTGCCGGGCCACCACCGAACTGCACCGCGACGACTTCACGATCACCTGGCAGACGATGCTCGCGCGCGGCATCGCCGCCGTCGGGCACAGCATCACGATCGACCTCGACATCCAGGTCATCCCCAAGAGCGGCTGACCGCGCCCACCGGTCGGCGTTCGCTACGGGGCCTCCAGCCAGCCCTCGTGCTCGGCGGCCAGTTCGTCGAGGGCCGACGGGTCGAGGCGGGAGTCCGGGTCCTCGACCACGACCAGCCACTGGGCGTCCTCGGCGTCGTCCTCGCCCGCCAGGGCGTCGCGGACCAGCTGGGGCTCCTCGGCCACGCCGAACCGGTCGGGGAGCTCTTCGGCCACCACCTCCGCGGCATCGCGGTCGGGCAGCACCAGGACATGTCGTACGTCGGTCACGGGCCCATTCTCCGCTACGACGGCCGGGGCATCCGTGCGGCCCCGGTCGGGCGGGACGGGCTGTCAGTGGCGCGTGGGATGCTTGACCGCGATGGCCAGGAAGACAGCTAACGACGATCCGCTCGCTCCTCTCACGCTCGCCGTGGGGCAGGAGGACCTCCTCCTCGACCGCGCCGTGCGGGAGGTGGTCGCGGCCGCCCGCGCCGCCGACGCGGACACGGACGTGCGCGACCTCACCCCCGACCTGCTGCAGCCCGGCACGCTCGCCGAGCTGACCAGCCCGTCGCTCTTCGCCGAGCGCAAGGTCGTCGTCGTGCGCAATGCGCAGGATCTGTCGGCCGACACGGTCAAGGACGTCAAGGCGTATCTGGGGTCGCCCGTCGAGGAGATCACCCTCGTCCTGCTGCACGCGGGCGGCGCCAAGGGCAAGGCGCTGCTCGACGCGGCGCGGAAGGCGGGCGCGCGCGAGGTCGCCTGCCCCAAGATGACCAAGCCCGCGGACCGGCTCTCGTTCGTGCGCGGCGAGTTCCGCACCCTGGGCCGTTCGGCGACCCCGGAGGCGTGCCAGGCCCTCGTCGACTCGATCGGCAGCGATCTGCGCGAGCTCGCCTCCGCGGCCGCCCAGCTGGTGGCGGACATCGAGGGCACGATCGACGAAGCGGTCGTCGGGCGGTACTACACGGGCCGGGCCGAGGCCTCCAGCTTCACCGTGGCCGACCGGGCCGTCGAGGGCCGGGCCGCCGAGGCGCTCGAAGCGCTGCGCTGGTCCCTGGCGACCGGTGTCGCCCCCGTCATGATCACCAGCGCCCTCGCGCAGGGCGTCCGGGCGATCGGCAAGCTCTCCTCCGCGCGCGGCGGACGCCCCGCCGACCTCGCCCGTGAGCTGGGCATGCCGCCCTGGAAGATCGACCGCGTGCGCCAGCAGATGCGCGGCTGGACGCCGGACGGCGTGGCCGCGGCGCTCACCGCGGTGGCCGCGGCCGACGCGGGCGTCAAGGGTGGCGGAGACGACCCGGAGTACGCGCTGGAGAAGGCGGTCGTCGCCATCGCCCGTGCGGCGCGGTCCGGGCGATAACAGGCCGTGGGCCTGGCGTCTGCGTGGCTCGGGTGCGTTTCGTCTGCGGCGTGCGGCGTGCGGCGTGGCTTGTCGCACAGTTCCCCGCGCCCCTGACACAGCACCCCCAGCGCCCCGCCTCCGGGGCCCCGCGCCCCTGACACAGCACCCCCGCCCCCAGCGCCCCGCCCCCAGACACAGCAATGCCCCCGGAGTGGGTCCGGGGGCATCGTCGCAGCGTGGCGTACTGCGTGGTCTGTCCGCGATTCGAGGTAGAGGGCTCGAATTACCCTCGCGGGAGGATTGATCAGCGCCCCGGCGAACCGGGGTCAAGAGCTTCAGCCCTTGAGGGACGCGGCCTTCGTCGCAAGCGCCGACTTCTTGTTGGCGGCCTGGTTCTTGTGGATGACGCCCTTGGAGACGGCCTTGTCCAGCTGACGCGTGGCCTCACGCGTGAGCTCGGCAGCCTTCTGGGTGTCACCGGCGGCAACGGCCTCGCGGGCCTTGCGGATCGCGGTCTTCAGCGAAGACTTGACCGCCTTGTTGCGCTGACGCGCCTTCTCGTTGGTCTTGATCCGCTTGATCTGGGACTTGATGTTCGCCACGAAAGAGCCTTTTCAGGTTCAGGTACTGCAGAGGTTCTGCAGATGAGTGTTATGACACGCGCCTCGATGCTTGAGAGGGCTACGAGACACAGCTGTCCACGGTACCAGCCGCCCTCCGACCGGCCCAAACCGGGCGCAGTGCCCCACCCATGGGACGATGGAATCTACGTATAGATCCGACCCGAGGCGACAGGCGCCTCAAGAGACAGGACCCTGCGTGCCCGCGACCCCTAAAAATGTGCCCGAGCCGAGCCGTACCGACCCGGCGCTGATCCGCAATTTCTGCATCATCGCGCACATCGACCACGGCAAGTCCACGCTCGCCGACCGCATGCTCCAGCTGACCGGTGTGGTGGATCAGCGGCAGATGCGTGCTCAGTACCTCGACCGCATGGACATCGAGCGCGAGCGCGGCATCACGATCAAGTCCCAGGCGGTGCGTCTGCCCTGGGCCCCGACAGAGGGCCAGGACCAGGGCAGTACCCACATCCTCAACATGATCGACACCCCGGGCCACGTGGACTTCACGTATGAAGTCTCACGTTCGCTCGCGGCCTGTGAGGGCACGATCCTCCTGGTCGACGCGGCCCAGGGCATCGAGGCGCAGACTCTCGCCAACCTCTACCTGGCGATGGAGAACGACCTCAAGATCGTCCCCGTACTGAACAAGATCGACCTGCCCGCGGCCCAGCCGGAGAAGTTCTCCGAGGAGCTCGCCAACCTGATCGGCTGCGAGCCCGAGGACGTCCTGAAGGTCTCCGCGAAGACCGGCATGGGCGTCGAGGCGCTGCTCGACAAGGTCGTCGCCGAGATCCCGCCGCCGGTCGGCGTCAAGGACGCCCCGGCCCGCGCGATGATCTTCGACTCGGTCTACGACTCCTACCGCGGCGTCGTGACGTACGTACGAGTGGTCGACGGCCAGCTCAACAAGCGCGAGCGGATCCGGATGATGTCCACCGGCGCCACGCACGAGCTCCTTGAGATCGGTGTCTCCTCCCCCGAGATGACCCCGGCCGACGGCATCGGCGTCGGTGAGGTGGGTTACATCATCACCGGCGTGAAGGACGTCCGTCAGTCCAAGGTCGGTGACACGATCACCTCTCTGCACAAGGGCGCCACCGAGCCGCTCGGCGGTTACAAGGACCCCAAGCCGATGGTGTTCTCGGGCCTGTACCCGCTGGACGGCTCGGAGTACCCGGACCTCCGCGAGGCCCTCGACAAGCTGCAGCTCAACGACGCCGCGCTCGTCTACGAGCCGGAGACCTCGGCCGCTCTCGGCTTCGGTTTCCGCGTCGGTTTCCTGGGTCTGCTGCACCTGGACGTGATCCGCGAGCGCCTGGAGCGCGAGTTCGGGCTCGACCTGATCGCCACCGCCCCCAACGTGGTCTACCGCGTGATCATGGAGGACGGCGCCGAGCACACGGTCACCAACCCGAGTGAATTCCCCGAGGGCAAGATCGACCAGGTCTTCGAGCCCGTGGTGCGCGCCACGATCCTGGCGCCCAGCGAGTTCATCGGCTCGATCATGGAGCTCTGCCAGAACCGGCGCGGCGTCATGCTCGGCATGGACTACCTCTCCGAGGACCGCGTCGAGATCCGGTACACGCTGCCGCTCGCCGAGATCGTCTTCGACTTCTTCGACCAGCTGAAGTCCAAGACGCGCGGTTACGCCTCGCTGGACTACGAGCCCACCGGCGAGCAGTCCGCCCAGCTCGTCAAGGTCGACATCCTGCTGCACGGCGACAAGGTCGACGCGTTCTCGGCGGTCACGCACAAGGACCAGGCGTACGCGTACGGCGTGCGGCTCGTCGCCAAGCTGCGCGAGCTCATCCCGCGGCAGGCCTTCGAGGTGCCCGTCCAGGCCGCGATCGGGTCAAGGGTCATTGCCCGCGAGACCATCCGCGCCATCCGCAAGGACGTCCTCGCCAAGTGCTACGGCGGTGACATCTCCCGTAAGCGCAAGCTGCTCGAGAAGCAGAAGGAGGGCAAGAAGCGCATGAAGATGGTCGGCTCCGTCGAGGTGCCGCAGGAAGCCTTCATCGCCGTGCTCTCCAGCGACGACAGCGGCCCCGGCAAGGCCAAGAAGTAGTTCCCCGACCGCGGCGCCGCCGCGGTCACGCGGGCCCGGTGCGCACACGCATCGGGCCCGCGGCGCGTTTCGGCGGGCGGGCTCGTTCTGTATGGGTGTCTGGAGGAAGTGACAGGCAGATGCCCCTTACGCACTCGGCGTCGGAGCTCTACTCTGATCACCACTCGTAGGTTACTCGCAAGTTAAACAAGTAGCCGCAGGGACGTCAGAACACACGTAAGAAGCAGCCGCCAGCCAGTTCGCCGCACTGCCGTGGGCCCGGAGGATGTCGTGAGCGACACACAGACCTTGATCGAGAACCGTCCGCCCTCCGTGGCGCATCTCTTCCTGGAGCGCGTGGCGGCAACCCCGGACGCCGAGGCCTACCGGTACCCCGTCCCGGCGGCGTCCGGCGAGGGCCCCGACGACTGGCAGACGCTCAGCTGGGCGCAGGCCGCCGACCGCGTCCACGCCATCGCGGCCGGGCTCGTCGAGCTGGGCCTGCAGGCCGAGGACCGCGTCGCCCTCGCCTCGTCCACGCGCGTCGAGTGGATCCTCTGCGACCTCGGCATCATGTGCGCGGGCGCGGCCACCACCACCGTCTATCCGCAGACCAACGCCGAGGAGTCGGCGTACATCCTGGCCGACTCCGGCAGCCGCGTGCTGATCGCCGAGGACGCCGCGCAGCTCGCCAAGGCCCGCGAGAAGCGCGCCGAGCTGCCCGAGCTGCGGCACGTCGTGGTGCTCGACCCCGCGGGCGCCGAGCCCGCCGAGGGCGACCCCGAGGGCTGGCTGCTCACCCTCGCCGACCTGGAGGCCCGCGGCGCCGCGCACCTGGAGAAGAACCCGGAGCTCATCAAGGAGCGGATCGCGGCGATCACCGCCGACCAGCTCGCCACGATCATCTACACCTCAGGCACCACGGGCCGCCCCAAGGGTGTCCGCCTGCCGCAGGACAACTGGTCGTACATGGCCAAGGCCATCGCGGCGACCGGCCTGCTCGGCCCCGACGACGTGCAGTACCTGTGGCTGCCGCTCGCCCACGTCTTCGGCAAGGTGCTGACCTCCGGGCAGATCGAGCTCGGGCACGTCACCGCCGTCGACGGCCGCGTGGACAAGATCATCGAGAACCTCCCGGTGGTGCAGCCGACGTACATGGCGGCCGTGCCCCGCATCTTCGAGAAGGTCTACAACGGCGTCGCGGCCAAGGCGCGGGCCGGTGGCGGAGCCAAGTACAAGATCTTCCAGTGGGCGGCCGACGTCTCCCGCGAGTACGCGAAGGTCAGCCAGGACAACTTCCGCAGGACCGGCACCGCGTCCGTGCCCTTCGGGCTGCGCGCCAAGCACAGGACCGCCGACGCCCTCGTCTACTCCAAGCTTCGCGAGGCCTTCGGCGGACGGCTGCGCGCCGCCGTCTCCGGCTCCGCCGCGCTCGCGCCCGAGATCGGCTACTTCTTCGCGGGCGCGGGCATCCACATCCTGGAGGGGTACGGCCTGACCGAGTCCTCCGCGGCCTCCTTCGTGAACCCCGGCGAGGCCTACCGCACCGGCACGGTCGGCAAGCCGCTGCCCGGCACCGAGGTGCGCATCGCGGACGACGGCGAGATCCTGCTGCGCGGCCCCGGCATCATGGAGGGCTACCACGGGCTGCCCGAGAAGACGGCCGAGGTCCTGGAGTCCGACGGGTGGTTCCACACCGGGGACATCGGCGAGCTGTCCGTCGACGGCTATCTGCGGATCACGGACCGCAAGAAGGACCTGATCAAAACGTCCGGCGGCAAGTACATCGCGCCCGCCGAGGTTGAGGGCCAATTCAAGGCCGTGTGTCCGTACGTCTCCAACATCCTCGTGCACGGCGCCGACCGGAACTTCTGCACCGCCCTGATCTCCCTCGACGAGCCCGCCATCCTCGACTGGGCCAAGGAGAACGGTCAGGAGGGCAAGTCGTACGCGGAGGTGTGCGCCGCTCCCGCGACGGTCGAGCTCATCGACGGCTATGTGCGCGAGCTCAACGAAGGCCTGCAGCGCTGGCAGACCATCAAGAAGTTCCGGCTCCTGCCGCGCGACCTCGATGTCGAGCACGGCGAGCTGACGCCCAGCCTGAAGCTGAAGCGTCCGGTGGTGGAGCGGGAGTACAAGCACCTGATCGAGGACATGTACGCGGGGTCGCGCGAGGCCTGATCCGTCGGCTCGGGGCCCCGGGGTCCAGGGGGCCCCTCATGGTTCGTCACGCGGTCGGTCGGGGTGTCGGTCTAGACGCCCCGGCCACGGCGCATTTCCTGCACCAGTTCCTCCATATGCGTCACGTGGCGGCGCAGATCGAGGACGTCCTTGAGGCTGCTCGCCGCCATATGGGTCTCGATGGCCGACAGACGCGCGGCCAACTCGTCGAACTGGCGCTGCTCACGGGCCAGTATCCGCTCCAGCTGCCTGTTCTTGCGGTGCAGTTCGAGGAAGACGGTGACCTTGGCGCGCAGCACCCAGGGGTCGAACGGCTTGGTGAGATAGTCCGCCGCTCCGGTCGCATAGCCACGGAACGCGTAGCCCGCGTCGTTGTCGGTGCCCGTCAGGAAGATGATCGGCACGTCCTTGGTCTGGTCGAGCCGTTTGATGTTCGACGCGGTCTCGAAGCCGTCCATGCCGGGCATGCGGACGTCCAGAAGGATCACGGCGAATCGTTGCCGCAGAATCGCCTTCATGGCCTCCTCGCCCGAACGAGCCCGCACCAGGGGCTCGTTCAGTGACCCGAGGACGGCTTCGAGCGCCATCAGATTGTCCTCCATGTCGTCGACTAGGAGGATGCTCGCGCGGTTGTCGGTAACGGCCTCTGCACTCATGGTCACGGTGCCTCACTCGGTCGCCGGAGGAACAGCGCTTTCTTCTTGGACGCTGTCCTGCTCCTGAACGACGGTCTCTGGATCGGGGGTCGTGGATTGCTCGTCGGTCGACGAGCCGGCTGGGTCCAGGAGGGCGCAGACGACGCCGAGCAGTTGGTCTACGTCCACGGGTTTGGGGACGTAGTCGGTGGCGCCCTGGGAGATGGCCTTCTCACGGTCTCCGGGCATGGCCTTGGCGGTGAGGGCGACGATCGGCAGGCCCCGCCAGCGGGGGCTGCGACGGATCGCGACCATGGTTTCGTAGCCGTCCATCTCCGGCATCATGATGTCCATCAGCACGATGTCGACATCCGGATTGCGCTCCAGCGTCTCGATGCCCTCGCGGCCGTTCTCCGCGTACAGGACGGGCATGCCGACGCGGCTGAGGACATGGGTGAGCGCGAAGACGTTGCGGATGTCGTCGTCGACGATGAGCACCCTGCGGCCCGGCAGTATGCGGCCCGCGCGCCCTTCCTTCCACTCCTCCAGCTTGGTGGGCGTGGGCCAGCTGTCGTCGGGTTCGAGCGCGGTGTGCGGCCGCAGGGCCGCCTGCTCGATCGGTTCCGGCAGGTGCTGGGTGTGCGCTGCCGCGTACGCGATGGCGGCGGCGCCGTGGCCCGGGTGCACCACGGGAACGTAGAGCGAGAAGGTCGAGCCCTGGCCGGGGTGGCTCTGTGCGGTGATGCGGCCGCCGAGCAGGCCCGCGATCTCGCGGCTGATGGAGAGGCCGAGTCCGGTGCCGCCGTACTTGCGGTTGGTGGTGCCGTCGGCCTGCTGGAACGCCTCGAAGATCACCGGCAGTTGCTCGGACGGAATGCCGATGCCGGTGTCGCTGACGGCGAAGCACAGCAGGTCGTCGTTGTCGTGGAGCAGCCGGTCGCCCGAGGACTGCGTGACCCGGCTGACCCGCAGCTCGACGCTGCCCGCCGAGGTGAACTTGACCGCGTTGGACAGCAGGTTGCGCAGGATCTGCTGGAGGCGCTGCTCGTCCGAGAACATCTCGCGCGGCACGTCCTCGCCCACCGACACGTCGAAGGCGAGACCGCGGTCGAGGGTGAGCGGGCGGAACGTCGCGTGGACGTAGTCGAGGACCTTGATGAGCGGGAGCTTCTTGGGGCGTACGTCCATCCGGCCCGCCTCGATCTTCGACAGGTCCAGGATGTCGTTGATGAGCTGGAGCAGGTCGGAGCCCGAGCGGTGGATGGTCGTCGCGAACTGCACCTCTTGGTCGGAGAGGTGGTCGTCGGGGTTGTCGGAGAGCAGCCGGGCGAGGATCAGCAGGGAGTTGAGCGGGGTGCGCAGCTCGTGCGACATGTTCGCCAGGAACTCCGACTTGTACTGGGAGCTCGTGGCCAGCAGGGCGGCCTTCTCCTCCAGCTCCGCGTTCGAACGGCGCAGTTCGGCCTGCTGCCGCTGGAGTTCGTCCGAGCGCTCCTGGAGCTGCATGGCCAGCCGCTGAGACTCGCCGAGCAGGGACTCCGTACGGGAGTTGGCGATGATCGTGTTGATCGCGACGCCGATGGTGTTCACGAACTGGTCGAAGAACGCCAGGTGGACGTCGGAGAAGCGGGAGAACGTGGCCAGCTCGATGACGCCGAGCAGCTTGTCCTCGAAGAGGATCGGGATGATGACGACCGTGGCGGGGGCGGCGTCGCCGAGCCCCGAGTGGATCTTGATGTACTCCGGCGGGACCTCCTCGACGAGGATGCGCTTCTTCTCCAGCGCCGCCTGGCGGACCAGACCCTGCGCGGGCATGCCGCCGGTGTCGACGACCGAGCCCTCCGCCGCGCCGTACCCGGCGATGAAGGCGAGGCCCTTGGCGGTCACCTGGCTGGGCGCCGGGGCTTCGGCCGTGTCCGGGTCGGCCAGGAAGAAGGCGCCGTACTGCGCGTTCACCAGCGGGGTCAGCTCGCGCAGGATCAGGTCGGCGACCTCCATCAGGTCCCGGTGGCCCTGCATCAGACCGGCGAGGCGGGCGAGGTTGGACTCCAGCCAGTCCTTGGCGCGGGTGGTCTCGCGGAGGTTGGAGACCATGAGGTTGATGTTGTCCTTGAGCTCGGACACCTCGCCGCGCGTCTCGACCGTGATGGAGCGGGTCATGTCGCCCTGGGCCACGGCGGAGGCGACCTCGGCGATGGCGCGGACCTGGGTGGTGAGGTTCAGCGCCAGCTCGTTCACGTTCGTCGTCAGGCGCTTCCACGTGCCGTACACACCCTCGACCCGGGCCTGGCCGCCGAGCTGGCCCTCGGAGCCGACCTCGCGGGCCACGCGGGTGACCTCGGAGGAGAACGAGGACAGCGTGTCCACCATGGTGTTGATGGTGGTCTTCAACTCCAGGATCTCGCCGCGCGCGTCGACGTCGATCTTCTTGGAGAGGTCGCCCTGGGCCACGGCCGTCGCGACCTGCGCGATGTTGCGGACCTGTCCGGTGAGGTTGTCGGCCATGTAGTTGACGTTGTCCGTGAGGTCCTTCCACACGCCGGACACGCCAAGCACCTGCGCGCGGCCGCCGAGCCTGCCGTCCGTGCCGACCTCGCGGGCCACACGGGTCACCTCGTCGGCGAAGGCACGCAGCTGCTCCACCATCGTGTTGACGGTGTCCTTCAGCTCCAGGATCTCGCCGCGCGCCGTGACCGTGATCATCTTGGACAGGTCGCCGTTGGCGACGGCCGTGGTGACCTGGGCGATGTTGCGGACCTGGGAGGTGAGGTTCGACGCCATGAAGTTGACGTTGTCGGTGAGGTCCTTCCACACGCCGGAGACGCCCCGGACCTGGGCCTGACCGCCCAGGTTTCCCTCGGTGCCGACCTCGCGGGCGACGCGGGTGACCTCGTCGGCGAAGGCGGACAGCTGGTCCACCATCGTGTTGATCGTCGACTTCAGTTCGAGGATCTCGCCCTTCGCCTCGACCGTGATCTTCTTGCCCAGGTCGCCCTGGGCCACGGCCGTCGACACCAGCGCGATGTTGCGCACCTGGGAGGTGAGGTTGTCGGCCATGAAGTTGACGTTGTCGGTGAGGTCCTTCCACACGCCCGACACGCCCCGCACCTGAGCGCGCCCGCCCAGGTTTCCCTCGGTGCCGACCTCGCGGGCGACGCGGGTGACCTCGTCGGCGAAGGCGGACAGCTGGTCCACCATCGTGTTCACCGTCGACTTCAGCTCCAGGATCTCGCCCCGGGCGTCGACGGTGATCTTCTGGCTGAGGTCGCCGTTGGCGACGGCCGTGGTGACCTGGGCGATGTTGCGGACCTGGGAGGTGAGGTTCGACGCCATGAAGTTGACGTTGTCGGTGAGGTCTTTCCACACGCCCGACACTCCGCGCGCCTGGGCCCGGCCGCCCAACTGGCCCTCGGTGCCGACCTCGCGCGCCACACGCGTCACTTCGGCGGCGAACGCGGAGAGCTGCTCCACCATCGTGTTCACGGTGAGCTTCAGTTCGAGGAGCTCGCCCGTCGCCTCGACGGTCACTGTGCGTGTCAGGTCACCCTGCGCCACCGCCGTGGTCACGAGGGCGATGTCCCGCACCTGTGCGGTGAGCCGCGCCGCCATCGTGTTGACGGCTTCGGTCACATCCCGCCAACTGCCCGAGAGACCGCGCACCTTGGCGCGCCCGCCGAGGCGCCCCTCCGTGCCGACCTCGCGCGCGACGCGCGTGACCTCGCCCGTGAAGAGGGACAGCTGGTCCACCATCGCGTTGACCGCACGCCCCAGGCGACGTAAATCGCCCCGCAGTTCACGGGTGCCGTCGTGCAGGTCGACCCGCTGGGTGAGGTCGCCGCCCGCCACCGCGTTCAGCACCCGGGTGGCGTTCGCCGCCGGGGCGACCAGCGCGTCGAGCAGGGTGTTGACCTCCGATACGCGGGCGGCCCACCTGCCCTGACCCGGGCTCGCGCCGAACCGTTCGTCCAGCCGGCCGTGCCTTATGATCTCGCGGCGCACGCGGATCAGTTCGGCGTCGAAGTGAACCGAACGGTCGAGCATCTCGTTGAACACCGCGTACAGCTCGGCGGTCATGCCGTCGCCCACCGGCGTCACCTTGGTGAAGTCGCCGTCCCTTGCGGCACGCATGGCAGCGAGAAGCGGGCGCAGCTGTCGGTTGGCCGGATCCGTATCGGACTCGACGTTCTGCGCCTGGGCCGGAATCCGGCGTTTTGCAGGCACAGGCATAGCACTGTTCTCACTCATAACGGCCCACTTCGGTAACTCGGTGCTTATGGGCGTGGCCAGTCTGTCACTCTGTCGGTGTCGCCTGAGGCGTATTCGCCCGAACTGCTCAGGAGCCGCACCGTGGGGTCCATTCCGCTGCAACGGGAGGCCGATATCCGTGTCTCCGCCATGGACCCGGGCCGCCCCGGGCCACCGGCGGTGGCGCGCACGTCGCTGCCCGGAAATCCGCTGGCACCCGCCGCCGCACGTAAATTCGTGCGAGCGGCACTCGCCGACTGGACCGAGCTCGGGGTCCCGGCGTCCGCGGGCCTCACCGACCGGCTGGCCGACGACTCGGTGCTGCTGGTCAGCGAGTTGGTGACCAACGCCGTCGTGCACGCGGGCACGGCCGTCGAGCTGATGTGCAGGCTCGACGAGGCACTGCCGGGCGAGAGCGCGGACTCCGTCGTCATCGAGGTCTCCGACCACCACCCCTCCCGCGCCGTCCGCGGCGAGCAGCGCCCGCCGTCGTCCGGCACCCCCGAGTACGGCCGGGGCCTCCACCTCGTCGCGACCCTCTCCGAGTCCTGGGGCATCACCTACCGCACGGGCACCAAGTCGGTCTGGGCCCGGCTGCCCGTCGATGGCGTCCAGGCCGTCCAGGAGATCGAGTCGTACGCGAGCGAACAGGCGCTGCAGCGCGGACTGCGCGCCGCCGAGATCCTCGCGCCGATGCCCAGGCGCACCTCGCAGGACACCGAGTGGGTCAACAGGGGCGCGCTCACCTTCCTCGCCGAAGCCTCCGACCTGCTGGCCGGACAGTTCGACGAGGACCTGGTGGCCGCCCTCGCCGGACAGCTGCTCGTGCCGCGCCTCGCGGACTGGTGCGCGGTGTGGCTCGACGACACGTCCCAGGAGTCGGGGCACGGCCCCGTGGGCCTGCAGGGCGCACGGCTCGCCCGGGTGTGGCACACCAGCGAGCACCGGATAGAGGAGCTGCGCCGCGTTCTGGAGAAGGAGCCACCCCGGGTGCCGGACACGGCGGGCTCGGGCGCCTTCCCCGTCCCCTGGCCCGGGGAGGTGCCCGCGGGCGGAACGTCCGGCGCGGCGCTGGCGTACCGGCTGACCGCGGGCGGGCGCGCCCTCGGCACGCTCGTCATCGGCCGGGCGGGCCTCATCCGCTTCCCCGACGAAGTCACCGGACTCGTCGAGGACTTCAGCCGCCGGGTCGCCCTGGCCATCAGCACCGCACGGCGCTACCAGCGCCAGGCCAACATCAGCCAGGTGCTCCAGCGGGGGCTGCTGCCCAGCAAGGTCGCGGAGATCCCCGGCGTCGAGAGCGGCCTCGTCTACGAGCCGCGGGACAAGGGCGGCCCCGGCGGCGACTTCTACGACGTGTTCCAGGCGGGCGAGGGCCGCTGGTGCTTCGCGCTCGGCGACGTCCAGGGCAAGGGTCCCGAGGCGGCCGTCGTCATCGGTCTCGCCCGCCCCTGGCTGCGGCTGCTCGCCCGCGAGGGGTACGAGGTCGCGGAGGTCATGGACCGCCTCAACCAGCTCCTCCTCGACGACGCGACCGAGGCGGCGGACGCGGCGGCCGCGGTCGTCGCGGTGGCGGGCGGGCAGGCGCTGCTGCCCGACAGCCCCACCTCGCGCTTCCTCTCGCTCCTGTACGGCGAGATCGTTCCGTACGAAGGGGGAGTGCGCTGCACGATCGCGTGCGCGGGGCATCCGCTGCCGCTCCTCATGTCCGCCGACGGCGAGGTGCGGGAGGCGGCCACTCCGCAGATGCTGCTCGGGGTCGTCGACGACGAGACGTACACGAGCGAGAGCTTCGACCTGCGGTCCGGCGAGACGCTCCTGTGCGTCACGGACGGCGTGACCGAGCGCCGCACGGGTCGGCGCCAGTTCGACGACGGCGACGGGCTCGCGGCGGCGCTCGCCAGCTGCGCGGGGCTCGACGCGGGTCTGGTGGCGGAGCGGATCCGGCGGCTCGTGCACGAGTTCTCCGAGCGGCCGCCGGACGACGATCTGGCGTTGCTGGTGCTTCGGGCCCGGTGAGGCGGGCTGCGGGCTGGGTGGGGCGGGCTTGGCGGAGGCGGGGCGAGCGGGGTGTGCCGTGCGGTGGGGGACAATCGAAGGTATGCCTTCCGCACTGCCCGATGGTGAGCCCATGCCTGAGGACGGCGCGCTGCCCGCGTCCGCCCTCGACGGCGCGGCCTCCCGCCCCCTCGGCTTCTACCTGCACGTCCCGTACTGCGCCACGCGCTGCGGGTACTGCGACTTCAACACCTACACCGCGACCGAGCTGCGCGGCTCCGGCGGTGTGCTCGCCTCCCGCGACAACTACGCGGAGACCCTCGTCGACGAGGTGCGGCTCGCCAGGAAGGTCCTGGGCGACGACCCGCGGCCCGTGCGGACCGTGTTCGTGGGCGGTGGTACGCCGACGCTGCTCGCCGCGCGCGATCTCGTACGGATGCTCGCTGCCGTACGGGACGAATTCGGGCTCGCGGACGACGCGGAGATCACGACCGAGGCGAATCCGGAGTCGGTCGACGAGGCGTATCTGAGCGAGCTGCGGGAGGGCGGGTTCAACCGGGTCTCCTTCGGCATGCAGAGCGCGAAGCAGCACGTCCTGAAGGTGCTCGACCGTACGCACACGCCCGGTCGGCCCGAGGCGTGCGTCGCGGAGGCGCGGGCGGCGGGGTTCGAGCACGTGAACCTCGACCTGATCTACGGCACGCCGGGCGAGACGGACGACGACTGGCGCGCCACGCTCGACGCGGCGCTCGGGGCCGGGCCCGACCACGTCAGCGCCTATGCGCTGATCGTGGAGGAGGGCACGCAGCTGGCGCGGCGGATCCGGCGCGGCGAGGTGCCGATGACCGACGACGACGTGCACGCGGACCGGTACCTGATCGCCGACGAGGTGCTGGGGGGTGCGGGCTTCGAGTGGTACGAGGTGTCCAACTGGGCCACGTCCGAGAGCGGCCGGTGCCTGCACAACGAGCTGTACTGGCGGGGTGCCGACTGGTGGGGGGCCGGGCCCGGGGCGCACAGCCACGTGGGCGGCGTGCGGTGGTGGAACGTCAAGCATCCCGGGGCGTATGCGGGGGCGCTGGCGGGTGGGAAGTCGCCCGGGGCCGGGCGCGAGGTGCTCTCCGCGGAGGACCGGCGGGTGGAGCGGATCCTGCTGGAGCTCCGGCTGCGGGAGGGGTGCCCGTTGTCGCTGCTTCGGGAGGCCGGGCTCGCGGCGTCCGTGCGGGCGCGGGACGAGGGGCTCCTTGAGGCGGGGCCGTACGGGGAGGGGCGGGCTGTGCTGACGCTTCGGGGGCGGTTGTTGGCGGATGCGGTGGTGCGGGACCTGGTGGACTAGGTCTGGCGGGGGCGCGCTCTGGGCGGGCGTCTGCGCTTGGGGTTCGGTTGTGGGTGCGGGGCCGCGGGGGTATGTGCGTACTCGCTATCCCTGCGCCGCGTCGGAGGTCTCTTGCCGTCAGGGTGTGCTCGGTGCTCCGTGCGCACATACCCCCGCGTCCCCTCCCGTCTCGTACGCGGCTGCGGCCCGGTGGGGGTGACCTCGGGCCCCTACGCCCGCTGGATGTTGCGGGGCAAACGGGGGCTACGGGAGTGTGACGAAGTCGATTAGTTCTTCTACTCGGCCCAGGAGTGGGGGCTCCAGGTCCTTGTAGGAGTGGACCGAGTTCAGGATGCGTTGCCAGGCCGCGCCCGTGCTTTCCGGCCAGCCGAGGGACTTGCAGATGCCCGTCTTCCAGTCCTGGCCCCGGGGGATGCGGGGCCACGCGGGGATGCCGACCGAGGAGGGCTTCACCGCCTCCCAGATGTCGATGTAGGGGTGGCCGACCACCAGGGCGTGGGCGCTGGTGACCTGCGTGGCGATGCGGGACTCCTTGGAGCCGGGGACCAGGTGGTCGACCAGGACGCCGAGGCGGGCGTCGGGGCCGGGGGCGAACTCGGCGACGATCGCGGGGAGGTCGTCGATGCCCTCCAGGTACTCGACGACGACGCCCTCGATGCGGAGGTCGTCGCCCCAGACGCGCTCGACCAGTTCGGCGTCGTGACGGCCCTCTACGTAGATGCGTCCCGCACGGGCGACCCTGGCCCGCGCGCCGGGGACGGCCACCGAGCCGGAGGCGGTGCGGGAGGGGCGTACGGGGGCCTGGGTGGGGCGGACCAGGGTGACCGGGCGGCCCTCCAGGAGGAAGCCGCGCGGCTCCATCGGGAAGACGCGCTGCTTGCCGAAGCGGTCCTCCAGGGTCACCGTCGGGCCCTGCGCCGTCTTCTCGCAGCGGATCACCGCCCCGCAGAAGCCGGTGCTCAGCTCCTCCACCACGAGGTCCGCGTCCGCGGCCACCTCCGGCACGGGCTTCGGCTTCTTCCAAGGGGGCGTGAGGTCGGCGGAGTACTGGCGCATTCTGGTGACGATAGGAAGAGCGAGCGCGGGTTCGGCTACGACACGCCGAAGCGGGTTGCCAGTGTGGCGCGTTGGGCACGGACAAAAGCCGCATCTACCGTCGCACCGTGCCCGGGTACGTAGAGCGCCTCCTCGCCGCCCAGGTCCAGGAGGCGGTCGAGCGCCGCGGGCCAGTGGCTCGGCGCCGCGTCCGGGCCCGCCTGCGGCTCGCCCGACTCCTCGACCAGGTCGCCACAGAAGACGACCTCCCGGCCGCCGTCGGTGCCGGGCACCAGGACCGCGAGGTCGTGGCCGGAGTGGCCGGGGCCGACGTTCGCGAGCAGCACCTGGAGGCCGCCGCCCAGGTCGAGCGTCCACTCCCCGCACACCAGGTGGTGCGGGGAGACCAGGAGGTCGGCCGCCTCGGCCGCCGCCTCCGCGTCCAGGCCGTGCCGCACCGCGTCCGCGCGCAGCTCGTCGCGGCCCCTGGCGAGGACCGTGTCGATGCCCACCGCCCCGTACACCTCCACGCCCGCGAAGGCCGCCGCCCCCAGGACGTGGTCGAAGTGCGGGTGGGTGAGCGCGAGGTGGGTCACTCTGCGGCTGTCGCCCAGGATCTGCCGGGCCTGGGTCCGCAGCGCCGCGCCCTCGGCCAGATGCGCACCCGCCTCGATCATGAGGGCCGCGTCGTCGCCGACGACGAGCCCCGCCGTGCAGTCCCAGACGGGCAGGCGGCACCGTCCCACGCGTGGGGCGAGCCGCTCCCAGCCCGCCGCTTCCCATGCAGGCGTCACGTTCATACGGTGACGCTATCCGTACGGGCGGTGTTCGGCAGCCGCTGTCTTGCCGGGCCCGTACCCCACGGCCGTACACTGACCTTTTGAAGTGCTGGCACTCGCCCGCGGTGAGTGCCAGGCGAGGGGGCTCGGGGGTTGCCGGAGCCCGTCGTGAGCGACGGAGACAGCTGGAGGTGTGCGCGATGCTCAGTGAACGCAGGCTCGAAGTGCTGCGCGCCATCGTCCATGACTATGTGGGGACGGAGGAGCCCGTCGGCTCCAAGGCGCTCACCGAGCGACACCGTCTGGGGGTCTCCCCGGCCACCGTCCGCAACGACATGGCGGTGCTTGAGGAGGAAGGGTTCATCGCCCAGCCGCACACCAGCGCGGGGCGCATCCCGACCGACAAGGGCTACCGTCTCTTCGTCGACAAACTCGCAGGCGTCAAGCCGATGACCGCGCCGGAGCGGCGGGCCATCCAGAATTTCCTCGACGGCGCAGTCGACCTCGACGACGTCGTGGGGCGTACGGTGCGGCTGCTCGCGCAGCTCACCCGGCAGGTCGCCGTCGTGCAGTATCCGTCGCTCACGCGGTCGACGGTGCGGCACGTGGAGCTGCTCTCGCTGGCCCCGGCCCGGCTGATGCTCGTACTGATCACCGACACGGGGCGGGTCGAGCAGCGCATGATCGACTGCCCGGCACCGTTCGGCGAGACCGCGCTCGCGGACCTGCGGGCCAGGCTGAACAGCAGGGTCGCGGGGCGGCGCTTCGCGGACGTGCCACAGTTGGTGCAGGACCTGCCCGAGGCCTTCGAGGCCGAGGACCGCTCCACCGTCACGACCGTCCTCTCCACCCTCCTCGAGACACTCGTCGAGGAGACGGAGGAGCGGCTGATGATCGGCGGCACCGCCAATCTCACTCGCTTCGGACATGACTTTCCCCTCACCATCCGGCCCGTTCTCGAAGCCCTTGAGGAGCAGGTCGTGCTCCTCAAGTTGCTTGGTGAGGTGCAGGATTCGGGCATGGCCGTACGGATCGGTCATGAGAACGCCCATGAGGGACTCAGCTCCACGTCCGTGGTCTCGGTCGGCTACGGTTCGGGAAGCGAGGCAGTAGCCAAACTCGGCGTGGTCGGACCGACCCGCATGGACTATCCGGGAACGATGGGAGCAGTACGCGCAGTGGCACGTTACGTCGGACAGATCCTGGCGGAGTCGTAAGTGGCCACGGACTACTACGCCGTACTCGGCGTGCGCCGCGACGCTTCCCAGGACGAAATCAAGAAGGCCTTCCGGAGGCTTGCGCGAGAGCTTCACCCGGATGTGAATCCGGACCCGAAGACTCAGGAGCGCTTCAAGGAGATCAACGCCGCGTACGAGGTGTTGTCGGACCCGCAGAAGAAGCAGGTCTACGACCTCGGCGGCGACCCCCTGTCCCAGGCGGGCGGCGGCGGAGGCGCGGGTGGCTTCGGCGCCGGCGGCTTCGGCAACTTCTCCGACATCATGGACGCGTTCTTCGGGACGGCGTCGCAGCGCGGGCCCCGCTCGCGTACGCGCCGTGGCCAGGACGCCATGATCCGGCTGGAGATCGACCTCGACGAGGCCGCCTTCGGGACCACCAAGGACATACAGGTCGACACCGCTGTGGTGTGTACGACCTGCAGTGGTGAAGGTGCTGCGCCCGGTACCTCCGCCCAGACGTGTGACATGTGCCGCGGCCGCGGTGAGGTGTCGCAGGTCACCCGGTCCTTCCTCGGCCAGGTCATGACCTCGCGGCCCTGCCCGCAGTGCCAGGGCTTCGGCACGGTCGTGCCCACCCCGTGCCCCGAGTGCGCCGGTGACGGCCGCATCCGGTCGCGCAGGACCCTGACCGTGAAGATCCCCGCAGGTGTCGACAACGGCACGCGGATCCAGCTCGCGGGCGAGGGCGAGGTCGGCCCCGGCGGCGGCCCCGCCGGTGACCTCTACGTAGAGATCCACGAGCTGCCGCACGCCGTCTTCCAGCGGCGCGGCGACGATCTGCACTGCACCGTCACCATTCCGATGACGGCGGCGGCGCTCGGCACGAAGGTGCCGCTGGAGACGCTGGACGGTCTCGAGGAGATCGACATCCGGCCCGGCACACAGTCGGGGCAGTCCGTCCCGCTGCACGGGCGGGGCATCACGCACCTGCGCGGCGGCGGCCGGGGCGACCTCATCGTGCACGTCGAGGTCCTCACGCCGACGAAGCTCGACCCCGAGCAGGAGCGGCTGCTGCGCGAGCTGTCGAAGGCGCGCGGCGAGGAGCGGCCCACGGGGCAGTTCCAGCCGGGCCAGCAGGGGCTGTTCTCACGCCTGAAGGACGCGTTCAACGGGCGGTAGCGCCTTGAGCGGTGACTTCTGGGCCCCCGGCGACGGATTCTTCCGGCGCCGGGGGCTTTTCGGTCGTCTGCGGGGCGCGGAGGGGGTGGCGTGCGCCTAGGCGCGGGGCGCGATTCGGTGGGTCGGGCGGAGCGTGGCACGATGCCGTCATGTCCTCCGCACTGACCGAGCTCTGCCGCTGTCCGATCGTGCAGGCCCCCATGGCGGGCGGTGCCTCCGGCCCCCGGCTGGCCGCGGCCGTCGCCGAGGCCGGGGGGCTCGGGTTCCTCGCCGCCGGGTACAAGACCGCCGACGGGATGTACCAGGAGATCAAACAGGTGCGGGGCCTCACCTCGCGGCCCTTCGGCGTCAATCTCTTCATGCCGCAGCCTGACTCCGCGGACCCCGCGGCCGTCGAGGTCTACCGCAACCAGCTCGCCGGTGAGGCCACCTGGTACGAGACGGAGCTCGGCGACCCGGACAGCGGACGCGACGACGGGTACGACGCCAAGCTGGCGATCCTGCTCGACGATCCCGTGCCGCTCGTCTCCTTCACCTTCGGCTGCCCGACCCGTGACGTCCTCGACTCCTTCGCCCGCGTCAACACGCTGACCGTCGTGACCGTCACCACTGCGGAGGAGGCCCAGACCGCCCAGTGGGCCGGGGCCGACGCCGTGTGTGTGCAGGGCATCGAGGCGGGCGGACACCAGGGCACCCACAAGGACAACCCCGAGACCGACGGCGCCGGGATCGGGCTGCTCTCCCTCATCACGCAGGTCCGCGAGACCGTGCAGATCCCGATCGTCGCGGCCGGTGGCCTGATGCGCGGCGCGCAGATCGCCGCGGTGCTCGCGGCGGGCGCGGACATGGCGCAGCTCGGCACGGCGTTCCTCGTCACCCCCGAGTCGGGCGCGAACGCCCTGCACAAGCAGGCCATGACCAACCCGCTGTTCGTGCGGACCGAGCTGACCCGGGCGTTCTCCGGGCGCCCCGCGCGCGGCCTCGTCAACCGCTTCATGCGCGAGCACGGCCCGTACGCGCCCGCCGCCTACCCCCAGATCCACCACCTCACCAGCGGCCTGCGCAAGGCCGCGGCGAAGGCCGGTGACGCACAGGGCATGGCGCTCTGGGCCGGGCAGGGCCACCGCCTCGCCCGTGAGCTGCCCGCCGGACAGCTCGTCGAGGTCCTCACCGCCGAACTGGCCGAGGCGAAGGCGGCGTCGACGGCGGAGGGTGCGGCATGACCGCCCCCGTCTTCGTCGTCGAGGACTTCACCACGGGCGGCGACGGACACTACGTACTCGACGGGCCCGAAGGGCGGCACGCCGTCTCCGTGAAGCGGCTGCACGCCGGTGAGGACGTCGTCCTGACCGACGGCGCCGGACGGTCGGCGCACGGTGTGGTCGTCGCCGCCGAGGGCAAGGACCGGCTCGTGGTGGCGCTGGACGCGGTGGCCGAGGAGGCCGCCCAGGCGCCCCGCATCACCGTCGTACAGGCCCTGCCCAAGGGCGACCGAGGCGAGCTCGCCGTGGAGACCATGACGGAGACCGGCGTCGACGCCGTCGTGCCGTGGACCGCGTCGCGCTGCATCACGCAGTGGAAGGGCGACCGCGGCCTCAAGGCCCTCGCCAAGTGGCGGGCCACCGCGCGCGAGGCGGGCAAGCAGTCGCGCCGGGTCCGCTTCCCCGAGATCGCCGACGCCGCGTCGACCAAGCAGGTCGCCGCGCTCCTCGCGGGCGCCGACTTCGCCGCCGTCCTGCACGAGGAGGGCAGCAGCGACCCGCTGGCCACGGCGGACCTGCCCGCGGCCGGGCACATCGTGCTGGTGGTCGGGCCGGAAGGGGGCGTCTCCCCGGAGGAGCTCGCGGTGTTCGCCGAGTCGGGTGCGAAGCCGTACCGGCTCGGGCGTAGCGTGTTGCGCACGTCGACCGCCGGGACCGCGGCGACGGCGCTGCTCCTCGGACGCACCGGCCGCTGGTCCTGACCGAACCCCCCGGGGGATGCGTTGGAACTCGCCCAGGTCCGTCTGCTCGTCGCGGACTTCCCTGCCTGCTACCGCTTCTACGGCGAAGTCCTGGGCCTGAAACCCCAGTCGGGCGCCCAGGACGGACCGTACGAGAAGTTCGGGTTCACCGTCGGCTCGGCGGGCATCGCGCTCCAGGACCGGGCGATGATGGCCGGACTCCTCGGTGAGCTGGCCGACGCGGCGACCGGGCACCGCTCGCTCGTGGTGCTGCGGGTCGACGACCTGGACGCGTACTGCGAGGAGATCGTCGGGCGCGGGGCGGTCCTCGCGCACGGGCCAGCGCCGATGACGGAGCGCATGCGGGTGGCCCATCTCAAGGACCCCGAAGGCAATCTGGTCGAGTTGCAGGAGTGGCTGCTGCTGCGCACCTGAGCCGTTTCCGGCCGGGGGGACCCGGTGGACAGATGGCCGCAAGCGGTCTACCGCACCGGCGTCCGCGGTGGCACTCTGCCGCCTATGGGGGCATTGAGGCGGTTACGTGGCCGGGTGTCGGGGATACGGATGCCGAGGACACGCGTGTTGGGGACACGGCGTTCGATGATCCTGTACGCCGTCGGGCTTGCCGGTGCCACCGTGCTGGGAGTCACCGCGTGCGAGCCGGTGGACGGCGGGATGAACACCTCCGCCGTCGCGCTCACCACGGACGAGATGGGTACCAAGGAGCTGGAGCGGCAGGGGGTCGACGTGGCCTGGCTCAGCTGCACCGCCAGCTTCGAGGACAAGGTCACGCCGAGCAGCGGGTCCGACAACACCCAGTCCGTGGTCAAGGTGGACTGCCAGGGCGAGACCTCCGACGGCACGGACATCACCATCAGGGGCCGGGTGTACTCCGTCGTCGACGGGGCCTGCGTACGCGGCAACCTCACCGCCAAGGTGGGGGACAAGGAGTGGTTTCGCGTCGACGTCCTGGGCAACTGCGAGTCCGGCAACGGCGACGGGAACGATGACGGCAACGGGAACGGAAACGGTGACGGCGGGCACGACGGAGGCGGCGAGCCCTCCACCCCGCCCTCCCACGAAGAGCCCGCCCCCGCGCCCACCACGACCGTCACGGTGACCGCCCCGCCGGACCCGCCGCCCGCCCCGACCTGCGACTGTCTGCCGGGCAAGTGATCCCCGTGCCGCGCGGACCGGCTCCGGGCAAGAGATCCAAACCACTGTCGGCCCGCCCGGAGCCTGCCTAGGCTGGGCGGTGTGACACAGACTGCGTACCTTCGGTTCCCGCACATCCACGGCGAGTTGATCACCTTCACGGCTGAGGACGACGTCTGGGTCGCGCCCCTCGACGGGGGCCGGGCCTGGCGGGTCAGCGCCGACAACATGCCCGTGAACCACCCCCGGATCTCGCCCGACGGCGCGACCGTCGCCTGGACCTCCACGCGCGACGGAGCCCCCGAGGTGCACATCGCGCCCGTCGACGGCGGTCCTTCCAAGAGGCTGACGTACTGGGGGAGTTGGCGCACCGCCGTGCGCGGCTGGACCCCCGACGGGCAGGTCCTCGCGGTCAGCGCGACGGGAGAGGCCTCGCTGCGCCGCAGCTGGGCCCGGGCCGTGCCGCTCGACGGCGGCCCCGCGGCCACGCTTCCCTACGGCATCGTGGGCGACGCCGCGCACGGCCCCGACGGCCGGGTCCTGCTGCTCTCCGCCCCGATGGGCCGCGAGGCGGCCTGGTGGAAGCGGTACCGGGGCGGCACGGCGGGCAAGTTGTGGATCCGGCACGCCGAGGGGGCCGGGGCGGGCCCCAGTGGTGAGGGGGCGCCTCACGGTGACGGAGAGGCTCGCGGTGACGGTGAGGTCCACGACGGCGAAGAGCCCCGCGCGGGCGGCCCGGCTCCCTTCGTACGCGTACACGAAGGGCTCGACGGCAACATCGAGTATCCGCTCGTGGTCGGCGAGCGCATCGCCTTCCTCTCCGACCACGAAGGCGTCGGCGCCCTCTACTCCTCCCTGCCCGACGGGTCCGACCTGCGACGCCACACGCCGCTCGACCACTTCTACGCGCGGCACGCGGCCACCGACGGCACCCGCGTCGTCTACATGTCCGCCGGTGAACTCTGGCTCCTGGACGACCTGTCGGACGCCGAGCCGCGCCGCGTCGACGTACGGCTCGGCGGGCAGCGCACCGATCTGCAGCCGCACCCCGTGACCGCCGTCCGCTGGTTCGGGGCCGCCGCGCCCGACCACACCGGACGCGGCAGCGCCGTCTCCGTGCGCGGCTCCGTGCACTGGGTGACGCACCGCGAAGGCCCCGCCCGCGCGCTCGCCGCCGAGCACGGCGTACGCGCCAGACTGCCCCGCACCTTCCGCGTACAGGGCGAGGAGCACGTCGTGTGGGTCACGGACGCCGAGGGCGACGAGGCCCTGGAGTTCGCCCCCGCCACCGGCCCCGCGCCCGGCGCCACCCCGCGCAGGCTCGCCGCCGGGCAGCTGGGCCGGGTCCTCGGGCTCGCCATGGCCCCGGACGGCTCCCGCGCCGCCGTCGCCTCGCACGACGGCCGGGTGCTGCTCGTCGAGCGCGAGAGCGGCGAGGTCCGCGAGGTCGACCGCAGCGACGACGGCGAGGCCACCGGGCTCGTCTTCTCGCCCGACTCCGCCTGGCTCGCCTGGTCGCACCCCGGGCCGCGCCCGCTGCGTCAGCTCAAGCTCGCCAACACCGCCGACCTGTCGGTGGCCGAGGCGACCCCGCTGCGCTTCCGCGACTACGCGCCCGCGTTCACCCTCGACGGCAAGCACCTCGCGTTCCTCTCCGCCCGCGCCTTCGACCCGGTCTACGACGAGCACGTCTTCGACCTCGCCTTCGTCGGCGGCTCCCGGCCGTACCTGATCACGCTCGCCGCGACCACGCCGTCCCCCTTCGGGCCGCAGCGGCACGGCAGGCCCTTCGACACGCAGGACGGCGCGGAGACGCCCGACAGCGAGGGCGCCCCCGTCACCCGCATCGACTTCGACGGACTGGCCGACCGCATCGTGCCGTTCCCCGTCGAGGCCGCCCGCTACAGCACGCTGCGGGCCGCGAAGGACGGCCTGCTCTGGCTGCGGCACCCGGTGCGCGGCGTCCTCGGCGCCTCCCGCGCCACCCCGCACGCCCCGGACCCGAGGACCGAGCTGGAGCGGTACGACTTCGCACAGCACCGCGTCGAGGAACTCGCCGCGGACGCCGACCACTTCTCGGTCACCGGCGACGGCAAGCGGATCCTGCTGTGGACCGACGGCAAGCTGAAGGTCGTGCCCAGCGACCGGCGGGCCTCCGGCGACGAGGACAGCGACTCGAACATCACCGTCGACCTCTCCCGGATCCGCCACACCGTCGACCCGGCCGCCGAGTGGCGTCAGATGTACGACGAGACGGGCCGCCTCATGCGGGACAACTTCTGGCGTCCCGACATGGGCGGCGTCGACTGGAGCGCCGTCCTTGAGCGCTACCGCCCCGTCCTGGCCCGCGTCGCCACCCACGACGACCTCGTCGACCTGCTGTGGGAGGTGCACGGCGAGCTCGGCACCTCGCACGCCTACGTCACACCGGGCGGCGGGGGCGGGGCGCACCGGCAGGGGCTCCTCGGCGCGGACCTCGCGCCCGGTGAGGACGGCCTGTGGCGCATCGGCCGGATCCTGCCCTCGGAGACGTCCGACCCGTCCGCGCAGTCGCCGCTGGCCGCGCCCGGCGTCGCGGTCCGCAGCGGTGACGCGGTCATCGAGGTCAACGGCCGCCCCGTCGACCCGGTCACCGGGCCGGGGCCGCTGCTCGTGGGCACCGCGGGCAAGCCCGTCGAGCTGACGATCTCGCCGTCCGGCGGCGGCGACGCCCGGCACGCCGTGGTGGTCCCCGTCGACGACGAGGAGCCGCTGCGCTACCACGCCTGGGTCGCCGACCGGCGGGCGTACGTCCACGAGCACTCGGGGGGCCGCCTCGGCTACCTCCACGTGCCCGACATGCAGGCGCCCGGCTGGGCGCAGATCCACCGCGACCTGCGCGTCGAGGTCGCCCGCGAGGGCCTGGTCGTGGACGTCAGGGAGAACCGCGGCGGGCACACCTCGCAGCTCGTCGTGGAGAAGCTGGCGCGCCGCGTCGTCGGCTGGGACCTGCCTCGCGGCTCGCGCCCGCTCAGCTATCCGATGGACGCGCCGCGCGGCCCGGTCGTCGCCGTCGCCAACGAGTTCTCCGGCTCCGACGGCGACATCGTCAACGCCGCGATCAGGGCGCTCGGCATCGGGCCCGTGGTGGGCACGCGCACGTGGGGCGGCGTCATCGGCATCGACAGCCGCTACCACCTGGTCGACGGGACGCTGGTGACGCAGCCGAAGTACGCGTTCTGGCTGGAGGGCGAGGGGTGGGGCGTCGAGAACCACGGGGTCGACCCGGACGTGGAGGTCGTCACCACCCCGGACGACTACGCGGCGGGCCGCGACCCGCAGTTGGACGAGGCGGTCCGCATCGCGCTGGCCGCGCTGGCGGAGAACCCGGCGAAGACGGCTCCGGAGCTGCCCGGCGCGGAGTGACCGCGCTCCGTCGAGCGTGCCCCGTCGACCGCGCCCCGGCCCGCGGGGACGCGGCCGATAGCATGCCGAACGTACTGATCGTTCCGTTCTAGGAGGCGGCCCATGGCGGGCGAAGCGCAAAGCGACTGCCTGTTCTGCAAGATCGTCGCGGGCGAGGTGCCCGCGACCGTCGTCCGGGAGACCGAGACGACCGTGGCCTTCCGCGACATCAACCCGCAGGCACCGACCCACGTCCTGGTGATCCCCAAGGTGCACTACCCGGACGCCGCGTCGCTCGCCGCCGCCGAGCCGAAGATCGCCGCGGACGTGCTGCGGGAGGCGGGCGAGGTCGCCGCCGAGGAGAAGGCCGAGAGCTACCGCATCGTCTTCAACACGGGGTCCGGCGCGGGCCAGACCGTCTTCCACGCGCACGCGCACGTCCTGGGCGGCCGCGGCCTCCAGTGGCCGCCCGGATAGCGGGGACCGTCCTCCTTGTCCGCACGTGAACTGGTGGTGCTCGGCACCGCCAGCCAGGTCCCCACCCGGCACCGCAACCACAACGGCTACGTCCTGCTCTGGGACGGCCAGGGCATCATGTTCGACCCCGGCGAGGGCACGCAGCGCCAGATGCTGCGCGCCGGGGTCGCCGCCCACGACCTGCACCGGATCTGCGTCACGCACTTCCACGGCGACCACTCCCTGGGCCTGGCCGGGGTGATCCAGCGCATCAACCTCGACCGGGTCCCGCACCCCGTCACGGCCCACTACCCGGCGTCGGGGCAGCGCTTCTTCGACCGCCTGCGGTACGCGACGGCCTACCGCGAGACCGTGCGGCTCACCGAGGCACCGGTCGCCGCGGACGGCCCCCTGGACGTCACCCCTTCGTACACCCTCGACGCGATGAAGCTCTCCCACCCCGTCGAGTCGTACGGCTACCGCCTCACCGAGCCCGACGGGCGCCGGATGCTGCCGCGGCTGCTCGCCGAGCACGGCATCAAGGGGCCGGACGTCGGACGGCTGCAGAAGGAGGGCAGCCTCGGCGGCGTGACCCTCGAAGAGGTCAGCGAGGTCCGGCGCGGCCAGCGGTTCGCCTTCGTGATGGACACCCGGCTCTGCGACGGCGTGCACGCGCTCGCCGAGGGCTGCGACATGCTCGTCATCGAGTCGACGTTCCTCGACGAGGACGAACAACTAGCCACCGACCACGGCCACTTGACCGCGGGCCAGGCCGCCCGCGTCGCCGTGGACGCGGGCGTGCGCCACCTCGTCCTCACCCACTTCAGCCAGCGCTACCCCGACCCGGACGCCTACGAGCGACAGGCCCGCGCCGCCGGGTTCGACGGTGAACTCACCGTCGCCCGCGACCTGTTGCGCGTCCCCCTGCCCAAACGAACCTGAGTACCACCCACAGAACCGAGCGAGACCGCACCATGCCGATCCCCAAGGCCGAACTCCACCTCCACATCGAAGGCACCCTCGAACCCGAGCTCGCCTTCGCACTCGCCGCGCGCAACGGCGTCGAACTGCCGTACGCCGACACCGAAGAGCTCCGCAAGGCCTACCTCTTCGACGACCTCCAGACCTTCCTGAACCTCTACTACAGCCTCATGGCCGTGCTGCGCACCGAGGCCGACTTCGAGGAACTCGCGGACGCCTACCTCGCCCGCGCCGCCGAACAGGGCGTCCGGCACGCGGAGATCTTCTTCGACCCGCAGGCGCACACGGCACGCGGCATCCCCATCGCCACCGTCGTAGAGGGCCTCGCCCGCGCCCTGGACCGCAGCGAGGAGCGGCACGGCATCTCCACGCGCCTCATCATGTGCTTCCTGCGCGACAAGTCCGCAGACTCCGCGCTGGAGACGCTGACGGCCGCCGAGCCCCACCTCCACCGCATCATCGGCATCGGCCTGGACTCGGCCGAGGTCGGCCACCCGCCCGCCAAGTTCCGGAAGGTGTACGAGGCGGCCGCCGCCCGCGGTCTCCGGCTCGTCGCCCACGCGGGGGAGGAGGGCCCGCCCGCGTACATCACGGAGGCCCTCGACATCCTGGGCGTCGAGCGCATCGACCATGGGCTGCGCTGCATGGAGGACCCGGCACTGGTGGAGCGCCTGGTCCGCGACCGCGTCCCGCTCACGCTCTGCCCGCTCTCCAACGTCCGGCTGCGCACCATCGACGTACTGGAGGACCACCCGCTGCCGCGGATGCTGGACGCCGGACTCATGTGCACGGTCAACTCCGACGACCCGGCCTACTTCGGCGGGTACGCCGACGACAACTTCCTTGCCGTGCGCGAGGCGCTCGGACTGGACGAGGAGCGGCTGCGCACCCTGGCCAGGAACTCCTTCGAGGCGGCCTTCCTCGACCGGGACGCGGCGGACGAGGCGCTGCGGGCGCGGTACATCGCCGAGGTCGAGGCTTATTCGTTCGACTGATCGTCGGCGCCGGGGTTAGAGTCCCGGCATGGACTCCATGGTGCAGATCTACGGCTGACACGGCCCTTTCGGCCCCCGCCCGCCCCGCGCGCGTCATCGACCGTGCTTGGGGCCGAGGCGGCGGGCCGCCGTGTCCTCATCCGTAGCTTCCCGCACCAGGAGAACTCTTATGTCATCCCGACCCTCACGCCGCCGTGCCCATATCGCCATGGTCGGCGTCCCGATGGTCAGCCACGTGCTGCCCGGCCTGGAGATCATCCGTGAGCTGGTGGCGCGCGGCCACCGCGTGACGTACGCCAACGACCCCGCGACCGCAGGGCTCATCGAGCCCACGGGCGCCGAACTCGTCGCGTACACCTCGACGCTCCCGTTCCGCGACAACATCTGGCCCGAGGACCCGATCGAGGCCAGCGGGCTCTTCCTCGACGACGCGATGGCGGTGCTCCCGCAGCTCCACGCGGCGTACGACGACGACCCCGCGGACCTGTATCTGTACGACATCGGCGCGTACGTCGCCCGTGCGCTCGCCGAGGCGCAGGGGCGGCCCGTCGTGCAGCTGTCGCCGACCTTCGTGGCCTGGGGCAGCTATCAGGAGGAGGTCGGCGCGCACCTCGCGCAACTGCCGGGCGCCGACGCCCTGGAAGCCCGGTTCAAGGAGTGGCTCGCCGGGTGCGGGGCCACCACGCTGGACGTCGGGGAGTTCTCCGGCGTGCCGCCGCGGGCCCTCGCCACCATCCCGCGGGCCATGCAGCCCCACGCCGACACCGTCGACCCCGCGCGGGTCGACTTCGTCGGGCCCTGCCTCGGCGACCGCGCACAGCGGGACACCTGGACGCGTCCCGAGGGCGCGGAGAAGGTGCTCCTGGTCTCGCTCGGTTCGTCGTACACCGTGCAGCCGGAGTTCTACCGGCAGTGCGTGGCCGCCTTCGGGGACCTGCCCGGGTGGCATGTCGTGCTGCAGATCGGCAAGCACGTGGATCCCGCGGAGCTGGGCGGTGACGTTCCCCGGAACGTCGAAGTCCGTTCCTGGGTGCCGCAGGTGGCCGTGCTGGAGCAGGCCGACGCCTTCGTCACTCATGCGGGCATGGGCAGCAGCGGTGAAGGCCTCTTCGCCGGTGTGCCGATGATCGCCGTGCCGCAGGGCGCGGAGCAGCCGATGAACGCGGACCGGCTGGTGGAGCTCGGGGTGGCCCGCCGCGTCGACACGGCGGACGCGACGGCGCAGACGCTGCGTTCGGCGCTGCTCGGGCTGACCTCGGACCCCGATGTCGCGCGCAGGTGCGCCGAGTTGAAGGCGGCGGCCCGCGCCGAGGGCGGGGCCCGGCGGGCGGCGGATCTGATCGAGGCGGAGCTCTAGCCCTTCTGGCGGATCTCCGCGGGCGTTCGCACCATTGACGGTCACCGTTCGCGTACCTAGTCTCCGTTCTCATGTATGGACAGAGTCTCGTCATCGCGGACGTCCGTCTCACGCCCGTCCTCGTCGCCGATCCGCCGCTCCTCAACACCCAGGGCGTGCATCAGCCCTACACCCCCCGCCTGATCATCGAGGTGGTCACGGCGGGGGGTGTGACCGGAATAGGGGAGACGTACGGGGACTCGAAGTACCTGGAGCTCGCCCGGCCCCTGGCCGGGCGACTCGTCGGGCACGACGCGTCCGATCTGAACGGGCTGTTCACACTCGCGGACGACGTGGCCGTGGACGCCGCTCGGGTCGACGACTCCGCGGACGTCGGCGGTCTGCGCGGCGTGCAGACGGCCGACAAACTGCGGCTCTCCGTCGTCTCCGGCTTCGAGGTCGCCTGCCTGGACGCCCTCGGCAAGACCCTCGGGCTGCCCGTCCACGCGCTGCTCGGCGGCAAGGTGCGCGACGCCGTGGAGTACAGCGCGTACCTGTTCTACAAGTGGGCCGGGCATCCGGCGGGCGTCGCGAGCGAGCCGGACGAGAGGTGGGGCGCCGCGCTCGACCCCGCCGGGATCGTCGCCCAGGCCCGGCTCTTCACCGAGCGGTACGGCTTCACCTCCTTCAAGCTCAAGGGCGGCGTCTTCCCGCCCGACGAGGAGGCGGCCGCGATCCGCGCCCTGGCCGAGGCGTTCCCCGGCAGGCCGCTGCGGCTCGACCCCAACGGCGCCTGGTCCGTGGAGACTTCGCTGAAGGTCGCAGCGGAGCTCGGCGACGTACTCGAATACCTGGAGGACCCCGCGCTCGGTACCCCCGCGATGGCGGAGGTCGCCGCGGGCACCCGGGTGCCGCTCGCCACGAACATGTGCGTGACGACCTTCGAGGAGATACCGGAGGCCTTCGCGAAGAAGGCCGTGCAGGTGGTGCTCTCCGACCACCACTACTGGGGAGGGCTGCGGCGCACCAGGGAACTGGCCGCGGTCTGCCGGACGTTCGGCGTCAGCGTGTCCATGCACTCCAACACCCACCTGGGGATCAGCCTGGCCGCGATGACCCACGTGGCGGCCACCGTCCCCGGTCTTGAACACGCCTGCGACTCGCACTACCCGTGGCAGGCCGAGGACGTCCTCACCTCCCGGCTGCGGTTCACCGAAGGCAAGGTCGCCGTCACCGACACCCCGGGCCTCGGCGTCGAGCTCGACCGCGACAAGCTCGCCGCCCTGCACGCGCGCTGGCTCGACGACGACTTCCGGGCGCTGCGGGAGCGCGACGACGCGGCGGCGATGCGGGCGGCCGACCCGGGATGGACGACTCCGGCCGTGCCACGCTGGTAGGTCCACGGCCGGTAACCGCGAGCCCCGACAGGCATCGTCCGTTACGTTGCCTGCATGGTCGTACCCGTACAGCCCACCGTCGACCCGCTGAAGGCGGCCCGTAGAGCCGGGGATCCGGCCTGCGACGTCTACCTCACCGGCACGGTCTTCCTCGACATCATCTTCACCGGGCTCGACTCCGCGCCCGTGCGCGGAACCGAGTCCTGGGCCCGCGGCATGGGGTCGAGCCCCGGGGGCGTCGCCAACATGGCGACCGCCCTCGCCCGCCTCGGCCTGCACACGTCGCTCGCCGCGGCCTTCGGGGACGACCACTACGGCGAGTACTGCTGGGACGCCCTCGAACAGGGGGAGGGCATCGACCTGACCCCGTCACGCACCGTGCCCGGCTGGCACTCGCCGGTGACCGTCTCCATGGCGTACGAGGGCGAACGCACCATGGTGAGCCACGGCCACGAGCCGCCGCCGGACGCCGACGCGCCGGACGGGGGCGCCCCGGCGTGCCCGCCGCGCGCGCGTGCCGCCGTCGCCTCCCTGACGCCCGGCACCCGCGCCCCCTGGATCGCGCAGGCCGCGCGCAGCGGCACCCGGATCTTCGCCGACGTCGGCTGGGACGACACCGGGCGGTGGGACCTGGCGGGCCTCGCCGACCTGGAGCACTGCGAGGCGTTCCTGCCGAACGCGGAGGAGGCGATGCGGTACACCCGCACGTCCTGCCCCCGCGCGGCGGCACGGGCCCTCACCGAGCACGTGCCGCTGGCCGTGGTGACGCTCGGCTCGGAGGGGGCGTACGCGGTGGACGGGCGGACCGGCGAGACGGCGGAGGTGCCCGCCATCGAGGTCGAGGCGCTCGACCCCACCGGCGCGGGAGACGTCTTCGTCGCGGGATTCGTCACCGGGACGCTCGCCGAGTGGCCGCTCGCCGACCGGCTCGCCTTCGCGGGCCTGACGGCGGCGCTCTCCGTCCAGGAGTTCGGCGGCTCCCTGTCCGCGCCGGGGTGGGCGGAAGTGGGCGCGTGGTGGCGCCGGATCCACGAGTTCGACGACCAGGACCCCCTGGCGCTGCGGCGCTACGCCTTCCTGCAGTCCCTGCTCCCGGCCGCGAGCCGCCCGTGGCCGCTCCGCAGGGCCGTGCCGACGATCGGCTTCCGGTCGGCGTAGCGGAAAGAGCCGGGAGCGAGGGGTGGAAAAGACCTACGGCCAGTACCGTGCCGCGTCGTACTCTTGGGAGAGCAAGGCTGTCGAGCGGCCACCAAGCCCCGCACGAGGAGGATGAGCAGGCCTTCAGAGCCGGCCCATGACTCAGACACCCACGACTCACACCGACGCGCAGGACAGGGCCCGAGCCCACTTCACCGTCCCGGCCAACCATCCGATGGTGACGGTTCTCGGCTCCGGCGACGCCCTGCTGCGGGTGATCGAGAAGGCCTTCCCGGCGGCCGACATCCACGTCCGGGGCAATGAGATCAGCGCCGTGGGCAGCGCCCGCGAAGTCGCCCTCATCCAGCGCTTGTTCGACCAGATGATGCTGGTGCTCCGCACCGGTCAGCCGATGACGGAGGACGCAGTGGAACGCTCGATCGCCATGCTGAGGGCGGACGAGAACGGCAACGGCACGGAGGAGACCCCCGCCGAGGTCCTCACGCAGAACATCCTCTCGTCCCGCGGCCGCACCATCCGCCCCAAGACCCTGAACCAGAAGCGGTACGTCGACGCGATCGACAAGCACACCATCGTCTTCGGGATCGGCCCGGCGGGTACGGGAAAGACGTACCTCGCCATGGCCAAGGCCGTGCAGGCCCTGCAGTCCAAGCAGGTCAACCGCATCATCCTGACCCGCCCCGCGGTCGAGGCGGGCGAGCGGCTCGGCTTCCTGCCGGGCACCCTGTACGAGAAGATCGACCCGTATCTCCGCCCGCTCTACGACGCCCTGCACGACATGCTCGACCCGGACTCGATCCCCCGCCTGATGGCCGCGGGCACCATCGAGGTCGCCCCGCTCGCGTACATGCGCGGCAGGACGCTGAACGACGCGTTCATCATCCTCGACGAGGCGCAGAACACGAGCGCCGAGCAGATGAAGATGTTCCTGACCCGGCTCGGCTTCGACTCGAAGATCGTCATCACCGGTGACGTCACCCAGGTCGACCTGCCCGGCGGCACCAAGAGCGGTCTGCGCGAGGTGCAGAAGATCCTCGACGGCGTGGAGGACATCCACTTCTCGCGGCTCACCTCCCAGGATGTCGTCCGGCACAAGCTGGTCGGCCGTATCGTCGACGCGTACGAGAAGCACGACAGCCGCGACGGGAAGTAGACCAGCACCACCATGTCGATCGACGTCAACAACGAATCCGGAACCGAGGTCGACGAGCAGGCGATCCTCGACATCGCCCGCTACGCACTCGCGCGGATGCGCATCCACCCGCTCTCCGAGCTCTCGGTGATCGTCGTGGACACCGACGCCATGGAGCAGCTGCACATCCAGTGGATGGACCTGCCGGGGCCGACGGACGTCATGTCCTTCCCCATGGACGAGCTGCGGCCGCCCATGAAGGACGACGACGAGCCCCCGCAGGGCCTCCTCGGCGACATCGTGCTCTGTCCCGAGGTCGCCACCAAGCAGGGCAAGGACGCCCCGACGGAGCACTCCATGGACGAGGAGCTCCAGCTCCTCACCGTCCACGGCGTGCTCCACCTGCTCGGGTACGACCACGAGGAGCCCGACGAGAAGGCCGAGATGTTCGGCCTGCAGGCCGCGATCGTCGACGGCTGGCGCGCGGAGAAGGGCCTGACCGGCCCGTCCCCGGCGCCCACGGTCTCGTAGCGCCATGAATCCTCAGCTGATCGCGGGCGCGGTCGCCCTGGTGGTCGTGGCCTGGCTCGCGGCGTGCGCCGAGGCGGGCATCGCCCGGGTCTCCAGTTTCCGCGCGGACGAGGCGGTCCGCTCCGGGCGGCGCGGCAGCGCGAAGCTCGCGCAGGTCGCCGCCGACCCGACGCGCTATCTCAACGTGGCGCTGCTCGTGCGGGTGGCGTGCGAGATGGCCGCGGCGGCCCTGGTGACGTACGCCTGCCTCCAGGAGTTCGCCGAGACCTGGCACGCCCTGGCCGTCGCCATCGGGGTGATGGTCCTGGTCAGTTATGTCGCCGTGGGGGTCTCCCCGCGCACGATCGGCCGCCAGCACCCGCTGAACACGGCGACCGCCGCGTCCTACGTCCTGTTGCCGCTCGCCAGGATCATGGGCCCGATCCCGCCGCTCCTGATCCTCATCGGCAACGCGCTCACGCCCGGAAAGGGCTTCAGGCGCGGCCCGTTCGCGTCCGAGGCGGAGCTGCGCGCGATGGTGGACCTCGCCGAGAAGGAGTCCCTGATCGAGGACGAGGAGCGCCGCATGGTGCACTCCGTCTTCGAGCTGGGGGACACGCTGGTCCGCGAGGTCATGGTGCCCCGCACCGATCTGGTCGCCATCGAGCGCTTCAAGACCATCCGCCAGGCGCTCACGCTCGCGCTGCGCTCCGGCTTCTCGCGCATACCCGTGACGGGCGAGAGCGAGGACGACATCGTCGGCATGGTGTATCTGAAGGACCTGGCCCGCAAGACGCACATCAACCGCGACAGCGAGTCCGAGCTGGTGTCGACGGCGATGCGCCCGGCGACCTTCGTGCCCGACACGAAGAACGCGGGCGATCTGCTGCGGGAGATGCAGCAGGAGCGCAATCACGTGGCCGTGGTGATCGACGAGTACGGCGGCACGGCCGGGATCGTGACGATCGAGGACATTCTGGAGGAGATCGTCGGGGAGATCACCGACGAGTACGACCGGGAGCTGCCGCCCGTCGAGGAGTTGGCGGACGACGGCTGCTACCGCGTGACGGCGCGGCTCGACATCGGCGACCTCGGGGAGCTCTTCGGGTTCGACGAGTTCGACGACGAGGACGTGGAGACCGTCGGCGGCCTCCTCGCCAAGCGGCTCGGCCGGGTCCCGATCGCGGGGGCCTCCGCGGTCGTGCCGCTGCCGGACGGGCGGGAGCTGAAGCTCACCGCGGAGGCCGCGGCGGGCCGCCGCAACCGCATCATGACGGTGCTCGTGGAGCCCGTCGGCGCCGAGGCGGGCGCGGAGAAGGCGGGGGAGACCGGGTGACGCCCGAGGGCCTGCGCGCGTTCTGTCTGTCCTTCAACGACGCGGTGGAGGAATTCCCCTTCACGCCGGAGACGTCGGTCTTCAAGGTGGCCGGGAAGATGTTCGCGCTCTCGGCCCTCGACGGGCGCCCGCTCACGGTCAACCTCAAGTGTGAGCCGGACATCGCCGACCGGCTGCGGGCCGCGCACCCGGAGATCGTGCCGGGCTGGCACATGAACAAGCGCCACTGGAACACGGTGACGGTCGACGGCGGGCTTCCCGACCGGCAGATCAGGGAGCTCATCGAGGATTCCTACGACTTGGTGGTGGCGGGTCTGCCGCGGGCGGAGCGGCTGCGGCTCGACCGCCCCTGAGGGGCGCGCGCGGCCGGGAGTGCTTCCGGCGAAGTGTCCCAACAGGCCCTCGCCATAGGGGTGGTGGGACAGGCAGAATGGAGTGACAGGCGGATCCGAAACGCTCCCACTCCGGGCTGCCGGCCAAGGAACTCGGAGTGGAAACGTCTGTGCGATGGCGTCCGCCGCAGCTGGTCCCGGTCTCGAGCCGGGGCCAGTTCGCGTTTCACACGTGAGGCAGGATCCACCTGTCGATGATCTCCTGGACCATCATCAAGAGGCTCACCCACTGGGCCGTCTGTGCGACCCGTTCGGTCCACGTGCGGATGGTGCGGCGCCCGTCAGGCTTCTCGGCCATCGGGCTGTACTCCTTCCTGGTTCCACGCAAGTCGCGGATACCGCGGCGAGCCACGAACGGGTGGCGCCAGGAAGGGGGAAATCAGCGGTCGACGGCACTCGGTGGAGTGGATCCGTGCCGCAACGGCTCCGTTCTCAACCTCCTTGCAGCGGCGGTCAGTTGAGCAGGCTACCCTCTGCCATATCGTAGCTCGGACGTTGCGACATGGGTAGTGCTGACCGGCACATTGCGCATCGAAGGCTCGCCAAGTGCGATATAGCTACTCGGCAACTGTCGGCCTCGGTCCACCCCTGCGGTTGCGTGCCCAAGTGGTTCGGGGTCTCCTGACAGTGGCGTGAACTGTCGTCCCGGAAGGTCTCGATGAGTAAGCTGCTAGTCTGCTATGTTGCACCTCGCACGGTCCGGTTGGGGGTGGAGCCATCATGAGCGCGCCAAGTGCGGCACTGCAGCGACTGCGGCTGCGCACCGAGCTCCGAAAGGCGCGGACCGCCGCGCGGCTCACTCAGCGGCAGGTCGCCGCGAAGATGGAGTGGAGCCCCTCCAAGTTGATCCGGATCGAGGCCGGCGAAGTCGGCGTCTCGGTCAACGACTTGCGGCCCCTCCTGGATGCGTACGGGATCAGGGACCGCCGCAAGATCGAGGAGCTGCTCGATCTCGCGCGGGGCGGCCGCAAGATGCCGTACGCCGAGTACCGCGACCTGTACAGCAAGGAGTTCCTGCAGTTCCTCGCCCTGGAGTCGTCGGCGTCGATCGTTCGCGCGTACAACTCCCTTCAGCTGCCCGGCCCTCTGCAGACCGAGGAGTACGGCCGCGCCATCATGCGGGCGTACGACAAGGGGATCGACGACGAGGTGATCGAGCGGGCCATCGAGGTGCGGCTCTCCCGCCAGGACATGCTGACATCGGGCGACCGCGAGGTGTTCTACATCCTCGACGAGGCGATCGTGCGCCGTCAGGTCGGCGGACGCGGCGTCATGCGCGCCCAGTTGGAGCGGCTCGCGGAGCTCGCCGCCCTGCCGAAGTTCACCATCCAGATCCTGCCGTTCAGCGTCGGCGCGCATCCTGGGATCCAGGGGCCCTTCACGCTCTTCGAGTTCGAGGCGGACGAGATGCCGGACTCGCTCTATCTGGAGAACCCGCGCGGCGATTCGTACAGCACCAACGCGCCGGAGGAGAGCGGGCGTTACCTGGAGAGGTTCTGGGAGCTGGAGGACCTCGCCGTCAAGGAGCGCACCGTGGACATCCTCAAGGCTCTGGCGGTCAGGGCCGACGAGGGGGCGGACGATCTGGAGAGGCTGCTGCCGCCCGTCGAGGCGGCCTGACGCTTCATCAATCCCCGCCGCAACAAGGGACCTTGGCGAGAATCCGGTCGTTCAGATCCGTGTGTCGCGCCGTTATCCTGGAAGAGGTGCTATGTGCCTCTGCACCAGCCGCGCCGGGCCGGCTGGTCTTCCGCACCCGGGGTGGAGGAGCGGCGTGGGCAGCACATGGGGATGGCGCAAGAGCAGTGCGAGCGGGGCTGCGGGAAACGAGTGCGTGGAGATCGCCTGGACCGGCAGGACCGTCCTCATCCGTGACTCCGCGCGTCCCCGGGGCGCGATCGTCGTGGTGAGCCCGGAGGCCTGGGTCGTCTTCCTCTCCTCGGTGTCCCGCGTCCAGGCGCGGGACGTGACGGCGGCCCGGCCCTGACGGGACCGGGCCGGGTCGCACCGACTCGCGGGGCTCACGCGCGCTTGCGTCGTCCGCCGAGTCCCACCGCCACCGCGGCAGCCGTCGCGAGAACCACCGCGGCGTCGATCGCGAGGACCGTCCGCGTGCCGGTGAGGAGATCGGAGTTCGTCGTCGCGAGGACGCCGAGCACCGGGATGCCGATGGTGAGGCCCACCTGCTGGGTGGAGGTGACCAGACCCGTCGCCAGGCCCTGCTCCTCGTCGGGCACGCCCGACGTGACCGTCACGCCGTACGAGACGATCGCGCCCAGGTGGAACATGCTCGCCACCGAGACCGCGGCCGTGGCGAGCCACACCGACCAGCCGCCCTCGCCGATGCCGAGCAGCGCGGCCCCGAGGAGGCCCTGTCCGACCAGTGAGGCGACCAGCGTGCGGCGTGCGCCGAAGCGGCCGATGACCCTGGGCGCGTACACACCGGCGACCACCGAAAGGACGCCCTGCACGCCGAAGATCAGACCGGTCTCGAAGGCCGAGAGGCGCAGGACCTCCTGGAAGTAGAGGGTCAGCACGAAGACGACCGTCGACATCATCGAGAACGTGACCAGACCGCCGAGGTTGCCCCACGCCACGGTGCGGCGGCGCAGCATCGGCAGCGAGACGAGCGGGGATTCGGCGCGCGACTCGACGTATCCGAAGACCGCGAGCAGGAGCACGCCCGCCACCAGCGTGACGATGACGTCCGTGCCGCCGAAGCCGCGCTGGGCCGCCGTGGAGAGGGCGTAGATCAGGGCGAGCAGACCGCCGGTGACCGTCACGGCGCCGGGGATGTCCAGGCGCGGGCGGTCCGGGGTGCGGGACTCGGGCAGCAGGCCGGGCGCCAGCGGCAGCACGATCAGCGCGAAGAGGGTCAGCAGGCCCATCGTGGAACGCCAGCCGAGCGTGTCCGTGAGGACGCCGCCGAGCACCATGCCGACCGTGAAGCCGAGCGAGAGCAGCGTGCCGGAGATGCCGAGCGCCCGGTCGCGCTGCGGGCCCTCGGGGAACGTGGTCGTCAGGAGGGACATGCCGGTCGGCACGATGGCCGCCGCGCCCACGCCCTGCAGCGCGCGCCCGGCCAGGAACGACGCCGGGTCCCACGCGAACGTGGCGAGCAGCGAGGCCAGGCCGAAGAGCGCGAGGCCCGCGAGGAACAGCTTGCGGCGCCCGAAGAGGTCGCCGGTCCTGCCGAAGAGGAGCAGGAAGCCGCCCGAAGGCAGCGCGAAGGCGGTCACCGCCCACTGCAGCGCGGAGTGGCTCATGCCGAGGTCGGGGCCGAGCACGGGCAGCGCCACGTTCAGCACGGAGAAGTCCAGCGCGACCATGAACTGAGCGGCGCAGAGCACGAAGAGGACGAGCTTGTCGCGGGTGGAGAGCTTGGGGCCGTGCGGCTGCGGCTGCGGGGCCGGTGGCGCGGTCTGGGGGGACGGGGCAGTGGTGGTGTCGATCGCCATGGTCAAGAGCTTGCGTCGGCCGGAATAGACGTGGGGAGCGGGAACTTATGCTGGTGGTCGGAACACCAGTCAGGCTTGGGGGAGCGCCACATGGCAGCAGCAGTGCCGGTCACGTCGGACACGGACGCCTCGAAGGCGCGTCGCCTCGGGGAGCTCCGGGAGTTCCTGATGAGCCGCCGCGCACGCGTCAGCCCCACGGAGGCCGGGCTCCCCGACGGCGGCGCCCGCCGCCGCACGCCCGGCCTGCGCCGCGAGGAGGTCGCCGTGCTCGCCGGGGTCGGGGCCTCCTGGTACCAGTGGCTGGAGCAGGGCCGCGACATCTCCGTGTCGCCGCAGGTCCTGGACTCCGTGGCGCGCGTCCTGAAGCTGAGCGGCGCCGAGCGGCGCCATCTGTACGTGCTGTCCGGGCTCAACCCGCCGCGGCCCGAGGTCGCAAGGGACGACCAGGAGATGTGCGAGGGGCTGCACCGGCTCATCGACACCTGGATGCCGCAGCCCGCGCACATCATGGACGCGTACTGGAACTGCGTGATGTACAACGACGCGGCCGCCTCCGTGCTCGGCATGCGCTCGGAGACCTCCGAGAACTGCCTGCTCACCTTCTTCACCGACCCCATCTACCGTGGCCGCGCGAAGAGCTGGGAGCTCAACGCGCCGCAGGTCGTGGCGATGTACCGGGCCGCGTGCTCGGAGCACCCCGATGACGACGGCTTCGCCGCGGTGATCGCCGAGGCGAAGTCGGTGAGCCCGGAGTTCGTGGAGCTCTGGGAGCGGCGGGACATCCTGCCCGGCGGGCAGGTCGCCAAGGAGATCGAGCACCCGGTGGTGGGGGCGCTGTTCCTGGAGTCGACGCAGCTGAAGGTCCCGGCCAGGCCCGACCTGACGATCGTGCTGCACACGCCGATGCCGCACGCCGATGCGGACACCGCGGGGAAGCTGGCCTGGCTGGCCTCGCCCGAGGGGCGGCGCGGGTCGATCTATCCGGTGGCGGTGTAGCGGAGGCTGCTCCGTATGCTCGGGGCATGACTGAGAGCGCCGCGCTGGACCCCGAGGACCGCAAGATCGTCACCCTGGCCCGTTCCGCACGGGCCCGCAACGGTGTGCCCGAGGGGGCGGCCGTGCGGGACGAGACGGGACGTACGTATGTGGCGGGGACCGTTGCGCTCGACTCGCTCCAGCTGTCCGCGCTGCGGACGGCCGTGGCGATGGCGGTGGCGTCCGGGGCGGAGTCCCTGGAGGCGGCGGCGGTCGTCTCCGGGGCGGAGTCCCTCACCCCGGAGGACCTCGCCGCGGTGCGGGACCTCGGCGGGGCCGGGACACCGGTGTTCCTCGCGGGGGCCGACGGGGAGGTCCGGGTCCGGGCCGAGGCGGGCTGACGGCTGCTGCGGAGCCGCGTGGATTCAGCCCCTCTGGCGTTTGAGGAGCGGGGTGCCGAGCG
>NZ_JBWKAP010000001.1:0-734111 GCF_056437465.1 Streptomyces sp. NPDC042371 | reverse complement strand
CGGGGGCCGACGGGGAGGTCCGGGTCCGGGGCGAGGTGGGCTGATGGCTGCTGCGGAGCCGCGTGGATTCAGCCGCTCCGGCGTTTGAGGAGCGGGGTGCCGAGCGGGGCCGACGGGGAGGTCCGGGTCCGGGGCGAGGTGGGCTGATGGCTGCTGCGGAGCCGCGTGGATTCAGCCGCTCCGGCGTTTGAGGAGCGGGGTCCGGGGCGGAGCCCCGGGGTGCCGAGCCCCGTGGAACGTTCGCCCGACCGGAGGTCACACCGCGTCGGGGCCCCGTTCGCCCGTCCGTACCCGCACCACCGTGTCGACGGGGACCGACCACACCTTGCCGTCGCCGATCTTCCCCGTGTGCGCCGCGCGGACGATCGCGTCGATGGCCGGGTCCGCGTCCAGGTCGGCGACCACGACCTCGATGCGGACCTTGGGGACCAGGTCGACCTGGTACTCCGCGCCCCGGTACACCTCGGTGTGGCCGCGCTGGCGGCCGTAACCGCTGGCCTCGGTGACCGTCAGGCCCTGCACGCCGAGTTCCTGGAGCGCCGACTTCACCTCGTCCAGGCGGAACGGCTTGATGATCGCGGTGATCAGCTTCATGCGGCGGGGCTCCCCTTCTTGACCGATGCGGAGCCCACGGGGCTCGCCAGGACGCCGTGATCGTAGGCGCTCTCGGCGTGCTGTGTCTGGTCCAGGCCCGTCAGCTCGTCCTCGGCCGGTGCCCGGAAGCCCAGCAGCCTGTCGATGCCCTTTCCGAGGGCGTACGTGACCACGAAGGTGTACGCCGCCACCACCACGACCGCCACCGCCTGCCTGCCCAACTGCCCCGCGCCGCCGCCGTGGAGGAGCCCCTCCGGTCCTTCCGTCATCGTGGCCGTCGCGAACAGGCCGATCAGCAGCGTGCCGACGACCCCGCCCACCAGGTGCACGCCGACGACGTCGAGTGAGTCGTCGTAGCCGAGGCGGAACTTCCACGCGACCGCGTACGAGCAGACGACGCCCGCGGCGAGACCGATCACCGCCGCGCCCAGGATGTCGACGACCCCGCACGACGGGGTGATCGCGACGAGCCCCGCCACCGCGCCCGAAGCCGCGCCGAACGTGGTGGGGTGCCCGTCCCGCTTCTGCTCCACGAAGAGCCAGCCGAGCAGGCCCGTGCAGCCCGCGACCAGGGTGTTGAGGAGGGACGCCGCGGCGAGGCCGTTCGCGCCGAGCGCGGAGCCGCCGTTGAAGCCGAGCCAGCCGAACCAGAGCAGGCCCGCGCCCATCAGGACCATGGGGAGGTTGTGCGGGCGCATCGCTTCCTTCCTGAAGCCGATGCGCGGTCCGAGGACCAGGCACAGGGCCAGGCCCGATGCGCCCGACGCGATCTCCACGACCAGGCCGCCCGCGAAGTCGAGGGCGCCGAGGGAGCTCGCGATCCAGCCGTCGGGGCCCCACACCCAGTGCGCCACGGGAACGTATACGACGAGGGTCCAGACCGGCACGAAGACCAGCCAGGCCGCGAACCGGGTGCGGTCCGCGATCGCCCCGCTGATCAGCGCCGCCGTGATGACGGCGAAGGTGAGCTGGAAGGTGGTGAAGAGGAGGGTGGGGACCGTGCCGGTGAGCGAGTCCGGGCCGATGCCCGCCATGCCGAGGTGGTCGAGGCCGCCGATCAGGCCCGCGAAGGTGTCGTCGCCGAAGGCCAGCGAGTATCCGGCGAGCAGCCAGACCACGGTGACCAGGGCGATCGAGACGAACGACATGAGCAGCATGTTCAGGACGCTCTTCGTGCGGACCATGCCGCCGTAGAAGAGGGCGAGGCCCGGCGTCATCAGGAGGACGAGCGCGGTGGCCGCGAGCAGCCAGGCGGTGTCGCCTGTGTCGAGGTGGGGGGCGGCGGAGGTCGTCATGGGGGGAGAGCGTCACGGGTGCGCGTTTCGTATCGGGCACCCACGGGTTTCCGCCGTGTTTCGTGTTGCGGAGGGGTTTCCGTGTGCTCATCGGTCCCGGCTTCCGGGCGTGTGCCGCGGGTCCGTGGGCCGGTCGGTGCGGCGGGGCTCCGGGGATCAGGGACAATGGGCGCCATGAGCGTTCGTACCCCGTCATCAGCCGAGCCGTCCGAGGCCGCCCACCGCGCCGGCTTCGCCTGCTTCGTCGGCCGCCCCAACGCGGGCAAGTCCACCCTCACGAACGCTCTGGTCGGCAAGAAGGTCGCGATCACCGCGAACCAGCCGCAGACCACGCGGCACACCGTGCGCGGCATCGTGCACCGCCCGGACGCCCAGATGATCCTGGTGGACACCCCCGGCCTCCACAAGCCGCGCACGCTGCTCGGCGAGCGGCTCAACGACGTCGTGCGCACGACGTGGGCCGAGGTCGACGTGATCGGCTTCTGCCTGCCCGCGAACGAGAAGCTCGGCCCCGGCGACCGGTTCATCGCCAAGGAGCTCGCCTCCATCAAGAAGACGCCGAAGATCGCGATCATCACCAAGACCGACCTGGTCGACAGCAAGACGCTCGCCGAGCAGCTCATCGCCATCGACCAGCTCGGCAAGGAGCTCGGCTTCGAGTGGGCCGAGATCGTGCCGGTGTCGGCCGTCGGCGACCAGCAGGTCGGGCTGCTCGCGGACCTCATCGTGCCGCTGCTGCCCGAGGGTCCCGCGCTCTACCCCGAGGGCGACCTCACGGACGAGCCCGAGCAGGTCATGGTCGCCGAGCTGATCCGCGAGGCGGCGCTCGAGGGTGTGCGGGACGAGCTGCCGCACTCCATCGCGGTCGTGGTGGAGGAGATGCTGCCCCGCGAGGACCGGCCCGCGGACAAGCCGCTGCTCGACATCCACGCGTTCGTCTACATCGAGCGGCCCAGCCAGAAGGGCATCATCATCGGCCCGAAGGGCAAGCGCCTCAAGGACGTCGGCATCAAGTCCCGCAAGCAGATCGAGGCGCTGCTGGGCACGCCGGTCTTCCTGGACCTGCATGTGAAGGTCGCCAAGGACTGGCAGAGGGACCCGCGCCAGCTGCGCAAGCTCGGGTTCTGAGGCGCCGCCGCCCCGCTACTTCACCCCCCTGATCCGCGTCACCAGTACCGACCCCGTCGCGCCGATCACCGCTGCCGTCAGGTACAGGGCGCGGTAGCCGCCCAGGTGGGTCACGATCGGGGCCGCCAGGGCGGGGGCCGCGACCTGGGGGAGGGAGTTGGCGATGTTGATGATGCCGAGGTCCTTGCCGCGGTCCGTGGCGGTGGGCAGGACGTCCGTCATCAGGGCGAAGTCCACCGACGTGAAGACGCCGAAGCCGATGCCGAGCAGCGTCGCCGCGACGATCGCGCCCGGCCAGGTCTGCCAGAGGGCGAGCAGGCCCGTCGCCGCCGCCATCACCGCCCCCGACCAGATCACGAAGGGCTTGCGGCGGCCCACCCGGTCCGACCAGGCGCCGCCCACCACGACCGTGGCGAGCATCGTCGCGCCGTTCACGGCCGTCAGGATCAGCACGCCCTCCTCCGGGTCCGGGCGGTCCAGGCGGTCGCGGAGGAAGTAGAGAAGGTAGAGCAGCACCAGCGAGTTGCTGACGTTGATGAGGAAGCGGGTCAGCCAGGCCCAGGCCAGGTCCGGGTGGCGGCGCGGGCTCAGCCGGAACCCCGCGAGGAAGTCCCGCAGGGACCACGGCGGCCGGTCGGACCCGGCCAGGCGCAGGTCCCGGTGGCGTACGACGTAGGGCAGGACGCCGGTCAGGGTGAAGACCGCGCAGGCCGCGTAGCCCGCGACCGTCCCGCCCACCGCCGTCGCGAGCCCCGTGCCGACGACCACGCCGAGCAGTTGCGCCGCGCCGAGCCAGCCGCCCACCGAGCCCCGCTGCAGCCGCGGCACGCGGTCCGGCACGGCGGCCGTCACCGCGGCGAACGCGGCGTTCAGGGTGAGCTGGACCAGGCACCAGCCCGTCGCCAGCCACCACACCGAGCCCGCCGCGGAGAGCAGCAGGAGTGAGGCCGCGCCGCCCGCCGCCCCCGCCACGATCCACGGCGTGCGCCGCCCCCAGCGGGACGTGGTGCGGTCCGAGAGCGCGCCGAAGACGGGGTTCGCGGCGAGGGAGACGACCGCGCCGATGCCCGTCACCCAGGCGAGCACGGTCTCCTTGGAGGTGCCCGCGGGCGCGAGGTCCTCCGCCTGGACGGCGAGCAGGATCTGCAGCGGGCCGTACCAGCCCACCCAGATCGCCCCGTTGGCGAGCGAGAGCGCCGCCGTCCAGCCGCGGCCGACCCGCTCGGTCGGCTCCCGCAGCGCGGTGGCGGTCATGGGCGCCGCGCCGACAGGGCCTCGCGCAGCCAGTGGTACGACGCCTTCGGGGTGCGCACCTGCGTGGTGTGGTCGACGTGGACGAGGCCGAAACGCTGCCGGTACCCCTCCGCCCACTCGAAGTTGTCGATCAGCGACCAGACGAAGTAGCCGCGCACGTCCACGCCCGCCGCCATCGCCCGGTGCAGCGCCCGCAGATGGCCGTCGAGGTAGGAGATGCGGTCCTGGTCGTCGAGTCCCTCGTACGAGCAGCCGTTCTCGGTGATGACGAGGGGCGGGAGCCGGTCGCCGTAGCGGTCGCGGAAGGCGGTGAGCAGTTCGGGGAGGGCTTCGGGGACGACCGGCCAGCCGAAGTCCGTGACCGGATAGCCCTCGATCTGCCGCGGGGAGAAGGGGAGTTCGGGCGGGATCGTGACGCCCGCGAACTCGGTGGCCGTGCCCTCGGGGAGCGGTGCCCCCACCTTCGTCGGCTGGTAGAAGTTGATCCCGTACCAGTCGAGCGGCTCGGAGATCACCTCCAGGTCCGCCGCGAGGTCCTCCGAAGGCATCAGCTCGCCGATGCCCTCCGGGTAGCGGCCGAGGAGCAGCGGGTCCGCGAAGAGGCGGTTGAGGAGCAGGTCGTAGAAGTCCGCGGCGCCCGTGTCGTCCACGGCGTCGGAGGCGGGCCAGGTCGGGCCGTGCGAGTTGGCGATGCCGATGTCCCTGGCACCGGCCGCGCGCAGCGCCCGTACGGCGAGGCCGTGCGCGAGGAGCTGGTGGTGGGCGACGGGCAGCGCGCCGAAGAGGAGCCGTTCACCGGGGGCGTGCTGGCCGAGCGCGTGGCCCAGCAGGGTGTGTTCCGCCGGTTCGTTGAGGGTGATCCACTTGGTGACGCGGTCGCCGATGCGGGCCGCGACGACGGCCGCGTAATCGGCGAACCGCTCGGCGGTGTCCCGGTTCAGCCAGCCGCCCTTCTCCTGCACGGCGAGCGGGGTGTCCCAGTGGAAGAGGGTGGGGACGGGCCGGATGCCCGCCGCGCACAGCTCGTCGACGAGGCGGTCGTAGAAGTCCAGGCCCGCCGGGTCCGCCTGGCCCGCCCCGGTGGGCAGCACGCGCGGCCAGGAGACCGAGAAGCGGTACGCGTCCACGCCGAGGTCGCGGACGAGCGCCACGTCCTCGCGGTAGCGGTGGTAGTGGTCGCAGGCGACCGCGGCCGTCGAGCCGTCCTTCACGTTCCCCGGCACGGCCGTGAACGCGTCCCAGACCGAGGCGCCGCGCTCGTCGGCGGCGCCCTCGATCTGGTGGGCCGATGTGGAGACGCCCCACAGGAAGTCGCGGGGGAACTCGGGGAGCCTGGGGAACGGGGGGATTGCCGGTGTCGCCGCACTCGCTGCCATGGGCGGGATCTTCCGTACCGTCGAGTACGGAAGTCAATGGGCGTGCGCGGAAAACATGAACAATCCTCAGGTTCGCCGATCCTCAGGCTCCCTACGCGCCCTCCTTCAGCACCCGCGAGATCAGTTTCCGCTGCGGCTCCGTCAGCCGCGGGTCCGAGCAGTACACCGTCTGCTCGTCCACCGTCAGCTGGTAGTTGAAGCCGTCCGGCACCCCTATCGGCGGGGCGCTCCGTCCCTCCGCCACGGCCTGTTCGGCCAAGGCGTGCCACTCCGGGGCATCGGCCAGCTGCGAGGTGTCCACCTCGGCATGCCGGTCGATGCCCGCGAATCCTCCGGTCCGCTTCACCTGGATGCGCATGGGTCCTGTCTACTCCACCGGGCGGGCGGCCGGTAGCACGTCATCGGCCGGTCACCGGATCCGTCAGTCGGTCGCCGGGACCTTGACCGTGGACCAGGCGTCGATGACGGCCTTGAGCTCGTCCCCGTCGCCGTACTTGGCGCGCGCGGCGGCGACCGTCAGCTTCGCGAAGTCGGTGAAGGACGCGTCCTGCGCCAGCTCGCCACCGGTCAGCACGGCGTACCAGATCTGTCCCGCACGCTCCCACGAGTGGCCGCCGAGGGCGTCGGCCGTCAGGTAGAACGCGCGGTTGGGGATGCCGGAGTTGATGTGCACGCCGCCGTTGTCGCGGCCCGTTTTGACGTAGTGGTCCATGTCGGCGGGCTGCGGGTCCTTGCCGAGCACGTCGTCGTCGTACGCCGTGCCGGGCTCCTTCATGGAGCGCAGCGCCTTGCCGGTGACGCGCGGGGCGAGCAGCCCGGCGCCGATCAGCCAGTCGGCCTCCTGGGCGGTCTGGCCGAGCGTGTACTGCTTGATCATCGATCCGAAGACGTCCGCCATCGACTCGTTCAGGGCGCCCGGCTGGCCGAAGTACGTGAGGTTCGCCGTGTACTGCACGACGCCGTGGGTGAGCTCGTGGCCGATGACGTCCACGGGAATGGTGAAGTCCAGGAAGATCTCGTTGTCGCCGTCGCCGAACACCATCTGTTCGCCGTTCCAGAAGGCGTTTCCGTACTCCTCGCCGTAGTGGACCGTCGCGTTCAGCGGGAGGCCGCTGCCGTCGATGGAGTTGCGTTCGTACGCCTTCTGGTAGAGCTCGAAGGTCGCGCCGAGGCCTGCGTACGCACGGTTGACGGTGGCGTCCTTGCCGGGCTTGTCGCCCTCGCCGCGCACCTTGCGGCCCGGGAGCTCGGTACGGTGCTTGGCGTCGTAGATGGTGCGGTGCGGCTTGCCCGCCGCGGCTTCCTTGGGCGGGGAGACGCTGGGCGCGCCGATCACGGTCGTCAGGCGGCGGTGGGTGCGCTCGATGGCGTCCCGCTCCAGCGTGCGGCGGGCGGGCGAGGCGAGCGCGGGGTCCTGGTTCTGGGCGAGCGTGTCCAGGACGTGGGGCGGGACGATGGTGCAGAAGACGGGCTCGAAGCCTCGTGGGTTGACGGTCATGGCGGCAATGTGGCACTGGGTCATGCCGCTGTCACTACCTGCAACCATGATTGCTGAAATAGAGGGATTGATCACCACTAGGGGTTTATCCGGCCACGGTCCCGCATACTGATACGGGCCCGCGCACAGAGGGCGGCTCGGCTAGGCTGCGGCACATCATGCGATTCGGGTTGCTTCTCCTTAGCTGCCGCGGCGAGGGCCTGTAGACGAGGCCGACCCCCTCCCCGCGGAGTTCGGCGTTGCGCTAAGACCGTCGGCCGTCCTTCAGGACACTTCCGAGGAGCCCCGCACATGCCGAACTTCCAGCGCCCCACATCCATGCCGATCCACAAGTACGGGCAGTACGAGCAGGTCGACATCCCCGACCGCACCTGGCCGGACCAGCGGATCACGGTCGCTCCCCGCTGGCTCTCCACGGATCTGCGCGACGGCAACCAGGCGCTGATCGACCCGATGTCCCCGGCCCGCAAGCGCGCCATGTTCGACCTGCTGGTCCGCATGGGCTACAAGGAGATCGAGGTCGGCTTCCCCTCGTCGGGCCAGACGGACTTCGATTTCGTACGGTCGATCATCGAGGACGAGAACGCGATCCCCGAGGACGTGACCATCTCCGTCCTGACCCAGGCCCGCGAAGAGCTCATCGAGCGCACGGTGGAGTCCCTGAAGGGCGCCCGGCGCGCGACGGTCCACCTCTACAACGCGACTGCGCCCGTGTGGCGCGATGTCGTCTTCCGCGGCTCGCGCGACGCCGTGAAGCAGATCGCCGTCGACGGCACGCGCCTGGTCATGGAGTACGCGGACAAGCTGCTCGACGACCGCACGACCTTCGGCTACCAGTACAGCCCCGAGATCTTCACCGACACCGAGCTGGACTTCGCCCTGGAGGTCTGCGAGGGCGTCATGGACGTCTGGCAGCCCGACGCCGACCGCGAGATCATCCTCAACCTGCCCGCCACGGTCGAGCGCTCCACGCCCTCGACCCACGCGGACCGCTTCGAGTGGATGTCCCGCAACCTGTCCCGGCGCGAGCACGTCTGCCTCTCCATCCACCCGCACAACGACCGCGGCACCGCGGTCGCCGCCGCCGAGCTGGCCGTCATGGCCGGTGGCGACCGCGTCGAGGGCTGCCTGTTCGGCCAGGGCGAGCGCACCGGCAACGTCGACCTGGTGACGCTGGGCATGAACCTCTTCTCGCAGGGCGTCGACCCGCAGATCGACCTGTCGGACATCGACGAGGTCCGCCGCGTGTACGAGTACTGCACGCAGATGGAGGTCCACCCCCGGCACCCGTACGCGGGCGACCTGGTCTACACCGCCTTCTCCGGCTCCCACCAGGACGCCATCAAGAAGGGCTTCGACGCGATGGAGAGCCGGGCCGCGGCCGACGGCAAGACCATCGACGACATCGAGTGGGCCGTGCCGTACCTGCCCATCGACCCCAAGGACGTCGGCCGGTCCTACGAGGCCGTCATCCGCGTCAACTCGCAGTCCGGCAAGGGCGGCATCGCGTACGTCCTCAAGAACGACCACAAGCTGGACCTGCCGCGCCGCATGCAGATCGAGTTCTCCAAGATCATCCAGACGAAGACGGACGCCGAGGGCGGCGAGGTCACGCCCGGTGCGATCTGGAGCGTCTTCCAGGACGAGTACCTGCCGAACCCCGGGAACGCCGAGGCGCAGTGGGGTCGGATTCAGGTCAAGAACGGCCAGACGACGACCGACACCGACGGCGTCGACCGGCTGGCCGTCGAGGCCACGCTGGACGGCGAGGACACCGTGCTGACCGGCTCCGGCAACGGTCCGATCTCCGCGTTCTTCGACGCGCTGCAGGGCATCGGCATCGACGTACGCCTCCTGGACTACCAGGAGCACACGATGAGCGAGGGCGCGTCCGCGCAGGCCGCCTCGTACATCGAGTGCGCGATCGGCGACAAGGTCCTCTGGGGCATCGGCATCGACGCCAACACGACGCGCGCCTCGCTCAAGGCCGTCGTCTCCGCCGTCAACCGCGCGGCGCGCTAGTCCACCGACCGTTTCTGCCCGGCCCCGTCCGCCCTTCCGGCGGGCGGGGCCGCGTCATCTCCCGGCCATGTCAGGCTCGCTCTCCTGTGCGAGGTGCTGACGCCACATCATCGATGTGGCTAACATCACGCCAACGCGGCAATGCAGCCGGGGAGTTACGGAGGTGCGTGATGCTGCCAGATCGGGAACGAAACGGTCGGAATGCCCGCATCCCCGTCAAGTCGGTCTCGCGCGGGCGGGCGCTGTGCAGGCGCATGGTCGGCATGAACACGGCCTGGGACGCCGTCGGCGACGGCGAATTCTTCTGCCCGGCCTGCGGCGGCGACCGCAACTACCAGCGCCTCACGGGCCGGCGCCGCTTCGTCCTGCTCGGCCTGCCCGTCGTGCCGCGCGGCACCCGCGGCCCCGTCATCCAGTGCGCCGCCTGCCAGGACCTGTTCGACCCCGACGTCCTGGACCACCCCACCACCACCCGGCTCTCCGCGATGCTCCGCGACGCCGTGCACACGATCGTCCTCGCGGTCCTCTCCACGGGCGGCACGGGCTCGCGCACGGTCCTCGAAACGGCCGTCTGCGCGCTGCACGGCGCGGGCTACGACGACTGCACCGAGGAGCAGCTCGTCGCCCTCGTCGACGCGCTCGCCACCGACGCCGGACGCGCCACCGAGCCCGACTGTGGCCCCGGCCTCGCCATCGAACTCCACGAGGCGCTCGGCCCCCTGGCCCCGCACCTCGCCCCCGCGGGCCGCGACGCCCTGCTCCTCCAGGGCGCCCGCATCGCGCTCGCGGACGGCCCGTACACCCCCGCCGAGCGCGATGTGCTCAGCACGGCCGGGTGCGCGCTGACGATCTGCTCGGAGGACGTGACGCGACTCCTTGCGACGGCACGGACGCCATCCTGAGCCGAACTCGGCTTGAGTGACCCCCTGGGGGGCGTGGTCCGTGCGGGACCGGTGGGCGACCAGCGCTGCCCTGCGCGTACTCCGCGGGGAGTAATCCCGGCCGCCCGCCTCCCGGAGCCGTATCCCTGAACTCGGCCCCCAGCCCGACGGATCGGGTTCCCGGCGGCGGAAAGGTGGGGCGTGAACCTGTCACCTCTGCCGAAGGGGGCCCGTCATGGGGGCCGAACGGACCAAGGACGCACCGGCGCGGCGGCGGCGCGCCGTGCCCTGGGTGCTTCTGGGGCTGTGGATCGTCGTGCTCGCGGTGGCCTCGCCGTTCGCGGCGAAGCTTGCCGATGTGCAGAAGGACCGGGCCGTCGACTATCTGCCCGCAAGTGCCGGGTCGACCGAAGTCGCGAAGATCCAGGAGCAGTTGCCCGGCGGCGAGGCCACCGAGCTCGTGCTCGTCTATCACCGGGACGGGGGGCTGACCGGCGCCGACCGGAAGGCAGCGGCGGATCAGGTCGGCGAGATAACGGGCGCCCACAAGCTCGTCGGGAAGCCCGCGGCCGTGCCCTCCAAGGACGGCACCACCCTCATGTATCCCGTGGCCAGCACCGAGCCGGGGCAGGACGAGGACAAGCGGGACGCGCTGGTCGATGATGTGCGGGACATCGCGCACGGTGCGGGTGGGCTGAGCGTCGACGTCGGCGGGGCGGGGGCCCTCGACACCGATGCGAGTGAGGTCTACAACTCGCTCGGCGGGCCGCTGCTCTACACCACCGCGGGCGTTGTCGCGCTCCTGCTCGTCCTGATCTACCGCAGCCCGTTCCTGTGGCTCGTGCCGCTCGCCGTCGCGGGCGTCGCGGACTATCTCGCGATGGGCGTCGCGTACGGGCTGAACCAGGCCTTCGGGACCTCCGTCACCGGGCAGAGCTCGGGCATCATGACCATCCTCGTGTTCGGCGCGGGGACCGACTACGCGCTGCTCCTCGTCTCCCGCTACCGGGAGGAGCTGCGCAGGGTCGAGCGGCCCTACGACGCCATGGCCGCCGCCCTGCGCGGCTGCGGGCCCGCCGTGCTCGCCTCCTCCGGAACCGTCGCCGCCGGACTGCTCTGCCTGCTCGCCGCCGACCTCAACAGCAGCCGGGGCATGGGCCCGCTCGGCACCGTCGGCGTGCTGTGCGCGCTGGTGACCATGCTGACGCTGCTGCCCGCCGTGCTCGTACTGCTCGGCAGGCGGGTGTTCTGGCCGCTCGTACCCGCCTTCGGGAGCGCGCCCAAGCAGCGCCGCAGCCTCTTCGCCGCGATGGGCGGCTCCGCGGGACGCAGGCCGCTCACCGTGCTCGCGAGCGGGGCCGTCCTGCTCGGCGCGCTGGCCATCGGCGCGCTGAACCTGCCGGGCGCGCTCAAGCAGGAGGACTCCTTCACCAAGACGCCCGAGTCGGTGTCGGCCATGGAGACCCTCGCCACCGCCTATCCCGAGCAGGGCACCCAGCCGATCACGGTGATGACGCCGGACGACCGGGCCGATGACTCGCTGGCGCGGATACGGGACACTGACGGCGTGGGCCGCGCGGAGCGGGGGCGTACCGCCGAAGGCTGGACCGAGATCTCCGTGACCGCGACCTCCGCGCCGGAGTCCGCGGGCGAGACCGCGACCATCGAGGCGCTGCGCGACGGGCTCGACGGCTCGTACGTGGGCGGCGCGAGCGCACAGCAACTGGACCTCCAGGACACCAACAACCGCGACCGGAACATCGTCGTGCCGCTCGTCCTCGGCGCCGTCCTGCTGGTCCTCGTCGCCCTGCTGCGCAGCGTCGTCGCGCCGCTGATGCTGCTCGCCGCGGTCGTCGCGGTGTGGGGCGCCTCGCTCGGCATCGCGGGGCTCGTCTTCGAACCGCTCTTCGGGTTCGAGGGCACCGACCCGGGCCTCGGGCTCCTCTCCTTCGTCTTCCTCGTCGCGCTCGGCGTGGACTACGGGATCTTCCTGATGCACCGGATGCGGGAGGAGTGCCTGAACGGCGCCGAACCGGGAGCGGCCGCGCTCACCGCGCTGCGCACCACCGGCGGCGTCATCGCCTCCGCGGGACTCGTCCTCGCCGCCACGTTCGCCGTGCTGACCAACATGCCGCTCGTCCAACTCGTCGAGCTGGGCTTCGTCATCGCCGTCGGCGTGCTGCTCGACACGTTCCTGGTCCGCACGTATCTGGTGACGAGCGCGAGCGTGGCGCTCGGCAGGAAGGTGTGGTGGCCGGGTCCGCTCTCCCGGCCCGCCGCCGCCCCGGCCGCGCCAACGGCCGCCGAGGCAGAGCCCGTCCGGGTCTCCTCGCCTTGATCCGGTCGTCCAGGACGCCCAGGGTGCCCCTCCTCTCCCGGCGGGGCACCCGTGTGCCGGAAGATGGAGCGGTGGACTTTCCCGAGACCGGCCGGGACGCGGAGCGCGGCTCCGTCCGACGCAACCTCATCGAGCGCGTCCTCGGCCCGGCCGCGCCCGGCCAACGGCTGCGCACGGACGCCCTGTTCGCCCTGGCCATGGCCGTCAGCGCCATCGTGGTCGTGCAGGTCGTGCGGGACAACGGCCATGCGCCGGACGTCCTTGGTTGGGCGCTGCTGCTCGTCGCTCACGTCGCCATCGTGTGGCGGCGCCGCGCCCCGATCCGCGTCATGGTCGCCCTGATGGTCATCCTGCTGGCCTACCACTCCCTGGACAACAACCACACCGCGCCCATGGCGGTGTCGATGGCCGCGCTGTTCACCGTGGCCTCCCGCACCAGGCCCCGCAACACGGCCCTCATCGGCGTCGGCGTCATGGGCATCATGCTGGGCGTGAAGTTCCACGAAGGCATGGCCGAGGGCGCGCAGTCGCTGCGGATCTCCGGCTGGATCGTCGCCTTCCTGCTGCTCGGCGTGTACGTGCGCATCCACCGGCAGTACGTCGCCTCCGTGGTGGAGCGGGCCGAGCGCGCGGAGCGCACGCGCGAGGAGGAGGCCCGCCGCAGGGTCGCCGAGGAACGGCTGCGGGTCGCCCGCGACCTGCACGACCTGCTCGCGCACAGCATCACGCTCGTCGGCGTCCAGACGTCCGTCGCCGCACACGTCCTGGCCGCCTCCCCGGACCGCCTGGACCGCGCCGCCGTGGCCAAGGCGCTCGACGACGTCGCCGACACCTGCCGCTCCGCACGGGGTGAACTCCGCGCCACGCTGCAGGTGTTGAGGTCCGGGGCCGACGACGGGTCCGACGAGGCGCGCGGGCCGCTGCCCGGCCTCGACGGCCTGCCCGACCTCGTCGACGCGGCCCGCACCGCGGGCGCCCGCGTCGAACTCGCGGTGGCGGACTGCCGGGCACCGGCCGCCGTGGGCGCCGCGGCCTACCGGATCGTGCAGGAGGCGCTCACCAACGTCGTACGGCACGCGGGACCCGGCAGCACCGTGCGGGTGTCGGTGCGCACGCAGGACGCGGCGCTGTGCGTGCGGGTCGCGGACGACGGCACCGGCGGCCGGGGCCGGGAGCCGGACCACGCGGCGGGGTTCGGGCTCCTCGGGATGCGGGAGCGGGCCCGTACGGTCGGCGGCACCCTGGACGCGGGGCCGCGGCCCGAAGGGGGTTTCATGGTGTCGGCCGTGCTGCCGCTCGCGCCCGTGTCCCTGGGAGGTCTGTCATGACGGTGCCCATCCGTGTGCTGCTCGCCGACGACCAGACGCTGGTGCGTGCCGCGTTCGCGATGCTCGTCGACTCGGCGCCCGACATGGAGGTCGTGGGGCAGGCGGGCACGGGGCGCGCGGCGGTCGACCTGGCCCGCTCCGAACGCGCCGACCTCGTCGTCATGGACATCCGCATGCCCGATCTCGACGGCATCGAGGCGACGCGGCTGCTCGCGGCCGACGAGGACCTGGCGGGGGTGAAGGTGCTGATGCTGACCACGTACGACACGGACGAGCACGTCGTCGACGCGCTGCGCGCGGGCGCGTCCGGATTCCTGGTCAAGGACACCAGGCCCGCCGAACTCCTGGACGCCATCCGCACGGTGGCGGCGGGCGACTCGCTCCTTTCGCCAGGGCCCACCGCCCGGCTGATCGCGCGGGTGCTGCGGGCGCCGGACGCCGGGCTGCCCGTCACCGGCGGGCCCGAAGGGCTCTCGGAGCGGGAGCGGCAGGTCCTGCGGCTCGTCGCGCGCGGCCTGAACAACCAGGAGATCGCCGACACGCTGGGCCTCAGCCCGCTGACCGCCAAGACGCACGTCAGCCGGATCATGGGGAAGCTGTCCGCCCGCGACAGGGCCCAACTGGTCATCATCGCCTACGAGTCGGGCCTGGTCGCGCCGGGCTCGGTGGTCTAGCGGGGCGGTCGCAGGCGGGCCTCACAGCAGCCCGGCCGTCGCCAGGTGCTTGCCCACCCGCTCGGTCTCCGCCGCCGACAGCGGGATCTGCGGCTCCGCCGTCGCCGGGCAGTCGATCACTCCGCGCAGATGCAGCGCCGCCTTGAACGCGCCGAGCGCCGCGGAACTGCCGCCCATCCGCCCCGGATCGCCCACCGCCACCATCCCGAACAGCCCGCACAGCCGCTCCTGTTCGGCCCGCGCCCTCGCCCAGTCACCGTCCCGGCAGGCGCGGTAAAGGCGCACGTACCCCTCGGGGTCCACGTTCCCGAGGCCCGGCACGACGCCGTCCGCGCCCATCGCGAGCGCCGAGTCGACCGTGACCTCGGACCCCGTGAGGACACCGAACCCCGCGAGTCCCGGCGCCGCCCGCTTGCCGAGGACGACGCGCCGGAAGGCGCCCTCGTCGCCGCTTGAGTCCTTCAGGCCCGCGAGCACACCGTCCCCGGCCAGCTCCAGAACCAGCTCCGCGGGCAGCTTCGAGTGCACCGCCATCGGAATGTCGTATGCGACGACGGGCACCGCGCAGCCCCGCGCGACCAGCCGGAAGTGGCGGGCGATCTCGGCCGGGTGGGTCCGGGTGTAGAAGGGCGCGGTGACCACGACCGCGTCCGCGCCCGCCTCGACGACGGCCCGCGCGCGGTCGAGCACGCGGGGCGTCGTCATGTCGATGGCCCCCGCGAGCACGGGCAGTTGCCCGCCCACGTGCCGGACGACCGTGTCGACGACGAGCGCGCGCTGCCGGTCCGTGAGATACGCGACCTCGGAGGTCGAGCCGAGCAGGAACAGCGCGTCGACGCCGCCGGTGACCAGATGGTCGACGAGCCTGGTGAGGGAGGAGATGTCCACCTCGCGGTCCGGTGTCAGCGGGGTGCAGACGGGCGGGACGACACCGGTCAGCGGAGTGGGAATGGTCATGGGTGCTCCCTGGGGGTGGCGGTGGCCGTGGCGGCGGCCCGGGTGACGAGGTCGTGCGTGGACTGTCCCTCCTCGACGGGGTGGAAACACCGGAACCGGTGTTCCGCGCCCGCCGACTGAATGTCCGGCATGGCGGTGGCGCACACCTCGTCCGCCTTCCAGCAGCGGGTGCGGAACGGGCAGCCGCTCGGCGGGCGGGTCGCCGACGGCACGGGACCGACGAGCGGGATCGGGTCGATGGGGTCGAGCAGACCCGGCGTGGCGGAGAACAGGGCGCGTGTGTACGGGTGCCGGGCGCGGTCCAGGATCTCCCCGGCCGGTGACTCCTCGACGATCCGGCCCAGGTACATCGTGATGACGCGGTCGCTCATCCTGCGTACGGTCTGGATGTCGTGGGAGACGAACACGAGCGCGAGGCCGAGGCGCTCCTTCAGGTCGAGGAGCAGGTTGAGGATCTGGGCGCGGACGGACACGTCGAGGGCGCTCGTCGGCTCGTCGGCGACCACCAGGTCGGGTTCGAGCGCGAGGGCGCGGGCGATGGCGACGCGCTGGCGCTGACCGCCGGACAACTGTCCCGGCAGCCCGTCGGCGAGGCTCCCGGGCAGGCCGACCAGCGCCATCAACTCCCTTACGCGCTCGTCCCGTTCCTTGGGAGTGCCGCGCTTGTGTACGTCGAGGGGGTCCCGGAGGATCCGGCTCACCGGGAGGCGGCGGTTCAGGGCCGTCGAGGGGTCCTGGAAGATCATTCCGGTGCGGGTGCCGATGGAGGTCCGCCGTTCGGCGGGCGGCATCGTCCACAGGTCCCGGCCGCGGAACGACACGGTTCCCGCGGTGGGGCGTTGCGCGCCGACGAGGACCTTGGCCAGGGTCGACTTGCCGCAGCCGGATTCGCCGACCACGCCTACCGTTTCGCCGGGGGCGAGGGCCACGGTCGCCTCTGTCAGGGCGTACACGTGGTCCCGGGAGAAGAGGCCTCCCGAGCGGGCCTTGTGCACGACGTGCACGTCGTCCAGCTGGATGATCGGGGTGGTCATTTCGGCTCGCTCTCCGCTGGGGCCTGTCGCGCAGTTCCCCGCGCCCCTGAAGCGCCCCCCGGGGGCGCCCCCGAGGAGGTCGTCGGTTCCGCCGGGTGGTGGCATGCGGTCGCATGGGGTGCGCCACCCGTCAGCCGCGGTGTCGTCGTCCGGCACACCTCGCTCGCCAGCGGGCAGCGGTCCGCGAATCTGCAGCCTGCCGGGAAGTCCGCGGGGGAGGGCACCACGCCCTTGATCTGCGTGAGGCGCTGCGCCGCCGACTCCAGCGAGAGGACCGAGCCGAGCAGTCCGCGGGTGTAGTGGTGCGCGGGGGACTCCACCAGGTCCGCCGTCACGCCCGTCTCGACGATCTGTCCGCCGTACATCACCACCACCCGGTCGGTGACGTCGGCGACGAGCGCGAGGTCGTGCGAGACGAGGATCAGCGCGAAGCCCAGCTCCTCGCGCAGCCGCAGCAGGAGCTGGATGATCTGCGCCTGCACGGTGACGTCCAGTGCGGTCGTCGGCTCGTCGGCGACGATCAGCCGGGGGTCGCGGGAGAGGGCCATGGCGATCAGGACGCGCTGGCGCTGGCCGCCGGAGAGTTCGTGCGGATAGCTGCGCAGGGTGCGTTCGGGGTCGAGGCCGACCTGTTCGAGGAGTTCGGCGGCCGTGCGGCGGCCGCCTCGCCGTACGACCTGTTTGAGCTGTGCGCGGACCGTCATCGCGGGGTTCAGCGACGACAGGGCGTCCTGGTAGATCATCGCCATGTCGTGGCCGAGCAGCCTGCGCCGGGCGCGCATCGGCAGGCCGGTCAGCTCCTGCCCGGCGAAGGTGACACGGCCGCCGACCCGGGCACCCTTGGGCTCCAGGCCCATCACGGTCAGCGCGGTCAGCGACTTTCCGCAGCCCGACTCGCCGACCAGGCCGAGGACTTCACCGGGCCGCACGTCGAAGCTGATCCCGTCGACGATGTCCACGCCCCCGTGGCGCTGCGGGAAGGAGATGGTCAGGCCGGTGACGTCCAGGACCGGCTCGCCCGTGGGGAGGGGGCGGGCGCGGGAGCGGAGGCGGTGGGCCGCCTGGGTCAGTCCTGGCAGTTCGAGGACGCGGCCGCTGCCGGGCTCGGGGGCCTCCAGGCGGTCCTGGGTGCGGGCCGCGCCCGTGACGTCACGCCCCGAAGGCGCCGCCCAGGCGTCGGACACGCCCTCGGAGAGGACGTTCAGGGCGAGGACGGTGATCAGCATCAGGAGTCCTGGGAAGACCGTCGCCCACCAGCCGCCGATCAGGACCATGTTCTTGCCGTCGGCGATGACGCTGCCCCAGGACGGGTCGGGCGGCCGCACGCCCGCGCCGATGAAGGAGAGCGAGGCCTCGAAGACGATGGCCTCGGCGACCTGCACCGTGCAGAAGACCAGGATGGGCGCGGCGCAGTTGACGGCGACGTGGCGGATCAGGATGTGCGGGGTGCGGGCGCCGACGATGTGTTCGGCGACGACGTAGTCCTCGCCGTACTGGTCCAGGACGTTGGCCCGTACGACACGTGCCACGGGCGGTGTGAACAGGAAGGCGATGGCGCAGATCAGGACGGTGATGCCGCCGCCGAAGACCGCGACGAGCACGGCGGCGAGCGCGATCCCGGGGAACGCCATGACGACGTCCAGGCAGCGCATCAGCGTCTCGTCGACGGCCTTGCGGGAGGTCGCGGCGACCGCGCCGATGACGGCGCCCGCGACGAGGGCGAGCAGGGTGGCGCCGAGCCCGATCGCCAGCGACCAGCGCGCCCCGTACATCAGCCTGCTGAGGATGTCGCGGCCCAGGCTGTCCTGGCCCATCCAGTGGTCGGCGGAGGGGGCGCCGGTGCCGCCCACCTGCGGCTGCTGGTCGAGCGGGTCGTGCGGGGCGAGCAGCGGCGCGAAGAGTGCCACGAGGACGACGAGGGCGACGACGCCGACCGCGACGCGGGACAGGACGGGGAGCTTGCGCAGGGAGCGGAGCCGGATGCCGGGGACGGACAGGCGTTCGGCCAGTGCGGTGCGCGAGCGGCGTGGGGTGTGGGTCAACTCGTCTCCCTCAGGCGTGGGTTGACCAGCAGGTAGAGGATGTCGATGACGAGGTTCACGACCACGAAGCCGACGGCGGTGGTGATGACGACGCCCTGCACGACGGCCGGGTCGCCGTTCTTCACGGCGTCGATCATCAGCTTCCCCATGCCGGGCAGCGAGAAGATCGTCTCGATGACGACGGCGCCGCCGAGCAGATAGCCGACGCGCAGACCGAGGACGGTGAGCGGGTTGATGAGGGCGTTGCGCAGGACGTTGCGGCCCACGACGACGACCGGCGGCAGACCGTTGCCGACGGCCGTGCGGACGTAGTCCTTGTCGAGCTCCTCGACCACGGCGGTCCGGATGATGCGGGTGAGGCCCGCCGCCACGGGCAGCGAGAGCGCGAGGGCGGGCAGCGTCATCGTCTTGAGCCAGCCGGTGAAGGAGTCGGCGGGGTTGATGTAGCCGCCGGTCGGAAACCAGCCGAGGTCCACGGCCAGGTACTGGATCATCAGCAGCGCCAGCCAGAAGCCGGGCGCCGCGACGCCGGTCAGGGAGACGACGCGGATCAGCTGGTCCGGAAGGCGGTCGCGGTAGATCGCCGCGGTGATGCCGAGGGTGAGGGAGAGCACCACGGCGATGCCGAGGCCCAGGAAGGTGAGCTGCATGGTGAGCGGCAGCGCGGTGGCGATCTGGTCGACGACGGAGGAACGGTTGAGGACGCTGATGCCCATGTCGCCCTGGAGCAGGTCGCCCACGAAGGCGACGTAGCGCACGGGCAGCGGGTCCAGGAGGCCGTTCTCCTCCCTGAACCGGTGGAGCTGCTCGGGGGTCGGATTGGCGCCCTGGAAGAACGCGGACGCCGGGTCGACGTCCGAGAAGCGCATCACGAGGAACACGAAGAGCACGATCCCGAGCAGCAGCGGGACGAGCAGGACGACACGGCGGGCCAGGATTCTGAGGACGGCTGTCACGGCGTACGACTCCTGAACTGTCGCTCTGTCATACCCACTTGGCCTGCAGCAGATTGATCCCCGGATACGGCTGGGCCTTGACGCCGGTGATCTTCTCTGGGTCCCAGGCGGTCATCAGTTCGTTGTGCACGACCGGATAGAGCACGGCCTGTTCGGCCACGGTGTCGATGTAGTCCTGGATCATCGCCCGCTTCTTGGACGCCTCGGGCTCGCGGGTGGCCTGGTCCATGTCCCTGAAGAGCTTCTTGGCGACAGCGTTGTCGGCCCAGCGCGCGTAGCCCATCCAGATGTTCTCGGGGCCGTAGTTGTAGTGCATGATCAGATCGGCGTCGAGGCCGAACTGGTTGGGGTTGGAGGCGGCCGCGACGATCTGGAAGTCCTTCTTCTGGTCCAGTTTGGTGAAGACGGCGGTGGTCTCCTGCGGGTCGAGGGTGACGTCGACGCCGAGCTTCTCCCAGCCGTCCTGGATGGTCGGCAGACAGTCGACGATCCAGCTCACGTTCACGGCCATGAGGTTGATCTTCAGCCCGTCGGCCCCGGCGGCCTTCAGGAGCTTCTTCGCCTTCGCCAGGTCGTAGCCGTAGACGGTCCTGGCGGGCCGGTAGGAGGGGTTGGCCTCGTTGAGGAAGGACGTCGAGGCCCTGCCGTGGCCCTTGAGGGCGGCCTGGATCATCTTCTCGCGGTCTATGGCGTAGTGCAGGGCCTGGCGGACGCGGACGTCGTCGAACGGCTTGTGCGCGGTGTTGAAGAGCAGGAAGAGGTTGTTCATCCCAGCGCCGCCCTCGACGGTCATCCCGCCCTTCTTGAGCTGTTCGATGTTGGCGTACGGGATGTTGTCGGAGATCTCCGCCTCGGCGCTGCTGCCGGAGATCTTCGCGACGCGCGGCGCGGCGTCCACGATGGTCAGCCAGTTCATCTTCTTGAACGCGGCCTTGCGCGGGCCGTTGTAGTCGTCGAAGGCCTCGAACGTCGTGTTCGACTTCGGGTGGTGCGCGGCCATCTTGTACGGTCCCGAGCCCACTGCCTTCCCCTTGGTCGCCTCGTCCCAGGCGCCCGGCTTCGAGAAGACGTGCTTCGGCATGATCTTGGCGAGGGAGAGGCGGGCGGCGCCGTCGGGGAAGGGGAACTTGAGGATCAGCTCGACGGAGGTCGCGTCGGTCTTCCTGACCTCCTTGAGCCAGCCATCGAAGAAGCCCTTGGCGAGGGTCTGGGTCTTCGGGTCGAGGATCCGTTCGAAGACGAACACCACGTCGTCGGCGGTGACGGGCTTGCCGTCGTGCCACTTGGCCCCCGGGCGCAGCGTGAACTTCCACGTCGTCGCCTTCAGGTCGGCCGGGATCGCGGTGGCGAGCGCCGCGTACGGCTCACGGCTGATCGGGTCCGTGCCGAGCAGGCCCTCGTAGATGTGCTCGTTGCCCGCCATGGCGAAGGCCGACGCGGTCTGGGTCGGGTCCCAGCTCCCGTCGTTCCCGTAGCCGATGACGGCGGTGAGCGTCGAGCTGCCGCCCTGGCCGCCGTCCCCGGTCTCGTTGGTGGACTCGGGTCCCGAGGAGCAGGCGGAGAGCGTGGAAGTGACGGCCGCGGCAGCGCCCAGCGCACCCGTGTACTTGAGGAAGGACCGGCGGTCCGGCGTGGTCCTGGGGATCAGATCACTCACGGTGTGTCTCCCTTGCCTCCCTGAGAGGTCCCACGTCCTACGTCGTGGGTGGCGTGGCGACCATAGGAGCGGCGGGGGACCCGGTCAAGGGAGCGCGCAGGGATCCGATCGGGACGAAGTCGGGCCGGAGGTGGGACGTGGGATGTCCGACGTGTCTACGATGGCGCGCATGGCTGAGGAGCCGATCCGAGAGCGGCGTGTGAGCGGTCAAGTGCGGCGTGAGGTCGTCGAGTTGATCCTGGAAAGAGGGCTGCGGCCGGGCGCGCCGCTGCCCACGGAGACCGAGCTGATGGCCGCGCTCGGCGTCAGCCGCAACTCCGTGCGGGAGGCGCTCAAGGCCCTCCAGGCCCTGGACATCGTGGAGATCAGACACGGCCACGGGACCTATGTGGGGCAGGCTTCGCTCACCCCGCTGGCCGACGGCCTGACCTTCCGGGCGCTCGTCAGGCTCCGCGACGACACCCGGGCCCTGGTGGAGATCCTGGAGCTGCGCGAGGTCCTGGAGGAGGGGCTGATGCGGCGCGTCGCCGGGGTGCTCGGCGAGCCCGAGCTGTCCCGTCTGGAGCTGCTGGTGCGCGGGATGGGGGAGGCGGTGGCCGCGGGCACGGCCTTTCCCGACCTGGACCGCGAGTTCCACGAGACGCTGTACCGCCCGCTCGGCAACGAACTGGTGCCGCAGCTCCTCGGCGCGTTCTGGCACGTCTTCCACCGGGTGGCGGGGGTGCGGGGCTGGGCGAGCGACCCGGCGCCCGAGCTGACGGTGGCCCGGCACCGGGAGATCGTGGCCGCGCTGCGCGCGAACGACGCGGGGCGCGCGCAGCGGGCGATGGCCGACCACTTCCGGGGGATCGGGGCGCGGGCGGGGCAGGGGATGCGGGGGGTGGGGTAGCCGGGGGCTATCCGGTGTGGTCCTCCCCGGTGCCGTTCTCCGGGGCGAGGGCGTAGGCGAGGCCGTCGTCCGTGTCGGTGTCCAGACCGGCCCGGTACTCCTCCTCGTACGCGGCGTCGCCGATGGACGCTCTGATCGCGCGCTCGGACTCGGTGCGGGCGGCGAGCAGTTCGGGCGAGCCCATCTGGGACGGGCCGATGGCCTGCCACATGCGCTGACTGATGCCGAGCAGGCGTGCCGCGTGCCTGCTCCGGTGCGCGGCGGCGGCCGTCGAGGCCAGCAGGTCGATCACCATGGCGACACCGAGCCTGTCGTGCAGCAGCGCCTTGCCCTCCAGTGACCTGCGGGCGTGGACCGCGGCCTCGGAGGGGAGGCCGAGCCCGGCGGACGCCATGGCGCGCGTGTACTCGGCCCAGCCGCTCATCCACCGCTCGCCGAGCTTCTCGGTCATCGTGATCAGTTCGTCGGCGTTGTCCGCGGCGGCCGCGAAGTTCCCGCGGTTCACGTGGACGTACGAGCGCGTCGCCTTGATCAGGAGCCATGCCTCGGGGAAGGGGTCCTCCGGGTGCGGGGGTCCCGACGCCGCGTCGAACGCCGCGGAGGCCCCTTGCTGGTCCCCCCGCAGGGTCAGGGCTGCGCCTTCGAGGTAGTCGGCGGCGTGGGCCCCGGGGCCGTCGGCGCCCCCGACGGCCTCGCGCAGCGCGTGCGCGGGCTCCCACATGGCGTCGATGTCGCCCTGCCCGAGGGCCGCGACTCCGTACGCCCACTGGGCCTTGGTGCGCTCCGGTCCCGGTTCGCGGCACAGGTCGAGCGCCCGCCCCACGTAGTGCCTGCCCTCCCGGGCGAATCCACAGGCGAACCAGAAGAACCACAGCGCGCCGCCCATCTCCAGGGCGGCGCGCCCCTCGCCGCGCGACAGGCTGAACTCCAGTGCCGCACGGAGGTTGGCGTGGTCGGCGGACAGCCGCGTGTACCAGGCGACCTGGCGCGGGCCCAGCCACTCCGCGTCGGCCCGCAGCACCAACTCTCGGTGGAAGTCCCGGTGTTTGCACCGGGCCAGGTCCTCCTCGCCCAGCTCGTGCAGCCACTGCGCGCCGAACTCGCGCACCGTGTCCAGCATGTCGAACCGCGTGGGGCCCGTGCCCTCCGCTCGGCGGCGTACGAGGGACTTGGTGACCAGTCCTTCGAGCAGCCGCTCGACCTCACGGGCCGGAAGGGGGCCGCCCGCGCCCACGGCCTGCGCGCCGTCCAGCTCGAAGCCGCCGCTGAACACCGAGAGGCGGGCCCACAGCAGCCGCTCCAACGGCTCGCACAGCTCATGGCTCCAGCCGATGGTGGTGCGCAGCGTCCGGTGGCGCGGCGGGGTGGTGCCGCGCTGCGTCCCGTCCTGGGTGATCAGCGCCTCGAAGCGGTGCTGCAGCCGGTCGGCGAGTTCCTCGATGGAGAGGTCGGACAGCCGGGCCGCCGCGAGTTCGATGGCCAGCGGGATGCCGTCGAGGCGGTGGCAGACGGCCGCGGCCGCGGCCCGCCGTGGGCCGTTCAGCGCGAAGTCCGGCATCGAAACGGCCGCCCGGTCGATGAAGAGCGCCAGCGCGTCGTCGTACTCGGTGGCCGTGTCCGCCCCCGCGGGAGGGTGCGCCACCGGCAGCGGAGCCACCTCGTGGCACCGCTCGCCGGGAACGCCGAGCGGCTGCCTGCTGGTGACCAGGACGCGCAGCTCCGGCGCGGCGTCGAGCAGCATCCGTGCCATGCGGGCGCACTCCGTGACGAGGTGCTCGCACGAGTCGAGGAGCAGGAGGAGTTTCTTGTCGGCGAGCCATCGGGCGACGAGCTCCTCGGGAGGCCCGGCGGCCTGGTCGACCAGGCCGAGCTCTTCGAGGAGGACATTGCCGAGCAGGGACGGTTCCCGCAGCGGTGCCAGCTGGACCATGTGCGCCCCGTGCGTGAAGTCCGGCTCCAGCCGACGGGCCACCCGCAGCGCGAGCCGTGTCTTGCCGACGCCGCCCACGCCGGTCAGTGTCACGAGACGGCCGGTTTCCAGCAGAGTGACCAGCGAACGCAGTTCGCCGGTACGCCCGACGAAACTGGTCGTCTCGGAGGGGAGATTCACGTCGCACAGTGTGCTCCCCTCCGGTGCCGCAGAGCCGCGATCGCCCCGAGATTGACCCGACATGGGTGACGCCTTGGGCAGGGCGCGCAAAAGTAGGCACGAGAAGCTCATCACCGGTCATCGGACCGCCTGCTCCGGACAACAGGTCGTGCAGCCAAGGACTTTCAGCCATAGTGGCCGTTCATCGAGCGGGGCTACGGAGAGTCAGGGGGCCTGCGCATGGCCATCCTCAAGGGGTGGCGTGAGCGATGGAGGGCCTGCGCCGACCGCGCACTGCCCTGGGCCGTCTGCTCCGCCCTCGCCGCCCCTGGCGCGCTCGCGGGGCTCTGGACGCCCGCGGCCGCCGCGCTGCTCCTCGTCCCGCTGGCCGTCTGCGTGCGGTTCGGCGTCCGGCAGACGGCCGCCGTGGCCTGCGGGACCGTGCTGCTCGCGCCGACGGTATGGGCGGCGCACGGCTTCGCCGCCTCGCCGCACTTCTTCCTGGACTTCCTCGTCCTGACGGCGGGCGGCGCGCTCACCGTCCGCGCTGCCGCCCGGCACGCGTCGGACACGGCCGCCCTGGCCAGCGTCACCGAGGTGGCGCGGGCGGCGGAGGGGGCGATCCTGCGCCCCGTCGCCACCCACCTCGGCGGGGTGGAGGTGTGCACGCAGCACCACTGCCCCGTCCAGGGGGCGACGGTCGGCGGCGACGTGTACGACGTCGCGCACACGCCGTACGGCCTCCGGGTGCTGATCGGGGACGTCTGCGGTCACGACCTGGCGACGCTGCGGATCACGGCCGAGGTCATCGGCGCCTTCCGCGACCAGGTCTACGTCACCCCCTCGCTCTCCGACCTGGTGCGGACGGTGGACGCCCGGATCTCCCCGGTCCTCGGCCCCGAGGACTTCGTCACCGCGCTCTTCGCCGAGTTCGCGCCCGGCGAGGTCAGGATCGCCAACTGCGGGCACCCGGCGCCGCTGCGGGTGGGCCGGCGGACCAAGCTGCTCGACCCCCCGGAACACGCGCCGCCGCTGGGGCTCGGCACGGCGCCCGCGGTGCACCGCGCCTGGCTGCAGCCCGGCGACCGGGTGCTGTTCTACACCGACGGGCTCAGCGAGGCCCGCGACGCGAGCGGCACCGACTTCCCGCTGCTCGAAGGGGTCTCCCAGGCGCTGGGGGAGCCGTTGCCCGCCGACGCGCTCGACGCGCTGTACGCGCGGCTGACCAGGCACACGAAGGAGCCGCTGACCGACGACGTCGCGTTCGTGCTCTGCCAGCCGGCCGACCGGCCGTCCGTCCTGGGGGAGGCGGGCTCGCGCGGTCCCGCGGGGCGGGGTGTCGGGGCGGGCGGGGGCCATGTGCCGAGGCCGGTCAGGGGCGCAGGCCCTCGCTGCTGATGACCGGCCCCAGCTCCCGCGCCAGCGCCACCGCGAGCGCGCGGAAGATCCGCACCTCGGGGTTCTCCTCGTCCGCGCGCACCGCGAGATAGCTGCTCTCCCACGGGGCGTCGATCACCGGTACGAAGACAGCGCCCGGCCACGCGTAGTAGCGGGCGAAGGACTTCAGCCCCGAGCCTGCCGCCCGGCCCGTGATCACCCCGGTCAGCACCTCCTGCGGGGTCACCGCGAAGTCCGTGCTGCGGCGCTGGGCCTCCTCGCCGAAGTAGAGGTAGTCGGTGAACGTGCGCGGGGTGTGGCCGGGCACGCGGACGAAGGGCAGCCCCGCGATGTCCGCGACCGTCGCGCCGCTCAGCCTGGCCTCCGCCAGCGGGGAGCCCGCGGGGACGACCACGATGCGCTGCTCCGTCGTCAGCACGTCGGCCACCACCCGCGCGTCGTCGGGCCCCGGGCGTACGAAGGCCACGTCCACGCGGTCCTCCGTCAGTGCCGTCACGTGCTCCGTGAAGTCCAGCTGGCGTATCGCCACCCGGACGTCGGGACGGGCCCGCCGGTAGGCGTTGATCGCGGCCGGGGTGAGCTCGGCCGAGCCGTGGCCCATGATGCCGACCCGCAGCGGCCGGTCCACCGCGCCCGTGCCGAGGCGGAGGGCCTCGGCCATGTCGTCCACGGCCGCGTTCGACGCGGCGAGCAGGACGCGCGCGTGACCGGCCAGGCGCACGCCCGCGGGGGTGGGCACCACCGGGCTCGCGCTCCGGTCGACGAGGAGGGCGCCCAGCTCCGTCTCCAGTCGGCGGACGTGCTGGGTGACGGCGGGCGGCGAGAGGAAGAGCCGGGCCGCGGCCCGGCCGAAGTGACCCTCCTCCACCACCGCGAGGAACGACGACAGAAGTCGCAGATCGAGCGGTGCGGAGGACATGCGTATCAGCGTAGACCCGGAGGTCAGCGGCGTGCGCGCCGTCTTCACGAATCGTGAACGCGGGCGGCGCGCGGGCGCGCGGAGCGCCTACGACTGGGCAGCATGAGCATCACCACCACCCCGCCCGTCCGCCCCGTGCAGGGGCCCGCTCCCACCCTCACTCCTGCCCGCCGCCACGGGCTGCGGGCCGCCTGGATCATGATGGCCTCCGGCTGGAGCGCCAACCAGTTCTCCGCACTGCTCGGCGCCTACCGCTCCGAGCTCGGTCTCTCCGAGTCCGCCGTCACCGGTCTCTTCGCGCTGTACGTCGTCGGGCTCATCCCCGGCCTCCTGGTGGGCGGCCCGCTGGCCGACCGCGTCGGACGCAGGCCGGTCGCCCTGACGGCACTCGTCCTGAACCTGCTCTCCACGGGCGTGCTGATGCTGGGGGCGGGGGCCACGGAGTGGCTCTGGCCGGGGCGGTTCGTGACGGGGGTGAGCGCGGGGGCGCTGCTGGCGGCGGGCAGCGCGTGGATCAAGGAACTGTCCTCGGCCCCGGACGCGCCGACCGGCGCCGGGACGACTTCGACCGCGTCGCGCCGGGCGGGCCTGTTCGTCTCGGCGGGCTTCGCCTCGGGCGGCCTGGCGGCAGCACTGATCGCCCGGTGGGCACCGGCCCCGATGATCACGGCGTACATACCGCACGTGCTGCTGGCGGCGGGGGCGTGCGTGGCCGCGCGGACGGCGCCGGAGACGGGGGTACGGCGCCACGAGCCGAGCAGTGACGCCAAGAGCGCCACAGGCACCAACACCCGCACCGGCACCGGATCGCGCTTCCGCCGTGGGATTCTCCCCGTCGCCCCCTGGGTCTTCGCCGCCCCCAGCGTCGGTTTTGTGACGTTGCCCGGGCTCGTGCACGGAGGGCTCGTCTACACCGGTGTCGCCACCGCCCTCGTGCCCGGCACCGGGCTGCTCGTGCAGCCTCTTGCCCGGCGCGTGGCGAAGCGGCATCGGCTGGCGACCGCCGTTGCGGGGCTGCTCGTCGTCACCCTCGGCTTCGGGGGCGCCGCGCTCGCCGCCGGGGCCGGGAATTCCGTTCTCGCCCTCGTCGCCGCCGTGATTCTCGGCGCGGGCTACGGCTTCGTACTCACGTACGGGCTCACCGAGGTCGCCGTCCTCGCGCCGCCGCACCGGCTCGCCCGCCTCACCGCGTACTTCTGGACGGCCGCGTACGTCGGGATGTTCGCGCCGTACGTGGTGTCGCTGCTGTCCGGAGCGGTGCCGCCCCCGGCCCTGCTCGGCGCGGCAGCCGTCCTCGCGGCCCTCTCCTGTGTGCTCCTGATCACCCTCCACGCACGGCGTCCGAGCCCTCTGCGGGGGTAGCAGCGGGGCGGAGCCGCGGTCTCGCGGTGCGGTCGTGCGCGCCGCGTACCCGCGCCGGTTTGTATCCTCGGCAGGCTCCACCCACCGAAGAGGCACCTGCGAGAGGCACCACGATGACCACCGAGCTGAGCCCCGATGCCGCCGCCCTGGACGGGCTGCTCGAGCAGGCACGGAAGGACTACGACGCCCTCGCGGGGCGCGGGCTCTCCCTCGACCTGACCCGGGGCAAGCCGGCGCCCGAGCAGCTCGACCTCGCCGAGGACCTGCTGAGCCTGCCCGGCGGACGGCACACCGCCGCCGACGGCACCGACGTGCGCAACTACGGCGGGCTCCAGGGGCTCCCCGAGCTCCGGGAGATCTTCGCCGAGCTGTTGCAGGTGCCCGCGGGCCAGCTGCTCGCGCTCGGCAACTCCAGCCTGGAGCTGATGCACGACTGCCTCGTGCACGCCCTCCTCGGCGTGCTGCCCGGCGCCGAGTCCCGCTGGGCGGACCAGGAGCGCATCGCGTTCCTGTGCCCCGTGCCCGGCTACGACCGGCACTTCGGCCTCTGCGAGCGGTTCGGCATCGACATGATCCCCGTGCCGATGACGGCCGAAGGCCCCGACATGGACGAGGTCGAGCGGCTCGTCGCGGAGAACCCGGCGGTCAAGGGCATCTGGTGCGTGCCCAAGTACAGCAACCCCGACGGCGTCGTCTACAGCGACGAGACCGTGGCGCGCCTGGCCGCGATGCCCACCGCCGCCCCCGACTTCCGGATCTTCTGGGACAACGCGTACGCCGCCCACCACCTCACCGACGAGCCCGCCGAGATCGCGGACCTGCTGGCAGCCTGCGCCGCCGCCGGGCACGAAGACCGCACGTTCGTCTTCGGCTCCACCTCGAAGATCACCGCCGCGGGCGCGGGCGTCGCCTTCTTCGGCTCGTCGCCCGCCAACATCAAGTGGCTGCTGGCCAACAACCAGAAGCGGTCGATCGGCCCCGACAAGGTCAACCAGCTGCGGCACGTCATGTTCCTGAAGGACGCCGACGGCGTACGCGCCCACATGGAGCGCCAGCGCGCCCTGCTGCAGCCCAAGTTCGAGACCGTCGCGCGGATCCTGGAGTCCGAGCTCGGCGGCACCGGCCTCGCGACCTGGACGTCCCCCAAGGGCGGCTACTTCGTGACCCTGGAGGTCCCGGACGGCTGCGCCAAGGAGGTCGTGCGCCGCGCCGCCGCTGCGGGCATCGTGCTGACCCCGGCCGGTGCGACCCACCCGCACGGCAACGACCCCCGCGACGCCGTCATCCGCGTGGCACCCAGCTACCCGCGCCCCGAGGAGCTGGAGGAGGCCATCAAGGGCCTCACCACCTGCGTCCGTCTCGTCGGCTACGAGCAGCGGGCCGCCAGCTAGGGGCCCTGGGGGCGACAAGTCAGCTGGCCGGGCTAGTCAGGCGCTCTCCCGCGGGGGCGCCGGTGCGGCCGTGCTCGGAGTCGGCGAAGGCCTTGCGGACGAGCGGGCGCGCGGCCTTCGACTGGAGTGCGCGCATCACCAGCGCGTTGACCCGGATTCCCAGCGCGGACTTGGGTGCCATGGACGCGACCCGGCCGGGCGGCAGTTGCTGAGCCGACGCGGTCTTGGGTCGCATGGTCCGCTCGAAGGCGGTCAGCGCGGCGGGCGTCCGTGAGGTGTCGCCGGGCGCGCCCGCGGTGCGCAGCGCCGCCGCAAGCTCGGCGGCGCCGCGCAGGGCGAGGGCGGTGCCGAGTCCGCTGAGCGGGCTCGCGCACCACGCGCTGTCGCCGAGCAGGACGATCCGGCCGGTGCTCCAGCACGGCACGTGCACCTGGTCGAAGGTGTCCAGCGCGAAGTCGTCGGCCTGCCGGGCCGCGGCCAGGAACTCGGCGGTGCGCCAGCCGACACCGGCGAACGTCCGCTCAAGCAGGGCGAGCTGGGCCTCGCGGTCGTGCCGCGAGGGCAGTGTGTCGGCGGCGAAGGTCAGGCCCACCTCCTGCTGCCCGGGGTGGCCGGGCCGGGCCTCGACGCTGCGGCGGCCAGGTGCGTTGTGGGTCAGGAACCAGCCGTCGAGGGGCGGCGTCCCGGGCCGCTCGGTGAGGGTGAACCAGGCGTGGGCCAGGCCGAGGGGCCTGCGGTAGTCCTCCTCCGGTCCGAACCGCAGCGCGCGGACCCGTGAGTGCGCGCCGTCGGCGCCGACCACCAGGTCGAACGTCTCCTGCGCGCCGCTGCGGAAGCGGGCGAGCACTCCTGCCCCGGTGTCCTCCAGCGCCTCCACGGTCTCGCCGAACCGGTGCGTCACGCCAGGACCGGTCGCCTCGTGGATGATCCGGGCGAGGTCCGTGCGCAGCAGCTCCTCACGTGACACGTAACCGCGCCCGTCGAACGCCTCCACCGGCATCTCGGCCAGACGCCGCTCCCGCGCGTCGATCCAGGCCGCGCCGCGCTGCGGCACCAGGCAGTCCAGCGCCTGCCGGAGCAGTCCGGCACGCTCCAGGACCTCCCGGCTGTCGCCGCGCAGGTCGACGGTCTGGCCGCCGGTGCGCAGGGTCGGCGCGATCTCCGCGACGGTGACCGTCCAGCCGTCCCTCTCCATGAGCAGCGCGAGTGTGTCCCCCGCGATTCCAGCGCCGACGACGAGTACGTGAGCCACGACATCCTCCGGTTCCGCTTCTGCTTCGGCTTCCGCCTCGGCTTCGGCTTCGATCGCAGAGGTATCCCAGCACCCCTCATGCGAATCTTTCGCATTTAGAGTAGGCATCGCGGTCGCCCTAATGCAAGGGTTTCGCGTTAGAGTGAAGTGGTGACGCAAGCATCAGGGACAGCCCGCCCCGGCGGCCGTACCGCCCGCACCCGTGAGGCCGTGCGCGCGGCCACCCGCGAGCTGCTGGCCGAATCGGCCGACGGCACCGTCGACATCGCGGAGGTGTCGGCCCGCTCGGGCGTCCACCTCGCCACCGTCTACCGCCGCTGGCGCAGCGCCGACGGCCTGATCATCGACGCGGTGGTGGACGAGCTGGCCAGTCGTTCGCCGTTGCCCGCCACCGGCGACCTGCGGGCCGATCTGCACGCCTGGATCACCAACCTGCTCGGCGACCTGACCGAGCCCGGCCATCTGGCCTTCTTCCGGGCCCTGCTCCGGGCCGGCGGCGAGGGACAGGACCCGCGGAGCTTCGCCGAGCCCCGCATCCAGCAGATCCAGGCCACCCTGGACGCCGCCGGTGCCACCGTGCTGACCTGGATGGACATCTTCGAACTGGTGCTGGCACCGGCCTATGTGCGGGCGCTGCTGACCCTGCCGATGGACCCGGCGACCGAGGCCGAGCGGCTGGTCGACAACGTGCTGGCGGTCCGCGCGGCGCGCGAGCGCGAAGCGGCGGAGTGAGCGAAGGGTCACTCCAGGAGCGGTGCGATCCCCCGAACGCCCTGCACTGCGACTCGTCGGAAACGACCTAGCCGTCCCGGCGCTCCAGGAACGGAGCGAGCAGCCCCGGCACGGCTCGCTCCGCGAACTCCAGCCCCTCCGCTTCCGCCACGTCGTACGCCGCGTACGCCTGCGCGCCCGCGGCCGTCGTCGCGCTCAGCGTCACCAGGCCCGCCCGGCGCTGCAGCACGGACTGCTTGACGGTCCAGCCGATGACCCCGCCGCGCCGCAGCGCCACCGTGGAGCGGCGCAGGGTCCCGGACCGCACGACCAGGTAGTCGGCGTCGAGCGCGTGCCCCAGGCTGCGGTACGCGTCGCAGGCGAGCGCCACCGCGACCGGCACCAGCACCACCGCCGTGCCCGCCCCCAGATACGTGAGCATCCGCACGTCGAGCAGCGCCCCGAGCAGCAGCAGGACCAGCGCGGGCGCAAGGGCCGCCGACACCGCCCAGCGGATCCGCCGGGACCGAGCGGCCCGCGGGTGCGGCGCCAGCTCCGTCGCCGTCGGCGTCACCGGCTCCCGCAGGACCTGCGCCGCCACCTCGTCGGCGAGCCGTCGCGGCGCGGCGGGCAGCAGCGTGCTCGGCCCCGCCTGGTCCTCCTCGTCGCGCCGGGACAGGCCCGTGGCCACCGCGTCCACGCGGGCCGCGCCCGACAGTCGCAGGCCCAGTGGCTCCACCAGGTCGACGCCGCGCAGCCGCGCCTCCTCCAGGGAGATCGAGCGCGTCGTGAAGAGCCCGCGCCGCACCCGAAGCGTCCCGCCGGGCTCCCGTTCCAGGCGGTAGTTCCACCACATCTCGATCCACAGACCGAGCGCCCCCACCGACCCGGCGGCGAGACCGATCGCGATCAGCGCGAGCACCATGCCCGTCACGGACATCCCGCGGAACACGTCGCCCACCCACTCGATGACGTCCTCCTGCACCCCGAACCACTCGCTGACCTGCATCACCGCGCCGCCCGCCGCGGCGGCGAGCGCGGAGGTGACGAAGGACAGCGGGGCGTACCGGATCCAGCGCGGGTCGAGGGAGGCGATGGTGCCCTGCGCGTCCGCCGCGCCGCCCGTCGCCGCCCGGCTCAGCAGCTCGCGCCGCAGCCGCTCGCCCTCCGCCCTGCGGACGGGCCGGAGTTCGAGGGTGGCCTCCTGGCCCCCGCTCTGCTCGCCGGTGCCTATCCGGACCTCGACCAGACCGAGGAGGCGCAGCAGCGGGTGGGCGACGAGGTCGACGGAGCGGATGCGTTCGCGGCTGAGGGAGCGGTGCTTGGCGAAGAGGATGCCGCTGCGCAGCTCGGCCCGCTCGGGTCCGACGCGGTAGCGGCTGTGGCGCAGCCGCAGCGCGTCGAGGCCGACGCCGCTCGCGATCAGGAGCAGACTCAGGCCCACCGCCCAGGCGATCACGGGCCCCATGGCCACCCAGCCCTGGAAGCTGAGGGTGATCGGCAGGCCGATGGCGGTCACCACACCGCCCGTCATCTGGACGGTGACGAGCAGTGAACGCCGGTCGAGCCGCCGCCAGTCGGTGTCGTCCGCGACGTCCTGACCAGCGCCCTCATCCGTCGACGGTTCGGCCGCCGCGACCCCGCTCACGTCGCGTCCCCCGGCGTCGCCTGAGTGACGAGCGCCAGCCGCTCGGCGAGTTCGGCGGCGGTCGCGTGGTCGAGGCCCTTGACCTTCAGGGCGCCCCTCGCGGACGCCGTGGTGACGGTCACCGTGGTCAGCCCGAAGACCCGCTGGACGGGCCCGCGCATCGTGTCGACGGTCTGCAGCCGCGACATCGGCGCGATCCTGCCCTCCATCCAGAAGAAGCCGGTCCGCACGTAGACCGCGTCGTCGGTGACCTCCCAGCGGTGGACCTTGTACCACCACAGCGGCAGCAGCACCCCGACGAGCAGCCCCGGCACCGCGATGACCACGGCGGGCAGCAGCAGCCAGAAGCGGGCGGGCGCGATGAGCGCGCCGAGCAGGCCGAGGACTGCCACCGGGGCGGCCACCGTCAGCAGCAGCTGCGTACGCCACCAGGCGACGGCGCGGCGGTCCAGGGTGTTGCGCGGCGGACGCAGCCGCAGACTCTGGTTGCCTTGGTCAAGAACCATGAGACGAAAGGTACTTGCCGTCCGATGACGACCGTCCACCGCGGTGGCGTGCGCTCAGTGCTGCTGCGCCTTCTGCGGCGTCGCCTCGCTCGGCCGCACGATGACGTGCCCCTCGCCCTCCAGCTTCAGCTGCACGGCCTCGCCCGAGCCGCCGCGGATCATCGAGCCGATCGACTGCGAGCGGTGCAGCGACGTGCTGAGGTGGGCGGTCCAGCCGACCACCGCGTCCGTGTCGACGTACACGGGCTCCTTCGGCGAGACGGGGATCACCAGCGGCGTGCCCTCACAGACCAGGCCGAGGCGGCCCGCGCCGGTGAAGACGCTGTTGAACAGGCCGCCGCCGGTCATGCCCGCGCCCTTCACGGTCTTGATCTCGTACGAGAGGGTCGCGTCGAAGCAGAGGACGTTGCGGCCGTTGACGGTGAGGACGTCGCCGGGCTCGACGTCGACGATGAAGCAGTTCTGCGCCTCGTGCGCGAACCATGCCTCGCCCTGGCCGCGCACGGCCATCAGCGGCAGCCCTTCGCCGGTCACCGCCCGCTTGAGCATGCCGCCGACGCCCTGGCTCTTCCGCTCGAACTGGAGGTTGCCGCGGTAGGCGATCATCGCGCCCTGCCGGGCGTGCATCTCGCCGTTCACCGCGTACTTGATGGACTTGGCGCTCTGTAGGGTCATGCCGGGGACGTGGGCAGGCTGGGCCATGTGGTCGCTGGAGAACAAGTCACTCTTCATGCCCACATCTTGGGCTACGCCTTGTGCGCACGGAAGCGCAGCGCCCCACTCCGTGGATGCAGACCGACGGCCACCTCCGTGAAGCCCGCGGCCTTCAGCCGGTCCGGAAGCCCCGCCGGGGAGACCGTGTTCCGGGTGTCGCGGATGTGCAGCAGCCGGAACGCGAGGCTCGGCTGGCCGTCGCTGCCCGCGAAGACGCCGCCGGGCCGCAGTACGCGGAACGCCTCGGCGAAGATGCGGTCCTGGAGCTCGTCCGTCGGGACGTGGTGGAGCATCGTGAAGCAGACGACGGACGAATGCGCCGCGTCCGGCAGCGGCATGGCCGCGCCGTCCGCGTGCAGGATCCGCGCGCGGTGTCCCCAGCGCCGCTCCAGGAGCCGCGCGGTCTCCTCGTCGATCTCGACGGCGGTGAGGCGGGGCGTGAGTTCGACGAGCGCACGCAGATTGGCCCCGTACCCCGGCCCGATCTCGACGACATCGTCCCCCAGTTCGACCCCCTCAAGTGCCCAGGGCAGCACGTGTTCCTCGACCATCCGCGCCCATTTCTCGGAGCTGCAGAATTTCCGGTGAGCGAAGTTCATCGGCATACGTCGACGCTAGGTCCGGCCCGACGGGGGCCACCACGGGCTAGGCTGCCGAGCCATGTCGCGGAACGGACAGCCGACGCCGCCCGAGCGGGCCGGGCCGACGGTTCCGGCCGTCCCGACCGCCACCGCGCTGTTCATAGGCGACTTCCCCATGCCGCGCGGCCACGCACTCCCGACACACCGCCACGCCTCACACCAACTGGCTTGGCCCGCCCGCGGGTTGCTCCGCATCCGCACGGACCACGGTTCCTGGCTGCTCCCTCCGTCCCTCGCCCTGTGGATCCCCGCTGGCGTGTCACACGCGCCGGAGTCCGAGGGCGACGCGGTGCTGGGCAGCCTGTACCTGCCGCCCGCGAGCTGCCCCTCTTCCGCGTCCTGGACGGACCCGACGGTGCTGACGGTCGGCCCGCTGCTCCGCGCGCTCCTCGACCACTTGGTACGCGACGACTTGGCGCCGGAGGCCCGCGCTCGTGCGGAAGCGGTGCTCTTCGACGCGCTGTGTCCGGTGCCGGTGACGGACGTGTCCGCGCCGGAGCCGAAGGATCCGCGGGCCGCGGAGGTGGCGCGGGCGCTGGCGGCGGACCCGTCGGACGACCGCGCCCTGTCGTCCTGGGGTCTGCGGGTGGGTGCGAGCGCACGCACGCTGGCCCGGCTCTTCGGCACAGAGACGGGACTGGCCTTCGGCCAGTGGCGCCGACGCCTGCGGATGCGCGCGGCGATGCCGTTCCTGGCCGAGGGCCTGCCCCTGGAGGCGGTGGCCCACCGCGTCGGCTATGCCTCCGCCAGCTCCTTCGCGGCGGCGTTCCACGATGTGGTGGGCCTGACGCCGAGGCAGTACTTCCCGCTGGACTCCGCGTCCTGAACGCTTCGGCCCGCACCGAAACGTCCCGCCCCCGTGGATGCGCGGCTGGGCCGGGAAGGCCGAGGATCACGGGCACCCCGGTCATCACGACACCTAGTTGGCGCGGGCCGAGTCGATCTGGTCCTTCGTCAGGCCCTTCGCGTCGCGCAGGTTCGCACCGCTCAGCTCCGTGCCGCTCAGGTCCGCACCGCGCAGGTTCACATCGCCCAGGTTCGCATAGCGCAGGTCCACATGGCGCAGGCTCGCGTTGCGCAGGTTCGCGTCGCCCAGGTTCGCAGCGCGCAGGTTCGTACCGCTCAGGTCCGCGCCGCTCAGGTTCGTGCCGCCCAGGTCCGCGCCGCTCAGGTTCCCGCTCAGGGCCGCGCCGCTCAGGTCCGTGCCGCTCAGGTCCGCGTTGCTCAGGTCGACCGTTCTTTCGCCCGTGCGTTGGAAAGTGAGGCCGGGGAGCTTGGCCCCATGGAGATCCAGGGGGTAGGCGTCGTCCTCGGTCACGTCGCGGTCGACGAGTACGGTAAAGGCGGCCTGGAGGTCGGCCGGGAGGTCCTGGCCCTTCGCCGGGGGTTCGGCGGCGTGGGTGCGGATGTAGGCGGCGAGGACGTTGACGATGGTGGATTGGTCACGGCGGGAGTCCTGCATGATCCGCTTCAAGGAGTAGATGCCGCCCAGCCGCACGTCCATCTTGTCCTCGCCGAGGATCCCCACCGCCGCCGTGTACCGGTCGGTTATCTGCCCTTCCTTGGCCAGCGCCCGGTCCTCTCGCGCCTGGGTGTTGGCCTGCTGGGCCTGCTCGTTGGCTTGCCTGGTCTGAACGTTCGAGTACCAGAGACCCACCACCGCCACGACAGCGGCGACCACGACCGTGAACAGCTCGATCCGGCGCGCCCAGTCCATGCCCCCCGGACGTCCCCCAGGAGCGGGGTCGGAGGCGGGGGACGTGTTCGCTGGCCGGGTGGCGCCTGCTCCCGGGCTGGTGGAGATCCGGGCAGTGAGGCGGGTGGTACGGCGTAACCGTGGGCGGCGGGCAGGCGTGGGAGGCATGCCTGTATTCGATCTCACCTCTCCATGCCGACGCAGCGATTCGGTTCCATGAAGCGAAGACGGCAACGGCCCGCGGGGCAGGAATACGTCATACGTCATCGGGTTCTCCGCTTGGACCGAGCGGCGACCTGACCGTGAGCCCATTTTCATACCGGTATAGTTAGACCGGTATAGTTATTGGAAGTACAGTGAGAGGTCCCCATGATCGAGATCCTGAGCCGCCCCATGCTCGACCGGGGGCGGGAGACCGGCGCGCTGGTCGGAGACATCCTGCAGACCCTGAAGCGCCGCAGCACGGTCGGCACGAACCTCCTGGACATCGACCAGTGGGCGAAGGAGATGATCACAGGGGCGGAAGCGCAGTCCTGCTACGTCGACTATGCGCCCTCCTTCGGGCGCGGCCCCTTCGGCCACTACATCTGCACGGCCGTCAACGACGCCGTGCTGCACGGACGGCCCCACAACTACACGCTGGCCGACGGTGATCTCCTGACGCTCGACCTGGCCATCTCCAGGCGCGGCGTGGCCGCGGACGCCGCCGTCAGCTTCCTCGTGGGGAAGGCCAGGCCCGCGGACAGTGTCGCGATGATCGAGACGACCGAGCGCGCGCTCGCCGCGGGGATCGCCGCCGCCAAGCCGGGGGCGCGCATTGGCGACCTCTCCCACGCCATCGGAACGGTCCTCGGCGAAGCGGGCTATCTGATCAACACCGAGTTCGGCGGTCACGGCATCGGCTCGACCATGCACCAGGACCCGCACGTCGCGAACACCGGACGGCCCGGCCGCGGATACAAACTGCGCCCCGGACTGCTGCTCGCCCTGGAGCCCTGGGTCATGGCCGACACCGCCACGCTCGTCACCGATGCCGACGGCTGGACGCTGCGCAGCGCAACAGGCTGTCGGACCGCGCACAGCGAGCACACCATCGCCATCACCGACGACGGAGCTGAAATCCTCACCCTGCCCGAACACGCACGGCCGTGAGGGCCTGCGGGTCGGTGAGGTGGGCCGGGGTGCCAGGGGTCAGGTGACCGGGGCGATGGCGGTGACCGCGTCGACGAGGTCGGCCGGAGCTTCCAGCGGGATCAGGTGACCCGTGTCCGGGATCACCGTGAAGTCGGCTTCGGCGAGGTGGGGCACCAGATGGTCGCGGAGCACGTCGACGGGCTCGACGCGGTCGTTCTCCCCGGCCACCACGGGTCAGGCTGCCGACCCATGTCGCGGAACGGACAGCCGCCCGCGGGCCCGAGCGCCCTCACGGCCGACCGTACTGGCCGTCGGCCCACGGCTCCGCGCGCTCCTCGACCACCTCGTCCGCGACGACTTGGCGCCGGAGGCCCGCGCCCGCGAGGTCGCCCCGGTTCCGCTGGAGCGAGGAGCCGAGTGAAGTTCACAACTCAGGTTGAAGCTTCCCGGGCAGCTCCGCGACGAGGTCGCGGGCGTACGCCTCATCCGTGCCGGGGATCGAGAAGACCACCCGGAAGTAGAGCGGCGCAACGATCCGATCCAGAACCTGCTCCAGGGATGGGGGCACGTCGCCGCGCTCCCGCGCCGCGTCGAGGACAGGGCGGAAGCGCTCGCTGACCCTGCGCAGACATTCGCGCAGTCCGTCGTGGCGCTCGTCGACGTCGGGCGCGACTTCGGCGCGGAAGAACGCGATGCCGCCGGGCCGGGAGAGCTCCGCCAGCGTCCAGACCGCCTGGTTCTCCAGGTCGGTGCGCAGGTCACCGACGAGCGGGGGTGCGCCGGTGTCGCCGCGGTGCTTGGCGATGTCGGCCAGGAGCGCGGCGAGCGTACCCCAGCGCCGGTAGAGGGTGCTGGAGTTGACCCCCGCGCGCTGGGCCACGGCGGGGAGGGTCACCTGGTCGGCGCCCAACTCGCCCACCAGCGCGACCGCGGCGCTGTGTACGGCGGCACGGACGTGGGCGCTGCGGCCGCCAGGTCGCTTCGTCGATGCGTCAGCGTTCACCCCTCCACCTTAAAGCAAAGAGTTGCGCCTTAGCGGGCAGGGGGCTTACGGTCGCCCTAAAGCGGAGATCGCCGCTTTAGTGTTGTGAAGGGAATGCCATGTCCACCAACGAAGCCCCCCTCGCCCTCGGGCGCACCTTCCACCAGGCCCTGGTCTCGGGCGACTGGGACGGCATCCGGGCCCTGCTGCACGACGACGCCACCTGGACCCTGCCCGGCGACAACACGATCTCCGGCACAGCCGACGGCGCCGACGCGGTGGTGGAGCGCGCTCAGCTGATCGCCTCGTACGGCCTCGACTTCGAGCTGCTGCATCTCCTGGTCAGCAGGGAGAACATGGCGCTCTCCCTGCACAACACCGCGCACCGGGAAGACGCCGTGCTGGACGAATATCTGGCCACGGTCTGCCGGCTCCGCGACGGAAAGATCGCGAGTATCGAGACCTATCTCTCCGACGTGCCCGGGATGAACGCCTTCTTCGTCTGACGACTCCCGGCCTGGGGGAGTGGGGCAGCCGGGTCGGCGCGAGCGAACGGACCCTGCCGAGGGTCTGCCGGTCGAGTCGGTGGCCCGGCGCGTCGGCTACGCGTCGGCCAGCTCGTTCGTCGCAGCCCTCCACCGGGTCGTCGGACTCACGCCCCGGCAGTGCTTTCCCGTCCGCGAGGAGTGACGAGCCCCGCCGCGCCGTGCACGCTTCGGTCCGCGCCGAAGCGTCGCGCCCGTACGGTCGAGGCATGACACTTCGGTACGAGGAGTTCCGCGACCTGCACCACCGCGCAGGGGTGCCTCTGGTCCTGCCCAACGCCTGGGACCACGCCTCGGCCGCCGCGCTGGCCGCCGCGGGGTTCCGTGCGATCGGGACCACCAGCCTGGGCGTGGCCGCCGCCGCGGGGCTGCCGGACGGGACGGGCGCCGCCCGCGCCGAGACCGTACGGCTCGCCCGTGGCCTTGCCCGCACCGACGCTCTGGTCACCGTCGACATCGAGGGCGGCTTCAGTGACCGGCCCGAGGAAGTGGCGTCTCTCGCCGCTGAGTTGGCCGACGCGGGAATCGTCGGCGTGAACATCGAGGACGGCCGCGCGGACGGCACCCTGCGGGAGGCCGGGCACCAGAGCGAGATCCTCCACGCCGTACACGAGGCCGTGTCCGGGCGCCTCTTCGTCAACGCCCGCACGGACACGTACTGGCTGCCGGGCGCCGGACAGGCGGCGAGCACGCGCGAACGGCTCACCGCCTACCAACAGGCGGGTGCTGACGGGGTGTTCGTGCCCGGACTGCGGGATGTGCACGCCACCGCGGAACTGGCCGCGGGGCTCGACGTCCCGCTGAACGTGCTGCACGCGCCGGACGGTCCCTCCGTCGCGGAGTTCGCTGCCGCGGGCGCCCGGCGGGTCAGCACCGGATCGCTGCTGTTCCGCGCGGCGCTGGGCGCGGCGGTGGCGGCGGCCGCGTCGGTGGCCCGGGACGCCCTGGTGCCGACCCGCGTCCCGTCGTACGCCGAGACGCAGGCCCTTTCTTCCGACGCGGCCGCCCCATGGGCGTCAGCCCCGGGTCAGTAGGCGACCTTGCCCGTTCCGTTGTTGCCGCCGGAGAACTCCAGGTAGAACTCCCACCCGTTCGGCACGTCGGCGTCGAGCACCTTCCACTGGCCCGCCTTGGCGTACTGGTAGTCCCCGCAGCCGTGGCGGTAGCAGATCTTGACGTGCCGGTTGTAGTTCACCTTGATGTTGATGTCCGCGCAGTTGCTGGTGGTCTTGGCCCAGGCCGTACCGGCGGGCCAGATCGCCGTACTGCCGTCGCCCACGGCCGTGTAGTTCTTCGCGCTGCCGTAGCAGGACTGGATCTGGGCCCCCGCCTTCGGCACGTCGGCGCTCGCCGTCGCGGCGGTCGCGGCGGCCGTTCCTCCCCCGAGCAGGACGGCGGTCAGAGCGATCGGAGCCATGCGTGAACGTATGCGCACGAGTGTTTCCCCCGTTTCATCCGTGGTCGTCGGCGTGGTCGCCGACGAGCGGAGAAGTTACGCGGGGGAGAGCCGGGACACGTCAACCCGTGGGTGTCGATGAGGGGTAAACCTGGGCGTTAGCCGGGTGTGGGGTAAACCAGGGCGGCAGCGGACTTCGCGCCCCGGACTGCTGCTCGCGCCCTCGCTTCGGTGCACACGGGTCAGTTGACCGGGGCGAAGGCGGTGAGCGCGTCGACGAGGTCGGCCGGAGCTTCCAGCGGGATCAGGTGACCCGTGTGCGGGAGTACCGTGAAGTCGGCTTCGGCGAGGTGGGGCACCAGGTTGCCGCGGAGCACGCCGATGGGTTCGACGCGGTCGTTCTCCCCGGCGACGACGAGCGCGGGGACGCTGATCCTGCGGGTGTGCCCGGAGATGTCCTCGGCGATGCCGCGCAGCGGCCACTCCGTGCGGGCGGCGTCGGCGGAGGCACGCGAGTCGGCCGCGATCTGTGACTTGACCGGTTCGGGCAGCTCGGTCGCGGTGAGGACGTTGTCCCGTGCGGCCGCGGTGGACTCGTCGGAGTCGTAGGCGTGGGAGAGGGCCTCCCGGTACTCGGGAGTGATCTCCGCGGCGGGCTTCGCCGGGCCGGGGGCGACGAGGACGATCCCCCGGAGGCCTGCGGGCCGGGCGGCCGCGACCAACTGCGCGACCTTGCCGCCCATGGAATGTCCGACGAGGACGTGGTCGGTGACGCCCGCGTCGGCGAGCACGGCGAGCACGTCGTCCGCGAGCTGATGGAGCGTGTAGGGGCCGGACAGGCCGATCGAGCGGCCCCACCCGCGGAAGTCGACCGTGAGGACGTCGCGACCCGGGAGGCGGTCGACGACGAGGTCCCAGGTGCGGGCGGAACCACCCCAGTAGTGCAGGAACACCAGGGTCGGCCCGGCCCCGGGCCGGTGGTCGTAAACGGGCAGCAGCGGCTGCTGGGTCGTGCTCATCGCAACTCCTCGGTCAGCGTTCTGAGGTGGATCTTCCACATCGATTGAATCTCCGCCGACCCTCCCGGGGCATCGGCGCGACTGGTCGCCCGATGGTGGAAACTGGACACGTGACCGCGATCCGGCAGATGACCTACCAGCCCGTCCGGCACGGTGCCGCCGCTGTCGAGACGATGACCTTCGACCGCCTCCGCGAGCTGAACGACGGCGGTACGCAACGCGCCGACTTCCACGTACTCGCCGTGGTCGACGCCGGGCACGGATCGGTCACCGTGGACTTCTCCGCACACCCGCTCCGGGAGCGGTCCGTGGTGTGGGTCGTTCCCGGCGCGGTGCACCGATGGGACGACATCGCCGGTGTGGCAGGCCACGTCGTGCTGTTCGTCCCGACCGCGCCGGTCACCCACGCCACACGGGAGCTCGCCGCGTCCCCGGACCCGGCCGGGCAGTGGAGGATTCCCGACGCCGACTGGCCGTTCGTCGACGCCGCGCGCAACCACCTTCTGCTGGAGGCGTCCGCCCCGCCCGCGGACGCGTCGACGGAGTTGCCCGGGATCCTGCTCTCCGCGCTCATCGCCCGGCTCCGCCCGCCGCACGACGAGGCGCGGGCGGCGAACCCGCTGTTCCGACGGTTCCGGGCCGACGTCGAAGCGCACTTCCGCGAGCATCGCGATGCCGGTCACTACGCCCGGTCCCTGGGCTATGCGCCCCGCACCCTCTCAAGAGCGGTGCAGCAGGTCACCGGCCGCACGGCGAAGGCGTACATCGTCGACCGGGTCGTCCTGGAGGCGAAGCGGCTCCTCGCGCACGAGCGGCTCACCGCGGCGGGCTGTGCCGGTGCGCTCGGTTTTCCCGACGCGTCCAACTTCTCGGTGTTCTTCCGGCAGGCGACCGGCATGCGGCCGGGAGCGTGGCAGGCCGGTCCTGGCCGGACGTCGTCCGGCTCGCCTCGGTGATCAGACGGCGCGAGAGGCGACCGTCGCCACGAACGCGGACCAGGCGGTGGCGCCGATCACCAGGGCGGGACCCTGGGGCACCTTGCTGTCCCGTACGGGGACGACTCCGGGGACTCCGTCGGCGACCTCGACGCAGTTGTCGCTGTCATCGCCGCTGCTGTAGCTGCTCTTGCGCCATTGGGCGGCGCCCACGAAGTCGTGGGCGACCTCGACGCAGCTGCCGCCCTCGCCGTTGCTGTAGCTGCTCTTGCGCCAGAGGGCGCTGATCAGGTCGTACTCGCGCATTGTTGATAGTCCTCCGCCACCGAGTCGATCAGGGCCAGGGACGCCTCCGGCGACAGCGCGACGGCCCTGAGTAGATCGTAGGACGCCTGTACTCGCTTCACCACTGTCGGTTCATCGAGCAGGCTCGACGAATGCACGCCCTCTGTATAGACAGTTGGCGGCGTGTCCTCGAACTCCATGAGCTTCATCATCTTGCCCATCCTCGGGTGCGCCCCGGCGGCGAACGGGATCACCTGAAGCAACACCTTGCGTTCGCGTGCCATGGCGCTGAGGCGGGCTAGCTGGGCGGCCATCGTGGCGGAGCTGCCCACGGGGATGAGCAGCGCGGTCTCGTGCACGATCGCCCAATACACCGGACGTGTGGCGTCCTTGAGGATTGCTGCGCGGTCCATGCGGGCCCTGAGCAGGTCCTCGATGTACTCGTCCGTCGCGAACGGGTTGCTTGCAGTGAAGAGCCCCCTGGCGTACTCGGGAGTCTGCAGCAACCCGGGGATCAGCGCTGGTTCGAACTCACAGATCTTCGTCGCCAGCCGCTCCAACTCCGCCGCGTGCGCGAAGTACTCCGTAAACGGTTGGTCCTTGATTAGCTTGCGCCACAACCGTTCGAAAAAGCCATCGGTTTGTAGCACCTCATCAATACGTTGAGCCACATCCAACTGAGGTTTTCGAATGGCCTGCTCGAACTGCCCGATGTAGCCGCCGGAAACAAAGACCCGCACCCCCAGTGCCGACTGACTGAGCCCCGCGTCCTCGCGCCTCCGCTTCAGCTCCGCGCCGAAGAACTCCCACGCCGCCTGCCTCGAACCATTGGCCATGGCCAACCGCCTTTCGCTGCCTCGCAGTTGTAGAGGGCAGACTCCTGCCGAGTGTAGGTGGCGTGCGTCACCGTAGGGGCGAGAAGAGTGAAATCCGGAGGCAAAGGGGAGCCACGTGAAGGCCGACGGAAAGAAGCATGCAGTGGCATGTATCGAACAGGCGGAGGACACCGTGAAGGAATTGCGCGCCGCACTCGCGCGGGTGGGAATTACCTTGCCGTCATTGAGGATCGACCCCGCGTCAGAGGCGCGGGAAGCCCCGTGTCCGAGGGTCGAATTGGGGGGTTGTTCCGTCGATGTGGCGGCGCGTCTGGCCGCCGCGCTGAGGAGTGCGCCATGAACCTTCCGCTGAACCTGCCCGTCGGGGCGTACGTCGTGGACACCAGGAGCGGCCGTGTGGGCCGGGTGATGGGCCACGAGGGGCCGTACGTCCAGCTGCGCCCCTACGGAGGGGGCCGCGAGTGGGACTGCGCCCCGGAGGCCGTCCGCACGGCGACGACCGCGGAGCGGCTGCGCGCGGCGACGGCGTACGCGAACGCACGGAGCCGGGGCGAGGTGACCTGACCGGAGCGGGCGGGCCAGGGTGTAGAACGAGTAGTACGCTGAAATCATGGCTGGAAACACGGAGAGCGGCAATGACGTCCCCCTGCGGGAGCTCAACCAGCAGACGTCCCGAGTCATGGCCCGCGTGGAGGCGGGCGAGACGGTGACGATCACCAAGGACGGTGTGCCGATAGGGGACATCGTGCCGAGGGGCGGGCGCCTGGGGCAGCCCTCCTACCCGTTCCGCACCGATCCGATGGGCCTGCTCGACCTTCCGGACCTGGAAGGTCCGGCGCTCACGGATGACGAGATCGACGAGGTCCTGCGAGGCATGGGCGATATGGGGGCTGGGGATGCCTGAGATTCCCGTGGCGATCGCGGACACCAACGCCCTGTACCGCCTGTTCACGCCGAAGGACCCGCGCCACGCGGTGCACAGGGAGGCGCTCGCCCGCGTCGGGCACCTGGTCGTCTCGCCCATGGTGCTCACCGAACTCGACTACTTGCTGACCCAGCGGGTGGGGGCCCAGGCGTCCATGACGGCCCTCGACTTCATCGCGCGCCAGGCGGAAGCCCGCCGCTTCGAGATCCCGGAGGCGGCTCCCCATCTTCGCGGAGCGATGGCGGTGATGCGCGGGTATGGCGACGCTGCGGGAGGCAAGGGCGTCGGTCTGGCGGACGCCATGAACGTGACTCTCGCGGCGGCCTTCCAGACCGCCGACATGCTGACCTGCGACGCGCACTTCCGGATGATGCGCCCCCTGACCGCGCACCGGGCGTTCCGATTGCTCCCCGACGACTTGTGAGGCCGATCCATACGCGAGAATGGGCCCATGAGCCTGTTCCGCGACGACGGCATCGTGCTGCGCACCCAGAAGCTGGGTGAAGCGGACCGCATCATCACCTTGCTCACGCGCGGTCACGGACGCGTGCGGGCCGTCGCGCGTGGGGTGCGGCGGACGAAGTCGAAGTTCGGGGCGCGGCTGGAGCCGTTCTCGCACGTCGACGTGCAGTTCTTCGCGCGGGGGAGCGAACTGGTCGGGCGCGGGCTGCCGTTGTGCACGCAGAGTGAGACCATCGCTCCGTACGGTGGCGGCATCGTCACGGACTACGCGCGCTACACGGCCGGGACGGCCATGCTGGAGACCGCCGAGCGGTTCACGGACCACGAGGGCGAGCCCGCGGTGCAGCAGTATCTGCTGCTCGTCGGCGCACTGCGCGTGCTGTCCCGGGGCGAGCACGAGCCCCACCTCGTCCTCGACGCCTTCCTGCTCCGCTCCCTCGCCGTGAACGGCTACGCGCCGAGCTTCACGGACTGCGCGAAGTGCGGCATGCCGGGACCGAACCGCTTTTTTTCGGTCGCCGCGGGCGGATCGATTTGCGTCGACTGCCGGGTGCCCGGCAGCGTCGTGCCGTCGGCGGAGACGCTCACGCTTCTCGGCGCGCTGCTCACCGGCGACTGGGAGACGGCGGACGCGTGCGAGGCGCGGCACGCCAGGGAGGGCAGCGGGCTTGTTTCCGCCTATCTGCACTGGCACCTGGAGCGCGGACTGCGCTCTTTGCGGTACGTAGAGAAAAGCACGTAGGCACGTCAGTACGTGAGCACGTGAGTACGTCGCGTGCAGTGAACAGCTAGGTAGGAGAGAGACCCCCCATGGCACGACGCGGAATCCTCGGACGGTCCCGCCGCGAGTACCAGCTGCCCGAGCCCCACCCCTCGGGCGCGCGACCGCCGAAGATCCCCGGCGAGCTGGTCCCGCAGCACGTGGCGATCGTCATGGACGGCAACGGACGCTGGGCGAAGGACCGCGGCCTGCCGCGCACCGAGGGCCACAAGGTCGGCGCCGAGCGCGTCCTCGACGTACTGCAGGGCAGCATCGAGATGGGCGTCGGTGCGATCTCGCTCTACGCCTTCTCCACCGAGAACTGGAAGCGGTCGCCGGACGAGGTGAAGTTCCTGATGAACTTCAACCGCGACTTCATCCGCAAGACCCGCGACCAGCTGGACGGCCTGGGCGTGCGGGTGCGCTGGGTGGGGCGGATGCCCAAGCTGTGGAAGTCGGTCGCCAGGGAGCTGGAGATCTCCCAGGAGCAGACCAAGGACAACGACAAGCTGACCCTGTACTTCTGCATGAACTACGGCGGCCGCGCCGAGATCGCGGACGCGGCGCAGGCCCTCGCGGAGGACGTGAAGGCGGGGCGGCTCAACCCGTCCAAGGTCAACGAGAAGACGTTCGCGAAGTACCTGTACTACGCGGACATGCCGGACGTCGACCTCTTCCTCCGCCCGAGCGGCGAGCAGCGCACCTCCAACTACCTCCTCTGGCAGAGCGCCTACGCCGAGATGGTCTTCCAGGACGTCCTGTGGCCGGACTTCGACCGGCGCGACCTGTGGCGCGCCTGCCTCGAATACGCCTCGCGCGACCGCCGCTTCGGCGGGGCGATCCCCAACGAGGAGCAGATCGCCAACAGTTAGCCAGTTGGCGGCACCAGCATGCGAGAGGGCCCGCCCGTCGGAACGACGGTGCGGGCCCTCTCGCGTACGTACGACTACGTACGACTACTTGTTCGCGCACTCCTGGCACGTGCCGAAGATCTCCACCGTGTGCGCCACGTTCACGAAGCCGTGCTCCGTGGCGATCGCCTCGGCCCACTTCTCGACCGCGGGGCCCTCGACCTCGACGGCCTTGCCGCAGACGCGGCAGACCAGGTGATGGTGGTGGTCGCCGGTCGAGCAGCGGCGGTAGACCGTCTCGCCCTCATTGGTGCGCAGGGCGTCGACCTCGCCCGCGTCGGCCAGGGACTGGAGGGTGCGGTAGACCGTGGTCAGACCGACCGAGTCGCCCTTGTGCTTGAGCATGTCGTGCAGCTCCTGCGCACTGCGGAACTCGTCCACGTCGTCGAGTGCCGCGGCCACCGCCGCACGCTGGCGGGTCGACCTGCCTCGAACCGGGGCTCCCACGGTTGCCTCCTCGCGTCTGCGCTCTGGTCTGGGCCTGCCGGGCCATTGTGCCAGGTCGGCCTGGACGCAGGTCAGGTCTTGGCCACCGACTGGGCCGGTACCGAGCACTCCGCGGGATCCCCGGCCGCCTCAGCCGCGGCGGCCGCCCGCGCTCTGCGCCTGGCCAGTGGCGTCGCGAGGACGGTGAGGGCGATGAAGACGCCGATGGTGAGCAGCACGATCGTCGCGCCGGGCGGCACGTCCTGGTAGTACGACGTGACCGTGCCGCCGAGCGTCACGGCGATGCCGATCGCCACCGAGACCGCGAAGGTCGCCGCGAAGCTCCGGGTGAGCTGCTGGGCGGCCGCCACCGGCACCACCATCAGCGCGGAGACCAGGAGCAGGCCCACGACGCGCATGGCGACGGTGACGGTGACCGCCGCGGTCACCGCGGTCAGCAGGTTCAGGACGCGGACCGGGAGGCCCGTGACGCGCGCGAACTCCTCGTCCTGGCTGACCGCGAAGAGCTGGCGGCGCAGGCCCACCGTGACGAGGACCACAAAGGCGGCCAGCAGGCAGATCGCCGAGACGTCCTCTTCGGAGACCGTCGAGAGCGAGCCGAAGAGGTACGACTGGAGGTTCGCGTTCGAGCCGCCGGGGGCGAGGTTGATGAACATGACGCCGCCCGCCATGCCGCCGTAGAACAGCATCGCCAGGGCGATGTCGCCGCGCGTCTTGCCGTACCAGCGGATCAGCTCCATGACGACGGCGCCGACGATCGCGACCGCCGTCGCCATCCACACGGGAGACGTCGACAGGAGGAAGCCGAGGCCGACGCCGGTCATCGCGACGTGGCCGATGCCGTCGCCCATCAGGGCCTGGCGGCGCTGGACGAGGTAGATGCCGACGGCGGGCGCGGTGATGCCGACCAGGACGGCGGCGAGCAGGGCCCGCTGCATGAAGGCGTAGTTGAGGAGTTCCATCGTTCTTGCGTCCTCAGGTCAGCAGGCCGGTACGGACCGGCTCCGCGTCGGCGGGGTGCGGGTGGACGTGGTCGTGGCCGGGCAGCGCGTGCTGGCCGACCGCGCGCGGCGGCGGGCCGTCGTGCAGGACGCAGCCGTCGCGCAGGACCACGGCACGGTCGATCAGGGGCTCCAGGGGGCCGAGCTCGTGCAGGACGAGCAGCACGGACGCGCCGCCCGCGACCTGCTGGCGCAGGGTGGCCGCGAGGACCTCCTGGCTGGCCAGGTCGACGCCCGCCATCGGCTCGTCCATGATCAGCAGCTCCGGCTCGGAGGCCAGCGCGCGGGCGATGAGGACCCGCTGGTGCTGGCCGCCGGAGAGCGCGTTGACGGAGTCCTTGGCGCGGTCGGAGAGGTCCACCAGGTCGATGGCGCGGGCGACGGCCTCGCGGTCGGCCTTGCGCATGATCCCGAGGCGGGCGCGGGAGAGCCGCCCGGAGGAGACGACCTCGGTGATGGTGGCGGGGACGCCGCCCGCGGCGGTGGTGCGCTGCGGGACGTACCCGACGCGGGCCCAGTCGCGGAAGCGGCGGCGCGGGGTGCCGAAGATCTCGACCTCGCCGCCGGTGACGGGGACCTGCCCTATGACCGTGCGCACGGCCGTGGACTTGCCCGAGCCGTTGGCGCCGAGGAGGGCGACGACCTCGCCGCGCCCCACGGTGAGGTCGATGCCGCGCAGCACGGGGCGCGAGCCGAGCTCGGCCGTCACCTTGCGCAGGGATATGACGGCTTCGCCCGTGTGATCGTGCTTGCTGCTCATGGCTCGTCCCTCCGTAGCCGCGGGGGTGGGGGTCACTTGGTGCCCAGGGCCTTCTGCAGGGCCTTGAGGTTGGACTCCATGACCTGGATGTAGTCGTCACCCTTGGAGTCGTCGGTGATGCCCTCGATGGGGTCGAGCACATCGGTCTTCAGACCGGCGTCCTTGGCGAGGGTCTTCGCCGTCTTGTCGCTGACGAGGGTCTCGTAGAAGACCGTGGTGACGCCGTCGGCCTTCGCCATCTTCTGGAGGTCCTTGACGCGCTTGGCGCTCGGCTCGGCCTCGGGGTCCAGGCCGCTGATGGCCTCCTCGGTGAGGCCGTAGCGCTCGGCGAGGTAGCCGAAGGCGGCGTGGGTGGTGATGAAGACCTTCGAGGATCCGGACTTGGTGCCGGACGTGGTGTCCTTCAGGCCGTTCTCGAAGCTCTTGTCCAGGGCGCCGAGCTTCTTCACGAGGGCCGCGGTGTTCTTCTTGTACGTCTTCGCGTGGTCCGGGTCGGCCTTCTCCAGGGCCTTGCCGACGCCCTCGGCGACCTCGGAGTACTTCACCGGGTCGAGCCAGATGTGGGGGTCGGCGCCTTCGTGGGAGTGGTCGTGGCCGTGGTCGTCGTGCTCCTCTGCGTGCCCGCCGACCTCGTTGCCGTGCTTCTCCATGCTGGTCAGCGAGGCGGCGTCGACCTTGGTCTTGATGCCGGACTGGTCGATGGCGTCGTCGACGGCGGGCTGCAGGCCCTTGAGGTAGAGGGCGACGTCGGACTCTTCGAGCTCCCCGCGCTGCCGGGCGGAGACGTCGAGGTCGTGCGGCTCCTGGCCGGGCTCGGTGAGGGTGGTGACGGAGACGTGGTCGCCGCCGATCTGCTCCGCGAGGTACTGCATGGGGTAGAACGACGCCACGACGTCCAGCTTGCCGTCCTTGTCGTCCGCGGCGGAGGTGGAGCAGGCGGTCAGCGCCGTGAGGCCGAGGACCGTGGCGGAGGCAAGGGCGGCGGTGGGTATGAGGCGTCGTACGTTCATGACACTCATTTTCAACAAATGTGGAAACGATTGTCAACAAGGCCTCCATGGGGGCCTGCGCGGGGACGTGCGCGAGGACGTACGCGGGGAACCGATTTGATTAGGGGGGTAAGGCCGCCGGTAACCTGAAGCATTCGCTCCCGAAGCCGCTGCTCCGGCAGTACTTGCTTCGTCCGCCGTCGTAATGAAGAGAGCACCGTGGCCGCCGACAAGATCGACACCATCGTCAGCCTCAGCAAGCGCCGTGGCTTCGTTTTCCCCTGCAGTGAGATCTACGGCGGTCAGCGCGCCGCCTGGGACTACGGACCGCTGGGCGTCGAGCTGAAGGAGAACCTCAAGCGCCAGTGGTGGCGCTACATGGTCACCTCGCGCGAGGACGTTGTCGGCATCGACTCCTCGGTGATCCTGGCGAGCGAGGTCTGGGAGGCCTCCGGCCACCTCAAGACCTTCTCCGACCCGCTCACCGAGTGCCTCTCCTGTCACAAGCGCCACCGCGCCGACCACCTGGAAGAGGCCTACGAGGCCAAGCACAACCGCCCGCCGGCCAACGGCCTCGCGGACATCAACTGCCCCAACTGCGGCACCAAGGGCCAGTTCACCGAGCCCAAGCAGTTCTCCGGCATGCTCGCCACGCACCTCGGCCCCACGCAGGACACCGGCTCCGTCGCCTACCTGCGCCCCGAGACCGCGCAGGGCATCTTCACCAACTTCGCCCAGGTCCAGCAGACCTCGCGCCGCAAGCCGCCGTTCGGCATCGCGCAGACGGGCAAGTCCTTCCGCAACGAGATCACGCCCGGCAACTTCATCTTCCGCACCCGCGAGTTCGAGCAGATGGAGATGGAGTTCTTCGTCAAGCCGGGCGAGGACGAGAAGTGGCAGGAGTACTGGATGGAGCAGCGCTGGAACTGGTACACCGGCCTGGGCCTGCGCGAGGAGAACATGCGGTGGTACGAGCACCCGAAGGAGAAGCTCTCCCACTACTCCAAGCGCACCGCTGACATCGAGTACCGCTTCCAGTTCGGCGGCAGCGAGTGGGGCGAGCTGGAAGGCGTCGCCAACCGCACGGACTACGACCTGACCGCGCACTCCAAGGCGTCCGGCCAGGACCTGTCCTACTTCGACCAGGAGGCGGGCGAGCGCTACACGCCGTACGTCATCGAGCCCGCGGCCGGTCTCGGCCGCACCATGCTCGCCTTCCTCCTCGACTCGTACTTCGAGGACGAGGCCCCCAACGCCAAGGGCAAGCTGGAGAAGCGCACGGTCATGCGCTTCGACCACCGCATCGCCCCGGTGAAGGTCGCGGTCCTGCCGCTCTCGCGCAACCCGGAGCTGTCCCCGAAGGCCAAGGGCCTCGCCACGGCCCTGCGGCAGAACTGGAACATCGAGTTCGACGACGCGGGCGCCATCGGCCGCCGCTACCGCCGCCAGGACGAGATCGGCACGCCGTACTGCGTCACCGTCGACTTCGACACCCTCGACGACAACGCGGTGACGGTGCGCGAGCGCGACACCATGAAGCAGGAGCGCGTCTCCCTCGACCAGATCGAGGGCTACCTCGCGACGCGTCTCGTGGGCTGCTGACGCTCGTAAGCCTGTACGTGCGCTGAGGCGAGCCACGGGAAGCCCCCGGTTCCGGGTTATGGAACCGGGGGCTTCTGTGCACACTGAGCCGCATGCTTCCAAAGACCACGAGCAAGGTCAGGCGCTGGGACCAGCACGGGCGCGAGCACGTCGTCGAGGTCCAGAAGGCGGGTGTGCAACGGCAGTTGAGCTGCGGGACCTGCGGATGGAGCAGGAAGGCGCAGTTCCTTCCGTGGCTCAAGGCCGAGGAACACCTGACGGAGGAGCACCAGGCGACGGTGGATCCGTCGGCGTCCTAGCGGGGCCCTGGAGCGGCGTGGGGCGTCTGTACGAGGACCGACGTGTCCTGGGGCCGCGGGGTGAGCAGCAGCGTCATGCCGTACGGCCGCGGGGTGCGCGCGCCCTGTGGCGTGAGCTCGACGGTCCGCGAGGCGAAGTCGCCCACCGAACGGCACGCCCACCAGGCCGCCAGGTCGGGCCGCACGGAGTCGAGCCGTCCGGTGAGCCGCCGGAAGCTCTCGTCGTCGGGGCTGCGGTCCGCGCGGGTGCGCAGGTGCCGGTAGAGCTCCGTGGCGACGGACTCCCAGCCGGGCAGCACGCGCTGGTGCGAGGCGTCCCCGACCAGCAGGAGCAGCAGATTGCGCCGGTCCTCAGGAGTGCGGGCGGGGTCGGGCCACACGGCCGTGTACGCGCGGTTCCAGGCGAGGATGTCCAGGGCGGGGCCGAGGAGCAGCGCCGGGCTGTCGGGCCAACTGTCCAGCATGGCGCGGAGATCCGGGTCGTACGAGGCGGTCCTGTCCGCCGCGGCGGGGGCGAACCCGGCGAGGGCGAGGGCGTGCCGGTGGGCGGCGTCGTCGAGGCGCAGGGCACGGGCGACGGCGTCGAGCACCTGCCGGGAGGTGTCCACGCGGCCCTGCTCCAGCCACGTGTACCAGGCCACGGAGACGCCGGAGAGCGCCGCCACCTCCTCGCGGCGCAGCCCTGAGGTGCGCCTGCGCGAGGTGTGCGGCAGCCCGACGTCGCTGGGGGAGAGGTGCTCGCGGTAGGCGCGCAGGAAGCCCCCGAGTCGCTGCCGGAGGGCGCTGGTCGCCGTCGGGGTCGCCGCTGTGGTCGCCATGATCCCAGCGTATGACCTGGGGTCACCCCCATGGATGCCTGTCTGGTTGCGGCAGTTGGGCGGACGCAGGCTGGTCCCATGACTGAGACACCGACGATGTGGCGCCGCCACAACGACTCCACGGACCTGCCCGAGCCCCGCCCCCTGATCCGCGTCTACACCGGCCCCGGCACGCTGGACGACGTCGCGGCCTCCTACGAACGCCTGCTCGGCACGGAACGCGACATGTGGTTCGCGTACCCCGAGAAGAACCTCGCCCTGGCCGTGGTCGGCGCCTTCCTCCTCATCGAGGGCACGGAGGAGACCCTGGCCCCGTTCCGCGCCACGCACGGCACGCTGCTCGTGGACTCGGCCCAGAAGTACCTGGACCGCCTGGCGGCGGAGGGCGCGACCGTCACGGACCCTCTGATCAAGGTCCCCACGGGCTCGGGCTTCACGGCCCGCCACCGGGACGGCACGCTCATCGAGTACGTGGAGCACAGGCCGACGGAGGAGGGGCTGTAAGGGACCGTGGAGGTGACTGTCAGAGGCACCCCCTAGGGTCCGCCCGTGACTACTTCCTCCACCTATCTCACCGACACAGCCGACGCCTACGACGCCATCGCCACCGTGTACGCGGGGATGGCCCGCGACGACCTCCACGGCCCTTCCCTGGACCGCTCGATGATCACGGCGTTCGCCGACCACGTACGGGCCGACGGCGCGGGGACCGTCGCCGAACTGGGCTGCGGCCCGGGCCCGGTGACGGCCCTCCTCCGTGACCTGGGCCTGGATGCCTACGGCGTCGACCTGTCTCCGGCGATGATCGACCTGGCCCGCGAGGCCTACCCGGACATCCGCTTCGAGGTCGGCTCCATGGACGCCCTGGACCTGCCGGACGCGGCCCTCTCCGGCATCGTGTCCTGGTACTCGGTGATCCACACGCCACCACAGGAACTCCCGCCGTTCTTCGAGGAGTTCCACCGCCTCCTGGCCCCCGGCGGCCACCTCCTGCTCGCCTTCTTCGAGTCGGAGGGCGACCCGCTCACCCCCTTCGACCACAAGGTGACGACGGCGTACCGCTGGCCGATCGACGACCTCGCGGGGCTGGCCCGCGAGGCGGGCTTCACCGAACTGGGCCGCATGCTGCGGGAGCCGGGGGAGGGGGAGCGGTTCCGCAGGGGCCACCTGCTGATGCGAAGGGAATGAGGACCGGACAGTGTCTGCATACGTGATAGTCACCATCGACGTGCTGGACGAGGAGGCAGGCTTGGCCTACGCGCCTTTGGCCCAGAAGTCGATCCTTGCCCACGGGGGCCGCTACCTGGTGGCGGGCCCCGCCCCCGAGCCGGTCGAAGGCACGTGGAACTCCAGCCGGTTGGTGGTCCTGGAGTTCCCGGACCTGGCCCGGATCGGAAGGTGGTACGACTCCCCGGAGTACCGCGAGGCCCGCCGGATCAGGGAGGGCAAGGTGAACGTGACGATGCTGTTCGCGGAGGGCTCGCCTCCTGAGGGATTCACCCTCGGGGAGGCGGTGGCTCCTGCCCCTCGGTAGCCGCTGATCACGGAGACCCGGCCGAGTGGCCGGGTCTTTCCGGTGGACCGGCGGATTGTCGACGACTCGGGACTCCACCAGGATCTGATCCATGAAGCGCGGGAATCGCATCGAACGCTGATTCCCGCCTCATCCCCTTCTGTCGGAATCATTCCGAGATCACGAGACCACGAGGCCATGAAGAAGAAGCTCACCACCATTGTGCTCGCCGCCGCCATATTCGCGGGCGCCGCACCCGCGGCCCACGCCGTGGATGTGAACCAGGAGTACAACTCCGCGGCGTGCTACCTCGGCAAGAAGAAGGACCAGAAGGCGTGCGAGCGGCTGCTCTCGGCCAAGCCGATGTCCAAGACCGCGAAGGACTGCCTGCTCAAGGCGGGTATCGGTGGTGCGGCCGCGCTCGTCGTCGGGCGCATCAACAAGGACCTGGCCAAGAAGATCGCCACCGGCGTGGTGGCCGCCGGTGTGACCGGCTGCCTGAACTCCCTGGTCTGAGGGGGATGTCAGCCGTGGGCCGCAAAGTGGGCATCATTCTCGCGTGGGCGGCGATTCTCTGCACCGTCAACAAGTTCCTGATCGATGCCTATTGGGGCGAACTCGCAGCCACCGCAATATGCGGCGGTGCGATGGCATTCTGCCTCAGTAGGTCCGACAGGAAACCGTGACCGCCTGACGGACCCGTGACAGGGGGGGGGACGGGTCCGTCAGGCCCGCAGGCCGCGCAGGGTCAGGTCGAGTACCGCCTCGAAGGCGGTCTCGATGCCGGGGCGGGACCAGTGCGCGGCGTAGGACGGGTCGTGGAAGCGGCTCGTCGCGTCGAAGACGGCGCGGGCCGATGTGGCGGGGTCGGCGGAGGCGAAGTCGCCGTCGGCCACGCCCTCTTGGACGATCGCCGTCAGCTGGCCCGTGAGGTCGGCGATGTGGGCGTCGACCACGTCGCTGTTCTCGTCGACCAGTACCGAGTACGTGGCGAAGAGCTCGGGGTCGTCGCCCGCCTTGTGCTGCTTGGCGGCGAAGAGGCCCGCGAGCCAATGGCGGAGCTTCGTCTCGGGCGGCTCGGTGCCGGTGACGATCGACGAGAGCGTCTGCGACGTACGGTCCAGCCAGCGCCGCGTCACCGCGCCGCGCAGCTCCGCCTTCGTGCCGAAGTGGCGGTACACCGTGCCGTGGCTCACCCCGAGGGCGCGGGCCACGTCGACGACCGTGGCCTTGGCCGCGCCGTGCCTGCGCAGCACCTCCTCGGTCGCTTCGAGGATGCGCTCGGGGGTCAGGGGCGCCGCGGTTGCTGCCATGGCTAGACCGTACCCGTGGGCGGATCAGTGCTCGCTGTCGAGGTGTGCCATCTGGGAGTCCGGGTAGCGCGCCCCGGCCGCCGCACCTGCGGGGACGGCCGCCTCGATCGCCGCGAGGTCCGCCTCGTCGAGCGTCACGTCGAGCGCGCCGAGCGCCTCGGTCAGCCGGTCCCTGCGGCGGGCGCCGACCAGCGGCACGATGGCCGCGTCGTGCCGGGGGCCCTGCGCGAGCACCCAGGCGATGGCGGTCTGCGCGACGCTGACGCCCTTCTGCTCGGCGATCTTGCGCAGGGCGTCGACCAGATCGAGGTTGCGGTCGAGGTTCTCGCCCTGGAAGCGGGGGCTCATCGACCGGAAGTCGTTCGCGGCCAGCTTGCGGTCGCGGGTGAAGTGGCCGGAGATCAGGCCGCGGGACAGCACCCCGTACGCCGTCACGCCGATGCCCAGCTCGGCGGCCGTCGGCAGGATCTCCGCCTCGATGCCGCGCGAGATCAGGGAGTACTCGATCTGCAGGTCGGAGATCGGGGCGGTGGCCGCGGCGCGGCGGAGCGTGTCGGCGCCGACCTCGGAGAGGCCGATGTGCCGGACGTGCCCCTTCTCGACCAGTTCCGCGATGGCGCCCACCGTCTCCTCGACGGGCACGTCGGGGTCGATGCGGGCGATGCGGTAGACGTCGATGTGGTCGACGCCGAGGCGCTGGAGGGAGTACGCGGCGAAGTTCTTGACCGCGGCCGGGCGGCCGTCGTAACCCGACCAGCCGCCGTCCGGGTCGCGCAGGGCGCCGAACTTGACGCTGGTCAGCGCCTGTTCGCGGCGGGTGGCCGGGGCGGAGCGGAGGGCCTCGCCGATCAGCATTTCGTTGTGCCCCATGGCGTAGAAGTCGCCGGTGTCGAGGAGCGTGACGCCCGCTTCGAGTGCGGCGTGGATCGTCGCGATGGACTCCGTGCGGTCCGCGTCTCCGTAGAGCGCGGACATCCCCATGCAGCCGAGGCCGAGGGCGGAGGTCTGGGGGCCGTTGTTGCCGAGAGTGAGAGTGCGCATGCCCCCACCATGACATGACAGATGACAGATTTCAATATCTGTCATCTGTCATGTGTCATCTGTTATTCGTCATCTGTCACCTGTCACCGAAGGGAGGGTGGCGTCGCGTGTTCGTCGGCCTCCGTCGTCAGGCGCTCCGCCGTCCTCCTCGCCGTCTCCCGCGCCCACCGCCCGCTCGTCACCGCCCCCAGCACCAGCACCGCGAGTCCGCAGCCCGCGATGATCCACCAGGCGGGACGGCTCGCCTGCGTGAAGTCCTTCGCGTACGAGGAGGAGGCGACGCCCGACGCCAGGACCGCGCCGATCACCGCGACGCCGAGGGTCGTGCCGATCTGGCGGCTGGTGGAGGCGACCGCCGCGGCGACACCCGCCTGGGTGCGCGGCATCCCGGAGACCGCGGTGTTGGTGATCGGCGCGTTCACGAAGCCGAAGCCCAGGCCGAAGAGGACGTAACCGATCAGCCGTGTGCCGTCGGACGCCGCCGCGTCGAACGCGGCGAACAGGACGCCCGATGCCGTCATCGTCACCCCCGCGATCAGCAGCGGGATCCGTGGGCCCCGGCCGCCCACCAGGCGGCCCGACAGCGGCCCGCAGGCCAGGGCCAGCGCCGCGATCGGCAGCATCCACAGCCCGGCGTGCAGCGCGTCGAGGCCGAGCACGTCCTGGAGGTAGAGCGTCGACAGGAAGAGGAAGCCGCTGAGCGCGGCGAAGGCGCAGACCGCGATCACCGTCGCCCCGCTGAACGGCGCCGACCGGAAGAAGCGCAGGTCGATGAGCGGCTCGGCGCGGCGCGGCTCGTACCGGAGCAGTCCGACCAGGCCGAGCGCCGCCGCGCCCGCGAACCCGAGGATCAGCGGTGACGTCCAGCCCGCGCGGGGCGCCTCGATGATCGCGTACGTCAGCGCGCCGAGCAGCACGATCACGAGGAGCTGTCCCACCGGGTCCGGGCGGCGCGGCTTCGGGGCGCGGGACTCGGGGACGTACCGCAGGGTCAGGAAGAGCGCGGCGAGGCCCACCGGCAGGTTGACCAGGAAGATCGAGCGCCAGCCCACCGAGTCCACGAGCACCCCGCCGACCAGCGGGCCCGCCGCAAGCGAGATGCCCGCGACACCACCCCAGACGCCGATGGCGCGGGCCCGTTCGCGCGGGTCGGTGAAGGTGTTGGTGATGATCGACATCGCGACCGGGTTGAGCATGGAGCCGCCGACGGCCTGCACCATGCGGAAGACGACCAGGAGTTCGAGGCTGGGGGCGAGCGAGCAGAGCACCGAGCCGAGGGTGAAGATCACCAGGCCCGCCACGAAGATCTTGCGGCGGCCGATCCGGTCGGCGGTCGACCCCGCCAGCATCAGGAGCGAGGCGAGGACCAGCGTGTACGCGTCGACCGTCCACTGCATGCCCGAGACGCTCGCGTCGAACTCGCGCTGCAGGGTGGGCAGCGCGACGTTCAGGACCGTGTTGTCGAGGGTGACGATCAGCAGGCTCGTGCAGCAGATCGCGAGGACGAGCATCCGCCGACGGTGGTCGAGGCCGTCGGGGTGCCCGTCGGGGTGCCCGTGGGGGCGTCCGTCGCGGTGGTTGAGTTCATCGGGCATCTTTCGACGGTAGTCCGCCCGGAGGCCCGGGGCCCGGCCGCGCCGGGGGCGGCGTACGGGACCGGACCTGATCAGGTCAGCTGTCGTGGCAGCCGCAGGCTCAGCGCCGCAAGGCCGAGCAGCCCCGCGAGCTGCACCCCGAGCGCGGTCACGAACGCGTCCCGCATGCCGAGGCCGGGCACCAGCGACAGGAAGAGCGAGCCGACCGTCGCCACGCCCACGGCCAGGCACGACTGCTGCACGGTCGCCGCCAGACCGCTGCCCGCGCCCGCCCGCGCGGCGGGCACCGCCGCCAGCGCGACCCGGTAGTAGAGCGCCAGCTGTACGCCCTGGCCGAGCCCGCACAGCAGCAGCCCGGGGGCGAGCGCCAGGGGGCTCAGGGCGGACCACGGCGCCGACCACAGCACCGTCAGGCCCAGCACCGCGAGGCCCGCGGCGTGCACCAGGGCCGCCCGGGTCATCGCACGGCTGCCCCAGCGGCGCACCAGACGCGGCACGAGCAGCGCGGCCGGGATCTGCGTGAGACCCATGGGAATCACGGTCAGGCCCGCCTTCAACGCCCCGTAGCGGAGGCCCTGTTGGAGGACGATCGCGAAGCCGAACATGAAGCCGCTGAACCCGACGAAGATCGGCAGGCCGAGGACCAGGCTCTTGCGCACGCCGGGCTCCCGCAGCAGCGACGGGGGCAGCAGCGGGCTGCCGCCGGTCCGCTCGGCGCGGCTCTCCACGGCCCCGAACACCCAGCCAAGCAGCGGTGCCGCGACCAGCAGGAGCACCGACCACAGCGGCCAGCCCGTCGCCCGCCCCTCCGTCAGCGGCAGCAGGAGCGCGGTCAGCGCACCGGCGAACAGGACGGTGCCGAGGACATCGCCCCGCGCGGGCCGCTCGGCGCGGCTGTCGGGCACCGTGCGCACCCCGACGAGCAGGGCCGCCACGGCGACCGGCACGTTGACGAGGAACACCGCGCGCCAGCCGGTACCGCCCAGGTCGGCGGCGACCAGGGCACCGCCGAGGGCCTGGCCGAGCAGGCCCGCGACCCCGCTCACGGCGCCGTACAGGGCGACGGCCCGCGCCCGGCGCTCGCCCCGCGTCGTCGCGTGCAGGGTGCCGAGGACCTGCGGCAGCATCAGCGCGGACGCGGCGCCCTGCGCCACCCGCGCCCCGACAAGCCACCACGCGCCGGGCGCGAGCCCGCAGGCCAGCGAGGTCAGGCCGAAGGCGGCCACGCCCCACAGGAAGAGCTTCCTGCGCCCGTACGTGTCGCCGAGCCGCCCGCCGAGCACGAGCAGCACGGCGTACGCCACCGCGTACCCCGCGACGACCATCTCCAGCGTGGCCGGGGAGGCGTGCAGGTCGCGCTCGATGCTGGGCAGGGCGACGTTGACGATGAAGAAGTCGATGCTGGAGAGGGAGGCGCCGAGGAGGAGGGTGAGGAGGCCGAGGCGGGTGAGGGCGGGCGGTCCGGGCTCGGCGCCCGTGGCGGGGGACTTGTCGGTGCTGGTCGCAAGAGTCACGTACACGACGATGTTCCGGCTCCCAGGGGGGTACCAGAGCCTTCTTATCCTGGTACCAGGCGAACCTGGAAACAGGCTGAGCGATGGCGCAGCCTTGCTCTGTGACCGATACCGCCGACATCCGCCGCCAAGAGCTCGCCGCGTTCCTCCGCAGCCGCCGCGAGCGCGTCACGCCCGAGCAGGTGGGCCTGGTCCGCGGCAGCAGGCGCCGCACGCCGGGGCTGCGCCGCGAGGAGGTCGCGCACCTGTCGAGCGTGGGCGTCACCTGGTACACGTGGCTGGAGCAGGCCCGGCCCATCAAGGTGTCCGCTCAGGTCATCGACGCCATCGCACGGGCGCTGCTCATGGACCCCAGCGAGCGCGCGCACCTCTTCGCGCTCGCCGGGGCCATCGACACCCGCCCCGAGGCGGAGTGCAACGCCCTCTCCGCGGAGGTCCGGCGGCTGCTGCGCCGCCTCGCGCCCTACCCGGCCACCGTGCAGAACGGCCGCTACGACGTCCTCGCGCACAACCGCTCCTGGAACCACGTCTTCGGCGACTTCGACGCGATGCGGCCGCGCGACCGCAACTGCCTGTGGCTCCTCGCCACCAGCGAGAGCTGGCGGGAGACCTTCCTCGACCGCGACGAGATGCTGCGCGACCTGATCGCCAAGTTCCGGGGCTCCATGGCCGAGCACGGTGCCGAGCCCGCCTGGAAGGAGCTGCGCGACCGGCTCGTCGGGGCGTCCGCGGAGTTCCGCGAGCTGTGGGAGCGGCACGAGGTGGCGACCATGTCGCCGCACGTCAAGCGCTATCAGCACCCGCAGGTCGGGCTGCTGCGCCTGGAGCACCGGATGATGTGGATGGCCCCGCTGATGCAGGCGTACCGGCTGATCGCGTACGTCCCCGCCGACGACGCGACCGAGGAGCGCCTGGAGCGGCTTGCGGAGCTTTCGGCGGCGGACGGGACTGCCGTATGACCGTCGCGTGAGGAGGGTGGGACGACCGCTCGGGGAGTGAGGGACAATAGAGGGTCCCGTCGTCCGTCCCGGAGATCATCGATGCCGTCCCAGCCGCAGCCCCTGTCGATCGGCCCGCACACCGTGCAGCCGCCCGTCGTGCTCGCCCCCATGGCGGGGATCACGAACGCGCCGTTCCGGACGCTGTGCCGGGAGTTCAGCGGCGGCAAGGGCCTCTTCGTCAGCGAGATGATCACCACCCGCGCCCTGGTGGAGCGCAACGAGAAGACGATGCAGCTGATCCACTTCGACGAGACGGAGAAGCCCCGCTCGATCCAGCTGTACGGCGTGGACCCGGCGACCGTCGGCAAGGCCGTCCGCATGATCGCGGAGGAGGGCCTGGCCGACCACATCGACCTGAACTTCGGCTGCCCCGTCCCCAAGGTGACCCGCAAGGGCGGCGGCTCCGCCCTCCCGTACAAGCGTCCGCTGCTGCGCGCGATCCTGCGCGAGGCCGTCAGCGGCGCCGGGGACCTCCCCGTCACCATGAAGATGCGCAAGGGCATCAACGACGAGCACATCACCTTCCTCGACGCGGGCCGCATCGCGGTGGAGGAGGGCGTGACCGCCATCGCCCTGCACGGCAGGACGGCCGCGCAGCACTACGGCGGCACGGCCGACTGGGACGCCATTGCCCGCCTCAAGGAGCACGTGCCGGAGATCCCGGTCCTCGGCAACGGAGACATCTGGTCGGCGGCGGACGCGGTCCGCATGATGGACGAGACGGGCTGCGACGGCGTCGTCGTGGGCCGCGGCTGCCTCGGCCGCCCCTGGCTCTTCGGCGACCTGGTCGCCGCCTTCGAGGGCACGGGCGCGCCCAAGGCCCCGGACCTGCGCGAGGTCTCGAAGGTCATGCTGCGCCACGCGACCCTGCTCGGCGAGTGGATCGGTGACGAGGCGCGTGGCGTCATCGACTTCCGCAAGCACGTCGCCTGGTACCTGAAGGGCTTCGCGGTCGGCTCGGAGATGCGCAAGCGCCTCGCGATCACCTCGTCCCTCGCCGAACTGGAGGACGGGCTCGGCGAGTTGGACCTGGACCAGGCGTGGCCGGTCGGCGCGGACGGCCCGCGCGGCCGCACCTCCGGCAACAACCGCGTGGTCCTGCCGGACGGCTGGCTGAAGGACCCCTACGACTGCGCGGGCATCAGCGAGGACGCGGAGCTGGACACGTCGGGCGGCTGACCTTCAGGCCAGTGTCACCGTGACGGGAAGTTCCTTGATCCCGTTCACGAAGTTCGACCGCACCCGCCGCACCTCACCGGCCACGCGGATGTCCGCGAGCCGCGGCAGCAGCTCCTCGAACATGATCCGCATCTCCAGGCGGGCCAGGGAGTTGCCCAGGCAGAAGTGCGGGCTGCCCTTGCCGAAGGTGACGTGGTCGTTGTTCTCGCGGGTGACGTCGAAGCGGTACGGATCGGGGAAGACGTCCTCGTCGCGGTTGCCGGAGGCGAACCACAGCACCACCTTGTCGCCCTCCCTGATCAGCTTGGAGCCCAGCTCGACGTCGCGGGTCGCCGTCCGCCGGAAGTGATAGACGGGCGAGGCCCACCGCAGGCACTCCTCGACGGCGTCCGGGATGAGCGAGGGGTCGCGGACGAGCCGCGCACGCTCCTGCGGATGTTCGATGAGCGCGAGCATGGAGTGCGAGATGGCGTGCCGGGTGGTCTCGTTCCCCGCCACGACGAGCAGCAGGAAGTAGTTGTCGAAGTCGGTGGGGGAGAGCGGCACCCCGTCCTTGGGCGAGCTGTTCACCAGCGCGCTCACCAGGTCGTCCCCGCTGCCGCCCCGCCGCCGGGCGGCCAACTCCCGTCCGTACGCGAAGACTTCGAGGGAGGCGGGCGACCTGAAGGGCAGATTGCGGTACTGGTCGCTCTCCGCGCTCTCCAGGAGCACGTCGGCGTAGTCGGGGTCGGTGTTGCCGATGATGCGGTTGCCCCAGTCGATGAGCTGCTGCGTGTCCTCCTCGGGGACGTCGAGCATGCGGGCGAGCACGTTGATGGGGAAGTCCGCGGAGACCTCCCGCACGAAGTCGAAGGTGCCCAGGGGCAGGGCCGCGTCGAGGGTGCGCGCGGTCAGCCCGCGCAGGAACGTCTCGTACGTCGCGACGGCGCGCGGCGTGAACCGCTTCTGCAGGATGAGCCGCATGGCACGGTGCCGGAGCCCGTCGGTCTCCAGGAGGGACCGGCGCAGGGCGATGTAGTCGTCGTCCACCTCCTCCAGGTTGGTGAACATCTCGGAGGTGAAGGTCTCGGGGTCGCGGTCGACGCGCACGATGTCGGCGTGCCGGGTGACCGCCCAGAAACCGGAGTTGGGCGGGGGCTCGGGCTGCCAGTGGACGGGGTCCTCGCGGCGCAGCACGTCGAACATCCGCCAGGGCAGCGCGCGGTCGGTGAACCGGTCGTTGTCGGCGAGGTCGACGTCGGCGAGGGAGAGGGGTGGAACGGCGGCCGTACGCATGAAACGCACTCCTAGCGAGGTCAGATGAGAAACGCGTACTCCCCGAACTCCCAATCGGTGACGGCGTGTTGATAGCGGTCGATCTCGTTCCGCTTGTACGTCAGGAAGGCGCGGGTGAAGCCGTCGCCGAGGAGATCGGTGAGCGCCTCGTCGGCCTCCAGCGCGTCGAGGGCCTCGGGGAGGGTGCCGGGGAGGCGGGGCGCGGCGGTCTCGTCGTAGCCGTACCCCTCCAGCGGGGCGGGCGGGTCGGGTGTGTCGCGCAGGCCGAGCAGGACGGCGGCGACGGTGCCCGCGACGAGGAGGTACGGGTTGGCGGAGGCGTCGCCGAGGCGCAGCTCAAGGCGGGTGCCCGCACCGCGCTCGGGCGGGATGCGGACCATGGCGCTGCGGTTGTCCAGGCCCCAGTCGATCAGCCAGGGGGCGAGGGTGTCGGGCCCGAAGCGCTTGTAGGAGTTGACGGTGGGGTTGAGCAGGGCGGCGAGCGCGGGCGCGTGCCGCAGGACGCCGCCGATGGCGTGCCGGGCGGCGGCGGAGAGCCCGCCGTCGGCCCGCGGATCGTCGAACACGTTCCGCCCGTCGCCGTCGACCAGCGACAGGTGCACGTGGAACCCCGACCCGCCGAGCCCGTTGAACGGCTTGGCCATGAAGGTGGCGAGGCGGCCCTCGTGGCGCGCGGTCTCCTTGACGGCTGCCTTGAAGAAGAAGGCGCGGTCGGCGGCGTCCAGGGCGTCGGAGTGGTGGAGGTTGATCTCGAACTGCCCGCCGTCGAACTCGTGGTTCCCCGCGATGGCGCCGATGCCGAGCGAGTCCAACTGCCGCAGGGTGCGCAGCAGATGACCGTCCGGGTCGCCGCGTCGCCCGGCGCTGTACACGTTCCCTGTGGCGCCGCCGTACGGGGTCCAGCCGGACGCGGCGCCTGGGGAGGCGTCGCACAGGAAGTACTCCAGCTCGGGGCCGACGACGGGGGAGAGGGCGTCGTCGCCCGTGCACTCCCCGACGCGGGCGAGCACCCGGCGCAGCACGGCGCGCGGCGACTCCGGGGCGGGTTCGCCGGTGAGGGGATCACGGGTGTCGCCCAGGCACCAGGCGACGCCCGGCTCCCAGGGCAGCGGCTTCAGGGTGTCCAGGTCCGGGTGGACGCAGACGTCGGGCAGCCCCGCGTCGAGTCCGCCCGCGACGGGGACGACGTCGCCCCGGGGGGTGGTGTGGTAGACGGCCCGGCAGAAGGAGAGGCCGTGTCCGCAGGCGCTCGGCAGGTGGTCGACGAGGACGTCGCGGCCGCGGTCGGCGCCGATGAGGTCGGGGTAGACGACGCGGACCACGTCCGTGTGGTTCGCGCGCAGTTCCTCGACGGTCCCGGCAATGTCTGGTGCGCTCGCTTCACTCACCCGTGGTCAGCCTCTCTGCGGGGTGGAGCGGGACGGTGTCGCCGTCATGTTGTTTGACCTCAAACGGTATGGCGGGGTGGGGGGTTGTGCAAGGGGTCGCGCGGGGGTGGGGGCCGGGGCGGGTGCCGGGTCGGGCCTGCGTGGTGGAGGGTGTGGCCGCCGGGTCGGTCCTGCGCGGTGGAGAGTGTGGCCGCCCGTGACATCCTGACGGCCCCGGCGTATCGTACGGGCCCAAACGAAGAGTGAAGGGGCCTGGTCATGACCGGAGTTCAAGGATTCCTTCCGCCCAGGAGCGCGACCGGAAGGGCCGCCATCGTGCCCGCACCGCCCTGGCACTACTCCGGCGACCTCCTCACCGTCGAGTACCGCACCGACCCGGCCCGGGTCCGCGAACTCCTCCCGGAACCCCTGGAACCGGCCCCCGACGACCCCGGCGCCGTCGCCCTCGTCTGGGCCGACTGGCAGTCCTGCGGCGCCGACATGACGGAGCTCCTCGACCCCGTCCGCGCCCAGTACAAGGAGTGCTTCGCGGTCGTCCGCTGCGCCTACCGCGGCCGCACCTACTCCCGCTGCGTCTACATCTGGGTCGACAAGGACTTCGCCATCGCCCGCGGCAACCACCAGGGCTACCCGAAGAAGCTCGGCTCCATCCACCTCACCCGCCCCCATCCCTACGGCCCCGCTCCCCGCATCGAGCCCGGCGCGGTCTTCGGCGCGACGCTCGCCGCCGCCGACCGCCGCCTCGCCCAGGCGGTGGTGACCCTGCGCGAGCCCTCCGGGACCAACGGCTTCGTCAACGCCCACCCCATGGCCCACCACCGCCAGCTCCCCGCCATCGACGGCAAGGGCCTCGCTCTGGACGAGCTGATCGCCTCGGGCGCCGCGGCCTTCGAGGGCGGCGAGGCGTGGCGGGGCGACGCGGACCTCACCCTCTTCGAGGCGCCCACGGAGGAGCTGGCCACGCTGACGATCGACGAGCCGATCGGCGCGTACTACCGCCAGGTGGGCGTCACTTGGGACGGCGGGACTCTCCTTGAGCGGGGGCTCTAGGCGGAGAGGTCGCCTGCTTTCGACCCGATCCCCGCGTACGCCGCCGGTCGCGCCGCCCGCAGCCACAGCCCCCACCCGCACCCCGCCGCCGCGGCGGCGAGGATGAGGCTCGGCAGGATCCACCGCAGCGGGTTGTCCGACGAAACCCCCAGCTGGACACTGAAGTTGGTGAGCGCCAGCCAGAAGACGACGGCGAGCGCGGCGCCCGAGAGGAGCGGCGCGACCAGCCGGTGCCACAGCGGCTCGGTCAGCTCGGGGCGGCGCCTGAAGTACGCGACGACCGACGCCGACGTGGCGAACAGGAGCAGGATCACGCCGAGCGCGCCGAGGTTGGTCAGCCAGGTGAAGACGTCGGCCACGGGGTCGCGCCCCGCCAGCGCGAAGACGCCGATCACGATGACGGTGACCGCGGTCTGCAGCAGCGAGCCGCGGTGCGGCGACGTGTGCCGGGGGTGCAGCACGCCGAGCCCGCGCGGCAGCACACCCTCCCGGCCCAGTGAACGCACGTACCGGGCAACGGCGTTGTGGAAGGAGAGCAGCGCCGCGAGCAGGCTCGTGATCAGGAAGAGCTGGGCGTAGTCGGAGAAGGCCGTGCCGAGGGTCGAGGAGCTGAGGGTGAACATCATCTGCGGGCCCTCCTCGGCCGCGACCCGCGTCGCCCGGTCCGTGCCCGCGCCGGTCACCATGGCCCACGCCGTGGCCGCGTAGAAGACACCGATGAGTCCGACGGCGATGTACGTGGCCCGCGCCACGGTCCGGCGCGGATCCCGGCACTCCTCGCTGTACAGCGCGGCCGACTCGAACCCCATGTACGCGGCGAACACGCAGCACAGCGCGACGCCGAGCGAGCCGTCCGTGGCGGCGGCCCAGGTGAGCGGCGTGGTCGAGACGCCCTCCGGGGCGTGTGTGAACTGGCCGATGTCGAAGACGAGCACGGTGCCGAACTCCAGGACGAGCAGCACGGCGAGGACGCGCACGCCCACGTCGACGCGCCGGTAGCCGAGCGCCCCGACGACCGCCGTGCACGCCAGCACGAGGACCCACCAGGGGATCTCCACGCCGGTCCGGGCGTCGATGAACTCGGCGGTGGTGGCGCCGAAGAGGCCCGCGATGCCGATCTGCATCGCGTTGTACGACAGCAGCGCGACGAAGGCCGCGCCCACGCCGGGGGTACGGCCGAGCCCCTGCGCGGTGTAGGCGTAGAAGGCCCCGGCGCCGGTGATGTGCCTGCTCATCGCCGCGTATCCGGCGCTGAACAGGCCGAGGACGACGGCTATGAGCAGGTAGAGCAGCGGTATCCCGAGGACGCCCGTGACGGCGAGGGACTGCGGGACGCCGCCCGCGGCGACGGTGAGCGGCGCGGACGCGGCCACGACGACGAAGACGATGCCCGCGACGCCGATGCGGCGTTCCGGGGCGGCGGTGGCGGGGAGGGGTGGTGCGGGCGAGGCTGAGCCTTGGTGGTCGAGAGCCATGCCGGGCCTCCGGGGAGGGGAGGGCGCATCCATGCGGGACGCGTTATCGTTTGAGCCCGTACGAAGTTGAATGGCGCCGATGGTACGGACGCCCCGGTGCCCGGGCAAGAGGCCTCAAGAGGACTTGGGAGACTGAAGACCCGAGCCCCTACCGACGACGGACCACCACCGCACCACCACCCCACAGGAACAGGGAGACACACGGACGTGACGGGCAACCGCTCCATCCGCGACACCGAGAAGGCGGTCAGGGCCAAGCTCGGCGGCACGCCCGTCGAGTACGAGCAGATGGCCGCGGTGTCGAACATCTACCGCGCGGCCGCGGCCGTCCGGCAGCACTTCGAGAACTCCGTCCTGCGCGGCGCCGAACTGACGTGGACGTCGTTCGTCGTGCTCTATGTCGTCTGGATCTGGGGCGAGATGGAGACCCGGTACGTCGCCGAGGAGGCCGGTATCTCCAAGGGCACGCTGACGGGCGTCGCCCGCACGCTCATGGGCCGCGGCCTGATCGAACGCCGCGGCCACCCCGACGACGGCAGGCTCGTCCTGCTCCGGCTCACGGACGAGGGCGAGCGCCTGATGGGCGAGGTCTTCCCCGCCTTCAACGCCGAAGAGGCCTTCGTCACCGAGGGCTTGACGGACGCGGAGTGCGAGACGCTCGCGGACCTGCTGCGCAAGATCGTGGTGCGGACGGAGGACAACGGCGAGGAACGCAGGATCGAACTGCTCGCGGGCGAGGCCCCCGCCCGGCGCCGCAGCGGCCGCCGGGCGAAGCCTGCTCAGTGACTCAGCTCGCCTCCTGGATCAGGCGCCAGGCAATCCGCCCGGCCGTGTAGACGGCGGGGCCCCAGCGCCGGACCGTCTCCACCGCACGCCGCAGGCGCGGCCGTGCCGTGGAACGGGCATCGTCACTGCTGTCGTTCCGCTTCGGCTGTGCGCTCTCGGTATCCATACCTCGATGTCGCCACGTCCGAGCGGGCAGAAGCCGAAACCGAGACGTCCGAGGTGGCTTCCCGGCAGCCGCGAGTTGTCTCGGACAGCATCCTGTGCGCCTCGGACGGGGCAGGATCAGCCCCATGAGCCATCCGCCGGTGGACTCCTGGGAGTCCTTCCGCCAAGCACTGCGAGAGATGCACGAAGCTGCGGGCGCCCCGCCGTTCCGCAGGGTCAAAACCTTGTCCGGGGTGCCTGTGTCGACCGCCAACAGTTATGTGCAGGCACGCCCCAGCCGGGTCGGCAACGGCTCCTGGGAGCCCGTGGCCGCAGTGATCACCGCCTTCATCACCCATGCCGACGGCAGCGGCCACGGCGACGGCCTGTCGCGGGCCCACCGCGATCTGACGGCGTGGGAGCGCCGGTGGCAAGCCCTCGAGGACCGTTCCGCATCGGTCTCGGACGACATCCAGCGGGCGGCCGAGCTGGTGCCGGGCATCAGTGCTTCGGTGCTGGGTGAATGGGACGGAGGCAGCAGGGCCGTTCTCGCGCCCACCACCTCGTCCGAGCTGTTCGACTGGATCTCCGGGAACCCCCGGCTGGACGCCCTGGCCGACGCGATCTCCCGCTGCGCCGACCTGGGCGCTGCCCGTCAAGCCCACGGGCTGGCCCAACAGTTGTGCGGCCTCGCGGAGGAGACGCTGGCCGCCGATCACCCGGCGGCCCTGGCGGCACGGCACATGGCCGCGTACTGGACCGGTAAGGCAGGCGATCTGCACACCGCGCGCAGACTCACGGCGGCCCTCACCGACGACTGCGGAGCGGCTCTCGGGAGGGAGCATCCGCTGACCCGGCTCGCGGCGCTGCGGCACGCCGCATGGCTGAGCCGGTGCGGCCTCTGGGCCCAGGCCCGGCATACCTATGCGGGGCTCCTGCGGGACAGCGGCGCCGATACCCAGGACCGTCTGGTGCTGCTGGCCCGCCTCGGGCATGCCGAGACCACCGGTCTGAGCGGTGCGTGGGACGCCGCCAGGGAGCGCATCGGCGAACTCCTTCCCCTTCTGTCGGAGGGCTTCGGCGCCCACCACGCCGTGACCATCCAGGCGACCTGTGCGCACGCCGAGGTGATCGGTCTGGCGGGAGAACCGGCCCGCGCCTTCGCCCTGCTGAAGGAGCTTGCCGAGGCGGCCGCAGAGGTCCTGGGCCCCACGCACCCCCACACGCTCGACATCCACATCGCCAGTGCTGCCTGGAGCCAGGGGCTGGTCCCCCTCGACGTGACGCTCGAGCTGGCGCACGGCACCGCCTCCGCCGCCGAGCGCGGTCTCGGCGCCGATCACCCCACCACGCTCGACGCGCACGCCGTGTACGCCGGGGCTCTGGGCTTGCGCAGCATGCAGCAGGCCGAGGAGGTGTGGGAGCGGGTGCTGACAGCTCGCCGGCGTGTCATGGGGCCGGACCATCCCGACACGCTCGCGACCCGACGCGCACTCGCCGACGCCTGCGTCGCCCTCGAAGGAGAGCAAGCGGCGTGCGAACGGTACGAGCAGATCGAGCTCGCCCAGGAAGCCACGCTGGGCCGGGAGCACCCCGACACCCTGGTCACGCGTGCCCGCATCGCGCGGATGACCGGGAGGCTGCGGGGACCAGAGGCTGCCGTCCCCCTCTACCAGGACCTCCTGGCCACATGGGAACGCATCGCGGGTGCCCGGCACCCTTGCACGCTGGAGCTCCGCTCGGACTTCGTCGGTCTGCTCGACGATCTGAAGGGAGTCGTGGCCGCGCGCCCCCTCTACGAGGAGGTGGTCGCGGCACAGGAAGAGATCCTCGGCGCACATCACCCCCAGACGCTCAGCACCAGACTCCGACTCGCCGCCGCGGTGGCCCAGCAGGGGGACGGAAAGACGGCCGACACCATCCTGGAAGAGGCTGCCGCGGGCCTGCGTGGGCTGCTCGGACCCGAGGATCCGCGCCCTCTCCTGGTCCGGCTGCTCCAAGTGCTCCTGGCGTGCGAGCGGGGTGGTCTCCAGGCCGCTCGTGCCCATGCGCACATCCTCGGTCCTGCCCGTGCGCAACTCCTCGGTCTTGAGACGCCGGTGGCGCTTCGGGCGCGGGCTTGGTGTGCGCTGGTCACCGCCTTCGCCGAAGGGCTGGCGCCGTCCCGCGCCATGTTCGACGAAACGATCGCCGCCCAGGAGCGGGTGCTGACCGGCACGCATCCCTCGACCCTGATGACGAAGAGACTCCGGGCAGGCATCACGCTGGAACTGGGCGGTGCGGTCGAGGCATTGCCCCTCCTCGTCGAGCTCGCGGACGAATGCACACGGGCGCGCGGACGCGGCCACCCTGCCACTCTCAAGGTCCTCGCCGACCTGGCAGAAGCGGTCGAAGCCCGGTACGGCCCGCGCCGGTGTCTGCCGTTGCTGGAGGAGGTCGCGCAGGGGTGGCAGCGCCTGTACGGCCCTGGCCATCCAGAAACCCTCGACGCGTGTCTCGACGTCGTCGCGACAGTCGCCAAGACGCATGGCCGCAGGCGTGCCCGGGCGATGTGCGACGGGCTCGCTCCGTACGTGGAGCGACTCGAAACGGCTGACGACCCCGCGGAGGCCGACGTCGTTCATCTGAAGCTCCGGTTCAGGTTCGCCGACGTGCGCTGGGGGCTCAACCCCAGATCGGACGAGTGCCGATGGCAGTTCGAGGAAGCGGCGCAGAACCTGTTCGGAGTCCTGGGAAGAGAGCATCCGATTTCCCTGTACCTGCGTCGCGCTGATGCCGAGGGGATGCACCCTTCGTACGCCAAGCCGATCTACGAAGAGATCATCGAGGTGCAGGAGCGCGTGCTGGGGCCGACCCACGAAGACACACTGTTCACCCGGGTCGCTCGTGCCCACGGAATCCGGCTCATGACGAACGGCAGCTACGCCAAGCCCTTGCTCAAGGAACTCGCGACGACCTGCGAGCAGGCACACGGCCCCCGGGCCGCTGTCACCGAATGGGCGCGCTACTACACCGTCCGCGGCCGGTTGAGGCGCTGGTGCCGGAGACTGGGCCGACCACTCCGCCGCATTCTGTGAAACCGCGGGACGCATCCGGTACGAGGGTCAACTCGGAGTCAGCACCTGGGCCCCTGCCGCCCGCACCAGCCCCCCGAACAACCCCTGCTGCCCCGCGTCCACCGCCGCCGTGTCCTCCGGATGCCACTGCACCGACGCGAACCAGCCCTCCCCGTCCGGGAGTTCGAGGGCCTCGATCGTGCCGTCGGCCGCCCACGCAGTGGGGACCAGGCCCCGGCCGGGGAGGTCCACGCACTGGTGGTGGTAGCAGGACGCCTCCGTCTTCGCGGCGCCCAGCAGGCGCGCCACCGTGGAGCCCGCGGCCACCCGCACCGGGTGCACCTTGTGGCGGTGCTCCGATGCGGGGCCGCCCATGTCCTGCCGCAGCGTGCCGCCCAGGGCGACGTTCACCACCTGCATGCCGCGGCAGACCGCCAGCGTCGGCAGGCCGCGGGCCAGCGCGCAGTGGGCGAGGGCCAGGTCGAAGGCGTCCTGCGCGTCGTCGACGTCGTACACGGCGCCGTGCACGTCCGCCCCGGCCGCGTACCGCCAGGGCGCGACGTCCCCGCCGCCGGGGAGCAGCAGTCCGGCGCAGCGTGCGAGCCGTGCGGCGGCCTCGTCCGGCTCGCCGGGATGCATCATGAACGGCTCGCCGCCCGCGCGGTACACGGCGTCGGCGAGGGCGCGCGCGGTGACGACGGCGGCGTAGCGCAGGGCGGAGGTCGTGGCGGCGTACCGCTGGGGGAGGGCGATCAGGGGGCGGGGGAGCGGAGGGCGGGTGAGCGGGGGACGGGCGCGGGGCGCGGGCCGGGGCATCGGCATGGCTGGCTTCCGGAGGCAGGCCTATCGTTTGGGTTCAAACAATATCTCAACGTCGCACCCCTCGCGAGGGGTTGACCCCGCACCGGGCCCCTCCTAATGTTGTTTGGGTTCAAACGAACTGGAGGCAGTGATGGCTCCTCCCGCCCCCGCCTCTCCGGGGACACCGCACACCGGGACACCGCGTACCGACGCACCGCGCACCGGAACACCCCACACGGCGACCGTCGCCGGCGTGCCCGTCGACACCCGGCACTGGATCGGCGGCGCCCGCGTCGCTTCCCCGGCCACCTTCACCGACCACTCGCCCGTCGACGGCACCCCGCTCGCCGAGATCGCCCGCGGCACGGCCGCCGAGGCCAGGGCCGCCGTGGCCGCCGCGGACGCCGCCTTCCCCGGCTGGGCGGCGACGCCCCCGGCCGAGCGCGCCCGGCTGCTGCACGCCGTCGCCGACGGGGTCGACGCCCGCGCCGAGGAGCTCGCCGCCGTCGAGACCGCCGACAACGGCGCCCTGCTCCGCTCGCACCGCCGCGGCGTGCTGCCCCGCGTCGCCCACAACTTCCGCTACTTCGCCGACCGCCTCCTCGCCCTCACCCACGACGACTTCGACACCCGCGGCCACACGAACCACGTCACCTGGGACCCGGCGGGCCCCGCCGTCCTCATCACGCCGTGGAACGCCCCGCTGATGCTGGCCACCTGGAAGATCGCCCCGGCGCTCGCCGCGGGCGACACCGTCGTGCTCAAGCCCGCCGAGTGGACCCCGCTGACCGCCTCGCTCCTCGCCGACATCACGCACGAGGCGGGGCTGCCGCCCGGAGTCTTCAACGTCGTGCAGGGGTACGGCGACGAGGCAGGGGCGCCACTCACCGCCGACCCCGCCGTGCGCCGCATCAGCTTCACCGGCTCGGTGCCCACCGCCCACCGCATCGCCGCGGCCGCCGCCGCGCACCTCGTCCCGTGCAGCTTCGAACTCGGCGGCAAGTCACCGCTGTTGGTCCTCGCCGACGCGGACCTCGACCTCGCCGCCGACCTCGCCGTGGAGCAGTACGACAACGCGGGCCAGGTCTGCCTCGCGGCCACCCGCATCCTCGTCGAGGAGTCCGTGCGCGACGCCTTCCTCGGCCGCTTCCTCGACCGGGTGGCGAAGCTGACCCAGGGCGACCCGCGCGACGAGGCCACCGACATCGGACCGAGCATCCACGCCCGGCACGTGGACCGCGTCGACGGATTCGTGCGGCGCGCCCTCGCGGCGGGCGCGGAAGCCGTCGTCGGCGGCGGCCGCAACACCGCGCTGGACAGCGCGCTGGGCGGGCAGTACTACCTCCCCACCCTCCTCACCGGCGTCGACCAGGACTCCGAGATCGTCCAGGAAGAGGTCTTCGGCCCCGTCCTCACCCTCCAGACCTTCCCCGACGGCGACGACGACGAGGCGGTGCGCCTCGCCAACGGCACCCGCTTCGGCCTCGCCGCCACCCTCGCCGCAGGCGACCGCGAGCGCGCGGCACGGCTCGGCGCACGGCTCGTCGCGGGCACGGTCTGGGTCAACTGCTTCTACGTACGCGACCTCTCCGCACCCTTCGGCGGCTCGCGCATGTCCGGCGTCGGGCGCGAGGGCGGCGACTGGTCCTTCGACTTCTACTGCGACCTGAAGAACACAGTGGCCGCGCCGAAGGGTTGGGCCGACCATGGGTGAGATCGTCGGAGCGGGCCTCCTGGCTCACGTCCCCACCATCGTGCTGCCCGAGGCCATCCGCAAAGAGCTCAACGAGGGCCGCGAGATCAGCCTCGTCCCCGGCCTGCGCAAGCTGCGCGCCGACGTCTTCGAGACGCTCGACTACGACACCGTCGTCGTCCTCGACTCGCACTGGGCGACCACCGTCGAGTTCGTGGTCACCGCACAGCCCCGCCGCGCGGGCCTGTTCACCTCCGAAGAGCTGCCGCGCGGCATGTGCCGCATGCCGTACGACTATCCGGGCGACCCCGAACTCGCCGCCTCTGTCGCCCGTTTCGCGGAGAAGCACGACACCTGGATCACCCCGATCGACGACCCCTTCCTGCCCGTGTACTACGCCACGATCAACCTGTGGACGTACCTGGGCCACGGCCTCCCCGAGAAGAAGTGGGTCTCGATCGGGGTCTGTCAGACCGGTGACGCCGAGGACCACCTGCGGCTCGGCCGGGCGCTCGCCGACGGCATCGGCGCGCTCCCCGGGCGCAGGGTCCTGCTCATCGCGTCCGGCGCCCTCTCGCACACGTTCTGGCCGCTGCGCGAACTGCGCGCCCACGAGTCCAGCGACCCCGCCCACATCCGTACGCCCGAGGCCCGAGCCGCCGACCTCAGGCGCATCGAGTGGTTCGAGCGCGGCGACCACGCCCAAGTCCTGCGCACCATGCCGGAGTTCCTCACCCACAAGCCCGAGGCGCGCTTCGGCCACTACCTGATGATGATCGGCGCCCTCGGCGAGGAGCGCTGCACCGCCGCGGGGCGCGCCTACAGCGCGTACGAGAACTCCATCGGCACGGGCCAGATGCACCTGTGGTTCGACCGCCCGCCGACCGGGTGGACCGGCGAGGGCGCCGACACCGACCGGAACGAGGCGACGGCATGAGGGCGTCCGGGGCTACCACCATCGAGTACCGCCGCATCCTCCTTGACGGGGCAGCCGTCCAGGTCGTGCGCGAGGGCGACGAGCTGCTCGCCGCCGACGGACGCCGCCTCAAGGCGTCCGAGGCCCACCACCTCCCACCCGTACGTCCGTCCAAGGTGATCGCCGTCCACCTCAACCACCGCAGCAGGGTCACGGAGTTCGGGGTCAAGCTGCCGCCCGCACCCACCTACTTCCACAAGCCGATCTCGGCCTTGAACAGCCACGGCGGCGCCGTCGTGCGCCCCGAAGGCTGCAAGTACCTCAACTACGAGGGCGAGATCGGCATCGTCATCGGCCGCACCTGCCGCAACGTGGCACCGGACGAGGCGGGCGCGTACATCGCGGGCTACACCGTCGCCAACGACTACGGCCTGCACGACTTCCGCGACACGGACGCCGGTTCGATGCTCCGCGTAAAAGGCTCCGACACGCTCTGCCCACTCGGCCCCGGCCTGGTCACCGGCTGGAACTTCCACGGCAAGTACCTCCGGACCTACGTGAACGGCGAGCTCGCGCAGGACGGTTCGACCGACGAGATGCAGTGGGACATGCACTATCTCGTCGCCGACATCGCCCGCACGATCACCCTGGAGCCGGGCGACGTCCTGCTCTCCGGCACACCCGCGGGCTCCCGCCCGGTCCGCCCCGGCGACGTCGTCGAGGTCGAGGCCGAGGGCCTGGGGCGCCTCACCAACCGCATCGTCACAGGACCGACGGCAGTCCGTGCCGACGTCGGGGCCCAGCCGACCGAGTCCGAGGAGGTCCTCTCCACGGCCCTCGGCGGCGACTGGGAGTTCCGCGGCATCAGACCGCCGCGCCGCTGAGCACGGTTCCACCCGGCGAGCACACTTGCACCCGGCGAGCACAGTTCCACCCGATATGCACAGCAAGGGAGTTGGATCCATGAGGGTGATCGTCGACCTGGACGTCTGCCAGGACCACGGGCAGTGCGTCTTCGCCGCGCCGGACATCTTCCGGCTCGACGACGAGGGCCACCTCGCGTACGTGGACGCGCCCGACGAGGCGCTGCGCGCCGAGGTCGAGGACGCCGCCGACGTGTGCCCGTTGCAGGCGATCCGGGTCGAGGGCTGAGACGCCGTGGAACGGACCGGGCGGGCCGGGATCGCCGTCGTCGGCGCGTCCCTCGGCGGCCTGCGCTCGGCGGAACAGCTCCGTGCCGCGGGCTGGCACGGCCCGATCACCCTCTTCGGAGACGAGCTCCACCTCCCCTACAACCGCCCCCCGTTGTCGAAGGCGGTGCTGGCGGGCAACGCGCCCGCGTCCGGCACGGAACTGCGCAGGCGCCCCAGCGTCGAGGACGTCGAGTGGCGGCTCGGCTCGGCCGTCGCCGCCGCCGACCTGGGAGCCCGCACACTCACACTGACCGACGGATCGGTCCACATGTACGAGGGTCTGGTGGCCGCGACGGGGGTGCGGCCACGCAGACTCCCGATGCCCGGGGGTCCGCCCCGGCACGTCGTCCGCACGCTGGAGGACTCGGCGGCCCTGGCCGTCGGCCTGGCGGCGGGCGCCCGGGTGCTCGTGATCGGATCGGGTTTCATCGGATGCGAGGTGGCGGCCACGGCGCGCACGGCGGGTTGTGCGGTGACCGTGGTCGCCCCGGAGGCGGAACCGATGGTGCTCGCGCTCGGCCCACACCTCGCACGCGCACTGCGTCATCGCCACGAGGCGAGGGGCGTACGTTTCCTGATGGGCCGCCTGGCACGGGAACTCACCCCGGAGGGCGCGGTGCTGGACGACGGCACCGAACTCCCCGCCGACCTGGTGGTCGAAGCGGTCGGCTCCCTCCCGAACACGGAATGGCTGGCGGCAACACCGGGACTGGACCTCACGGACGGCATCCTCTGCGACGCCCACCTGCGCATAGGCGGCATCCCGCACGCGGTGGCGGTCGGTGACGTAGCCCGCTTCCCGAACCCGCGCTACGGCCCCGTGCCCCGCCGCGTCGAACACTGGTCGGTCCCCGGCGACACGGCCCGCCACGCGGCCCGCACCCTGGTCGCCGCCCTGACCGGCACGCCTCGCGACCCGGCGCCCTGCGCCCCGCTCCCGTCCTTCTGGAGCGACCAATACGCCCTGCGCCTCCAGTCCTTCGGCCAGCCCTCACTCGCCGACCGCTGCGAACTCCTGGAAGGCGACCCGGACGCCCCCGAAGGCGACCTCCTCTACGCCTACTACCGGGGCACCCGCCTCATAGGCGTGGCGGCACTGGGCGGCCCGGCGGCGACGGCAGCGGCGGGCCGCCACCGCGCCCACCTCATGACGCTGCCGGAGCCGGTGACCTGACCCGGCACAGGTATGCCAAAGGGGCAGCACCTCTGCACGGGGTGCTGCCTCGTTACCTCCCCGTCAGATGGCATCCGACCGTCGTGACCGTCGTCGCTGTGCGACAGCGTCGGTGTAGGTCTCTCGCGTCAGCCCTGCTTCGCTGATGCCCAGGTCGGCCAGGACGGCCCGGATGTCGGCCAGAGCCTGCGGCACGGCATCCTCGTCGACGAGCGTCTCGACCTCAAGGAAAGTGCCCTCGATCTCCGGCACGCGTACCAACGTGGCCAGCATCTGCCGACCGCGCGCCTCGAAGCCGTAGTTGCGGCACCGCTTTTCGAACGCGATGGCCTCGACGTATCCGAGCCCTCGCAGGATGGCGTGTGCCGCCTCCGCGTCGGCGACGTCCGTCTCGTGCTCCGGCTTGGACCCGGACGCCGCGTCGACGGCAGCGGCTTTGAAGGTGAGCACGGTACGAGTGCCGCCCCCGCCGTGGACCGTACGCACACGCAGCTCTTCGTCGGCCGCGGCGAGAGACCCGTCAGGCCGGTCGTAATACGTGTCCCGATAAACTTCGCAGCGCGCCCGAGCCAGCTCGTCCAACTGCGCCACCACAGCCTCTGGCTCCTGAACCCACGCCTTCAACTCGGCCTCGATCACGTGCCGCGCCCCCTTCACACCGTGCGCTGCGCCCCTGCCAGAATCGCCTCGAACATGCGCCGAAACCCACGGAAGAGCGGACCGTGCGGTGTCGCCATCACCTTGTACGTGGCCGACGTGTGTCCTTCCCAGCCCGCGTCGAATGCCCCCACAAAGAGGGTGCCGTCGACGCGGATCAGACGCCACGTCGGCAGCATCGTGTACCGGAACGCAGTCACGTCACGCCCTTCCGCCTGCAACTCCCGTAGCCGGGCCTCGGCCATTCGTACTCCGCCCGCCAGGGACTCGGGGGACTCGCCGATCTCGGCGGCCCGTTGGTTCAGGGCCTCACTGTCGGGGTCGAGCAGCGCGACGCGCACGCGGAGCCCCGTGCCGCCCTGTTCACGAGGGAGGCAGGCGGAGCGCAGAAGGCTGTCGTTCAGGCCGATCAGTCCCAGGCCACGTACAGCGAGGACGTCCAGTTCCTCGGCACGGCGTGCGTTCTCGCGGATCTCCTCGGCGGCGGATGCCTGTGCCGCATAGACACGTACGACCTCGGGAAACGCCGCGAGATCGAACGCGGCGCCGTCCTGCTTCCGCTCGCGGCTGGCCGCGAGGCCGAGCACATGACGTGAGCCGTCGGGCATCGACAGCCCCTCGGCGATGCGCTCGTACACAGCCAGGCGAGACACCTCCCGACGGCCGTTGATGACCTCGTTGACACGCGCCTGCGTCATACCGGAGGCCGCGGCGATACGGGCTTGGCTGGCACCGGCGTACCGCTGCACGAACCGGAAGATGGCACCCATGTCCCGCGCTCGAAGAGCTTCACGGACCTCTGCTCGCTCCCAGGCCCAGTCGGGGAGAACGATCGGCCCGATAGCGGTCACCATGGCGCGTCCTCTGTGTCTGATATCCGGAACTGGATGAGAAGTCATCCCACCGTGAGATTACCGCTGAGGGATCGCTTCGACACTGTCTGTCACAAGAAGCTGGCCAGACCGACAAAGCCCGGAAGTCCGCGCGAACGGAAAATTCAGGGCGTGGCCGACTGACCAGGAGCTGACATGAGAGAGATGACGGGCAGCGTTTTCACCAGGGGAGGTGGCGCTTCCCTGAACCTGACGAGCGCGGCTTTCGACTGGCTGGCGCGTGCGCAGCAGGAGCCGCGCCAGGCCCAACAGGCGTGGAGGGCGCAGGGCATCGCCTTGTTGCCGCTCGGGACGAGGTTCAACGCGGTGTGCCTGCCCGCCCGGCTCGTCCACGCGGCCGTGGGCACGGACGAATCGGTGGCGGTGAGGGCGACACTTGCGGAACTACTCAACGGCCCGATCATCCACAGCCACCCGCAGGAGCACTACTACGCGCTCGTCGAGTGCGCGCCCGTCCTGCGCTGGATGCGGGAGTACGGCGAGGCCCCCATGCTGGGGGCGGGCCACTTCCTGACCGTTCCCGCGTCGGACCTTCGAGGCCCGACCGGCCTGTACTGGGCAGTGCCGCCCCGAATCGTCGGTGACCTGTGCGCTGTCCAGTCCGTGGCCGCCTTGGTGCGCATCGCCCGGAGCGGGTCTCGGGGGAGGCAGTGGTGATCCCACCCGAGACGACCGCTGAGGAACGGCAGGCGCAGCGCGCGTACGGCGACCTCCTCGCCCACTTCGACGACTGCGCCCCCTGCCGGATCGAGGACTACTGCACGGCGGGAGACCGCCTGCGCCGCACGCACCGGGCCACCCGCGCCGCGCTGAGGGGCACCAGGTCACCTGACAGGGGCGGTCCACCCGTCGACGATGTCCAGGATGGTGCCCAGTGTGCGGATGGGGAAGTACTCGCGGCCCCGCGCGGACTCCTCACCGGCGTCCCGCATGGCAGCGATGCACATGTTCTCCAACTTCCGAGCCTCGGGATTGCCTTCGATCAGGCGGACGACGTGGTCGAATCCGTCACGCTCGTGTTGGGAGAGGCGCAGGCGGGGGTTGCCGGAGGTGATGCCGAACTTCACGATGCCGTTGATGTCGTCCGTGACGACGTAGAAGACGTCCCATGACTTGCCTGCGCAGGTACGGCATATACCGCCCCCGGCCCGGACGTTGCTCGGCGTGGGCGTGCCGGTGTGGCCCTTGGTGCACCGCACCCGGTGCGGCCGGTCCTTGCCGAGCCACGTGGGTTCGAGGACGATCCCTCCCAATGCGGTGACGCGGGTGCGGAACGCCGCCTCGGCGGCCTTGGGATCCTTCCCGGCACAAATCCGGCAGATGCCCCGTCCCTGCTGGACACTGGCCGGCCACGGAGCGCTCAGGTGTCCCTGGGCGCAACGGACTCGATGCGGCGTGGTCGCCCCGAGCCACGCTGGCTCCAGTACAACTCCCCCCAACTCCGTGATGCGAGCCCTGAAGTTCGCCTCGGCGACTTGCGGGTCCCGCCCGGCGCAGACGCGGCAGATGCCGTCCCCGCGCCGCACCTGGGACGGTCTGGGACGGCACTCGTGCCCGGCGGCGCACTGCACCCGGTGCGGTTCGTTCGCGCCCAGGTACATCGGCTCCAGAAGCCTGGCGCCGATTTTCGCGAGGTTGTCCCTGAAGGCCGCCTCGCTTGCCCGACTGTCGTTCCCGGCGCAGGTGGAGCAGATGCCGCACCCCTGCTGCACATGACTCGGCCTCGGAGTGCACAGGTGGCCGTTGATGCAACGGGCGCGGTGAGACTCGTGGTTACCGAGCCACTTCTCCTCGAGAACGACCCCGCCCAGTGCGGCCACACGGGCTCTGAACGCCGTCTCGGCGTCCAGGGAGCGCATGTCACCGGCACAGGTGCGGCAGATGCCGTGCCCCTGCTGGACGTTGGACGGGAACGTGGCGCTCTCGTGCCCTGCCGCGCATCGCACGCGGTGGGGCTTCCTGCTGCCCCGCCACTCCGCTTCGAGGACGTCACCCCCCAACTCGGCGATGCGCGCCCGGAACGTCGCCTCGGCCCGCATGGACAACGCGGACTGCTTCCTCGAAGCCTTCGCGGCTCTCACCATCGGCCGTCCCCCCCCCACAGATCAGATCTCCCCATGGCCGGGGATCTTTCCACGGCCTACTGACAGTCCGTGAGGCGCTCGACGAGGTACGAAGGGGTGGCACGCGTGCAGCGGGCGTACGAGCCAACTTCTCGAACAGGGCGTGGCGCTACGGTTCGAAGTCGGCCAGTCATGACGGGTCTACCACCCTTAACTGTTGACTACGTCTTAATCAACTGTCGGCATAGTTGCCAAGCGTTGCGAAACCAGTCAACCGGACTTGTTGCCACCATCACCCTCCGAAGCGCACCCAATCCGGGAAAATTTGTACGTGCGCGGACGCCGCCCAACGTATATACGCGCTAGGCGCAGCAACGGCAGACTGGTCCCATGGAGTGGAGTCAAAATTACGCAGCAACCATTGCCGCAGTGAACCCCGTATTGATCCTCGCGGGAGTTGTGGAGCTGCGCCCATTGCTTGAGTCATGGTCAGGCGCTGCGACTTCCGTAAAGCTGCACGATGCGATTGAAGGGGTTCGCGAGTCGCCTCGCGGCGGCAGCGGGCATAGTGAATCCATGGCGCAGCTCCGAGCAGCGTTGACCATATATGAGCGTAGACATGGAAAGGTAGGTGCCATCAGGCAACTGATCTTTTTTGCGTGGCTACTTGTCAACATTGGGTTGGCGTCAGGCATTGTAAGCGCGGTCAGTTTCCTCGGAGGGGGGATCCGGACGTATCAGCCAACACGGCATACGTCTGCCTGTACGCAGACATGCTGGTTTTGCTTTCCATTCCTACGTACTTCCTTGCTATTTCCGTTCTCACGGTCAGGTCGATATAGATGAAGCGCGAAGGATATTAGCGGAAGACCGAGATTCTCCGACTTGAGGAGGCCAGGCATCGACTCCACACCTACGTCTACGGGCGATCTTGAGCCCCCGTATCCGTCGACGTCGTCGAAGGCGGCGATGCGCGCCCGCTGCCGGTAGTCGCGGCGGGCGAACTGCACGTCGTCCAGGACGATCCAGTGGTCCGCCGCGAACAGCTCGGCCAGTGTGGTCAGCCGGGGCGGGAGGTTGGGCTGGTGGATGGCGCAGAGCCCGCCCGGGGCGGCGGGTTCAGGAAGCGATGAGGCGGCTGGTGAAGCCGTCGCGGACGAGGGATTCGTACGCGGCATGCACGTCCTCCGGGACCTCCTGCTCGATGGCGAACCCGAGTTTCGGATACTCGATCACCCGCTGAAGGTCACCGACGAGCATGTCCACCACCAGCCTCTCGTCACCGATGCTCTTGAGGTAGTCGTCGAACTCCAGCGGCTCGGAGGCACACATGATGTCGACCTCGGGCCACAGCTTGCGAGCGGTCGCAAAGGACCGTCGTTCCATGTAGGGCTTGGAGACCAGCAGGACGGTGGCCGGGGTGACGCCTGCGGCGGCGAGGACGTCGCGGGAGAGGGTGATGTTCTGTCCGGTGTTCTCGGCGTTCGGCTCCAGGAGGATCGCGGAGGCGGGGACGCCGAGGTCGAGGGCGTGCTCGCGGTAGTGCACGGCCTCGCCGCGCGGGAAGCGGGACCGAGTGGTGGGGCTGTTCCCACCGGTGAAGACCAGGAGCGGGAAGAGTCCCGAGCGGTACAGCTCGGCCGCACGGGTTGCTACACCGAGATCGTGACTGCCCAGCCCGATCGCCACGTCGACGGCGCGGACCTCGTGGCGCATCTGGTGGTGGTCCCAGATCAACCTCGCCTGGTGCCAATGGTCTTCGGCGATGGCCTTGCGGTTGCCGCTCACGCGTTGACCTCTCTGATCACTGTTGCCGGGGCACGGTCGGCCCCTCACTCCCAGCCTTGACGCTCTCGACACTGCGCAGCATCAGAAGGTCACGCGGCCAGCTGCGTCGGCACACTAGTGCTCCGACGCATCGCACTTGACCCTTTGGGGGACTGATGACCGAACGCTCTTGGCAGCTTATGCAGGCAGACACCTTGCTCGGAACACTCACACTCGACGAGCTCGACCAGCCGTGGTTCCACTGCCATTTCACCGGAACGCTTGAATGGGAGCACGTTCGCCCCATCCTTGAGGAGTGGACACGGTCGATAGAGGCAGAGGAACCCGACCCGCCCCGGTTGGACCAGGCCATGAGAGCCGTGGACGGCCTGCACCTGTCCTTGGTACCGGCCGACGGCGACGAGCTCATCGATGACTTCCTGATCCACGTGAGAGGGACGCAAGCAAGCTTCCGCTACTAGCTCGTCACTGAAGCCGGACCGGCTCACCAACTTGGACGTGGCTGCACGGCTATGACTCAGAGGGCGCCACTCGCCGCTCGCGTGGCACGCCGGGCGCGTGCGCCGCGTCACGGCTTCCAGGCCTCCTCGATTCTGAAGGAAACGACCGTGCCACCGAAACGACGGGGGCCGACGATCCAGTCCAGGAGCCACTACAAGATGAGTGGCCAGTACCCGAACCTCTAAGTCTCTAGATGGGTACCCATGCCGAACACCGACTTGAGCGCCGCTGGCCTCCACCGTGGCTTCTGGTGTGAGTGCTGGGTGGAAAACCTCACGACCCCGGACCACCTGACGGTGACGACAGCCTTCGACGTCTACTCGGCAGCACAGGCGGATGGCTGGCTCCCCACAGCGCTCCACGTCATCACGAAGGAACTCACCCGCATGCCCCCGCGGATACGTGGGACTGGCTCTACGAAAGCCGCATCGACACCAGACGAGCCCTCCTCAACGCCGAACCCAGCACGCTCTCCGTGACCTACTCAGGCATGCGCGTGACGTGGACGATCCGCCCAGTGCTCTTCCTGCCCCTCGCGGACCACCAGATTCCTGAACTCATGCCATGCGAAACCCACTTGGGCTCCGAGCCCCACAGGCCCGACTGAGTTACAACTTTCTCTACGGGTTCAAGGGCCCGCGCAAAGCGCGGGCTGGCCCCTTGGCCCCGGCCCTCTGCGCCTTCGGCGCCGGGCCGTGCCCCTGAGGCCGCAAGCGAGTTACAGCCCTGGGGAGAACCTGGACGCACGACGGCCACGGTCAGAACGAGCCTCCGGCGGGGGGCGCTCAGGCTCCGAGATGGACGGGGCGCCGTTCGCGAGTGCCGGCCGAATGGTGGCGTGCGCGGGGGAGCTCCCATCCCGTCTGCCATCGCCCCAGGCAGAGCCGACCAGACGCGGCCCATGGCGTCCAGGTCGTTCGTACAGTGGCGCGCTCCACCTGGACGCTATGAACCACGCCCGCTCCACGTTGTGTGGGCCGACGGCAGACGGGATGGGAGCCGGCGTGAGTGGTGGGTGTAGGTGGGAGTTCGAGCGCAGCTACCTTGCCTTCTTGAGCTGATCGGCCAAGTTGGTTAGTTCTTGCGGGGTCAACTGGAACTCGTCAGGGTCCCAGACGACCTTGTAATGAGGCTCAAGCTCGGCAATCGCCTGCCGCATCCCGTAGGTCGCCTCGAAGAACCGTTCCATCCGCCGAGTCAGAAGTTGATCTATGAACTCCTGCGCATGCGTGCTGTCGCCGATCTGACTACGGTCAACGTTCGTTGGAGCCGTGTAGGCGTACAGGCCCGCATTGACTGCGGCGATGGCCCGATCGAACGCCTGATGTCGCTCGTGACGTCGATCAAACCGAGCCTTGGCCCAAGGCGCCAGAAAACCGCCGCTCATCCCACCGATGACAGACGCCAGCAGCGTCGCCAACCAACTCGCCATCTCAACTCCGCAGGTCGTTGATCAAGACAGGGAGAGTACCGAGGGCCACTGACAGTTCGCGGCGACCGCGCCCCAGCCGTGCCCGATCGAGCGGGGAACCACGGTGAACGTCGGGGAACACCAGCGTCCGAACGTGCGAACGGCCCCTACCTGATAGCCCAGGTCAGGGGCCGGTCTCACTGCTCATCACGCGGTAGGTGCGGGATTTGAACCCACGGTGACATCGCTGCCACGACGGTTTTCAAGACCGTCGGGGCATCACGGCGGGTACCCGCTTTGACCTGCACCGCGCTCTCGGCAGCACCGTCCACTCTCAGGGTTCGGCCTTTGATACGCCTCCGACTGGGCACAAGCCAGCAGACTTACAGTCGAACCGCTTGGCGGTGTCCGGTTTGTGTAATAGTGCAGCACCTGCGACGACTGCTTCAGCCGTCCGCTGCCCGTCCACACCCAGCGCATACATCTGTCGATCGGTGGAGGCTCAGACCATCCTGAGCGCCCCTTCCCCGGCTCGCGTCAGCCCGCCTGCGCTTCAGTCGGATGCCTAGCCTCGCCAGGAAGACGATCCCGCGGCCCGCCCTCCAAGCAAGCGACACATCGTCCGCGTGTTCGATAACTGTACGTATGAGTTCCACCGTCTCCTCCTCCTGCCGGCCGCTTGATGAAGGCCGACAGGACCCTTGGTAGGCACCTGGTGGGATCTTCGACAGCAACCTCGAAGTATGAGCGAAGAACGATTGCGAGACCTGCATGCGCACCCGAATAATCGAAGTTCGCGAGCTACGAAGCGCGGGGGGAGATCTTGAGCCGAGCACTGAACCCTGTCGACCAGCACAGCCCCGAACCAGTCCGAGACCTGGCAGAGCGACTCAGGGAGATCATGTTCGCGGCGGGCTACCGCACTGCCGCTCATCTCGCAGAGGACTCCGGCGTGAACGCGAGCACCCTCTCTGAGGCCCTGAGCGGTACGAGGGCCCCTAGTTCACAGACGTTGAAGAAGGTTCTCGAGGCCTGCGGCCTTGTCTATGACCGCGTATGGGCGGGAAGGCAAGAGCGTGCGAAAAACGCAGAGGCAGCGGAAAAGGCGAACAGCCGACGAAGCCGGAGGGAGCAAAGCTCCCCGAATCCCCCAAGGCAGCGTTCTCATTCAGGTCACCATTCCAATCGCGCGACAGCAGAAACTCACCTTTCCAGCTCTCAAATTCATTCCCTTGAGCCACCACTAGGGAATCTCCCACCGGAAGTTAGGGGCAGATCATCCATCCTGGCCCATCTTCGCGATCACCTAGATGCCCCTAAAGATAAATTCGTCGTCCTTCACGGAATGGGCGGATGTGGAAAGACCACGGTGGCATTGAGTATCGCGCAAGCCGCCCGGACTCAAGGGGTCGACATATTCTGGGTCAAGACAAATAGAGACAACCTGGACAGCGCAATGCGCCAAATCGCGCGAAGGTTGGGTGCCGAACATGAGGAGATTGAAGAGGCTTGGGGAACTATTGGAAACGGGCCGGATCTACTTTGGCAGCTTCTGAATTCATCTCAGCGCCGGTGGGTGCTGGTCCTTGATGAAGTTGATGAGCCTGAATTGATCGGGAGCGCCAACGGGCAGCCAGGTGATGGGACCGGATGGATTCGCGCTAGTCGCTACGGTTTGACACTAGTTACCACCCGTCTCGGAGATCCAGAGATTTGGGGCAACTCTGCAGAGTTCCATGCCATTGAGCCGCTCACGCCCGATGACGGCGCGCAAGTATTGCTAGATCTGGCCAATGAGGCAGGGTCACGGAGTGAAGCCCAGTACCTTTCCGCAAGGTTAGGCGGACTGCCACTAGCTTTGCGACTCGCCGGGTCGCAGCTTAGTCGAGCGACGCGAGGCGCTGGCCTTTTGCGTAGAGTAAGAGACCAAGGAAGGGTTCGGAACTTCACATCCTACCTAGCCGCACTTGACGACGCGGGAATCGAATACCTAGATCGCGCAAATAGCGGCGCCCTTAGCCGCAGCAGCGCGGAGCAGCTACATCGGCACCTGATTAGCCGAACGTGGGAAATCAGTCTTGACCTCCTAGAGACCCAGGGGTTTCCGGAGGCTAGAACATTCATGCGCCTGCTCTCCTGCTTCGCCCCTTATCCCATTCCTGTGGACATCCTGGACTCCGAGGGTCTGAAGCGACACAACGCCTTTCCGCAGGACTTCAGCATTGATCGATTGGAGCTCATCATTGAGGCTCTCCAAACTCTGAGCCTGCTTGACATTATTGAGGTGCCAGACGGCGGTCACGAGACTCAGCCAGCAATAACCGTTCACAACCTGGTACTGGAAGCAAATAGGAACCATCTCGCTATTGCAGATCGGACGACTCAGGCAAAAATCACCAGAACTGCAGTGGAGCTACTAGAGCTAGCAACAGTGTTGCCCCCAGAGGACCGGGCTAATCATCATTGGTGGAGCCTCCTTTACCCGCACGTCATGCAAATTACCTGCAGCACAGAGGCTCCATCGAGAGAAATCGCCGAGCCGCTTCTGCAAGTAGGGCTACGAAATTTCTCCTACATGCATCTTGCCTTTAGGAATCCCGTAGGGGAGGCCGCCACTGCGCTTCGCGCGATTTCAGAGTCACTTGACCCCAATCACGCCCTACGCCTTGCAGCTAGGCATCGTTACGCATTCGCCCGCCTAAGCGGAACGGCGGCAGCCATGGAGTTCCGAGAGCTCTATAAACAAAAGAAGGAGATACTCGGAGACTTCCATCCAGAAACATTAATGAGTCACCATAATTGGGCGGAGCGCCTGGCCGACTCGGGCAACTTCAAGGAAGCAGAGAGAGAACTTCGAAAAGTACTCCAAGGTCGTAGGGAGATCCTCGGGAAAAGCCACCCATACACGCTTTCCACCCATCGCGTGTTGATTGACATCATACTCGCCCAGAAAAATGGAAGGGCTCGCGCGGAAAGCGAATGGGAGGAGGTTTACGAATCTGTAAACTCTGCACAAAATCCGGGTCTTGCGGATCTCGAAACCCTGCACCAACTGGGCCACTGGCTGGACAAGAAGGAGCGCTGGGCCGAAGCCGAGGATTGCTACAGAACAATCATTGACGCGCTGGATTCAACTCCAACAGAAGGGCAGCATTTCTGCGAGTCTATGCGACATTGTCTAGCACAGAATCTTATCCGTCAGGGGCGCCTCGACGAGTCAGCGAACACATACCGCGAGCGATTGAAGCTACTTGAGCAGACACGTGATGTCACGGATGGGGAGCTACTTTCCATGCGGCACGAGTATGCCGATTTACTGGTTGATCTGGGGCGGCTAGAAGAATCCGAGCCATTAATGCGCAGCGTGCTTGAAGTTCGGCTTGCTATGGATGACCGAGTGATGGACCGGCGTCTCCTGTCCGAAGCGCACTGCCTCATGCACTTGCTTGAGCGTAGGGAAAACCGCGAGGAAGCAGTATCAACCACCAAGCGGCTTCTACAGCTTCCAAAGCATGAGCTGGTCGCTTGGGCTAAGTTTAGGCAAATCAGAAAGGATCTGCTATGCATGTGCAGAACACTGTCTGACGCCGGAAACTATAATGAATCTATCGTGGGACTAGAGGCGCTTATGGAAGGGGTGCCGCCTGATAGCCGAGAGGCCCATTCTATCCAAAGGGCGTTCGCGCTCACTCTGCATATATCCGGCCGACTGACTCATTCCTCCTGCGAAGAAAGGATACTCGGCATCATAAAGTCACTTGAGGAAAAATTCGGAACGGACGATGAAGAGATTGGACGTACGCGGGACGTTCTGATGGGCCTTCGGGGCGACCCCAAAAAGCCACCTGCCCTCGAAGAGGGAGAACCTGAAGCTGTTTCAACCGAGGAAAGCGAGCCCGAAGCGAGTGACGATGGGTGATCTATCTGGCGTCAGCCTGTAGCAGGACCGCTCTCTCCGACGAATATGCGGCGCACAGCGGATGCGGCACCCCAGGAGCAACCCGAGCCAGGGTCGGGGCAGGCTGACCACACGGGTCCGGCTCCGGGGTGAGACGGTCATCTGGTCAGACCTGGTGTACCCGGGTCGCGATGGTAGGACCGTCGAGAAGATTTGCTTCCGCCTGGAGCAGTATCTGGGCGAAGTCGAGCGAGCAGACGCGGCGTTCAAAAGCGGCCTGTAGCGGCTGAACGGCAACGTCCGTCTCAGTTTCCGTCTCATTCAGCGCCGTTCACGGTCGTTCAGACGAGACCGAAGCCGGTAGCCGCTCCCACAGCCGACCATCCATGAACGCAGGTGAACGGCCCCGGCCGAGGCCCCGTGGACCACCCCCACAGTTGGAAAGCGTGTGCCTGCTTGCACTGTTCGGTGCGCGGCCAGCGCTGGCAGGTCTCTCCTTAGCCATCGGCGAAGCCCGACCGTTGGTTAGGTCCCGGGCCGTACTCGGGCCACCCCCAACAGAGCCGGGGATGCAGCTGCTCTACAGAGCTGGACACCTCGGGAGCTGGCCGTGCGTCTGAGACCTTAGTTGCACCCACTGACAACGCGCCCCGAGTGTGGTCTCGATGCCGTGCGGTCTGCACCACAAGCGCACCAGATCGACCGGGGAACAGCGGGGGATCACGGTGAAGGCCAGTGGGGCCGATGAGGCTCGGACCCGACCATTCGCGCAGGTCAGTAATCTAACCGCATCCAAATGCCCCCAGCTTCCCAAGCTGAGAGTGCGAGTTCGCGTCTCGACACCTGCGCTACGGAGAAGGCTCAGATCATCGCCCGGGCCTTGTCGTCGTCCGCACTGATCACTCGCCGCATGCGTGGTGTTCCTAGACCAACGTCGCCTGGTGTCACTGGCCTTCGGTGATGGCCTTGAGGTTGTCGCTGACGCGTTGGTTGCCCTGATCACCGCTGCCTTGGCCCTGCCCCCCCCGCCGCCAGCCTTGACGCTCTCGATACTGCGCAGTTGGCGTACGAGTCCGTACTGCGCGACAGTTCCAGCGGCCTGGTCGAGGGCGTGAAGTCCATCATCCCGGGCGGTCAGGTCCCGGCCTGTCGAGGTCTGGAGCGCCACGAGTCAGTACTGGTCGGCTGGGTCTCGTACATGTGTATCGGCATATCTGCTGCCTCCCTTGTCCCTTGAAGGAACCGCTGTCACAGGGGTTACCTGTCTGCGCCCTCTCGTCCATCCGCCGTCGGCGATCAGTCTGAATGTGTGCTTGTGGAAGACGTAGACGGAGGCAAATAATTCGGCTTCAACAAACGAGGGGGGCAATGGATCTTAACGAAATCGCGCAGCGTTCCGTGGCGATCACCGGAGAGGTGATCCTGGCATCCGCCACCGGGGCGGCCTCACAAGCGGGAACGGTCGTAACCGACATGGTGCTCGGCCGACTCGGCCGGAACAGGGAGAACGCCCCCACTCTGGCGACGCTGCAAGAGGACCCCCAAGACCCGGTCGCCCAGGCGGACACGGCCGGAGCGCTGCGCCAACTCCTGGAGCAGGATCAGGAGTTCGCGGCGAGGTTGGCGGAAGCCCTGCAGGAAGCGCAGAGGGAAGCACCGTCGATCCAGCAAGGTGCCGGAAGTGCGGCGATGGTGGGCAATCACGTCGACATGAAGGGGAGGAACCAGAATTTTGCGGTCGGGGACATTGCGATAAACCGCAGAAAGACCATTAAGAGGGGTGGAGCCTTCTGGGGCGTGGTGGCAGCCGTGATCGTCGTACTCGGCGGCGGATCCACGATTCTCCTGATCCAGGACGACTCAGACCCCAGCCTGCAAGAGCAGGCGGAGAAAACGGCAGTGGATTTCGCCAATGCGGCATCGGGCGGCGACATCGACACGACGTGCGGACTTGTCATCGAGGACGCCAGCAGGGCCGGCTTCAGCATGTGTGAAAGCGAAGCAGAGAAGAAGAAGGCCCAGGAAGATGCCGACAAGAGCAGGGCAGAGATCGAGAAGGGCGGACTCGACAGGGGCTGGCGAGTCCGCTCCGCGAAGTTTCCCAGTGACAACAATGCGCTCGTGACCGTGGTCCACGCCCACGCCCCCGCCCCCAGAACCGTGCGGATGACCCACGAGACCGGCGCCTGGCGCGTCTACAAGGCGACCTAGCCGAACTAGCAAGGTGGGGATGATTCCGGTGCCAGTGATGCAGCCGTCAATGACCTTGCTGCGGTAGTGGAGTTGTCGTTGGTCCGCAGGATGGCGGCGGTGAGCTCCTCGGGGGCTGCGAACGTACGGTTGGTCAGCCCGCCCCCCCCAACAACGAAGGAAGGGGCGACACCCCCGCACAGGGTGCCGCCCCTTCATCGTGAACCGGAACCGCCGCCGCATCGGTACTGAGGGTCGGGGACACGGAGGCGGTCCCGGGGTCTGGGTGCCGCTGGTCTACCGGTGGTCGCTCCCCGTCGAGTGGGAGGCCGCCCGCCCCGCCTCCAGGCGCGCCACCGGGATGCGGAACGGGGAGCAGGAGACGTAGTCCAGGCCCACCTCGTGGAAGAAGTGCACCGACTCGGGGTCACCCCCGTGCTCGCCGCAGACGCCGAGCTTGAGGTCGGGGCGGGTGGCACGGCCCGCCGCCACCGCGTCGCGGACCAGCTTGCCCACGCCGTCCTTGTCGATCGTCTCGAAGGGGGAGACGCCGAAGATGCCCTTCTCCAGGTACGCCGTGAAGAACGAAGCCTCCACGTCGTCGCGGGAGAAGCCCCAGACCGTCTGGGTGAGGTCGTTCGTGCCGAAGGAGAAGAACTCCGCGGCCTCCGCGATCTGGTCGGCCGTGAGCGCCGCACGCGGGAGTTCGATCATCGTGCCGAGTGCCAGCTTCAGCTCGACGCCGGTCGTCTCGACGACCTCCGCGATGACCTGCTCGGCCTCCTCGCGGACGATCTCCAGCTCCTGGACGGTGCCGACGAGCGGAATCATGATCTCCACGCGCGGGTCGCCCTTGGCGGTCTTCCGCTCGGCCGCGGCCTCGGCGATCGCACGGACCTGCATGGTGAAGAGGCCCGGGATGACCAGGCCGAGGCGCACGCCGCGCAGGCCCAGCATCGGGTTCTGCTCGTGCAGGCGGTGGACCGCCTGGAGCAGGCGCAGGTCGTTCTCGTTGGCGTCCTTGCGGGACTCGGCGAGGGCGACGCGGACCGAGAGCTCCGTGATGTCGGGGAGGAACTCGTGCAGCGGCGGGTCCAGGAGGCGGACCGTGACCGGGAGGCCGTCCATCGCCTCGAAGAGCTCCACGAAGTCCCGCTTCTGGAGGGGCAGGAGCTCCTTGAGCGCGTCCTCGCGGGCGTCGTCCGCGTCGGCCAGGATCAGCCGCTCGACCATCTCGCGGCGCTCACCGAGGAACATGTGCTCGGTGCGGCACAAGCCGATGCCCTGGGCGCCGAAGCGGCGGGCGCGCAGGGCGTCCTCGGCGTTGTCCGCGTTGGCGCGGACCCGCAGGCGGCGTACTCGGTCCGCGTACGCCATGACGCGGTGCACCGCGGCGACCAGCTCGTCGGCGTCGTCGGCGCCCGCGTGCATGCGGCCCTCGAAGTACTCGACGACGGGGGAGGGGACCACCGGCACCTCGCCGAGGTAGACCTTGCCCGTGGAGCCGTCGATGGAGACGACGTCGCCCTCCTCGACGACGGTGTCGCCCACCGTCATGCGGCGGCGCTTCGTGTCGACCTCCAGGTCCTCCGCGCCGCACACACAGGTCTTGCCCATGCCGCGCGCCACGACGGCCGCGTGCGAGGTCTTGCCGCCGCGCGAGGTCAGGATGCCCTCCGCCGCGATCATGCCGTCGAGGTCGTCGGGGTTGGTCTCGCGGCGGATCAGGATGACCTTCTCGCCCGAACGCGACCACTTGATGGCGGTGTACGAGTCGAAGACCGCCTTGCCGACCGCGGCACCCGGTGACGCGGCGATGCCGCGGCCGAGCTGCTCGACCTTCGCGGACTCGTCGAACCGCGGGAACATGAGCTGCGCGAGCTGGGCGCCGTTGACGCGCTGCAGTGCCTCGGCCTCGTCGATCAGGCCCTGGTCCACGAGCTGCGTCGCGATGCGGAAGGCGGCACCGGCGGTGCGCTTGCCGACGCGGGTCTGCAGCATCCACAGCTGGCCGCGCTCGATGGTGAACTCGATGTCGCACAGGTCCTTGTAGTGCGTTTCGAGGGTCTCCATGATCTGCATGAGCTGGTCGTACGACTTCTTGTCGATCTGCTCGAGATCGGCGAGCGCGACCGTGTTGCGGATGCCCGCCACCACGTCCTCGCCCTGCGCGTTCGTCAGGTAGTCGCCGTACACGCCCTGGTGGCCGGAGGCCGGGTCGCGGGTGAACGCGACGCCCGTGCCGGAGTCGGGGCCGAGGTTGCCGAAGACCATCGAGCAGATGTTGACCGCGGTGCCGAGGTCGCCGGGGATGCGCTCCTGGCGGCGGTAGAGCTTGGCGCGGTCGGTGTTCCACGACTCGAAGACCGAGCGGATCGCGAGGTCCATCTGCTCGCGCGGGTCCTGCGGGAAGTCGCGCCCGGCCTCGGTCTTGACGATCTTCTTGAACTTCGTGACCAGCTTCTTGAGGTCGGCGGCCTCGAGGTCGGTGTCGACCGTGACCTTCTTGGCGGCCTTGGCCGCCTCGAGCGCGTCCTCGAAGAGCTCGCCGTCGACGTCCATGACGGTCTTGCCGAACATCTGGATGAGGCGGCGGTAGGAGTCCCACGCGAAGCGGTCGTCGCCGGACTGCTTGGCGAGCCCTGTCACCGACTTGTCGGAGAGGCCGATGTTCAGGACCGTGTCCATCATGCCCGGCATCGAGAACTTGGCGCCCGAGCGGACCGAGACGAGCAGCGGGTCGTTCGCCTGACCGAGCTTCTTGCCCATGGTCTTCTCGAGGGCGTCGAGGTGCGCACTCACCTCGTCACGCAGCTCGACGGGCTCGTCACCGCTGTCGAGGTACGTCTTGCAGGCCTCTGTGGTGATCGTGAAGCCCGGAGGGACGGGCAGCCCGAGGTTGGTCATCTCGGCGAGGTTCGCGCCCTTCCCGCCGAGAAGGTCCTTGAGCTCCTTGTTGCCCTCGGTGAAGTCGTAGACGAACTTCACGCTCTCGCTCGTGTGAGCTACGTGGGGATCTTTGTTTTCCGACACGGGTCTCGACTCCTCGAGAGCTCGGTGGCTGCCCTGACGGCGAGGAACATACCCAGATCGAAGGCACCTGGGTACGTCCACTTGTGCGTCATGCGGCCGTAACCACCCGTCCGCCGCTAGATCGAAAGTGACTGAGCGGTAGCCGAGGAGGAGCGTGTGTGTTCAAGACTTGAACACACACCCCTCTCAGTGCCCACAAAACGCTCAGATGAGCGGGATGAACTCAGATGTGAGTTCACCTCATGAATGATCGAGCAGTGGCACTGAGTGCCACCCCTTGGAGAAGTGCAGTCGCCCACGAACCGCTCATCTGAGCGCAACCCCTATCAGGGGTGGCGAGAATCACGCCGTTTGAAGCGGTCGGATGTCAGCATCCGGACCCTCCCGAGGGGGTCCGGCGGTTCCCGGAGGACGCGTCGACGTCCCGCTACACGCCCAGCGCGACGAGCCGCTCCTCCACCCGCTCCGGCGCGTACAGGTGCTCGACCACCAGCGTTGCCGCCCCGACCAGCGCCGCGCGCTCGCCGAGGCGTGAGGTGACGACCTCCAGATGGGCGGTGGAGCGGGGCAGGGCCCGTTGGTAGAGCAGCTCGCGTACGCCGGTGAGGAAAGGTGTTCCGGCCAGATCTCCGGCGATGACCAGAACGCCCGGGTTCAGGAGGGTCACGACGGTCGCCAGGACCTCGCCGACGTGTCGCCCGGCCTCCCGCGCGAACCCGACCGCGGTGGGGTGCCCCGCCGCCAGGAGCCCCCGCACGTCCCAGCCCGACTCCGCGGGGACACCCGCCTCCGTCAGCCTGCGGGCCACCGCCCGGCCGCCCGCCACCGCGGCCAGGCAGCCGTAGGACCCGCACCTGCAGAGCGCGTCCGCACCCTCCGGCACCCGGATGTGGCCGATGTCGCCCGCGCCCCCGTCGATGCCCCGGTAGACGTCCCCGCCGACCACCACGCCCGCCCCGATCCCCGTGGAGACCTTGACCAGGGCGAAGGCCGAGCAGTCCGGATAGTGGGTGCGCTGTTCCCCGTACGCCATGAGGTTGGCGTCGTTGTCGACGAGGACCGGCACCTCGGCGGGCCCGCCGGTCCGCTCCGCGAACGCGCGGCGCAGCCGCCCCCGTATGTCGTAGCCGTCCCAGCCCGGCATGATCGGCGGCTGCACGACGCGCCCCGTCTCGCTGTCGACGGGCCCCGGCACGGCGAGCCCGATGCCGCACACGGACCCGGCCGGACGCCCCGAATCGCGCAGCAGCCCGGCGAAGCGGGCACCCAGCTCGCCGAGGACCGCGTCGGGCCCGTCCTCGACGGAGAGGGGCGCCGCGTGCTCGGCGAGGATCTCGCCGCCGAGGGTCAGCAGGGCGGTGCGGGCGTGCCGGGTCTCCAGGTCGGCGGCGAGGACGACGGCGTGGGCGTCGTCGAACTCGAGGCGGAGCGCGGGCCGCCCGCCGAGCGGCGACCCCACCGGGCCCCCGGCCCCCTCCCGCAGCCACCCCGCACGGAAGAGCCGGTCGAGCCGCTGCCCGACCGTCGCCCGGGACAGGCCCGTGGCCTGCTGCAGGGCGCCGCGGGTGGTGGCGCGGCCGCTGCGCACCAGATGGAGGAGGTCTCCGGCGCCCTCGGCCCGCAGATGGCTCCGCGTCCCCGGGCGTGCCCCCGCCCGCCCCCGGTGTCCCGTCGTCATGCGCCCTCCCGCGCTCCTGTGCACCTTGTGCGCCCCAACTCGACACCACACACTGGGTTTTGCGTGTCGAGCAGACGTAACTCTAAGGTGGAAAGCACCGAACTGACAGGGTGCTGCCGAAGCGCTCGCAGGGCGCCGAGTCTCCCGGGGAGAACCGCGTGGACCGCAGTACGACCACCCGGCCGTCCGCCTCCCGCGCCGCCGCGTCGCGGCGTGTGCTGCGGGAGCGGGCGGCCGCGGTGCTCCGGGCCAACTGGACGGGGACGTCCACCGTGCCGTCCCGTGCGCTCTATCCCCACCAGTGGTCCTGGGACTCCGCGTTCATCGCGATCGGGCTCCGTCATCTCTCGCCGCTGCGCGCCCAGTTGGAGCTGGACACGCTCCTCGCCGCCCAGTGGGGCGACGGCCGCGTCCCGCACATCGTCTTCGACGACACCGTCCCGCCCGGCGCGTACTTCCCGAGCCCCGACTTCTGGCGCTCCACGGAGGCGGGCCGTGCCGCGGGCGCGCCCGCCGCCGTCCAGACCTCGGGCATCGTGCAGCCGCCGGTGCACGCGCTCGCCGCCTGGCTGGTGCACCGCGCCGCCCCCGGCCTGTCCAGGGCCCGCTCCTTCCTCGCCCGCGTCCACCCGCGTCTGGCCGCCTGGCACCACTACCTGCTGTCCGCGCGCGACGCGGGCGGCGCGGGACTCGCCGCCGTGCTGCACCCCTGGGAGCAGGGCATGGACAACAGCCCTTGCTGGGACGCCCCGTTGAGCCGCGTCGAGCCCGCGGAGCCGGGCGCCTTCCGCCGCGCGGACCTGGACCACGGGGCGCCGGAGGACCGGCCGACCGATACGGACTACGGCAGATACGTGCGGCTCGCGGCGGAGTACCGGGACCGGGGGTACGCGGACGGCGGCGGCCTCGGCGCCTTCGCGGTCGAGGACCCCGCGTTCAACGCGCTGCTGATCGCCTCGGAACGCGCGCTGGCCCGCATCGAGGACGAGCTGGCCGTGGAGGCGAACGGTGAACGGCCCACCAAGAGAGCTCAGTTGAGGAAGCAGGCCCGCGCGCGGCGCGAGCGCACAGAGATGCTGACCGAGGCCCTCGTCGCCCGCCTCTGGGACCCGCGGCGCGAGCTCTTCCTCTGCCGCGACCTGCGCGCCCCGGGCGCCGACGGAGAGCTCGTCCCCGAGCGCGGCGTCACCGGCCTCGTCCCCCTCGTACTGCCCGCGCTCCCGCCCGGCACGGCCGCCGCCCTGGTGCGCACGGCGTGCGGCCCGCACTTCGGCCTGGGCGGGGCGTCGCGGCTCGTGCCGAGCTACGACCTGAAGGGGCCCGCCTTCGATCCGCGGCGGTACTGGCGCGGGCCCGCCTGGTTCAACACCAACTGGCTCGTGGTGAAGGGCCTGCGGCTGCACGGCGAGCACGAGCGGGCGGACGGGCTGCGGGACGCGCTGCTCGACGCGGCGGTGACCTCGGGATTCGCCGAGTACGTCGATCCGCGCACCGCCCGGGGGAGCGGCGCGCGCGGCTTCGGCTGGACCGCGGCGCTGGCGCTGGATCTGCTGCACGACGACGGCCGGACCGAACGGGGCGGGCTCCCGGAAGAAGAGGTGTGGGCATGAGCGATCGGCATCGGCTGCTGGTGCGGGGACGGACCTTCGTGGCCGTCGGCGCGGGCGGCGACATCAGCGGCGTCGACTTGGCGCGCGGCGCGGCGGCGGGCCCCGGCGGCCTGTTCGTGCGGGACGCGCGGCACCTGAGCCGCTGGCAGCTCACCGTTGACGGGGCGGTGCCCGAGACCCTTGCCCCCGTGGCGGCGTCGGCCGAAGCCGCCGACGCGGCGCGCTGTGTCCTGGTGCCGCGCGGCGGCCGCCAGGAGCCGCCCGCGTACACGCTCTTCCGCGAACAGGCCGTCGCCGACGGGGTGTTCCTGGAGACGCTCCGGTTCCTGAACAACCGTCCCGTGCCGACCCGGGTGGCGCTCGCGCTGACCGTGGACGCGGACTTCACCGACCAGTTCGAGCTGCGCGCCGACCACCGCACGTACGCGAAGCCGGGCGCCGTCAGGTCGCGGCTGCCGCTCGACGGGGGCGAGGGCGTCGAGTTCACCTACCGGCGGGGCGAGTGGTGCTCCCGCACGACGGTGACCGCCGACCCCGCGCCGGACGGCATCGAGGAGACGGGCACCGGCGCGCGACGCCTCGTATGGACCCTGGAGCTCGACGCCCATGGATCCCTGGAGGTGGCACTGCGTGCCGTGGCGCGGCCGCACGGGGAGCCCGAGCCGCACGCCCCGCGGTCCCCGGCGGAGGCCGTGCGCCAACTCGCCGCCATCGAGGAGGAGTACACGTCCGTGGTGCTGCCCACCTCCTGGCCCGAGCTCGCGGCGGCCTGTGCGCGCGGCCTCGCGGACCTGGCCGCGCTGCAGGTCCCGGCGCGGGGTCCGGACGGGGAGGAGCTGCGGGTGCCCGGCGCCGGGGTGCCGTGGTTCCTCACGCTGCTCGGCCGCGACGCCCTGCTGACCTCCCTCTTCGCCCTGCCCTATCTGCCGGGTCTGGCGGCCGCGACGCTGCCCGCACTCGCCGCGACGCAGGCCACGGAGGCCGTGGACGGTGCGGTCGCCGAGCCGGGCAAGATCGTCCACGAGGTGCGGCACGGCGAGCTCGCGCACTTCGGCCAGGTCCCGTTCGGCCGCTACTACGGCTCGGTCGACGCGACGCCCCTCTTCCTGGTGCTGCTCGGCACGTACACCGAACAGACCGGCGACACCGCGCCCGCCCGCCGCCTGGAGGCGCACGCGCGGGCCGCCGTCGGCTGGCTGCTCGACCACGGCGGGCTGGCCTCCCGCGGCTACCTCGTCCACCGCCCGGTCGCGGGCGGTCTCGCCCACCAGAGCTGGAAGGACTCGCCCGGCGCGATCTGCTCCGCCGACGGCAGCGGCGCGACGGGGCCCGTCATGGCGGCGGGCGCGCAGGGCTACGCGTACGACGCCCTGCGGCGCACCGCCCGGCTCGCCAGGACCGTCTGGTCCGACAAGGTGTACGCGGACCTGCTCACGCAGACCGCGGCCGACCTGCGGGACCGCTTCCGGCGCGACTTCTGGATGCCGGAGCACGGCTTCCCCGCGCTCGCGCTCGACGGCGAAGGCCGCCAGGTCGATGCGCTCGCCTCGGACGCGGGCCATCTGCTGTGGTCCGGGCTGCTCGACAAGGAGTACGGGGAGACGGTGGGCAGGCGGCTGCTGGAGCCCGACTTCTTCTCCGGGTGGGGCGTACGGACGATCGCGGCCGGTCAGCCCGCGTTCCATCCCCTCGCCAGCCACCGCGGCTCGGTATGGCCGCACGACAACGCCCTGATCGCCCTCGGCCTGGCCCGCTACGGCCTCCACGACGAGGCCCGCGCCCTGGCCCGAGGCCTCGCCGCGGCGGCCACGGCGGGCGACGGCCGCCTCCCGGAGGTCCTCGCGGGCTACGACAGGGGGGCGTATCCGGTGCCGATGCGATATCCGTACGCGTGCCTGCCCGAATCGCGTTCGGCGGCGGCGCCGTTGGCCTTGTTGGCCGCGGTGGGCGGGGCGTAGCCCCCTCAGTCGTCGATCCCCGACCTCTCCACCCCCGCCACGATCCACCGCTGGAAGAACAGGAACACCACGAGCAGCGGCACGATCGACACCGCCGCCGCGATGAACAGCACGTGCAGACGGATGACCTGGGACGTGGTGAACGTGGCCAGGGCCACCTGGACCGTCCAGGCCTCGCGGTCCTGGCCGATGACCAGGGGCCACAGGAAGGAGTTCCACGCGCCGATGAACACGATCGTGCCGACGGCCGCGAAGACGGGGCGGGAGTTGGGCACGACCACCCGCCAGTACGTGCGCCAGTAGCCGAGCCCGTCCACCCGCGCCGCGTCCTCCAGCTCCCGGGGGAAGCCCAGGAAGTACTGGCGGAAGATGAAGCAGGCGAAGGCGGAGAACAGGGTCGGGACGATCAGGCCGCGCAGGGTCGAGACCCAGCCGAGCGACGAGACCAGGACGAAGCTCGGTACGAAGGTGACGGCCGCCGGGACCATCATCGTGCCGAGGATCGCGTAGAAGACGTGGTCGGCGTAGCGGTAGGGGATGCGGGCCAGACCGTACCCGGCGAGGGAGGCGAGGAGGAGCGTGCCGAGCGTCGTCGCGACCGCGATCAGCGAGGAGTTGAGCAGCGCGCGTGCCATCGGCACCGTCGGGTCGTCGAAGAGCTCGGAGACGTTCGACCAGTGCAGCGTGGACGGGAAGAACGTCCAGTCGGGGGAGGTGATGTCGTCCTCGGACGCGAGGCCGTTGCGTAGGAGGAGGTAGAAGGGGATCAGGAAGAGGAGCGCCAGGGCGATGAGGAGGGCCACGCGCAGGGCGCGGCCCGCTCTGACCAGGGAGTCGTCCTTGGACCTGTTCGGGGGTGCGGTCATGGGGGTCAGTCCTCCTTCCTGCCGAGGCCGAACCAGCGCGCCTGGCCGATCGTCACCACCGCGATGATCAGCGCGAGGAGCACCGCGCCCGCGCTGCCGAGCCCGAGGTTCTGCTCCCGGCCGAGCGCCGTGTAGTAGAGGTAGACGAGCGGTGGCCGGGCGTGCGGCGGATAGCCGCTCGAGGTCGAGAGCAGGTTGTAGAACTCGTCGAAGGCCTGGAAGGCGTTGATGACGAGCAGCAGCGTGACGGCGACCGAGGTCGCGCGCAGCTGGGGCAGCGTGATGTGGCGCAGGACCTGCCAGCCGGGCCGGGCGCCGTCCACCGCCGCCGCCTCGTAGAGGGTGGGGGAGATCCGCTGGAGGCCCGCCAGGAACAGGATCATGTAGAAGCCCGCCTGGAGCCAGAGCCGCACGGTGACGATCACCAGCCAGTACCAGGGCGGGTCCGTGGTCGAGAGCCAGGCGGTCTGGTCGGCGCCGAACCAGCCGAGGACGGTGTTGGCGAGCCCGAACCGCACCCCGTTGAAGATCGACAGCTTCCAGATCATCGCCGCCACGACATAGCTGCACGCCGCGGGGAGGAAGAAGACGGAGCGGAAGAACGCCTGGGCGCGGCGCAGCCGGTTCACCATCAGCGCGAGCGCGAGCGACAGGACGAAGGTGGTGGGCACGATGAACGCCGAGAAGACCGCGAAGGTGACGAGGCTGTCGGTGAACGCGTCGTTCCGCAGCATCGACGCGTAGTTGTCGAAGCCGATGAAGTCGTCGGGCGAGACGGTGTTGTGGGCGTCGAAGAAGCTGAGGTACACGCTCCAGGCGAGCGGCACGTACGTGAAGACGATCAGGCCCAGCGCGAAGGGGCCGACGAAGACCCAGAACCACAGGGTGCGGTTCTGGGTGCCAAGGAGCCTGCTCACGACTTCTTCTTGACCCGGTCCAGCTCCGCCCGCACCTTGCGCACGACGGATTTGAGCTCGCTCGCGGGGTTCGCGCCGGACTTGATGATCCGGCTCAGCGCGTCCTGGTACGCGGTGCGGCTGGCCGGTGTCCACAGCAGCGGCTCGGAGTAGCCGTAATCGGTGGAGTAGCGCACCGCGTCCGCCGCCGCGCCCTCCTTCAGCTTGTCGGCCTTCTTCGCGAGGGAGAGCCTGGCGGGGATGTGGAAGCCGTAGGAGAGCGCGAAGTCCTCCTGGTACTCCGTCCGGTCGATCCACAGCCACTTGAGGAAGTCCTTCGCCGCCTCCTTGTGGTCGCTGCGGGCGCTCACCGCCGCGCCGTACGACCCCACGGGCAGCGACGGTTTGCCGTTCGGGCCGTCGGCGGGCAGCGCCAGTACGCCGAAGTCGTCGCCCAGTTCCTTCTTCACGGCGGGCAGCGCCCACAGACCGCACCACTGCATCGCGGTCAGCTCCTGGACGAACGCCGACGGGTCCGACCAGTCGGCGGGCGCGCCGAGCAGCAGCGACTTGTCGGCGTACAGCTGGTGCAGCTTGCCGAGGGTGCGGGCGGCCGCCGGGTCGTCGAAGCCGACCTCCCCGTCCTCCGTGACGGCGCTCAGGCCCGCCGCGTACAGGGGCGTGATGCCGAGGGCGCCCGCGCCGCCGTCGTTGCCGAGGAAGAGGCCCTTCACGTCCTTCGTGGTGAGCGCCTTCGCCGCGTCGACCAGCTCGTCCAGACTCTTCGGCGGCCGCACGCCCGCGTCGTCGAGCAGGCTCTTGCGGTAGTAGAGCAGATGCATGTCGACGACCTGCGGGACCGCCCAGATCTTCCCGTCGTGCGTCTTGGGAGCCAGCACCGCCGGGTTGAAGTCGCCCTTCACGCCGTCGAACAGGTCGGTGAGGTCGACGACCTGGCCGTTCATGATCTGGTCCAGGGAAGGGCCGTTGACCTCGAAGACGTCGGGTCCCGAGTCGGTGAGGAGCGCCGCCGCGGTCTGCTCGTCGTAGTTGCCCGGGCGCCACTGGACGCTGACGTTCGCCTTCTTGTACGCGGCGGCGTACCGCTTCACGGCCTGCTCGGTGCCCGCCTCGCCGTACTGGTGGTACCACTGCGCGAGCTGCGGGCCCTTGCCTCCCGAGCCGCCGCCGTCGCGCCCTGTGTTGGACCCGCACGCGGTGAGCAGTCCGAGCGCGGCGCCCGTCGCACCCGTCCCGAGCAGTGTCCTGCGGCTGATGGCCATGCTGGTCGTCCCCCTGGGTGACGTAGGTGTGTGCCGGGCCCAACGATCAACCATGCAGAGGGATTACGACAGGGGTGTTGCGGCCGAGTGTCGGCTCGTCAGCGCTCCGTGAAGCCGCCCGGACTCCGTGCCCGGCTCCGTGAATCCGTCAGCACTCCGTAAAGGCGGGCCCATCGCGTGTATGCACCACGTCAAGGGGGACGACGTGGCGCGGCGGACGTTCTACGGTGCCGCACATGGGACACAACAGGACGAGACAGGGCGACGCGCGGTCCGTGGCGGGAGGGCCCTACGGGCGGGAGACTCCGGACGCGACCCTCTCGGACCGCAGCTGGGCGCCCGACGTGCGGGCCGCCGTCTTCTGCGCGGTCGCGCTCTTCGGGCTCGTACTCCTCATCGACTGGGCCAACGGCACGCTCAGCCCCGTCCGTGTCTGCCTGTGGGTCCCGCTCTCCGGGCTGCTCTACCTGGTGCTGCACCCCATACGGGTGACGGCGGGGCCCGGCTGGCTGGCGGTGCGGGGCCTCGGCCGCCGCAGGCACGTCTGCACCTGCCTGCTCACCGCCGTGCGGTACAGCGAGGGCGTCGCCGCGCGCCTCGTCCTGAGCGACTCGCTGGGCAACCGCGTCGAGCTCGACCCGCAGATCCTCGTCGACAACCCGCTGCTCCTGCACCGCCTCGACACCGGAGCACGCTTCGCGCTTGAGGCCGGGCTGCTCAGGACGGGCCACACCGAACTGCAACGGCTCACCGAGCGCGCCGACAACGCGGTGGCGAAGGGCGTCTTCGAGGCGTCGGACCTGTACTGAGCGGGACCTTCGGCCCTGGGAGCGGCCGGGCGGGGGGGGGCGGACCGTGGAGACATGGACGCCCCGCACCTTCCGCACACCCGGCGCATCCCGGACGGCCCGCGCCCCCCACGCGCTCCGTACGCCCCGTATGCCCCGGGAATCCCGCATTCCGTCGACGTCCCACCCGCGGCCCGTGTCACAGTCGTGGGTGTGGACATCGCTTCCCGCGCCGACCTCGGTGTGCTGCTCCGCCGCTTCTACACGGCGGCTTTTGCCGACCCGCTGATCGGCCCCTTCTTCACGGAGATCGCAGGCACCGACCTCGACGTGCACCTGCCGCGGATCACCGACTTCTGGGAGCGTGCGCTCTTCCGCTCCGCCGACTACCGCCGCAACGCGTTCGCGCCGCACGCCGCGCTGCACTCCGCCCGCCCCCTCACCGCCGAGCACTTCGGCCGCTGGGTGCAGCTGTGGCACGCCACGGTCGACGGTCTGCACCAGGGGCCGAACGCGGAGCGCGCGAAGGCGCAGGGGGAGCGGATCGCGGTCGCCATGCTGCGTCGCCTCGGTGGCAAGGACGCGCCGACCGCGAGTGAGGGCGAGGGCCCCGGGTTCATCCCGCTGGCGGCGCTGGAGCTGCGCAGGGCGGCGTAGCGGCTCAGCCCTTGAGCCCCTCGTACCGCACGCCCGTCAGCCCCTCGGACGCCGCCCAGAGCCGCTCCCCGGCCACGTCGTTCAGCGTCCACTTCGCCCGCCAGGACCGCGCGGGCGCCCCGCGGAGCCCGAGTGGGCCCGGTCCCGTGAACGAGTCGGGCCGCACGCGGGGCGCCGTGGCCGCGTACAGCGTGGGCAGCGCACCGGCCGCCGCGGACTGGGCGAAGATCCGGTTGCCGAGTGCCACGATGCGTTCGGCGCCCTTGCGGCCCTCCAGCCTGACGCCCGCGGTCTGGAGATTGGTCGAGGCGTAGCCCGGGTGGGCGGCGGCCGCCACGGTGTCGGCGCCGGACAGGGACAGGCGGCGCGCCAGCTCGTGGACGAAGAGGAGGTTGGCCGTCTTGGAGCGGCTGTAGGCGATCCAACGGCGGTAGTTCCGCTCGCTGTTGAGGTCGCCGATGTCGATGTTGGCGAGCGCGTGCAGGCCGGACGAGACGGTGACGACGCGCGCGTCGGAGGTGTCAAGGAGGCGGGGGAGCAGCAGCCCGGTGAGGGCGAAGTGCCCGAGGTGGTTGACGCCGAACTGCGTCTCGAAGCCGTCGGCGGTGCGGTGGTAGGGGAGCGCCATCACCCCCGCGTTGTTGATCAGCAGGTCGAGGCGCGCGCTGTCGTACGCGGTCGCGAACTGTCGTACGGACGCCAGGTCCCCGAGGTCGAGTGCCCTGAACTCGACGTCCGCGTCCGGCACTTCGCCGAGCAGTCGGTCCACCGCCGCGACGCCGCGTTCCGCGCTGCGGCAGGCGAGGATCACGTGGGCGCCGCGGCGGGCGAGCTCACGCGCGGTGACATAGCCGAGGCCGCTGTTCGCGCCGGTGACCACCGCGGTGCGGCCGCTCTGGTCGGGGATGTCGTTCGCGGTCCAGGCCGCCATGGTCGGGCTCCCTCTCCACGGGCTTCTTGATCAGAAGTGGCTTCTTACCCAAGAGTAGGTCGGAGTGGGAGTCCGCGGCAGGGGGCCGCCGTTCAGGCCGCGGCGCCGCCGTCGATCACCAGGTCGGCGCCGACCACCGAGCCGGATTCGTCGGAGGCCAGGTACAGCACGGCCGCGGCGACCTCCTCCGTCGTCGACACGCGGCCCAGCGGCGTCGACTCCTTCATGCGGGCCGCGCGGTCGGCCTCGGTCTCGCCGGGGCGGAACGACATGGTGGTGTCGGAGGAGCCGGGGCTGACGGTGTTGATGCGGACGCCGTCCCTGATGTGCTCGGCGGCGGCCGCGCGGCTCAGCGCGGAGACGGCGGCCTTGGTCGCTCCGTAGGCGGCCGTGCCCGGCGCGCTGGTGTGCGCGCCGAGGGTCGAGCCGATGTTGACGACGGCGCCGCCCGCGGGCTGGGTGCGCATCTGCTTCACCTCGGCCTGCAGGGCGAGCAGTACGCCGGTGACGTTGATGTCGAGCATCGTGCGCCAGTCCTCCTCGGCCAGCTCGGCGACCGGCTTTCCGGCGCGCAGGATGCCCGCGTTGTTCACGGCCACGTCGAGCGAGCCGAAGCGGTCGACGGTGGCGGCGACGAGCGCGGCGAGGTCGGCGGAGCGGGAGACGTCGGCGGTGACGACGAGCGCCTTGCCCCCGGCGCCCTCTATGAGGTCCGCGGTCTCCTTCAGGGGGCCCTCGGTGCGCCCGGCCACCACGACGTTCGCGCCCTCGGCGGCGAAGGCGAGCGCGATGGCACGGCCGAGGCCCGAGCCGCCGCCGGTGACGAGCGCGGTGCGGCCGGTGAAGCGGGTGCGAGGGGTGTGAGCAGTCATGACGGACTCTTTTCTTGACCGATCGGTTCAGTATTAGGGCAGATAAAAGATGGCTGTACGTGGGTGGGTGAAGAAAGCGGCGGGCGGCCGGTCAGTCGAGCAGCGCCAGCGTCTGCTCCACCGCGTCCCGCACCCGCGCGGGGTCCTTGGAGGCCTTGCCGACCACTCGAACGCCCTGCAGCATGACGAGCAGCATGCGGGCCAGCGTCAGCGGATCGCGGCCCTCGGGCAGCTCGCCCTGCGCCTGCGCCCGGACGAGCGCGGAGTGCAGCAGGGTCTCGATGTGGTCCCAGCTGCGCTCGACGCAGCGGGCGGCGGACTCGTCGTGCGGGCCGAGCTCGGCTGCCGTGTTGGTGATGAAACAGCCGCTCAGGCGGCCTTCGCCGGTGGACGCCTCGGCTCCGAAGCGGCGCACCACCGCGCGCACGGCGGGCAGCGCGGGGCCCGGCTGCGCCAGCTCCGCGAGCAGGCGCGGGTTCTGGATCTCGCCGTACCGCTCCAGCGCCTTCAGGTACAGCTCGTGCTTGTTCCCGAAGGTCGCGTAGATGCTGGCGCGCCCGATGCCGAGCGCCTCGACGAGGTCCGCCATCGACGTCGCCTCGTAGCCACGCCGCCAGAACAGCTCGAGGGCCGACTGCAGCGCGGCGTCCGGATCGAATTCCTTGGTCCTGGCCACGAGGGGAACGTTACGTCTTACTGGAACGAACGGTCAAGCAATCTCAACCAACCTCAGGCAACCCGTACCGGATGCACCGCGACCGACACCTCCTCGTCGTCCAGGCACCGCCCCGTCTCCAGGTCGAACCGCTGCTTCAGGAGCGGTGAGGCGACGAACGGCCGCCCCTGCTCCGTCCCGAGCAGCCCCCGGGAGAGGACCGCGGCGCCCGTGAACGGGTCGCGGTTGTCGATCGCGTACGCACGGCCCTCGCGGTCGAGGAAGAGCGCGGCCTGCCTGCCGTCGGGCAGCAGGGCCGCGAGCCCCCGGCCCGGCACGAGCTGCGTACGGTCGCAGATCTCCAACCAGTCCTCTTCGAGGCGGAGTTGGATGCTGACGGAGGTCGAGCCGCTCATCGGGTGGCTCCTTCCAGGGGGCGGGGGCCGATGGACAGAAGGGGAAGGTCGGGCTTGATCTGGTCGCGCTCGGGGATGAAGCCGACCGTGGGGTCCGGCACGCCCGGCGCGTTCACGAAGGACACGAAGCGCGCGAGCCGCTCCGGGTCGTCCAGGGTCTCCGCCCACTCGTCGCGGTAGTGGGTGACGTGCGCGGCCATCAGCGACTCCAGCTCGTCACAGATGCCCAGCGAGTCGTGGACGACGACGTCCCGCACGTGGTCGAGGCCGCCGTCGATCCGGTCGAGCCAGGCGGCGGTGCGCTCCAGCCGGTCCGCGGTGCGGATGTAGAACATCAGGAACCGGTCGATGAGGCGCACCAGTTCGGCGTCGCTCAGATCCTGCGCGAGCAGGTCCGCGTGGCGCGGGGTCGCGCCGCCGTTCCCGCCGACGTACAGGTTCCAGCCGCTCGCCGTGGCGATGACGCCGAAGTCCTTGGACTGGGCCTCCGCGCACTCGCGGGCGCACCCGGACACCGCCGACTTCAGCTTGTGCGGGGCGCGCAGACCCCGGTAGCGCAGCTCCAGGTCGATGGCCATGCGCACGGAGTCCTGCACGCCGTACCGGCACCAGGTCTGCCCGACGCACGACTTCACGGTGCGCAGCGCCTTGCCGTACGCGTGCCCTGACTCGAAGCCCGCGTCCACCAACCTCGTCCAGATCATCGGGAGTTGCTCGACGCGCGCCCCGAACAGGTCGATGCGCTGTCCGCCGGTGATCTTCGTATAGAGCCCGAAGTCCCGCGCCACCTCGCCGATGACGATCAGCTTCTCGGGGGTGATCTCGCCGCCGGGGATGCGCGGCACCACCGAATAGGAGCCGTTCTTCTGGAGGTTGGCGAGGAAGTGGTCGTTGGTGTCCTGGAGTGCGGCCTGCTCGCCGTCCAGGACGTACCCCTTCGCGCCGATCGACGGCGCGAGCGACGCGATGATCGAGCCGACCGCGGGCTTGCACTCGTCACAGCCCTCGCCGCCGCGCGCCCCCTCGCGTCCGTGCCCGTCGAGCAGCTCACGGAAGGAGGTGATCCGCAGGGCGCGCACGATTTCGTACAGCTCCTGGCGGGTCTGCCCGAAGCAGCCGCACAGCCCGTCGTCGCCGCTCTTCGGCAGCAGCTGCCCGATCACCTTCAGGCAACTGCCGCAGCCCGTACCCGCCTTGGTGCACTTCTTCACCTCGGGCAGGCTGGAGCAGGCGCAGATGGCGTCCTTGGTGACGTTGTGGCAGTTGCAGATCACCGCGGATCCCGGCAGCGCCTCGGGGCCGAGCGCGACGGGGGCGCCCGCGCCCGCGGGCAGCACCAACTGCTCGGCGGGCACCGGCGGCACGGACCCGGTGAGCGGCCGCAGCACCCCGTACTGCTCCGCGTCGCCGACGAGGATGCCGCCGAGCAGCTCGCCCTCGGGCGACATCACCAGCTTCTTGTACGTTCCCGAGCGCGAGTCCGTGTAGACGACGTCGAGGCAGCCCTCCGCCGTGCCGTGCGCGTCGCCGAACGACGCGACGTCGACGCCGAGGAGCTTCAGCTTGGTGGAGAGGTCGGCGCCGGTGAAGCTCGCCTCCTGGGCGGCGATGTCGGCGGCCGCCGTCTGGGCCATCTCGTAGCCCGGCGCGACCAGTCCGTAGACCCGGCCGTCCGCCGCCAGCGCGCACTCGCCGATCGCGTACACGTCCGGGTCGCTGGTGCGGCACTGCTCGTCGACCGTGATGCCGCCGCGCTCGCCGACGGTCAGGCCGTGGTCGCGGGCCAGCTGGTCACGCGGCCGCACCCCCGCGGAGAACACCACCAGATCCGTGGCGACCTCGCTCCCGTCGGACAGCTTCATGCCCGACACTGCACCGTCCTCGCCCGTCACGATCTCCTGCGTGCCGGTGCCGGTGTGCACGGTCAGACCCATGCCCGTGATGGTCCGCAGGAGCGCCGCGCCGCCGCCCTCGTCGACCTGCACCGGCATCAGCCGCGGCGCGAACTCCACGACGTGCGTGGCGAGTCCGAGCCCCTTGAGCGCGCCCGCGGCCTCCAGGCCGAGCAGCCCGCCGCCGACGACCGCGCCGGTCGTCGCCCGCCGCTTCGCGTACTCCTCGATGGCCAGCAGGTCCTCGATGGTGCGGTAGACGAAACAGCCCGTCGCGTCCTTGCCCGGCACCGGCGGCACGAAGGGGTAGGAGCCGGTGGCGAGCACGAGCTTGTCGTACGTGAAGACGGCGCCCGAGCGTGCGGTGACCGTCCTCGCCCCGCGGTCGAAGCTCTGCGCCGCGTCGCCGACGTACAGCTCGATGCCGTGCTCGTCGAGGAACTCCCGGTCGGTCAGGGAGAGGTCGTCGGGCGTGCGGCCCGAGAAGTACGAGGTGAGCTGCACGCGGTCGTAGGCCGGGCGCGGCTCCTCGCACAGCACCACGATGCGGTGGCTCGTCGTGAGCCCCTGCGCGGCGGCGGCCTCCAGGAACCGCTGGCCGACCATGCCGTGGCCGACGAGCACGAGGGTGGGGCGGGGGAGCGGGTTCGTTGGCATGTCAGCGGCCTCCGTCATATGTGAGCAGGTGGAGCAGGGGGCTGTCGTCGTCGGGCAGCGGGTCGTCGGCCTCCCAGGCGCGGGCGAGCACGCCGACCGCGGTGAGCTCGCCCAGCAGCACCCCGCCGACGAGGCGGCCGCCGCGGACGACGACCTTGCGGTACGTGCCGCGGGTGGCGTCGGCGAGCTGGACGACGTCGTCGTCGGGGCGCGGCTCCGGGTCCCCGAAGGCCGCGAGGTCCAGCGGGCCAGGGCCCGGCAGGGTGAGGCGGGTCAGTGTGCGGGTGCCGGTGTAGGGGCGCGGGGCGGTCCCGTCGGCCGGTGCGTGACCGAGCGCCGCGGCGAGCGCGTCGGCCTGCTCGACGGCGGGCGTCGCCAGGCCGTAGACCCGGCCCGCGTGCTCCGCGCAGTCCCCGACGGCCCGGATGTGCGGGTCGGACGTCCGCAGCAGGTCGTCCACGACGACGCCCCTGCGCACGTCGAGCCCGGCGGCCAGCGCCAGACCGGTGCGGGGCCGCACGCCGCAGGCGAGGACGGTCACATCGGTGTCCAGCAGATAGCCGTCGGCGAGTTCGACGCGGCGCACGGCCCCGTCGGCGACGCCGACCCCGCGCACCCGGCACTCGGTGTGCACCTCGACACCGAGGTCCGTGAGGTGGCGCCGCACCAGCTCGGACGAGGCCGGGTCGAGCTGGCGCTCCATGAGCCGCTCGGCCTGCTGGACCAGGACGACCTGGGCGCCCCGCACGGCGAGGGCGCGGGCCGCCGACACCCCGAGGAGGCCGCCGCCGATGACGACGGCACGGACGCCCGGCGTCAGCGCCGCCGACAGCGCGAGGCAGTCGTCCATGGTCCGGAACGCGTGCACGCCGCCGGGGAGTTCACGGGCCCCCGGCGCGAACAGGCCGCGCAGCGGCGGCAGGACGGGGTTCGAGCCCGTCGCGAGGACGAGGGTGCCGTAAGGGACGACGCTGCCGTCCGCGCAGTGCACACGGCGCTCGGCGCGGTCGACACGGACCGCGCGGGTGCGGAGCACCGGACCCGGCGGACTCGGCAGGGCGATCACGTCGGGCCCGTACCGTCCCGCGAGGACCTCGGCGAGCAGCACGCGGTTGTACGGGGCGTGCTCCTCCTCGCCGATCAGTACGGTGCCCGCGCCGAGGCGCTGCGCCACGCGGGTACCGGCCAGGCCCGTGCCGATCACCACCACACCGTCGGCAGGTGCGGCGCCGGTGCCGGGTCCTGCGGCGGTCGGCTGTGCCGCTCGCGGCTGCGGTGAGGAGGTCATGTTCCGAAGCGTGCGACGCCGGTGTTACCCGGCAGGATCGGCCCTGTTTCCCTGGCGGAACGCTGCCCTCAGAGGGATCCGTGAACGGCTGTGAGGGCCCGTTGCTTAACCCCCGTTGAGCCGATCCTCAAGGCCGCCTTAAAGAACGGGCGGACGCCGCTGGCCAGGAACTTCCAGGCCCTCACGGCGCCTAGTGTGCGGCCGTGACCACCGAGGCAGCCGACCCCCGAATCGACGCGTACCCAGCGCTGGCCGCGTACCTGCGCCAGATGGACGCCCCGCTGGACCAGGGCATTCCGCCGATGCCCCAGGAGCCGCCGCGCACGACCGGCGGCGGGCCGCGCCGCGTCCGCGCGACGCCCCGCGCCACCCCCGCCCCACCCGTCCGCATCACCTTCCGGACCCTGCGCATCGGGATCATCGACGGGGTCCTTGCCATCACCGCGCTGTGGGCCGTGCAGGCGGAGCCGTCCGCCCGGCTCGACGTGCTGTTCGCCACCGGGGCGCACCTGACGGGACTGCTCGCCGGGTACGGCATCCTCGTCATGCTCTTCCTGATGGCCCGCGTCCCCGCCGTCGAACACGGTGTCGGCGCCGACCGGCTCGCGCGGAGCCACGCCCTCGGCGGCCGGTACGTGCTGAGCCTCTGCGCCGCCCACGCCCTCCTCGCCCTCTGCGGCTACGCGGCCCACGCCGACACCGACCTCCTGCACGCCGCCCTCGACCTGCTCGGCTACCCGGGCCTCGCCGCCGCCACCGTCGGCACCGCCCTGCTCGCCGCCGTCGGCGTCACCTCCGCCCGCACCCTGCGCCGCCGCATCCCGCACGAGACCTGGCGCGCCGTGCACCTGCTGACCTACCTCGGCGCCGCCCTCGCCTTCGCGCACCAGCTCGCGGGCCCCGACGTCGCGGGTGGCGTCCTGTCCCTCGGGCTCTGGTCGCTGCTGCACGCCACCGTCGCCGTCCTCCTCGTCTGGTACCGCCTCGTCGTCCCCGTACGGCAGGCGCTGCGGCACAGCCTGCGCGTCATCGGCGTGCACGACGAAGGCCCCGGCGTCGTCTCCGTCGTCGTGCAGGGCATCGGCGTCGACCACCTGCGCGCCGAACCCGGGCAGTTCTTCCGGTGGCGCTTCCTCCAGCGCAGGCTCTGGCACACCGCGCTGCCCTTCTCGCTCTCCGCGCCCGTCCGCGACGACACGCTGCGCATCACCGTCAAGGCGGCGGGCGACCACACCCGGCGGATGCGGCGCCTCAGGCCCGGCACGCGCGTCCTAGCCACCGGCCCCTTCGGCGCGCTCACCGCGCACCGGCGCACCCGGCGCAAGGTGCTGCTCCTCGCGGGCGGCGTCGGCATCACCCCGATGCGGGCCCTCTTCGAGACGCTGCCCGGCGGCCCCGGTGACATCACCCTGCTCTACCGCGCGGGCAGCGCCGAACAGCTCGTCCTCAGGGAGGAGCTGGAGGCCATCGCGCGGAGGCGGCAGGCCGGGCTGCACTATCTGCTCGGCCGCTCCGACGCGTCGTTCGACCCCCTCGCCCCGCAGGCCCTGCGCAACCTCATCCCCGACCTCGCCGACCACGACGTCTACCTGTGCGGCCCGCCCGGCATGTCCGCCGCTGCGACCACGGCACTCGTCCGCGCGGGCGTCCCGGAGGAACGCATCCACGCGGAGTGCTTCACGTTCTGAGCGCCGCCGTTCATCTCACCGCCAGCCCGCCCACCCCGAGCCCGAGAAAGCAGGCCATGGGACGCCACCGCAGACCCCTCGCCCCCGCCCAGGGACCCACCCTCCAGGCCCGCAGGAAGCTCGCCGCGGGACTGGCCGGGGCGAGCGCGCTCGTCGCCACGGCCCTCTCCCTCGCGGTCGACCCGGCGGCGCCCCCGGCCCCCGACCGCCCCTCGGCAGGCGTACCCGCACCACAAGCGGCTCCCTGACCCCCTGACCTCAGAAGTCGCTAAACTTTCACCTATTCGATGGACTGCGTGATCACCGCGTCCTTAAGGTCGCGATCATGCCTGACATATCCCTGACCACGGTCGTCGTCCTCTGTCTCGCCGCCCTCGCGGCCGGGTGGATCGACGCCGTGGTCGGCGGCGGCGGACTGCTGCTCCTCCCCGCCCTGCTCCTCGGCCTGCCGGGCGGCACCCCGGCCGCGCACGCCCTCGGCACGAACAAGGCGGTCGCGATCGTCGGCACGACGGGCGCCGCGGTGACCTACGTCAGGAAGACACCGGTCGACGTGCCGACGGCGGTGCGGATCGGCCTCGCCGCGCTCGCCGGTTCCATGGGCGGCGCGTTCTTCGCGGCGGGCATGAGCACCGACGTGCTGAAGCCCGTGATCATGGTGGTGCTGCTCGCCGTCGGCGCCTTCGTGATCCTCAGGCCCGCCTTCGGCACGGCGCCCGCCACCGGGCCCGCGTCCCCGAAGCGGATCCTCGCCGCGATCGGCCTCGCGGGCCTCGGCATCGGCTTCTACGACGGGCTCATCGGGCCCGGCACCGGCACGTTCCTCGTCCTCGCCCTGACCGCCGTGCTCCACCTCGACCTCGTCGCGGCGTCCGCCACCGCGAAGATCGTGAACTGCTGCACCAACGCGGGCGCCCTCGCGATGTTCAGCTGGCAGGGCGCGGTCCTGTGGCAGCTGGCCGGTCTCATGGCCGCCTTCAACCTCGCGGGCGCCATGTTCGGCGCGCGCACGGCCTTGAAGAAGGGCAGCGGCTTCGTCCGCGTCGTGCTCCTGACCACCGTCTTCGGGCTCGTGGTGAAGATGGCGTACGAGCAGTGGGTGGCGTGAGCGGTGTGTGGGAGGAGAGGGATCCTCAGCGGACCGCGGTGAGGTGGGCGAAGACCACCACGTTGCCCTGGTAGCCCGTCCGCTTCGAGTACTTCCCGCCGCAGGTGATGACCCGCAGCTCCGGCCGGTTCGCGGCGCCGTACACCTTCTCGTCGGGGAAGTCCGCGGCGTCGTACACCTCGTTCGCGTGCACGGTGAAGACGGCGACGCTGCCGTCCCTGCGCTCCACCTCGATCGTGCGGCCCTTCTTCAGCGCGCCCAGCTCGTAGAAGACGGCGGGTCCCTCCTTGTTGTCGACGTGGCCCGCCACGATCGCGGTGCCGCGCTCGCCAGGCGTGGTGCCCGCCTCGTACCAGCCCGCGAGGTTCTTGCGCTCCGGCGGCGGCACGTCGAGGCTGCCCTGCCGGGTCAGGCCGAGGCCCATCAGGGGGGTGTCGACGCCGATCGCGGGGATCCGCACGCGGTCGGGCGGGGAGGGCGGGAGCGGTGTGGTGCCGGAGTCGGGGTCGATGCCGGGGCCGGTGCCCGGGGCCGTCGACGGGTCCTGCGCGGCCTGCGCGGCGGACGGCTGGGGCGGCGGGTGCGACTCGGCGCCGTTGCTGAGCAGCCACGCCCCGGAGCACAGGGCCACGGCGGTGACGGCACCTATGACGGCGTTGCCGGTCTTCCTGCCCGTACGGCGCATACGGCGGCCTCCTCGTGGTCACGGCGGACAGGGCCCTCGTCCCCCTCCCCGCCCGCGAGGGGACACGGGCCGGGAGGGGGCAGGGGTGGCGGTACCGGTGGACAGCGGAGGGTGTCCGTCAGATCCTGTCGCCTCTCGCCCGGCGATGCAGGAGCCAGGTACCGCCCGCGGCGGCGACGGCCAGGGCCGCCACTCCCGCCGCGGTCTGCACGGGGTCGGGGCCGAGTGCGCCGCCGACCCCCGTCTTCACATGCCCCTTGGGGAGCTGCTGCTGCCGTTCACCGGCAGCGGCGGTGGAGGTGATCGTGACCATGAGATCGCCCGCGACCTTCTTGTTCTTCGCCCCCGAGCCGCCGGACCCGGAGCACTTCGCGACGATCTCGTACGTGCCGGGCTGCGCGGACGGCGGCACCTCGAACCGTCCGGCCGCGGTCTCGCTGCCCTCCGGGTGGTTGCTCGGCGCCAGCGTGAACGTGCCCGCGCCCACCGCGCTCGCGTCCCCCGTCGCGGTCCCGCCCGGGCCGCAGGCGGTCGTGTCCACGGTGACGGTGGAGCCGGGGGTGACGGTGGCGGGGCGGATCTCCAGACCCCCGGCCGGTGGGCCGGGAGCGGCGGAGGCGGGGACGGCCAGAGCGCCCGCCGCCACGGCGAGAGCGGTACCGGTCAGCAGACGGGCGTAGCGCATGTGGTCGTTCCTCCGAGGGCCATCGCACGGGCACGGCCCGCGGCACCCCCAAGTGCCGCTGCGTCGGTCGAACCCCGCTCTACCGAGGTAAGTGGCACTCGGCGCCCAGCGCCTCCTGATGGGACATCAGAAAGGCCGGGTGCGGGGGTCTTCCGGCGCGGTGGGAGGAACGTTCCAGCAGGTCACCGGCGTGTCGGCGGACCGTGTCCGAAGGGTGCGCGGCTCGCCTGTGAATGGGTGACCCGATGCGCCAGGCGGGGGCGCGGGGCGGGGCGCCGAGAGGTGCGGCGCGAGGCGACAGGTCAGCGGCGGCGGGTGCCTCGGAGGGGCATCGGACGGTCGGTCATCGGAGGGTCAGAGGGTGTCCCACGGCACCTCCTCGTACGCCCCCGCCACCGTCGCCATCAGCTTCTCGTCGACCCCGTACACGACCTCGTCGATCCGCCGCACGGGACGGACCCCCCACGCGTTGGTGACGAAGGCCGCCGCGTACGAGGGGAGGTCCGCGAGGGTGACCGAAGCCTGCCGGGTGGGCAGCCCCGCGGCGGGCAGGCGCGACCGGACCAGCTGCATCGTGATGCCGGACAGGTGCGGCGCGTCCGGCCACACGACGTCCGTGCCGTCGAAGAAGGCGATGTTCGTGACCGCGCCCTCGCTGACCTCCCCGCCGGGACCGGTGAGCAGCACCTCGTCGAAACCCGCGGCCCGCGCGAGCTCGGCGTGTCGGGCCTGGCCGAAGCCGCCCAGATGCTTGATGTGGGCGAAGGGCCGCTGGTACGCCACCGAGCGCAGCGACTGCGCGCGGGCCTCCATCGTGGCGGGCAGCTCCGTGGGCGGCCGGACGGTGACCAGGTGGGACGGCTTGCCGTCCGGGGCGTGGACGTAGACCCGTACGGACGCCTCGGTGGTGTCGTCGCGCAGGATGTGCCGGACCAGGCCGCGCACGTGCTCCCCGTCGACACCGTGCCCGAAGAGCTCCCGCGTGGCCGCGTCGAGCCGGGCCAGATGACGGTCCAGGCCGCGCACCTTGCCGCCCCTGACCTGCATCGCGGTGAAGTGCCCCGTCTGGACGAGGGCGGGCCACAGCAGGTTCTCGGCGGTCGCGGGACGCCCGTCGACCTCGATGCGCTGTGCCAGTGCGGCGGTTGTCGTGGCAGTTGTCCCGGCGCTTGTCATACGCACGCGTCCTCCTGGTCTTCCGCCGTCGTCCCGCAGGCCCCGGTGGCGCACGGAACCTGCTTCTCGACGAGGCGGCGCGGTCCTGGGCCGCGTGTGCCGAGCGCGTCCAAGGCGTTGGAGAGCGAGCACCGGGACAGCGAGAGGCAGCCGCAGCCGATGCAGTCGTCGAGGTTGTCGCGCAGCCGCTGGAGGGTCCGTATCCGGGTGTCGAGGTCCTCGCGCCAGCACTCGGAGATCCGCGCCCAGTCCGCGCGGTTCGGCGTGCGGTCCTCGGGGAGCATGGCGAGCACCTCGCGGATCGCGGCGAGCGGCATGCCGAGCTGCTGCGAGGTGCGGATGAAGGCGACCCGGCGCAGGGTGTCCCGGCTGTAGCGGCGCTGATTGCCCGTGGTGCGACGGGACTTGATGAGCCCTTCGGTCTCGTAGAACCGCAGGGCCGAAGGGGCGACTCCGCTGCGCGCAGCGAGCTCGCCGATGGTGGCTTCCTTGGCTTTCGGTGCGAGGCGGTGCGTCATGCGGTCAGCGTAATGACCCTCGGCTCACGCTTCGGGCAAGCGCACCACCGCCACCGCCCCGCCGTCCGCCGCGTTGGAGAACTCCACGCGGGCGCCGATCACCTGGGCCTGGCCGCACGCGATGGTCAGGCCGAGACCGGTGCCCTGGCCGCGCTCCCGCGCGCCGGTCTGGAAGCGCCGCGGGCCGTCCTCAAGGAGGTGGTCGGGGAAGCCGGGTCCGTGGTCGCGGACCGTGACCTCGACGCCGTCGACGCGCACCTCGACCGGATCGCCGCCGTGCTTGCGCGCGTTGCCGACGAGATTGGCGAAGATGCGCTCCAGACGACGCGCGTCCGTCCGTACGAAGGTCTCGTACGCGCGGTCCGCACCCACCGGGGTGAAACCGGCCGTCGACCCGCCCGCCCGCTCCGCGATGGCCTCGACGAGCCGCCCCAGCGGATGCACCTCCAGGTCGGGCTTCTCCACCTCCGCGTCGAGGCGCGCCACTTCGAGTAGGTCCTCGGTGAGGGTGCGCAGGGCGCGGACCCGGTCGCGCACGAGCTCGGTGGGGCGGCTCGGCGGCAGCAGCTCGGCCGCCGTGTGCAGGCCCGTCAGCGGGGTGCGCAGCTCGTGGGCGACGTCCGCGGTGAAGCGCTGCTCGGCCTCCAGGCGCTGCTGCAGGGACGCGGCCATCGTGTCGACGGCCGTGGCCAGTTCGGCCACCTCGTCTTTGCCGTGCCGCACGCCGGGCGGGCGCGGATGGTCGATGCGGGCGTCGAGGTCGCCCTGGCTGATGCGGCGCGCGATGGCCGCCGCGGTGCGCAGCTCGCGGCTCAGCCTGCTGGAAAGTCCGGCGCCGCCGAGCGCGGCGAGGCCTACGACGACGGCGCCCGAGACCAGCAGCTGCCGGTCGAACTCGGCCATGTCGTCGGCCTGTTCGTGCAGCGGCTCGCGGATGGACAGGACGTGGCGGGGGTGGTCGCCGACCGGCCGTGCCGCCCAGACGCACGGGTCGTCCGATGTCAGGTCGAGGTAGGTGGTGCGCTGCCCGGCCAGCGCAGCCCGCCGCAGCGGCGCGGGGAGGCGGGGGTCGTCGATGGCGGCGTCCGTGTCGGTCTGGTCGACCTGGCCCGTCAGCTCGTACAGCTGGCGCAGCCGGACGAGTTGCGCCACCGCGCCGGAGCGGGCCCCCGAGGAGATCTGGTCGAGCCGCGCGTGGTGGACGAGCAGACCGATGGCGACGGCGACGACCGCACAGCCCACGGCGAGCAACGCGGTGATCTTCCAGCGCAGCCCGAGACTGTTGAGCGCGGCACGGGTCCTGGCCGTGGTCCTGGCCCTGGGCCTGCGCGGCATCAAGGGCTCCATGGGGAGGGGGAGTCGGAGGGGCCCGAGGGGGAGCCGGAGGGGCCGGGGTGCTGGTCGGTCGTCCCGGGCGTCCCGGTCGGCCGGGGCGACCTCTTGTAGTTCTTGATGTCGCTGACCGTGGACATCCGCGCGCCGTCCCAGTGGAAGCGCACGGCCTGCTCGCCGCCCTCCGAGCACGGGGTGCGCACCAGCAGGTCGGGACCGATCGTCTCCACGCTCAGGCTCCTGCCGGAGGTGAACAGGATCGGGTAGACCTTGCCGCCGCGCTCGGTGTAGACGGCGAGCACCGACCGGCCGCTCTCCGTGTCGGCGGCCACGAGCATGTCGGGCTTCTTGTCGCCGGTGAGGTCCAGGAACATCGGCGGCCGTATCCCGGCCTGTCCCGGCCGGTCGATCATTCCGCGGTCGGCGAGCGGTTTCGTGCGGGGGTCGGCCCGCAGGATCTCGTGCACGTCCATCGAGGTGAGCCCTCCCGAACCGACCTTCAGGCCCCTCAACGGCTGCGGGGGCGGCTGGCGCGTGGCGGCCTCGGCGCCCGGCGCCCGCGAGGTATTCCCGGCCCAGGCGGGCCAGACCGCCTCGGGGTGCGGCTGCACGGAGACGGACGGCGCGGAGTCGCCGTGACCGAGGCCGTCCGTACTGGCGCACCCGGTCAGTGCGAGGGCCGCCAGGGCGGCGGAGGGTGCGCCCAGGAGGAGCAGGCGGCGAGGCATCGGATTCATGGGGTGGCTGACCGTCACGTGGGGGGCGCTGGTGGTGGCCGGTCCAGGGGGCTGCACCGGGGATTCGGCAGAGGACCGGCCACCGCTTTCGAAGGTAGGAACCCTCCATCACGGAAAACGGGAGGTTGTGTAACAGCTACGCCTAAGACCATCGAAAACGCGCCACTCGGGACCTTCGCCCTGGCCGCTCGACCCGGGCGCCCTGCACTAAGCCGCCGCTGTGCACAATCGGCCCATGGAAGACGAACGCGGCACGGCCCGGCTACCGTTCTTCGTGTACGGCACGCTGCGCCCGGGGGAGCCCAACCACGCCGTCCACCTGCGCGGCCGGACCGCGACGGAGGCGCCCGCCTTGCTGCCGGACGCCGTCCTCTACGACGGCCCCGGATACCCGTACGCCGTCGAGCGCCCCGGCGAGGGCCCGGTGCGCGGAGAACTGGTGACCGCGCTCCCCACCGCCTACGACCGCCTCCTCGTCACCTTGGACCTCCTGGAGGAGTACGCCCCGGGCGACCCCCGCAACCTCTACGAGCGGGTCGTACGCGACGTACTCGACCACGCCGGGTCCGCGGTGCGCGCCTGGGTCTACGTCGCGGCCCCGCGTGTGGCGGCCGGACTGCGCACCTCCGGCTTGGTGATCGGGGGCGGGGACTGGGCGTCCCACCGGCGGATCCGGCGGAGCAGCCACCTCCCGCCCCGCTGATCAACCCCCGCCCCACAACGGCAAATGTGCAGTTCAAACGCTTACACACCCGAACCGGTGATCTGAATCACCCGTGAGAGCGAGTTGGCGTGACTACGGATGGTGATCGAAGTGAAGCTCTCCGTGTGCACCTGTAGGTGTGCGAGTCGGTGCCTTTGCACCTTTTCTTAGAAGGAGTCGCTCATGCGAGTTCGCCGTTCCCTGCCGGCCCTCATCGGTGCCCTGGCCGTCGGCCTCGGGATGACCCTGGCGTCCTCGGCCTCCGCCGAGCCCGCGGCCGTCCAGAACCCCTGCGGGTTCTACGAGACGGGCAGCGACGCCTACTACAACCACTGCACGAGCGACGGCTCGCACATCGTGATCGAGATCGACGACTGGGGCCCCAACAGCGAGCAGTGCGTGGGCCCCGGCGTGACCTGGATCGGTTCCGCCTCGGGTGTCGACGGCGCCTGGTACACGGGCCGCACCTGCTGATCCCCGCCCTTTGCACGACCGCGGGCCCGGGGCTTCGGCTCCGGGCCCGCGCCACCCGGCCTCACAACCGCTCCACCCGCACCGCGCACACCTTGAACTCCGGCATCCGCGACACGGGATCCAGCGCGGGATGCGTCAGGGTGTTGGCCCGCCCCTCGCCCGGCCAGTGGAACGGCATGAAGACCGTGTCGGCGCGGATCGCCGACGTCACCCGCGCCGGAGCCACCGCCCGGCCGCGCCGTGAGACGACGGCGACCGGATCGTCCTCCTCGACCCCCAGACGCGCGGCGAGCCGCGGATGCAGCTCCACGAAGGGCCCCGGAGCCGCTGAGTTGAGCTCGTCGACGCGCCGCGTCTGGGCCCCGGACTGGTACTGCGCGAGCACCCGCCCCGTCGTGAGCAGCACGGGATACTCCGCGTCCGGCTCCTCCGCCGCATCCCGGTGCACCACCGGCACGAACCGCGCCCGCCCGTCCTCGGTGGCGAACCGCTCCAGGAACAACCGCGGCGTCCCGCGACGCCCCACACGGTCCCCTGCTCCGTCCCCCGCCCCGGCGTCACTCCCGGCCTCCGCCTCCGCATCCGCCTCCGCCTCCGCGGGACACGGCCAGAACACCCCCTCCCCGTCGTCCTCCCGCAGCCGCTCGTAGCTGATCCCCGAGTAGTCCGCGGGCCCGCCCGCGCTCGCCCGGCGCAACTCCTCGAAGACCTCCTCCGGTTCGGTGGGGAACCCCTTCGCGTGCCCGAGCCGCGCCGCCAGCCCGTGCAGCACGTCGAGATCGCTGCGCACCCCGCCCGGCGCGGACACCGCCCGCTGTCGCAGCAGCACCCGGCCCTCCAGATTCGTCACCGTCCCCGTCTCCTCGGCCCACTGCGTCACCGGCAGCACCACGTCCGCCAGTCGAGCCGTCTCGGACAGCACCACGTCCGCCACCGCCAGGAAGTCGAGCGACCGCAGCCGCTCCTCCACATGCGCGGCCCGCGGCGCGGAGACGACCGGGTTGGAACCCATCAGGAGCAGCGACTTGATGTCCCCGCCCAACGCGTCGAGCAGTTCGTACGCCGACCTGCCGGGCCCCGGCAGCGCATCCGGGTCCACCCCCCAGACCCCCGCCACATGGGCCCGCGCCGCCGGGTCGGTCAGCTTGCGGTAGCCCGGCAGCTGGTCCGCCTTCTGGCCGTGCTCCCGCCCGCCCTGCCCGTTGCCCTGGCCCGTCAGGCAGCCGTACCCGGACAGCGGCCGCCCGGCCCGCCCCGTGGCGAGGCACAGGTTGATCCACGCCCCCACGGTGTCCGTGCCCTTCGACTGCTGCTCGGGACCGCGTGCGGTGAGCACCATCGCCGCGTCCGCGCCGCAGAAGAGCCGCACGGCATCGCGCAGTTGGGGCACCGCCACGCCGGTGATCCGCTCGACGTGCTCCGGCCAGTGCGCCATCGCCGCCGCCCGTGCCTCCCCCCATCCGCTCGTCCGCTCCTCGATGTACGCGTCGTCCGTGCGCCCCTCCGCCACGATCAGGTGCAGCAGGCCGAGCGCCAGGGCGAGATCCGTGCCGGGCCGCGGCGCCAGGTGCAGATCGGCCTGCTCGGCGGTCCGGGTCCGCCGGGGGTCGACGACGATCAACGTGCCGCCGTTCTCCCGCAGTTCCGTCAGATACCGCAGCGCGGGCGGCATCGTCTCGGCGAGGTTCGACCCGACGAGGACCACGCACCCAGTGCGCGGGATGTCCTCCAACGGAAACGGCAGCCCCCGGTCGAGCCCGAACGCCCGCTGACCGGCGGCCGCGGCCGACGACATGCAGAACCGTCCGTTGTAGTCGATCTGCGACGTGCCGAGCGCGACCCTCGCGAACTTGCCCAGCGCGTACGCCTTCTCGTTGGTCAGTCCGCCCCCGCCGAACACCCCGCACGCGTCCGCGCCGTGCTCGGACCGGGTGCGGGACAGCCCGTCGGCGATCCGGTCGAGGGCCTCCTCCCAGGTGGCCGGCGTGAGCCTGCCCGTGGCGTGGGACCGGATGAGTGGCTCCGTCAGCCGCACCCGGGAGGAGAGCACCGCGGGCGCCGTGCGCCCCTTGCCGCACAGGGCTCCCTTGTTCACGGGGAACCCGGCACGCTCCACGACCTCCACATCGCCACCGGGGCCCGTCGTCAGGCCCATCCCGCACTGCAGCGCGCAGTACGGACAGTGGGTCGCCGTCACCCCGACCGGAGCAGCCGTGGACGTGGCCGCGGCCGCGGCCGAAGGGGTCGCCGGTGGCACCGGTGTCGCCGATGTCGCTGTGGAGTGCATACCGTCCAGCGTCCGCCGCGGTTGTTACGCGCCCGGGCGTGATCACGTTACGCACGCGGTAATCCGACCTCAGCGACCGCCGAACCCCGCTGTGAGGGCCGCGCGACTCACAGCCGTGTGACTCACAGCCGCGCGACTCACAGCCGTGTGACTCAGGGCCGCGAGGCCAGTGCCCGTTCCACGCCCGGCTCCCGCGGACCCAGGAAGTGCGGGTCCGGCCGGAACGTCGCGTCGAGTGCCGCCTTGCCCGCCGCAAGGACCTCGCGTGCGCCGCCGTAGTACCAGGTCGTGTCGTGCACCGCGTCCACCGCGACCCCGTACGACGACACGCCCGCCGCGTCGCACAGCGCGACCGCCCTGCGTATGTGGAAGCCCTGGCTGATCAGCACCGCCCGGTCCACGCCGAATATCTTCTTGGCGCGGACGCAGGAGTCCCATGTGTCAAACCCGGCGTAGTCACTCACGATCCGCCGGTCCGGCACGCCGTGCTTCTTCAGATAGGCGCGCATGGCATCCGGCTCGTCGTACTCCTCGCGGCTGTTGTCACCCGTCACCAGCACGACCTTTATGCGGCCCGTGCGGTACAACTCCGCTGCCGCGTCGAGCCGGTGCGCCAGATACGGTGACGGCTCGCCCTGCCAGAGCCCGGCGCCGAAGACCACCGCGACCCGGGTGCGCGGCGCCTCGGCGACCGTCCCGATCTTGTCGTCCGTCGACACGAACAGCCAGGTCGCGGGCAGCAGCGCGAGCACGCACAGCACCATCACGGCCTGCACGGTCCGCCGCTGCTCCTTCCGCGTGCGCGGCATCCTCAGCCACGCCGGTCCCCGAAGCCACGCAGGCGTCGACGCCTGCCACCGCAACCGCGACCGGAACCGCTCCCGAGCCGCCCCTCGCGCCCCGTCCCCACGTCTCTTCATCGGCGATCCGCCCCCGTGCCCCGCCGGATCTCCCCCGATCCGATCATTGCCTCAACGGTAAGCCGCCCCGCCGACCGCGTCAGCGACCCGTGCCCCCGAAACACCCCCGAGACCGCCCCCCACCCCACCCCGAACCCCACCCCGCCCCCACCCCTGACAGCGCCCCGCCACCCGCCGTGAGCCCGGCGCAAACAGTCGTCACTGCCGCGCAACGCCCCCGCAACACGTCCCGGCCATCCTCGGTTCATGACGCCGTCGAACCCTCTTCGCGACGAGTCCGGCAGCACTCACCTCGACAGTACGGCGCAGATCATGGACCGCATTTCCAGCCAGCTCGGCACCCAGCTCAGCCTCGTCGCGCCCGACGGCAGACGCCGTCCCGCGCCCCGATCGAACCCCGGCCCGGCCCCCCGCCCCACCCTCGTCCTGGTCGCCCACGGCAGCCGCGACCCCCGCGCCCTCGCCACCGTCACGGCCCTCGCCGAGCGGATCCGCGAACAGCGGCCCGGGCTCGCCGTCCGGCTCGGGCACATCGAGCTGAACGAGCCGCTGCTCACCGACACCCTCGACGAGCTCGCCACACACACCCGCACCCGCACCCAAGCCGTCCTCGTCCCCCTCCTCCTGAGCCGGGGCCAGCACGTCAAGGGCGACATCCCCGCGGCCGCCGCCCGCTTCCCCGCCCTCGAAACCCGCGTCGCCGCACCGCTCGGCCCCCACCCGCTGCTCGCCGAGGCACTGCACGCCCAGCTCGTCCAGGCGGGCTGGCCCGCACGGCCGCCCGGCGCGAGCGCCCGGCGCAGGCATGCGGTGGTCCTCGCCGCCGCGGGCTCCCGCGACCCGGAGTCGGCCGCCGACACGGAGACCGCGGCCGGGCTGCTCGCCGAACGCCTGGGCGTCCCCGTTGTGCCCGCCTACGCCGCGCCCACGGCCGCCTGCCCCCGCACCGTGCCGGAAGCCGTCGCGATGCTGGCCGCGGAAGGGCGGACGCACACCGCCGTCGCCTCCTACTTCACCGCGCCCGGCCGCTTCGCCACGCAGAGCGCGGCCGCCGCCCCCTGGATCGCCGCGGCCCCCCTCGGCCCCCACGCGGCACTCGCCCACCTCGTCCTGCACCGCTACGACCAGGCACGCACCGCCCCGGCAGCAGCCCGCCGACGCAGCCTCAGCAGCGTCTGACGGAGGCCGAATCCATGAGGCCAGATCCCTGTTTGTCAGTGCTTGCGTCTACTGTCGGTGCATGGAAGGCACAGCACCGAACGCGCGATACGAGGCGTACAGCGCCTATGACGAGGCAGCCGCGGAGCGGTGGGCGGCCGAGCCCGACAAGAGGCCGGGGCGCACGGCCTTCCAGCGCGACCGCGCGCGCGTCCTGCACTCCGCGGCCCTGCGCCGCCTCGCGGGAAAGACCCAGGTCGTCACGCCGGGCACCAGGAGCCAGGCCTGGGACGCCAGCGCCCGCACCCGTCTGACGCACTCTCTGGAGTGTGCCCAGGTGGGCCGGGAGCTCGGTGCCGCGCTGGGCTGCGACCCCGATCTGGTGGAGACGGCCTGCCTCTCCCACGACCTCGGCCACCCCCCGTTCGGGCACAACGGCGAGCAGGCGCTGAACGAAGTGGCGCGGGACTGCGGCGGCTTCGAGGGCAACGCCCAGTCGCTCAGGCTCCTCACCCGCATCGAGCCGAAGCGCTTCATCCGCTCCGAGTCCACCGACGAACTCGTCAGCGTGGGACTCAACCTCACGCGTGCCGCCCTGGACGCCGCCACCAAGTACCCCTGGCCGCTCGGCGCCCACCCCACCGGCCCGGCATCCACCAAGTTCGGTGTCTACGAAGACGACCGCCCCGTCTTCGACTGGGTCCGCAAAGAGGCCCCTGGGCAGCGCACCTGCTTCGAGGCGCAGGTCATGGACTGGTCCGACGACGTGGCGTACTCGGTCCACGACTTCGAGGACGGCCTGCACGCCGGTCACATCGATCCGAACGCGCTGCACGCCGAGCCCGAGCGCCAGGACGTCTACGCCGTGGCGCTGGGCCGCTATGTCCCCGAGGACACCGACCCCGAAGAGCTCGCCCAGGCCCTCGACCGCCTCCTGGACCAGGAGTGGTGGCCGCACGGGTACGACGGATCGGCCGTCGCCCAGGCCCGGTTGAAGGACGCCACCAGCCAGCTCATCGGCCGCTTCTGTCTGGCCGCGGAGACAGCCACCCGCGCGCGGTACGGCACGGGCCCCCTCACGCGGTACGCCGCCGAGCTCGTCGTCCCGCGCGCGGCGCGCCACGAATGCGCGGTGCTCAAGGCCGTGGCCGATCGCTATGTGATGCAGCGCCCCGCTCAGGAGCGGCTCCGCGCGGATCAGCGCATCGTCGTCGCCGAGCTCGCCGAGGCGCTGACCACCCGCGCCCCCGACGGACTCGACCCGCAGTTCCGCGCGCTGTACGACGCGGCGCCCGACGACCGCGCCGCGCAGCGCGTCGTCATCGACCAGATCGCGTCCCTCACGGACGCCGCGGCCCGCGCCCTGCACACCCGGCTGACGGCGAGGCCCTGACCCGAGGTCCCTGACAAATCGAGAGCAAGTGACCATGGAAAGGCCGTGGCAGGGCCGTGGAGTGACCATGGAGTGACCACGGGGCGTGACGTGATGTGGCCAGTTGGGGGCAGGCCCCCTTCCCCCATCACGCTGCGTGCGGGACGCTCCCAGTGGCGGCAAGCCCAGTTGGCAAGTGTGGCAAGAACGTGTTCTTCCGGGGCACACCCCCGGTACCCCGGGCAAGGAGGCATCAAGTGGTCGACGCGGATCAGACGTTCGTCATTGTCGGAGGAGGGCTGGCCGGCGCCAAGGCGGCCGAGATGCTCCGCTCCGAAGGATTCACCGGCCGGGTGATCCTCATCGGCGACGAGCGGGACCACCCCTACGAGCGCCCGCCCCTGTCCAAGGGATACCTCCTGGGCAAGGAGGACCGCGACAGCGTCTTCGTCCACGAGCCGGGGTGGTACGCGCAGGCCGACGTCGAGCTGCACCTGGGCCAGACCGTCGTCGCCATCGACCGCAAGACGAAGGCCGTGCGCCTGGGCGACGGCGCCGTCATCCGCTACGACAAGCTCCTGCTCGTCACCGGCGCCGAGCCCCGCCGCCTGGAGGTCCCCGGCACCGACCTGGCCGGCGTCCACCACCTGCGCCGCCTCGCGCACGCCGACCGCCTCCGGCACGTCCTGTCCGCCCTCGGCAGGGACAACGGGCACCTGGTGATCGCGGGCGCGGGCTGGATCGGCCTGGAGATCGCGGCGGCCGCCAGGGAGTACGGCGCGGAGGTCACCGTCGTCGAGTCCGAGCAGACCCCGCTGCACGCCGTCCTCGGCCCCGAGATCGGCCAGATGTTCGCCGACCTGCACGCCGAGCACGGCGTCCGCTTCCACTTCGGCGCGCGGCTCACCGAGATCACCGGCCAGGACGGCATGGTCCTCGCCGCCCGCACGGACGACGGCGAGGAGCACCCGGCGCACGACGTCCTCGCGGCCATCGGCGCGGCCCCCCGCACGGCCCTCGCCGAGTCCGCGGGCCTCGACCTGGTCGACCGTGCCGACGGCGGCGGCATCGCCGTCGACGCGTCGCTGCGCACCTCCGACCCCGACATCTACGCGGCGGGTGACGTGGCCGCAGTCCACCACGCGCTCTTTGACACGCGCCTGCGCGTCGAGCACTGGGCCAACGCCCTCAACGGAGGCCCCGCCGCCGCCCGCGCGATGCTCGGCAAGGACGTCACCTACGACCGCGTGCCCTACTTCTTCTCCGACCAGTACGACGTCGGCCTGGAGTACTCGGGCTGGGCGCCCCCGGGCTCGTACGACCAAGTGGTGGTGCGCGGCGACGCGGGCAAGCGGGAGTTCATCGCCTTCTGGCTGCGCGACGGGCAGGTCCTCGCGGGGATGAACGTGAATGTGTGGGACGTCACTGACCCCATCCAGCAGCTGATCCGGCAGGGCACACGGCCCGACCCGGACGCCCTCGCGGACCCGTCGACCCCCCTGGCGTCGCTCCTGGCGTGACCGGCCGGGCGGGAGTGTCACAGGGGAGCCGTAGTATTCCTACGTGGCAGGAAGGATCAATGACGAAGACGTGAAGGCGGTTCGGGACGCGGTCCCGATCGACGCCGTGGTCTCCGACTACCTCCAGCTGCGCAACGCGGGGGGCGGAAACCTCAAGGGCCTGTGCCCCTTCCACGACGAGAAGTCCCCGTCCTTCCAGGTCAGCCCGAGCAAGGGTCTCTTCCACTGCTTCGGCTGCCAGGAAGGCGGCGACACGATCGCCTTCGTGATGAAGATCGACCACCTCACGTTCTCGGAGACGGTCGAGCGCCTCGCCGCCCAGGCAGGCATCACGCTGCGCTACGAAGAGGGTGGGTACAACCCCGCGCACCAGCGCGGCGAGCGGATCCGCCTGGTCGAGGCCCACAAGATCGCCGCGCAGTTCTACGTGGACCAGCTGGAGAGCCCCGAGGCCGAGATCGGCCGGAAGTTCCTCGCCGAGCGCGGCTTCGACCAGGCGGCGGCCGCGCACTTCGGCGTGGGCTACAGCCCGGCGGGCTGGGACCACCTCACCCGCTATCTGCGCGGCAAGGGCTTCACCGACAAGGAGCTCACCCTCTCCGGCATCTCCCAGGAGGGCCGCCGCGGCCCCATCGACCGCTTCCGGGGCCGCCTCATGTGGCCGATCCGCGACATCGGCGGCGACGTGGTCGGCTTCGGCGCCCGCAAGCTCCGCGACGACGACAACGGCCCGAAGTACCTGAACACGCCCGAGACGGCGATCTACAAGAAGTCCCAGGTCCTTTACGGCATCGACCTCGCCAAGAAGGACATCGCCAAGTCCAGCCGCGCCGTCGTCGTCGAGGGCTACACGGACGTGATGGCCTGCCACCTCGCGGGCATCACCACCGCCATCGCGACCTGCGGCACGGCCTTCGGCGGCGACCACATCAAGATCCTCCGCCGCCTCCTGATGGACAACGGCTCGGCCCGGGTGATCTTCACCTTCGACGGCGACGCGGCGGGCCAGAAGGCCGCCCTGCGCGCCTTCGAGGACGACCAGAAGTTCGCCGCGGAGACGTACATCGCGATCGCCCCCGACGGCATGGACCCCTGCGACCTGCGCCTCGCCAAGGGCGACGCCGCAGTCGCCGACCTGGTCGAACCGCGCACGCCGCTCTTCGAGTTCGCGCTCCGCCAGATCGTCGCCAGGTACGACCTGGAGACCCCCGCGGGCCGCGCGTCCGCCCTGGACGAGGCCGCCCCCGTGGTGGCCCGCATCAAGAACACCGGCGCACAGCACGAGGTCGCCGTGCAGCTCGCGGGCATGCTCGGCATCCTCGACACGCAGTTCGTCGTCAAGCGCGTCGCCCAGCTGGCCCGCTGGGCCCGCGACCGCGGCGGCCGCGGCCCCGCCCCCGCGGCCCAGCGCTCCTCCCCGGCGTACGAGAGCGCGCCGCAGGGCTTCAGCGGCCCCGCGCTCAACCTGCGCAGCCCCGCCCACCGCACCGAGCGCGAACTGATCAAGCTGGCCCTGCAGTACCCGCAGTTGGTCTCCCCGGCCTTCGACGCGTACGGCCTGGACGAGTTCACCGCCCCGCCCTACGCCGCGGTGCGCCGCGCCATCGAGGAGGCGGGCGGCGCGGAGTACGGCGCACAGGACCCGCAGGAGTACCTCGTACGCGTCCGCGACGCCGCGCCCGACGACGCGGTCCGCTCGATGGTCACCGAGCTCGCGGTAGAGGCGATCCTGCGCAAGACCGTCGACGAGATGTACGCGGGCATCCAGCTGGTGCAGGTCCGGCTGCGCGCCGTCGACCGGCGCATCCGTGACGTCCAGGGCAGCCTCGCCCGGCTCGGCGCGGGCGGCGACCCACAGCATCTGACCGCCGTGCAGAACGAGTTGTGGGTCCTGCAGCAGTACGGCCAGGCACTGCGCGAGCGGGGCGCGGACGCGCTCTGAGCCGACCTTCCGCGCCTGCGGGGGACTCCCTTCGGGCACGCGGGGGACTTCCCTCCGGGCACGCGAGGAGGCTCCCTCCGGACAGCGTGCGGGATTCGTCCCGGAGGCCGGGGTTACCCGACGGGTAACCACGCGGTTACGGACCGGACTCAAAAAGTCACCGCACGCCCCTCGTGGCGGCCGTGTGTCGTGCCCCACACTGGGTTCCGGTGCCTGAGTCCTCGGAGCGCGGCCGACCCGCCGACAGCGGGTCCGACACCCCCGCGGTTCCACAATTCGTGATCGGGACGGACAGCGGCGAGGCCGTCGTCCCTCTCCCGTTGCCGCACGCCTCAGATGCGATCACCCTGGAGGTCGCCCCCGTGCAGACCCAGACCCTCACTCAGACCGACACCGCCCCGCGCGCGGATGCGGATACGGACGTCCTGGAGTCGGTCCCGCCACAGAGCCGAGCCACCCGGCACCCCGAGGCCTCGGCAGCGCAGGAAACGGCCCGGGAAACCGCACAGACCCCCGAGACACCCGCCTCACAGGACGACACCCCCGAGGCGCCGGACGCCCCCGAGGCCCTCGCGCCCGAGATCCTCGATCTCCCCGCGCCCCGCAGCCGCGCCGACACCGGCGGCCCCTCGTCCGACCTGTTCCGCCAGTACCTGCGCGAAATAGGGCGTATCCCGCTGCTCACCGCGGCCGAGGAGGTGGAGCTCGCCCGTGCCGTAGAGGCAGGCCTCTTCGCGGAGGAGAAGCTGAGCAACACCCCCGACCTGGACTCCCAACTCGCCCTGGACCTCGACAAGCTGGTCGTCCTGGGCCGGATGGCCAAGCGCCGCCTCATCGAGGCCAACCTCCGCCTGGTCGTCTCCGTCGCCAAGCGGTACGTGGGCCGCGGGCTCACCATGCTCGACCTCGTCCAGGAGGGCAACCTCGGCCTGATCAGGGCGGTCGAGAAGTTCGACTACGCCCGTGGCTACAAGTTCTCGACGTACGCGACCTGGTGGATCCGCCAGGCCATGTCCCGCGCCCTCGCGGACCAGGCCCGCACGATCCGCGTGCCCGTGCACGTCGTGGAGCTCATCAACCGCGTCGTACGCGTCCAGCGCCGCATGCTCCAGGAGCGCGGGTACGAGCCCACGCCCGAAGAGGTGGCCGCCCACCTGGACCTCCCGCACGAGCGCGTCAGCGAAGTCCTGCGCCTGGCCCAGGAGCCCGTCTCGCTGCACGCCCCCGTCGGCGAGGAGGACGACGTCGCGCTCGGCGACCTCATCGAGGACGGCGACGCCACCAGTCCCGTGGAATCGGCGGCGTTCCTGCTGCTCCGCGAGCACCTGGAAGCCGTCCTCTCGACGCTCGGCGAACGCGAACGCAAAGTCGTCCAGCTGCGCTACGGCCTCGCGGACGGCAGGCCCCGCACCCTGGAGGAGATAGGCCGGATCTTCGGCGTGACGCGCGAACGCATCCGCCAGATCGAGTCCAAGACCCTCAACAAGCTGCGGGACCACGCCTTCGCGGACCAGCTCAGGGGCTACCTGGACTGAGGCAGCCCCCGAACCGGCAGCGTCGCTAGTCCACCTCGGCCACGGCCTGCGCGAACTGAGCCGCGTACAACCGCGCGTACGCACCGTCCGCGGCCAGCAGCGCGTCGTGCGTGCCCTGCTCCACGATCGACCCGTTCTCCATCACCAGGATGGTGTCCGCATCCCGGATCGTGGAGAGCCGGTGCGCGATGACGAACGACGTACGCCCGTGCGCGAGGCGTGCCATCGCCTTCTGGATGAGCACCTCAGTCCGGGTGTCGACGGAGCTCGTCGCCTCGTCGAGCACCAGGATCACCGGGTCGGAGAGGAACGCCCGCGCGATGGTGATGAGCTGCTTCTCGCCCGCGCTCACACCCGTGCCGTCGTCGTCGATCACCGTGTCGTAGCCGTCGGGGAGCGTGCGCACGAAGCGGTCGGCGTGGGCGGCGCGCGCCGCCTCCTCGATCTCCTCGCGCGTGACGTCCTTCGGCGCGCCGTACGCGATGTTCTCCGCGATGGTGCCGCCGAACAGCCAGGTGTCCTGGAGCACCATGCCGATCCCGGACCGCAGTTCGTCGCGCGACATCGCCGCGATGTCGACCCCGTCCAGGGCGATCCGCCCGCCCGTCACTTCGTAGAAGCGCATCAGCAGGTTCACCAGCGTCGTCTTGCCCGCGCCCGTGGGTCCCACGATGGCGACCGTGTGCCCCGGCTCGACGTCCAGCGACAGGTCCTCGATGAGCGGCTTGTCCTTGTCGTAGCGGAAGGAGACGTGCTCCATCGCGACGTGCCCGCGCGACTTCTCGGGCCGCTCGCCGGGCACCGGGTCGGCCTCCTGCTCCTCCGCGTCGAGGACCTCGAAGATCCGCTCGGCGGACGCGACGCCCGACTGCACCAGGTTCGCCATCGAGGCGACCTGCGTCAGCGGCATCGAGAACTGCCGCGAGTACTGGATGAACGCCTGCACGTCACCGATCGACAGCGACCCCGAGGCGACCCGCAGACCGCCCACCACGGCCACCAGGACGTAGTTCAGGTTCGAGATGAAGAACATCAGCGGCTGCATGACACCGCTGTTGAACTGCGCCTTGAACGAGGCCTCGTACAGCTGCTCGTTCTGCTCGGCGAACGCCTTCGCCGACTCCTCCTGCCGCCCGAAGACCTTCACCAGGGTGTGCCCGGTGTACATCTCCTCCACATGGGCGTTGAGCGCGCCGGTGGTCTTCCACTGCTGCACGAACTGCGGCTGCGACCGCTTGCCGACCTTCGTCGCCACGAAGAACGACAGCGGCACCGTCACCAGCGCCACCAGCGCGAGCAGCGGCGACACCCAGAACATCATCACCAGGACGCCGATGATGGTCAGCAGCGAGTTGATGAGCTGGCCCATCGTCTGCTGCAGCGTCTGGTTGATGTTGTCGAGGTCGTTCGTGGCGCGGCTCAGCACCTCACCGCGCTGCCGCTTGTCGAAGTACGACAGCGGGAGCCGCGACAGCTTCGCCTGTACGTCGCCACGCATCCGGAAGACGGTCTTGTTGATGGCGCGGTTCGAAAGCCGCGTCGCCACCGCCATCAGCAGGCCCGCCACCAGGAACGTGCCGAGCGCGAGCAGCAGGACCTCGCCCACCGCGTCGAAGTCGATGCCCTTGCCGGGCGTGAAGTCGACGCCGGAGAGCATGTCGGCCATGCCGCCGTGGCCCTTGGCGCGCAGGCCGTCGAGGGCCTGTTCCTTCGTCGTCCCCTCGGGCATGTCACGGCCGACGATGCCCGCGAAGAGCAGGTCGGTCGCGCGGCCGAGGATCTTGGGGCCGAGCACGGAGAGGGCGACGCTCAGGACTCCGGCCACGAGCATCGCGTACATCGTGGCGCGCTCGGGTCTGAACTGCGTGAGCAGCCGCTTGCCCGAGCCTTTGAAGTTCATGGACCGGGAGTCGGGGCCCATCATCGGTCCACCGATGCCAGGGGGCATTACGCGGCCTCCGCTTCCGTCAGCTGGGAGAGCACGATCTCCCGGTAGGTCTCATTGCTCTCCATCAGCTCGTGATGGCGGCCGGTGCCCACGACGCGGCCCTCGTCGAGGACCACGATGCGGTCGGCGTCCCGGATGGTCGACACGCGCTGGGCGACGATGACGACGGTCGCCTCGGCGGTCTCCTGGCCGAGCGCGGAGCGCAGCGCGGCGTCGGTGGCGTAGTCGAGCGCGGAGAACGAGTCGTCGAAGAGGTAGATCTCCGGGCGCTGCACGAGCGTGCGGGCGATGGACAGGCGCTGGCGCTGACCGCCGGAGACGTTCGTGCCGCCCTGCGAGATGGGCGCGTCGAGCCCCTCGTCGAGGCCCGTGACGAACTCCTTGGCCTGGGCGACCTCCAGCGCGTGCCAGAGCTCCTCGTCGGTGGCGTCCGGGTTGCCGTAGCGCAGGTTGGTCGCGACGGTGCCTGCGAACAGGTACGGCTTCTGCGGGACGAGGCTCACGGTCTTCGCGAGCAGCGCGGGGTCGATGGTGCCCACGTCCACCCCGCCGACCAGGACCTCTCCCTCCGTCGCGTCGATCAGTCGCGGTACGAGGCTCAGCAGCGTCGACTTGCCGCTGCCGGTCGACCCGATCACGGCGGTCGTCTCGCCGGGCCTGGCGACCAGGTGGACGGACTTGAGGACGGGCTCCTCGGCACCGGGGTAGCGGAAGCCGGTGTCCCGGATCTCCAGGTGGCCGTGGCTGCGCAGCCGGTGCACCGGGGCGGCCGGGGGCACCACGCTGCTCTCGGTGTCCAGGACCTCCTCGATGCGCTCGGCACAGACCTCCGCGCGCGGCACCATCATGAACATGAAGGTGGCCATCATCACGGACATCACGATCTGCATCAGATAGGCGAGGAACGCGGTGAGCGCGCCGATCTGCATGCCGCCGCTGTCGATGCGGTGCGCGCCGAACCACACGACCGCGATCGAGGAGACGTTCACGACGGTCATGACGATCGGGAACATCAGCGCGAGCAGCTTGCCGGTGCCGAGCGAGACCTCGGTCAGGTCGGCGTTGGCCTTCCGGAAGCGCTCCTTCTCGTAGTCGTCCCGGACGAAGGCGCGGATGACGCGGTTGCCGGTGATCTGCTCGCGCAGCACGCGGTTCACGGTGTCGAGCCGCACCTGCATGGTGCGGAACAGGGGCCGCAGCCGCCGCACGATGAGGCTGACGCTGATGCCGAGGACGGGCACGACGGCGACCAGGACCGCGGAGAGCGGCACGTCCTGGCCGAGCGCCATCACGATGCCGCCGATGCACATGATCGGCGCGGACACCATCAGCGTGAACGACATCAGGACCAGCATCTGCACCTGCTGGACGTCGTTGGTCGTCCGCGTGATCAGGGACGGAGCGCCGAACTGGCCCACTTCGCGCGCCGAGAACGACTGCACCCGGTCGAAGACGGCGGCCCGCACGTCACGGCCGAGGGCGGCCGCGGTCCGCGCGCCGTAGAAGACGGCGCCGATGTTGCAGACCATCTGCACGATGGTGACGGCGATCATGATGCCGCCGAAGCTGAGGATGTAGCCCGTGTCGCCGTCGACGACACCGTTGTCAATGATGTCGGCGTTCAGGCTGGGCAGGTAGAGCGCGGCGCAGGTCTGCAGGAACTGCAGCAGCACCAGCAGGGCGATGGGCTTCTGGTACGGACGCAGATACGTCCGCAGGAGTCGTATGAGCACGCTCGGTCTCTCGAGGAGTCGGGTCTCGGGGCGCGGATCTCGGGTCGCGGGTGTCGGCAGGGTGGATGGGCGGGCAAGGCCGCCCCCATCCTCCGACACCCGACCCATGGCCGTGCAACCGATTAACCCATGACCCGGTCAAATTTCAGCCCGGGTCAAGAACTAGTCTCACTCAAGAATCATGAAAGGTGTGGCTCAGAAGGTGTGGCTCAGGACGTGAAGGCCCCGGGATGGGACTGCTCCCGCACCGTCGCGTACTGCTGGCGCACGGCCTGCCCCACCGCGAGCTCCTCGCCCGGCTCGAAGACCTGCGCGGCGGCCCCCTGCCAGTGCGGCAGCTGCCCGGTCAGCGCCCACGCGGCCTGCCGCGCCGCACCGATCGCCGCGTAGTCCGCGGGCTGCGGCACGACGACCTGCGTACCGAACAGCATCGGAGCCGCGGCCTGCACGGCGGGCAGCTCGGCGGCGGCGCCCAGCAGGAACACGCGCCGGACGTCCACCCCCCGGCTCCGTAGTACGTCGAGCGCGTCCCCGAGCCCGCACAGCATGCCCTCGAAGGCGGCGCGCGCCAGGTGCTCGGGCTTCATCGACTCCCGCCGCAGCCCGGTCAGCGTCCCCGCGGCGTGCGGCAGGTTCGGCGTCTTCTCGCCCTCCAGATACGGCAGGAACACCAGGCCGTGGGCGCCCGGCGTCGACTTCATGGCGAGCGCGGAGAGCTCCTCCAGGTCGGTGACCCCGAGCATCTCGGCGGAGCCGCGCAGCACCCGCACGGCGTTCGACGTGTGGACGACCGGCAGGTGCATCCCGGTGGCGTCCGCGAGCGAGGTGATGCTGCCGCTCGCATCGGGCAGCGCCTCGTGGTGCACGGCCATCACGGAACCCGACGCCCCGAGCGACACCACGGCGTCGCCCTGCTGGACCCCGAGCCCGAACGCCGCCGCCATCGTCTCGCCCGTACCTGCCGAGATCAGCAGCCCCTCGGGCGTCGTCCCCGCGGCCTCGGCGGGCCCGATCACCTCGGGCAGCATCGCCTGGTGCCCCAGGGCCATTTCAACGATCTCCGGGCGGTACGTTCCGTTCGCCGCCGACCAGTACCCGGTGCCCGATGCGCCGCCGCGGTCGGTCGTGCGCCGGGCGGGCCGCCCGAGGAGCTGCCACACGAGCCAGTCGGGCGCCTGCAGAAGGCTGGCCACGCGCCGCGCGGCCTCCGGCTCCGTCTTCGCCAGCCAGCGCAGCTTCGTCACCGGCAGCGAGGACTGCGGCACGCATCCGACGGCCTGCGCCCAGGCCTCACGGCCGCCGAGCCCGTCGATGAGATCCACGGCGGCCACCTGCGCCCGCCGGTCGTTGCCGACGAGCGCGGGCCGCACGGTGTTGCCGTGCTGGTCGAGCGGTACGAGCGCGTTCTGCTGGGCGGACACGCCGATGGCCTGCACGCCTTCGAGCAGCCCGCCCCCGGCGGCTTCGCCGAGGGAGAGCAGCCAGGCCTGTGGATCGACGTCGGAGGGTCGTCCGCCACCCTCGGCGTTCTCCAGCGGATGAGGGGCGTACCCCTGCTTGAGCACGGCGCCCGTGTCCGTGTCACAGACCACGATGCGCGTGAAATCGGGCGAACTGTCCAACCCTGCGACTATCCCCATGCCAGGAATTCTGCCGCACGGCGGGCGGTGTCCCGTACCCGTGTTCGCTGTCCGCGTTCTGCTGTCCGTGATCCGGCGGCTAGGTGTTGCTGGTGCCCCAGTCGTCCTCGACGCCCCCCTGGCCCCGCTCGCGCAGGGACCGGACCCGGTCGGCGACCGAGTCGGGCATCTTGTCCCCGACCTTCTCGGAGACGGAGTGGAAGGCCTTGCCCGCCACCTCGCGCCCCTGCTGCGTCGCGGACTCGACGGTGTTGCGCACGGCCGGGTTCTGCGAGATCTCGCGGGCGGACTTCTTCAACTGCTCGTAGCGCTCGCGTCCGGCCCGGGTCCCGAGCACGTACCCGAGGGCCAGTCCCGCCACGAATGTGAGCCGGTACCGCATGGCTGCCACCCTTCCCTTGCGTCGGCGTCGCACGTCTGTCACTCGTGTGTCAGTCGTCTGTCAGGCGTCCGTCAGTCGTCTGTCGCTCGCCCGCTGATCCACCGAGGGATACCGATTGGCGGAGCACCCCCCTGCTTGCGCTAATGTATGTGTCGCAGCGAGCGCGCGCCGCCCGGAGAGTTCCCAGGTAGGTGCGTTCGATGCAACGAGACGATCCCCTGTAGCTCAATTGGCAGAGCAGCCGGCTGTTAACCGGCAGGTTACTGGTTCGAGTCCAGTCGGGGGAGCTCGGTCTCCTGTAGCTCAATTGGCAGAGCAGCCGGCTGTTAACCGGCAGGTTACTGGTTCGAGTCCAGTCGGGAGAGCTGTGACGAAGGACCCTCGAGATGCCTCTCGGGGGTCCTTTTTCGTGCCTGTTCCGTTCTTGTTCCGCTCCTGATGGAACCATGCGGGCAGCCCTGCGGTCCTCATGGTCGAGCGATGCCGACCATCCGAAGCAGGAGATCGTATGAGCGGCTATGCTGCGGCAGACGGCGCGCACAAATGTGCGCGACGCGCCGTTAGGGGCGGTAGCTCAGCCGGTTAGAGCAGCGGACTCATAATCCGTCGGCCGTGGGTTCGAGTCCCACCCGCCCCACCACAGCGCTAGGCCGCAGGAACGTTTCCACCTGCGTCAACTGCGCAAACCTTCGGGTCCCGCCCTTTCGGGCGACACAGGGGTCTCTCGTACCCCGTGAGGCTGCCGACGGCGGAGCCGTTTGCGGGTGCCGCACCCAGTCACCGAGTAGGTCTCGCGCCGGGCCCGGCGACGGCTCCTGGAGGTTGTCCAGGACCTTGCGATCGCCGATTCTCCGACTCGCTCAGGTCAGGGGGCCCCCGCGCTCTGCAAGGCAGTGTTTCGGCCAACCCCCTTCAGGCGAGCAACCGGGCGTCCGGAGCGACGCAGTCCCTCCGCTTTGCGATCCCGGGTGCGTCCGAGGAGTCGTGGAGGGTGGGCGGCGGGCGTCTGGCCCCGATCGCGCCGGGCGGCATGTTTGCGTTCGGTGGGCCAACGCCCGTGCATTCCGGAGGGCTACGGAATGCGTCATTCGGTGTCTCTGACGTGTACGTCGCATATTGACGGCTGGTGTCCGGCCCTGTTGCCTCAGCCCACTTGTGAGGAACCTGTGACTCTGGGGTGGGGACTGTGGGGTTGGGGCGGAGTGTGCCCATGTGCACACGGCTGTTCGGCGTGGGGATGGGGACGGTGCTCATCGTCGCTGCCGGGGCGTTCACGTTGGGGACATCGCCGGCGGTGGCAGCCGGGTGTACGGCGGGCACGGAGTCGGACTTCAACGGCGACGGGGTGCGAGACATAGCGATCGCCGACCCTCAGGCCGCCGTGGAGGGGCGGTCGGGCGCGGGCCTGGTGCGCGTGGTGATGGGCGCGGACAAGGGCACGTTCGAGATCTCCCAAGCCCTGAGTCAGATGAGCGCCAACCCGGAGGCCGGGGATCAGTTCGGTTACTCGATCGCCGTGTACGACGCGGACTCCGACGGCTGCACGGACCTGGTGGTCGGTGCCCCGTACGAAGACGTCACCACGACCGACGGCGCGCAGCAGGACGCCGGGTCGGTGTACGTCATCCATGGCACACCGGCGGGGATCGGGACCGGCTCCGTCGTGGACAGCTACACGCAGGCCGGGCTGGACGGGTCGACCACGACGGAGGCGAATGACCTGTTCGGGTTCTCGCTGGCGGCCACCAAGGCGACGGACAGCAAGCCCACGCTGGCGATCGGAGTGCCGGGTGAGGCGATCGGGTCGCTCAAGGACGCCGGGTGTGTGCACTACGTACAGGGCACCAAGAGGGCGACGGTCAATCAGGATGATCCGGGAGTCCCCGGAACCGCGGAGGCGAACGACCGCTTCGGCTACTCGCTCGCGGCACGCTACAGATATCTCGTGGTGGGCGCGCCGGGTGAAGCGATCGGTTCGGAGTCCTTCGCCGGGAACGTGACGGTCTTCAGTCACACCATGACGGACGGGCGCCCGACGTCCCTGGGTGCCATCGACGAGAACCAGCCCGAGCTGACCTCGGGCACGGCGGAGAAGGACGACCGGTTCGGCACCTCGCTGGCCGTCGTCTCCTACCGCCCGCAGGGCGCCTCTTCCGAGACGGACGCCCTGGTGGCCGTCGGCACGCCGAGCGAGGACGTGGGCAACGTCGCCGACGCGGGTGCGGTGACCGTGCTGCACATCAAACCCACCGGTGCGGTCAAGGAGGTCAACCTCATCGACCGCCTGTCTCCTGACGTGGCGGGTGACCCCGTGGTCGGCGACTTCTTCGGTCAGCGGGTCGTGATCTCCAACACCGAACCTGGCGAGGTCGGCACCGCGGCGAACATGCGGCTGGCCGTGAGTGTGCCCAACCAGGAGGTGGGGCCCGCGGAGAACGCCGGTGCCGTGCAGGTGTTTCCCGGCCTCGGCGCACCGGGCAACGGGGACGTCCTGCTCGCCAGAGGTGCGGGGCTGCCGGATACCGCCGAGGCACGCGACTTCGCAGGCCTCGGCCTGTGGGGGACAGGTACGCGGCTGTACGTGGGCGTGCCGTACAGCAAGGCGTCCGGCGCGCAGAAGGGCGTCGTGTACTCGCTGCCCTGGTCGGCGGCCGACGGGGGCACCGGGACGGTGGCCACGATCAAACCCGGGGCCGACGGCATCCCGGACGAGGGCAAGGCGTTCGGTTCGGCCATCCGCTGAGTGCTGAGCGGCACAGGGGTGTAGCGGCACGGCGGAGACAACAGGGGCGGGGAGCATGAAGAGCCGAGCACACAGACGCAGACGGTGGAGCATCCGGCACCGGGCGGGGATGGCGGTCAGCGCGCTGGCCGCGACGCTGGCCGTCGGCACCGCGGGGATCTCTCCCGTGGCAGCGGCGGACGCCGCGTCGGCCGTTTCGGCGGGGGACAGCGGCGACACGAAGAAGAAGGCGCCGAAGTCCGCCGTGTCCGAGACGGCGGCAGCCGAGGCCGCAGCCGAGGCGGGCAGGCGGGTGGAGGTCGCCGCACTTCGCGACGAGCGCAGTCAGACCTTCGCGAATCCGGACGGAACATTCACCGTCAAGGAGTTCGCGCAGCCGGTACGCACCAGGCGGAACGGCAAGTGGGTCGACATCGACACCACCCTGGTGAAGCAGCCGGGCGGACGCCTGGCGCCGCGGGCGGCGAGCGCGGCGATGAGTATCTCCGGAGGCGGGGACAAGGTCTTCGCCACGTTGGTGCGCGACGGCAAGACGATGTCTCTCGCCTGGCCCGGCAAGCTGCCGAAGCCCGCGGTGGAGCGGGACACGGCCACGTACCCGTCCGTCCTGCCCGGCGTCGACCTGGTCGTGCGGGCGCAGGCGGACGGCTTCTCGCACGTGCTGGTCGTCAAGTCGGCCGAGGCGGCGGCCAATCCGAAGCTCACCTCGATCTCGTTGCCGGTGCGCACCGAAGGCGTATCGGTGGGTGAGGACGACGGCGGTGGTCTGACCGTCAAGGACGAGGCGTCGGGCGGGACGGTGTTCGAGGCACCGCAGCCGGTGATGTGGGATGCGGGCGGAGCGCCGCCCCACGGGACGGAACACCCGGTTCAGGCCGGCCCCGGGCCGCCCGAGGGCGCGAAGGTTGCTGATGTCGACCTGTCCGTGCGCCGCGGAGCGATGGTCCTGAAGCCCGACACCGGCCTGCTGCGCGGTGAGCACACCCGCTACCCGGTCTTCATCGACCCGGTCACCAAGACTGCCTCGCGCACCGGTTGGACCTGGGTCTCCTCCGCGAATCCCGGCCTGGAGGGCTGGAAGTTCCCCAACTCGGACGACGGAATCGAGTCCGGAAAAGGCGTGGGGCGCTGTCCCGCCGACTTCTCGGTGCGCTGTACCGGCTCCAATGACGTGCAGCGCCAGTACTACGCACTGCCCACGGCGAGCTACGAGGGCAAGACCATCCTCGAAGCCGAGTTCTCCATCACGTTGGTGCACACGTACAACAGCGAGGCGCGTTCGGTGCAGCTGCACCGAATGAACAACTCGGGCGCCAGCGCCATCAGTTCGCGTACGAATTGGTCCAACAAGCCTTCCAGCAAGGACCACATCACCTCCGAATCACCCGCCAACCCCGCCGGATCATGCACGGCGACGAACCAGAACGTCCGGTTCAACGTCGCGAGCACTTTGAAGAAGTCGGCCTCCAGCGGCTGGGACACCACCACATTCGGCCTGCAGGCGGCCTCCGAGGACTCGTACGGGTCCTGGAAGCGGTTCTGCAACAACGCCGCTCTGGAGGTGAAGTACAACCGCCCGCCGTACCAGCCGAAACTCAGCGAGCTGGACATGGACCCCGGGGGCAAGTGCACGGTGGGGCAGGCCACCAAGCACTACACCAAGAAGCTGCCGGTGCTGTCCGCGAAGATCTGGGATCCCGACCACGGCGACACGGGCGGGAGCAGCGAGAAACTCAAGGCTCAGTTCGAGGTCTTCTGGACCGGGCCCGACGGCAGGGAAGTCAGCTACACCGTCACCACTCATCAGTTGTCGAGCGGCACGGTCAAGGGCCGCGACAGCGGCATGGCCGAGTTCGAGTACACCGTCGGCACGGACATCACGGGAGACGGGACGGGGGAATTCACCCCGCCGCAGAACACGGTCATCGGCTGGTGGGTACGGGGCAGCGACGGCGAGGCGTGGGGACCCTGGAGCCACGAGGGATCCGGGCACCGCTGTGAGTTCATCTACGACAAGACCAAGCCGGAGGCACCCACCGTCACTTCCTCGGAGTATCCGAACGACGGTCTCTGGCACTCGGGCGTCGGCGACTACGGCACCTTCTCCCTCTACTCGCCGGGAACCGATGTGGCCCGGTACCGCTACGAGTTCGCGGGGGAGGGCGAGAAGACCGTGGTGCCCGATGAACCGGGGCGGCCCGCCCTCGTGCGGTGGATGCCGACCTCGGCCCGAACGACGACCTTGTACGTCGAGGCCGTCGACACCGCGGGCAACAGCAGGCAGATCACCAGGTCCTACCGGTTCCGGGTGGACCTGGGGCGGGCGCCGAAGTCCTCGTGGGCCTTGGCGGACCCGCTCGGTTCCACCACGGCGGCCGGCGGCGACGGCGCGCCGGACGCACAGGCCGGTACCGGCGTGTCCTTCGGCGCCAAGGGGCCGCACGGCTCGGTGCTGACCGCCGCCCGACTGGACGGCACCGCCGACGCGTACCTGAACACGGGGAAGCACGTGGTGGACACGGACAGGACGTTCTCGGTGGGGGCCTGGGTGCTGCTGCCCCAGTTGCCCACGAAGTCCATGAGCGTGGTCAGCCAGGACGGCTCGGCACAGTCCGGGTTCTCTCTCGGTTACGACGCCACGTCGCAGAAGTGGTCGTTCCAGGCTCCGGACAGCGAGATCGACTCGATGGTGTCGTGGCAGGTCCTCGGGCCGAAACCGGTGCCCGGCGAATGGACCCACCTGGTGGGCGTCTACGACCGGGACGAGGGCGGTCCGCCGGGAAAGATGCGCATGTACATCAATGGGCGACTGGTCTCGGGCGACATCCAGGAACGCAGCACGACGTGGAACGCCACCGGGGCCCTGCAGATAGGCCGGGCACTGGAACCGGCCGGATACACCGCCAACCTGAAGGGCTCCGTGGCCGGGATCCAGGTCCTGGACCGGGTGCTGACGCCGGACGAGACCAAGAGCCTGGGAGGCCTGCCGCCCCTGCAGCTCGCCTACTGGGGCATGGAAGAGGTCGATGAAGCGACCGGCCGGGTGCCCGAGAACTCCGGTGGCACGAGCCTGACCCTGCACGGCGGCGCCGGTGTCTTCCGGCCGGACGAGTCGTGCGATCCGCTCGACCCCGAGTGTGTGCCGCAGACGCCTCTGGCGGGTGACGGGCACCTGGCGTTGGCGGGCAGGGACGGATACGCGTCCCGGTCGGCAGGGCTGCTGAAGTCTAAGGCCAGCTTCACCGTCACCGCACGGGCCCGCCTGTCCTCGTTGAGCGGCGAGAAGGACCAGACGGTGCTCTCCCTGCCAGGTGGTGCGACATCGGCCGCGCTCGTGCGTTTCGACGCAGGCAAGGACCGTTGGCAGCTCGCGCTGACCAGCAAGGACACGTCCGATGCCGCCGTCGTCGAATCGCAGGCCGAAGGCTTCCTGCCCAGTACCTCGGACAATGGCGATCACTTGGCTCTGTCGTACAACGCACTCTTCGGTGAGGTGCGGTTGTACGTGAACGGCCAGTGGACCGGCGAGGCGGTGAAGTGGTCCGGCAGTCAATGGGATCTTGCCGAGGCCGGACTGCAGGTGGGCCGTTCGGGCACCGGCGCCCATGGCACCGACTTCTTCTCGGGCGCCGTCGATGAGGTACGGGTCTTCGAAGGGGCGCTGGACGAGCCGCTCGTCGGGGCCGTCTCGCTGCTGGAGCCAGGGCTGGACATGGGCGGCGGGACAGTGCCGTAGATCCCCGGCGTGCGGCCTGATCCGGCCGCACGCCGCTCATCTCGCCCGCCCTGCTCTCTCACGTCTCTCACGTTGCGAACACACGGAGATACCCCATGTCTTCATCCTCCTGGTTCCGTTCGTCCCTGCACCGCAAGGGCCGCGCCTTGCGTCTGCAGATCGCCGGTGCTCTCGGGATCGCGCTCACGGTCGGTCTGCTGCCCCAGTACGTGCCGGAAGCGCGCGCCGAGGGCGCGGGCAAGGGGCGCACGCTCCAGCAGGACCTGGGCGAACCGGTGCCGGGCACGACGCTGAAGGCGAAGCCGCACGGCCCCAACCCGGCGGCCAAGGCCAAGGTCACCACTCCGGCCGACGTGACCTGGCCCGCCCCCGGCAGCGTGCAGGTGTCCCTGAGCGGCACGAAGCGTGTCAAGGCGGACGGCCTGCCCGTCGAACTGGGCCCACCCCGAAGACAGAGCAGATCCAGACCGGCCGCCGAGGCCGTCCATGTGAAGGTCCTCGACCGCAAGCGGACCAAGGCGGCGGGTGTCGACGGTGTCTTGCTCACCGTTGCTCCTGGCGGGCGGAGCCGCACCGCGGAAAGCACCCGGCTCACCCTGGACTACGCGGGTTTCGCAGACGCCTACGGCGCGAATTACGGCCATCGGCTGCGCCTGGTGCAGTACCCCCGGTGTGTGCTGACCACCCCGGACGCCGACCGCTGCAAGGCCGGTGAACCACTGGCGACGACGAACGACACGGCAGCGCAGACGCTGAGCGCGGATGTTCCCGTGGCTGAGGCTCCGGCTGCGGGGCAGGGCGCCGACGCCTCGGCCGAAGCCACCGTGCTGGCGGCTGAGGCCGGGGCCTCGGGGGACCAGGGCAGCTATGGGGCGACGCCGCTGTCCCTCGCGGCCGAGTGGAGCGTCTCGAACTCCTCGGGCGGCTTCAACTGGTCCTACCCGATGCGGGTGCCGCCGGCGCCCGGCGGCCTGGTTCCCTCGGTCTCGCTCGGCTACAACTCCCAGTCGGTGGACGGACAGACCGCGGCCACCAACAACCAGGGCTCCTGGGCGGGAACGGGCTTCGGCTACGAACCCGGGTACATCGAGCGCCGCTACAAGGCGTGCGCGGACGACGGGCACGACAAGGCCAACGGTGACCAGTGCTGGGCGTACGACAACGCCACCATCCAGCTGGCGGGCGGCCCGTCCGGGCAGCTGATCCTCGACGGCAAGAACCCCGACAACACCGACAGATGGCGTCTGAGCAGCGACGACAACTCGAAGGTGGAGAAGCTCACCGGTGCGTCCAACGGGGATGACGACGGCGAGCACTGGCGCCTGACCACCACCGACGGCACCCAGTACTACTTCGGTCTGGACAACCTGCCCGGTTACACCTCCGGCAAGGAACAGACGGGTTCGACCTGGACCGTTCCCGTCTACGGCGACGACAAGGACGAGCCCTGCCACAAGGCGGCGTTCGCGGACTCCCACTGCAAGCAGGCCTGGCGCTGGAACCTGGACTACGTCGTCGACCCGCACGGCAACGCCATGTCGTACTACTACGGCAAGGAGACCAACTACTACACCCAGGGTCTCAAGACCGGCGAGAACGGCAAGTCCTACACCCGGGGCGGCTATCTCAAGCGCATCGACTACGGTCAGCGCGATCAGAAGGTCTACGAGAATCCCGCGCCCGCCCGTGTGGTCTTCGACACCGACGAGCGCTGCCTGGCCGCGGCTCAGGACTGCGAACCCGGCGACCTCACCGACTCGACGGCGACGCGCTGGCCCGATGTGCCGTGGGACCTGAACTGCAAGGCGGACACCAAGTGCAAGGGGCAGAACTCACCGACGTTCTGGACCCGTAAGAAGCTGTCCGAGGTCACCACCCAGATCCGCTACGGCAGCGGCTACGCGGACACCGATTCCTGGACGCTGCGGCACCAGTTCAACGACAACGGCGACAGCTCCAAGTCCCTCTGGCTCGACACCATCAAGCAGACCGGCCACGCGGGTACCGGTACGGCCAGCACGTCGGCGGTCACCCTGGTCGGCGAGCAGCGCCCCAACCGGGTGGACAAGCAGGGCGACAACATCCAGGCGATGAACCGCTACCGCCTGACGCGTGTCGACAACGACAGCGGTGGGGAACTGCACGTCAATTACCGCAAGAGTGAGTGCAGCCCAGCGGATCTGCCCCCGGCTGACGCCCCCACGAAGGCCTGCTATCCGGTCAAGTGGAATCCGCCCGGCGCCACCGATCCGATCACCGACTGGTTCCACAAGCATCTGGTGGCGCAGGTCGTGGAGAGGGACCTGACCGGCGGCTCACCGCAAATGATGAGTGCCTACGAGTACCTGGGCGACGCGGGCTGGAAGAAGGCCAAGGCCGACGGCATCACCAAGGACGAGTACCGCACCCACAGCGACTGGCGCGGCTACGGCAAGGTGCGGGTCACGAAGTCCGCGGGCACCAGCGACGTCTCCAACCAGCGGACCGAGCACGTGTTTCTGCGTGGCCTGGGCGGCGACGTCACGGACTCCGAGGGCGTCAAGCACTCCGACGACGACGAGCTGTCCGGTCAGGAACTGGAGACGGTCACCTACAACGGCGGCTACCGCAGCGACGACGTCGTCTCCAAGAACATCAGCACGACCTGGCAGCACACCACCGCGACCCGCAAGCAGAGCTGGGGAACCAGCAACGCGTTCTACGTGCGCCCGGCGACGACGGCTTCCTACACGGCCCTGAAGAAGGGCGGCTGGCAGGTCGTCAAATCCACCACACGCTACGACGACACAACCGGTCGGCCGGTCCAGACGGACGACTACGGCAAGGACGGTGACAGCGGCGACAACCAGTGCGTCCGCACCGAGTACGCGGACAATGCGAAGCAGAACATGTACGCGCTGGTCTCGCGGGTGGAGAAGGTCGCCGTCTCCTGCGCGAGCGCGCCGGACCGCAAGACACAGGTCATCTCCGACGACCTGACGTTCTACGACGGCAAGGCGCTCGGCGCGGCGCCCACCAAGGGCGACACGACCAAGGTGCAGCGCCTGGCCACACATGACGGCGCCAAGGCCACGTACGAAACCGTCACTTCCTCCGCGACCGCGGACTTCGACGGCTTCGGCCGTCCCCTCAAGGTGACCGACGCGGCAGGCAAAGCGACATCGATCGACTACACCGAGACCGACGGGCTGACCACCAAGAAGGTGGAGACCAACCCCCTGGGCTGGACCACGGACACGGAGTACTTCCGTTCCTGGGGCGTCGCCGCCGCGCAGACCGACATGAACGGCAAGCGAACCGATCTCGCGTACGACGCCCTGGGCCGCCTCACCTCCGTCTGGCTGCCCGACCGCGACAAGGCGAACCGGACGCCGTCGATCAAGTACACCTATGTGATCCGTGAGGACCAGGCGAACGCCGTCAGGACCGAGAAGATCGAGAACGACGGAACTTCGTACGGCACTGAGTACGCCCTGTATGACGGACTGTTGAGGCCGCGTCAGCAGCAGGCCGAGGGTCCGGACGGCGGCACGCTCGTCGCCGACACCTTCTACGACGGCCTCGGCAACATCGCCGAGGCGAACTCCGACTACTACACCGAAAACGCCCCGACCAGCACCTTCTTCAAGCCCACTGAAGAAGTGGACGGGCACACCGTCACTCAGTACGACGGAGCCGGGCGCAAGACCGCCGAGATCTTCAAGGTGCAGGACGTCGAGAAATGGCGTACGACCTTCGCCTACGACGGAGACCGCGTCCACACCGATCCGCCCGCGGGCACCGCGCCCACCACGGTGGTCACGGACGCCCGTGGTCAGACGACGGAGATCCGCCGGTACAAGGGCGACAAGCCGCTGCCGTCGGGGACGGCCGAGGACTACGAGTCGACCTCCTACACCTATACGCCCGCCGGTCAGGTGAAGACCGTCGAGGACGCGGCGGGCAACGAATGGTCCTACGGCTACGACCAACGTGGTCGGAAGTCGACCTTCAGCGACCCGGACGTGGGGACGACCCGCTACACGTACGACGGCCTTGACCGGCTGACGAGCACCACCGACGCCCGGGACAAGAAGCTGTCCACGCAGTACGACGTGCTGGGCCGCCCCGTCTCCACGTGGGAGGGCGAGCCCGACACCGGCACCAAGCTGACCCTCAACAGCTACGACAAGAAGGCGAAGGGCCAGCTGTACGGCAGCTACCGCTACGAGAACGGAGCCGTCACCACCGCCTCGCTGATCACCCAGCTGGACGACATGTACCAGCCGGAGCAGACCCAGGTGATCCTCGGCGACGCGGCCGACAAGGAACTGCGCGGCACGTACACCTACAACACCGCGTACAACAACGACGGCACCATCAAGGGACAGACGCTGCCTGCCGCCGGCGGCCTGCCGAGCGAGACGCTGACCTACACGTACGACGACCTGCAGCGCCCCACGTCGCTGATGACGCTGCTGGGCGGCCAGGCGGGCGGTGCCTACGTCAAGAAGGCGCACTACGCCTCGACTTCGCAGCTCCTGGGCCTGGATCTCGGGCCGATCGGCACCGACGGCAAACTGCCGCGTCTCTTCTACGAGTACGAGAAGGGCACCGACCGCCTCATCGGATCGGGCGCCGACATCGTGGGCGTCAACGCCTTCGTCGCGGACGCGAACTACTCGTACGACGACTCAGGCAACGTCACTTCCATAGCCGACACGCCCCAGGGCGGGCAGAGCGACGTCCAGTGCTTCACCTATGACTGGCAGCAGCGCCTCAAGGAAGCCTGGTCCACCTCCAACACCCCGGACGGCAAAGCCGGTTCCGGCCGCCAGGACGCGGCGTGCTCGGGGGGCGCCGCCACCGGCACCATCGGTGGCGCGGCCCCGTACTGGCAGTCCTTCGACTACGACACCGCGGGCAACCGCACGTCGCAGGTGCGGCACGGTGCGGCCGGTGCCCCGGACGTCACCCGCACCTACAGCTACGGCAAGGACGCGGCTGGCAACGGCGGCCCGCACACCCTGACCAAGGTCGTCGAGAAGACCCCGGCGTCCGGCAGCGACCCCGCCGTCACCCGCCAGGACACCTACACCTATGACGAAGTGGGCAACACCCGTCAACGCGTCCTCAACGGCACGACCCAGGACCTCAAGTGGAACGCCGAGGGCAAGCTGAAGGAGGCGGGGCCGGACACCACGTACGACTACGACGCCGCCGGGGCTCGTCTGGTGCGCAAGGAGAAGGGCCAGCACACCCTCTACCTGCCGGGCATGGAGCTCAGCCTCGACACTGCCACCCGCACGGTCGAGGCCACCCGCTACTACACCTTCGGCGCCCAGACGGTGGCGATGCGCACGGCGGAGGGCGTGCAGTTCCTGGCGGGCGATCACCAGGGCACGATGTCGGCGGCCATCGACGCCGATTCGGGCGCGGTCACCCGGCGTCGTATGGACCCCTTCGGCAATGAGCGCGGCAAGGCCAGTGGCCCGTGGGTCGACGACAAGGGTTTCCTCGGCAAGTCCGTCGACTCGTCCACGGGGCTGACGCATGTCGGAGCGCGGGAGTACGAACCGGAGAACGGCCGGTTCATCACCGCCGACCCCATCATCGACTTCAACGACCCACAGCAGATCAACGGCTATGCGTACGCGTCCAACAACCCGGTGACCCGGAGCGATCCGTCGGGTCTCAAGGACGACGGGTGCATGCTGGTCGGCGTCCAGTGCTCGGCCGGCTACAACGGCGGTTGGGACATCAAGGTCACCAAGACGTACTACACGTACTACCAGGTGCACGCGACCCCGGCCCAGAAGCGTGCGACCGCCGCCCGCTCGGAGGCCAGCGCCCGTGAGACCCGTATGAAGCGGGCGGCCAAGGAACTCGCCGGAATCCTCGCGGACGAACTCGGCATCACCGACGCCCTGGACTGCTTCACCACCGGAAGCCTGGGTTCCTGCGGCGCGACGATCGCCAACATCGCGACGAGCATGGTCGGCGGAGTCGTCGCCAAACTCGCCAAGAAGTACGGCATGCCCTGGAACTGGAAGAAGGGACTCGCCCTCGCCAAGAAGGTCGGCGGCATGGTGAAGAGCCTGTTCAAGGACTTCAAGGCCTGGGCGAAGCTGGACAAGAAGGCGGACAGGCTGGAGGAGGCGGCGGAGGACGGTGCCAGCTGCCTGAAGAACAGTTTCAGACCCAAGACCAGGGTGCGGATGGCCGACGGCACGACGAAGGCCATCAGGGATGTCGATATCGGCGACAAGGTGCTGGCCACCGACCCCAAGACGGGTAAGACGGTCGCCAAGACCGTGACCGCCGAAATCAAGGGAACCGGTGTCAAGCAGCTCGTCAAGGTCACCGTCGACCCGGATGGCAAGCAGGGCCCGAAGAACCCGGCCTCGGTCACGGCGACGGCCGGACACCCCTTCTGGGTCCCGGAGTTGCACGAATGGATCGATGCCACCGACCTCCGACCGGGCGAGCGGCTGCGTACGAGCACCGGCGCGGATGGGTACGTCACCGCGATCAAGCGCTGGACCACGCAACAGGACACCGTTCACAATCTGACTGTTGCTGATGTGCACACGTACTATGTGGTGGCGGGAGCCACGCCGGTACTCGTTCACAATTGCAATGAGTCGATGGACTTCGTGCATGGAACGAGCTCTACCCATGCCGACAACATCGAGGCGAATGGGCTCAGTGGTGATGCGGCTCGCGCGAATTCGAGTGGCGGATCTGTTGGGCAGCCAGGGAATCTGTTTACGTATCGGGTGAGTCCCGGGGATTCGGACACTCTCAGCGCTGCTGCGACATTCGGTGGGAGTCGCACCGCTTCCGGAGATCGTCCAGCCATTCTCATCTTCCGTACGTGTAAGTGCACGTACGATCGATCGACGGCAGAAGGTCATATAACTACACGGGTCACTGACGAGGTGAGTGGGCGGGTCGAGCACATCTTCGGCCCAGGAGCCCTGTCGCACCTGCAGCAGGTCTATCGCAGGAACCTATGAGCGTCGTGTGGTTATGAAAGTGATAGGTGGTGACGTTCGCATGGCCGATCCCGCAGAGTACGACAAGGATATTCCTCGCGTTCAAGAGCATTTGCGTAAATTTGAACGCGCCTTTGGGAAGGTCCGCGGGACCCACAAGGGGCGCCCGGTGGACGAAATTCTGCAGGCCCTCCTGGAAGAATTCGAATCCGAGGGGTTGATCGTGTGGAGTGAAGTTGCGGATGACGCGGCTCGCCGCATTGCCGAAGAGCAGGCGGATGAGGCGTAAGGTCTCCCGCGCGTAGGCTGCATCGGCTTCGTAGGGTTGGGACAGCAAACCTGAGGCCTTGCACGTGGGGCTCCAAGGGAGCTTGACGGCAGTAGTTGACGGCAACGGCGGCGGACACCTGGTGTCCGCCGCCGTTGCCATACGTATTTCAGGGGTGGTCGAGGGCGCGGCCGAGGAGGTCGATGGCATCGCGCTGGAGGCGGAGTCGGACGTGAGCGTAGACGGTGGCGGTGACGCCAACGTGGGCGAGGCGGAGGGAACCGCAGGGCGATCACCCGCACGCTGTGGTGCAGGAGCGGGCGGGCTGGCTGCTCACCCACGACAGCGCGCATGGCGGCGACCACGTGGCAGGCGCGGCCATCCAGGTGTGGCACGCGGAGCGATCGAGGATCTCCGGCGGAGACAAGGCACAACTGGCTGTCGTCGCCGAACTCGCCAAGATCGCCGGTTGGTTACTGTTCGACGCGGCTCGCCCTGGAGAGGCGCGGGCGGACTGGACGGAATCCCTGCGTCTCGCGCATGCCGCCGGGGGCCGGACCCTGCAGTGGTTCGCCATGGGCCTGCTGGCCATGGAAGCCACGGAGAGCGGCCGCCCGGGCGAGGCACTCGCCCTCTGCGCCGCGCTCACCGGCCGTGGAATCCCGCCGCGGGTGGCCCTGCTCCTGGCGGAGCCCGCCCGCGCGGTGCCGCACTTCGCGCGGACCCGCGAAATGGTCGAGGCGATCGATCCGACGGGCCGCGGGGCGCTGTACTGCATCACGGCCGAGCTGGACGCTCTTGTACGTCTCGGGGCCTGGAGGGAAGCCGAAGGGCTACTCACCCGGCTGGGACCGCTCCTGCGCAATGTGACCTCGTCGCGCCATCGCAGGCGCCTTCGCGAGGTGCTGCGGTCCATTGTCCGTGGCGGGCCGCGGCGGTTGGCTGATGCCGCACGCGAGGTGGGTGGGTGGGCTGAGGGCAGGCTCTCTCCGAGGCCAAGGGACGCCAGGAGGGATCCCCTCCCCGCATGCGCGGGGACCATCCGACCACGGTGAGGTCCGCTGCGCGGGTGATGGGACCACCCCCGCACGTGCGGGGACCATGGACGGCTGTACACCGTCCTCGGTCAAGGACCGGGACCACCCCCGCACGCGCGGGGACCACCCGAACCCGACAGGGATCCCGTTGAGGAAGGTGGGACCACCCCCGCACCGCGGGGACCACAGTGGGCGACGTGCGTGTTTGTGGGCTGGGGTGTCCGTTTTTGCTTGCTACCCAAGATTCCGTCATGTAGGTGTGAATGGTGATTTAGGCATATGTGGACGCAAGCCCAGCCCTCCTCCATTCCCGTCAGCCGCCGAACCGTCGTCTCTTCGACGCCTTGCTCCAGCCCGAGCGAGGCGGTGACGGCTGTTTGTCAGCGGGGCGTGGGGCTGTGTGGGACGGGCGGTGGATCAGGGTCAGGCCTTCGTGGTCCACCGGGTGCCACGCGTGGTCGTGGGTTTTGAAGGTGAAGCCCTGTTCGGTGTCCGTTTGGTAGGCTAGGAGGGCGCGGCCCTGGCCGGAGTATTCGCGTACCTTTGCCCACAGGATGTCTCGTACGCGAGCGCTGGGGGCGCCCAGGAAGACGCCGGGGGAGATCTCCAGGAGCCAGCGGGTGAGGAACCCTCTGAGCCCGGAGGGGCAGTTGGCGAGCACGATGACCGTCACCAGATCGGCTCCTCGCTGCCGTAGTTCCGTCCGCCCTCCACGTGCCCGTCGCCGTCCGACTGCAAGGTCATGCGGTCTTCCTCGACGGCCTCCGTGGCCGTGGGAGGGGTGGTGTAGCCCAGCAAGCTTTTGATGTCGCGTACGCAGCGATCGAGCAGGTTCGTCTGGTTGATGCGGTCGCGCAGAGCCCTGCGCGTTCGGGACGCGACGTCCTCTGCCCCTTCCGCAGCCGCATCGAACGCCGCCGGGATCGCCAGCTCCGTCTTGTAGAGGTCGGCCACGTCGAGGACGAAAGTTCTTTCGTGGCCGGAGTGCACGAAGCCGAGGCCGGGGGAGCAGCCGAGGGCGGAGACGACGGAGTGGGCGACGCCGTACATGCACTGCGCCGCGGCTGTGACCGCTTGGTTGGGCGGATCGCCCGCCGAGAAGTCGTCACGGTGGTATTCGCGCCGCCGCCAGGGAACTCCGGTGCGGGCCGACTCACGGCGGTAGCACTCCTTGAGCCGACGCCCCTCCATGCTCAAGAGCTCTTGGCGGGAGTGGCCTGCGGGGCCCTCGTCGGGGAACCGGAGGCGGTACATCGCGCGGGCCACCTCCAGCCGGGTGCGTCGGTTCGCCCACACCGTGGCCTGGGCCTCGATCAGTCCTGATGAGCGGGTAAGGGCACGTCCGCCCGCGTAGAAGCGCACGCCGAGTTCGCCCACCCAGGCGGCACCGGCGCCGCACTCACCGAGCAGGGCCATGGCTTGGTGCGTGACGCACGTACCGGGGCCGAGGAGCAGGACGCCGATGGTTGCGGACGGGACATGGGTGACCCCGTCCGCGTCCGTCACAGTGATCGCGTTGTCGTCCCGGTGCACGGTGCACCGCTCCAGGTAGACGAAGGACAACCGGTCCCCGACCCGGGTGAGTTCGCGGGGCGTGGATGTCGGCCTGCGGCCCACGGTGCTCATTGCTTGCTCACCGGGGCGATCGTCATCAGCCCGCAGCCGTAGGCCTTGGCTTTGCCGAGGCCGTGGGTGAGGGTGCGGCGGAAGGTCTCCGGCTCGGTGATCCGCAGCCGACCGTCGAACGTCACTCGGGTGAGGCGGACGTCCTGACGGGTCCGCTCCGCCGGGGGCCGGTGGAACTGGAGCGGAGACTGGTCCCGGACGATCAGCTCGAATTCGTCGCCGAATTCCGTCAGTTGTCGTTCGGTGGCTTTGCGGACCACTTCGAATCCCGCCCGCTCCTGCCGCTCCAGCAGCCACCGCATCTGATGACGTGGTGTGCGATGCGCCGTGCGCCTGGTGCGGGCGCCTGGTTTGTCCTGCGGCAGGCGGATGTTGTGCACGGGGTTGGCCGCGAGCCTGAAACTCCAGGTGTCACCGGCCGTGAGTGCGTCGAGGAAGCTGCCGTAGGCGAAGGTGGCCCACCCGGGTTCGTTCAATGTCGGCCACCCGGCCTGCTCGACGAGATGGGTCAGGTCCGGCTGGTCGGGGCTGACGACGTAGAGCTTGATCTGCGACTGGTGGTCGCGGTCGATGCGCCAGAGTACGCGCGGCCCCTCACCGTCCCGTGCCGGTCGTACGGGGAACGCCGCGCTCACGGCGCCGTGCAGCAGGTGGGGTGAGCCGAGCAGCCGTCGGGCCCCGGAACGCGCGGTGTTGAAGCCGAAGCGGGTCAGATACATCAGTGGATCCTCGGGAGTCCAGATTCCGGTGGTGTCGTGTGCGTGGTCCAGGAGGGCTCGGGCGTCCCGTCGGCCGGCGGGAGCGTGCTGGTCGGGTCGTGAGGTGGGGGAGCCGGTGCGGAGGGGGCTGCGGGTGCGTGGGACCGGCCGGAGCGGATGCCGCGCAGGCCGTACTGACGGTGCCTGGGGTCGAAGCTCAGCGGGGTGTCCCGTACGGAGAAGTCGGGCGCTTCGGCCGGCAGGCAGTCGATCAGTATGTCCAGGGCCGGAGCCGCGGCAGGCGCAGCCGCGTGCCGCGTCCTCGCACGGGTCTGCCTGACGTACCAGTCGGAGGCCTGCCACGCGGTCTCGCTCAGCGCCTGCTCCAGCGCCACCTCCTGCGGCGGCCCGGTGGTGATGGGGCGCGAGGGCGGGCAGGACCGGCGGCCGAGGTACGGCAGGAAGTGCGGGGCGAGGAGCGCGTCGTAGAGCTGTTGGAGCAGGTGGGTGCCGCCTTCGACCCCTGCCAGGAAGACCGCGTCGGCAAGGTAGAACCGTTCGGACACCGGCATGGCCCGGCCGGTGTCGTCGTGGTGGGCTGTGTGGAAGTCCCGTAGCCGGGCACCGGGCTGGTCGATGCGTACGCCGAACCGGAGTGCCGCCAGGTCGGAAAGATCCTCTTCCCGGCTTCGGCCCAGGGCCCCGGCGAGCAGGCCGAGGACGCCGCTCTTGGTCGGGGCGTTCTCCGTGCTGCGCCGGGCGAACCGGGCCGCGGATCCCCACGATTGAAGAGGGCCCGCCAGCCGGAGTAGCAGCACGCTCATGTCGCCGACCTCGGCGTACCCAGTCGCTGCGCGATGGCGTCCTCGACGGCTGCCAGCAGGGCACTCAGGGTCACCTCGGTGCCCAGCGCCGTGAGCGCTCCGGTCTCCTCGCCGACGCGGAGAACCCATGTCTGCTGGCCCTCGGAGACCCCGTACTGGCGCTCAAGGCCGGGTACGTAGGTGGCGACGCGCTTGCAGCTCTCCCGGACGAAGCCACCCTCCGTGCCCTGGCGCACCGGTTCCTCGAACGCGCCGACGAAGCTGATGGGTCGCTTCTCGCGGAGCTTGACGACGACGGCAGCCGGGAGGGTGTGGTTGCCGAACGTGTTGATCTTTCCGGTCGGCAGGGAGGTGATGAATGCTTCGAGGAAGGCGCTCGCCGCCTTCTGTGTCGGCGTCGTCGGGTGTTCGTCCTCCTGGAGCCCGGTGCCGAGGTTGCGGTGGAGGTCGTCGATGTCGACAGCGGCATACCGGTAGAGCGTCGCCGAGTTGAAATCGATGGTGCCGATCATTCCGGCGCCGGATTCGTCGTCGGCGTTCCGGTCGTCCACCGCCGTGTAGTAGTCCGACTCGATCTCGGACGGGTGCACTCCGATCGCGTGGGCGACCTGCGTGGCTCCTTCGACATTGAGGTTCGGAGAGTCCGCGACCATACGCCCGAACAGCGCGATGTCCACGGAGTGACGACTGTCGACCGCCTCCTTGAGGCGCGCCTTGTACCCCTTGTGCTCCTTGTCCTTCAGGGCCTCCTTGAAGGCCTTGAGGTCGCCGCCTGGACTGAGCTCCAGAGCGAGCGCCGCCAGCGCGTCGAGTTGGCGGCCGCTGAGAAACATCAAGTACGAGGACTCTGGGCTCGGCTCGCGCTCTCCCGCCGCGTCGTCCTTCGCTCGCCGCTTCGGCACGCTGATCTTGGAGCCGGTGGCAGCCTGCATGACCTCGGCTGCCAGTTCCACGGCTGCGGATGCCGTCAACGAGGGTTCCAGCGCGGTGATGTGCTCGGCGAGAGCATCGGCGACCTTCTTCGTCCGTACGCCGAGCTCGGACGGCTGCAGCAGTTCGGCGAAGGCCTTGCGGGTGGCCCGTTTCCAGGCCTGGCTGGAGACGCGGGCCCGGCGGACCCCTCCGTAGACGGCGGACTTGGGAGTGCCGGTGTCGTCGCGATTCAGGTTGCTCGGCGGCACGGACTGCAGAATGTGGATGTCAAGAATGGTGCGTGTCAACGGGAATCCCCCTTGGCGTGCCAACAGGTGGTGCAACAGAGCTCAGTTGTGGGCGCCGGACAGATGGAAGTCACGGCCCCAGGTGCGGCGGACCTCGGCCCGCCGGGACGTTTCCTGCCAGTCGGAGAGCTGGTCGGCCAGGCGGGCGTAGTCGAGCGGGATCTGTGCTCCCCGGAGCAGGAGCACCACCTCGCGGAGCCTCACTCCGAGCATTTCGAACGACGTCGAGGTGCCGATCCGGACGAACCTCTTGCGAAGGGTCTCGCTCAGTTCCCCGTCCAACTTCGTGTCGGCGGCGGCCTCGGCCTCCGGGTCTGCCGCGGCAGGGTGCGCCTGTGCCAGGTACCGGACCGATCTGCCCAGACCCCAGTCGTGCCCGTGCATGCTGGCGTCCCGAATGGACTGCTGGTGAAGGGCCCACAAGGTGATCGCGAGGAACACGGCCCTTTCCTCGGCGAGTTCGCGTCGCTCACCCCACCGGCGGGCGTCGGCAGAGTAGAACTTCGCCGATGCGACGTCCCCGGACTCGGCCCCACCAGCGAGGTCGTGCTCCGCCCGGACGGAGTTCAGCTCCTCCAGCCCGTCGGTTCCCCAGCACTCGGGGGCCTCGTGCGCGGCCTTGCCGACTCCCCGCCGCAGACGCGCCAGTGCCGCCACGGCGCTTGAGTTGTCCTGCCGGTACAGGGCCTGAAGTCGGCTGATGCAGCGGTCGGTCGCGCGCCCGGGGGCCTTCAGGGAGGGACGGCGCATGCCGCCGACGTTTGGAGACCCCTTCGGTCCGTTCGGCCCGTTCGGTCCGCTCTCCGGCGATGACGACGTGACGGTGCTCATTCGGCTACCTCGTCCGATTCTCGTTGCGATCGCGGAAGTACCTGGTTCAGCCGCCGCCGGAACCATTGCTCCGCGCGTGCGTCATTGATCCAGTGGCGCCCCGAGCCGGGGACGTCGGTGACTCGTCCCTCGGACGCTACGGGTCCCGCGGAGTCGAGCAGCCGCAGGCCGAGCCCCATGACCTGTTCCCGGACACTCGCCTGCCAGAGTTTCCGGGCCGCGTGCGGATCAACGCCTGGACGCAGTCCGGCGAGCCACTTCCGGTACGGCCCGTCGAGCGCTCCGAATCCGAGGTCGCGAGCGGTGTCGCTTGCCGGTTCGGGATTCGAGCCGATGGCACGCGCCAGATTCCCGGCCAACTGCCCCAGCGCCGCCACCGCGCCCTGCGCGTCGTGCACCGCATCGACCGCGGTGGCGCCGAAGGCCGGGTTCTCCTCGTGCAGGAGGACCACGGGCAGGACCACCGAGTCGTCCACGACCTCGTCCACGACGGACTGCTGGGTGCCGTACACCGCGCCCACGAGCCGCACCCGGATCAGTGACTGCTGCTCGATCACGCCCTCCGTGGCGAGCATCGAGCACCAGGAGACGATCCCGGCAGGGAGTGATTCGGCGGTGCCGCGTCCGGTGTCCTCCGTGTCCGTGCGTCGTGCGGGGAGCAGAGCGCCGAGTCCTCGCCAGGCGGCCCGGCTCGGATCGTGCTGGCGTGGCATGTAGACCAGCGGCTGCCCCTGCTTCTTCTCCTGCGCCGGGCTGCGCCGCCAGCCGGACATGGGCTCCAGCTTCCAGGGCGCGTGCGGGGTCAGCGGATCCCCGTACCCGAGGACGACACCCGTCACATCCGAGGCATCGAGGTGCAGGCGCAGCCGTCGCGACTGCCAGGTGTAGAGGTCGCGCAGTCCGACGGGGCCGCTGACGAGCCGCTGTTCGTCGGCGGCTGCTGTGGACGGTGGACGGCGCCAGACCGGCAGATCGTCCCTCTGTTGCTCGACCTGCCGCTCGACCCGTTGTTCGACCCTTTGTTCGACAATGCCTTCGTCGAAGGCGATCAGATTCAGGAGCAGGGTCTGCTGCAGGGTGGTGCCCTCGGCGAAGATGCCACCGAGGTTGCCGACGGAACCGACACCGAGCGGATATACCTTGCCGGACCTGGCCCTTGGGTCGCCCACCATCCCGGACTTGATCCCTGAGGGGTCGTAGGCATGTGCATGGACGAGCCAGCGTGCGGCCTCGGCGTAGGAAAGGCGGTCGACGCCGGGGCTGCGCATGGTGAAGAACGGCTCCCCGTTCGGCACGTCGGCGACGAGCCGGTTGAGGGAGGCTATTTCGTCCTTCGCCGTACTCAGGCCCGCCACTTGGTAGAAGGGCGCGTCCGGGTGGAAGAGGTCGAAGCGGTCGCGATGCCGGTCGAGGTAGCCGGAGACCTCCGCGAAAGGGTCGTCCGACTCCCACAGTTCCGCCCAGTCGTCGAGCTCCGCCGGGCCGTCGACCGCATCGTGCACGATGGCCAGCAACAGCCGCAGGAGGGCGAAGTCCTGTGTCGGCAGGTCGCCCATGAGGCGACGTACCTCCCGGGCCTGGGCGAAGAGCTCCAGAAGCGACAGCTCGTCCGTACTCCCGTCGAGGCGCTGGACCGGTAACCAGGCAGACGTCACGAGGTTGAAAGAGGGCGGATCCGGGGGAGCGGCCGACACCGGTGGCATGGGGCTCAGCTCCTTGCCGGGAGCGGAGGGTGGGGCAACTGCGTACGTTGCCGGATCATGGTCGTCCTCCTTCGTGTGCTCGGTTCCGCTTGACGGCGCGGTTGTGGTTGCGGCTGCGGCGCGCGGTGCCTTGGAGTTGTCGCTCACACGCAGCCCGTCGGCACTGCTGTACCTGAGGTCGTAGCCTCCCAGGCGGGTCTGACAATCCGCGTCCAGGATCATCACTAACTCGCCTGCGAGCCAAGGGCATTCCTTCACCTGCCAGGCAGGGACGAGGAAGCCCTCCAGCTCGTCGATGGTCCGGTCGATCGCCCCGCGATGGGAGAACAGTCGGGGCAGCGTGATCGCACTCGATGCCACAGCTTGGGCGGCACGCCGGTTGGGGGCGAAGTCCGTCGGCAGCGGCAGACCGCCTCGCCCGCGTGTCAGCCAGGGCACTGTGGCGAGCGTGCCGTCACGGAGCCGCTGGACCACCAGCACCTCCAGACCTTCCTCGCTGTCACGGACCTGGGCCCTGCCGTCCCGGTTGTCGTCGGCGTCGCCGGCGTTGGCCCCGAGCCAGCCGTAGATCGGACGCCCGGCTCGTCTGACGGGTCCGAGCAGAAATGCCTCCGCCTTCAGGCGCTTGTCCGCGAGAAGCCGGAAGTGGTCGGTCCGCGCCGTGTCCAAGGGCCCTGCCCACTGCGACGGGCCGACCGCTGCCTCTCCGTAGGCCGCCTGCACGAGTGGGCTGATGTGGTCGGGAAGCACCAGCGGCTCGCCGTCGAGGTGGGGCCCGAGCACGGCCAAGGAACGCAGCAGGGCATGTCGCCGGTAGATGAACTCCGATCCGGGCGCGGGCAGGGGAGGGCCCGACTCCCATCCGGCGCCGGTCACGAGGCAGCGTGCCTGAGCCAACCTCCGTGGACGTTGCCGCGGGTGCCGGTGCAGGCGGCCCATCCGCTGGAGCATCAGGTCCACCGGCGCCAAGTCGCTGACCAGCAGGTCGAAGTCCACGTCGAGGGACTGCTCGATCACCTGGCTGGCGACCACGATGTGTGGCCCTGTGGGTCGTTTCCCGGGCGGTCCGATTCCGGGCGGCCCGTTCCCGTGTGGTCCGGTCCCGTGTGGTCCGGTCCCGTGCGGTCCGGTCCCGTGCGGTCCGAAGGAGTCGCGCAGTTCGGCATCCCGGGTGGCCCGGTCGGCGGCCAGAAAGCGGGAGTGGGTGACGGTCACGTTCTCCGCGCCGAACCGGCTGCGCAGCGCGTCTGCCGTGTCCAGCACCCGCTGGACGGTGTTCCGTACGACCAGCGCGCAGCCGCCGTCTTGTAGCTCGTACGCCATACGGTCGGCGAGGCGATCAAGGTCGTCGTCCAGGCGTTCGAGCGCCACCTCGGTGCGGCGCTCCGGAGAGATGGGAGGCCGTGCAGAGCGGACCCGGACCCCTGGGGAAACGGCGGTGATCAGTGGGTACGCGGCAGGATCGCGCTCAACATCGGTGTCCGCGAGGGTTGTTCCCGCGTAACTGGCCGCGAGCGCTTGTCTGCGGTCCGCCGGGAGGGTTGCGGAGAGCATGATCACTGGTACGCGGTACGCGGCGAGCCATTCCAGGACGCGGTCGAGATAGCGGCCCATGTAGGCGTCGTACGCGTGCACCTCGTCGATGACGACGACCTTGCCCGCCACGGCCAGATGTCTCAGTGCCAAGTGTCGGCTCTTGAGACCGGCGAAGAGCACCTGGTCGATGGTTCCCACCGCGAATGAGGCGAGCAAGGACTTCTTCCGACCGCGCAGCCATTGATGAGCCTGTAGCCCGGCAGGTTCGGAACGAGGGGACCGTACGGAACTCAACTGCTGTGATCGGTCGGGCTCGACCGCGGCGATGGTCCGATGCCCGCGTCGCATGAGTCCGGACCAGAGCTCATCGAGCGAGGCCTTCGCGTGTGCGAGTACGACAGACCACGAGCCGTTCGACGGCTGCCGATCGAGCCAATGCAACAACCGCGGAAACATGGCATCTCCAGTGGCGCGGGTAGGCAGCGCCACGAGACATCCACCGGCTCCACTTCTCGCGGCAAGGATCTCCGCCGCCGCGAATGCCGCCTCGGTTTTCCCCTCTCCCATAGGGGCTTCGATCATCAATAGACCGGGGGATTCCATTTCGCGTGCCATGCGAACGGCTTCTACCTGGACTGGTCGGATCCGCGCCCCGACAGGCAGATCGAATCGCTCTGCGAAGAGAGCTTCGGCGGATGCGGATTGGTCCGGTTCTTCGGGCGCCCACGGGCCAGGGAGATCCAATCCCTCCCAAGCCGCTCTTAGTCGACGCGCCTCGCCGACCGAGCCGATTGGCAGCCAGGAGGCCGGATCGTACGGAAACAGTTCGGCAGAGCTGGCTATCCAATCCGAGAGGATCACTATCGCCGTCAGGAGGACCTGCACCGGCTGTGTCAGCCGTACCTCTTTCCATGCGTCCAACCGCTCATTGATGCCAGCCAGTTCGGCGCATCCGTCCATCAACTCGTACTGCACGCGGCGCCAAGTATTCTCGGCATCGCCCGTGGGACGGAGCAGCCACGGGCGGAGCTGAAGATCGTGAATCTGCTGGTGCTCGGGCGGCGTACCGTGGTGCCCGCCCACGACGACCGCGAACTGCCCGGACACCCGCGCGCTCATGCCGTAGCGCTCACCGAGCCATTCCTGAAGAAGCAGCTGCCCGGCGAGCCCGTGCGGGGCCATGCGGCGATCGGTTCCGAACTGCTCGACAGTGGGCATCTCGAGGCCGACATCGCGCATCCGGTCCGCGAGCGAATCGACCTGACAGGCGAATGCGCAGGTCGCCTTGCCGGTGTCATGAGCTCCCGCTAGGAACACCACGAGTCGCCGCGCGTCGTCCTCGTTGCCCGAAAGGGCTTCTGTGACGAGGCATTTGATGTTGGCAGGCAGCCATTCGTCCCACAGCTTCCCCGCCACGGCGGAGCTGTCGGCCATGTGTCTCCAGAGTGGGAGATAGCCGCTGTTGTTCTGGTCATGCTTCGCCCATGCGGTGCGGGCGGCCGCGGAAAGGTGAAGGAAGGGCGCTCCGCCTGCCGGTGGTGTTCGCATCACAGGTACATGAGACATGTCCTTGCCCTCGCAGAGGCGGTATTTGTGCAAGGAGAGGGGATCGCGGTGGGCGGTGTAGTAAGGCGCAGGCAATGGCCGACTACAGTCGACCAACCGCGTCTGTCCGCTCATGGAACGGGCGGCCGGTGCCGGGCACTGCTTGACACCGACCGCAGCGGAACCGTCGTTAGGCCTGGCATCCGTTCAATTTCGGCGGCGCAACCGCCAGAACGACGATGACCACGACCACGACCACTACGGCGCCCCATACCCAGGGATTAGGGGGCGTACGGAGAAGGCGCGGCGGGGCAGGCGGCGAGGAGTGCGGCGAGCAGTGTGTAAGCGGAGCTGGGTGGTGTGGGTGGGCCGTCTGAGCTGTGGTGTGAGGGTAATGCCATGAGCCAGTTCCTAACGATCACTAGGTGGCTGGGGACAGGCCGGGCCCGCTCTCCTCGTGGGGCGAGGAGGCACAGCGGGTCCGGCCGTTGTGCGGTGGGCCGCTGTGGGGTGGGCCGCTGTGGGGCTGGCCGTGTATCAGGCTTCCATGCGGGTCCTGTGGTCGGCTGGGCACCGGCCAACTTCGAGGGCGTAATTGATGTACGCCTCGCGACTTCGACGTACCTTCGTACCTTCCGCGACCTCCAGTTGAGGAGACGGAGGTTTCAGTGAGTCACGTCGTTTGATGCTCAGGCATGGCGGCTCCCGGGCCTTGGCGGCTGAAGCCCCGCACGAGCGGGGACCACGTAACCCTTCGCGATCTCCAGGGGGCATCCCCGCATGCGCGGGGACCACTCCAACGCCGTCGTGGGCGGAGGCCTGTTCGGGGGACCAACCCCGCATGCGCGGGCCCCCAGTCCGGCAGGGCATGCTGCCAGGCCTGGGGACCAACCCTGCATGCGCGGGGACCACAACCGTTTTGTAACCCACCCCCTTCGCCTACCGGGACCAACCCCGCATGCGCGGGGGCCACAAGTCTGTTCCCTATGGGGTGACGATGATTCCGGGACCAACCCCGCATGCGCGGGGACCACGGCGAAGTGCCAGGCGTGCTGCGAGCCGTCCGGGGGACCAACCCCGCATGCGCGGGGACCACGGCGCCGAGATCCTCGGCCTGCGTGCCGAACAGGGACCAACCCCGCATGCGCGGGGACCACAACTCACCGAGCCGTGGAAGTCGACGGGGACCAACCCCGCATGCGCGGGGACCCCCCGGCCCACTGGCGTTGATCAGCATCGCGGGACCAACCCCGCATGCGCGGGGACCACTCAGACCCCAACGCCCCCGCCACCACGGGGGCGGGACCAACCCCGCATGCGCGGGGACCACCTCGCGGTGGGGGCCAGCCTCGGGGAACGCGCGGGACCAACCCCGCATGCGCGGGGACCACCTCTGCGCCGCCCAGGACGACGAACACCAGGCGGGACCAACCCCGCATGCGCGGGGACCACTGCTCCTGGGGCTGGCCGCCGTTGCACTGTCCGGGACCAACCCCGCATGCGCGGGGACCACTGCTTCTCGTCCTGGTCGGCCATGCGGCTCATGGGACCAACCCCGCATGCGCGGGGACCACGGACAGATGCCGCGCGACGGGCTTGCCTTCGCGGGACCAACCCCGCATGCGCGGGGACCACCCGACGATCAAGCCGAGGAACTTCAGATCTGGGGGACCAACCCCGCATGCGCGGGGACCACGACGATCGCGAGCGCATGCACTCGCTGCGGAAGGGACCAACCCCGCATGCGCGGGGACCACCGACTTGAGGCAGTGGTGGGCGTGGTCGCTGTGGGACCAACCTCGCATGCGCGGGGACCACAGCCCGGGCCGTCCGCCGACCTTGATGAGGAAGGGACCAACCCCGCATGCGCGGGGACCACCCCCACGTGTGCCGGTGGTCCTGTGCGGCCCGGGGACCAACCCCGCATGCGCGGGGACCACCCTTCGCCACGAACCCGGCCATGAAACGGGCCGGGACCAACCCCGCATGCGCGGGGACCACAGCACGGCCCGCCGCTCCTTCTCTGCCCGCCGGGGACCAACCCCGCATGCGCGGGGACCACTTCCGGTACAGCTCGACTCCGATGTCGTGGTAGGGACCAACCCCGCATGCGCGGGGACCACGCCATTGTCCGTCGGCCCGAGAATCGTGACGTGGGACCAACCCCGCATGCGCGGGGACCACCGCGCTTGTAGCAGTCCAGGATGGCGGTGCGAAGGACCAACCCCGCATGCGCGGGGACCACCGGGTACGCCGTGACCTGGTTGTCCAGGTGCGTGGGACCAACCCCGCATGCGCGGGGACCACGAGATGGGCAAGGCCACCGCGCTGAACGAGGAGGGACCAACCCCGCATGCGCGGGGACCACGCCCCCCCCCAACCGGCGGGCCGCACTTTTGAGGGACCAACCCCGCATGCGCGGGGACCACGTCGGCTGCATCGAGCCGAGCTTCCCCGTCCCGGGACCAACCCCGCATGCGCGGGGACCACCTGGTCACGGCGGGCAACTCCGCGGCGGTGACGGGACCAACCCCGCATGCGCGGGGACCACCGGCACGGCACACAGAGCGCATGGCCAAGGGCGGGACCAACCCCGCATGCGCGGGGACCACGCCCTCGACGGACTCGTACAGGGCACGGCGCAGGGACCAACCCCGCATGCGCGGGGACCACGGCGAAGCTCATGGCCCGGCCGATCTCGTGGGGGGACCAACCCCGCATGCGCGGGGACCACAGGGAGCGACCTGGGCTTTTACGGGCTGAGGAGGTCGATTTTACTTACTAGCGTGGAAATCGACATTTAGGTCATCTGCCTTCAGATGGCGTAACTAAGAGGATGTCTTGATGCCGCGCGGCCACCAGGGCGCAGCTTGGGAAAGACTCTAGGGCAACGACCGTATCGAGTAGGGCCACGCGGGCGCCGTCCCCGACGATCTGGTCCGCATTGCCGACGCCCCTGGTATCCCGCTTAGGGAGCTCGTCCAGTGGGGGAGGCCCGGCCGTGGGGCCGAGCCTCCCTTTAGCGGCGAGGTCCGAGGCGGCTCAGGTCGCCAGTCCGCCTTCACGCCAGTACGGGTTGTCCAGGATCGTGTTCTGCCTGTGCACGATCGCGGCGGTGTGCGCGGGGGTCGGTCCGAGGGGTGTGCAGAGCGGGCAGATGCTGGTGCCCGCCGAGCTGTGGATGGTGCGAAGTGGTGGCCCCTGGTGTGCCGAGCAGATCGGGCCGCTCGTCAATGAGCGGGAGTTGTCGTGCGGCGCCTGCCGGGTGTCGCGGGTCTCGCCGCCCGGGTCAGGCTGTGGCGTCTGCCGCGGCGGCTTCGAGCTCGTCCGCGTTCGCCCGGAACTCGTCGAATTCACCCGCGATCACCCCGTCGAAGAACTTGCTGATCTCCACCCGGCTCATGAGCAGCACCGGGGCGGCCGGGTCCTTGTCGTCGCTGATGGCGACCATGCGCGTGCCGTCGGGGATGCTGTGGTGCGGGTGGTCCTGGGCGGGCGGCGCGGCTGCGAGGATCACGCAGTCCTTCAGGGTCGGGTTGAGGTCGGTGTGGCCCGCCTTGCGCCAGGCGAGCCTCGGTGCGGTCCAGTTGTCGTAGGGGATCGTGGTCCGGGCGTTGGTGAGCGTGCCCATCGGGTGCCTCCTGTCGGGATGGTCCCTGGCCTGGCCAGGGCAGGGTTGCCCGCCGCGTGCGTGGCGGGAGTTCAGGGGGCGGATGGTCAGTCCGCTGACGGAGTGCTGGGCGACGCGAGGGCTCGGGCCTGGGCCCGCGCCGCCTTCAGGGCTGCGCTCTCCTCGGTACGCCGGTCCGGGCAGAAGCACGGGCAGCCTTCCGTGATGCCTGCGACGAGCCGTTCGCCCTCGACGCCGACCGAGGTGACCTCGTGGCAGTGGTGGGCGTCCTTGTTGCCTCGCAGCAGGGCGTGCAGGCACGGAGGGCATGGAACGAGCACCAGCCGGGGGCAGCGGACGTGCACCACTCCGGGCACGGGAGGTCCGGAGGTGGTCTCGACCAGGCCCTTCTCGTGGGATTCGCCCTCGCGAATCGTGTGTCGGCACCTGATGCACTTCAGTGGGATGTCCAGCGGCGTCATGATGCCTCCTGCGGCGGCGAGGCCGGGTCGGTGGCTGTCACGGTTCGCGGGAGGGCGGAGCGGGTGGCCCGGTGTGCGCGGCGCAGTCGCTCGCCCGTCTCGCAGTAGTTCTCGACCCGGCAGGGGGCGCAGCCGTCGAAGTGGGCGAGGAGACCCTCGTACGCCTGCTGCGCCTGCCGTTCCTCGGGGGGCGTCTCCACGAAGGTCACCGCTGACGCCGCTGAAGCTCGCTGCGGGCGATGCGGATCAGTGCCGCGACCGACTGGACGGGGCACAGGTCGCCGACGATGCGGGGGCGCACCGCCCAGTACAGGCCGGTCGGGCCCGTGAGGTCGGACGCCGGGACCGAGAGATGGTGGCCGGTGCCCAGCATCGGGGCCTCGCTGTACTCCTGCATCCACCGCATTGGGGGTGAGGGCTCGACGAGCGCGGAGTACAGGTGCTTCGGTCGGTTGTGGATGACCGGGCCGTTGAGAAGCTCGGCCAGCGTGGCGGTCACGCGCTCCAGATCGTCTGTTCCGACTGCTGTGTGTACGAGCGGTGAGGGCAGGCACACCGTGTTGAACCTCGTGCCGAGTGGCAGCAGGGCGATTCCGCGCTCTGCCCACTCTCGGTGGGCTTGGTTCGGCGCGGCCTGCGAGCGCGCGAGCCAGTCGAACGCGGCGCTCCTCAAGCTCGGCGATTCACTACTCCCCACGCCGAGCGCGCTGTTGTCTTCCCGTCCGGTCATCATCCGCCTACCCCTACGGCCGCAGTGACGTGTCTCACGTGTGTGACCGTATGGGTGGAAGGCGAGGGCAGAGGACCGGAATCCGGTCCCCTCTATGCCGCCAAGATGCCGATGTCTACTGCCAGTTCAGACGCCCGTCGACGGCGCTCGGCCAGTTTCGACTCGACCTCTTCGAGGATGATCCGGCGCGCGTATCCGTTGAACGCGATCGTTTCCGGCGCAGCGCGAAAAGCCTTCTCCAGGGTGGCGATGGCGACATCGGGCTGCCCGTCGAGATGGAACGCGCGCGCCTCCTCGATCCGGTGCCGGGCCCGGCGCGGGCGGGACTTGATGACGGCCTCGTCCGCCTTCGCGGACTGGCGTACGGATTCCCCGCCCTGGCGAAGCTCGACAGCGACCGTCACGGCGTGCGCGCCCATGATCGCGCGGGAGAAGGACGTCACTGGGTGGTAGTAGTCGTGCGGCAGCTGTTGGGCCATCGTGCTGGCCTTGTTCCAGTGCCGCCACGCGGTACCGGTCTCCCGGCGCCGTGCCGCGGTGTAGCCGAGTTCGAACTGGAGGGCTCCGGCGACGGCGAGGACGTCGTCCGAGGCGTCCGGCAGCAGCGGTTCGAGGAAGCGGAGGGCTTCGAGGTTCACGGCGTCGGCCGCGTCGAAGTACCGCGGGCCGCTGTCGCGGTGGGCCTGCGCGAGGAGCCACGCCGCCACGCCGATCGCGTGAGGGTCCTCCGACTCCTGGGCGGCGGTCATGCCGCGCTCGGCGACGCGCCACAACAGGCTGGAGTCGGGCTGGTAGGCGGCGAAGAACTGGGTCAGGGAGTAGGTCTCGGCAAGCAGCGCCTGAGCGGTCCGCCGGTCTGCTGCGGTGTCCGCGTGGCGCACGAGGGACTGGCCGTCGCGGATGAGGTCGGGCAGCAGTCGACCGATGACCTCACGGTGGTTGGGGGCTTGGTGGCGGGCCTTCCACGCGGCGTGAATGCGTGCCTTCAGGTGGGCGACGGGTGGTGGCTCGACGTCGGATCCCAGGGTGAAGGAGTCGACCGCGGCTTTCACGGAAGCGAGCCGTGGGTGGCCGGGGCCGACGAAAAGGCTGATGTGCATGTCTTCTGGATGGCCTGTCAGGTCGCCGAGATCGCGCACTCGTAGTGCCTCGGCGAGGCGCAGCACCATGTCCAGGCCGGGGGCCCGTTGCTGCCCGTTCTCGATCTTCTTCAGGGTGTGTGGCGATACACCCACGAAGTCGGCTAGCTGCAGCCGAGTCATGCCGCGGCGCTCGCGAAGAATTTGGACGCGTTGCCCGAAGCGCAGCGGGTCGGCGTACGGGTCCGGGGTAGCACCTGGAGACATTGGGCCTTGCCCCTCTCTGAACAGCTCGACACTGTCAGGGTATGGGCAGGGCCGTTTCCATGTGAGGCGTCGGTCAACCCTGTGTGCGGGCATGAAGAACGGACTCCCTCCTGCCCGAAGGGGGCTTGCGCCAAGCGCATTGGCGTCGAGTGGGCTCCAAGGACGCGGCGTGCGATGTCCGTTCGGGCTCAGGGGCGGCTGTGCCGGTGGGGCGACGGCGGTGTGCGTCCGGGGTGAGGAACGCCACGACGATGACGAGCATCAACTTGATCAGCCACTCCGCATGCGGCAGTCGCGCCTGCCGCTCGCTCCGATAGCTGGTGCTGCTTGTACTGGGTCTCCGGCGTCTCCCGTCCATCGCTAACTTTCTGCAGCTCCTATGACAGGGGCTGACCCTGCGTGCGCGGGGACCACGAACAAGGCACGCACTTTGCGTGCCCCACTGTGGGACCAACCCCGCATGCGCGGGGACGACGACGGCGTCCGTGTCATCCACGATCTGGATCTGGGACCAACCCCGCATGCGCGGGGACCACCCCTGCGCCCTCGAAGTGAAAACCCGCTCGGCGGGACCAACCCCGCATGCGCGGGGACCACTCCCCGAGGGCACGACCCGGATCAAGGGCGAAGGGACCAACCCCGCATGCGCGGGGACCACTCCGGCACGTGCACCTCCGGCCAGAACGGCCAGGGACCAACCCCGCATGCGCGGGGACCACCCCGACGGGAATGCCGGTAGACGACGCGATCAGGGGACCAACCCCGCATGCGCGGGGACCACATCCCTCAACGGTGCCGCGCGGGTGGCGGGTTGGGACCAACCCCGCATGCGCGGGGACCACGCCGCTGTCCGGCGCAGATCGTCCAGGAGTGCGGGACCAACCCCGCATGCGCGGGGACCACGGCTGGTCGCCATGGCAACCGGCGTCATCGGCGGGACCAACCCCGCATGCGCGGGGACCACCCCGGTCGGCACCGGCTCTCACTCGCGTACCGGGGACCAACCCCGCATGCGCGGGGACCACTTGAAGCTGACCCACGGTGGCTGGATCTTCGGGGGACCAACCCCGCATGCGCGGGGACCACGTCGGTGTCGACGGCATCCGTTTTGGCGCCGAGGGACCAACCCCGCATGCGCGGGGACCACGATATCGCTCAACTCCCTTGAAAGGGGGGTCAGGGACCAACCCCGCATGCGCGGGGACCACACGTACACGACGGGCGCGGCCCACAGGGGCGTGGGACCAACCCCGCATGCGCGGGGACCACCTTCTTCCGCTTGACGACCTTGCAGCGGCACTCGGGACCAACCCCGCATGCGCGGGGACCACCCTGAAGCGCAGCACGCTGTGCTCGGGCAGGAGGGACCAACCCCGCATGCGCGGGGACCACGATGGCGCGTGCCGGGGAGGCGGTCGTCACCCGGGACCAACCCCGCATGCGCGGGGACCACGATGGCTGCGCTTAGTGTGTCGGCCACGGTGTGGGACCAACCCCGCATGCGCGGGGACCACCCGTCCGGTTAGCCGCCGGAGGGCGGGGTTCTGGGACCAACCCCGCATGCGCGGGGACCACGTCCCAGTACTGCACGGAGTTCAGCGCCGGAGGGGACCAACCCCGCATGCGCGGGGACCACGGCCCGTGCCCGGCGGGGTCGGGGAGCAGGGAGGGACCAACCCCGCATGCGCGGGGACCACGATGGTGTCGCTGCACCTGCGTCCGGCGTCGAGGGACCAACCCCGCATGCGCGGGGACCACCCACATTGTCCTCAGTTCCGCGTTGAGTCCGAGGGACCAACCCCGCATGCGCGGGGACCACGTCTCGCGGTCGTCCTCGCGCCGGTCGCCATCGGGACCAACCCCGCATGCGCGGGGACCACGCGGCCATGTCCTCGGCGAACAGGGCGGGTTCGGGACCAACCCCGCATGCGCGGGGACCACCCCCGCCGCGAACTTCCGCAGTCGGGGGCCCAGGGACCAACCCCGCATGCGCGGGGACCACAGGGGGCGACCTGGGCTTTCATGAGCGGAGGGGGGCGATTTTGCTTACTAGCGCGGAAAGCGACATTTGGGTCATCTGCCTTCCGATGTTGCAGCTATGGAGAGAACGTCTCGACGTCGCGGCCACCACGGTGACGCTTGGGAGCAGCCCTTTGGAGCTGCGATGCGATCAGGGAGCGGACGTGCTCTCGGGAGGAGTCATTCGACACCGTAGTTGCCTGAAGGGCCTTCAGAGGCGTTCGCCTTCAACCAGTGTGCGCGGCGTGATGCTGATCCTCGTGTCCGTGGAGGTGGTCCCTGTGTTCCATCAGCTCTTCGTGCGGTCTCCAGTACGCGGAGCCTGAGGCGGAGTCTCAGGCTTCGGTGCCTCCGCGGTGTGCGCACTCAGAGTTGAGGCCTGCCTGGGTCCCGTTGAGGAGGGCGCTAGCCTTCGCGGCCCGGCCGGGCGGGCGGCACGGGGGTGGGCTCCCGGTCCCTGCGCGGCCTCCGGCGGCGGGGCCACTTGCGGGTGTCTCGGGGCTCCACGTACGGCTCCTCCTCCGGGGGCATGCCGCCGGAGATCGCCCGCTGGCGGGCCAGTTCCGCGTCGAATTCCAGGCCCAGCAGGATGGCCAGGTTCGAGAGCCACAGCCAGATCAGGAAGACGACCACGCCCGCGAGGGTTCCGTACGTCTTGTTGTACGAGGCGAAGTTGGCGACGTACAGGGCGAAGCCGCCGGAGGCGAGCAGCCAGAGCAGGACCGCGAGGGCGCTGCCGGGGCTCAGCCAGCGGAAGCCGGGGCCGCGGACGTTGGGGGCCCGCCAGAAGAGCAGGGCGATCATCAGGATCACTAGGACCAGCAGGACCGGCCACTTGGCGATGGACCATGCCGTGAGCGCCGCGTCGCCCGCGCCGATCGCGTCGCCCGCCCGTTCGGCCAGCGGCCCCGTGAAGACCACTATCAGTGCGCTGAGGGCGAGCAGGATCATCAGGACCACGGTCAGGGCCACCCGGAGCGGGGTCAGTTTCCATGCCGGGCGGCCTTCGGGGAGGTCGTAGACGGCGTTGGACGTACGGATGAACGCCGCCACGTACCCGGATGCCGACCAGACCGCGAGTGCCAGGCCCGCGATCGCCATCACTCCGCTGGTGCCGCCGCTGTCCCGCAGCTGCCTCACCGAGTCGCCGAGCAGGTCGCGCACCGGGCCCGGCGCCAGGTCCTGGAGGTTGTCCAGGACCTTGTGGGTCGCCGATTCGCCGATCACGCCCAGGAGCGAGACGAGGACGAGGAGTGCGGGGAAGAGGGACAGGACGCCGTAGTAGGTGAGGGCGGCGGCCCGGTCGGGCAGCTCGTCGTCCATGAACTCCTTGCCGGTCCGCCGCAGCACCGCCCACCAGGAGCGTGCGGGCAGCTCGGTGGGCTCGTCGGGGGCGGCCCGCTCGACCTCCGGGGACGGGCCGGTACCCGGGGTGGCGGGTTCGGCCTCGTCGTGCGCGTGATTGGCGTGGTTGTGCCTGTCGGAGGGTGCCATGAGGGGGCGAGTTCACCGTGGCGGGGCGCTTATGCGCTTTCGGGCTGCCCATGTCTCGGGTTGGAGGTTCCTCCAGGGAGGGGGGCGTGCAGGCGCATCTGCGGTGGATATCCCTATCAACTTTTACAAATGCGAGCCGATCACGCTTATCTTGTCGCATATGCAGTCCTACACAATCGGGCAGGCCGCCCGTCTGCTCGGGGTCAGTCCCGACACCGCGCGCCGTTGGGCGGACGCCGGTCGGGTCGCCACTCATCGCGACGAGGCCGGGCGGCGGCTCATCGACGGGCGGGATCTTGCCGCCTTCTCCATCGAGGTCGGGCAGGGCGGTGGTGCGGGTGCGAGTGCAGGTGCGGGTGATGAAGAGGTTGCTTACACCTCCGCTCGCAACGCCTTTCCCGGCATCGTCACCGCCGTCAAGCTCGGCGACGTCGCCGCGCAGGTGGAGATCCAGGCCGGGCCGCACCGGCTGGTCTCGCTGCTGACCCGTGAGGCGGTGGAGGAGCTCGGCCTCGAGGTCGGCGTGGAAGCCACCGCCCGGGTCAAGTCCACCAGCGTTCATATCGATCGGGCTTGAGGGGGAGTCGGGGAGCCTCATGTTCCGGGGGCCCGGGGCCCGGGGCCCGAGGGGCCGGGGGCGTGTTCGTTTCGGCCTTCCCCGCTCCCCGAAGTTCCTCGTCTCGCGATCGTCCTTCCTTCGTCATCCGCTAGGAGCCGTGCAATGTCCCCGAAGTTCTCCGCTCGCCCCGTCCGCCGTACCGCCGCCGCTGTCGCCACCGCCGCGCTGCTCCTTCCGCTCGCCGCCTGCGGCAGTGACGACGACAGTGACGGGAAGAAGGACGGCGGTAGTGGGAGTAAGGACGTGAGCCTTACCGTTCTTGCTGCCTCCTCCCTCACCGACGTCTTCGCCACCGCCGAGAAGGCGTACGAGAAGGACCACCCGGGGACGAAGATCACCGTCTCCGCCGCCGGGTCCCAGGAGCTTGCCGCGCAGGTCAAGCAGGGGGCGCCCGCCGATGTGCTGGTCACCGCCGACACCAAGACCATGGACGGGCTGAAGGGGGAGACCGGCAAGCCCACCGTCATCGCCAAGAACCGGCTCGTCATCGCCACCCGCGAAGGCAATCCGGAGAAGGTCAAGGGGCTCAAGGATCTCGCCGACAGCAAGTTGAAGGTCGTTCTTGCCGATGACACCGTGCCCGTCGGGCGCTACAGCAAGCAGGTCCTCGACAAGCAGGGCGTCGACGTGAAGCCGGTCTCCAAGGAGGCCAACGTGCGGTCCGTGCTCAGCAAGGTCGAGCTCGGTGAGGCCGATGCGGGCATCGTCTACAAGACCGATGCCGCCACCGCGACCGGCAAGGTCGACGCCGTCGAGATCCCCGACGCGCAGAACGCCGTCGCCTCCTACCCCGCCGCGACCCTCAAGGGCTCCAAGAACGGCGACGCGGCCGCCGCGTTCGTGAAGTGGCTCAGCACGCCGGAGGCGCAGAAGATTCTGCGGGACGCCGGATTCCAGAAGCCGTAGCCCCCAGATGGCCAGGTTCAGCTCTCGTCTCCGCGGACCCGCCCGCGTGCGCTCCCGTGCGCCGCTCACGTTGGCCGTCCCCGCCCTGCTCGCCGTCGCGTTCCTGCTGATGCCGCTCGTCGGCATTCTTGCTCGGACCGAGTGGGGCGATCTGGGCAGTCATCTCTCGGCTCCCGGGGTCACCCAGGCCCTGAAGCTCTCGCTGCTCGTGTCCTTCTGGGCGCTCGGGCTCTCGCTCGTGCTCGGGGTGCCGTTGGCCTGGCTGCTGGCGCGGGTGGAGTTCCGGGGGAAGGCGCTCGTACGGTCCCTCGTGCTGCTGCCGATGGTGCTGCCGCCCACCGTCGGCGGCGTCGCGCTCCTCCTCGGGTTCGGGCGGCGCGGGCTGCTCGGGCCCTGGCTGGAGGACACCTTCGGGGTCGTCCTGCCCTTCCACACCTCCGGGGCGGTCGTCGCCGCGACGTTCGTGGCGATGCCGTTCCTCGTGATCAGTCTGGAGGGGGCTCTGGGCGGGCTCCGGCCCGGTTTCGAGGAGACCGCCGCGTCGCTCGGGGCGTCTCCGGTACGGGTGTTCCTCACCGTCACCCTGCCCATGGTCGCCCCCGGGCTCGCCGCGGGCGCCGCGCTGACCTGGGCGCGGGCGCTCGGCGAGTTCGGGGCCACCATCACCTTCGCGGGCAACCTGCCGGGGACCACGCAGACCCTGCCGCTCCAGGTGTATCTGCTCCTCCAGGATTCCCCGGAGGCCGCGACCTCTCTGTCGCTGTTGCTCCTTGCTATTGCTATGGCCGTGCTCGTGGGGCTGCGGGGGCGGTGGACGGCCGGGGCGGGGGCCGGGGCGGGGGCTGCTGTGCGGGGGCTTGGTCCTGTCGGGGACGAGTCGGCGGGAGATCCTGATGATCCCCGGACGCCCGAGTCGCTCGGCAAGGATCCCGCCGACCCCGGCCCCCCGGACAAGTGGGCCCTGCACGCCGACGTCACCGGCTACAACCAGCTCACCCTCGACGCCAACCCCGGCACCACCATCGCCGTCGTCGGACCCAACGGCGCGGGCAAGACCACGCTCCTGCGCGCCCTCCTCGGGCTCACCCCGCGCGCCCACGCGCTGCTGCGGCTCGGCGAGCACGACGTCACCGGCCTGCCGCCGCACCGGCGCGGGGTCGCCTGGGTGCCCCAGGAAGGTGCGCTCTTCCCGCATCTGAACGCGCTCGGCAACACCGCCTACGGGCTCCGCGCGCAAGGCGTACGGCGTGCCGAGGCCCGGCGTGACGCGCAGGCGTGGCTCGACCGGCTCGGCGTCGGACACCTCGCGCACCGCAGGCCCGCCCAGCTCTCCGGCGGGCAGGCCCAGCGGGTCGCGCTGGCCCGTGCGCTGGCCGCCCGGCCCCGGCTGCTGCTCCTCGACGAACCGCTCGCCGCCCTCGACCAGACCACCCGCGCCCACGTCCGGCACACCCTGCGCCGCCACCTCGACGGGTTCGGCGGCGTCTGTCTCATCGTCACGCACGACCCCGTCGAGGCCGTCTCGCTGGCGGACCGGGTCCTCGTACTCGACGAAGGGCGTACGTTGCAGGACGCGCCGCCCACGGAGGTCACCCGGCACCCGCGTTCGCCCTGGGTGGCCCGCATGCTCGGCCGCAACGCCTGGCCCGGCACCGCGACCGCCGACGGCACGCTCGCGCTGGCGGGGGAGGGGCGCCTGGTCGTCGCCGACCCGCTGGAGGAGGGCGCGCGGGCCCTCGCGGTCATCGCGCCGGAGGCCGTGTCCGTGCACTGCGAGAAGCCGGAGGGCAGCCCCCGCAACGTGTGGTCGGGGACCGTCCGCGAGATCACCACCGCCGGTAGTCGGCTGCGCGTTCTCGTTACTTCCGTCGAAGCGCCCGACCTCGTCGCCGAGATCACCCCTCAGGCGGCTGTCGAGCTCGGGCTCGTGGAGGGGGCCGAGGTGTGGACCAGCGTGAAGGCCACGGAGGTGTCGGTGGTGGACCTTTGAGGGGGCCAGCGGCTCAGCAGTGGGGCTAAGCGCGGGCTCAGAGGGCTAAGTGCGGGCTCAGTAGGGCGGGGCTGCGGGACGTAGTAGCCCTTACAGCGGTGCCTGCCACGTCGCCGTCGTCCCCGCCTCCACGCCGTCCGTGTCCCCGTCGTCGTACACCGTCAGCCGCACCCCCGAGCGGCCGTCCGGCAGCGTCGCCCGCGCGTCGATCGCGACGTCCACGCGGGTGACGCCGGTGCGGCGCGACGCCGCGGCCAGCGCCCGGCGCAGCGCGGCGAGCAGGTGGCCCGCCGCCGGGTCCGTGACCTGGGCGTCGACCGCACCGGCGAAGTGCACCGACGGCTGGATGCCGAGGACCGCGGCCGCGCCCGCCGTCTCGCGCAGGACCTTGCCGCGGAACGTGGCCGGGGCGTCGGCGGGCGGCTGCTGGAGCGCGAAGATGGCCGTACGGACCTCCTGGATGGTGGACTCCAGCTCGTCGACGGCGTGGTCGAGCGTGGACTCGACCTTGGTCGATTGGGCCCTGCGGCGCGTCGACTCCAGCATCATGCCGGTCGCGAAGAGGCGCTGGACCACGAGGTCGTGCAGGTCGCGGGCGATGCGGTCGCGGTCCTCGAAGACCGCCAGGCGCTGCCTGCTCTGCTGGGCGTCGGCCAGGACGAGGGCCAGCGCGGCCTGCGAGGCGAACTGCGTGGCGAGCAGGCGTTCGGCCGAGGTGTAGGCGGGGGCGCCGCGTCTGCGGGGCAGCGCGAGAGTGCCGATGAGACGTCCTGCGGCTTGCAGCGGCAGCATCATGCTGGGGCCGAAGCGGGCGCGTACGTGCGTCGTCATACGGGGGTCGGTCGCCGAGTCGTCGATGTACACCGGTTCGCCGCCGAGGAGTTGGGCGAGGACCGCGCTCCCGGGCTCGATGGTGGTGCCGATGAGGTCGTTGGGGTGAGCGTGGGAGGTATGGGAGTCGGGGGTGGTGTTGCGAGTGGGGCTGGTTTTCGGGGTTGGGCGGGGGGTGTCCGTGCGGGACCCTTCCGCCGCGGGGCCAGCCGAACGCGCCGCCCCCTCCCCGTGCGCACGCCTGCCCGCCGACGCCCCCTCCCCGTGCGCACGCCTGCCCGCCGACGCCCCCCACCCGTGCGGCTCCCCGTCCGTCGCGGCCGCGACGATCCGCATGCCGCCCGCCTCCGTGGGCTGCAGGACCACGCCCGCCGCCGCGCCCGCGAGGATCCGCGCCCGGTCCGCCACCGTCATCAGCGCGTCCGCCGCCGCCTCGCCGGTGAGCAGGGCCGTGGTGACCGCCGCCGCGCCCTCGATCCAGCGCTCCCGCTGCCGGGCCGCCTCGAACAGGCGGGCGTTGCCGATCGCGATGCCCGCCTGGCTCGCCAGGACCTTCAGGAGCTGCCGGTCCTCGTCGGTGAAGGGGCCGCTCCCGGCCTTCTCGGCGAGCAGCAGGGTGCCGAACGGGTCGTCGAGGACGTGGATCGGTACGTCGATGACGGTGCCGTCCGCGTTCGGGCGCACGCGCGGCACGCCGTCGGGGAAGCGCCCGGGGCCGCCCGCCACGAACACCTCGGCCGGGCCCTCGTGACCGGGGGCGTCGACACCGAGCGTGCCGAGCCCCGCCCCCGTCAGCCGGGCCGCGCTGTCCACGATGTGCTGCAGCGTGGCCCGGAGTTCGAGGTCCGTGCCGACGCTCAGGACCGCCTCCAGGATCGGCTGCATCGAGGGCCCCGGTGCGGCGTCCGTTCCTTCGGGCATCGGCATCTCGGTCACGTACGACGTACTCCATGGTCGGTGGAGACAGGTGCTGCCTCTCGGCCGGGCCGGGCCGGTGGGGTCGGGTCGGGTCAGCCGGACAGCGGAGCCAGCGCCAGCGGTTGGATCTTGCCCTCAAGCATCGCACCGAGCCCCAGCACAGCGCACACATCAGGCCGTTCCGCGATATGTACGGGCATACCGGTCGCGTCCCGCAGCATCTGGTCGAGACCCGGGAGCAGCGCGCTGCCGCCGACCATCATGATTCCGCGGTCCGCGAGGTCGGCCACCAGGTCCGGCGGGCAGTCGCGCAGCACCTTGCCGATGCCGTCCAGGACGGCGGTCAGCGGCGTGTGGATGGCGTCGCGTACGGCGGCCGTGTCCACCTGGACGGAGCGGGCCAGGCCCGTCGCGACGTCCCTGCCGTGGATCTCGGTCGACTCCGGGCCCTGCGGGGTGAGGCCGTTGCCTCTCAGGGCGAGCTGGAGGGGGCGTACGGACTGGGAGGGCAGCATCAGTTCGTGGTGGTGGCGCAGGTGCTGCACGATCGCGTGGTCGATGGCCTCGCCGCCGACGGGGATGCGTTCCGCGGTCACGATCGAGCCGAGGGAGAGGACCGCGACCTGCGTGGTGGCGGCGCCGCAGACGAGGATCATCGTCGCCTCCGGGCGCTCCACCGGGAGGCCGCAGCCGACGGCCGCCGCGATGAGGGTGTCCACCAGTTCCACGCGGCGGGCACCGAGCCCGACCATCGTCTCGACGGCGGCGCGCTGTGCCAGCGGATCCGCGTCGTGCGGCGTGCAGGCGGCGGCGCGCAGCCGGGGCTTGCGGCGCAGGGTGCGGCGGAGCTTCTCGCCGAGCAGATGGCGCAGCATGCGCTGGGCCATCTCGATGTCGACGACGGTGCCGCCGGAGACGGGGCGGACCACCCGGATGTAGCCGGGCGTACGGCCCGTCATCTGCTCGGCGAACTGGCCGACCGCGATGAGCGCACCCGTCCGCGTGTTGATGGCGGCGGCGCTCGGCTGGTCGACGACCAGGCCCGCGCCCTTCACGAACACCCGGGTCCTCGCGGCTCCCAGGTCGACGGCGATGTGGCAGCGGCGCAACTGCTCCAGACTGACGGTCATGGCAGATCCTCCCGAGAGCGCAGACCGTACGGACCGTCGGACGGCGGTCCTGTCTCGCATCGTGCGGCGGACGCGCGCGGCCCGCGCGCTGAGCTGAGCCGGGCGGGGTGCCGCCGCACGGGTGGTGTTGACGGCGTCGCAGGCGGTGCGGTGGTTCGCGCGAACAGTGCGGTGGTTCCAGTGGACCCGGAGCGGTTGCTACCGAAAAGGCGCATACTCGCCGATCTGACGGGTTTTCATCCGCCCCCTCGTGCCTCCGTGCGGACGATGTCGATGAACGCGCGCACGGAGTCGACCGTGCGGGAGACGCCGACGGACCGGAGACCTTCCGCGGACGTTCGGTCGGGGGCGTGGCCGACGAAGGGGACGTCCAGACTCCGGGCGGCGACCGCCTCGTGCGGGGACGCCCCGAGCATCAGGCAGCGGTCCGGTGCCACGGCGAGCTGCCGCAGCGCCCGGTTCAGGCAGTCCATGTCCGGCATCAGGCGCGCGAGGTCCGCGGTGCGGCCGTGGATTCCGCCGCGGGGGGCGGGGAGGCCGTGCGCGTCGAGGTACTTCGCCACGGCCTGGTGGGAGGTGTCGGTGACGATCGCGACGGGGTGCCTCGTGAGGAGGACGCGGAGCGCGCCGCTCTGGGCCAGTGGCTTGGAGGCGGCCGCGCGCTCCGTCTCCAGAGTGGTGAGGCGTGCGTGTAGTTCGGCGGCGTACTCCTGGTGATGGGCGAGGGCGCGCAGCACGTCCGTGGGGTGGGTGAGGTGCCCGCTCGGCACGACGCTGCTGTCCGAGTTCAGGAGCGGTACGCCGGACAGCGCGTCGTCGAGGCGGCGGTACTCGCTGACCACGGAGAGGAGGGAGAGGGCGGCCGCGCGTGCCGCCGAGCCCCGGAAGAGGTGGGTGAAGACGCCTTCGAAGCCGAGCAGGACCGGTGTGGCGGGGGTGGTGGGCTGTGTTGCCGTGATGCGGCCGTACCAGTGGTCGGTGCCGGGCATCCGCTTGAATGTGGGGGCGCCGGGCAGCTCGTGGAGGTCGAGGCTCGTGTACAGCGCGTCCGGGACGGCGATCACGGCGCCCCCCTCGCGGTCGAACAGGTGCCGCAGCTCCTCGGGGAACCGTGGCGAGAAGGCCGTCGGGACGGGTGCTTGCGCGACCGTGACGGCGAGGGCCAGGTGCGGCAGGTCCGTGAGGAGGGCGGGGAGCCCTTTCAGGAGGGCCGGGAGAAGTTGCTCAGGGTGGGCCTCGGGGGCGACGGCCACCTGCCAGCCCCGGGGGACCGGCTGGAAGGTGTACCGCTCAAGACCGCTGTGGGCCAGCAGGCCGGAGAGCCGTCGGCCCAGCTGCTCCCTGAGCGTGTCGGACCGGTCGCCGGGTGCGACGATGCACTCGAATGCCACGACGGTGTGCCGCGGTGCTCCGGCCTCGATGGAATCCATGCGCAGCAGACGCTCCCGGAGTTGGCCGATGCTCGACCGCGCCCGCGCCGCGGCCGGTCCCGGCACCCCGCTCAGAGGATTTCCGCGCCACAGTGCGAGGGCCTCCTCCACCAGGTCGCGGGCGATCTCCGCGTCTCCCGCCGCCTGTGCCACATCGGCTTCGTCGGCCAGCCGTCGGCAGCGGAACAGATCGACGGACAGGGCGTCAGGAAGGAGGAGGGAGTAGCCGTCGGACTGCTCGGACAGGGGCAGCTCCATCACGTCGCGGATGTGGGTCAGGCAGGCGTCGATGAGGGAGAGGGTGGGGTCGGCGCGGTCGGCCCCCCACAGGCCCTCCGCAAGCTCCGCGTACGAGAGGGGGCGGCCCTCGTGGAGCAGCAGCATGCAGAGCACCGCCTGGCATTCCGGCGTGCCCGTCGGTACGGGCCTGCCGTCCCGGAGGACCGTGAGTCGGCCCAGCAGGGAGCAGGTAACTTCCGGCATCGGATGCGATGCGAAGTCCAACAGCCGTGCGGCACCGCGGCGTTGCTGTTCCAGGCTGCCGGATTCCAGGTCGAGGACGGCCGACTCCAGGGTCGCCAGGACCGCTTCCGGAAGGATGCCGGGGCGCACGGGGCCCGACGCCTGGCCCACCGGCCTCGTCACCGAACCCGTGTACGTCTTGTGGACGAGGCGTCCCAGCGCTAGCAGATCGGCCCACCGGGCTGCCGCACTGTACGGAGTGAGAGTGAAGCCGCACAGGACCGGGCCGCGCTCCGTCGGGAGCCGCACCTGCTCCGCCGAGACGGCGCCGTGCGCAAGGCCTTGGGCGTGCAGGGCCAGGACCGCGTCGGCCAGGGGCGGCACCACCTGTAGGAGCCTGTCGCCGGGGAGACCCTCGGGGTGTCCGAGGAGCAGCTCGTACAGATTGCGGCCCGGCACGAACTCCGTTACCAGGTAGGGGATTTCGCTGCCGGGGCCCTCACCCCCGTCCACGCCGTGGTCGCGGACGGCGGCCACATGCGCGTGCCGGAACCGTTCGAGCCGCGCCGCCTCGTTCGCGAACGAGGCCCGCAGCCGGTCCGACGCCGCCAGGAACCGCTGCACCACCACGACTTCGCCCTCACCGCCCGCGGAGAGGTCGTCCGCGAGCCACACGCCGGGGCTCCGGCCGATCTGCTCCACGCCCCGGTAGCGCCCGCCGAGCAGATGGTCCCGTTCGCCGCCGAGCTGCCGCACGCTGTCGCGGGTCACGGTCGCGAACGCCCCGTCCGTGCCGAGGTCCCCGCCCCCGCCCTCGCCCCCAGGCCCCGGCAGATGAGCCACCGCCCGCAGCTCGCCGGGCGCGACCCCCGCCCGGTCATCGATCAACCCGCCCACCTGGGCGAGGAGTTCACGCGTCCGCCCGCGTGCCGTGCGCGGCAGGCTGCGCAGCAGCAGTTCGCGTACGCCGTCCCGGAAGGCGTACGCGCCCGGCGGGCCCTCCAGGGACTCGGCGAGCATGCCGCTGAGGATCACCTCGGCGAGGTGCTGCGGCCGCGGGTTCCGCTCGACCGCCCGGTGGACGAGGCGCATGACCGGCAACTGCGGTTCGCCGAGGGCGAGATGACCGGCCAGCCGGAACGCCTCGGGCGATGCGGTGGAGCGGAAGCGCAGCACGAGCTCCTCGGCGGTGAGCCGGGTGATGTCCTCGCGGGGCGGGGTGACCGCGTCCGGCGCGTCGGGCGGCGGCATCGGTGACAGCGGCGGTGTCGGCGTCAGCCAGGCGACCGAGCCGGGGCGGCGGGCCCCGCCCGGGTCGGTGACGAGCGCCGCCCAGTTCGCCAGCCAGTTGGCCGCAGGTTCCAGGACGGGCAGGGGCAGGGCGCCCTCGGGCCGCGGCGATTCGAGGGGGTCGTACGGGGTGAACGTGAGGGTGGCGCAAGGGGCCGCGGGGTGCGGTGCGGAGAGCAGGCCGGGAGTGGTCGGCAGGGCGGTGGTGCGCCACAGGCACTCGGGGAGCGGCTGGACGACGGCCAGCGGCGTACGTGCCGCCCAGCGGCGCAGCGTGCGGTGCCAGCGGACGGCGCCCGCGCCCTCGCGCCATTGGGGGCCCATGCAGTCGCTGACCACCAGGACGACGGTGCGCCCGTCGGCGGGCACGGATGCCGCACGGGCCGGGACCGTGCCGTCGGGCGCGGCGCGGTGGAGCTCGACCGTGCGGAACACGCCGGACTGGGCCAGCGCGGTGTGCAGCTCCCGTACGAGCGGCCGCCACATCGGCATCGTGGCGCCGCCGTCGTGCACGATGCAGAGCCGGAGCCAGCGCTCCGGGGACGGTTCGAGGACCGGCAGCCAGCCTTGCGGGCGCCCGCCGAGGAGGGCGATGCGGTGGGCGGTGGCCTCCTCGTCCAGGAACCGTTGGGTGGGCGAGGGGACGTACCGCTTGAGCGGGCGCACCGCTCGTTGCAGCGCCAGCGGGTGGGCGATCATCGGCGGGACGGGTACGTGCACGGGGATGCGGCGGACGCCCGGTGCGGGCGGCCCCGGTGCGGGCGCGCGTGGTGTCCCGTGGTTGCCGGGCGGGGGTTCCGGAGGGCGGGGCTTGCGGAGCGGGCGGGGCGGGAGGTGCAGCGGGACGCGGTCGTCGGCGGGGCGCGGCGCGTCGGCGTCCCGACCCGGGACCGGGTCGTCGGGACCGGGGTCGACACCGGGACCGGCTTCGGATTCGGGGGCGGGGAGCGGGGTGGGCGTGGGCGGCTCCGTTGCGCGCGGCTCGGCCTGGCGAGGGGCCGGGTCCGGGGCAGGGTCCGGCTCCGGTGGCGCGGGCAAGTGAGCCGCCAGCCACAGGAGTTCCGCCAGCTCGGTCGGCGTGAGACGGCGGGCGCCGCCCGACACGTCGGCCAGCAGCCCGGCGAGGTGTGCGACCTCGCCGGGGCGCGGGGGCCGGTCAGAGGGCATCGCGGCCGGTGTCGGCGGACGCCGACAGATAGGGCATCAGCTGCTGTGCCAGTTCGTCCCGCGAGGCGGCGTCGAGGTCCGCGGCGCCGGTCAGGTAGATGGCGTTGAGCAGCTGGTCGGTGGCGAGTTCGCCGCCAGTGCCGCGTTCCAGGAAGCGGGTGATGAGGCCGCGGGCGTAGGCGTCGGGCTCGCCGAGGTGGGCGCGGACGATCTCTTCCAGGTGCTCGTCGCGCGGCTGGCGCAGGCGCAGGGTGACGCAGCGGCGCAGGAAGGCGGGCGGGAACTCGCGCTCGCCGTTGCTGGTGAGGACGACGAAGGGGAAGGCGCGGCAGCGCACCCGGCCCTTCGTGACCGTGACCGGGGTGTCGGTGCCGTCGGTCAGGAGGGTCGCCCGCGGGGTGCGCTTGGCGACCCGCAGCAGTTCGGGGATCTCGTACTGGCCTTCCTCCAGGATGTTCAGGAGGTCGTTGGGGAGGTCGAGGTCGCTCTTGTCGATCTCGTCGATGAGGAGGGCGCGGGGGCGGGCGTAGGGCAGGAGGGCGGTGCCCAGGGGACCGAGCCGCAGGTGGTCGGCGACGCCCGCGCGGTCCACGGGGGGTGCGGCTTCGCCGGGGGTGCGCGGGGTGTGAGGGGTACGCGGGGCGCCCGGCGCGCCCGGCGTGTGCTGTGTGCCCTGCGCGTGCGGGCGGGGCCGGGCGTCGTCCCGTGCGGCCCGCCCTGCCGCGTACAACCGTGACAGCGGGTCGTACTGGTAGAGCGCGTCGTGCAGGGTGCTGCGGCTGGTGATGTTCCAGCGCAGCACAGGGCCGAGCCGCAGCTCCCTCGCCACCGCGTACGCGAGGCTCGACTTGCCGCTGCCCGGCGGGCCCGTGACCAGGAGTGGACGCCTCAAATAAAGGGCCGCGTTGACGAGTTGGACCGCCTGGTCGGTGGCGCGGTAGGTGCGGGCCCGGTGGGCGCGGTCGGGGGACGTGGTGGCTCCGTCGTCCGCCGGGGTCTCCAGGGCGGGGCCGCCGTCGAAGGCGCGCCAGGGCGGGGGCGGCGGCAGGTCGGCGATGCCGTCGTGGGGCGCTGTCCTGCCGGTGTAGACGGGCCACTTGCTCATGCGGGGTCTCCGTGGGGGTGCGGGCGCTCAGCGGGTGACGGGGGAGAGTTGCGGGGCGGCGGCCGCGTCGGGCAGGCAGCGGGGGTCGTCCCACAGGAGCTGTACGTCCCTGGCCCAGTGCCGGTCGGGGGCGTCGGACGCCTCGGCGCTCTCGCGCAGGGTGAGGACGTGGCGGGGCAGTTCGGCCGGTGGCAGGCCGTCCAGGTACGTGGCCAGCTCGTCCAGGAATTCCTTCCCGGCGCAGGCCTCCGCCGGGTCGTGGTCGCCGCACTCGCATCCGGTGCGCGGCCACACCAGGATGGGCGCGGGCGCGTTCAGCGAGGCCTCGAAGTGGGGCCGGACGCGGGGCGCGGTCGGGGCCGCGGCGAACCCGGCCAGGTCCGCCTCGTCGCGGCGGAGCAGGAAGCGGAGCCTGCCCGGCTTCTCGACGGTGCCGCACTCGACGCGGTGCAGCGTCGCCGACGCCCTGCCGCCGAGCCGCTCCCACTTGCGGGCGAGCTGGTGCCGGAGGCCGCCGGTGCGCCGGGAGCGTTCGGTCACGACGAGGGGGTAGTGGCAGCCGAGCGGCGTCGGGTCGGTGGCGCTGCGCTGCCAGTTCGCGACGGGCCAGTTGAGCCACTCGCGGGGCAGCGCGAAGGCGATCAACTCGTCAGAGCCCGGAGGGACATGGCAGAACGCCTTGTCGATGTGCTCTTGGACGTGGGCCCGCAGTTCGCTCCTGTGCAGGGTGCGCGAGTCGACCGGGTGGCGGCGGCCCTCGCGGTGGGCGGAGACCGTCACGAGGACCTGGCCGGTGTCGCCGCCGCTGTGCTCGATCTCGATGAGGATCGGGACCCAGTCGGGGCCGGACGCCGAACGGGGCGCGTCGGCGGGCCGCGGCGGGGCGTCGAGCAGCGCGGCGAGCCGGTCGGCGAAGCGGGTCGCGGCGTCCGGCTCCGCGACCTCCCACAGCAGGTACCAGGCGGCGGCCCACAGCGACTCGAAGCCGCCCTCGGGGACCGGCGGGCCGAACGGGCCCGCGGCGTCCAGGTACAGCCGCTCGGGGTTGCGGGCGAACTCGGTGTCGGTGGCCTTCCCGACCAGTTCGCGCAGGCGCTCCGCGGTCGCCGCCGAGTGGGCCGGTGTGCGGATCAGTTCGGCGAAGCCGGGCCAGTAGCGGGACATGACGGAGGTGGGCAGCATCCGGCCGCTGAGGATGTCGGGCGAGCCGTCCGCCGCCGCCAGCATGCCGACGACCTGCCCCGTCTCGGCGAGGGCCACCGCGGCACCGCTGAACCCCGGCGCGAGGCGCTGCCCGTGGGCGCTCCACGCCTCCAGCTGGATCCACTCGTCCGCGATCAACTGGGCGGCGGTGGCCCGGTATTCGACGATCGTGCCTTCGTCGTACCCCCGCGGGAAGCCGTACACGATCAGGCGCGGCCGCGGATCGCCGTACGCCTCCTCGGGCGCCGCGAACTCGGCGGGGGCGACCGGCACCGGGCAGTCCAGCTCAAGCACCGCGAGGTCGCCGGGGTCGTCGTGCCGCCCCTGCCAGCCGCCGTGGCCGGTCACCGTGGCGAGGACGGGGGCGAGTTCCCTGTGGTGCGGGAAGGTGACGGTGACGGGGTGGCCTTCGCTGTCGCGGACGACGTGCGCGCAGGTGAGCACGCGCCGCTCCGAGACGAGGAAGCCCGCGCCGACCTCGCCGCCGCAGTCGATGCGGGCGTGCCAGGAGGCATTCTTCATAAGGCCTCACCGCACGACGAACTGCCCATGGCGCACACCCCCGTTGAGCCAGTCCGGTCGCCGCGATCCGGACGCCCGGATCCGGCTCCCGTATTCTCGCGGACGGCGTGTGCGGCTGTCACCCGCCTTCGTGACGCGGCTCGGTGCGCGCGGTCCGTCGATTCCCCCTGGCGGATAGTCGCCCTGGCGGCTTCCCGCCACGTCCCGCCAACTCCCCAGCACCGCAAGGCCCCTGACACTCTTCGCAGCACTCGGGCACCACCCCCGCCCGGGTCCGACGAAGAGAGGCAGCCTCATGACCAGAGCCTCCGCGCGGCGAAGAGCCACGCTCGTGGCCGCCGCCGGTCTCGCGTTCGCCCTGCTTCCCGGCGGGCAAGGAGCCGTGGCCGACGACGCGCCCGGCCGCACCACCGGTGCCGCCCGCACCCCCGATGCCACCCGCACGACCAACGCCACCCGCACAGCCGACGCCACCCACACCGTCACCCTGGTCACCGGCGACAAGGTCACCGTCACCCGGCTCCCCGGCGGTCGGCAGACCGTCACCGTCGACCGGCCCGCGGGCGCGAGCGGGGCGGTGCGCAGCCAGGTGGCCGACGGGCACGTCACCGTCGTACCGGACGAGGCCCGGCCGTATCTGCGCTCCGGCGCCCTCGACAAGCGGCTGTTCGACGTGACCGAGCTGATCCGGCAGGGCGTCGCGGAGCAGGGCAGGGCGACCGCCGGGCTGCCCCTCATCGTCACGTACGACAAGAAGAAGGCGCTGGGCGCCGCCGCCCGCCAACTCCCCCGCGGCGTAGAAAAAGTGCGCCCCCTGGCGAGCGTCGACGGCCTCGCCGTCACCGCCGAGAAGCCGGACGCCCTGTGGCGGCCCGTGCAGCGCGGGGACTCCGGCATCGACAAGGTGTGGCTCGACGGGCGCGTCGAGGCCGACCTGGCGCAGAGCAACGCGCAGATCGGCACCCCGAAGGCCTGGGAGGCCGGGCTCACGGGCAAGGGTGTGAAGGTCGCCGTCCTCGACACCGGGGTCGACGCCGGGCACCCGGACCTGAAGGGGCGCGTCGGCGAGAGCAAGAGCTTCATCCCGGGCGAGGAGGTCGCCGACCGCAACGGGCACGGGACGCACGTCGCCTCCACCGTCGGCGGCAGCGGTGCCGCCTCCGAGGGCAGCAAGGAGAAGGGTGTCGCGCCCGGCGCCGCGCTCGCCGTCGGCAAGGTGCTCAGCAACGAGGGCTCCGGCAGCGAGTCGGAGATCATCGCGGGCATGGAGTGGGCGGCGAAGGACGTCGACGCCAAGGTCGTGTCCATGAGCCTCGGTTCGCAGGAGGCCAGCGACGGCACAGACCCGATGGCCGCCGCCGTGAACTCCCTCTCCAAGGAGACCGGCGCCCTCTTCGTCATCGCCGCGGGCAACACGGGCGCACCCTCCTCCATCGGCTCGCCCGGCGCCGCCGACTCCGCGCTGACCGTCGGCGCCGTCGACTCCGGTGACAAGGCCGCGTACTTCACGAGCCAGGGCCCGCGCATCGGCGACCACGCGCTCAAGCCCGACCTGTCGGCGCCTGGCGTCGACATCCTCGCGGCCCGCTCCCAACTCGTCGACGGCGAGGGCTTCTACACCGAGATGAGCGGTACGTCGATGGCGACCCCGCACGTCGCGGGCGTCGCCGCGCTGCTCGCCGAGCGGCACCCCGACTGGTCGGGCGCGCAGCTCAAGGACGCCCTGATGGCCACCTCCAAGCAGCTCGACGCGTCGGCGTACGAGCTGGGGGCGGGGCGGGTGAGCGTGCCCGATGCCGTCGACGCGCAGATCACCGCGACCGGCAGCGCCGACCTCGGCTTCTACGGCTGGCCCTACGAGGACAACAAGCCGGTCGAGCGGACCCTGACCTATCGCAACTCCACTGACATTGCAGTCCAGTTGAGTCTCGCGGCGGAGGGCGCCGCCGACGGTGTCGTCACGCTCGCCGACTCGACCCTCACCGTCCCGGCCCACGGCACCGCGTCGACCACCGTCACCGGGGACGGGGCGAAGGCGGCGGTCGGGAACACCAGTGGCGCCGTCGTCGCGAGCGCCGGTGGCAAGAAGGTCGCGCACACCGCGTTCGGCCTGGTCAAGGAGGAGGAGCGGTACACGCTCACCGTCCATGTGAAGGACCGTGACGGCGCCGCGACCCCCGCCGACCTCGTGGTGCAGCAACTCGCCGAGGGCACCGAGCCGTTCCCGGCCGCCGTCGACGGCTCCGGCACCCTGAAGCTGCGCCTGAAGCCGGGCACGTACGCCCTCTCGACCTTCCTCGACGTCCGTGGCGGCAACGGCGCGGACTCCCTCGGTCTCGGCTTCCTCGCCGACCCGCAGATCCGCCTCGACCGGGACCGCACGGTCACCCTGGACGGGCGGAAGCTGCGCGAGATCAAGGCCGACGTGGACCGGCGCACCGAGACCCGGCAGCTGCTCATGGAGTACGACCGCAAGGCGGGCGGCGCCGACCTCATGGGCGCCGTCCAGGTGCCGGTGAAGTACGACAGCATCTTCGCCGCGCCCACCGCGAAGGTCACCGAGGGCAGCTTCGAGTACCGCACGGTGTGGCGGCTCGGCAAGCCCCTCGTGGACGTGCAGGGCGTGCGCGAGGCCGTCGCCCAGCCCGGCGGGACGATCGCCGCGGGGCGCACCAAGTGGGCGCTGGTGGACGCGGGCGACGGCACCCCGGCCGCGTACGAGGGCAAGGACGTCCGCGGCAAGGCCGTCGTCGTGCGCCGCACGGACGCGGTCACCGCGTCGCAGCTGGGGCAGGCGGCGCAGGACGCGGGCGCGAAGGCGCTGTTCGTGACAGACGACCGGGCGGGCCGCCTCAACGCCTGGTTCGGCACGGACGACAACGGCGACCGGCCGCTGCAGATCGCCACGGTCGACGCCGCCGACGGGGCCCGGCTCATCGCGGCCGCGAAGGCGGGCAGGAGGGTCGAGAGCACCGGGACCCTCAACACCCCCTACGTGTACGACCTTTCGAAAGGGCACGCGGGGGCCGTCCCCAAGGGTGATCTCACGTACGAGCCGACGAAGCGCGAACTCGCCGTGGTGGAGAGCACGTTCCACGCGGTGAAGCCCGCGGCGGGCGGCGAGTACCGCTACTCGATCACCGACGCCTTCCCCGTCGGCCTCGGCTTCCAGGAGAAGATCGACTATCCGGCCGAGCGCACGGAGTACGTCTCCACGGGCAAGGGGCAGCTGTGGCACGAGTCCGTGTCCACCGGGCCCGGGGCGCTGGAGGAGCGCAGCGGCCTGGTCGCCTACCAGGGCGGCAGGCACACCGGCCTCGACTGGTTCAAGCCGGTCCTGCACCCCTGGCTCGGCACCGGACTCGGCTGGGGGCAGACGCGCACCGGAGACAACCTGGAGTTCAACGTGCCCGGCTGGGGCGACTCGGGACCGGACCACACCGGCTTCGGCGACGTCTGGAACGAGGACTCGATGACGCAGGTCAGCGAGGTCTTCGTCGACGGGGTGAGCGCCGACCGGCGCAAGAGCTCGGGCGTGTACGTGTGGGACGCGGACCCCGCCGAGCACACGTACAAGGTGGTGACCGACACGACTCTGGACCCGGAGCGCTGGCAGCTCGCGACGAAGGGTCACGCGGAGTGGACCTTCACGTCGAAGCGGACGCCCGCGGACAGGAAGACCTTCCTGCCGCTGCTCAACCTCGGCTTCGACGTGGACACGGACCTCTCGGGCGCGGTGCGGGGCGGCCGGACCGTCGGCGTCGGGATCTTCTCCGCGTACGTGAAGGGGGCGGCCGGCACCGGGACGATCGGCGGCGGCAAGCTGTCCGTCTCGTACGACGAGGGCAAGACGTGGCAGGCGGTCGCCCTGGACCGGGACGGCAGGAAGGCGTCGTGGGAAGGGAAGTTGAAGGTGCCGGGCGACGCGAAGTCCGTCTCGCTGCGGGCCTCGGCGAGCGATGACCGGGGCGGTTCGGTGTCCCAGGAGATCGTTCGGGCGGTGGGGGTGAAGTAGCGGGCAGCCGCTTCGTTCCGCAGGCCGCGCCGCCCCGTCCCCGGGATCCTTCAGAAGGGCCCCGGGCGGGGAGGCGCGGTCGCCTGCCGTTGGGCAGGGTGATGCGGAGCGGGGTGATCAGGACTCGGGCAGGGCGATACGGAGCGGGGTGATCAGGACTCGGGCAGGGCCCGCTTCATGATCTTGCCCATGTCGTTGCGCGGCAGGGCTTCCAGATAGCGCACGACGCGCGGGCGCTTGTGCGGGGCCAGGCGGGACGCGACATGGTCCGCCAACTCCGCTGCGCGCGGCGGGACATCGGCGTCCGCCGGGACCACCCACGCCACGATCCGCTCGCCCAGGTCGGGGTCCGGCTCGCCGGTGACCGCGGCCTCCCGCACCCCCTCGTGTTCGAGGAGCGCGTTCTCGATCTCGCCCGCGCCGATCTTGTAGCCACCGCTCTTGATGAGGTCGGTGGCCTTGCGCCCGACGATGCGCACGTACCCGTCGGCGTCCCGCAGCGCCATGTCGCCGGTGCGGAACCAGCCGCCGGGCGCGAAGGCCCCCGCGGTCGCGTCCGGACGGTTCAGATACTCCGTGAAGAGGTTCGGGCCCCGCACCTGGATCTCGCCCACCGCCTCCGGGTCGTCCGCCGCCACCTCCTCGTCCGCCTCGTCCACCAGGCGCAGCTCGACACCGGGCAGCGGCACGCCGACCGCGCCCGCGCGCGGCTCCCCGTCCGCCCGGACGCTGGTGTTCATCAGGGTCTCCGTCATGCCGTACCGCTCGATGACGCGACGGCCCGTGGCGGCGGCGATGCGCTCGTGGTCGTGCACCGGGAGCGCCGCCGATCCTGAGACGAGGAGGCGCGCCCCGGCCAGCGCCTTCGCCAGCTCCGGGTCGTCCGGCAGGGCCTCGGCGATCCGGTGGTACATCGTCGGCACCCCGAACAGCATGGTCGCCCCCGAGCCGAGCTCGCGCGTCACGCCCTCGGTGCCGAACCGGCCGAGGTGCCGCACGGAGCCGCCGCGCCGCAGCGGGCCCAGCGTGCCGAGGATCAGGCCGTGCACGTGGAAGAGCGGCAGGCCGTGCACGAGGACGTCGTCGCCGGTCCACTGCCAGGCGTCCGCCAGGGCGTCCAGGGTGGCGGCGATCGCGCGGCGGGGCAGGACGGCGCCCTTGGGCGGGCCCGTGGTGCCGGAGGTGTAGACGATCAGGGCGGGGGATTCGGGGCCGGGTTCGCCGGGCGGGCCCGCGGGGTGGTCCCCGCCGTCCTGGCGTACGTCGACGTCATGGCGCTCCAAGGCGGCGAGCGTGGGCGGCAGTTGGGCGCCGGTCTCGGTGAGCACCAGGGAGGGGGCGCTGTCGCGCAGGATGTGGGTGAGCTCGGAGTCGCCCGACTTCGGGTTGAGCGGCACGGCAGGTACGCCCGCGAGCAGCGCGGCGACCACGCCGACGGCCGTCTCCAGGGACGGCGTCGCCCAGACGGCGACCCGGTTCGCGTCACGCAGCCGCAGCGCCAACGTGCCCGCCGCCGAAGCCAGTTCGGGATAGGTCAGCGAGCGGTCGCCGAACCGGAGGGCCTCGCCGCGCGCGGTGTCCAGGGCCGGGAAGAGGGGATCCACGTCTCGTACTCCTCGTTGTCTGCGTTGCCTGCGTTGTCTGCGTCATCTGGGTTGCCTGCGTGGTCTGCTCGTTCGGCGCACAGCCTGTGCAGTCTCTGCACCGGAGCGTAATGAGAGTGTTACGCCGCCGAAGGTGCGGTGTCACAGTGATCGCTGAGGCTGATGTGGCTGTCAGTCACCCGACCTCACTTCCGTAATCCGGTCCTCCCCCCACAATCCGAACAGGATGGGACCACCTTCATGTCCGACGTACTGAGGCGTCCCGACGCCTCTCCCCCCTCGCCCCCCTCGCCCCCCTCTCGACAGGTGCTCATACCGCACCAGTCCACCACCCCCGACCCCGCGCCGACGGGCCACCCCCACGTGCTCGCGGTCGGCGCCCCCGGACCCGGCCGGGAACAGCTCACCCGCACCCTCCGCCTCACCGGCCACGAGGTCACACACGCCGTCCCCGGCGACGTGCACCGTCAGGTCAGGCAGGCGCCGCCCGACGCGATCGTCGCCCTCGACGACGGGCCCGACGGCCGCAGGCAGGGCCGCGACGTCATCAGGGAGGTGCGCGCGGACCCGGCGGGCCAGGCGCTCCCGCTCGTCATGGTCACCGCGGCGCGCACCCCCGCGACGGTCGCCGAGCTCCTGCGGCACGGCGCCGACGACTGCGTGACGGAGGCCTTCGACCCGGACGAGCTGTCCGCCCGCATCGCGGCCAAGCTGCACCGGGTCCCGGTTCCTGCCGACCAGTTGCTCCTCGACCCGCGCACCGGCCTGTACTCGGCGCCCCACTTCATGGCCGAACTCGACCGCGAACTCCAGCGGCCCGCCGCCGCCCGGCGCGGCGGCGTCCTCGCCGTGGTCCGCGTCGCGGAGACCGAGGCGCTGGAGACCCGCCTCGGGCCGCGCGTGCGGCGCGAGATCGCCGAGCGGCTCGCCCAGGTCGGCAACGGGGCAGCACCGGCCCGGACGGAGCCGGAGGCCCGGGGCAGGCTGGGCAGCGTCTGCGACCGGCTCGGCTGGGACGAGGAGGGGCGCCTCCTCGTGCTGATGCCGGGCGTCGACGAGGAGACGGCGACCGAGACCCTGCGCGAGTTCGCGGACTCCGTCGCCGGAACGCGGTTCGTCGTCGCCGACGAGAACGTCCGGCTCACCCCGGCGGTCGGCTGGGCCCCGCTTACCGCCTGTACCGGCAAGGGCGCGAGCGCGCTGGCCGCCGAGCGGGCGCGGGACGCCGCCGAGGAGGCCCTGCGCCACCGCGACCTGCGGCCCGTGCGCTACGAGCCGTGGATGCGGACCGCCGCCGCGCCCGGTCACCGCCGCGCGCGGCCCGGCCTGCGCGGCCTGCTCTCGGCGGTGGCGCCGCTGCTCTCGCCCGTCCTGATGCTGGCACTCGGCGTGGGCGTGCCGTTCCTGCTCTACCAACAGGCGTACGCCATGGGCTGGGACGCGGCGGCGGTCGCGTACTGGGTGGTCGTCGCGGGGCTTGTGACGTCCGCCTTGCTCATCGTCCTCGAATGCCTCTTCTCGCTCGACGCGAAGCCACGCCCAAAAGCGCCGGGTCAGCCCTACCCGGCGGCGAGCGCGGTCATCGCGGCGTATCTGCCGAACGAGGCGGCGACGATCGTCGACACCGTCGAATCGTTCCTGCGCCTGGACTATCCCGACGAGCTGGAGATCGTCCTCGCGTACAACACCCCGCACCCGCTGCCTGTCGAGGAGACGCTGCGCGACATGGCGCGGCGCGACCCGCGCCTGGTGCTGCTGCCTGTGGCGGGCAGCACGTCCAAGGCGCAGAACCTCAACGCGGCGGTGACGCGGGTGCGCGGCGAGTTCGTCGGCATCTTCGACGCCGACCACCATCCGGCGCCGGACGCGTTCCGGCACGCCTGGGACTGGCTGTCCAACGGCTACGACGTGGTGCAGGGGCACTGCGTCATACGCAACGGAGAGAGCTCCTGGGTCGCGAAGCTGGTGGGCGTCGAGTTCGAGGCGATCTATGCGGTCAGCCACCCCGGCCGCACCCGGCTGTACGGCTTCGGGGTCTTCGGCGGCTCCAACGGCTTCTGGCGCACCGACCTGCTCGCCAGGACGCGCATGCACGGCTCGATGCTGACCGAGGACATCGACTCCACGATGCGCGCCCTGTCCGCGGGCGCCCGCATCGCCACGGACCGCACCCTCATCTCCCGCGAGCTCGCCCCGACGATGCTGAAGCCCCTGTGGAACCAGCGCTCGCGCTGGGCGCAGGGCTGGCTCCAGGTCTCGCTCGAACACCTGTGGCGCGGGCTGCGTTCGCCGGTCTTCACACGCCGCCAGAAAGCGGGTCTGTTCGTCCTGCTCGGCTGGCGCGAGGTCCAGCCGTGGCTGACGCTGCAGATCCTGCCGATCCTGCTGCACGCGGCCTGGCGCGCGGGCGGCGCGGACCGGCTCGACTGGGCCGTCCCCGTCTGCCTGATCGCGGCCGCCGTCACGATGTCGGCCGGTCTGGTGCAGGCGGCGTTCGCGTGGCGGCTCGCGGTGCCCGAACTGCGCCGCCGCAAGAGCTGGTTCTGGCGCTACCTCTTCGTGTCGACGTTCTTCTACACCCACTTCAAGAACATGGTGGCGCGCGCCGCCCATCTGAAGGAGGCGCTCGGCGACCGGCAGTGGCGCGTCACCCCGCGGGCCGTCGCCGCCGCGGGGACGGCCGGTACGGGAGGGGGTTCGTGACCTCGCTCGTCGCCCCCGAGACGACGGCCCCGCCCCGCGCCCCCGAGCGCCGGGAGCCGCAGACCCGCGGCCGCGCGCTCGAACTCCAGGGCTTCCGGGGCCTGGCCGCGCTCAGCACGGTCGTCTTCCACGTCTGGCAGCAGTACTACACCTACGACGCGGCGGGCTCGCACGCGCCGGTCGACAACCCGTACGTCGGCGCGCTGCTCTCCCTCGAAGTGATCGACCTCTTCTTCGTGATGTCGGCGTACCTGCTCACGCTGTCGTACGCGCGAGCGGCCATCGACGGGAAGGAGGGCTCGGTCAGGCCGGGGCGGGTGTTCCTCTTCCGGCGCGCGATCCGCATCCTGCCGCTGTACTTCCTGGCGGTCCTCGTCGTCTGGTCGATGCGCAACCCGACCCTGCCGGGGGACTGGCGGGACCTGGTCGAACACCTCACGTTCACGCACGTCTTCGACCGCGACCGGATCTTCTACACGCTGGGCCCGACCTGGTCGCTCTCCCTGGAGGTCGCCTTCTATCTGGTCCTCGTGGCGCTCGGGCCGCTCGCGGTGCGGGCCTGCCGGGGGCTGCGGACCCGGCGGGCCAGGACGGCGCTCTGTGCGGCGGGGTGCGCGGTCCTCTTCGCCGTGCCGCTCGTGTGGATCTTCTGCGCGCGCTACGTCTTCGACGTGCCGCACACCGACTGGCCGGTGTACTTCGGGCCGCAGGCCCGCTTCGGCGGCTTCGCGGCGGGCATGGCCCTCGCCGTCCTGCTGACGGCGCTCGGCGACGACCGGGGCAGGCTGCGCGCCCGGTGGGCGAGCGCCCTGTCGGCCGCGGCGCTCGGCGGGCTGCTCACCCTGTCGTACCTCTCCGACCCGGGGAACCCCGCGCAGACCTTCTACCACCCGATCGCCGCCGTCTTCTGGTCCGCGCTGCTGTACGCGACGCTCCACATCCGGCACCGGGAGCGCCAACGGGTGCGCTGGCACGGCCTGTTGCGGGCTCGCTGGGTCACGGGCGTGGGGCTGATCAGCTACAGCCTCTACATCTGGCACGAGCCGGTGATGCTGCAGCTCGACAAGGCGGGGCTGCTGCCGTCGGCGCAGGCGGGCTTCCCGGTCGCGGTGCTCGTCGTGGTCCTCGTGGCCCTCGCGGTGGGGACGGCGAGCTACTGGTTCGTGGAGTATCCGGCGGGCCTGCTGGGCCGGGCGAAGGACGGCAGGGGCCGGGCGCGGGAGTTCTACCCCGGCGCGGAGAGCGAGGCCACCACGGTCCGCTGACCCGGACGGCACGCACAAGGCGACGCCGCCTCCCCCGTGGGACGGGGGGAGGCGGCGTCGCCGCGATGCGGTACGGGTGACGTCAGACGAGCCAGCCGAGGAAGTGGGCGAGACCGGCGACGACGTCAGTGATGAGGTTCATGGTGGTGCTTCTCCTTGTGGGACTTTTCGGAACAACTCCCCGGCCCTGTATGGGACATGGGCCGGGTGCGCGGTCACGGTCTGCAGCCCGTCGCTTGCGCACCGTAAGCATCGTCAATCACGGGGGCCCCGCGCAATTCCTGGCGCCACGATCACCTGTTCCAGGGAACAACTGCCCAGCCGTTCGGATCTGTTGTTCGTATCCCGGCTGTCTCCGGCTGCCCCCGGCCTCAGTAGGTCAGTACGACACCCACGTACGAGATCCCCGCGATCACGCCCCACGAGACGAGCCCGAGCGCCGCGACCCGGCCGCCCGTACGCGTCAGGGACGGCAGGTCGACCGCGCTGCCGAGTCCGAACAGGGCGGCGGCCAGCAGGAGTTCCTGCGCCGTCTGTGCCGCGTCGATCGCCCCACCTGGCAGCCACCCGGTGGTGCGCAGCGCCACCATGGCGAGGAAGCCGACGACGAAGAGCGGCACCAGGGGCGGGCGCTTGGCGCCCGCGGCCCCCTCGGCGGAGCCGCGCCCCTGCCGACGCGCTCGTACCGAGAGGGCCACCGCCGCGACGAGCGGCGCGAGCAGGGCGACCCGCATCAGCTTGACCAGGACCGCGTCGCCCAGCGCCCCGGCGCCCGCCGTCTGCGCGGTCGCCACGACCTGGCCCACGTCGTGCACGCTCGCCCCGACCCACCGCCCGAACTCCGCGTCGCTGAGCCCCAACGGGCCCTGCAGCAGCGGCAGTACGGCGATCGCGAGCGTGCCGCACAGGGTCACGAGCGCCACCGAGGTGGCCGTGTCCCGCTCGTCGCTCTCGGAGACCTCGCTGACCGCGCCGATCGCGGAGGCGCCGCAGATCGAGTAGCCGGTGGCGATCAGCAGCGGCTGGTCGCCCTGCAGCCCCATGCGGCGGCCCAGCCACCAGGTGCCGAAGAAGGTGACCGCGACCACGCAGAGCACCATGACGACCGACGCCCAGCCGAGCCCGAGTACGTCGTCCAGGCTCAGCTTCAGACCGAGCAGCACGACGCCGACCCGCATCAGCCGCTTGCCCGCGAACGTCAGACCGGCCTTGCCGGGACCGCGCACGAACGCATGGGCCGCGCCCGGCACATGGGCCGCCGCGATGCCGAGCACCACGGCCGCGGTGAGCATCGGGATGCCCGGCACGAGGTGGTGCACGCCCCACGCCACGGCGACGCCGACCGCGGCCAGTGTCAGCCCCGGCAGCTTGCGCGGAGTGCGCCGCGGGGGCGCGGTGGACGCGACGGGGTGGTTGCGGGACCTTCCGGTGCGCTCCCCGAGCAGCGCCATTACCGGTCGGCCGGGAGCTCGTACACCCGGCGGACACTGCTGCCGAGCCGGGCTATGTCCGCGCCGTAGATGTGGATCGATATCGCGAGCGTCCCGCAGGCGTTCCACACCCGGTGGATGTCGCCGGGGGGCGCGAAGCCGCACACCGAGCCCTGCGGGTTGACGACGTCCTCCGTGGCGACGAGGCGGGCGGCGCCCCCGGGCCCGGCGGCGGGCACCAGGCGGTAGCGCCGCTCCTGCTCCTCGCCCTCGTGCACGCCCGTGACGCACCACGACACGTGGTCGTGGACGGAGGTCCGCTGCCCCGGCAGCCAGACCAGCGCCACGATGGAGAAGCTGCCGTCGTGCTCGGCGTGCAGGACGTGCTGGCGGTAGTGCTTGGGGTCGCCCTCGCGCTGTTCGTCGGTGAGCAGGTCGGCGTTGCCGAGATGGGGGGCGAGCCGTTCGCCGACCAGGTACGCGGTCAGGTCGGGAGGCAGGCCGCGCCCCACGGCCTCGCGCACGTCGGCGACGAGGGTGTCGAGGCGCTCTGTGGTCCGGGCGGCCCGGTAGGCGGTCGGGGTCGTCATACGGGCAGCGTCGCGCCGCCCGATCCATCACGTCCAACGACAGTCTTTTGGCAACCCCCCAACTTCCGCTTATGGGAAGCGCGCGGGGGAGGGGTGAGCGATCAGCAGCCGACGCGGTTGGCGGCCACCGTCCGCAGCTCGTCGAGGACCAGGGCGGTGGCCGGGATCCGCAGATGCTCCTTGAGGACGTACGCCGACACCTGGCGCCGCGATGCCGGGTCCAGGGCGCGGCCCGTCACCTTGCGGTGGCAGAGGAAGTTCAGGACGAGGCCCGGCATCATCGCTATGCCGAGCCCCTCGGCGACCAAGCTCTGCACCACCAGGTTGTCGTCGGTGGTGAACGCGATCTCGGGCGCGAAGCCCAGCTCGGCGCACTCGTGCAGGAAGTTGGCGCGGCAGCGCGGGCAGCCCGCGATCCACCGCTCCTCGGCCAGCTCGGCGAGCTTCACCGAACGCTGGCGTGCCATGCGGTGCCCGGACGGCAGCAGCACGGTCAGCTGGTCCTCCATCAGCGGGATCTCCGCCAGCTCCGCCGGCACCTCGTCGTGCAGGCCGGGATAGGTGAAGGCGAGCGTGATGTCGCACTCGCCGCGCACCACGCGCCGCAGCGACTCGGGCGGCTCGTCCTCCAGGAGCTCCACGCGCACGCCCGGATGTCCGGAGGCGAGCCGGGCCAGGGCCTCCGGGATGAGCGTCGCGTTGGCGCTGGGGAACGCGCAGACCCGGACCCGTCCCGAGCGCAGCCGCGTGATCGCGTTCATCTGCTGCTGGGCGGCCGAGATGTCGTCCAGGATGATCCCCGCGTGCCGCGACAGTGCCTCGCCCGCCTCGGTCAGGCGCATGCGGCGGCCGACGCGGGTGAACAGCGGGGTGCCGACGGACCGTTCGAGGGCCTTCATCTGCTGGGTGATCGCGGGCTGGGTATAGCCGAGGGAGCGGGCGGCCGCCGAGTACGAACCGGCCCGGACCACCTCGTGGAACGTCTTGATGTGCCGTGAATCGAACACCGCTGAATCATAAGCAGATGTTGGAGGCGGCGAACAAGGCCGGGGTCCGGCTTTTGCCCCAGCGGCAAGGGGTGCGGGTGTCACGGAGTGAAGGACCCCACGGCCTTGTCGAAGGGGCGCTTCCCCGTGGCCTGCTTGCTTGCCGGGGGGCGAACTTCCCCTGCCTGACCAGCAGTTGGGGCATCTGGGGTGGAGGTGCTCTGGCGGTTCCGGGGGGATGGTGAGGGGAGTGTGAACGGCGCGCGACCACGGCGGGTCTGCTCCCGCGCGCTGGTTACGTGCTGTGTTTGATCCATTACTTTTAGCTACATGAATCGACGACGCATGACCATGGTGGCCAAGGTGACCAAGACGCTCGGGGTGCTCGCGGCGGCCGCGGCACTCGCCCTTTCCGTGCCGACTTCGGCGTACGCGGCGGAGGGGATCCTCAACATCAACGGCCAGAATTACGTGGATCCGAGCGGCTGCTACGGGGTCGACTGGTTCCCGACCTCGGTCACCAACAACACGGATGCCATCGCCGAGGTCCATTCCGGGCCCCACTGCACCGGCCCGGTCGAATGGCTCGTGTACCCGGGCGAGACGTACTACACGGAGACCGCGCAGAGCGTCTTCATTCTCTGACGCCCACCCGCTGCAGCAGCCCCCAGGTGAACTCCGCCACGCAGTGCCGCGGTTCACCGCTCGCGTCCACCGCATCGAACGCCAGGCCCCATCGCGTCGGCGCCGTCCCCTCCATGGGACGCGCCGGGGCGAAGGCGCGGGCCGCCTCGTCGACCGTGCACGACCAGGGGGCGAGGTCGTCGAGCGTGCGCAGCTCGGGGCCCGGTGTGCCCGGCGCGCGCACCAGCCACTCGTTCCACACCGCCCCGTTCGGCGCCCGCAGCACCTCGAAGCGCAGGTCGGGCCAGAGCGGCACCGGCCAGAGCAGCGCCTCGCACTCCAGGTCGCCGATCCGGCGGCGGTCCTTCACCTCGGGCGGGCCGAGCACCGAGCGGTACCGGGAGGCCGCGCCCCGGGACCGCGACGACCGGGTCATCGCCTGCCAGCGCCGGTTGGCCTCCCGCATCTCCGCGATGGAGACGCCAAGATCGTGCCGTGCGTCCTCCACCAGGCCGGGGTTGTGGTCGGCCATCCGGCGCAGCAGGACCAGCTGGAAGTCCAGCGCGGTGAACGGACCGGGGGCAGGGGCGGAGCTAGCGGGCATGCACCCCATCGTCGCGCACCGCGAGCGTTCCCGGGCGGTGCCCGTCGGGAAGGAACAGGACCGAGTTGACGTACCGGGGGTGTCTCGGTGTCAGGACCCGCCGCAGCAGGCCCTGCGTCACGACGTACGAGGTGCCCGCCTGGTGCGTCTCCAGGTCGAACGCGTCGAGCGGCAGCCAGCTGTCGTGCGGCAGCACCCAGCCCCGGTAGCCGTGGTGGCTGGTCAGGAGCTCCACGATCGGCGCGATCGGCTGGATCCGCGACTCCAGCTCCAGGAAGATCGCCGGGCGGTCGCGGGTGATCAGCTGGTGCGCGCCGCGCAGCACCTGCAGCTCGTTGCCGTCCACGTCGATCTTGACGAAGTGGACGTCCCGCAGGCCGAGGCCGTCCAGCGTCAGACACGGCACGTCCACGGCCACGTCGTGGATGTCGCGCCGGACGAGCGACGACACGCCTCTCTCGCCGCGGTCGCCGCGCGGCAGCCAGAGCCGGGCCGTGCCCGGCCGGTCCGTCGCCGCCGCCTGGATCACCCGGACGTTGCGGGGCGTGCTGGCGGCGAGGAGCCGCGCCAGGTGCGGCACCGGCTCGACGGTCACCACGCGGTCCGCCCGCGAGGCGAGACGGCGCGACCACGGGCCGTACCAGCCGCCGACGTCCACGGCGGTGCCGCAGCCCGGCGGGCAGAGATCGGCGAGCCGTCCCAGCTCCGGCTCGAAGCGCGGATAGACGAGCCGCGCCAGGGAGGCGATCAGACGGTCGGGGACGAAGGGCGCCACACGGGCGGCGAAAGTCATGCGCACCCCCTCGTCACGGGGACATTCGCTTGAGCAGTTGCTCGTGCTCGTCCTCCGGGACCTGCTCGCCGGAGGACGGCAGCAGCTGCGGTATGCCGTCGACGACCGGATAGCGGCGCCGCAGCCGCGGGTTGTAGAGCGACTCCTCCGGTACGAGGGGTTCCGCCGCGGTCAGCAGGTGCAGCGGGCCCTTGTCCAGCGGGCACGCGAGGATCTTCAGCAGCGGGTCTTCGGGGTTCATCCGCTGGTCAACTCCTTGGGAACGGTCGAGGGTGGGGGAGATGTCGCGTCGTGCTTCGGCATGGCGAGGAGGACGGAGACGGCGAGGACCGTGCCCGCGATGCGCAGCGTCAGACGCACCGGCTCGTGCGGCAGCGCCTCGCCGAACGCCAGCGTCCCGAGCACCGCCGTGAACAGCGAGGTCACCGTCGTGCACACGGGGACGATGAGGGACGCCCGGCAGCGCTGCAGGGCCGCCTGCGACATGATCAGGCCGAACGCGCCGGTGAAGAGCAGCAGATAGGGGTACGGCGAGCGCAGCAGGTCGCCGATCGCGCCGCCGATGTCCTCCGTCGTCAGATAGCTGGACACGCCCTTGATGGCGAGCGAGCTCACCCCGTACAGCAGCCCCACCGCGACGCCGTACTCGACGCCCGCCGTCGGCATGCGGTGCCGGTGCCTGGCACGGCGCTCCGCGGAGCCGTACAGCCAGACGCCCGCCGCGAGCGACGGCAGGCACACCGTGAGGATCAGCGGCACGGGCGCGCCGTGCCCGACCGTGTCGCTGTCCTCGCTGAGCGAGAGGACCACCATGAGCAGCGCGAGCAGGATCCCGCCGACCGCGTACCGCTCGCGGCCCGAGGTGCGTTCGCCAAGCAGGACGGAGGAGAGGAGCAGGAGCAGGACCAGGCCGGAGACGAAGATGCCCTGCGCCGCGGCGATCGGCAGCGTGCGGTACACGGCCAGCTGCGCCCCGAAGCCCGCCGCCAGGGACAGTGAACCGCCGATCCACAGGGGGCTGCCAAGGACCTGCCTCAGCAGTCTTGCGGGGTTGCGGACGCTCACCGACGGCATCGCCGTCAACGCTCGCTTTTCCAGGACGAATCCCGTGCTGTAGAGCAGGTTCGCGATCAGTGCCGCGGCCACGCCCCACCACATGATCAGGCCTTTCGGGCGTGCAGCAGGAGGATCGAGGACGCGCTGGGCACGGCGCAGGCCAGCCGGTCCAGGGCGCGCAGCGGGCGTGGCACCCCGTGGAAGGGCGCGCCCGACAGGCGGACGACCTCGAAGCCGGAGGCGGCCACGAACTCGCGCAGGGCGCGCGCCGTGTACAGCCGCAGATGGCCCACGACCTCTTTGCCTGGGCGGCCGTGGATCGCGCGCAGGCTCACCTCGGAGAAGACCGGCTGCACGCCTGCGAGGAGCAGGCCGCGGTTGTACCAGGCGGCGAGGTTCGGGGTGGAGAGCATCAGGTGACCGCCCGGGCGCAGTACCCTTCGCAGCTCGTCCAGCGCGCTGTCCGGGTCGACCAGGTGCTCGACCACCTCGCTGAACAGCACGGCGTCGGCCGCCCCGTCGGCGAACGGCAGCCCGCCGCCCGTGAGTTCGCCGCGCACCACGTAGGGCAGCCTGGCGTGCGCGCGCTTCAGCGCGTCCTGCGACCAGTCCACGCCCACGACGCGGTGGCCCGCGAGGAGCGGCGCCGCGGTCGCCGCCGCCGTGCCGTCGCCGCAGCCGATGTCCAGGACCGTGGCGGTACGGGTGGTGGCGGGGCCCAGCGCGGCGGCGAGGATGCGGGCCTGGCGGATGGTGCGGGCGTCGCCGGATGCGACGGGGACGGCCGGGTTCTCGTAGAAGTCCCTTAGTCCCTTGGGGCGTTGGTTTGTTGCGGTTGCGGTCACATGGGCCCCCCGTGGGTCTCCTGGGGTTCGGTGTGTTCCGTCGCGTGGAGGTAGTGCTCGAAGAGGTCGCGCAGGTGGGCGCCGTCGCCGTGGCTGAGCAGCGTTCTCGACCAGCGCAGGGCCAGGTGCAGTCGGCCCGCCGTCGACGCCGTCGTCACGGTCAGGCCGCGCGGCAGTCGGGCGGGCGCGGAGAACCAGACGGCGTGCGCGCGGCCCGCGTCGCCGAAGTCCAGGGCGTAGGGGACGCGGCCGATGTTGCTCAGGAGCGTGGTCGACGTCCAGGGGGCGGCGGCCCTGCGCAGGCCGCGGGTGACGGCGGCTCTGAGGGCGACGGGTAGGACCGGGGCGGTCAGGAGGGCGGCGCCGTAGCCCAGTTGGGGGCGGGAGAGCGCCTTGAGGGCGCGGGTTCGCTCGGAGGTGCGGCGCAGGAGGTCTCGGGTTGCCTCCGGGGTCCAGTCGCGTTTGGTCAAATCGGCTGCGGTGAAAGGGACTTCGACCAGTCGCGTGCCGTTGCCTATCGGCATGGTGGCGTCCCGGGGGCGGTCGTCCACGGGCATCGTGATGCGGAACGGGCGGGGGCGGGCCCCGTGTTCACGGTTCCAGTGCGCGATCATCAGCGCGGTCGCGACCATGAGCTGGTCGTTCACCGTGAAGGGGGAGCCCTTCGGGCGGCGGGGGACGGGGAGCTCCGCCACGAGCATGCCGTTGCCGGGGGAGGGCTCCGGGGTGCCCTTCGACACCCGGGCCGGGGGTGACCATCCCGAGGGGGCGTCGGACGGGGGCTCCTCTGGTGCCTGTGGTGCGGCGGGGGCTCGGGTGGGAGGTGCCGCCGGGGAGTTGTCCTTGCCGCCGTACAGCTCGGCTGCGGTGGCCAGTACGCGGAGGCAGGCCGGGCCGTCCAGGGCCGTGTGGTTGATCGTGAGGAAGAGGACGGAGCCTGGGGCGGCGGGTGTGCGCTCTGTTGTTTCCGGGCGCCCCCTCGGGCCCGTCTCGCGGCTTTCCGCCGGTGGGGGTGGGGCTGCCACCACCTCCAGGCGGATCGGGGGTGAGGAAGTGAGGGGTGGTGCTTCGGCCAGGGCGCGTTCTCGGGCGCGTTTCAGGGCGTCGGGTTCTGGGGGTGGGAACGTCACCACCTCCAGGTCCGGGTCCGGGGTGAGCTCCCACTCGTAGCGGCGGCGGTACCAAGGGCCGCGCGCCTCCCGCATCAGGATGCGCGGGTGGCGGCGCAGGGCCTCGGTGAAGGCGGCCCGGAGGCGGTCCGGGTCCGGGGTGCCCGGCAGGTGCACCTCGATGTGCACGGTCTCCGGCTCCTCCTCCTGGAGGCAGTGCCGTGAGACCTCGTCGACGACGGGGAACGGCACGCGCGCAGGGGGCCGCCCGGGGCCGTCCGCGCGCCGTGCCGGGTGTTCCAGTGCGGTCATCGCTGGGTGCCTTCTCCTGTCGTGGACGTACGCCTGCGGCGCGGGAAGCGCACCGTCCTGCGGCCCGGCGGCGCGGGCTCCGGCTGGGCCGACGCGGGGCCCCGGGCCGAGACCGTCGGGCCCGCGGCTGCTTCCGGTGAGCCGTCCGGGCCGTCCCCGTCTCGCTTGCGGCGGGGGAGCGGGGGCGCCTGACCGGCCGGGGCGTGGTCCGGGGCGAGTGGCAGCGTCGCCGGGTCGGGGGCGGGTGCGGGTGCGTATGGCGGGGGGTCGCCGCCGTCAGTCGTGTCCGGGGCGTACTCCAACGTATTCGTGGTGCGGGGGCGTGTCTCCTTCACCGACACCAGAGCCGCGAATACGGCGATGAGAGCCAGGAGTTGAGCCGCCGGGCCGAACGCTCCCTCGTCGGATGCGATCGGCTCGCCCGCGCCCGTTGCCGCTGCGATGCCCGCCCCCGCCATCGCCAGGAACGCGATCGGCACGAGGAGCGCGTGCCGCCAGTGGGCCAGGAGGGCCAGTGCGGGGACCAGGAGCGCGAAGGGGCCCGCAATCACCACGGCCACCAGCGTCAGCGCCACCGTGCCGAGGATGAGCCCGGGGGCGGGCGGCGCCGCGGAGGGGGCGTCGGTGTTGGGGTCGCGGCGGCGCACCAGGACCAGCGCCAGCAGGGCCAGGACGCCGATGCCTGCCAGGATCAGGCCGATCTCGTAGAGCTGCGAGGGCTCGTAGGTCAGCTTGACCGTGCCGCCCTCGCCGTTCGGCACCAGCCAGCCCTGCTGCCAGCCGTCGAGCCGCACGGAGGTCAGCTCCTTGCCGTTGAGCGTGGCCTTCCAGCCGTCGTTCACGTTCTCGTACGTGGTGAGGTACGAGGCCGCGCCCGCGCCGACCTTCAGCTCGCGGCGGTCGCCCAGCCAGTCCTTGACCTGTAGGTCACGGGAGGCGGTGTCGAGCGTGCCCGGCGTGCCGGTGGTCAGGGAGGCGTCCATGACGGCGAGCGGGCCCGCGTCGCCCGTCTCCAGGCTGTGCGCCCCCGCGCCGAGGCGGATCGCGGGGGCCTCCTCGCCCTGTCGGCAGAGCGTGATGTCCACCGGGCGCCGGTCGGTGAGGTCCTGGATGCGGCCCTTGGCGCTCGTCTCGTACAGCTCGCCGTCGATCGACATCGTCGGGCCCTGGCCGCACGGCAGCTTGAAGCGGTCCTCGGGGTCGGGCTGCTTGGTGCGGTACTTGTCGAGCGCGGGGACGTACACCTCGGTGAGGCCCACGGGCAGTTGGAGGTTGGCGTCCGCCACCGGGTTGTGGACCGTCAGCGGAGCGGTCTCCGTGATGGTGATGTCCATCTGGTCGGTGGTGATCGGCGCGAAGCGGGCGTTGCCGTTCTCGTCCACGCCCGCGGTCGCCGCGCCGTCCGGCGAGCTGATCTCGATCTTCACGGGCCGGGTGGACAGACCGCCCGCCGCGGGCAGCACGAGCTCGCCCACCGGCTGTTTGTCCGGCCACTTGAGGTGGATGACGGGCCGGTTGTCGCTGCCCGCGATCCAGGCCGTGGTCAGATCGCCGTCGGTGAGGTTGCGCGGCGAGAGACCGCTGCCGAGCTTCGCGGTGGCGTCGGCCGTCGCGATGATCTGCTGCTCCTGCTCCGGCGCCACCTTGTAGAGCAGCTCGTCGAGTTCACGGCCCGGCACGGCCACCGCGCTCGCCTTCACGTCGTACGCGCCCTCCGCCGTCGTCGTGAAGCGGCGGTGCAGCCCCGACTCGGTGTCCACCTGCGAGAAGGCGCCCGGATCGGCCGTGCGGTGCAAGGAGTACGTGGTCGCCTTGGCGTCGGTGGCCTTCTCTGCGTCCTTCGGGAGTTGGAGCAGGCGCGTGATCCGTACGTCAGGAATGGTGATCTCCGAGAAGCCCGCGCCCGTCAGGCCGGGGCGGGCCACCTGGGTGTCCAGGATCGTGATCTTGACGAAGTCCGTGGAGCCCGGGCGCGCCTTGACGCGTTGGGTCTGTCCGTTGGGCTGGAGGGGGCTCGTGACGCTGCCCTGCTCCGTCTCGACGCGGATCCGGGTGGGCGCCGAACGCGTGCCCTCCTGCGGCAGCGGGGTGACGCGGAAGGACGACGGCATCGCGACCTTCGAGTTGAACTCCGCCTTGATCCATTCGCCGTCCGCGGAGTCGGTGCTGCCCTCCGCCCAGGCCGTGGCCGGGTTCCCGTCGAAGGCGTTCGCCGGGTCGTACTGCGGCAGGTGGAAGAGCCAGTTGCCGTAGCTGGACGCCGAGACCGACTTGGCGCCCCGCAGCTCCGACGTCGTCTGGTGGTCGATGCCCTTGCTCGGCAGGATCTGGTGCGGCTTCTCGTCCGGGTTCTGCAGCGCGTCGACGGCGTTCCGCTCGCTGCGCCCGTACGTGTACGAGGTGTTGGAGTTGACCAGGCCGAAGCGGGTGTCGGCGCGGCGCATGCCGTCACCGACCGCCTGGAGGCCCGGCGCCCCGATGCCCGGATGGTTGTCGCCGGTCAGGACGGCCGGGCGGTCGCGCATCGACGGGTCGGCGGAGAGCGGCAGCAGGGCCTCGGGGCCGCCGCTGACGACCGCCGTGTTGGACACCGGCTTCAGGCCCGCCTGGCCCGGCCGCTCGGTGCCTTCCTTGGGCGCGTAGATCTCGACCGCGCGCTGGCGCGGGTAGAGGCCCTCCACCTGGATCGGGGTGTCGTTCGGGATGATGCCGCCGGTGGTCTGCGGGCCAAAGCCCGTGACGCGGCGGAAGCCGGACTCCTCCAGGGTGCGCTTGACCGTCGCGGTGGGCACGTTGCCGACCTGGTCGGGGTCGAGGTCGTTGCGTACGACGACGTAGTGCAGACCGGCCCGCGTCACGTAGTCGCGCAGGCCCGGCACTTCGGCCCCGGTCATCAGCGCGTTCTCGACGGCGTCCATCGCGCGCCGGTTGCCCGGCGCGCCGAACGGCACGTAGTCGCGCTGTGCCCAGCGCGAGTCGGCGAGCACGTCGAGGGGCTGGTCGATGGGGGAGCCCCAGGTGTAGATGCCGTGCGCGGTCGCGGGCACGACCAGGGCGCGCGAGTCGGGCGAGTACTTCTCCAGCCAGTCCGCCGTCGTCTGCCAGTACGTGGGCAGCTTCTGGAACGAACCCGGCTGGAGGATCGAGCCGTTGAAGTAGGGCAGCGCGAGGCCGGGCAGGACCAGGACCGCCGCGATCAGCGGCGCGTACCGCCTGCCCCGCACCCGCCGGGCCCCGCGCGCCTGCGCGGCCACGCCCACCAGGTGCATCAGGCCGAGGACGAGCGCGAGGGCGAGGCCCGTCTGGAACTTGTAGATGTTGCGGAACGGGACGAGCCCGCCGTCCAGCCAGGACTGGACCGTGCCGTGGAAGGGGGCGCCGAACGCGCCGCCGTACCCGGCGAGGGTGACCAGGACGACCGAGAGGACCGTCAGGACCAGCCAGCGCCGCTCCGGCAGATCGCGCCGCGCCAGGCCCGCGAGGCCGATGCCCGCGGCGAGCGCCGAGCAGACGATGGTCACGACGGCCGTCGCCACCGTCCAGCCCGCGGGCAGCCAGGCCTCGCCGAAGTGCAGGTACGCCACCCAGTTACCGGCGCCGCGCAGGGCCTCGGTCGCCGACATGGTGCCGGTCGTGGTGGCCGAATCCTCCACGAACGGCAGGAAGTTCTCGCCGTAGATGCCGAGCATCAGGAGCGGTACGACCCACCAGGCGGTGGCCAGGACGACGCCCGGCACCCACCAGGTGATCAGCTTCCGCTTGCGCGGGCCGTTCGGGCGGGAGAGGAGGTAGAGGCCCACGGGCAGCAGTGACGCGAGCGTCGCCGCCGCGTTCACGCCGCCCATGAACGGGATGACCAGCGCCGAGCGGCAGGCGGCGAGCCGTGCGCTGATCCGCTCGTTGGTCAGCGGGAGCAGCACCCACGGCAGGAAGGCACCGGGCAGCGCCGCCGCCGAAGTGGAGCCGATGACCACGGTGAACGTCGGCCACAGCGCGTACACCACCGCGCCGAGGAGACGGCTCTGGCGGCTGCCGATGCCGAGGCGTTCGGCGAGCCGCAGCGCGCCCCAGAAGGCCACCGCCACGATCAGCGAGAACCAGAGCCGCTCCGCGATCCAGACCGGCAGCTGCACGAGCTTGGCGAGCCCGTAGAACGGCAGCATCGGGAACGCATAGCCGACGTACTGGTCCTGGATCCCGCCGAAGCCGCCCCGATCGTGCCAGAGCTGCCCCAGGTCGGAGAGGAACTGCCAGGGGTCGACGGCGACACCGAGCTTGGTGTCGAACGTCATCCGCCCCGGTTTCACCGCGAGGAAGAGCACGAACACCACGGCCCAGAACCCCAGGAGCCAGCGCCACGAGCGCGGCCCCCGCGAGGGATCGGGGGCATCGGTCGTTGGTCTTACGGCCGCCGGGGGTGGGGCCTGGACCGTGGTCATGGACACCGCCTGAGGATGAGGAGGAGATTCCAGGTCGCGATCTCGCGCACACCCGGCACCTTGGTGATCGCCCCGGCCAGGAACGGCCAGTAGCGGGAGCGCGCCGACACGATCTCCACGTCGTCGCGGCCCCGCACCTGGCGCAGGGTCGCTCCGACGTGGTGGACGAAGAGGTTCTCGCCGAGCGTGTGTTTCGCGGCCTTGCCGGTACGTCGTTCATAGCGGGCCCTGGCCCGTTCGGCGCCCAGGTAGTGCCAGGGCGCCCACTCGTGACCGCCCCACGGGGACAGCCAGTTGGTGAACGAGACATAGATCAGCCCGCCGGGCCGGGTGACCCGGACCATCTCGCTCAGGAACGTCTGCGGGTCGTCGACGTGCTCCAGGACGTTCGAGGAGAACGTGACGTCGGCGACGCCGTCCGCGAGCGGCAGCAGATACCCGTCGGCCACGACCGCGCCCTCGGGCGGCTTGGCCCCCAGCTCGGCCGGGTCGGGCTCGAAGAGGAAGGACTGCGCGCCGCGCCGCCGGAACTCCTCGGTGAAGTAGCCGCCCCCGCCGCCGATGTCGACGACGACGCGGTCCTTCACCGGCACGTACGCCTCGACCTGGTCGGCGGCGTCGCGGGCGAGGAGCGTGTAGCACCGCTCGGGCTCCTGCTGTTCGCGCAGGAAGGCCCGGAACAGGGTGGCGGAACGGCGCAGCGAAGGGTCCTTCACACAGACCTCTGGGGAGTCGGGGGTCCATGGGACACCTGGTGTGCGGCGACCGCTTCGGCCGCCACCGCCTGGAACTGCCGGACCGTGTTGCCCCAGCGGAACTGCACGGCCCGCTCCCCGGCCGCCTTGCCGAGGGCTCTGCGGCGCTCGGCGCTGAGCGCCAGGGTGCACCAGGCGGCGGCGAAGGAGCTCTCGCCCCTGGCGAGGAGTCCGGTCACGCCGTCCTCGACGGAGTCGCGCACGCCGGGCACGTCGAAGCCGATCGAGGGCGTCGAGCGGGTCGCCGCCTCGGTGATGACGAGCCCCCAGCCCTCCACGGCCGACGGATGGAGCAGCATCCAGGCCTCACAGAGCAGGCGGTGCTTCTCCGCCTCGGAGACGTGACCTCTGAACTCCACGCCGGGACCCGCGAGTTGTTCCAGGCGCTGGCGCTCCGGGCCGTCGCCCACGATCACGAGCCTGCCGCCCGTGACGGGTCTGACGCGCTCCCACAGCCGCAGGAGCAGATCGATCCGCTTGTACTCGACGAGCCGTCCCATCGCGAGGAACAGCGGCTCGTCGGAGCGGGCGTGCAGCGGCCCGGGTTCCTCGACGCCGTTGTGCACGATGCGGATACGTTCCCGCTCGACGCCGATGGCCCGCAGCGCCGTGGCCGTCGACGGTGAGACGGCCACGAGCAGATTGCCGCGCTGCGCGCCCGAGAGCGCCCAGTGTTCGAGCCTGCGGCCGAGCCGCGCCGCGGGGGCAAGCGCGCCCTGGAAGCGCATCCCCCACAGGTCGGTGTGGACGTGGTTGACCAGGCAGAGGGTGGGCCCGCGGTGCCACAGCGGCGCCAGGTACGGCATGCCGTTGCAGACCTCGACCAGCAGGTCGCAGTCGCCGACCTGCCGGGTGAACGCGGTGCGCGCCCGCAGGTAGTGGCCGAGGTCTCCGCCTGCGGAGACGACGCGGTAGTCGCGGTAGGCGGCGGGCCCGCCGCACAGCAAGGTGACCTGGTGGCCGAGTTTGCTGAGGCCGTCGGCGAGCCTGTCGACTAGGAGTTCGGAGCCGCCCGCGGCCGGGTTGCCGAGGTCGCGGTGGGCGAGGAAGACGATCCGGCGCGGTGGTGGGGGCGGCGCCGGAAGACGCTCCGCGCGGCGTGGGGCGGCCGCGCGCAGCGAGGACGGTACGTGCTGGGGCATGCGTGCTCCAACTCGTCTCAGGGTGCGGAACTGTGGGGGGTCCGGTCGGGCGGAACGGTCCTGCTGGGTTCTGCGGATCCTGCTGGGGTGGAGCGGACCGGGCGGGCGGAGCGTGGGGCTCACGGACGTGCGGTGCCCAGCCTGTGCGGGGTGGTGCGCCGGTCGTGCCGGTGTGGTGCGTGGGCGGTGCTCGGGTGGTGCCGGGGGCGGTGCTCGTGTGGTGCGTGGGTGGTGCGGGGGTTGTGCTCGGGCGGTGCGGGGACTGTGCGTGGGTGGGGTGGATAGTTTTCGCCGCCCCGTACCGCGGGGCTACTCACTGAAGTGATAATTTCTGCGCTTTCAACAGCTGACGTCTCATCACATCGTGGTGGGTTGCAGGGCGGTCGGTGACGTGTCCGGATTCGGACTCCCCGGCTCCGCGGATTTGCCGTGCCGTCCCGAACCGTTCGCCCCGTCGCCATGACGCCCGCGTACGAGGAGGACGGTTCCCGCCACCGCGAGTACCCCGCCGAGCACGCCCGCACCGACCGGAAGCGTCTCGCCGACCAGTTCAAGCCGACTGCTGTCGTCGTCGGCGAGCTTCACCTGAGCCCTCTGGGTGTCCGGCGTGAACGCGATCCGGTCGCTGTCGAGCAGTACCGTCGCGTCCTTGTCCGAGCCCGGCGCCCGCAGCGTCTTGCGGGGGCCGATCGCGGCATAGATGATCCGGCCGGTGCGCTGGTCCGCGACGAGCTCGATGCCGTGGTTGGCGTAGTACTCGTCCGCGATGACCTGGCTCTTCCGCGGCTGTCCGACCATCCGCCCCGGCACCTGACGCGTGCCCGTCTTGGTGGCCTTCACCGTGCCCGTGAAGCGGTAACCCTCGTAACCCTGGATCTTCTTGGTGCCCTTGTAGGTGAGCGGCACGGTCGCGCCCAGGGTGTTGTCCCACCAGCGGTAGGACCGCTTCTCCACGTCGAAGGGGAACTTCAGATAGGCCTCGCCCTCGAAGTACGGCTCCTCGCCGCAGCAGTGCACCGGCGCGTTCGTCTTGCGGTCGGTGACCCAGCGCTCCAGCGTCCACTGGAGCGAGTCGTGCGGGTCGGCCGCGGGCAGCGACTTGTCCGGATCGACGGACGTGGACACGTCCCAGACCGCGCGCCCGCTGTCCTCGCTGTCGGCCACGTCGCCGCGCACCTGGCGGGTGATGGTGAGGTCCTTGTCGTGGACCGTCTTGATCTTCTCGGTGTCGAAATAGCTTCCCTTGCCTTTGAAAACGGTCGTGATGTCGACATCCACGGGCGTGCGTTTCGCGCGTGGCTCGACGTACCAGGCCAGCATCGGTGCGAGGACCAGAAGAAACGCGCCAAGCCCGAGCAGGATCAGCGACAGAGGAGAGGCGGTGCGGCGCATGAGGTCACTCCTGGGCTGAGGGCGGGAGAAGTGTTACCGAGCCGTATGGGCCGGGAACCGTAGGCGCACCCTTGACGAAGTGTCAATGCATTGCAGAGACTGAGGACTTGCCGGACGGGGCCGGCACGGGCTGTGCGACCAGCGCTTCGTGGCCGGGGCTTCACCACCGGCCGAGGGACTTGCGCGACCAGGGTGGGGACGACCTCCGACAGAGAGGCTGACCCTCGCAATGCATCGACTGCTCGCCGCTTCACTCACCGTCGCCGCCGCGGCGCTCCTCGCCGTGGGCGCGGCGCTCGGCATCGTTGCGCTCCTCGACGCCACCCCGGACCAGCCCAATACGCCGCTCGTGCATTACGAGGCGCCGGCGCGGGGGCAGTGAGCGACCGTGGCCGCCACCCACGCCCAGGCGTCCGACGACCTGACGGCTGACGGCGGGTTTCCGGACGGCCGGACTCCGGATGCTGCCGAAGCCGCCGAATCCGTCGGGGCCGTCGAAGCCGTGCAATCAGCCGATGCCGCCGACGCCCCGGACGGCCGCCCCGCCGGTGATCCGCCGCCGGAGGCCAGGCCCCCCTTCCGCTCCGCCTGGCGCGACGTACCGCCCCGGCAGGTGCGGGAGTTCGCCGCGCTCGCCATGGAGGAGGTGCCCGCTCTCGCCCAGGACATCCTGCGCGAGATCCGCGCCGAATACCCCGGCCTGCCCGTCGTCCTCGACGACTCGGGCGAGCCGATGGCGCTGATCGGCATCCGCCGCGCCCTGGAGGGCTTCGTCCAGCAACTGGCGTCCCAGGAGGGGCGGCCCCGCTACCACCTGGAGGTCTTCCAGGAGTTCGGCCGCGGCGAGGGCCTGCACGGCCGCAGCCTCGACTCGCTCCAGGCGATCTACCGCCTCGGCGTGCGCCTCGCCTGGCGCCGCCTCGCCGAGATCGGCCAGCAGATAGAGATCCCGCCACCGGCCATGTACGAACTCGCCGAGTCGGGCTTCGAGTACCTGGACGGCCTCGTCGACCAGTCCGTGCGCGGATACGCGGAGGCGGCGGCCCGCGAGGCAGGCGAACGGCTCAGGCTGCAGCGCAAGTTGATGGAGCTGCTGCTGTCCGACCGGCGGTCCGACACCGGCTCGGGGGCGTCGCACGGGCCGGGCTCCGGCTCGGGCTCCGCGTCCGGCGCCGCCGCCCTCGGCAACGGCCTTGGCGAGCGCGCCGCCCGCGTCGGCTGGCAACTGCCCGAACGCGTCGCTGTCGGCGTCCTGCTGCGCCCCGCGCGGGAAGCCGTCGCGCCCGCCGTCGGCGAGGGCGTCCTGCTCGACATGGAGGCCGAGCAGCCCCGCATGGTCGTGCCCGACCCCGACGCGGCCGGACGCCCCGAGCTCCTGCGCCGCGCCATGACCGGCTGGTCGGGCGCCATCGGCCCGCCCGTGGCCCTCGCCGACGCCGCGAAGTCGCTGCGCTGGGCGGAGGCGGCGGTGCGCCTGATGGAGCGCGGACTGCTGCCCTCCGGTGAGGTCCTGCACTGCACGGAACACACCGAGGCGCTGGTGCTGCTGCAGCCGGAGGAGCTCATCGAGGACCTGGCCCGCCGCTGCCTCGCCCCCCTGGAGCACTGCGGCCCCGCCCACGGCCGCCGCCTCGCCGAGACCCTCCTCGCCTGGCTGGAGACCCGTGGCGGCGCCCCCGAGGTGGCGGCCCGCCTGGGCGTCCACCCGCAGACGGTCCGCTACCGCCTGCGCCAGATCAGGGAGCTCTGGGGTGACGAGGTGGACGATCCGGACCGCCGCTTCGAACTGGAACTGGTGCTGCGGGCCCGTCGGTTGAGGGGGCAGCTGGGCAGGGCGTGAGAGGTGCGGCGGGGCGTGGCGTGCGCAAGCGCCACGCCCGGAACCGACCGGACCTTTCGATTCCGCACACAACTTTCACAGCCCCGGCTTCCGCTGTTACGGGCGAGGCACCTAGCCTCCATGCCTCATGGACTACTGCCACCCGTGCCGCAGGCACCTCAACGGCGCCCTCGCCTGCCCGGGGTGCGGAACCCCGGCCGACGCCTGCCGGGAGTACGCGCAGTCCGCCGCCGCGTCGCAGGAGGAGCCCGACGCCTACGACGACGCGTACGAGGAGTCGTCCCCGCGCACTCGCGCCCGCCGCAAGGAGCGCACCCGCAGGGCGCACCGCCGCAGGCGGCGCAAGATCCTCTTCGTGACCGCGGGACTCGCGCTCGCGGCGGGCGGCCTGAGCCTCGCCGAGCTCGGCACCGAAGGCGCCTCCGAGGACCCCGCCGCCGCGTCCGCGCCGGACGGCGGCACGGAGGATCCCTCCGCGGCCCGCCCGACGGACCCGGAAGGCACCGGCGGAGGCGGCGCGACGGCCGAGGACGCGGCGGCCACGTCGGCGCGTCCGACGGCGGAGGAGTCACGGGACGCCGACCAGAAGGACGAGAAGGACGGTAAGGACAAGAAGAAGCGGGACGAAAGCGGCGACGGCGACAGCGAGGACGAGCAGGGACAGGAGGGTGGCGAGGGCGACGAAGGCCCCGGCACCCCGACCTCCACCACGCCCCCGCCCCAGGACGACACCCCCGGAACGCCCGGCTCCACACCCCCGCCCCCCGCCGACGACCCGAAGCCGACGAAGCCCCCGGAGCCGACCCCGACCGAGACGTGCGACCGCTTCCTGTGGTGGTGCACGTAAGGGCCTGCCTTTGAGCCGGGCAAGGGGTCGGATGAGCCGGGCCAGGAGTCAGATCTCTTCGCCCAGCATCCTGCGCAGCAGCCCCCGCAGCGCGAGCCGCTCCTCGCGCGAGAGCTCCGCCAGCGGCTCGCGCGCGAAGTTCAGCGACTCCCGCAGGCCGCGGGCGACCTCGACGCCCTCCGGTGTGGGCGCCGCCAGCTTCACGCGCCGGTCGGCCGCGTCGGGGCGCCGCTCGACGAGGCCGCGCGCCTCCAGGCGGTCGACGATCCCCGTGATGTTCGACGGCTCGCACTTCAGCTTCTGCGCGATGCGGCGCATGGGCATAGGTTCGAGGGAGAGCAGCCCGAGGACACGGGCCTGTGCGCCGGTCAGCGCGTGCTCGGCGGCCGCCTCCTCGTACTCCTCGTAGTAGCGCGCCACGACCGTGCCGATCAGCTCGACGACTTCGAGTGTCAGCGGGTCGGTGCGGGGGGTGGGGGCGCTGGAGCTACTGGTGGCCATGCTCACCAGGTTACCCGTTTACTTGACATCATGAAATATTCAGGAGCATGGTTGTTTTACAACCTCAAGCATTTTTCGCAACCCTGGCGCTGGCACACAACAGCCCGCACGCAGTAGGAGGACGCCCCCATGACCGTCACCCCCGAGCAGCTCCCCTCCGTCGGCCGCGAATGGCACCTCGTGCGTCGCCCGTCCGGCTGGCCGGTCCCGGAGGACTTCGCGCTGCGCGAGGTCCCGGTGGAGGCCCCGGCCGAGGGTCGCGTCCTGGTGCGCAACCTGCACTTCTCCGTGGACCCGTACATGCGGGGCCGGATGAACGACGTGAAGTCGTACGTGCCGCCGTTCCAGCTCGACCGCCCCATGGAGGGCGGCGCGGTCGGCGAGGTCGTCGCGTCGAACGTCGAGGGCTTCGCGGTGGGCGACCACGTCCTGCACTTCGCCGGGTGGCGCGAGTACGCCTCCGTGCCCGCCCAGCACGCCACCAAGGTCGACCCGCAGGCCGCGCCGCTCTCCGCCTACCTCGGAGTGCTCGGCATGACGGGCCTGACCGCGTACGCCGGACTGCTCGAAGTGGCCTCCTTCAAGGAGGGCGACGCCGTCTTCGTCTCCGGCGCGGCCGGTGCGGTCGGCGGCCAGGTCGGCCAGATCGCCAAGCTGAAGGGCGCCTCGCGCGTCGTCGGCTCGGCCGGTTCGGACGACAAGGTGAAGCTGCTCGTCGAGGAGTACGGCTTCGACGCGGCCTTCAACTACAAGGACGAGAAGTCCGTCGCCGAGCAGCTCAAGGAGGCGGCCCCCGACGGCATCGACGTCTACTTCGACAACGTCGGCGGGGAGCACCTGGAGGCCGCCATCAGCCGCCTCAACGTGCACGGCCGCGTCACCATCTGCGGCATGATCGCGGGCTACAACGACACCGAGCCGACCCCCGCCCCGCGCAACCTCGCCATGGTCATCGGCAAGCGCCTGCGGCTGCAGGGCATGCTCGTGCAGGACCACGCGGCGCTGCAGCCCGAGTTCGTCCGCGAGGTCGGCGGCTGGATCCGCTCCGGCGAGCTCAAGTACCGCGAGACGGTCGTCGAGGGCGTGGAGAACGGCGTGGAGGCCTTCCTGGGCATGCTCCGCGGCGAGAACACCGGAAAGATGATCGTCTCCCTCGGCTGAACAGCCCCACCGGTTCACTTCCGGTATCCGATAACCTAATTCCACAAACCGTGGTTGTGGGCGCGCACCACGTCACATCTCAGGAGGAAAAGGCAGTTATGTCCATCCAGAAGATCGACGTCAAGTACACCGCCGTAGCCACCGCGGAGAACGGCCGCGATGGCCGTGTGGCCAGCGACGACGGCAAGCTCGACGTCGTCGTGAACCCGCCGAAGGAGATGGGCGGCAGCGGCGCGGGCACCAACCCCGAGCAGCTCTTCGCCGCCGGTTACAGTGCCTGCTTCCAGGGCGCCCTCGGTGTGGTCGCCCGCAAGGAGAACGCCGACATCTCCGGCTCGACCGTGACCGCCAAGGTCGGCATCGGCCAGAACGAGGCCGGTGGCTTCGGCCTGGAGGTCGTGATCACGGCCGCCATCCCGAACGTGGACGCGGCCACCGCGCAGTCCCTGGTCGAGAAGGCGCACCAGGTGTGCCCCTACTCGAACGCCACGCGCGGCAACATCAAGGTCGAGGTCTCGGCCGCCTGACCACAGGCCGTACGTACGTGAGGGCCGCACCCCGCTCCAGGGGGCGGCCCTCACGCGTGCGCGGATCGTGCGCGGCTCAGCCCGCCGCGAGCGCCGCCTCGTGGACCGCACGGACCAGCCGCTCGTTCTCCACGGCGGGGCCGCCGGGGAACGCGAACCGCCGCCGCGTGTAGCCGTAGGCGAGCCCGCTGCGCGGATCGGCGAACGCCTGCGAGCCGCCCGCGCCGCTGTGCCCGATGGTGCCCGCGCCCAGGAACGGGTAGACGGCCACCGACGTCGCCTGGAAGCCGACGGCGAACGCCTTGAAGGCCCCCGCCACCAGGTCGTGGCCGACCGACTGGATCTGCCCGAACTCGGCGACCGTGTCCGCCTTGAGCAGCGCCTCGCGGCCCTCGATGCCGGTGACCGCCGCCGCGTACATCCCGGCGAGGCCCCGCGCGGACGCGACGCCACCGGCCGAAGCGGGCCCCTTGGCGCGCAGGCGGCGGGAGTTGGGCATCGCCTCCAGATCGGTGGGCTGCGCGGTGTGGCGGTTGAAGGCGATGGAGCCGAGGCTCTGCGGCTGCGGCGGCAGCGCGTCGAGCAGGGCCGCCTGCTCGGGCGTGGGCGCCATCGGCCGCACGGAGCGGAACCGGCCCTCGTGCTCCTCGGGCAGCCCCAGGAAGAAGTCGAGCCCGTACGGGGCGCGCACCCGCTCCTCGTACACCTCTTGCAGCGTCCGCCCGGTGGCCCGGAACACCACCTCTCCGGCGAGGGCGCCGATGGAGAGGGCGTGGTAGCCGAAGGCGGTGCCCGGGCGCCAGAAGGGGCGCTGCGCGGCAAGACGCGCGGCGATCACCCGGTCGTCGGCGATCTCCTCGGGCGAGAAGCCGGAGCCGGCGCCGGGGACACCCGCGCGGTGCGCGAGCAACTCCCGCAGGGTCACCGCGCCCTTGCCCTCCGCCGCGAACTCCGGCCAGTAGTGGGCGACCGCCCGGTCCAGGTCCAGGACCCCGTCCTGCACGAGCAGGGCCACGACGAGGTGGGCGGCGCCCTTGGTGGAGGAGTAGACGCCGTAGAGGCTCTCGCCGGTGACGTCCGGGCCCACCCACAGGTCGACGACCTTGCGGCCCCGCACATGGGCGGCCAACTGCCCCTCGTACTCGGGCAGTTCGTTCGCGAGCACGGCGGTGAACTCCTCGCGCACCGCCTCGTACCCGTCGGCGACCGTTCCCTGCACTCGGATCTCACGGGTCATGGCGGCGGGACCTCCGGGGGCGCGGTGATGTCATGGTCTGTGTGTCTGTGACGTGATCAACCGCCGCGCCCCCGGCGCGCATTCCCGTTACCGGCCGACGCTCAGCAGCGCCCGCCCGACCTGAGGGAACATCCCCTTCGGGTGGTCGCGGAAGAGCGGCTCCGTGCCGAACAGCACCACGTCCGTGGCCCCGTCCGACCCGCTGACGACCGCCGCGCGGCCCGCGGCGTCCGCGGGCCCTCCCGTGCCGTCCTCCGCGGCCCGCCAGTGCCCGGACACCAGCGGGTTGCCGGTGCCGTACTTCTGCTCCACGCGCACACCGGCGCCGAGGTCGGTGAACCACGACGGCGAGTAGACGAAGCCGTGGTCCGGCGCCCCGCCCGTGACCGTGCCGCCCGCGTTCACCACGCGGACCACGCCGTTCGCGTCGTCGTTGCCCCCGACGGCCTTGACGGCGAGCAGCCCGGCGTCGGCGTTGAGCGCGGCACCGGCCGCGCCCCGCCCGACCAGGCCGCCGCCCCTGGCGAGGAACCGGTCGAGCCGGTCCTTGGCCGCCGCGTTCAGCTCGCTCCGGTCCAGCCCGGCCGAGACGAAGAGCGCGTCCGCCTTCTTCCAGTCGAAGCCGGAGTTGAGCACGGCGGTCGACACGGGCACCACCTCGAAGTTCATCTCCCGCAGCGCGAACAGCTCGCCCGGCGTGACGGCCGCGGCGACCCGCGTCCGGTGCAGGGCCGCGCCGCCCTTCGCCTTCGTGGCGTCGAAGGCGACGTCGTACTTCTTCGCCGCGGCGGCCGCGGCACGGCGCGCGGAGGACGGCACGACGGCGCTCCCGTCCCGGTCGCGGCGCACCGAAACACCCTCCGCGAGCAGGGAGTTGAGGGCAGCGATCTCGCGCGGGTCGTCGAGGCGCAGGCGCAGGTTCCCGCGCGGCGCCACGTACCCGACGCGGGACGCCGCGTGCACCGCGCGGCCGTGCACGCCGTCCAGGTCACCGCTCTTGACGGAGACCACGCTCGCGCCCCACAGCCGCCCGAGGCTCCAGCCCGAGATGTCGTACATCGTCGACACCTTGTCGCTGATGTCCCGCCCGTCGGCCAGCATCACATTGGCCAGGCCCCGCTTGGGCTGGTGCATGTCGACGACGTACGAGCCCTTCGGATACGTCCGCCCGCCGAGCCGGAACGCCTTGCCCGCCCGCTCCACGCGCACGTCGTTGGCGACCAGATGGTCCACGAGCCGCGCCGCCGCCGCGGCGGAACGCTGGCCGCGCCCGCCCGCCGGAATCACGTACGCCCGCGGGAACTCGGTGGTGTACACGTCCTCGGGGCCGATCCCGGGCACGCCCGGCACGGTCTCCTCCGACACCGGCACCTGCTTCGCACCCGTCGCGCCCCGCCGGAAGACCTCGATCTGGTCGGCGATCACCGAGGTGCGGTGCCGGTCGGTGTAGTCAAGGGTGGCACGCATCGCGGCGCCCGCGATGTCCGTGTTGATCCTGGCCCTGCGCCGCAGCTCGGCGACCGGCTGGGTCTCGTACTCCTCGTTGTTCACCTGCATCGGGAACTCGATGGTGTGCGTGGCCACCGCCCCGTGGAACGGCATGTACTGCGGGGTGAAGATCGGCGGCCAGTCGTCCCAGCCCTCCTTCTGGTCGCGGAAGGGGATGACGGCGGGCTTCACGCCGTCCTTCGCCTCCGTGTACCCGAGGCCGTTGACGGCGGCCTCCATGCCCAGCGCGTTGGCGTAGGAGTTCTTCAGGAAGAGGTCGTACTCGTAGTTCTCGCCGTGCGGGGGAGTGGTCGGCTCGATCAGCGTGCCGTTCACATAGCCGTGCAGGTCGATCATGACCGCGGGCTGCTTGGCGATGGCGATCTGCCGGACCGCGCGGGCCTCGGGCTGCGAGGCGGTGATGAAGTCGCGGTTCAGGTCGAAGCCGTTGGCGTTGGCGCGGGTGCCCGCGATGCGGCCGTCGGGGTTGGTGGTGACGTTGAAGTAGAGGCGGTTGTGCGCGAGCAGGTCCCGGCTCTTCTTGTCCTCGGCCTTCGCGAGCTTCCCGATGAGCTTCAGGGCCGCGTCGGTGCCCTCCCACTCGTTGCCGTGGATGTTGTTGTTGATGAAGACGGGCGTCTTGTACGAGGACTTGATCGCGTCGTCCTTCGCGGCGGCCGCGGGCGCGTTCTCGATCCGCTCGCGCATCCGCTCCTGCCGGGCCGTCTCGCGCGCGGACTCGGGCGCGGTGACGGTCACGAGGTAGAGCTGGTGCCCGCCCGCCGAACGGCCCGCGAGTTCCACGCTCACGCGGTCGCCGACGCGCTGCAGGTCGTTCAGCTTCGGGGCGATGCCGTGGTACGGCGTCAGCCCCAGTTTTATCGACTTGTCGGCAGGGTTCTCCGGGGGCAGGTCGAGCTTCCGCTCGCGCGGATAACCGCGGCCCTTGTCGCCGCCGAGCCCCGCGGCTCCGGACCGCGCGTCGCCGAGGGCGCGTTCGGCGGCGGCCTCCGGGGCTCTGGCGGCCCGGTCGGCGTCGAGCGGCGAGCCCTCGCGGGTGACCGGGCGCGGCGTCGGATCGGCGGTCGCGCTGCCCGGGACGAGCGCGGTGAGGACCAGTGCGCTCGCGGTGGCCGCGGTGGTGAGCAGAACGGGTCTGGATGGCCGGGATATACCCATACGTACCTCCGGAAGATCGGTACGCGAGGTCTTACCGGTTCAACACCCGTTCAACAAGAGGGCCTTGCGTCCCGGCTGTGACGGTCCCGGCACACGATCTTGAACAAACCCCCGGCGACCTGCGGCTAAGGTGTGCCGCATGCGCGATCTGGGTGTGGGCTTCGGCTACTTGATGAAGGGGCAGCGCTGGGTCGCCCAGCACGGCAAGCAGTACGGATGGGGGCTGCTGCCCGGCCTCATCACGCTCGTCCTCTACGCGGCGGCGCTCGTCTCGCTCGCCCTGTGGGGCATCGATCTCGTCGGCTGGGCCACGCCGTTCGCCGACGACTGGTCCTCGCCCTGGCTCGGCCTCTTCCGCGGCTTCCTGACGGCCCTGCTCTTCGCTCTCGCGCTGCTGCTCTCCGTCATCACCTTCACCGCGGTGACCCTGCTCATCGGGGACCCCTTCTACGAATCGCTCTCCGAGCAGGTCGACATCTCCGAGTGCGGCCACGCCCCCGAGTCGGGCCTGCCGCTCTGGCGCGACCTGTGGATCTCCGCGCGGGACAGCCTGCGCATCGTGGTGCGCGCGCTGGTCTGGGGCGTGCTGCTCTTCGCGCTCGGCTTCATCCCGGTCGTCGGCCAGACCGTCGTCCCGGTGATCGGCTTCTGTGTGACCGGCTTCTTCCTCGCCGAGGAGCTCGCCGCGGTCGCGATGCAGCGCCGCGGCATCGAACTCCGCGAGCGGCTCGCCCTGCTGCGCTCCCGCAAGCGGCTCGCCTGGGGCTTCGGGACGCCGCTGGCCGTCGCCTTCCTGGTGCCGTTCGTCGCCGTGTTCCTGATGCCGGGGGCGGTCGCGGGCGCGACGCTGATGACACGGGACCTGCTGGGCGAGAACGGCTCGGACGGCGACGGCTCACGCACCGCCGGTGACGGCTCACGCACCGCCGTCGGCGGTCAGGACGACGACGCGGCGACCCCGAGGATCCCCCGCACCTGAGCGATGATGTCGAGCCGGTTCCGCACGAACTCGGGGTCGGTGACGTCGCCCGTCGCCGGATCGGTGTTCCCCGCGCCGAACTGCAGGACCGGCGTGTGGACATGACCGCCGGGCAGCCGGTCGTGCAGCCCGAGCCGGTCCCGCAGCAGGGTGGCGCGGTAGGCGATCTCGTTCGACAGGTAGTCCCCGCCGCCGCCCGCACGCGCCGCCGAACCCTCGGTGGGACCGTCGGGCCGGACCACGGGCTCGCTGCCGCCCGCCGGTATCTCGGTCACCGACGTGTTGTCGTACACCGGGAAGCGCCCGGTCTTCGCGGCCACGATCTCCTTGTACGGGAGTGTCGTCGACGTCCACTGGGGCTGCGTGGCGGGATCGCTCACCGGCACGATCCCGGTGCGTGACAGGTTCTCGTTGTCGCCGAAGCCGCCGCGCCAGGCGCCGTTGGTCCGCTCGATGTCGAACTTGCCGACGCGGCCCTGGCTGATGGTGGTGAAGAGGTCGACGCGGGGCAGGTACGGGCGCAGCGCCCGCTCCACGGCGCCGTCGGCGAAGTCCTCCCAGCGGACCGGGAAGACGACCGCCTCGACGCGCGCGGGCCCGTCGGCGGTCCGGATCGTCGTGCCGTCCAGGGCGAGGGCGGCGGCGCCCGACGGATTGCTGATGCGGACGTCGCGGTCGAGGGTGAAGGGGTCGAACCCGGTGACGAGGATGCGCTTGACGTGCCGGTTCCCTTGCTTTCCGGGGCGGTGGTCGACGGTGTCCTGGCCGCGGGAGGACCGCTCCAAGGCGCCCATGAGCCGGTCCCGCTGGTGCTGGCTGAGGGAGAACCGATTCGGCTCCCACTGCCGCAGCTCGCGCGTCATCCCGAGCCGGGCCCAGTACAGCGGCCGGTCGTCGTCCTTGCTGAGGCCCGTCTGCTGCTTGCCCTGGGCCCGCTCGACGGCCCGCCGCCACAGCGACTGACCTTCGCGTACGACCAGCCGCCGCGCCTGGTTGTAGGAGCGGACCTTCCCCAGCGCGCCGGCGAACTCCGGTGCGACGGAGTCGAATCCGCTGCGCCCCAGGATCTCCTGCGGGGCGGCGCGGTCGAGTCGCGCCTCCTCGGTGGTGGGGGCGGTGGCGGAGGCCGTGTGCCCGGCCGGGGCGGCGGATGCGGACGCCGGGACACCGAGCCCGGTCAGCAGGGCGGCGACGCCGAGGGCGCCAATTCGTGAGAGCACGCGAGTCCTTCCGTGACGGGTGAGGTGGCGGAAGTATCGCGGGACGGGAGGGTCGAGCGCTACGGCTCGCTACTTCGCGCTGTGCAGCATCCGGGCGCGGGCCGCCGCGGCGAGCAGCGCGCAGCCGACCGCGCCGACCACCAGATCCACCCAGGCAGGCGCCCCCGCCTCCCGCAGCACGGCGGAGACCCCGAACGAGGTGTCCCACCCCGACTCGGTGATCGCGGAGCCGAAGCCCTGCACGAGCAGGATGGCGCCGAAGAGAGCAAGAAGCCCGCCGGAGGACTTCTTGGGCCTGGGCTGGGGCTGTGCCTGGTTCTGAGCTTGAGTCCGGCCGGTCATGCGTATCTCATCTCCCCGATCGCGAGGCCTCGTGGGCGTCACATTTTTTCGATGCGGTCGCATCAGATCATGCACGCCAACGGGATATGATGCAACCGCATCGAATAGGAAGGCGCCCCCAACATGCCCAAGCAGGTCGACTACGAGGACCGACGGAGCCGTATCGCCGAAGCGGTCTGCCTGCTGATCGCCCGCTCCGGGATGGAGTCCGTCAGCCTGCGGGACGTGGCCACGGAGGCCGGGGTGTCGATGGGGGCGGTGCAGCGCTGCTTCCGTACGAAGGACGAGATGCTGCTCTTCGCCCTGGAGGGCATCTCGGAACGCATCGGGGACCGCGCGAAGGCCCGCATCGAGGCGTCGGACGCCCCGGAGTCGGCCGTGACGCTGCTGGACCGGACCCTGTCCGCGCTCGCGCTCGTCGAGCCCGAGGACAGGACGGAGGCGCAGGTCTGGGGGGCGTTCGTCGCGCATGCGGCGGTGAGCGAGGAGCTGGCGGGGGTGCTGCGGGACACGTACGCCAAGCTCTACGAACTCCTCGTCTGGCTCCTTGAGTACGGCCGCACCGCGGGCGAACTGCGCCCCGACCTGGACGCACCGACGGAGGCCCGCATCCTGGTGGCCTTGACGGACGGCCTCACGGCGGAGGTTCTGGTGGGACATCTTGCGCCGGGGGCGGCGCGGGGGGTGTTGAGGGGGTATACGGAGAGATTGACCGCTTAGCCCGAGGCCGACCCGCAGGGGGCATCGTCCCTACTCCCACTAGGCGTTGCGGGGCAAACGGGTGGGCGGGAAACATCCGCCGCGAAGCGGCGGTCTCGAGGCCCCTACCCAGCAGGACACCGCAGAGCAACAGCCCGGGCCCTAGGCTCAACACATGAGCGCGATCACGATCGCGGGCCTGCTGGCCGGTTACGGCATAGCCATGCCAGTGGGCGCCATAGGCGCCTACCTCGTGGCGCTCACCGCACGGACGACCCTCAAGACAGGCGCCTGCGCCGCATTGGGCGTGGCGACAGCCGACGGACTCTACGCACTGGTCGCCGCACTCGGCGGCGCCTCGCTCACCGACGTGGTCGAGCCGGTCATGGCGCCGCTGCGCTGGGCCTCGGTCCTGGTGCTCGTCGCGATGGCGGCACGCGGCGCGGTGACGGCGGTCCGCGAGTACCGCGGACGTGACGCCGCCACCGTCGGGACGGGCGTCCCCGTCGGCCCCGCCCGCGCGTACGCCGCCCTGCTGGGCCTCACCCTCCTGAACCCCGCCACCGTCATCTACTTCGCCGCGCTCGTCCTCGGCAGTCCGGCCACGGCATCGCTGACGCGCGCGGAGCAGGCGGTGTTCGCGCTGGCCGCCTTCGTGGCGTCCGCGAGCTGGCAACTGCTCCTGGCGGGCGGCGGCGCGCTGTTGGGCCGGGCCCTCACGGGTCGCAGGGGCCGACTGGCCACCGCGCTGGCGTCGAGCGCGCTGATCACGGGCTTGGCGGCCCACTTGCTGCTCAGCGCCTGACGTCGGCGGGCCCCGTGAGCCGCCCGATCACGCACCGCGCGGTGTCGGCCATCACCGGGTTCGTCTCCTGGTAGTACGAGAGTTCCATGAGGGCGATCGTGAGCGCCCAGCCCTGCCCGCGCGCCCACATGTCGTCGTCGACGGCTGGTCCGAGGGCAGTACGGAAGACGGGTCGGGCCTCGGCGTCCATCATGTACCACGCGGCGATCAGGTCGACGGCGGGATCGGCCGTACCCATGCACTCGAAGTCGATGACGGCACCGAGCCGCCCCTCGTGGACCAGCACGTTCCCCGGCTGGAGGTCCCCGTGCACCCAGACGCCGGGACCCTGCCACGGGGCGGCGCGCAGCGCGGCGTCCCACACCTCCGTGACGGCGTCGACGTCGACGACCCCACGCAACCCGGCGATGACCTCGCGCGTGGCGGAGTCGCGCGACGCCAGGGGATCGCCGCGGTAGGAGACGGGGGCGCCGGTCGGGTCGACCTCGCGCAGGGCGGTGACGAACGCAGCCATGTCCTCGGCGAACAGGGCGGGTTCGGCGAGCGGCCGCCCCGCGACGGGCGTCTCGCCGTCGAGCCACCGGAAGACGGACCACGGGTACGGGTAGCCCTCGCCGGGACCGCCCATGCCGAGCGGCGCGGGTACGGGTACGGGGAGCGCCGCCGCAAGGCCGCGCAGCCACCGGTGCTCCCGCTCGACGTCCTCGACGGAGCCGGACAGCCTCGGCAGCCGCACCACCATGTCCGCGCCGAGCCGGTACATCGCGTTGGACGTCCCCGCGGAGTCCACACGCTCCACGGACAGCCCGGCCCACGCCGGGAACTGGTCCTCGACCAGCCGACGGACCAGCGCCTCGTCGATGTCGGCCTCGTCGGCGTGCATCTTCCCCGTACTCACATTTCTCCCTCGTCCACCGGGCCTCGGGCCCGAACCGCGGACCCGGACCGTATCCGTTTACGTAGGGTCGGTCGAACAGAATTCGGTGCACCTCTCGGGAAGAAGCCACATCCGGATGACCATGGCCGTGAACCCGACCGTCGAACCAGCCCCCGGCAGACCGGGGTTGACGCTCCGCCCCTGGACCGCCCGCGACGTCCCCGCCCTCCTCGCGGCCCACCGCGACCCGGACCTGCGCCGCTGGCTCGTGCTGCATCTGGAGAGCGCGGCGGACGCGCACCGCTGGGTCGAGGAGCAGCACGAGGCGTGGGCGGCAGGCACGTTCTTCAGCTTCGCGGTGACCGAAACCGAAACCGAAACCGAAACCGGAACCGAAGAAGCCGGAACCGAAGCCGATGCCACCACCACCGAACACGACCGCCCCATAGGCAACGTCGTCCTCAAAATCGCCCCCGACAGCTCACGCCCCGGCGCCGCCTCGGAAGTCGGCTACTGGACCGCCCCCGAGGCCCGGGGCAGAGGCGTGGCCCCGCGCGCCCTCGAAGCCGTCTCCCGCTGGGCGTTCGCCTCCCTGCCCCTGACGGTGCCAGGACGCCTGGAACTCCTCCACGCCGCCGCCAACGAGGGCTCCTGCCGCGTCGCCCAGAAGTCCGGGTACGCCCTCCACTCCGTACTGCCGCCCTTCCCGCCCGACTATCCGGGGGAAGGCCACCTGCACGTCCGCGTGGACAAGCCCTAGTCGTCGCGCGGCCCCAGCCCCCGCGCCGCCCCCCGAAGCGCGCCCAGGAACGGCCGTACCGCGGGCGCCGGTACGCGGCCCCGCGCCGTCGCCGCGTACACCGCGCGCGGGGGCACCCCCTCGTCCCGTACCGGCACCAGCACGATGTCCTGCCGCACCCCCTCCGCCGCCAGCGCGGGGACGAGGGCCACGCCGAGCCCGGCCGCCACATACCCCTGCTTCGCCGTCCACTCCGCGACGACGTGCGCGACACGCGGCCGGAAGCCGTGCCGCAGCGCCGGGTCGAGCAGGGAGCCCTCGATGCGGGAGCTGCCGGAGATCCAGTCCTCCGCGGCGAGCCGGTGGAGCCGCAGCTCGGGCTCGCCCGCCAGCGCGTGTCCCGCGGGCAGCGCGACGTAGAGCGTCTCGTCGAGCAGGTGGTGCAGCTCGTACGCCTCGCCGGGGCCGGGCGGGCTCGGCAGGGTGCCGCCCGTCGCCGACACCACCGCCAGATCGAGCTCGCCCTCCGCGAGCCGGGACAAGAGCGCGGGCGTCAGGCCCTCCTCGCGAGTGAGGGTCACCCCGGGGTGCCGGGAGCGGAAGGCGGCGATGGCCCGCGGCACGAGCCCCGCGTCCGCCGTCGCGAACGCCCCGACCCGCAGCAGCCCGCCCGCCGCGTCCCGAAGGGCCGCCAACTCCCGCCCCATGGAGCCTAGTCGGGCCAGCAGCTCCTCCGCGTGCGGCAGCAGCGCCCGGCCCTGCGCCGTCGGCCGCACCCCGCGCGGCAGCCGGTCGAAGAGCGGCGCCCCGCCGAGCGCCGCCTCCAGTGCGGCGATCTGCCGCGACACGGCGGACTGCGTCCACCCCAGTTCCCGCGCGGCCACCGTGAACGACCCGTGCCGGGCCACGTCCAGGAAGGTCCGGAGCCAGACGGTCGACAGCTCGGGCGGGGCGCTGTCAGAGCCGTGGGGGCGGTGTGCGGCATGCGGGTTCGGCATGGGTCGCATGCTAGACATTCGCTTGTCGCATCGCGCGGCCGGGCCTAGCGTCGGACGCATGGAAAAGATCGCATTCCTCGGCCTGGGGCACATGGGCGAGCCGATGGCCCGTCACCTGCTGGCGGCCGGGCATCCCTTGAGCGTCTGGAACCGCACCCCCGAGAAGGCCGACGCCCTCGTCGCGGAGGGGGCCACGGCCGCCGCGAGCCCCGCCGACGCCGTGCGCGGGGCCGACGTCGTCATCACGATGCTCGCCGGGCCCGACGCCGTGCGGGGTGTCGCGGACGCCGTGGTCCCCGCGCTGCGCCCCGGCGCGTACTGGGTGGAGATGTCGACCGTCGGGCCTGAAGTCGTACGGGAGTTGGCGGGCCGCGTCCCGGACGGCGTGACCCTCGTCGACGCCCCCGTCATGGGCAGCACGGACAAGGCCGCCGCGGGGCGGCTCGGCATCCTGGCGGGCGGCGACGCGGCCGGCGTGGAGCACGTACTCGCCCGGTTCGGCCCGGTCACCCGCACCGGCGCCCTCGGCTCCGGGGCCGCGCTCAAGCTCGTCGTCAACACCGCCGTCATCGGCGGCGTGGCCCTGGTCGCCGAGGCGATGAAGCTCGCCGACGCGCTCGGCCTGGACGAGGACACCGCCAGGGGAGCCCTCGCCGGGGGTCCGCTCGGCGGCGCCGTCGCCCGTGCCTTCGCCACCGACGTGCACTTCGGCAGCGACCTCGCCGTCAAGGACGTCTCCCTCGCGACGCAAACCACACAACTGCCCGCTATGGAGGCCGTGTTGGGTCACTTCCAGGCGGCCGCCGCCGATCCCGACGTCGTCCACGAGGACGTCGCCCGCGCCGTCACCCACATCCGCGCCCGCCGCGACAGCTGAGGAGAACGGAACAGACATGCAGATATCCATCGACAACCCCGCCGGAGCCCCGCAGCCCTTCGGCCCCTACTCGCAGGTCGCCCGCGTCGAACACGCCGACGGGGGCGTCCTGTTGTACGTCTCCGGCCAGTGCGCGGAAGGGGACGGCATGGCCGCCCAGTCCCGCGGTGTCTTCGAGGCTCTGGCGCTGCTGCTCAAGGCGCACGGCGCCGGGCTCGACGACATCATCAACATCCGTACGTATCTGACGGACATGGACGGCTTCGCCGACTACGCGGCCGTGCGCAAGGAGTTCCTCACCGGGACCCCGCCCACCAGCACCACCGTCGCGGTCTCACGGCTCGTCCCGCCGCGGGCGCTGGTCGAGGTCGAGGTCGTCGCCGCCGTCGGCACCGGGGGAGCCGCCGCCCAGTAGCCGCAGGAAGTCCCTGAACGCCCCCGGCATGTCCACCGCGTCGGGGGCGAGCAGCCACTGGTACTGCAGGCCGTCCATCGCCGCCACCATCAGTGGCGCGGCGGCCTCCGGGGTGAGCCCGCCCGGCAGCCGGTCGCCGTACTCGGCGCGCAGCACCGCCGCGAAGTTCTCGCGCACCGCCTCGTACCGCTTCGTGAAGAAGGCACGGGCGGGGTGCCCGTCCGTAACGCTCTCGCCGAGCAGGGCGGAGAAGGTCTGCACGATGCCGGGGCGCATCACGTTGTACTCGACCAGTGAGCCGAGCAGATCCAGGCGCCACTCGCCGCGCGGCACCGCGTCCCACTGGTCGCGCGCCTCCAGGACGGCGACCAGCAGCGCCTCCTTGGTGGGGAAGTAGTGCAGCAGACCCTGCTGGGTGAGCCCGACCCGCTCGGCGACCGCCCCGAGGCTCGCGCCCCGGTAGCCGCGCTCGGCGATCACCTCGAACGCCGCCCGGAGGATCTCCGCGCGCCGCTCCTCGCTCCTGGCCCTGGCCGCCATGGCCCGCACCCCTTCCCTACGTCCTCGCTCGGAGGACCGTACGACATCTTCGAACACAGACCATGGATAACGACAGGATAACGAAACCTACCTCTCTACAGGTAGCCGATGCACGATGGGAGGACCGGCGCGGAACGGCACGAGACGGACGGAACGAGGAGGCACCGCCATGGCGGAGACCCAGCCCACCGAGCAGCGGCAGTACGAGGAGCAGGAGCAGGCGCGCGAGGCGGCCGTCGAGGCCGCACTCGGCAAGCTCGATCTCGACGCCAAGGCCCGCCTCCTGGGCGGCCGGAACATGTGGGCCCTGCACGCCCTGCCGGAGATCGGCCTCCGGTCCCTGGTGATGTCCGACGGCCCGGTCGGCGTGCGCGGCGTGCGCTGGACCGCCGACGACCCGTCCGTCGCGCTGCCGTCCCCGACCGCGCTCGCCGCCACCTGGGACCAGGACCTGGCCCGCCGCGCCGGTGTCCTGCTCGCGCAGGAGGCCCGCCGCAAGGGCGTGCACGTCCTGCTCGCCCCCACCGTCAACCTCCACCGCTCCCCGCTGGGCGGCCGCCACTTCGAGGCGTACAGCGAGGACCCGTACCTGACCGGCGTCATTGGCACCGGCTATGTGCGGGGCGTGCAGTCCGGCGGCGTCGGCACGACCGTCAAGCACTTCGTCGCCAACGACGCCGAGACCGACCGCTTCACCGTCGACAACAAGGTGCCCCCGCGCGCCCTGCGCGAGCTCTACCTGGCGCCCTTCGAAGCCATCGTCGCGGGCGCCCACCCGTGGGGCATCATGACCGCGTACAACCAGGTCAACGGCGTGACCATGACCGAGCACCGCCACCTCGTCGGCGAGGTCCTGCGCGGCGAATGGGGCTTCGACGGCTACAACGTCTCCGACTGGATGGCCGCCCGCTCCACCACCGGCGACATCGAGGGCGGCCTCGACGTCGCCATGCCGGGGCCGCGGACCGTCTACGGAGAGCCGCTCGCCGCCGCCGTCCGCGCGGGCGAGGTCACCGAGGAGAGCGTCGACGCGGCCGTCCGCAACGTCCTGCGGCTCGCCGCCCGCGTCGGCGTCCTCGAAGGCGCCGAGCCGGTCGTCGCCCCGCGGAACCTCCCGGCGCGGACGGACGGCGAGGCCCTGGCCCGCGAGATCGCCCGCCGCGCCTTCGTCCTCGTGCGCAACGAGAACCGGGCCCTCCCGCTGAGCCCCGACGGCAGCGGCGTGGGCGCGGGCACCGTCGCCCTCATCGGCGCCGCCGCCCGCGACGCCCGCATCCTCGGCGGCGGCTCCGCCACCGTCTTCCCCGCCCACGTCGTCTCCCCGCTCGACGGCCTGACCGCCGCTCTGCCCGAGGGCGCGCTCACGTACGCCGTCGGCGCCGACCCCAGCGACGAACTCGCCGCAGCCGACAAGGGGTTCGCGCTCCGCGCGATCTGCCGCGACGCCACGGGCGCCGTCCTCGGCGAGGGCAACCTCCCCTCCGGACACGTCCAGTGGATCGGCGACGACCTGCCCGAGGGCGTCACTCACGAGACCCTGGCGGCCGTCGACGTGGTCGGCACCTTCACCCCGCGCGAGAGCGGCGAGCACGTCTTCGGCACGAGCGGCCTCGGCGCCTTCACCCTCACCGTCGGCGGCGAGACCCTGTACGACGGCGTCCAGGAGATGGGCTCCGCGTCCGACCCCTTCGAGGCGTTCTTCGGCTCGCCCGTCGAGCGCGGCAGGGTGCGGCTCACCGCAGGTGAACCCGTCGAGATCGCCATGCGCCACCCGCTCGGCAAGGACTTCGAGGCCCCGCTGCAGGGCGTCGTGTTCTCCCTCGTCCACCTCGGCCCGAGGCGCGACCCCGACGAGCTGATCGCCGAGGCCGTCGAGGCCGCCCGCGCCGCCGACACCGCCGTCTTGGTCGTCGGCACCACCGAACGCGTCGAGTCCGAGGGCTTCGACCGCCGCGACCTGCGGCTGCCCGGCCGCCAGGACGACCTGGTCCGTGCCGTGGCCGCCGCCAACCCGAAGACCGTGGTCGTCGTCAACTCCGGCTCACCGGTGGAGCTGCCCTGGCGGGACGACGTCGCGGCCGTCCTGCTCGGCTGGTTCCCCGGCCAGGAGGGCGGCGCGGCCCTCGCCGACGTGCTGCTCGGCGCCGAGGAGCCCGGCGGCCGCCTCCCCACCACCTGGGGCGACCTGGCCGCCGCCCCCGTCACCGCCACCACGCCCGAAGAGGGCGAACTCGCCTATGCCGAGGGTGTGTTCATCGGCTACCGCGCCTGGGAGAAGGCGGGCGCCACGCCCTCCTACCCCTTCGGGCACGGCCTCGGCTACACCGACTGGACGTACGAGTCGCTGACCGTCGAGGGCACGACGGCCACGATCCGCGTCCGCAACACCGGGGACCGCACGGGCCGCGAGGTCGTCCAGGTCTATCTGGCCCCCGCAACCGGCGACCCCGGCCGCCCGGCCCGCTGGCTCGCCGGGTTCGCGAGCACGGTGGCGGCGCCGGGCGAGACGGCCGAGGTGACCGTGGAACTCCCGCGCAGGGCCTTCGAGACCTGGGACGAGGGCACGGACTCCTGGACGTACCGGAGCGGCACGTACGAGGTCCAGGCGGGCCGCTCGGTGGCCGACCGACGGCTGACCGAGACGCTCATCGCCTGAGGGGCCCGGGGGGCCGTAGAGGGCCCGCGGACCGCGCTAGCGCGAGGAGAAGCCGTACACCGTCTCCGAGGCGTACACCCCGCCCGGCCGCAGCTCCGTCACCGGGAACCGCGGCCGGTTCGGGGAGTCGGGGAAGTGCTGTGTCTCCAGCGCGATCCCGCCGCCCGGCGCGAACGGCAGGTCCGGCGCGAAGTGGTCCGCCGTGTAGAGCTGCAGCCCCGGCTCCGTCGTCGAGACGGTCAGCACCCGGCCGGAGCCGGGGTCACTCAGCTGGGCCACCTCGACCGGCTCCGCGGTGACCCCCTTGTCGAGCACGTAGTTGTGGTCGAAGCCGGGGCCGACCTCACGTGCCGTGCGGAAGTCGCACCGCGTCCCCGCCACGTCCGCGTACTCCCCGGTGGGAATCCCGCCACCGTCCACCGGGGTGGTGCGGGAGGCGGCGATCCGTACCTCGTGCCCGAGCGCGGTCCCGGTCCCTGCCCCCGCGAGGTTCCAGTACGTGTGGTTGGTGAGGTTCACGACGGTCGGCGCGTCCGTCGTCGCCTCGTACGCGATCCGCAGCGACCCCGCCTCGTCCAGCGCGTACGTCACCGAGACCGCGAGCCGCCCGGGATAGCCCTCCTCGCCGTCGGGGGAGACCCGCGAGAGTCGCACCCCGTGTCCGTCGGCGGGCTCCGCGTCCCAGACGTGCTTGTCGAAGCCGCGCTCGCCGCCGTGCAGCGCGTTGGATCCGTTGTTCCGCGCGAGGCGGTACGCACGCCCGTCGACCTCGAAGGAGCCGCCCGCGATCCGGTTCGCGTACCGCCCGACCAGCGCACCGAAGTAGGGCCCCGGATGCGCCAGATACCCCGCAAGATCCTCGAACCCCAGCGCCACCGACGCGACACGCCCGGAACGGTCGGGCACTTGCGCCGACTGCACGATCCCGCCGTACGTCAGGACGCGTACCCGCACCCCGGCCCGCTCCAGCGTCCAGCGGTGGACGGGGCTGCCGTCGGGAAGCGTCCCGAAGAGTTCACTACGCATGATCGAGACCCTACGCGGCCCCCGTCACGCCACGGGCTTCCTCGACGTCACCTGCCGGTAGGCGATCTCGGCGAGCCGCGACTGGCCGTTCTTGCTGGGGTGGAACCAGTCCCAGTGGCTCAACTGGTCGCCGTCGAAGCGGTAGTCGAAGACCGCCCCGCCGTCGTAACGGCAGCGCCGGTCCTTGCCGCACACGTCTTCAAGGACCTTGTTGTACGCGACCACGCGGTCCTGCACCGAGTCGCGCCGCTGGGTCGCCGCGGAGTTCAGGTCGTCGGGGTCGGCCAGCATCGAGGAGCAGATGCCCAGCTTCCACACCTGCTTGCCCAGCGGATTGGTCCGCCCCTGGGACCAGAGCCGCTTCAGGTCCGGCACGGACGCCACGTACACCTGCGCCTTCGGCAGCTCGCGGCGCAGGGTGCGCAGCGCCTCCTCGAAGTCGGCGCGGAACTCGCCGACCGGCGTCATCGCGGCGGCCGACGAACGGCACGCGTCATTGGCGCCCGTCATCACCGTCACCAGCTCGGGACGCTCCGCGGCTGCCGCCTCGATCTGCCCGGTCAGGTCCTCCATGCGGGCGCCGGTCTTCGCGTGGTTCCAGCTGTGCGAGGCGGCCCGTGTCTTCCCGAGCAGCCGCGTCGCCAGGCTGTCGACCTCGGTGTCGGTGCCGGTCGCCCAGGACGCCTCGGGGCAGTCGGAGAGCACCGAGCAGGCGTCGAAGCCGCGCGTGATGGAGTCGCCGACCGCGGCCAGCGAGCGGGGCGAGGTGTCCCAGGCGGGAGTTGGTTTCGGGGACGGCTTGCCGTGGGCGGACTCGCCGCCCGGTGCCCCCGAGTTCCCGCCCTGCGCGTCGCAGGCGGTGAGCGCCCCGCCGCAGAGAAGGGCCGCCGTCGCGAGCGCGACGACGGCGCGTGAGCGGCGCCTGCGGTTCCGCATCCCTGCTCCCCTCGGTCGTTCAACGTGACGTCGTGCGCATGCCCAAGGTTGAGCCCCGCCGGGTGAAAGGTCGGAGTTTCCTGGCCTTTGGACCGACGGTACGTCACACTCCTTGCGCCGCCGCACGGTAGCCTCGGGCCCGTAGCCGCCGGGCCACTGCTGTCACGGCAGCGACAGGGCGGGTGGTCCACCCGGTGACGCCTCGCTCTTGTGGTTCCGCTAAATTACATCACGTCACATCTGTCCCCTTTTCCCAGGTTTATCTAGTATTTGGGGAAAACTGCTCGGCACGGGCGCGAGGCCGCTGGGGAAGGCGAACCTCGACCCACACTGGAGGTCCCGGTGACGACACGTGGAGTTCTGTATGTGCACTCCGCTCCGCGCGCGCTGTGCCCACACGTCGAGTGGGCTGTCGCGGGCGTGCTCGGTGCGCGTGTGAGCCTCGACTGGATCAGGCAGCCCGCGGCGCCGGGCACCTGGAGATCCGAATTCTCCTGGCAGGGCTCGGTGGGCACCGCCTCCAAGCTCGCCTCCGCCCTGCGCGGCTGGGATCTGCTGCGCTTCGAAGTCACGGCGGAGCCCTGCGCAAGCGCCGAGGGCGAGCGCTACAGCGCCACGCCCGAGCTCGGCATCTATCACGCCGTCACCGGCATCCACGGTGACATCCTCATCCCCGAGGACCGGCTCCGCGCCGCGCTGGCCCGCTCGCAGCGCGGCGAGAGCGATCTGGCGGCCGAGCTCGCCAAGCTCCTCGGCAAGCCCTGGGACGACGAACTCGAACCGTTCCGGTATGCGGGCGAGGGCGCGCCCGTGCGCTGGCTGCACCAAGTGGTCTGAGCCGTACCAAGTGGCTTGAGCCACGCGAAGGGGCCCCACCGATCGGTGGGGCCCCTTCGCGTACGTGCAGCGGGTTCAGCTGCGGCAGGCTCAGACGGTCCGGAACGCCAGGACGACGTTGTGGCCGCCGAAGCCGAACGAGTCGTTCAGCGCCGCGATCCTGCCCTCGGGCAGCGCGCGGGCCTCCCCGCGGACGATGTCCGCGTCGACCTCGGGGTCGAGGTTCTCGAGGTTGATCGTCGGCGGGGCGATGCGGTTCTTCAGCGCGAGGACCGTGGCCACGGTCTCCACGCCGCCCGCGCCACCGAGCAGGTGACCGGTCATCGACTTGGTGCTGGAGATCGCCATGTGGTCGACGTCGTCGCCGAACGCCTTGCGCAGCGCCTTGATCTCCGCGACGTCACCCTGCGGCGTCGAGGTCGCGTGCGCGTTCACGTGCGCCACCTCGGCGGGCTTGAGGTCCGTCGTGTCGAGCAGGTTCTGCAGCGCCGCGGCGATGCCGTTGCCGGACGGCTCGGGCTGCGTGATGTGGTGGGCGTCGGCCGAGATGCCCTGGCCGATGGCCTCCGCGTAGATCTTCGCGCCGCGGGCCTTGGCGTGCTCCTCGGACTCCAGGACGACGACACCGGCACCCTCGCCGAGCACGAAGCCGTTGCGGGAGGCGTCGTAGGGACGCGAGGCGCCCTGCGGATTGTCGTTGTCCTTGGACATCGCCATCATGTTGCCGAACGCGACGATCGGCAGCGGGTGGATCGCCGCCTCCGTGCCGCCCGCGACGACGACGTCGGCACGGCCGGTGCGGATCATCTCGATCGCGTAGCCGATGGCCTCGGCGCCCGAGGCGCAGGCCGACACCGGAGTGTGGACGCCCGCGTGGGCGCCCAGCTCGATGCCGACGTTGGCCGCCGGGGAGTTGGGCATCAGCATCGGCACGGTGTGCGGGGAGACGCGGCGTACGCCCTTCTCCTTGAGCACGTCGTACTGGTCCAGAAGCGTGGTCACGCCGCCGATGCCGGAGGCGATGACCGCGCCGAGACGGTGCGGGTCCACCGAGGTGTCCTCGCCCGCCTTGGCGGTGTATCCGGCGTCCGCCCAGGCCTCCTTGGCCGCGATCAGCGCGAACTGCGCCGACCGGTCCAGCTTGCGGGCCTGCGGGCGGGGGATGACCTCGCCCGGCTCCACGGCGATCTGACCGGCGATGCGGACGGGCAGCTCGGCTGCCCAGTCCTGCTCCAGCGTGCTGACGCCGGAGCGGCCCGCGAGCAGGCCCTCCCACGTCGACGCTGCGTCGCCACCCAGCGGTGTGGTTGCGCCGATACCGGTGACGACCACGGTGCGATTGGTCGAGTTCACAGGAAATTTCTCCACGGTGTTGAGGGGATCAGCGGCGCCACCGCCGGGTGGCGACAGAGCAACGGGCTGGGTCAGCCCTGGTGCTCGAGGATGTACTTGGTCGCGTCGCCGACCGTCTTGAGGTTCTTGACGTCGTCGTCCGGGATCTTCACGTCGAAGCGCTCTTCGGCGGCGACGACGACCTCGACCATGGACAGCGAGTCGACGTCCAGGTCGTCGGTGAAGGACTTGTCCAGCTGGACGTCCTCGACCGGGATGCCGGCGATCTCGTTGACGATCTCCGCGAGACCGGCGACGATCTCTTCCTGAGTGGCGGCCATGTTGGCGCTCCTTCTTATGTATCCAGAGGGTGTGGCGCCCGCCGCGGCAGCGGCAGGTTGGTTTCAGCGGTACGGATCGGATGATCCGGACGTGATGCCTAGGGGAGGGTAACGACCGTGGCGGCGTACACGAGACCCGCCCCGAAGCCGATGACGAGGGCAGTGTCGCCGCTCTTCGCCTCCCCGGTCGCCAGGAGCCGCTCCATCGCGAGCGGGATCGAGGCGGCCGAGGTGTTGCCGGTGGTGCGCACATCACGGGCGACCGTGACGTGTTCCGGCAGTTTCAGAGTCTTCACCATCGAGTCGATGATCCGCTCGTTGGCCTGGTGCGGAATGAAGACATCCAGGTCGTCCGCGGTGATTCCGGCCGCGTCCAGCGCCTGCTGGGCGACCTTCGCCATCTCGAACACGGCCCAGCGGAAGACCGCCTGACCCTCCTGCGTGATGGCAGGGTACTTGGCAGGCGCACCGCCGTTGCGGTACACGTCCCAGGGCTCGGTCTGCTTGATCGTCTCGGACTTGTCGCCCTCCGAGCCCCAGACCGTCGGGCCGATCCGCGGCTCCTTGGCGGGGCCCACGATCACGGCGCCGGCGCCGTCACCGAAGAGGAACGCCGTCGCGCGGTCGTGCAGGTCGGTGAGGTCGCTCAGCCGCTCCACGCCGATCACCAGGACGTACTCGGCGGAACCCTCGACGACCATGCCCTTGGCGAGGGTGAGGCCGTACCCGAAACCGGCGCAGCCCGCGGAGATGTCGAACGCGGCGGGCTTGCCCGCGCCGATCTTGTCCGCGATCTCGGTCGCGATGGCCGGGGTCTGCTTGAAGTGCGAGACGGTGGAGACGATCACGGCTCCGACCTGCTCGGGCGTGATGCCTGCGTCGGCGATCGCCTTGCCCGAGGCTTCGACGGACATCGCGGCCACGGTCTCCTCGTCGGAGGCCCAGTGGCGGGTCGCGATGCCGGAGCGGGAGCGGATCCACTCGTCGGACGAGTCGATCGTCTCGAGGATGACCTCGTTCGGCACGACACGGGTGGGACGGTAGCCGCCGACGCCCATGATCCGCGCGTACGGATGGCCTTGGCTGGCCTTGATCTTCGTCATGCGCAACGGCTCCTTGTCTGTCGTCGGCTCAGGAATGCTCGGCGACGAGCGCGCGGGCCGCGTCGAGGTCATCGGGGGTCTTCACCGCGAGCGTCTTGACGCCGGGCAGGGCACGCTTGGCCAGACCGGTCAGGGTACCGCCGGGGCACACCTCGACCAGCGCCGTCACGCCGAGCTCCTTGAAGGTCTCCATGCACAGGTCCCAGCGGACCGGGTTGGCCACCTGGCCGACCAGCCGGGAGATCACGTCGGCGCCGGTGGTGACCGTCTTGCCGTCGCGGTTCGAGACGTAGGTGAGCTTGGGGTCGGCGACGGTGAGACCTGCGGCGGCCTCCTCCAGACGCGTCACCGCGGGCGCCATGTGCTCGGTGTGGAACGCGCCCGCGACCTTGAGGGCGACGACCTTGCGGACGCCCTCGGGCTTGTCCTCCTGCAGCGCCGCGAGCTGCTCCAGGGTGCCTGCGGCAACGATCTGGCCTGCGCCGTTCACGTTCGCCGGGGTCAGCCCGAGCTTCTCCAGGTGCGGGACGGTGACGTCGGGGTCGCCGCCGAGCAGCGCGGCCATGCCGGTCTCGGTGACGGCGGCGGCATCGGCCATGGCCAGGCCACGGGTGCGGACCAGACCGAGGGCGTCGTCTTCGGCGATGACACCGGCGTACGCGGCCGCGGTGATCTCGCCGACGCTGTGCCCGGCGACGGCGCCCGGCGTGATGTCACCGAGTGCCGCGGCGGAGAGCAGACCGGCGGCCACGAGCAGCGGCTGGGCCACGGCCGTGTCACGGATCGCGTCCGCGTCGGCCTGGGTGCCGTAGTGGGCGAGGTCGAGCCCGATGGCGTCCGACCAGGCGGCGATGCGGTCGGCAGCACCGGGGAGGTCGAGCCAGGGGGTCAGGAAGCCGGGCGTCTGAGCGCCTTGGCCGGGAGCGACGAGTACGAGCACTCTTACACTCTCTCTTGTGGACGGTGGGAGCCGCCCGTGGGGACAGGGACGAAGAACAGCTGGGGGATTTGTAGGGGGCCGACAAACCCGCGGGCAAACCCTACGACTGGGGATCGGCGTCGGCCAGACGTCCCAGGATCAGCGCGATACGCAGCGTGAAAGCGGAGCGCACATCGGAAGGCGACCAACCGGTGACGTCAGTCACACGTCGGAGCCGGTAGCGCACGGTGTTCGGGTGTACGAAGAGCATTCTGGCCGCGCCTTCGAGGCTGCTGGCCTGTTCCAGATAGACGCTGAGCGTCTCCAGGAGCGCGGAGCCCGCTTCCTCCAGTGGTCTGTAGATCTCCTCCACCAACTGCTCGCGCGCCGCCGGATCCCCTGCCATCGCGCGTTCCGGCAGCAGATCGTCCGCGAGGACGGGCCTCGGGGCGTCCTGCCAGGCGGCGGAGGCCTTGAGCCCGGCGGCCGCGGCCTGCGCGGAACGGGTCGCGGCGAGCAGGTCGGGGACGATCGGTCCGGCCACCACGGGGCCCGCGGCATACGGCCCGATGAGGGACTTCGCCACATGCAGCGGATTGTCGTTACCGCCCGCGATGACGACCAGGCGGTCACCGAGGACGCCCGTGAGGACCTGCAGTTTCGCGTGCCGGGCGGCGCGGCGGATGGCCTCCACGGTGAGCTCGCTGTCGCCGTCGGGGGCCGTGCCGAGGACCACGCAGACGTGCTCGGGGGAGTTCCACCCGAGGGCGGCGGCGCGCGAGACGGCTCCCTCGTCGGCCTCTCCGGACAGCACCGCGTTCACGACCAGCGACTCGAGCCGGGCGTCCCAGGCACCGCGTGCCTCGGCGGCCTGTGCGTACACCTGCGCGGTGGCGAAGGCGATCTCGCGTGCGTAGACGAGCAGGGCCTCCCGCAGCACCGACTCGTCACCAGGGGCGGCGACCTCGTCGATCGCCGACTCCATGACCTCGATCGTCGTACGTACCATCTCCACGGTCTGGCGCAGGGTGATCGCCCTGGTCAGCTCGCGGGGCGCGGTGCCGAAGACGTCGGTGGAGATGGCCTGGGGCGCGTCCGGGTGCCGGAACCACTCGGTGAACGCGGCGATACCGGCCTGGGCGACCAGACCGATCCAGGAGCGGTTCTCCGGCGGCATCGCCCGGTACCAGGACAGCGTCTCGTCCATGCGCGCGATGGCCTGCGCCGCGAGGCTCCCGGACGACTTCTCCAGACGCTTCAGGGTCGCGGCATGGGCGTGGGCGGACCGGCGGGCGTCCTGATGGGCTTCGTTCGCTGAAGGTTCGGGCACGGGACAAGACTGCCTTATCGGGGCGGGGACGTGCGGTGCCGGGGCCAGGACCTGTCCTACCGTGGGGAGCGTGATTGATGTACGGCGCTCCGGCGACCGGTACCGCGGCGGGGAGACCGCGGCCGGTATCGAGTCCTTCCACGCCTTCTCCTTCGGCCCCCACTACGACCCCGACAACCTCCGCTTCGGCGCGGTCCTGGCCTGCAACGAAGAGCGACTCGCGCCCGGCGCGGGCTTCGACGAGCACCCGCACAGCCACACGGAGATCGTGACCTGGGTCGTCGAGGGCGAGCTCACCCACCGCGACTCGACGGGCCATGCGTCACTGGTCCGCCCCGGCGACGTCCAGCACCTCTCCGCGGCGGGCGGTGTCCGCCATGTGGAACGCAACGACGGCCCGGGCCCCCTCGTCTTCGTCCAGATGTGGCTGGCCCCCCTCTCACCGGGCGGCGACCCGTCCTACGAGGTGGTCCGCGGAATCGCCGACTCGACGCCGTACGCCGTGCCCGGCGCGGGCGCCCTCCTCCACGTACGACGCCTGACGACGGGGGAACGACTGGCAGTCCCTGACGCCCCGTTCGTATACGTCCACGTGGTGCACGGCGAACTGTCCCTGGCCGACGACCGACTGGGCCCCGGCGACTCCGCCCGCATCAGCGGGGAGCCGGCCCTGGAAGGGGTGGCGTCGGACCCCACGGAACTACTGATCTGGGAAATGACGAGCGCCCTTTAGTCGACGAGCGACCTTTAGTTACGGCTGGGTGCCGTCGGTCACCCGCGGAGCTCGGCGAGCACCGCGTCGGTGAACGGGGGCCACACCTCCGCGGCCCACGGCCCGAAGGGCCGGTCGGCGAGCGCGACACAGGCCGCCTGCGCATCGGGGTCGATCCACAGGAACGTCCCCGCCTGCCCGAAGTGCCCGAACGTCCGCGGCGACGACGAACTCCCCGTCCAGTGCGGCGCCTTGGAGTCCCGGATCTCGAACCCGAGCCCCCAGTCGTTGGGATTCTGGTGTCCGTACCCGGGAAGCACGCCCTTCAGCCCCGGGTACGTCACGGTCATCGCCGCGGCCACGGTCCGCGCGTCCAGCAACCGGGGCGCCTGCACCTCCGTCGCGAACCGCACCAGGTCGTCGACCGTCGACACCCCGTCCTTGGCGGGCGACAGCTCGCCCTCCAGCGTGGTGGCCGTCATCCCCAGCGGAACGAGAACCGCCTGCCGCAGATACTCCTCGAAAGGAATGTCCGTCGCCTTGGCGATGTGATCCCCCAGCACCTCGAACCCGGCGTTCGAGTACAGCCGCCGCGTCCCCGGCTCCGACGTCACCCGGTGCTCGTCGAACGCGAGCCCGCTGGTGTGTGCGAGCAGATGCCGGACCGTCGACCCCTCGGGCCCCGCGGGCTCGTCGAGCTCGATCGCCCCCTCCTCGTACGCGACGAGCGCCGCGTACGCAGCGAGGGGCTTGGTGACCGAGGCGAGTGCGAAACGCCGGTCCGTGGGGCCGTGCGTCCCCGCGACGGTGCCGTCCGCACGGACGACGGCCGCGGCAGCGGTGGGGACCGGCCAGTTCTCGATCAACGCCAGGCTCTGCATGCCCCCGAGCCTAAGCGCCCTACAGGTTCAGCCGCATCGAGGGGTCGGCCTTGCGCACGAAGCCGAGCGAGGCGTAGAGCGGCTCCGCCTCCGCCGACGCATTGAGGTCCACGCTGCCCGCCCCGCGCTCACGGAACCAGTCGAGCAGCACCTCCATCGCCGCCCGCGCATACCCCTTGCGCCGCTGGTCCGGGGCCGTGGCGACGCTGAACACGCAGCCGACCCTGCCGTGCGGATTGCCCGCCCGCCCGATCCGGTATTCGAGCGTCCCCACGACCAGCGCCGCGAGCCCTTCCGGCCGCTCCGGATGATCGACGACGAACGCGGCGAAGCTTCCCTCGGGCTCCGCGAGCCGACGCCGTACGGTCGTCAGGGACTCGGCATGCCAACTGGTGTCGGACTCGCCCCCGGAGCCCGCGGCAAAGACAGAGTCGATCATCACCTGCCTCAGTCTGATCAGTTCGGTGGCATCCTCTGGCGTGGCACGACGTACGAGACTCATGCCGGGACCGTAGTGACCACGGGGTGAGACGTCTCCTGAATTTCCTCCTGATCCGCTTGCTTGGAGTGCACTCCAAGGTCCTAGCGTGAGGGGCATGACGGTGATGGAGACCAGGACCGACGCGAGCGGGACCGCTGTCCGCGCGCCCGGACCGGCCGAGCCCCCGAGCCCGGACGGTCAGGACCACTACACGATCAGCGAAGTCGCCGCCCACACCGGTCTCTCCGCCTACACCCTGCGGTGGTACGAACGGATCGGCCTGATGCCGCACATCGACCGCTCCCACACGGGCCAGCGCCGCTACCGCAACCGCGACCTGAACTGGCTGGCCTTCGTCGGCAAGCTGCGCCTGACCGGGATGCCCGTGGCGGACATGGTGCGCTACGCGGAACTGGTCCGCGAGGGCCAGCACACCTTCCCCGAGCGCCAGGAACTCCTGGAGCAGACCCGACGCGACGTCCGCAACCGCATCGCGGAGCTGCAGGACACCCTCGCCGTCCTGGACTACAAGATCGAAAACTATGCGTGCGCCCGTATGGCGTCGGAGAGGCCCTGACTGATGACGGACAAGGCAATAGCGAAAGTGCGGCTCGGCACGGGCGGCCCCGAAGTCGGCGTCCAGGGCCTGGGCTGCATGGGCATGAGCTTCGCCTACGGCCCCACGGACACCGACCAGGCCAGGGCCACCCTGGACCGCGCCCTGGAACTGGGCGTCACCCTCTACGACACCGCCGACGTCTACGGCATGGGTGAGAACGAGAAGTTCCTGGCCCCCTTCCTCAAGGCCCACCGCGACGAGATCGTCCTCGCCACCAAGTTCGCCCTGGCCATCGACCCGGCGGAGCCGACGAAGCGGCGCATCGACAACAGCCCCGCGTACATCCGCTCCAGCGTCGACGCCAGCCTCCGCCGCCTGGGCACGGACGTCATCGACCTCTACTACATGCACCGACGCGACCCGAACGTCCCCATCGAGGAGACGGTCGGCGTGCTGTCCGAGCTCGTCGCCGCGGGCAAGGTCAAGCACGTCGGCCTGAGCGAAGTCACCGGCGGCGAACTGCGTGCCGCGCATGCCGTCCATCCCATCGCCGCCGTCCAGTCGGAGTGGTCCCTCTTCAGCCGCGACATCGAGCAGGGCGTCGTCCCCGCGGCCGCCGAACTGGGCGTGGCCCTCGTGTCCTACTCCCCGCTCGGCCGCGGTTTCCTCACCGGCTCCTTCGTCAGCGCCGACAAGGAACTCGGCGAGGACGACTTCCGTCGCCAGCAGCCCCGCTTCACCGGCGCCAACGCCACCGCCAACGCCGCCCTCCTGGCCCCCGTCCGCTCCGTCGCCGAAGCCCACGGAGCCAGCCTCGGCCAGGTCGCTCTGGCCTGGGTCCAGCAGCAGGCCGACGCCCATGGCCTGCCCGTCGTCCCGATCCCCGGCACCCGCAGGCCCACCCGGGTCGAGGAGAACACCGCGGCCACCCGCATCACCCTCACCGACAACGACCTCGCCGCCCTGTCCCCGATCGCCGCGGCCGTCGCGGGTGACCGCTACGCCGACATGACCTCCACTTCGGCGGGCCGCGAATAGCGACTGTCTCGGTGGGCCGGGCTGTGGGCTGAGCGCCTGCGTGGGGGCCTGTGTGGGCGCCTGCGTGGGTGGTCGGGGCCGGGGCCGGTGCCGGTGCCGAGGCCAGGGCATCCGTGCGGGTGACCCGGAAGGCTGCCAGGTCGCCGACGCGACCCCCGCGCTCACGCCCGCCCGCGCGTTCATGCCTGCCCGTGCGCTCACGCCCGCCCCCGTGCTCACGCCAACCCCCGTGCTCACGCCAACCCCCGTGCTCACGCCAACCCCCGTGCTCACGCCAGCCCCAGCGCGAAGACCGCGAAGCCTGCCGCCAGGAGTCCGGCGAGTGCGCGCCGCGCGCTTGACGCCCGCGTCCACGGGGCCTCGAACCCGCGCGCGTACCGGCCTATCAGGATCAGCAGCCCCGCGAAGACCGGAAGCCAGGCGACGCGCCCGGCCATCCAGCCGAACGTGTCGGGGCTGGTGGTCAGGCCGGGCACCCCGCCGAGGAACGATCCGGGCACCGCCGCCGTGAGCAGCGCGGTCTGGTGCCAGCACAGGATCGTCATCGCGGAGAGGTTGATGACGACGACCGGAGCCCACAGAGTCGGCCTGCGCAACAGCCTGCCGATGCGGTCCCGCAGGAGGATCGCCGCGCCGCTCTGCGCCGCGGCGAGAGCGAGGACCAGGAGCGACGGCGGGTGCGAGTTGGTGCGGGCCTCGCCGGGGACGCCGACCATCGACGCCGGGTAGTGGAAGAGGAGGAGCAGCGCGGCGAAGAGCGCGGTACCGCCCACCAGGAGCAGCCACGCACCCCGCTTCCCCAGCCTCTTCTCGCCCCAGCAGACGCCCAGTTGGTAGGCGAACAGCCAGCCCGGCAGCAGATTCAACAGGCTCAGCCAGGAGGGCATCGCCTCCGCATACGGGCCGTAGCGCAGGAAGTCGACGACGGCCACCGACCCGAGCAGCGGCACCGCGGCCCAGCCCTCCAACCGCTCCGCCGCGCGGATGCACCACGGGGTGAGGGCCGTGATCACCGCATAGACGCCCACGAACCACAGCGGCTGAATGACCAGCGTGGAGGCGGTGCGCAGGGTCGCACCGGGCACTCCCAGCGTGTACAGCGTCGAGATCAGTGCGGCCCACACGGCGGTCACGCCGAGGACCGGTCGGCCGAGCCGGGCGAGCCGCCCCCGCAGCCAGCCGCCCGTCGACTCGCCTCGCGCTCTGGCCCGGCGGTACGACAGCGTGGAGGCATAGCCGCCCACCAGGAAGAAGATGCCCAGCATCTGCAGCACCCAGCTGACCGGGGCGAGGAAGCCGAACGAGGCGAGCGGGCTGGTGTTGTGCAGGGCGCCGTCGGAGTCGAGGGTGAATCCGCCGAGGAGCCAGTGCCCGGTCGGGACGGCGAGCAGGGCGAGGGCACGCAGCCCGTCTATCGACCGGTCGCGGTGGGCGGGGGTCTTGGCGTCGATGGCGGACGCGGTGCCGCGCAGCGCGCTCAGGGGGCGCGGTGTGTTCGGGGCGCGTCGTGCGGTCGGGGCGAGTCGTGTGCTCGGGGCGGGAAGGCTCATGCCCGTGCTCCGATGGGAGTGGTGCCGTCGGCGGAGGCTTCTCCGTCGGCGATGAGGGCGAAGGCGCGCAGGGAGTCCGTGCCCGGGGCGAAGTAGCCGGTGTGGCCCTCGGCCTGCTCGGCCGGGACGCGGTGGGCGCCGAAGCCGGGGCCGGCCGGGTCCTCGCCGTGGCCGAGGCCGAACAGCTCGACGCTCGGCACGTTGTCGATCCAGTCGCTGTCGTCCTTGGCGGCCCAGACGCGTGCGGTGGTGTGCAGGTCGGAGACGCTGTCGGCGCGCATTCCCGGGGAGCCGAACACCACGAGGTCGGACGCGGGCAGCCGTGGTGCGGCGAGGCCGCACACCACCGAGCCGTAGCTGTGACAGAACACGGCGGGACGCGGGGCGCCGACGGCCGTCAGGCCTCGGGCGAAGCGGGCGAGGCGCGGCGCACCGGCCTCGGCCAGACGGCCCGTGGCGGCGTCGGGGCCGAGGCCGACCGGGGTGGTGTACCCGACCCAGGCGACCACGGCGGTGCGGGCGTCCGCTGCCGCGCGCAGGGAGTGGCCCATCCCCGCCGGTGTGCCGTACTTGTCGTTGCTGCGGTCGAAGGTGCTGAGGTCGATGTCGGAGCCCGGCACGACGACGGAGACGTGCTCGGCAGCGGTCAAGTCGCCGTACACTTCCGCGATTTGTCCGCGGCCTCGCGGGTCGAACGCCAGTATCTGCCGTCCGGGGGCCAGCAGTTCCTCGTAGCGCGCAACCAGGGAGCGGGCCCGCTCGTGGTCCTGGAGGGTGAGGTCGGGGTCGGTCGCTCGGGTGCGCTCGCGGGCGCGCTCGGATTTCAGATAGCGGGAGTTGGCCTCGTACCGGAGAGGGGTGGGGGCGCCGTCCAGGTTTCCAACGACGGACGGGTGGCGTGCGACCAGTTGCTGCTGCTGAGCGGGGCTCAACGAGTCGAAGAACGTGGCGATCCGGGCGGGGGAAGCGGTCGCCGGGTCGGGCAGGCGCATGTCCAGCGAACGGTCCGCCCGCCAGGAACTCGTGCCGGGCGGCGGGCCCGTGAGCGGCTGCTGTTCATTGCCGATGGCCCAGCCCGCCGTGCCCACCATGACGGTCGTCATGAGTGAGGCGGCGACGAGCGCCCTCTTGCTCCGTGCTTTCCAGGACCGAAGCCGCATGGCCTCTCTCCCTCCCCGCTTCGTGGCGCGCTGTGGCCTGACGAAGCGAAAAGTAGGGAGACGGTGGGCGGCGGCACGTCACACCGGGGAGCCAACTCGCAGGTGATACCGCGGTATGTCCGGGTGATACTCCGGTAGGGGGGTGGGGGTTACTGCTCGCCGGGTGTGACCAGCCCGGATTCATAGGCGAAGATCACGGCCTGGGCGCGATCCCGCAGGTCAAGCTTGCTCAGCACGCGGCCGATGTGAGTCTTCACCGTCTGCTCGGCGAGCACCAGGCGGTCGGCGATCTCCTGGTTGGACAGGCCGCGCGCGATCAGCGCCAGTACCTCGGTCTCACGCGGCGTCAGGCCGTTGAGGCGGAGGGCGTCCTTGCGGGGCGCGGGCCGCTGCGCGGCGAAGTCCGCGATCAGACGGCGGGTCACCGAGGGGGCGAGCAGGGCCTCGCCCGCCGCCACCACGCGTACGGCCGAGATGAGGTCGGCGGGCGGCGCGTCCTTGAGCAGGAACCCGGAGGCTCCGGCGCGCAGCGCCTCGTACACGTAGTCGTCCACGTCGAAGGTGGTGAGCATCAGCACCTTCGGCCGGTGCACCACGCCCGCCGACGGGTCCAACAGGATGCGGGCGGCGTTGAGTCCGTCCATCTCCGGCATGCGGACGTCCATCAGGACGATGTCGGGGTGCGTGCTGCGGCTGACCTCGACGCCCTTCTTGCCGTCCGGTGCCTCACCCACCACGTCGATGTCGCTCTGCGCCGCGAGCAGCGCGGCGAATCCCGCCCGCACCATGGCCTGGTCGTCGACGATGATCACGCGGATGGTCATGCGGTGCCGGAGTCCTTCGGGATGAGGGGGAGTTGGGCGGCCACGCGGAAGCCGCCGTCGGGCAGCGGACCGACGTCGACCGTGCCGCCGACCAACCGTACGCGCTCGCGCATGCCCACGAGCCCGTGCCCCGTGCCGCTGCCTTCCAGGTGGGCGGGTGGTGCGTCGGACGGGCCGTTGACGACGAGGATCAGGAGGTTCCGGGTGTCCAGGGTCAGCTTGATCGAGGTGCGTGCGCCCGGCGCGTGGCGCATCACGTTCGACAGGGCTTCCTGGACGATGCGGTAGGCGGACAGGTCCACGGCCGGGGTCACATTGGCCAGTTGCGTGAGGATCGACAGTTCGAGGTGCGACAGCTCGATCGGTACACCGGCCCGCACCGTAGCCTCGACCAGGTGTGGCAGTCTGTCCAGCCCCGGCTGGGGCGCCCGCTCACCGTCCGCGCCCTCACTGCGCAGCACCGAGAGGAGCCGCCGCATCTCGGTCAGCGATTCCCGTGCGCTCGCCGCGATGCTCTCGAACTCCTCGCACACCTCGTCGGGCAGGTCGTAGAGCCGATAGGGCGCGGAGTCGGCCTGGACGGTGATCACCGACATGTGGTGGGCGACGACATCGTGCAACTCGCGGGCGATGCGGGCCCGTTCCTCGAGGAGCGTGCGCTGGGCGCGCTCGGTCTCGCTGATGCTCTCCTGCTCGACGAGCCTGCGCCGGGCGTCGCCGCGCTCCTGCAGCAGCGCGCCGAGAAGCAGCACGGCGCCGCTGAGCACGGTCAGCAGCACACCGGTGTCCTGGCCGCCGTCGTCGCGGAACGCACTGAGCACCACGCCTGCGACCACGGTGACCAGCCAGATCCCGAGGAGCGTGCGGCGGCTCTCCCGCAGGGACAGCACGATGCACAGGAACATGTACCCCACGATGATCATGGGGGTCCAGGGCCCGGGACGGCTCGGATCCGCGTCCAGCGTCGCGACGGCCCCGAGGACGTCCGCGACGATCACGATCCACCACGCCATGAGCGGCCGGGTGACCGCGAGGAGCAGCGGCGCGGCCTGCGCCACGCCCAGGGCACCGGCGAGACCGCCGGCGACGCCGTAGTCGTGTGTCAGCACCTGGACGGTGACCGGGATGAGGACGGCGACGAAGGCGGCCGCGATGACCAGCGGCAGCATCCGCACCCAGCGCCTGGGCGCGTGCGCGAGCAGTGGCTCTGTCGGCCCCGAGGGCGCCGACAGAGCGGCCCCCGCAGTGCGCAGGCCGTCGAGGAGCGCCGTCGCGGTGCGGCGGAGGGCACCCGGGCACCCGTCCGGCTCGGACGCGGGACGGCGGGGCTCGTGATCGGGAGGCATCGGGTCGGGAGGTGGTGTCGGGGCGGGCGGCGTGGGAGGGGGAGATAGGGGATCGGGAGGTGTCGATGCGCTGCTCATGGCCTGATCAGAGTAGGTGTGTAGCCCTCGCCGTGGCGTCATACCGTGGAGCCGGACCGCGCCTCATACCCAGGTATCACCAGCGCCCTGCGGGTGGCACGCGCACCCGCAGGGATTACAGCTCCGCCAGCAGCTCGGTCTTCTTCATCGTGAACTCGTCGTCCGTGAGCAGGCCCGCCTGGTGCAGCTCGCCCAGGTGCCGGATGCGTTCGGCGATGTCCGCAGGATCGCGCCGCACGGACGGTGTGGCGGAGGCGCCGGTGCCGACACCGTCGGAGTTCAGGGCCGGGCCCGATGCGCGCACCGCGGCGAGGACCGACGCGGCGAACGGCAGCGACTCGTGGACCGGGCCGTAGCCGAGGCCGAAGACGACGGCCGCCGGGTCCTGGTCGGCCTGTCCGGGCTGCGCCACCGGCGTCTCGCGCCGCAGCAGGCGCAGATGGCCCTCGAACACCTCCGGCGAGCGCCACTCGATGCCGCTCAGGTCGGTGACGAGGAAGCTCTGGTCACCGGCCTTCCACTTAGCCGATGAGGCACCCGTCCAGAACCAGCGGAAGGCGACCAGCTTCCCGTCGAAGGTCGCCTTCCCGTCGTACGCCTTGAACTGCAGGGGCGCCTCGGGCGGCGCCACCAGATAGCGGTCGGCGGGCTCGCCGTCGTCGGCGGAGATCTGCGCGCGCAGCTCGTCCGCGTAGTACTCGGCGAGCGTCTCCCGCTCCGCGGGCAGCACCAAGCGGTACGGGTCGCAGCTCTCCTTGAGCTGCCCCGCCGCGGCCTCCATCAGAGGATCGGCGCCCGGTCTCGGCACGGCATGCAGAATCACGGTCCCGCGTTTGCCGGGGGAGAGCGTCACCGCCGAGATCGCCTCATGGGGGATGCGCCGTTCGCCGAGTGTCTGGAACAGCTTCGGCGTGCGGATTCCCCGTTCGAAGCGGATGAGCACAGAGTCGGACTCGAACTCCCAGGCGGCATGAAATCCGGCCAGAACATCACCCATGCGGCTCATCGTAGGCGGCACGAGCGCCTCCGTCCCTCCTGCGGCGGGCCGCTGTTTCATCGATTTCTACGCGCGTCAGGCCGCTGCCCCGCCGGAAATACCCTTCCGGCAGGCACCGTCCTCGCCCGCGCATCGCACCGCGTGGTACGAACCAGTCCCGATTTCTGCGAAGTTCCGCAGACTCTCCGTGCCCGGCTCGAAATAGCCGGTGTGCCCCTGCGCGCCTGCCGCGGACACCACACGCGCGCCGAACCCTTCGGCCACCGGGTCGGCGCCGTGGCCGAGCCCGCCGAACTCCATGTTCGGGACATCCTGAATCCAGTCGTCGCCGTCCCGGGTGGCCCAGATCCGGGCACCCGTACCCAGTTGGGAAGCCGAGTCGGCGCGCATGCCGGGGCTGCCCGCCACCGCGATGTCGGTGACCCGCGAGGGCAGGTCCCGCGCGGCCACACCGCACACCACGGAGCCGTAACTGTGGCAGTACAGCGCGACCGGCGTGCGGCCGGGCAGGCCGCGCACCATGGCTTCGAGGCGCGTGGCCCCGTCCTCGGCGCGCATCGCCGTGGCCGCGTCGACGCCGATCCCGACGGGTGCGGTGTAGTCGGCCCAGGCGATCACGGCGGTATGCGCGCGGGGGCTGACCGAGCGCTCCGCGCGGTAGAGCGATTTCGCCATGCCCACCGGCGCCGAGTACTTGCGGAACGTCCGCTCGAAGGTCAGCACGTTGGTGTCGACACCAGGCACGACGACGGAGACGCGACGGGCCTTGTCTATGTCTCCGAAGACCTCTGCCATGCGTCCGGAGCCCATGGGGTCGAAGGCGAGGACCTGGCGTCCCGGGCGCATCATGACGCCGAACCGCTTCATCCTGCGCTCGGCCTCCTGCTGCCCCAGGGGGGAGAGGCGCTTGTCGTGCATGCGCTCATGCTCGACCTTGCGGGCCTGCCCCAGGGCGATGTGGTTCGCGCGATAGCGAAGCGTGGCGGGCGCGCCGCTCATGTTGCCGACCGCGAGCGGGTAGCGGCCGGCGAGCCGGTTGCGCTGGTGCCCGTCGAGGGAGGCGAAGAAGCGGGCGAGCTTGCCGGAGGAAGCCTCGGGGTCGGGCAGTGGGTGCCCGTCGATGCTTCCCCGCTCCCAGGCGGAGAGCGCGGCTTGGAGCGGCGAGGCGTCGCCCTTGTTGTGGCGCACGGCGGTCCAGCCGGTGGTCGCAAGCATGACGAACACGACGGCCAGCGCGAGCAGAGCGCGCCATGCGTTGAGTTGAGGGGAGGAGTCGAAGGAAGTCACTACGGAACACCCTAGGAGAACCGTGATGCCTACCGTGCATCGCGTGAGACAGATCACGTTTCTGCAGGGGTAATTGAGGCATAGCGGGCGCGTCCGATGCCGCCCGGTCACGCTCTGTAAGTGGCGCACGGGTACGGTGCGACAGGGGTGACGGTGGCTCAGAGTGTACGTACGAACACGTAACGCGTGGGCGATTTCAGCTGGTTGAGGGTTACGCGGACGGTGCCGACGGGTGTGTGTGCCAGTCCTGCGCCAACGCGGGCCCCAAGTGGTCGAGATACCTCTCCGTGAGCTCGCGGATCGACTCCGGGCTGATGTCCTCGCCCGCGCCCCACAGGCGCCCCGTGATCCGCATGACGCCGCTGAACGCGGCCACCGCCACGCGCGGGCGCGGATCGCTGTCCAGGTCGAGTCCCTCGCGCTCGGCGACCACGCGGGCGACCTCGTCCTCCATCTCGATGGAGCGGCGCAGGTGGGCGGCGATCAGCGTGGGTGTCGACTCGATCATCTGGTAAGTGCGCATGTGGAGTTCGACCGGTACGACCTCCTCGATGGACTGCCCCATCGCCTCCCAGGTGCCGAGGACGGCGCCGCGCAGCGCCTCCAGCGGGGCTTCGTGGGCGGGGCGGTCGCGCACGGCCTGGACGAACCGCGACTCGATCATCTTCTGGACCGCGAAAGCGGCTTCCTGCTTGTTGGCGAAGTACCTGAAGAACGTGCGCTGCGAGACGTCGACCGCTTCGGCGATCTCGTCGACGGTCGTCTCCTCGTACCCCTTGGTCGTGAAGAGTTCGAGTGCCACGCGCAGGAGGGCGTCCCGGGTGCGCTGCTTCTTGCGCTCGCGCAGTCCCGGCCTGCCGACGGGCCCGGATGGGGCGTCCCCGGTGGCCTCCAGCTGCGCTTCCAAGGGGTCCGTCACTCGCTGCGTGGTCTTCACACCGTGGTCCTCTTTCTCGCCATTTTCCCAGTTCACCATACCTGTGAGCCACGTGACAGTTACCGACTTGTGAAATGGTTTGTCAACTGTCAGTCGCTGTCACTAATCTCGATCGCATGACTAGTCAGATCACCGTCGACAAGGCGGACAAGGCGCCGGAGCCCGTACCCGTTCCGGCCCCGGCCAAGGGGCTCCGTGGCCACCCCTGGCTGACGCTGTTCGCCGTTGCGATCGGCGTGATGATGGTCGCCCTCGACGGCACCATCGTGGCGATAGCCAACCCGGCCATCCAGAAGGATCTCGGCGCCACCTTCGCGGAAGTCCAATGGATCACCAACGGCTACTTCCTCGCGCTCGCCGTCGCGCTGATCACCGCGGGCAAGCTGGGTGACCGCTTCGGCCACCGGCAGACGTTCCTCGTCGGCGTGGTCGGCTTCGCCGCCGCCTCCGGCGCCATCGGCCTGTCGGACAGCATCGCGCTGGTGGTCACCTTCCGCGTGCTCCAGGGCCTCTTCGGGGCCCTGCTGATGCCCGCCGCGCTCGGCCTCCTCCGGGCCACGTTCCCGGCCGAGAAGCTCAACATGGCCATCGGCATCTGGGGCATGGTGATCGGTGCCTCCACGGCGGGTGGTCCGATCCTCGGCGGTCTTCTCGTCCAGCACGTCAGCTGGCAGTCGGTCTTCTTCATCAACGTGCCGGTCGGCATCATCGCTCTTGTACTCGGCGTGGTCATCCTCAAGGACCACCGCGCGGAGAACGCGCCGAAGTCCTTCGACATCGTCGGCATCGTGTTGCTCTCGGCGGCCATGTTCTGCCTGGTCTGGGCGCTCATCAAGGCCCCGGAATGGGGCTGGGGCGCCGGTATGACCTGGACGTTCATCGGTGTCTCCGTGGCGAGCTTCGCGCTTTTCGCGGTCTGGGAGTCGAAGGTCAAGGAACCGCTCATCCCGCTGACCCTGTTCCGTTCGGTGCCGTTGGCCGCGGGCGTGGTGCTGATGGTGCTCATGGCCATCGCGTTCATGGGCGGGCTGTTCTTCGTCACCTTCTACCTGCAGAACGTGCACGGGATGAGCCCCGTCGACAGCGGTCTGCACCTGCTGCCGCTCACCGGCATGATGATCATCGGCTCGCCGCTGGCGGGCGCGATGATCACCAAGATGGGCCCGCGCATCCCGCTGGCGGGCGGCATGCTGTGCACCGCCATCGCCATGTACGGCATGTCCACGCTGGAGGCAGGCACGGGCAGCGGCCTCATGTCGATCTGGTTCGCCCTCCTCGGCCTCGGCCTCGCCCCGGTGATGGTCGGCGCCACGGAGGTCATCGTGGGCAACGCGCCGATGGAGCTCTCCGGCGTCGCAGGCGGCCTCCAGCAGGCCGCGATGCAGATCGGCGGCAGCCTCGGCACGGCCGTCCTCGGCGCCGTCATGGCCTCGAAGGTCGACAGCGACCTGGCCGGCAACTGGGCCGAGGCGAAGCTTCCGCCGCTCAGCGAGGCCCAGCTCGACAAGGCGGCGGAGGCCGTCCAGGTCGGTGTGGCACCGGTGCCACCGAAGGCTCCGCCGTCCATCGCCGACCAGATCACCTCGGTCGCGCACGACACCTTCATGTCGGGCATGGGCATGGCCTGCCTGGTCGCCACCGGCGTCGCCGTGGTCGCGGTCTTCGTCGCGTTCCTGACCAAGCGCGGCGACAACGCCGAGGCGGGCGCGGGCGTCGGCCACATCTGAGACGCGAATCCGAGGCGCGAGCCCTCGGTGTCAGGGAAAGCCCCTCAGGGATAATCTGGGGGGCTTTCGCCTATCAGGGTGACGCACATTCGTACCCCTTCCGATGCCCCGGCCGACGGGTCCACAGTGCAGTCAGAAGATCCGCACGGCCCGGACGATCGAGCCGTGCGAGCGATACGTGGACAACTGCGCCACATCACACGGGGGTTGAGCAGATGCGTACGACCATGACCACGACCGTGGCCACGACCGTGACGGCAGCCGCACTCGCCGCGGTCATCCTCACACCGGTACACGCCGGAGCCGCCGCTCCGCCCACACTCCGCGGATGCGGTACGGGCGAGCTCTGTCTCTGGCAGAAGGCGGGGTTCAAGGGCGCCCGCCATACGTACGAGCTGTCGGACATCGACATCGAGAGTTGCACCGCGCTGCCGGAGGGGGGCAGCGCGGAGTCTCTCGCCAACCGCACGGGACGGCCGGTCACCGTGTACCAGTCGGGGGAGTGCGCGGAGACCGGCGAGTTCAACACGTACCCGGGCAGTGGCACTTGGGCGCCCGAATCGCCATACCGCGTACGGGCATTCAAAGTCTGGGAAAGCTGAACGAGGGTACCCGACGGAAAGGCCCGAACCGGCTGACAGAGGAGTGATGATGGCGGGCTTCGGACACACCACGCGCAAGCGCCCCGGCTCACGCGGCCGTACGTGGTCGCGGAGTCGGCCGGATCGCGCGTCGCTCGGGATCATGGGCGCCGTCTGCGCAATCGCCGGATTCTTCGTGCTGGGAATCATCCTCGGCCCGGTGGCGATTGCCTGCGGCTGGCTGGCCATGGGCCGAAGCTGGGCCGGTGCCCGCCCGGCGCCGGCTCTGGTGGCCCTGGTCCTGGGCGTGATTGACACGGTTCTCGCGCTGATATGGATAGCGGGGACGACCACGACGACCGGCATGTTCTGACACCGAACGGCTGGCCCTGAGAGCCGGGGCGGCTCTTACGCTCCGGCTCGGGACGCACCGGAACCACCTGTGCGGGTGTCATCCATGTCAGTACCACCCACACCACCCACACCTGCCCCCGAGCCGTCGTCCTCCGCCGCTCCGGGGCGGGGCACCACACCCGCACGCGCCCCCACGCCCGGCATCCCTGGCACGCCCGGCATCCCTGGCACGCCAGGCACCCCAGGCACGCCCGGCGCCCCCGGCGCCCCCGACAACGAAGCCACCTGCGTACGCAGCGCCCTCACCTCCGCCGTCAACGCCTCGATCGCGGCTGTCTGGCGCCGCTCCTCAACGTCGTCCTTATCGAAGCGGGCGATGAACCACGCCGCGATGTTCGCGGTGACCACACCGAGGAGCGCGATGCCCGACAGCATCAGACCGACCGCGAGCACCCTGCCGAGGCCCGTCGTGGGTGAGAGATCTCCGTAGCCGACCGTCGTCATGGTGGTGAAGGACCACCACACCGCGTCACCGAGCGTCTTGATGTTCCCGTTCGGTGACTCCCGCTCCACGGAGAGCACCGCCAGGGAACCGAACATCAACAGGCCCACCACCGAGCCCGCGACATACGTCGTCAGCTTGATCTGCGAAGCCATGCGGGCCCGTCGCCCGACGAGCGCCAGCGTGGAGACGAGCCGCAGCAGCCGCAGCGGCTGAATCATCGGAAGGAGCACGGCACACAGGTCCAGCCAGTGGGTGCGGACGAACTGCTTGCGGTTTCCGGAGAGGAAGAGACGTACGGAGTAGTCGACGGCGAACACGCCCCACACGGACCACTCCACCAACGAGCAGATTCTCGTCACGGACTTGCTCGCGTCGGGCGACACGATCGGCACGGCGTAGGCGACGGCGAATGCCACCGCGAGTACGAGCAGCGGGCGCTGGGTGCGCCGCTCCCAACGGGTCTGTGCCGATAGTTCCTTCATGGGCGCATCGTAGAAAGGCATCGCGGAAAAGCCGAAGGGCGACGGGACCCGAGTCCCGCCGCCCTCCGAATAAGGCTCGCCGCCCTCCGAATGAGGCGTATGCCGTGTTGCCGAGGCCTATGCCGTGCTACGCGTCGCCCCCGGCCGCGCCCGGGTCGGCGGCCGTGACGTCGAGAAGCTGGTAGCGGTCGACCGCCTGCTTCAGGACGGAGCGGTCCACCTTGCCCTCACGGGCCAGTTCGGTCAGCACGCCGACCACGATCGACTGCGCGTCGATGTGGAAGAAGCGGCGGGCCGCACCGCGGGTGTCGGCGAAGCCGAAGCCGTCCGCGCCCAGCGACTGGTACGTGCCGGGCACCCAGCGGGAGATCTGGTCGGGGACGCTCCGCATCCAGTCGGAGACGGCCACGAACGGGCCCTCGGCGCCGGAGAGCTTCCGCGTGACGTAGGGGACGCGCTGCTCCTCCTCGGGGTGCAGGAAGTTGTGGCGCTCCACGTCCACGGCCTCGCGGCGCAGCTCGTTCCAGGAGGTCGCCGACCAGACGTCCGCCTTGACGTTCCACTCCGAAGCGAGGATCTGCTGTGCCTCGACCGCCCATGGAACCGCGACACCGGAAGCGAGGATCTGAGCCGGAATGGCGCCCTGCTCACCGGACTTGAAGCGGTAGATGCCCTTGAGAATGCCGTCGACGTCCACGTCGGCGGGCTCGGCCGGGTGCTGGATCGGCTCGTTGTAGACGGTGAGGTAGTAGAAGACGTCCTCGCTGTCGGGGCCGTACATCCGACGGAGGCCGTCCTTGACGATGTGCGCGATCTCGTAGCCGAACGCCGGGTCGTAGGCGACGCAGCCCGGGTTGGTGGAGGCGAGCAGCTGCGAGTGGCCGTCCGCGTGCTGCAGGCCCTCGCCGGTCAGGGTCGTACGACCTGCGGTCGCGCCGAGGACGAAACCGCGCGCGAGCTGGTCGGCCATCTGCCAGAACTGGTCGCCGGTGCGCTGGAAACCGAACATCGAGTAGAAGACGTACACGGGGATCAGGGGCTCGCCGTGGGTGGCGTAGGCCGAACCGGCGGCGATGAGGGACGCCGTGCAGCCCGCCTCCGAGATGCCGTCGTGCAGCATCTGGCCCGTCGGCGACTCCTTGTACGCAAGGAGGAGCTCGCGGTCCACGGCCTCGTACTGCTGGCCGAGCGGGTTGTAGATCTTCGCGCTCGGGAAGAACGCGTCCATGCCGAAGGTGCGGTACTCATCGGGGGCGATCAGCACGAAGCGCTTGCCGATCTCCTTGTCCCGCATGAGGTCCTTCAGGATGCGGACGAACGCCATGGTGGTGGCGATCGACTGCTGACCCGAGCCCTTCTTCGCGGCCGCGTACGTCTTCTCCTCGGGGAGCTGCAGCGGCTTGGAGCGCACGACGCGGGTCGGGACGTAGCCGCCGAGGCCCTTGCGGCGGTCGTGCATGTACTGGATCTCTTCGGAGTCGCGGCCCGGGTGGTAGTACGGCGGGGCGCCGTCCTCCAGCTGCTTGTCCGTGATCGGGATGTGCAGGCGGTCGCGGAAGCCCTTGAGGTCGTCGACCGTCAGCTTCTTCATCTGGTGCGTGGCGTTGCGGCCCTCGAAGTTCGGGCCGAGGGTCCAGCCCTTGACCGTCTGGGCGAGGATCACCGTCGGCTGGCCCTTGTGGGCCTTGGCCGCCGCGTACGCCGCGTAGACCTTCTTGTGGTCGTGACCGCCGCGGCCCAGGTGCAGGATCTGCTCGTCGGTCATGTTCTCGACCATGGCGCGCAGGCGCTGGTCGTCGCCGAAGAAGTGCTCGCGGATGTAGGAGCCGGTCTCGGTCGCGTACGTCTGGAACTGGCCGTCGGGGGTGGTGTTGAGCCGGTTGACCAGGAGGCCGTCGCGGTCCTGTGCGAGCAGCGGGTCCCAGCTGCGGTCCCAGACGAGCTTGATGACGTTCCAGCCGGCGCCGCGGAACTGGGACTCGAGCTCCTGGATGATCTTGCCGTTGCCGCGCACCGGGCCGTCGAGGCGCTGGAGGTTGCAGTTGACGACGAAGGTCAGGTTGTCCAGGCCCTCGCGGGCGGCGATGGAGAGCTGGCCGAGGGACTCGGGCTCGTCCATCTCGCCGTCACCGAGGTAGGCCCAGACGTGCGACTTGGAGGTGTCGGCGATGCCGCGCGCCTCCATGTAGCGGTTCATCCGGGCCTGGAAGATCGCGCCGAGCGGGCCGAGGCCCATCGAGACGGTCGGGAACTCCCAGAAGTCCGGCATCAGGCGCGGGTGAGGATACGAGGAGAGGCCGTTCGGGGCCTTCGACTTCTCCTGGCGGAACGCGTCGAGCTGCTGCTCGGAGAGCCGGTCGAGGAGGAAGGCGCGGGCGTAGATACCGGGGGACGCGTGCCCCTGGAAGAAGATCTGGTCGCCGCCGTCGCCCTCGTCCTTGCCGCGGAAGAAGTGGTTGAAGCCCACGTCGTAGAGCGAGGCGGAGGAGGCGAAGGTGGCGATGTGGCCGCCGACGCCGATGCCGGGGCGCTGGGCGCGCGAGACCATCACCGCGGCGTTCCAGCGGGTGGCGTTCAGGACCTTGCGCTCGATTTCCTCGTTGCCGGGGAAGAACGGCTCGTCCTTGGTGGCGATCGTGTTGACGTAATCCGTACTGCGCATTTCGGGCACGGCGACGCGCTTCTCCCGCGCGCGCTCGATCAACCGGAGCATCAGGTAGCGGGCGCGCTCACGGCCGCGTTCGTCGACCGCGGCATCGAGGGAGTCGAGCCACTCCTGGGTCTCTTCGGGATCGAAGTCCGGGACCTGACTCGGCAGGCCGCCAATGATGATCGGGTTGCGATCGGATCCGGAAGCCACGCTGTTCCTTCGCTGTTGGGGCTCTCGCCTGGGTTATGCCTGGCCGTGCACCGCTTCCCATCGTGTACCTCGCGGACGCAAACGTCATGTCTACCGATAGGTAACCGAGACGTTCATCCGGCCACCCTGGGGTAGGCTCGGCCCAAATCGCAACGATACGCCCATCCTGCCTAACCGCTTCGCAGAGCCGTTCGGTCTCGCACAGATGTGGCGACAGTTGCGGCGACACGGTCGGGAACGTCACCGTTTCGGCGGTCTCGGCGGCCGGGTACTTGCGCGATCCGTCCCGCCCGTGTGGACTACGGCCAACGCCCCGCGCACGCGCGTGGCTGACAGGCATTCCCAAAAACATGATCAGGAGGCAATCCGTGAGCGCGACCGCGGACCACGCGGAGACGAACCTGGCCGTAAGGCTTGGTTTCCAGCCCGACCAGGTGGTCCAGGAGATCGGCTACGACGACGACGTCGACCAGGAGCTCCGCGAGGCCATCGAGCAGGCCACAGGCACAGAGCTCGTCGATGAGGACTACGACGACGTGGCTGACGCCGTGGTGCTCTGGTTCCGTGAGGACGACGGGGACCTGACTGATGCGCTGGTGGACTCCATCGCGTACATGGAGGACGGCGGCTCGATTCTGCTGCTGACTCCGAAGACCGGTCGTGACGGTTACGTCGAGCCGAGCGAGATCGGCGAGGCGGCCACCACTGCGGGCCTGTCCCAGACGAAGAGCATCAACGCAGGCAAGGACTGGAACGGCAGCCGCCTGAATACGCCGAAGGCGGCCGCCAAGAAGCGGTAAACGCTCCACTGGGCACGCATTGCGCGGCCTCCGCGGCTACGACGCGGCGGCCGCGCGATTCCCCGTGCCCCTTCGGAGCGCTCTGAGGGCCCCTGTCGACAGCATTCGTCGGCGGGGGCCTTGCGCATGCGTGGGGTGCGGACCGCCAGGAACAGGCGGACGTAGGGTGGACTCACTCGAACAGCCCCACCCGAATGGGCCCGTCGAAGGGATGCGTACACATGGCGCTCGTTGGAATCGCGGCCGGCACCAAGGCCCCGGATTTCGAGCTGAAGGACAACCACGGCCGGACCGTGCGGCTCGCCGATTTCCGCGGCGAGAAGAACGTGGTGCTGCTCTTCTACCCGTTCGCGTTCACCGGTGTGTGCACCGGCGAGCTCTGTGCGCTCCGCGACGAGCTGCCGACGTTCGTCAACGACGACACCCAGCTGCTCGCCGTCTCCAACGACTCCATCCACACGCTGCGCGTCTTCGCCGAGCAGGAGGGCCTGGAGTACCCGCTGGTCTCCGACTTCTGGCCGCACGGCGATGTCTCGCGCGCGTACGGCGTCTTCGACGAGGAGAAGGGCTGCGCGGTGCGCGGCACCTTCATCATCGACAAGGAGGGTGTGGTGCGCTGGACGGTGGTCAATGACCTGCCCGACGCACGTGACCTGAACGAGTACGTGAAGGCGCTCGAAACGCTCTGAGCGAGCTTTGTTTTCGCTCACGGCCGGGAACCGGTCACTAGGATCCACACGTTGATCCGATGGCAACGCAACGCTTGGGGCTCCCCGCCCCTGGACATCAATTGGGAGGATTCGTGGGAGTCAGCCTCAGCAAGGGCGGCAACGTATCGCTGAGCAAGGAGGCGCCTGGCCTGACCGCGGTTCTGGTCGGCCTCGGCTGGGACGTCCGCACCACCACCGGTACGGACTTCGACCTCGACGCCAGCGCCATCCTGACGAACACGGAGGGCAAGGTCACCAGTGACCAGAACTTCGTGTTCTTCAACAACCTGAAGAGCCCCGACGGCTCCGTCGAGCACACCGGTGACAACACCACCGGTGAGGGCGAGGGCGACGACGAGGCGATCAAGGTCGACCTGGCCGCGGTCCCCGCCGACGTCGAGAAGATCGTCTTCCCGGTCTCGATCTACGACGCGGAGAACCGCCAGCAGTCGTTCGGCCAGGTGCGCAACGCGTTCATCCGCGTCGTGAACCAGGCGGGCGGCGCGGAGATCGCGCGGTACGACCTCTCCGAGGACGCCTCGACGGAGACCGCCATGGTCTTCGGCGAGCTGTACCGCCACGGCGCCGAGTGGAAGTTCCGCGCGGTCGGCCAGGGCTACGCCTCGGGCCTGCGCGGCATCGCGCAGGACTTCGGCGTCAACGTCTGAGCCGAGCACGTCCCGGCGTTCCAGCGCCCCGGTGCTCAGCGCTCTCCGTCCGGCGCCGCACAGGTTCACAGTGCGGCGCCGGACGTGCTCGCCATCTCGTGCGCCCGCACCGCGGCGCGCGGGCTCCCGTCACCACGGAGACGTGTGTTCCCGTCCTCAGGGGGACACACGTTCCCGGCACCGCGGGCACTTCTGCTCTCGTCACCGCGGGCTTCTGCTCTCGTCACCACGGGGAGGACTTCACCATGGGCGTCACGCTCGCCAAGGGAGGCAATGTCTCCCTCTCCAAAGCCGCACCCAATCTCACCCAGGTCCTCGTAGGCCTCGGCTGGGACGCGCGCTCCACCACCGGCGCCCCCTTCGACCTCGATGCCAGCGCACTGCTGTGCAACGCGGGCCGGGTCCTCGGCGACGAGTGGTTCGTCTTCTACAACAACCTCAAGAGCCCCGACGGCTCCGTCGAGCACACCGGCGACAACCTCACGGGCGAGGGCGACGGCGACGACGAGTCGCTCCTGATCGACCTCTCCCAGGTCCCGGCGGGCTGCGACAAGATCATCTTCCCTGTCTCGATCCATGACGCGGACAACAGGGGCCAGACGTTCGGCCAGGTCAGCAACGCGTTCATCCGCGTCGTGAACCAGGCGGACGGCCAGGAGCTCGCGCGCTACGACCTCAGTGAGGACGCTTCCACGGAGACGGCGATGATCTTCGGCGAGGTGTACCGGTACGGGGGAGAGTGGAAGTTCCGAGCGGTCGGACAGGGGTACGCGTCCGGTCTGCGCGGCATCGCTCTGGACTTCGGGGTCAACGTTTCGTAAAGGGTCATGCACGCAGTGTGGCCCGGCGGCGAAGACGGAGAGCCACCCAAGGAATCTCAGCCGACGGGCTTGCGCCCGGTGAGTCCTCTCCGTCCGGGGAGGGTCGCCCTCCCCGGACGCGTAGCGGGACCTCTACACTTCGGGGTCAACGTTTCGTAAAGCAGGGGACCGGCGCGGGGGAGACCGCTACACGGGAGCCCGTACACACACGATTGGGTAGCCAGTGCTTCTGAAAACCTTCGGCTGGTCGTTCGCGGTTACCGCGCTCGGCCTGGTCGCCGCGGTGCTCTACGGAGGGTGGACCGGCTTCGGCGTCGTGGCGATCCTGTCCGTCCTCGAGATCTCGCTGTCCTTCGACAACGCCGTGGTCAACGCCGGAATCCTGAAGAAGATGAATGCCTTCTGGCAGAAGATCTTCCTCACCGTCGGTGTGCTGATCGCGGTCTTCGGCATGCGGCTGGTCTTCCCCGTCGTCATCGTGGCCATCAGCGCCAAGATCGGCCCGATCGAGGCCGTCCGCCTCGCGCTCAACGACAAGGACCAGTACCAGCAGCTGGTCACCGACGCGCACCCGTCGATCGCCGCCTTCGGTGGCATGTTCCTGCTGATGATCTTCCTCGACTTCATCTTCGAGGACCGGGACATCAAGTGGCTGAGCTGGCTGGAGCGTCCGCTCGCCAAGCTCGGCAAGGTCGACATGCTGTCGGTCTGCATCGCGCTCGTCGTGCTCCTGGTCTCCGCGATGACCGTCGCCACCCACGCCCACCAGCACGGCGGCATGCATGTGGACAAGGCGCAGACAGTCCTCATCTCAGGCATCGCGGGTCTGATCACCTATCTCGTGGTCGGCGGCCTCTCCGGATACTTCGAGAACAAGCTCGAGGAAGAGGAGGAGCGCGAGCACGAGCAGGAGGAAGCGGCCGCCAAGTCGGGCAAGAAGGTTCCTGCGGTCGTCCTGGCAGGCAAGGCGGCGTTCTTCATGTTCCTCTACCTCGAGGTCCTGGACGCGTCCTTCTCCTTCGACGGTGTCATCGGCGCCTTCGCCGTCACGAACGACATCGTGCTGATGGCCCTCGGCCTCGGCATCGGTGCCATGTACGTCCGGTCCCTCACGGTCTACCTGGTCCGCCAGGGCACCCTCGACGACTACGTGTACCTGGAGCACGGCGCGCACTACGCGATCGGTGCCCTCGCCGTGATCCTCCTGGTCACCATCCAGTACGAGATCCACGAAGTGATCACCGGCTCCGTCGGTGTCCTCCTGATCGCCTGGTCCTTCTTCTCCTCCGTGAGGCGCAACAAGCGGCTGGCGGCGGCCGAGGGGCAAGGGAGCTCAGGAGACAAGGCGGAGGTCTCCTCGGGCGTCTGAGACTGACTGATTCCCTCGCCGAGCTGTCCGATTCCGGTTCCCGGAGTGTGACGACGGCCAGGGTGAGGAACGCTCTGTGCGGGGCGGCCGTCGAGGAGATGTCCTCATGGCCGCCCCGTCGGTATTCGTAGGTGGTACGAGGGCACTTGGGGGCGCAATGTCCTTCTGGGACGGTCTGTGGCGTGGGCGTTCGATGGACTTCGAATCGGGCAGCGCCGCCACCAACTCCATCGAACTGACCAAACGGCACCCGACGGTCTCGCTCTCCAAACAGGGCGCGGCCACCGGCAACCTGCGCGTCAACCTGTCCTGGCAGATGCGCACGTCCGACCTCATCGGCAAGTCGCGCGGTGGCGGCAGCGGTCTGCTGCGGCACCCCTTCCAGATGTTCCGGCCCGAGCCGGTCCAGGCGCACACACAGAGCATGGTCAACGTCGACCTCGACCTGGGCTGTCTGTACGAGCTGAACGACGGCGACAAGGGCGTGGTGCAGCCGCTGGGCAACTTCTTCGGGAGCCTCAACTCCCCGCCGTACGTGAAGGGCAGCGGCGACGACCGGTTCGGTTCGGGGACGGGCGAGACGCTCTACGTCAATCTCGACCACCGCGAGGCGATCAAGCGGCTGCTGATCTTCGTGTACATCTACGACCAGACGCCCGCCTTCGACCGTACGCACGCGAAGGTCACGCTCTACCCCAGCAACGGTCCCCGGATCGAGATCGACCTGGACGAGCGGCAGCCGCAGGCCCGCTCGTGCGCGGTGGTCTCCATCGAGAACGTCAAGGACGAGCTGATCGTGCGCCGCGAGGTGAAGTTCGTCTACGGATTCCAGGCCGAGCTCGACCGGCTGTACGGCTGGGGGCTGCAGTGGGGCCGGGGCTACAAGGCCAAGGTCGGCTGATCCGGTGCGCCCGCCAGGCCCACCGGATCCACCGGGCCCCCCGGCCCCGGTCGCACGGCCGACGGGACGCTCAGCGGGACAGGAACTGCGGGCCCTGCGGAGGCAGCCGGAAGTTCGGGTCCGGCATCGGGGCAACCGGCTGCGGATAGCCGTACGACGGCTGGGCGACGGGGACCGGCGGCGCGATCGGCGTGGGCTGGGTGGCCGCGGCCGGCGGATAGCCGTAGGCGGGCTGGGGCGCCGGGTGCCGGGGCGGCTCGGGCGGGTAGCCGTACGAGGGCTGGGGCGGCGACTGCGGGGCGGGCTGGGCGGCGGACGGCGGGGCCACCGACTGCTGCGGCATGGGCTGCTGCGGCGGCAGCGGGAAGGAGGCCGAGGGTGCGGGCTCCGGCGAGGCGGAGTCCGAGTCGTCCACGGAGATCCCGAAGTCGGAGGCGAGGCCCTCCAGGCCGTTGGAGTACCCCTCGCCGAGCGCGCGGAACTTCCAGCCCTCACCGCGGCGGTAGAGCTCCCCGCAGATCAGCGCCGTCTCCTCGCCGGTCTGCGGAGTGATGTCGAAGTGGGCGAGCGGCGCGCCGTCCGTGACGGTGGCGTCGTACAGCAGGATCCGCAGTGCGGGTACGTGCTCGAAGGGGATGCCCTCCGCCGACGCGGCCAGGAGCACCCGGCTCACGGCCGGGTCCATGCCCGCCAGATCCGTCTGGATCGTGTCGGTCAGGCCTTCGGCGGTCCGCTTCTTGCCGAGCCGCCAGACCTTGCCCCCTGGGTGGCGCGGCTGGTTGTAGAAGACGAAGTCCTCGTCCGAGCGCACCCGCCCGTCGCCGCCGAGCAGCAGCGCCGACGCGTCGACGTCGGGGACGCCCTGTCCGGGGGTCCAGCGCAGCACGGCGCGGACCGCCGAGGCTTCGAGTGGGACGTTCGACCCCTTCAACATCGCGTGCGTCATGCGGTCATCCTGCCTTCCCCCACAGGGCCGGGACAACGCGGGGGGCCGAAGGCCCCGGCCGCGTCACCAGGCTCCTGACCTGCGAGTGGTGCGAGCGTGCGACGGTTGTGTGGTGAGCATGTGTGACATGGCCGGGTTACCTGAAGTTCATGCCCGGAGGGAACCCCCGGCACCCGTCTCTACGTACTATTACCGGCCACATCCGAACGGCCCACGTCGACGAGAACAGGCGATAACAGGGAATCACATGCGTCATTTCGGGCATATCACCCCAGAGGTGCGGCACCGCCTCTTCCACCGGGAGCCGTGTGCCTTCACCGCGGACTCCGCGCCCCACCTGCTCGCGTCCGCCCTGGGTGCCACGCTCTACAGCCCGGCCACCCGTCCCCGCCTCGCCGAGGACATCCTGAAACAGGCCGGGCGCGGGGTGATCTCCATGGTGATCTGCCTGGAGGACTCCATAGACGACGCCGAGGTCGCCGACGCCGAGGAGAACCTGGTCCGGCAGTTCGCCGACTTGGCGGAGCGGGACGTGGAGCCGCCCCTGCTCTTCATCCGGGTCCGCGCCGCCGAGCAGATACCGGACCTGGTCCGCAGGCTCGGGACGAACATCCGGTTGTTGTCCGGATTCGTACTGCCCAAATTCACCGAGGAGCGGGGCGTCCCCTTCATGGAGGCGCTGGTGGCCGCGGAGGCGGATCTTCCGGCGGGGCCCGACGGCCCGGCACGGCGGCTCTTCGCCATGCCCGTCCTGGAGTCGCCCGAGCTGCTGCACCTGGAGAGCCGCGCCGAGACCCTCGCCGGGATAGCCCGCACCGTCGACAAGTACCGCGACCGGGTCCTCGCCCTGCGCCTCGGCGTCACCGACTTCTGCTCGGCGTACGGACTGCGCAGGCCGCCGGACATGACCGCGTACGACGTACAGATCGTCGCCTCCGTCATCGCCGACGTGGTGAACGTGCTGGGCAGGGCCGACGGCACCGGCTTCACCGTGACAGGACCGGTCTGGGAGTACTTCCGCGTCCAGGAGCGGATGTTCAAGCCGCAGCTGCGCCGCAGCCCCTTCCTGGAGGGCCGGGCCGACGAACTGCGCCAGGCCCTCATCGAGCACGACATGGACGGGCTGCTCCGCGAGATCGAGCTCGACCGCGCCAACGGCCTGCTCGGCAAGACCTGCATCCACCCCTCCCACGTGCTGCCCGTGCACGCGCTCTCCGTGGTCAGCCACGAGGAGTTCAGCGACGCCGAGGACATCCTGCGTCCGGAGCGGGGCGGCGGCGGGGTCCTGCGCTCCTCGTACACGAACAAGATGAACGAGGTGAAGCCGCACCGCGCCTGGGCCGAGCGGACCCTGCGCCGCGCCGAGGTCTTCGGCGTCGCCAGGGAGGACGTCGGCTTCGTGGAGCTGCTCACCGCGGGGCTTCCCGCCTGAACCGCCGGGCCGCCCGCCCGAACGGCCGGAACTCCCGGCCGATGAACCTAAGGAACATGACGTACGTGACTGAAGACGCGGTGCCGGAGACAGCGGCGACGGGATGGTCGGGGACCTGGGTCGCCGAGCGGCTCGGGGTCGGCCTCGAAGGCGACGAGGCGCTGCGCGGCATGCTCGGCCTCGCCCTGCGCCGCAACCCCAAGCGGGCCCACCTCCTGGTGTCGAACGTCCTGGGCAAGCACGTCCCGCAGCACCCCTCGGCCGTGTACGCGGCCGGGCGCGACCTCGGCGTCCGGGTGCGGGACCTCCTCGGCGACGACGAGGCTGGGCGCGCCGTCGTCCTCGGCTACGCGGAGACCGCGACGGGCCTCGGCCACTCGGTCGCCGACGGCGTCGCCCTCGCCCCGTATCTGCACTCCACCCGGCGCCCCGTCGAGGGCGTCGAGCGCGCGGGCGGCTTCGAGGAGTCCCACTCGCACGCCACCTCGCACCTGCTGCTGCCCGAGGACCCGCGGCTGCTCGCCGGGGACGGGCCGCTGGTCCTCGTCGACGACGAGTTCTCCACCGGCAACACCGTCCTGAACACCGTCCGCGCCCTGCACGAGCGCTTCCCGCGCGAGCGGTACGTCATCGTGGCGCTGGTCGACATGCGCTCGCCCCGGGACCAGGAGCGGATCGCCGACTTCGCCCGCGAGATCGGCGCGCGCGTCGACCTCGTCGCGACGGCGTCCGGCACGGTGCGGCTGCCCGACGGCGTCCTGGAGAAGGGGCAGGCGCTGGTCGCCGAACACGAGAGCGGGCCTGATGATGCCGCCGTCCCGCAGCCCCGGGGGGAGCGCGGCCGGATCGACAGGGTCGAGCTCGGCTGGCCCGCGGGTCTCCCCGACGGTGGGCGGCACGGCTTCACGCCCACGCACCGCGCGGCCCTGGACGCCGCCCTGCCCGACATGGCGGCCCGGATCGCGAAGGCCCTGCCCGACGGGGCGCGCCGCGTGCTCGTCCTCGGCTTCGAGGAGCTGATGTACGCCCCGCTCGCGCTCGGCGTCGAGCTGGAGCGGCGGACCGGCGCGGAGGTGCGGTTCTCCACCACGACCCGCTCGCCCGTCCTCGCCGTGGACGACCCCGGCTATGCGATACGCACCCGCCTCGCCTTCCCCGCGCACGACGAGCCCGCCGACGGACCAGGGACCCGGTACGCCTACAACGTCGCCGGGGCAGGCTTCGACGCGATCGTCGCGGTCGTGGACTCGGTCGCCGACACCCCCGAACTGCACGCGCAGGACGGCCTGTTGGCGCAGCTGGCCGCGCACACCGGACACGTCCTGCTGGCCGTCGTCCCCTCCTACGTACCTCAGCACGTTCCCGAAAGGTCCCGCATGCTCCCCGAGCCCCTCCGCGGCCCCGACTTCTCCTCGTACGCACCCGAAGACGTCGGCTGGCTGCTCCAGGACCTCTCGGACGTGACGCTCGAAGCGCCCACGGAGGAGCGCGAGGAGGCGATACAGAGCGGTGGCGCGCACTACGCCGAGTCGCTCCCCGTCGAGTACCAGCCCAGCGAGCGCTACCAGGACCTGTTCCGCGCCGCCCTCGACACCTCCGCCGCCCGCATCGCGCAGGCCGTCGGAACCGTCACCGAGACCGTGCTCGCCGAGAGGTCGCCGCGCCCGGTGCTCGTCTCGCTGGCCCGCGCCGGTACGCCCGTCGGCGTCCTGATGCGCCGCTGGGCCGCACACCGGCACGGCCTCGACCTGCCGCACTACGCGGTGTCGATCGTCCGCGGCCGCGGCATCGACGCCAACGCCCTGCGCTGGCTCGCCGCCCACCACGACCCGTCCGACGTCGTCTTCGTCGACGGCTGGACCGGCAAGGGCGCGATCACCCGTGAACTGGCCGACGCGGTGCGGGAGTTCGAGGAGGAGGGCGGCGCCACCGGATTCAGTCCGGAGATCGCCGTGCTCGCCGACCCCGGCTCGTGCGTCCGCACCTACGGCACCCGCGAGGACTTCCTCATCCCCTCCGCCTGCCTCAACTCCACGGTCTCCGGACTGATTTCGCGTACGGTGCTCCGCGCCGACCTGGTCGGCCCGGACGACTTCCACGGCGCCAAGTTCTACCGCGAGCTCGCGGGCACCGACGTGTCCGGCCACTTCGTCGACGCGATATCCGCCCGCTTCGACGAGGTCGCCGACGCGGTCGACGTACGGGTCAAGGAGCTGCTCGCCGCCGACCGCGCACCGACCTGGGAGGGCTGGGCCGCCGTCGAGCGGATCAGCGAGGAGTACGGCATCCACGACGTGAACCTCGTCAAGCCGGGCGTCGGCGAGACGACCCGGGTGCTGCTGCGCCGCGTCCCCTGGAAGATCCTGGCCCGCAAGGGTGCGGGCGCGGACCTCGATCACGTACGCCTGCTCGCCGAGCAGCGGGGCGTACCCGTCGAGGAGGTCGACGAACTCCCGTACACCTGCGTCGGGTTGATCCATCCCCAGTACACGCGCGGCGCGACGGGCGCGGACGGCAAGGCGGTGGCTTCCCAGTGACCGTGACCAGGATCGTCGCGAGCGACCTCGACCGCACCCTCATCTACTCCGCCGCCGCCCTCGGCCTGACCATGCCGGACGCCGAGGCGCCGCGCCTGCTCTGCGTCGAGGTGTACGAGGGCAAGCCGCTGTCGTACGTCACCGAGAACGCCGCCGGACTCCTGGCCGAGCTGGCGCGCACGGCCGTCTTCGTGCCGACCACCACGCGCACGCGCGAACAGTACGGACGCATCCATCTCCCCGGCCCCGCACCGAAGTTCGCGGTCTGCGCCAACGGCGGGCACCTGCTCGTCGACGGTGTCTCCGACCCCGACTGGCAGTCGGCGGTCGCCCGCCGCCTCGCCGCGGAGTGCGCCTCGCTCGACGAGGTCCGCGCCCACCTCGTGCGCACCGCCGACCCCGCCTGGCTGCTCAAGGAGCGCGTCGCGGAGGACCTCTTCGCGTACCTCGTCGTCGAGCGTGCGCTGCTGCCCGACGAGTGGGTCAAGGAGCTCGCCGTCTGGGCCGAGGGGCGCGGCTGGACCGTGTCGCTGCAGGGCCGCAAGCTCTACGCCGTGCCGAAGCCGCTCACCAAGAGCGCGGCCGTGCGGGAGGTCGCCCGGCGGGCCGGGGCCGAGGAGATCCTCGCCGCGGGCGACTCGCTGCTCGACGCCGACCTGCTGCTCGCGGCGGACCGCTCCTGGCGGCCGGGGCACGGCGAGCTCGCGGACACGGGCTTCACGGCGGCGGGGCTCACGGTGCTGCCGGAGCGGGGCATCGCGGCGGGGGAGGAGATCGCCAAGGCGTTCCTCGGGGCGGTGGGGCCCCGCTAACCTGGGGCCATGCCTCGATACGAATACCGGTGCCGGTCCTGCGGTGAGACCTTCGAGCTCAGCCGCCCGATGGCCGAGTCGGCCGATCCCGCGTCCTGCCCCTCCGGGCACGAGGACACGGTGAAGCTGCTGTCGACCGTGGCCGTCGGGGGGTCGGCCGCGGCTTCGGCCGGTCCTGGCGCGGGTGGCGGCGGTGGCTGCTGTGGTGGGGGTTGCTGCGGCTGAGGTCGCGAGGCGGGCGTCCGCTGGGCGGGTGCCTAGCGGACCACCGTGCCCGGGCCCGCCTTCAGCAGGCCCAACTCCGCCCGCGTGGGCGCCCCTTCCCAGTCGCCCCGCGACGCCACCGCGAACGCGCCCGTGGTGACCGCCCGGTCCAGGCGGGTCGACATGTTCGCGCCGTCGAGCAGCGCCGACAGATAACCGGCGACGAACGCGTCACCCGCGCCGACCGCGTCCACGGCCCGCACCTCGCGCGCGGGGGAGTGCAGCGGGCCGTCGGCCGTGTGGACGGTCGCGCCCTGCGCGCCGAGCTTGACCACGACCTCGCGGATCCCCTCGTCCAGGAGGACCTTCTCCGGCTCCGGGATGGTGGCGGCCCCCGACAGCAGGCACAGCGGCAGTTCGTCGTCGGAGGCGATAAGCACGTCGACGTAGGGGAGCCAAGCGCGCAGCTCGGTCGCCGCCTGCTCGGAACTCCACAGGCGGGAGCGGAAGTTCACGTCCAGGCAGACCTGTGTGCCGTGCTCGCGGGCGAGCCGCAGGGCGCGTCGGCAGGCCTCCGCCGCCGACGGGCCGAGGGCCGGGGTGATGCCGGTGACGTGCAGGACGCGCGGCGGCCCGGCGGCGAAGGCCGCCTCGACCGCTTCGGGAGCGAGCCGCGAACCTGCCGAGCCCGCGCGGTAGTAGTGCACGCGGGTCACTTCCGGCAGCCGCGGCTCGAAGAGGATCAGGCCCGTCGGAGCCTCCGGGTCCTTCGTGGCCGCGCCGACGTCCACGCCCTCCGCGCGCAGCGTGCGCAGGACCAGCTCGCCCGCCTCGTCGTCGCCGACCGCGCCCGCCCAGCGGACGGTGTGGCCGAGCCGCGAAAGGCCGATGGCCACGTTGCTCTCGGCCCCGGCGACCGACAGGTCCATGGAGCCGCCCAGCTTGAGAGGGCCGCTGCCGCGCAGGGCGACCATGGTCTCGCCGAGGGTCAGGACGTCGCTCATCGGGCCACCGCCTCCGCGACCCGCACGAACTCCGTCGCCCGCGTCCGCAGCGCACCCAGGTCGCCGCCGTCGGCCGCATCGCCGATCAGCGGCGAGCCGACGCCCACCGCGACCGCGCCGAGCTCCAGATACGCCTCGGCGGCCGCCGCGTCCACACCGCCGACCGGCACGAACGGGACGTCGGGGAAGGGGGCCCGCAGCGCCTTGAGGTAGCCGGGGCCGCCCATCGCCGACGCGGGGAAGATCTTCAGCGCGGTCACGCCCGCCGCTTGGGCCGCGATGACGTCGGTGGGCGTGAGGACGCCGCCCAGTACCGGAAGCCCCAGGTGGACGGCCTCGTCCACGCCCGCGCCGAGGCCGGGCGTGACGATGAGGTTGGCGCCCGCCTCGGCGGCCCGTCGGGCGTCGTCAGCGGTGAGGACCGTGCCCGCGCCCAGCCAGGCGTCCGCGCCAAGCTCGGCCCGCGCCCGGCGCAGCAAGCCCAGCGCGTCGGCGCCGCTGAGGGAGACCTCGACGAGCGGGACACCGGACTCCACCAGCGTCATGACCGTACGGAAAGAGGCGTCTGGATCGGTGCCGCGCACGATGGCGACGAGGCGCCGCGCCCGGAGAGCCGTGGGGAAGTCGAGCATCTCCCCACATTCGCACAGCCGTTTCAGCCGGTCCGATCCGGGTGGCGCGCCTTCCAGTACGGGTTGTCGTGCGGCAGACCGCCGCTGACCCTGCCGTACATCCCGAAGGTCATGAGCAGCACGCCCACTACGAAGCTGAAGAGGACGTTCTGGATCCGGAACGCCAGGAAGTTGTGGCTGGAGTCCAGCAGGGCGAGATTGACGAAGCCGCTCACGATGAACGCGACGCCGAGGACCGTGTTCAGGGTCGAGGCGAAGTTCCCGCCGATCACCATGCCGACGAGGAGCAGCAGACCGACGACGATCGACAGGACGCTCAGGGCGCCGTTCGTACTGAGTCCGGCGACCGAGTCACCGCGGGTGTCGAAGAACCCGATCTTGTCGATGAGCCCGAGGATGCCGAACGCGAGCAGGACGAGGCCCATGAGGCCCGCGCCCGCGCGGTAGACCTGGTTCAGCCGGTGGTCGACGGGCAGATGCTCGTCGAGCGTGATGTGGCGCCGGTTTCCCCGCTTCGTCCCTGGATGGAGCACGTGTGTGGCCATGCCAGCCTCCTGGTGCGAGCGGAGGACGACGTACGTCCGCACGCCGAGCCCCGTACGCCACTCCAGGATCCGCCTGCGGGACGGCGACTGCCAACCGCACGGGGAGCGGCGGCCGTGACCCGTATGTGGCGCAGGGCAGTCGTCGCGCCGGGCTCGGCTCCTCAGGCGCCCTGCCCCCGCTCCTCCCTTATCTGCGCGACCACGCGTGACACGGTCGTGCGGACCGCCTCGGTCTCGGTCAGGAAGTGCCAGTAGTCGGGGTGGCGGCCTTCCAGGGACGCCACCGCGCGGTCCAGTCGGGCCACGGATTCGTCGAGCGGGCGGGCGTGCCGCTGCTCGGGCGTCTGGCGGCCCGTCATCGCCAGGCGCTGCGCGTCCCGGATCGCGAAACGGGTGCGCTCGATCTCCTGCTGCGGGTCCTTCGACACCGCGTTCAGCCGCTGGAGGCGGTCGCCTGCCGCGGAGACCGCCTCGTCCGTGGTGTTCAGCAGCGCACGGACCGTGGAGAGCAGCGAGGTGGCGTCCGGCCAGCGCTGCTCGGCGCGCGCCTGCTGGGCCTCCTTCAGCTTGGCCTCGGCCTGGCGCACGTTCTCCACGGCCTGGTCGGGGACGTGCTGCAGGTCCTGCCAGCACGCGGCGGAGAACCGGCGCCGCAGCTCGCTGAGGACCGGCTCGACCTGGCCGGTGCGGGTGGTCAGCGCCTGCGCGCGGGTGCGCAGGGAGACGAGCCGCCGGTCGATCTCGGCGGCCCGCTCGGGCAGCTGCTCGGCCTCGGCGCGCACGGCCTCGGCGTCGCGCAGGACGCGGTCGGCGCGCTGCAGCGTCTCCGGCACGCCATGGCGGCCCGCGCCCTGGTTGAGCTTGGTCAGCTCGGGGCCGAGGGTCGCAAGGCGGGCGGCGAGGTCGTCGGCCTTGAGTCCGGCCGCGCGCACGGAATCGAGGGCGTTGCTCGCGGCGAGCAGGGTCTGGCGGGCCCGCTCGACCGCGGGGGCGAGCCGGGCGAGCTGGGTCTCCGCCTTGTCGAGCAGCGGGCCGAGGCCCTGCTGGAAGCGCTCCAGGTCCTGCTTGGCCTTGCCCAGCTCCGTCTTCGCGGCGGTGAGCTCGGTCCTCGCGCGGGCCGCGACGGAGGACTCCAGGTCGTCCCGGTCCAGGTCGTGGGCGTCCACGGCGCTGATGTACTGGTGGCTGACCTCGTCGATGCGGTGCCCGATCGCCTCGAAGTCGGAGACGGCGCGCCGGGCCGCGGGCGAGGAGTCGACGGCCACGATCGTCTCGATGGAGATGCGCAGGTCGCGCTGGGCGGTGTCCAGTTCGTAGAACGCCGCGGCGGCGGCGTCCTTGGCGGCCTGCGCCTCGGCGCGCTGACTCTCGCCGCGCCCGCCGAACCAGCGCCGGGTGCCGCCGCCCGCGAACGCGGCCGGGACGGCGAGGGCGAGCAGGGGCAGGGAGAGGGTGACGACGGTGACGAGGGCGAGGGCGTCACGCAGGGGGCCGCGGCGCGCGCTCCCGAGGCGTGCGCTCCCGCGGGACGGACGAGAGGGAGCCTGCAAGCGCAGCCCGCCGCCCGCCGCACCGCCTACCCCTACGGCCCCTGCCTCTGCCGCTCTCTCGGCCCCTGCTCCGTCCGGTGTGTACGGCTGCGAAGGTGTCGCCGTCACTATCCCTCTCCCGTGCTGTCATCCGCCCTGCCCGGTGTCACATTCTCCCACCGGTTAAAGACGAATACACGGGCCCGTTAGTTCGCGCTGCGCACAGTGACTTTGCCGTCGGAGCTGTGGACGGACACGTGGTGGGGGCTGCCGTCGTCCCTCGGCACCGACACGTCGACGGCGCTGTCGGAGGTCTCGGTCCGTACGTCGTACCGGACGCGCTTGCCGTCCTTCTCCTTCGGCACCGCTATGTCGACGGAGCCGTCCTTGCTGCGGGCCTCGACACGGTCGGGCACGGCGGCCAGTGCCAGCAGCACGGACCCGTCCTTGGAGTCGACGGCCACCCGCCCGGACGTGACGTCGCGCGCGGTGATGGAGCCGTCGGAGCTGCGCAGGCCGAGCGGCCCCTCGGCCCCCTCGACGGTGATCGACCCGTCGGAACTGTTCACGTCGAGCGGTGCGCCGGAGTCCTTGACGGTGACGGACCCGTCCTTCGTACGCACCTTCATCGCGTCCCGGAACCCGCTGGCCGAGACGCTGCCGTCCTTGTTCTCGACGGTTACTGCGACTCCGCGGGGCACCTCCACGCGGTGCTTGGCCGAGCAGTTGGTGATGATTCCGGAGCACTCCATGCCGAGCTTCAGCCGGTCGCCGTCCATCTCCCACGTCACCTTGGGGTCGCCGCCGAGCACGGTCTCCCCGTCGAACCACCGGGTCACCTTCACGCCCTTGGCACCGCGGCCCGCCGGGACGAGTTCGAGCGAGGTGTCGCTGGACTCGACGGTCAGCGTCTTCCCTGCCAGGGCGAACGTCCGGTGCTCCGGTTCCGTGTCGCCATCGGCGTCGGCCCCGCACGCGCCGACGAGCAGGACGACGGCCACGGTCCCGCCGACGGCAGCGAGGGTGCGGGCGGCGCGTGGACGACGGGCGCGGACGGTCATGACGGATCCCCCTGTAATGATCTTGCTTGTCTCCGACAGACTCTACGGAGCCGCCCGAGTCGGCAGGATCCGGGCCGCCACCGGATTCGGGGTGGGGTTAACCCCCGGACGCGGGGCCTCCGGCGGCGCAAAAGGGGTTTGCGGGGCACTGCCTGCGGCAAGGTAGGCTGTCCACTCGTTCCCGGGCGCGTAGCTCAGGGGTAGAGCGCCTCCCTTACAAGGAGGATGTCGGCGGTTCGAAACCGTCCGCGCCCACCGGGTAGGTAACACCAGGTGAAAGCCTGTTTTGAGACCCTCCAGCCGTGATCGGTTGGGGGGGGCTCTTCGTGGTCAAAGTCCACTAAGAGTCCACATCCCCACACCGGCCTTGCGGTGTCCATCGCCCGTGCGGGGGACTGGACGGCGCCAGCCTCCCGCATAGAGTCACAGCTGACGAGGGGTGGTGTGTCTCCCCACGCGCGCCAGACACGTGCTCGTCCAATCCTGTGGTGCTCCGGCGGGGAGGCCGGGCCCGCAGGCTACGGCCCCCGTCGCATGAATCGGCGGGGGCCGCACGAACAAACTAGACCGCCCCACCACGCAATTGTGGTGGGGCGGCCTGCTCTGACCGAGTCAGAGCCAAGGGTGGCCGGATGAGGCGGACACGTGAACACCCTGTCCCGCCCCCCTCACCACGTGTCCTCGCCGTCCGGCGAGACATCGGCGACCGCATCCGGGCTGCACGCAACCACGCGAACATGACCCAAGACGTGCTGGCTGAGGCTGCGCTCATCGACCGCCAGGCGGTCAACCGCATCGAGCAGGGCCACCAGAGCCCCCTCCTCGACACCCTCATCCGCATCGCCGACGCCCTCGACGTCCCGCTCCGCGACCTCGTCTAGGGCGGCCTCGGCCGGATCGGGGGAACCGGTCGAGGCCGCCGGTCGGCGGCGCGGATCAGGTGACCGGCCCCTTCTCGCGCCAGTACGGGCTATCCAGAATGGCGTTTTCCCGCCGCACGATTGCCCACGTGTCCGCAGCTGTCCGCCCTAGGGGCGTGCAGATGTGGCAGATGTGAGTGCCCGTGCTGCTCCGGATCGTCGGCGCCGGGGGCCCCGTGTGCGTAGTGCAGACGGGACCGCCCTCCAGGGACTTCAGGTTGTCGGGCGGCGCCTGCCACGCCTCGCCCGTCTCCAGGGCAGGGTCAGGTGGTGGCGGCAGCTGCTGTGAGCTCGTCTGCGCTGGCCCGGAATTCGTCGAACTCACCCGCGGTCACCCCGTCGAAGAACTTGCTGATCTCGACCCGGCTCATGAGCAGCACGGGGGCGTCCGGGTCCTTGCTGTCGCTGATGGCGACCATGCGTGTCCCGTCGGGGATGCGGTCGTGTGGGTGGTCCTTGGCGATCGGCGCCTTCGCGAGGATCACGCAGTCCTTCACGATCGGGTCGAGGTCGGTGCGGCTGGCCTTGCGCCAGTGCAGGCCGGGCAGTGTGCGGTGGTCGTAGGGGATGGTGGTCTTGCCGTTCGTGAGCGTGCCCACGGGGCGCCTCCTGTGGGGTTGGGCCTGGCCTGGCCTGGCCTGGTCAGGGCATGGGCGCCCACCGCGTGCGCGGTGGGAGTTCAGGGGATCGGGTGGTCAGTCTGCCGACGGGGCGGCGGGCGCCGACACGGCTCGGGCTTCAGTCCGTGCCGCCTGCAGTGCCGCGCTCTCCTCGGCACGCCGGTTCTGGCAGCGGCACGGGCAGTCGTCCGCGATGCCTGCGACGAGCCGTTCACCCTCGATGCCGACCGAGGTGACCTCGTGGCAGCCGTGCGGCCTCTCGTCGCCCCGCAGCAGGGCGTCCAGGCACGGGGGGCAGGGAACGAGCACCAGCTGGGGGCAGCGGACGTGCACCACTCCGGGCACTGGGGGGCCGGAGGCGGCCGCGAACATCTGTGTCTCGTAGGCCTCACCGTCACGCACCGTGTGCTCGCAGCGGCGACACTTCAGCGGGGTGCCCAGCGGGCCCGTCACGATCCCTCCCGCGGCGGCGAGGGCGTGCCGGTGGCGGGCGGAGGCTGAGGGAGAGCGGAGCGCGTGGCGCGGTGCGCGCGCCGCAGCCGCTCCCCCGTCGGACAGTAGTTCTCGACCCGGCAGGGGGCGCACTCGTCGAAGTGCGCGAGGAGACCTGCGTACGCCTGCTGCGCCTGCCGCTCCTCGGCGGTCGTCTCCATGAGAGTCACCGTCGGCTCCGCTGAAGCTCGCTGCGGGCGATGCGGACCAGGGCGGCGACGGACTGGACCGGGCACAGGTCGCCGACGATGCGGGGGCGCACCGCCCAGTACAGGCCGGTCGGGCCACGGAGATCGGACGCTGGGACGGACAGGAAGTCACCGGTCCCCAGCATCGGGGCCTCCGGGTACTCCTGTGTCCACGGCGGTGCGGGGGTGGGCTCGACGAGTGCGTAGAACTGGTGCTGCGGCCGGTTGTGGATGACCGGCCCGCCGAGCAGCTCGGCGAGCGCGCGGGTCACGTCCTCCAGATCGCTGGTTCCGACTGCGACGTGCACGAGCACAGAGGGAAGGAAAACCGAGTTGAAACGCTTCCCCAGCGGCAGAAGAGCGATGCCTGTTTCCATCCACTCCTTGTGCGCCTGCTGCGGCGCCGCCTGCGCCCGCGCCAGCCAATCGAATGCGGCTTCACCTGCACTCGTAATCTGCGGTCCTCGCAAGACGGACGAGGTTCCCTCTACGGCATCCACCGTGACACCACTCCCACTACGCTGAGTTGCCGGTCATCACCCCTTGACAGTAGGTAGCGGTGACCGCCTCCAGAAGTGACCGCGAGTACGGGTAAGGGCTCGCCAAGCAGGTGCAAGGGGCCGATCATGGAGCACCACACGCGTCCAACCCTGACCGCCAGTCAGGGCAAGCCCGAACACAGCCGTGCGGGCATCATCTCCGGATACGTCTTCCGCGTGATTCGCGAGCAGTTGGGTCATACGCAGGACGCCTTCGCCGAGACCTTCGGTGTCTCCCCGGACACCATCGCCGGGTGGGAATCAGGGCGGCGGCCACTGACCTCGGTGCCCGTCGGCCAGATGCTCGTTCACCGCCACCGCCTGATGCGCCTAGGAGCCGGTCCTGAACTTCTGGCCGCCCTGGAGCGGGCCGTAGAAGCGGACGTCCTGCTTGCCAGCGCGCTCGACGACGATGTGTCCACCGAAGCCAGCCCGCTCGGTGCTTGGGTCATGCAGCGTGACCTCGTAGAGGTGCTGACCTGGCCGCTGAACGGGGTGGCGCCTGCGCCGGTCCGAAAGCTCCCCCCGCCGAAGAGGCCGCGCCGTGGCCCAGTCCCCACGGCACCCGATCTTCCTGTCGGGGACCGCAGGCGGTTCTTTACCCGGATGCGGGAGACAGCCGAACAGGCGCGGGGAGGCGACAACTTCCTGCTGCGGCGCCAGGCCCTGTACCTGGCAGGTTTCGACGACGACACGGATGCCTCCGACTGGCTGGCCCACCAGCAGAAGCTTGTCCGCCCCGACGACTGGCTGACTGGCTGGCTCAACTCTCGTTCTGTCGCTGCCGTCGAAGCTCGCCAGGGTGATCGCGACAGGATGGCGCACTTCATCACGCGCACCCTCGGGGGCGACGATGCCGCGGAGGCGGCGAACCTCAACTACTGGGCGTACTGGCTTGGCGAGATGCCGCACATTCAGCTGTCGGACGACTTCATCGCCTCACCCTCGCCAGGGCCCTGGCACGGTGGCCGCATGCTTGATCATCTCGTTCGCGGGCCCACCCCCAGGCACGGGTTCTTCGACCTCAATGTCCACACCCTGTGGGCTCTGTTGGCGGCACGCCCCAACCTGCTTCGCGCGGCGTCCGCGGCCGGGACGGCTCTACGCACCCGGCTCCCCGTGATGTTGGATGACTTGCAGCTCTCCGCTCAGGCAAGGCGAGAGCTGGAGGGCATTCGGTACGCAATCCGCCTCGCCGAGGCGTGAAAGGGGACACCGTGGCTGACCAAGACCTCACAGAGGTGGCCCACTTCCTGTGGGAAGCAGGCACGCTCAAGCAAGCCCGCCGAACAGGCTGGTGGATGGCAGGTGTTCGCGACCCTGAGAGCGTGGCCGAGCACTCGTGGCGCACGTCCATCATCGCGTCGGTCATCGCCACGCTGGAAGGGGCCGACGCGGCGCACGCCGCGCACATGGCGGTCTGGCACGACTCGCAGGAATCGAGGACGGGCGACGTCAACCACCTGGGCCGCAAGTACATCGGGCGGAAGGCGGACCCGCGGGAGGTCACAGCGGACCAGACAGCCGCCATGCCCGAGGTCCTGCGCGTCGCCGTGCGCTCGGTCGTGGCCGAGTACGAGGCGCAGGACTCCCTGGAGGCACGGTGCGCCCGGGACGCCGACAAGCTGGAATGCATGCTCCAGGGCCTGGAGTACAAGACCCAGGGGTACGCCAGCGCTCAGCGGTGGATCGACAACAGCCGCGCGCGCATCGTCACAGAGTCGGGCCAGAGGCTGGCCGACGAACTCCTCGCTCAGGCTCCCCTGGAGTGGCTGCACGCTGCCATCGGCGAGTAGGGCTGATTTGGCACGAGGAATGGCCCTCTTCCGCCCGAAGCCGGAAGAGGGCCATGTCAGTACTGGCGTCGCTGTGGGTCGAGGGCCGCAGCCTGCGGGGTGGACTCGGGATCGGGCGCAGGGGCCCCGTCACGGCGGCACACCAACGCGTCCAGGTCGTCCGCCCGCGCCTGGAGGCTGTACCCGTCCGGGCCGGTCTGCCCATCACGGCCGTCGGTGCCGTCCGCGCCTGCGGGGCCTGGCTCGCCGCGCGGGCCCGCGGGGCCCGACTCACCGTTCTTGACGACGTCGAGGTCGGCGATCTGCTGCCAGCGGTCGCCGTCGCCCAGCTCTCGCACGGCGATGGACCGGAGCGTGCCGTGCACCTTGCCACAGCCCAGACAGGCGACGTGCCGAAGGGAAGTGGACTCCGTGCCGTTGAGTGATCGAATCGGGTGGGAGTCCACAAGGAGTCCACAGAGCCCCCTCGATGTCGCTCGGCGAGTCTCGGCGAACCTCGGCGACGCTGGATCTTCGGAGCGACGCTCTTACAGGGAGGATGTCGGCGGTTCGAAACCGTCCGCGCCCACCGGGTAAGTAGAACCAGGTGAAAGCCTGTTTTGAGACCCTCCAGCCGTGATCGGTTGGGGGGTCTCTCTGCGGTTCGGGCGCGTTCGTCCTCGGCTGGGACGGCGACGGCAGCGACTCTCGCCCCACTGGCATCATCCCCAGCGCGGGCCACGCCCCCGGCGCCGAGAACGCCGAGAACGCCGAGAAGTGCATGCGCCTGCCCGCGCACCCGAAGTGCCTCGTGCCGGTGCGCGATGGTGTCGCTGGCCTTGCCGGGAGATTGTCGGGAGATTGCCGGTCCGTCGGGGGCTTCAGGGGCGTAGCTCGAATGGGCTAATCGGGTTGTTTCGGGGTAGACCGGGCTGACCGCCTCAGGCATGCCGCTGAGCCGGTTCCGCGGCGCTCTCCGCGTACGTTCCGTCACTTTCCTGGTTGCGGTGTGCGGCAACGCGGAGCGCGATGGAGGGGAGGCGTGCGTCTGCCGTGGCGAGAGTCGATATCGCCCGTCGCGCGCTCCGAGGGAGTGATCACCCATGACGCAGGGCGAAGGCTTCACCAACTCCGACGGGCTCGCGGGCATGACGGCCTACGACCGGACCGGCGAGAAGATCGGCAGCGTCGAGCAGGTCTATCTCGACGACCGCAACGGTCGCCCCGAGTGGGTCACCGTCAAGACCGGTCTCTTCGGTATGAAGCAGAGCTTCGTCCCGCTCGCCGGAGCCCGCCGCCAGGACGACCAGCTGCACGTCGCGACGACCAAGGAGGCCGTCAAGGACGCTCCCCGTATCGACGCCGACCAGCACATAGAGCCGGGTGAGGAGCACGAGCTCTACGCCCACTACGGGCTCACCCGGCCCGAGGCGACCGCCCGTGGCGTGGCCGGCGGTGCGGCCGGTGGCGCGCCGATGGCCGGTAAGCGGGGCCGTGAGGGCGCGGCCGGAATGGCGGGCGCCGGTGCTGGTGCCGGTGCCGGGATGGTTGGTGCGGGGGCCGCCAGTCGGTCGGCCGGGCGTGACGAGGGCAAGCACGACGAGATGATCCGCTCCGAAGAGCGGCTGCGGGTCGGCACGGAGGAGGAAGTGGTCGGGCGGGCCCGGCTGCGCAAGGTCGTCGTCACCGAGGACGTGAAGACGTCCGTGCCCATCTCCCACGAGGAGGTTCGCGTCGTCCGCGAGCCCATCCGCGAGGGCGACGGCACGCGCGCCACCATCGGCGAGGCCGAGACCGAGGTGACCCTGCACGCCGAGAAGGCGGTGGTCCGCAAGGAGTCCGTGCCGGTCGAGCGCGTGCGGCTGGAGACCGAGAAGGTCACCGAGACGCAGGAGATCTCCGACACGGTGCGCAAGGAGCAGATCGAGTACGACGGCGGCAAGGGCGAGCGCGGCGCCAAGGGCGAGGGCTGGCGCGACCGGAAGCAGGGCCCGCGTCACTGATGTCGCTGATGTGCCCTGTCCGTGCGAAGGCCCCCCGCCGTTCCGGGCGGGGGGCCTTCGCGCATGCAGGTGACGACCTGCGGCGGTGTCAGCGGGAGCCGGGGTGCGTTCTGCGGTACCGACGGTCCCAGCGCTCCATGCGTTCCTTGCGGATGCGGTAGTCGCGGTAGGTCTTGGGGTAGCTGCCGCCCCCGCCGCCTCCACCGGCGCCCCCGCCCATGCCACCGCCGCTGCTCGCGGAACTGCTCCCCGAGCCGCTCTTCTTGGTGGACGAGCCGCCTTCGTAGAAGCGTGCCAGGTAGAAGACGAGCGCCGCTGCGGCAAGCCACAGCAGTGGTTGGCTGAAGCCCAGGCCGAAGAGGGCCAGGATCGCGATGACTATCAGGACGTTCAAGGCTGCACCTCCATGGCTCGAAGGGGGCTCTTGTGCGTGGCTGATAGGGAGTCAACGCCCGCGGTCTGCGCCTGTCAATGGCTAGGCGGAGAGGGAGTCGTCGGGCCGCTCGTGGGCGTGTTTGAGGGCCGCGCGCGCGGCGACGGCGTCCGGTCCCGCGACTTGTTCCCAGTACTTGTGACACGTCACAAAAACCGCCAACTCGCGCTCTCTGGAACGAAGTTCCTCCACTTCGGCCTGTTCGTCCCTGCTCCAGCCGGGAGAGGCGGGGCGTTCCACCTTTCGCCAGCCGCCAGTGTCGCTGAACCCGTCGAGGGGCTCGACCGACCAGGGCAGACGTTTGAGGAGTGCGAGGAGCGCGGAGCGGATCTGGTGCAGTTCCTCCTGTCCGGCGAGGAGGTCGCTCGGGAAGTCATGGGCTGGGGTGACAGGCACGCCGTAATGGTACTCCTGTTCGAATTACGTGTGCGAGTGGCGCGCGAACGATCCGGCCGAGTTGTCAGTGGGCGGTGGCAAGCTGGAAGCATGTGCCGAAGCATCAAGACGCTCCGCCCGCCCGCGATCCCCGAGGACGCCACCGAGGAGGAGATCCGCGCGGCCGCTCTCCAGTACGTCCGGAAGGTCTCCGGCTTCCGCGCCCCGGCCGCCCACAATCGCGAGGTCTTCGATCACGCGGTGGACGCGGTGGCGAAGGCGACGACGGAACTGCTGGCGGGCCTGGAGGTACGCGGGGCGGCGCGGGCGTCGTAGCTGTGCAGCCGTAGGAGGTCTCCGCGCGTGCGGCCGACGCGCGCCAAGGGCCACGCAAAAGACCGCGCCCAGGACGGAATCCTGTGCGCGGTCGGCGGGTCGGCGGGTCGGCGGGTTGGCGGGTCGGCGGGTCGCTGTCGCGGGGCGGGTCAGCTCGCCGTCGTGGGGCGGCGGACCAGGAACGCCGCCCCAGCGCCCGCCGCGAACAGCGCGAGCAGGGAGACGCCCGTGGCCAGCCAGGTCGCGCCGAGCCACTGCCCGCCGAAGTAGCCGAGGGCGACGCTGTAGCCCGCCCAGGCCAGGCCCGCCAGGGCGGACCACGGGAGGAACTCGCGCACCTTGCGGTGGGCCGCGCCCGCGCCGAGGGAAACGATCGAGCGGCCCGCGGGTGCGAAGCGGGCGATGACGACGAGGACGCCGCCGCCCCGCGCGAGCGCCGTGCCGAGGCGTTCCTGCGCGCTGGTCAGGCGGCGGGAACGGGCGATCGCGCGGTCGAGGCGTGCGCCGCCGCGCCAGGCGAGCCGGAAGGCGACCATGTCGCCGAGCACGGACGCGGTGGCGGCACAGAGCGTGAGCATCAGGATGTCGGGCACGTTGTGCGGGACCTGTCCCGCCGCCCCGGTCCCCGCCGCCGCGGCCGCGGTCGCCGACATGATGACGATGACCCCGCTCGGCAGGACGGGCACGAAGACGTCGAACAGGACAGACAGGGCCACGACCGCGTAGATCCACGGACTGCCGGTCAAGGCCCCCACACTCTCAAGCACCGTAACTCCCCGTTACTCCCCGATCGGCAGCGCGTTGCCGCTGTGTCGCGCGGAGAACGGCAGGGGCGGCCTTGGTGACAGCTGTACAGCGTACGCGGCGCGAAGGGCGGGAGATCCACTGGGGGCTTAGATGTTCCCTACATCACGTTCACCCGGCTGCCTCCCCTGATGAGGCGTACGGCCCCGAAGTCCCGTACGAACGAGTCAGTACCCGAGCGGAGTGCGGGCGGAAACGCGCGCGGAAACACGAGCGGGACACGGGCGCGACACGGGCGGTACGAGGGACGGAGCGGGCGATGGTGGCAGGGATGCTGGCCGGTGCGGTGGCGGCGGCGATGCTGGCCACGGGCGGCGGAGTGGCCGAAGCGGCGGTGGGGAGCTCCTGGGCGCGGGCCGAGGCGTGGTTCGCGCCGCCGACGGCCTTCATTCCCTCGCCCGCGGTGACGTACGACGTGGGCCTGGTGCCCGCGGCGTCCTGGATCGAGGTCGAGCAGCGCAGCTTCGAGGGCGGCGACACGACCGTCACGCTGCGGGTCAGAGGCATGAAGCCCGGGCACGCGTACGGCGTGCACGTGCACCAGAAGCCGTGCGGCGCGAACCCGGAGGCGGCGGGCGGCCACTACCAGCACCGCGTCGACCCGGTTCAGCCATCCAAGGACCCGGCCTACGCCAACGCGGAGAACGAGGTGTGGCTGGACTTCACCGCAGGAGCGGACGGCTCCGGAGCGGCGAGCGCACGGCACGACTGGGCGTTCAGGCCGGGCGAGGCCGCTTCCGTGGTGCTGCACGACGAGCCGGGCGGCGCGGGCGACCGGGCCGCCTGCTTCACGGTGCCGTTCGCGGCCCTGCCGGAGGTGCAGCAGTCGGGCGGCGCGTGGGGCGTGTAGAGCCGCCGGGAGGGCCGAACAGGGCCCGGCACGGCGACGGCGCCCTCTTCCCCGTGCGTACGAGGAAGAGGGCGCCGTCGTCAGAACCGGAGCGTGCGCCGCAGGTCAGGCCGCGACCGGCGTGTGCTTCGCGTCCGCGCCCTCCTTGTCGCCGCTCTCGGCCCGCGCGGCGAAGAGCCGGTCGAGGCCGAACGCGCCGGACCCGGTGAAGACGAAGAGCAGCATCGCCCAGCAGAAGATCGCCGCGGCCTCGCCGCCGTTCTCCATGGGCCACAGGGCCTCGGGCTGGTGGACCTTGAAGTAGGCGTAGGCCATCGAGCCGGACGAGATGAACGCGGCGGCGCGGGTGCCGAGGCCCAGCAGGACCAGGGCGCCGCCGACGAGCTGGATGACGGCCGCGTACCAGCCGGGCCAGGTGCCGACGTCGATCGTGCCGCCGCCTGACGCGCCGCCGAGGACGCCGAAGAGCGAGGCGGCGCCGTGGCAGGCGAAGAGCAGGCCGATCACTATGCGGAACACGCCGAGGGCGTAGGGCTGGGCGCTGTTGAGACGTCCAGTCATGGTGGGGACTCCTTCGGTTTGGGGACGGTAACCGAGCGGAGGCCCAAGATTAGGGCAACCTAATTAGTGCTTGCAAGTTCAACATTCGGTCAATCGGAGGTTCCGCTTCGGCTCGGCCCTGGGTTCGGGCGGCGATCCGGCGGTCCCGGCGGCCGTGCGCAGGGCGGCCCGCGCCACCGCGTCGGCGTCCGACAGCGTGACCGAGTCGACGCCGGGCCGCGCACCGGCCGCGGTCACCCAGTGGACCCCTTCCGTGGGCACTCCGAACGTGAACCTGCGGGCGTGGGCCCGGCCTTGACGGTCGATCAGGTGATAGGGGCGCTCAGTCACGTCCAGGCCTCCGGTTTCATAGCCGTCGACCACATGGGCCCGGCACCGGCCCTCCGCCAGGAGCCGTCCGAGCAGCTCGTCGCCGGTGCGGCGCAGGTCCGGCTCCGGCAGCCGGGCCTCGATCAGCGAGGTGACGCGTACGACGGAGTCCGGCACGTCGGGGGAGTGCGCGAGGAAGGAGCCGTCCTCGGCCCGCACGCTCAGGCGGGGCCCGAGCACCTCAAGGACCCCGGCCTCGATCAGCGCCGCCATCTCCTCGATGCGGCGGCGCGGCGGGCCGATGGAGAGGAAGGCGTTGAGCGGCGTGTACCAGCGGTCGAGGTGGTCGCGGCGCGAGACACCGGAGAGGCCGCCGTGGTCGACGACGCCGCGGAGCTCGTTGCGCAGATCGCGGAGCACGTCGAGCGCGGCCTTCAGCGGGCCCGCGACATTGCCGAGCGCGGCCTGCGCGACGTCCTCGCGCAGCCGGTCGAGAAGCCAGGCGCGGTGTGCCTGCGGGGAGACGAAGGGGAGGGGCGGGTGTGGGCGGGAGAGCCGGTCCCAGGACCAGCGGTCGGCCTCCGCGACCCCGAACGCGTCCAGCACCAGCGCCTCTTGAGGGCTCTGGTGCCCGACGGCCAGAAACCGCCCCCGGAAGTCGCACGCCTCCGAGACGCCGCCCCCGCCCTCGCCCCCCAACAGTGCCGCGTAATAGACCGTCTCCACCTCCTTCGCGATCAACGGCCATATCTCGCCGAGGAAGTCGGGCGCGTCGCCGCTGTCCGCGCGCTTGCGGAAGCGGGCCACGACGTCGGCGGTGAGGACGGCGGGCTCGTGCCGTCCGTACGGGCCCTTCGCGTTGTCGCCGCGCGCCTGGTACGGCACGCCGCGCCGCGATCCCGCGTACAGCCGCGGCTCGCGGCCCGAGGGCTCGTACCGCAGCGCCCCGCCTGGCGTTCGCACGTACCGGCCGCCGCGCGCCTCGGTCAGGAGCGCCATGTGGTCGAAGAAGTTGAGGCCGAGGCCGCGCAGCAGCACCCGCTCGCCGGGGGCGATGACGGACAGGTCCAGGTCGGCGGGGTTGGCGGGCGGGAAGTGGCGCAGGCCGTGCCGTGCCGCGTGGTCCGTCAGGCGCCGCTGCTCAGGACCGGCGGCCGCGGGCAGGTGGCCCTGCGCGAGCACGACCGCCGAGAGGCCGGAGAGTTCGAGACCGTCGTCCAGTACGAGGGTCTGCAGCCCGTCGGCCGTCTCCTCCAGGCGCACCGCGCGCGCCGCGTGGACCTGGACGCGGACCGTGCCGGGGGCGCGGCGCACCGCCTCGGCGAAGACCCACTCCAGATAGCGGCCGTAACAGGCGCGGGTCGGATAGTCGTCGGGCCCGAGCCCCGGAACCCGCCCGTCGGCGGCCCATTCGTACAGGCTCGGACCCGGGCGTATCGGCCCCGAGCAGTCGACGCTCGCGTCGGTGAAGAGGGTCACCTGGGAGGCGACGGTGTTCATCAGGAGCTCGGCGGGCTGCGACGTGCGCCAGACGCGGCCCGCGCCCGGCGGGTCCGGGTCGACCACGTGGACCGTCAGCCGCGCCCCGGTCGCGAGGAGCCCGGCCGCCGACGCGCAGAGCCGTTCGAGCACGCTGGTGCCGCGGGGGCCCGCGCCGACCAGGGCGAGCGCGGCCGCGTCAGGTGCGGTCCCGCGCCGCGCGGGTGGGAGCGGTGCGGGTACAGGTGCAGACAAAAGCGTGACTCCTGGGGCATAGAGAACGCTGGAACCGGACGGTCCGCATCATCATGCCGTCGGCGCCCCCGATGCCGAACCCCGGACGCCGCGCAGTCCCTTATGAGAGCCGTGTCTCGTCCGCCTTCTCCAGGCGTACGCCCCCGCCGCGCACCGCCCGCGCCTGATCCAGCCGGAGCCGGGCCGAACGGCCGCGCAGCGTCAGGGTCATGAGCTGGTTGCCGAACCAGGGTCCGCCCGTCCTGCGCCAGTCGATGCCCGCCTGCGACACCCCGCCGTGCCGGGCGAACCGCCGCCCCAGGCCGCGCCCCACGCGGCTCCAGCCGAAGCGGAAGCCGAGCTTGAGCATCGAGGGGATGGAGTTGTGGACGGGCGAGCAGGTCAGCTGGAGGACCCGGGCGTCGGGCCCGTCGCCCGATGGCCAGCTCGGCTCGGCGACGTAGGCGTGGTGGACGTCGCCGGAGAGCACGCACACCGTCGCGGGGGCCTGCGGGCCCGAGCCCGCCTCCGTGATCAGCGCGGTGAGCGCTTCGAAGGAGGCGGGGAAGGCGGCCCAGTGCTCCAGGTCGGAGCGCCTGCGCAGGTTCTCCCCGAAGCGGGCCCAGCGCTCGCCGCGCGCACCGCCGCAGAGCGCGGCGTTCCACCCCTCGGCGTCATGGATGAGGTGGGGGAGCAGCCAGGGCAGGGAGGTGCCGATGAGGAGGTGGTCGTACGTGCCCGGGTCCGCCAGCGCCTGCTCGCGCACCCAGTCGGCCTCGTCGGCGTCGAGCATGGCGCGCTCGCCCTCCGCCAGGACGCGGGCCGCGCGGGTGTCCACCATCAGCAGCCGGACCCGCCCGAAGTCCCGCCGGTAGCTCCAGCGGGCGGCGCGCGCGTCCGCGTCGGCCGCGGCGGCGAAGGCGCGCAGCTCGTCCGTGCCGTCCGGGGCCGCGCACACGGCGGCGTAGAGGTCGTCGCGCGCCAGTTCCCCGGGCCGCAGATTGCCGAGGTGCTGATGGACCCAGTACGACATGAGGCCGCTCAGGATGCGCTCGCGCCACCAGGGCGTGGCCCGCATCTCGGCGAGCCAGGCCGCACTGGTGTTCCAATCATCGATCACGTCGTGATCGTCGAAGATCATGCAGCTGGGGACGGTCGACAGCAGCCAGCGGACCTCCGGGTCCAGCCAGGACTCGTAGTAGAGGTGGGTGTACTCCTCGTAGTCCGCGACCTGGACGCCCGGCGGGTCGGTGAGGTCCCTGCGGGCGGCGAGCCAGCGCTGGGTGGCCTTGGAGGTCTGGTCCGCGTACACCTGGTCGCCCAGGAGCAGCAGGACGTCCGGGCGCTCGGCGTCCGGGTCGGCGGCTATGCGGGCGGCGAGGGTGTCCAGCGCGTCGGGCCCCACGGGATCGTGCTCGCCGGACGGCGGGGCGGCCCAGCGGCAGGAGCCGAACGTGACCCGCAGCTCCTGGTCGTCGCCCGTCTCCGCGGGGGTGCGGATGGTGCTCGCGGGGTAGGGCGAATCGGGCAGCGGCCACACGGCGGCCCCCGGGCCGTCACCGAGCCGCACCTCGTACGCCGTCTCCGTGCCCGGTGTCAGTCCGGTGACGGGGATGAGCGCGTAGTGGTGGCCCGCGATCTGGAACGTCGGTGCCGTGCCGTGCGCGCCGTCCGCGCACCGCACCTCGGCGGTGCAGGGCCGGTCGGCCTCGACCCAGACGGTTGCCGTCGAACCGTCGACGTACCTCAGCAGTGGACCCAGGCGCAGCCGTGCCACAGGTGATCACCCTCCTCTGTCGCCCCGTACGGTACGGAACGCCAGAGGAGGGCGGGCCGGTTCCGCGACAACCCGTCCGGCCGTTCCGAGGTCAGCAGCCGTTGAGGATCGAGGAGAGCTTGCTCTTCTCCTCGGTGTTCACCGTCAGCTTGTAGTGGTGCTTCACGTCCACCCACATGCGGGCGTAGTAGCAGTGGTACGAGGCGGTGGGCGGCAGCCACTCGGCCGGGTCCTTGTCGCCCTTGGCCTGGTTCACGTTGTCGGTCACGGCGATCAGCTGCGGCCGGGTCAGGTCGTTGGCGAAGCCCTCGCGCTGCGTCGTGGTCCAGCTGTTCGCGCCGGACTTCCAGGCCTCGGAGAGCGGCACGACGTGGTCGATGTCGAGGTCGGACGCGACGGTCCAGGTGGCGCCGTCGTAGGCGGACTTCCAGGTGCCGGAGGTCGCGGCGCAGCTGGAGTCCTGCTCGACGTCGGTCCCGTCGCGCTTGAGGACGACCTCGCGGGTGTTGCAGGCGCCGGACTGCGTCTTCCAGTGCGGGAACTTGTCGCGGCTGTAGCCGTCGGATGAGCCCTCGGCCTTGACGGTGAGGTCGCCGAGGTAGGTGCGGGCGGTGGCGGCGCTGACCGGGGCCGGGGGAGCGGCCTGGGCGGTGGAACCGGTGACGAGGGTGGCGGCGGCGGCCAGGGCGACGGCCGCGGCGGCGAAGGCGGGCCGGGTGTACCGGGCGGGGCGGGGGCTGCGGGTGCTCGGGGTGTGTCGACGCGCGTAGACAGCGGACATGCGAACTCCTCTGGTGTGGGGGGCAGTTGACCGGTGGGGCGGTCATCGTTGCGGGCAGGGGTTACTGGCGGATGTGCGTCTGGTGACAGGGTCGCGTCAAATAGGTGCGGACTTCAAGAGTTCTGGCGCCGCGTCATATGCGTGTCGCGCGACGGGAGTTGCATTCGAGTGACCCAGCTCACTGCCAAACGGGGCGAAAGTCCCTGGCCAGGGGTGGTTGAAGGTCGCGTACGATGGATGGCGCAGAAGGGGAGTAGCTCTTCGCCGGACCGTCGACATACTGCTCAGCTCGTCTGAGCCGGCGCCCGGAGGCAGGCCCCATGGGGCAGGCCAGCGAGACCTTCGGCAAGCAGTGCAGACGTACGCATCCCGCGTACGTCAAGACGTCCACATCCGTGTACGTCCGTGTGTGCTGCCGTGCCGAGGTGTCGTACGCGAAACGGTGGAACACTCTCGGTGGGGCGGCCCCCGACCGATTGAGGAACCCTTGATCAGCTTCAGCGTGATGGCGCTCGTCTTCGGCGTCGTCTTCCTGGCCGAGCTGCCGGACAAGACGGCGCTGGCCGGTCTCGTCCTCGGTACGCGCTACCGCGCCTCCTACGTCTTCGCCGGTGTCGCGGCGGCCTTCACCGTCCATGTGGTGCTCGCCGTCGCGGCGGGCAGCGTCCTGACCCTGCTGCCGCAGCAGCTGGTCCACGCGCTGACGGGCGTCCTCTTCCTCGCGGGCGCCGCGATGCTGCTGCTCAAGGGCGGCGATGACGAGGGTGAGGTCAAGCAGCCCGAGAACCAGAGCTTCTGGAAGGTCTCCGGCGCGGGCTTCATGCTCATCCTGGTCGCCGAGTTCGGCGATCTGACGCAGATCATGACCGCCAACCTGGCGGCCCGCTACGACGACCCGCTCTCCGTGGGCCTCGGCGCGGTGCTCGCGCTGTGGGCGGTCGCGGGCCTCGGCATCGTCGGTGGCAAGGCGCTGATGAAGCGGGTGCCGCTGGCGCTCATCACGAAGATCGCGGCGCTGCTGATGCTGGGGCTCGGGGTGTGGAGCCTGTACGAGGCGATTGCCTGACGGTGATTGCGTGATGGTGCTGTCGTGGGGGCGGGGCGGTCTCTTTTGGGGCGCTTGGGGGGTGTGACCTGCGGCGTTGGCTTTTGTGGCCCCCGTTTTGTACCGTGCAGGAACAAAGTGGCTCCGCCCGTACTCCCTGACCGGCGGGCGGGGCTGCCTTGATCTTCCGCCGCCTCTGCGCTCTGGAGCACCCCGATGACGGCCACGACCGCCGACCCCGTCGCCCCCGTTCTGACCGCCCGGGCCGTGCTCCTCGACATGGACGGCACCCTCGTCAACTCCGACGCCGTCGTCGAACGCTGCTGGCAGCGCTGGTCCACGCGGCACGGGCTCGACTTCGACGAGGTCATCAAGGTCGTCCACGGACGGCAGGGGTACGCGTCCATGGCGGTGCTGCTGCCGGAGCGGTCCATGGCGGAGAACCACGCGGAGAACCGCGAGATGCTCGCCGCGGAGACCGCCGACATGGAGGGCGTCGTCCCGGTGCCCGGCGCGCCCGCGTTCCTTACGTCGCTGACCGACCTCGGCCTGCCGCACGCGCTCGTGACCTCCGCCGACGTGCCGCTGTCCACCGGACGCATGGCCGCGGCCGGGCTCGCCCTTCCCGAGGTGCGGGTGACCGCCGAGAGCGTCGGCGCGAGCAAGCCCGACCCCGAGGGGTTCCTCAAGGGCGCGGCGGCGCTCGGCTTCGAACCGGCGGACTGCGTGGTCTTCGAGGACTCCGGGGCGGGGATCCGTGCGGGGCAGGCGGCGGGCATGCGGGTCGTGGGCATAGGCCCCCGCGCCGCGGAGTTCGGCCCCACGGTGCACGTCGAGGACCTGACATCGGTGCGGGTCGCCGACGCGGGCGACGGCTCGATCCGGCTGACGTTCGGCTGACGTTCGGTTTTAGCCGGGCCTCAGGACCTCAGGGTTCCGTCGTCTCCGACTCCAGGCTGCGTCGAGTCTCGCGGCCGTATTCGCCCGGTGCGTCGTCCCTGAGGCCGCGGGCCCACTGGTAGCGGCTCACCGCGTCGGTGACCTCGGACGTGTACCTGCCGTCCCGCTCTCCCATGTACAGGTACAACTGCGCCAGCCTGTCCTGCAGTTCCGTGACCCGCGCCCCCTTGTCCCCCTGCCGCAACGTCACGTCGTCCGTCCTGCGCGGCGGTGACGCCGAAGCCGACGCTCCGACCGATCCCGTCGCGCGAGACGTCGGCGGCGGCGAGGACGAGAACGAGGGCGTGGCCGACGTCGAGCGGGTGGGCGACGGTGATGGGGACTGCCGGGCGCCCGGCAGGGCGGAGGGGGCCCGCGAGGGCGACGCCGACGGGTTCGCCGAGGGCGGCCCGGGCTTGGTCGGGTCCGCGTACGCCGACGTCAGGTCGTCCGACAGCGCCCGGTCCCGGGTCGGCCCGTCCGAGGCCGAGGAGAGCAGCCCCATCGCGAAGACGGTGGCGGCTGCGACGGCCGCGACGGCGCCCGCGCCGACGAGCAGCATGAGGGTGCGTTTGCGGGCGGGGGGCTTGTCGCGCGGCTCTTCGTGGTCTGTACCCGTATCCGCGGCTAAGGGACGTACAGCCGTGGCTGCGGGTGGAGGATCGTTCGGCCTCAAGGGCGCCCCGGCACCCGCACTCGCCCCCGCGCCGCTTACGCCCTCGGGCCCCTCGGGCGCCACCGTGGAATCCGGCTCTGCCTCCGGCTCCGGCAGCGAAACGTACGGCCGTATCCGCAGCGGATCGAAGTCTGCCGCGGCCGCCGCCGCGGCAGACCGCTCCCGTGCCCGGTCCCGCCCGTCCCGCCCGTCGCGTTCGCCGTCCCCGCCCTGACGTTCTCTTTCTTCTTCCTGTTCGGCCACCGGCCGTCCCTCCCCTCATCAGACCCGCCCGCCCCGAGAGCTCCAGCGATTATGCAGACCCCTGGTTCAACAGGCCATAACGGGAGACACGGACCAGGATGGAAAGGGAAGACGGACTCCCAGGAGGTGTCCATGTCGCAGGATGCCAGCGCCCACCCCGCGGTGGAGGGGCCCGGCCCGGTCCCGGCGCACGTCGGCAACGGGCATCCGCCAGGAGGCGTACTGATCTCCATCGGCGCGCTGCTCCTCGGCATGCTGCTCGCCGCGCTCGACCAGACCATCGTCTCCACCGCGCTGCCGACGATCGTCAGTGATCTCGGCGGCATGGACCACCTGTCCTGGGTCGTCACCGCGTACATGCTGGCCGCGACGGCCGCGACACCGCTGTGGGGCAAGCTCGGCGACCAGTACGGCCGCAAGAAGCTGTTCCAGACCGCGATCGTGATCTTCCTGGTCGGCTCGGCGCTGTGCGGCATGGCGCGGAACATGCCGCAGCTCATCGGGTTCCGTGCGCTGCAGGGCCTCGGCGGCGGCGGTCTCATGGTGCTGTCCATGGCGATCGTCGGAGACCTCGTGTCGCCGCGCGAACGCGGCAAGTACCAGGGCCTGTTCGGCGCGGTCTTCGGCGCGACGAGCGTCCTCGGGCCGCTGCTCGGCGGGCTCTTCACCGAGCATCTGAGCTGGCGCTGGGTCTTCTACGTCAACCTGCCCATCGGGGTGATCGCGCTCGTCGTCATCGCCACGACGCTGCACATCCCGGTGCGCGGAACCCGGCACACCATCGACTATCTCGGCACCTTCCTCATCGCCTCCGTCGCCACCTGCCTGGTCCTGGTCGCCTCGCTCGGCGGCACCACCTGGGCCTGGGGCTCGCCGCAGATCATCGGGCTCGCGGTGCTCGGCGTGGTGCTCGCCGTGGCCTTCGTCGCGGTGGAGCGCAAGGCCGCGGAACCGGTGCTGCCACTGAAGCTCTTCCGGATCCGCACCTTCACGCTCTCCGCGGTGATCAGCTTCATCGTGGGCTTCGCGATGTTCGGGGCGATGACGTACCTGCCGACGTTCTTGCAGGTCGTGCAGGGGGTCACGCCGACCATGTCGGGCGTGCACATGCTGCCCATGGTGGCGGGCATGCTCATCTCGACCACCGCGTCCGGCCAGATCGTCAGCCGCACGGGCCGCTGGAAGGTCTTCCCGATCGCGGGCACGGCCGTCACCACGCTGGGGCTACTCCTGCTCCACCAGCTGAACGAGAACAGCGGCACCGGCGAGATGAGCGCGTACTTCTTCGTCTTCGGTCTGGGCCTCGGCCTGGTCATGCAGGTCCTCGTCCTCATCGTGCAGAACGCCGTCAGCTACGAGGACTTGGGCGTCGCCACGTCCGGCGCGACGTTCTTCCGCTCCATCGGCGCCTCCTTCGGCGTCGCGATCTTCGGCACGATCTTCACCAACCGGCTCGGCGGCAAGCTGACCGACGCCCTCGCCGGGCAGCAGCTGCCGCCGGGGCTGAGCGTGGACACCCTGGAGGCTGACCCGCGCGGCATCGCGCGGCTCCCCGCCGACCTCCGCCCGGACGCCCTGCACGCGTACGCCTCGTCGATCACGGACGTCTTCCTGTACGCGGCGCCGGTCGCCCTTGCCGCCTTCGTCCTCGCCTGGTTCCTGCGCGAGGACAAGCTGCGCGCCTTGGTGACGGCGCCCGACCCGACGCAGACGCTGGCCAGCAACCCCGTGGAGCGTTCGTCGTACGACGAGTGCGCGCGGGCGCTCTCGGTGCTGGGGACGCGCGAGGGGCGGCGCGCGGTCTACGAGAAGATCACGGAGCGGGCGGGCCACGACCTGCTGCCCGCGTCGAGCTGGCTGCTCCTGCGCATCGCCCGGCACGGCTCCGTCGAGCCGGGCGTACTGGCGCAGCGCACCACGGTGCCGCTGACCGTGATCACGGCGGCCGCCCGCCAGGTCGAGGAGCGGCGCCTCGCGCAGCGGCAGGGCCTGGAGATGATCCTCACCGACCGGGGCCGCGAGGTCGCGGCCACCCTGGCCAGGGCCCGCGAGGAGTCCCTGTCGGAGCTGCTCGGCGACTGGTGGAGCCCCGACCGTCCCACGGACCTGGTCCAGCTGGTCGAGGAGCTCAGCGCCGAACTGTGCGGCTCGGAGTCGGAGCGGCCGCAGGGCGGTGGGACGGTGGTACGTGCGGCGTGAGCGGTGAGGCGTTGGACGTCAGGCGTGAGGCGTCAGGCGTGAGACGTCAGGCGTTGGGCCGGGTCCCCAGCTTCTTGGCGAACCAGTGCTCGGCGTACGGCCGGACGGTCAGCGGTTCGGTCTCCTCGTACCCGTGCCGGGCATACAGCGCGCGGGCCTCCACCAGGTCGGTGCGGGTGTCCAGGACGATGCGCTCGGCCCCGAGCGCGCGGGCCGCGTCCTCGGCGGCGGCGAGGAGGACGGGTGCGCCGCCCTTGCCGCGCATGTCCTCACGTACGAACACGCGCTTGAGCTCGGCGGTCGCGGCATCGAGCCGCCGCACCCCCGCCGTGCCGACGGGCTCGCCCCCGTACCGCGCGACGAGCAGCACCCCGTCCGGCGGCGCGAGATCGGCCCCCGTCTCGGCGGCGATCTCGCGCTCCAGCTCCTCGGGATCCGTGCCGCGCCCTTCGTTCAGCAGGTACCAGCGGTCGCTGACCTCCGTGTAGTACGCACGCCAGAGCGCGAGGACGACGGACGAGTCATGCGCCTCCGGACCGACGCTCCAGGAGGCGGTGCCGACAGGGACCACGGTGACAGGCTTACTCATACGGTCATTCTGAGCCGACGCGCACATCGCTCCGCAAAGGGTTTTGCGCGCCGATGCCGTTTCGTTTCTTCCGGGCTCAGGTTCCGAGCCGTGGGTGGTGTGATGGCTTTTGCCCGCTGCTTGGTGGCCCAGGTCTACTCGCTCTTCGGGGCCGCCTGCTGCACGACCTCGAAGGACCACACCGAGGAGCCGCTGGCCGCGGGCTTGGGGCGGTCGCCGCCGCCTTGGTGGGCCGACTTCATCGGGCCCTCCATCCAGGCCTGGAACGACTCCTCGTCACGCCAGCGCGTGTAGACCAGGTAGTCATCGGTGCCCTCGATGGGGCGGAGGAGCTCGAACCACTCGAAGCCGTCGGAGTTCTCCACGGCGCCGGCGCGGGCGGCGAAGCGCTTTTCGAGGGTTTCCCGCTGCTCGGCGGGGACGGTCAGGACGTTGATCTTCACTACGCTCATACGGCCATCCTGCCGTACGGGGGTGTCGGAGCGGCGTGAGCCCCGGGGCCGTGGGTCCGGATGTCACGGAGGTCCGGAGGGGGTCCCGGGGCTCGGTTCGGTGGTGCCGTTACAGGCGCAGCAGGCGTTCCGCCGTCTCGCGGTAGTCCTGCAGGGTGAGGCGGAGTTGTTCCGTGTCGCCGGAGGGCGGGGGCGGGGTGGCTTCCGGCGTGTGGGGATCGGCCGGGGCGGGGTCCGCGGTTTGGGGCTGCCACGTCGTGCGCAGGGTGCGGCGGCGTTCCGCGAGGGTGTGCGTCAGGTCGGCGATCGCCTCCTCCAGGATGCGGTCGGCGTTCTCCACGGCCGCGCGGGGGCCGTCTACGAAGCCGTTGACCGCGTTCTGCAGGCGCAGCGCCAGCTTGTCGCGTGCGTCGATCGGGAAGAGAGCGGTCCCGTCAGCCATGCTGAACTCCCTTGGGGGTGATGCCGGTCGAGCGCTTGTGGGTGTCGTGCCTGCCGGTGTGCGCAGCGTCGATGTGGGCGTCGGTCTGCTGCTCCGCCACCAGCGCCTCGAAGAGCGCCCTGGCCTCGACCAGGGCCGCGCGCATCTCCTCGGTGTCGGCGCCGGTCAGCGGGCCCGTGCCGGTCGTGCCGAGCGCCGTGCGGTGCACCTTGCGGTAGCCGTGGACGTGGTGGGCGTGGTGGACGGAGAGCGCGTCGACCTGGTCCTCGTAGTGACCGGCGTCGGGGAATCCGCGGGCACCGGCCAGCTCGGCGACGAGCCGGTCCGCCTCGGTCACGGCCTTGCGCGGGGAGTCGACGAAGTGCTCCTGGATCACGGTCCAGCGGGCCGTGAACTGCTCGCGTGCGGCGGGGTCCAGCGGCCGCGTACGCAGGGAACCGTGCCGCTTCACACGCTCGCCGAGGTCGCGTTCGGCGGCCTTGGTGTCGCCGTCGTGCCGGGCGACCGCGCGGTCGTACTCGGGTCCGAAGCGGCGCTTGAGGCCGCGCCTGCCGCCCGCACCCTGCTGCCTGCGGTTCAGCACGGCGACGGCGGCGACAGCGAGGACGGCGACTACCACGATCAGGAGAATGATCATGAGTGTGGACATGGGTGGGTGCCCTTTTCGGCTCGGGGATCGGCCTGGGGCGCGGGGCCCGGTGAGGCCCCGACACCCGTTCCCCGGAACGAGTTGCCCGGAATCGGACCGCCAAACAGCCCGTGCACGGAGCGGGACCGTCCGGAGTCGCTGCCGGGGCGGGCCTCAGCCCGGGTGGCGCTCCCGCCAGTCGCGGGCCACCTCGTCGACGTCGACGAGGGTCAGGCCGAGCGGCGGGCCTGGCGGCGGCGTGCGCAGTGCGGTGCTGATCTTCTCGTTGAGGTCCGTCACGAGCTTGCGCGCCATGCGTTCGGACGGCGCCTCCGCCGCCGCGGCCAGCGTGTCCTCGGCCTCCTTGCGCAGGGCGAGGGTGGGGGACATGCAGGAGAGGCCTTCGCGGGCCATCTTCTGCTTGACCCACCACATTTCGTCGTACGTGGGGTTCGGCCCCTCGGGCAGCGGCTTGCCCTTGCCGGGCAGGGACGCGAAGTCCCCGCGTTCTTCCGCCTCACGGATCTGCTTGTCGATCCAGGACTCGAAGTTGACTCCAGGTGGCTTGCGCTCAGTCATGGGGTCATTGTCCCAGGGTGCTCGTGCGACCGCCCCTGGGCACTTAGGATGCGGCAGCGCGCGCCACGTCAAGCAGGTTCGCGCCACCGTGAGTTGAAGTTGAAGGAGCGTGCTTACGTGCTGGAGCTGACCATGGCCTCGGTGTCCGGTGCGGACGCGGGTGCCACCGCAGGCATGCTCATGGCCGACGCGCCGAGCGAGCCGGGTGCGGTGCTGCGCGTGGGGCGGGACAGGAACGTGTGCCGCCTGGTGACGCCCGACGACTGGCTGTTCGTGTCCCGTACGCATCTGGAGTTCCGCTGCGGGCCCGACGGGGCCTGGTCCGTGAACTGGCTGCGCGGCTCGAACCCCGATCCGGCCTCCGAGGTGCGGCTGGTGTCCGGGGGCGCGGCGCGGACCCTCGTCTACGGAGGGGCGGCGCCGCTGCCCAGGGGCGGCTCCGGCGAGGTGGTCATCCAGGACAGGTACGGGCCGCGGAGTGTGAACGTCGGCTACTACCACGAGGGTTGAGTGTGGCCTGAGTGCCGCCGCGGTGGTTGTTGGTCGTCAGTCGAGTACGCGGGCCAGCGCGAAGCCGTCATACCCCTTGGTGCCCACCGTCTGCACCGCCGTGCCGGTCAACTTGGGGTGCTCCGCGATGAGTTCGAGAGCGGAGCGGGTGCCGCGCACGCTCGGGTCGGTGCTGGTGGCTTCGGCCACCGCGCCGCCCCGTACGACGTTGTCGAGGATGATCAGGCTGCCGGGGCGGGTGAGTTCGAGCGCCCACTCCAGGTAGCGGGCGTTGTTGGCCTTGTCGGCGTCGATGAAGACGAGGTCGAAGGGCTCGGGGTGCGCGGCGTGCTCGGCGCCGAGCGCGGTGAGTGAGTCCAGGGCGGGGCCGACGCGGACTTCGGCGACCTTGTCGAGTCCGGCGCGGGCGAGGTTGCCGCGGGCGACGGCGGCGTGCTCGGGCTTGAACTCGAGGGTGACGAGGCGGCCGTCGGCGGGCAGGGCGCGGGCCAGCCAGATGGTGCTGTAGCCGCCGAGGGTGCCGACCTCCAGGATGCGGCGGGCGCCCTGGACCTGGGCGAGGAGGTGGAGCAGCTTGCCCTGGTTCGGGGCGACGGCGATCTGCGGAAGTCCGGCCGCGTCGCTGTCACGGAGGGCCGCGGTCAGGGCCTCGTCCGCGGGGGCGAGGAGGCCGGTGAAGTAGTCGTCGACGGAGTCCCACTGCTGCTGGGTCATGTGATCGTGAGTTCCCTTCGGCTGATCTGTGGTGCGACTGTTCGACTATCTAGTTAGTTTCGCTAAAGAGTCTACGGTGGGGTGCGGGGGCTTGTCAGCCGGATTCTCGGCCGGGTCGCCGGGGGTTTCGCCGGGGGGCTCGGGTGTCGGTGTCGTTGTCAGTGGGGGCTCGCATACTGGGCGTTGAAGATCGGCGGAGCGGTTCGGGGCGACGGGGAGATGGAATGACGCACGGGGTGGCGCGCGGAGTGACGCACGGGGGCTTGGTGCAGGGGTTTGCCGAGCGGTGGCTGCCCGAGGTGGAGCGGTCGGTCGAGGGCGACGGCGGGGCGGGGGACTTCGTGTGCTCGCCCGTCGGCATGTGGCTCGCGCTGGCCTCCGTCGCGGCGGGCGCCCGCGGGGAAACCGCCGACGAGCTGGGGGAGTTGCTCGGCGTCGCCGGGCCCGCGGCGGCGCGTGCCGTGACGGACGGAGCGCGGGCCCTCGCGGACACGGATGCGCTCGGTGTCGCCACGCGCGTGTGGAGCCGGGTGCCGGTGTTCCGGGAGTACGAGGAGGCGCTGCCGGACATCGGGTTCGGCCCCATGGATGCGGCTGCCGCCGATGCGTGGGTGCGGGAGGCCACGGACGGCATGATCGAGCGCCTGCCGGTGGTGATCACTCCGGACACCCTGTTGCTCCTGGTCAACGCGCTGGTGCTGAGGGCGCGTTGGGAGGACCCCTTCGAGGGGGCGGGCACTTCGGATGCCGCCTTCACGGATGCCGGGGGTGTCGAGCATCAGGTGCCCACGATGCGGCGGCCGGTGGGGGCGGGGGACGCGTGGGTGGTCGACGGGGGCCGTGGCGATCGCGCCGAGGCTCGGGTTGTGGAGATGCGGGGTGCGGCTCGGGGTGGCGGGGCGGCGCCGGTGCGGGTCCGGTTCGTCCTGGGGGAGCCGGGGGCGGGGGCCGCCGCCGTGCTGCCGCTCGCCTGGGCGCCCCGCGCGCGCCGCTCGGCGATCGACGCGGAGCAGGTCACCATGGCCCTGCCCCGCCTTTCGCTGCGGACGCGGACCGACGCGACCGATCAGCTGGCCGCGCTCGGGGTGCGGTGGTCCCTGAGCGAGGCGGCCAACTTCTCCGGGATGTCACCGGAGAGGCTCGCGATATCGCAGGTGGTGCAGGAGGCGGTCGTCAGGATCGCGGAGCTGGGGGTCGAGGCGGCGGCGGTGACGGCGGTGCCCATGGCGCCGGGCAGCGCGTATCGACCACGCCGGACCGAGCGGATCGCCTTCAACCGCCCCTTCGGCCTGGTCGTCCTCGACGGTGCGGGGGAGGCTCCGCTGTTTGCGGCCTGGCAGGCGGGTTGTCCGGCCGGAATGTGATCCCCCGGCGTTCAGGGGTACGGGACTGAACGGTGCGCGTGAGCCGGACCGCCCAGGGGCGCGGGGAACTGCGCGCCCAGCCGACACCTACCGGCGGACGAACCGCGACCGGTCGTCCCTTGGGGGAAGTTACCTGGTCCCGCGCAGAGCCATCGCCTCCGCTTCCGTCTCCACCGCCGGAGGTGAACCCGGCAGGGGCCTGCGGGCCGATTCCGTCAGGTACCAGACGGCGATGCCGCCGATCACAGCCGCCGCCATCATGTAGTACGCGGGCATCATCTTGTCGCCCGTCGCGCCGATCAGCGCCGTCACGATCAGCGGTGTCGTGCCGCCGAAGACCGAGACGGAGATGTTGAAGCCGATGGAGAGGGAGCCGTAGCGGACCTTCGTCGGGAAGAGGGCCGGGAGGGTCGACGGCATCGAGGCCGTGAAGCAGACCAGGAGCATGCCGAGCGCGCCGAGGCCCAGGGCGATCGCCCACAGGGAGCCCTCGCGGATGAGGAGGAGCGCGGGGATCGAGAGCAGGAAGAAGCCCGCGCAGCCCGCGGCGATGACCGGGCGGCGGCCCACCCGGTCCGTGAGCGCCCCCATGAAGGGCTGGGCGCACATCATCAGCGCCATGACGGCCAGGATGACCAGCAGCCCGTGCGTCTCGTCGTACTTGAGCTCGCTGGTCAGATAGCTCGGCATGTACGACAGCAGCATGTAGTCCGTGACGTTGAAGACCAGGACCAGGCCCATGCAGAGGAGCAGCGCCTTCCACTGGCCCGTGACCATGTCGCGCAGACGCACCTTCGCGCGGGTCTGCTCGTCCTTGTGGGCCTTCTCCAGCTCGGCGGCGAACGCCGGGGTCTCCTCCAGCTTCATCCGCAGATAGAGGCCGATCAGGCCCATCGGCCCCGCGATGAGGAACGGGATGCGCCAGCCCCAGGAGAGCAGGTCGTCGGAGGAGAGCAGGGCCGTCATCAGAGTGACCAGGCCCGCACCGCCGATGTAGCCCGCCAGCGTGCCGAACTCCAGCCAGCTGCCGAGGAAGCCCCGCTTCTTGTCGGGGGCGTACTCGGCGATGAACGTGGAGGCCCCCGCGTACTCGCCGCCCGTCGAGAAGCCCTGCACCAGGCGGGCGAGCAGGAGCAGGATCGGTGCCCAGACGCCGATCGACGCGTACGACGGGATCAGGCCGATCGCGAACGTGCCCGCCGCCATCATGATCATGGTCAGCGCGAGGACCTTCTGGCGGCCTACGCGGTCGCCGAGCGGGCCGAAGACCATGCCGCCGAGCGGCCGGATCAGGAAGGCCGCGGCGAAGGCGCCGAAGGTGGAGAGCAGCTGGGCCGTCGGGTTGCCCGAGGGGAAGAAGACCTTGCCGAGCGTCACGGCGATGTAGCTGTAGACGCCGAAGTCGAACCACTCCATCGCGTTGCCGAGGGCGGCCGCCTTCACCGCGCGCTTCACCATCGCGGGGTCGGTGACGGTGACCTCCTGGGCCGCGGGCACTTCTCTCCGCGGCCTGGGCAGGGGGGCGTCCGACGGCTCGGGCTTCCGTAGTGCGACGGGGGTGGCGCTCGCCAAGGGTTCGCTCGCCTGCTTTCGGTCGACGACAAGGACGAGGCCGCACCCGTAAACCGGGGCGGCCCGAAAAGCGACCATAGGTGCAAGGGGCATCATTACGGTCGGTGTCCGGTCGGCCGCACAGCGCCGCAAAACGGCTGCTGTCCAGGTCAAACGGCATTTACCCAGGTGGCAGGGGTTATGCACCCATGTGATCTTTGTCGCGGCCGGGCCCGGGAACCGCCGCGTCACGGGGGCCGAAAGCGTCGCGCCATGGGGCCGGGAACCGCCGCCGCCGAGTGGGGGCCCTGTTGGGCGCGTCGGACAAAGGCGATAGAAAGCGATGTGGCTGCCAGGTGAAATGGTGGTTGCGTGCGTCTCCATTTCAGGGACGAGAACTTCACATCAGAGGCGAGGAACGACGCGGGCGGAGGGTCGACGGGGCGTGGCGAACGTTGAGCACAGGGGACCGGGCGATGTCTTGGGAGCGGGGCAGGCCGGTGAACCCGGGGCGCGGATGGGAGCGGCCCGTGTCGTCCTCTGGCTGCTCGCCGCCGTCCTCGCGATCCGGCAGATGGCCGTCGTCCTGCGAACCCCCGAGGGTGACCGGCTGACGGATCTGGAGACCTGGATCGGTCCCGAAGGCGTCCTGCACGTGAACGGCTCCTTCTACGACACGGACAAGTTCACCGGCACACCGTTCGCAGGCCTCGTCCTCAAGCCCCTCACCCGCGCGGGCGAGCAGGCGCTCGGCTGGATGTGGACGTTCGGCACGCTCGGGCTCGTCGTCGTGCTCGGCGTCGTCGCCGCCCGCGCCCTGCCGCAGCCCGTCGCCCGGCGCACCTCACTGCTCGCCGCCCCCGTGGCGGTCAGCCTGCTCATCCTGTCGCTGCCGGTGCGCAACACCCTCTACCTCGGCCAGACCAGCATCCTGCCCGTGCTGCTCGTCCTGCTCGGCCTCTTCGCCGTCCGCGGGCAGCGGACCTGCGGCGTCCTCATCGGCATCGGCGCGGCCCTGCAGCCGACCATGCTGCTCTTCGCCGCCCTGCTCTGGTTCACCGGCCGCAAGCGCGCCGCCGCGACCACCGGCGGCGCCTTCGCCGCCTGCACCGCGCTCGCCTGGGCCGCCATGCCGAGCGACTCGACGACGTACTGGATCCACCACCTGGCGGGCGCGGGCCTTGGCGCCGACCCGGACGCCAACGCCAACCAGTCGCTGCACGGCATGCTGCTCCGCGCCGGTCTCGAAGGCCCGCTGGAAATAGGGGTCTTCCTGGTCCTGAGCGCCGCCGTCGTCGCCCTCGGCCTGCGCCGCGCCGTGCGCTACGCGCAGGACGGGCAGCTGCTCCTGGCCGTCGCGATCACCGGCTGCGTCGCGGTCGCGGTGTCGCCGACCACCTGGCAGCACCAGCTCCTGTGGGTGCTCTTCGCGGTGGTCGGCCGGGCCGGAAAGCGCCGGTCCGACCGGTACATGTGGCCGGTGGCCGTCGTCCTCGTGTCGACGCTGCCCGCCAAGATGATGCTGCCGAACATGCCGGTCACCGAGCCGATCCGCGACAACATCGTGCTGATCGCGGCGCTCGCCGCGGCCACCGTCGTGCCGTTCCTGTCCCGGCAGCACCCGCAGTACCGCAGCCCCATCCCCACGGAGTACGCCGAGCCCGTCCCGGCCCGCTGGAGCCGGGTGCCGCTCGTCCCGTTCTGGCGGCGCGTCCTGGCCCGCCCGAACCTCCTGCTCGAACTGCTCCTGATCCGCGTCGGCTACTCCGCGTACCAGCAGGTCAGGCTCGCGGCGACCGGCGGCACGATCTCCGGGGGCCGGGCCGACGCCGAGCACCACGGCGAACAGGTGCACGCCATCGAGCAGTTCCTGCACATCGACATCGAGCACTGGTTCAACCACCTCACGGCGCGGACCGGCTGGATGCAGGACTTCTTCAACTTCTACTACACGTCGTTCCACTTCCTGGTGCCGCTCACCGTCCTCGGTGTCCTGTACGTCCGCAGGCCCGCCGACTACCGCTGGGCGCGCTCCGCGCTCGGCTTCGCGACGGTCCTCGCGCTCATCGGCTTCTGGGCCTACCCGCTCGCCCCGCCGCGCCTGATGCCGGAGCTCGGCTTCATCGACACCGTGCACGGCGTGCAGGACTTCACCCAGCCCGACTACGGCACGCTGACGCAGCTCACCAACCAGTACGCGGCGATGCCCTCGCTGCACTTCGGCTGGTCGCTGTGGTGCGGGCTGGTCATCGCGGTCATCGCGCCGCGGTGGTGGATGAAGGCCCTCGGCCTGCTGCACCCGTTCTTCACGGTCTCCGCGATCGTGGGTACCGGCAACCACTGGGTGCTCGACGCGGTGGGCGGCGCGGCCGTCGTGGGCGCGGGCTTCGGCCTCACCTATCTGCTGTCCGGGCCCCGGGTGCGGCAGTCCCTGAAGGTGGCCACGGGCGCGGAGCCGGTCAGCGGCATCAGCGGCATCAGCGGCACGTCGAAGGTCGACCTCGTGAAGGGCCGTACCCCGAGCTGATCTCGTAGGTGCCGGGCGCGGGCACCGACAGGCGCGTGAACTCGCCGTGCGGCTTCAGGCACGCTCCCTCCGCCCGGAGCCACGGCGAGTACACCAGGCGCAGGGTGACCGAGCCCCGCTTGGGCACCCGCACCACCATGTTCGACCCGTCGGAGCGCACGACGGCCGCGGGCTCGGAGACCAGCGGCACCGGGTTCTTCACCCGGAAGATCTTCCAGTGCGCGTCCTTCCACACCGGCTTCAGCCACTTCTCCCCGCTCGCCACCAGCGCCGCCTCGTCCTCGGCGAAGCCGTCCGGCTTGCCGGAGGGCAGCACGACGTACCCGACGGCCCAGCGGTCGAGCCACGCGCGGTAGGTGGCCGCCGAGAACGAGCCGTCGTAGAAGAGTCGGCCGCGCTCGATGTCGAGCTGGCGGTTCCAGCCGCGCGCCATGTTCACGTACGGGGCCAGCGCGGTGGCCTCGCGGTGGTTGCGGGTCGGGACGACCTCGACGCGGGTGCGGTTGGCCTCCAGGCGCTCCAGCTCCCGCACCACCCCATGGGTGTCGACCGCCCACTTCGGCACCTTCGTCGACACCGCGAGGTCGTCGAAGGTCTTCTGCGTCACCCACGCGGAGGACAGCACGAGCGCCACCGTCAGCGTGACCCTGCGGACCCGGGTCAGGCCCGGCACGAGCAGGGCGGCGAGCAGCACGGCGGGGCCGATCAGCTCCGCGAGCCGCTCGACGTTGGTGCCGATGGGGGAGGGGATGAGGTACGTCAGGACGGTCCCGACCGCGTAGACGGCCGCGCCCCACCGCAGCACCCGCCACTCGCGCGGGCCCGCCACGATGAGGGCCAGGCTGAACAGCACGGGCGGGAAGATCCGGTCGAAGGGCATCAGGTGCTCGCCGGTGAACGGGAAGAGCACCGTGGTCGCCGCGACGACGACGACCGGCGGCAGGATCAGCGCCGCCGACCGCGCCCAGTCGCGTGCGAAGAAATAGCCCGCGCCCGCCACGACGAGGAAGAGCCCAGCGACGGGCGAGCCCATGGTGGCGAGGGCCGCGCACACCACCGCGACCACCGTGTGCCGCTGCCGGACCAGGGCGAGACAGGCCGCGAGGGCGAAGGCGAGGCCGAGCGCGAAGGTCGTGCGCCCCGAGGCGACGTTGCACCAGACCGCGAGCGAGGCGAGCACCGCGGGCCACAGGGGTCTTCGGATGCCGGTGCGCGCGATCAGGGCGGCGACCAGCCAGGCCCCCGCCACCCCGGAGAGCACCGTGACGGTCCGCACGCCGAGCGCGGCCATCAGGTACGGCGAGATGAGGCTGTAGTTGGCGGTGTGCATCCCGCCGTACCAGAAGAGGTTGTACGCGGCCGTGCCGTGCTCGGAGGCGAACCGCGCCCACGCCTCCTGCGCCGCGAGGTCGCCGCCGCCCGTGGCGAGGAACGCCGCCCACACCGCGTACAGGGGAAGGGTGGGGAGGGTGGCCAGGAGGGGGACGCGATGGCGCCGCAAGAAGGGCCGGAGCGGTGCCCCCCGGCCGGTGGACGTGCTGTCGGACGGGGCGAGCGTTACGTCGGCAGAGGCCACGGCCACCGTTTCCGTTCGAGTCCGGGGAAGGCAAGGTTCACTTCCCCAGACGCCGGATGCAACGGAAACGTTGGTTCCGTAAATGTAATTGACCTGATAGGTCGCCTTATGACGCTCTATCGGCTCAGAGGCGGGCTTTCGGCTCAGAGGCGGGGTGTGTCGGCTCAGGGGCGGGCGCTGACCCGGAGCTCCTTGACCCCGTTGAGCCAGGCGGAGCGGAGTCTGCGCGGGTCGCCGGTCAGGTGCAGACCGGGCATGGCGTCGGCGATGGCGTTGAAGATGAGGTTGATCTCCAGGACGGCGAGGGACTTGCCGAGGCAGAAGTGCGGGCCTCCGCCGCCGAAGCCGAGGTGCGGGTTCGGGTCGCGGCTGACGTCGAACTTCTCGGGCGATTCGAACACGTCGGGGTCGTGGTTGGCCGAGGAGTAGAAGATGCCGACCCGGTCGCCCTTCTTGATCCGCGCGCCGCCCAGCTCCATGTCCTGGGTGGCCGTGCGCTGGAAGGAGACCACCGGGGTCGCCCAGCGCACGATCTCCTCCGCGGTGGTCGCCGGGCGCTCGCGCTTGTAGAGCTCCCACTGGTCCGGGTGGGTCAGCAGGGCGTGCATGCCGTGGGTGATGGCGTTGCGGGTGGTCTCGTTGCCGGCCACCGCGAGCAGGATCACGAAGAAGCCGAACTCGTCGGAGGAGAGGTTGCCCTCGTCCTCGGCCGCCACCAGCTGGCTGACGATGTCCTTGGCGGGGCACTCCTTGCGGGCCGCGGCGAGGTTCATCGCGTAGGAGACGATCTCCATCGCGGCCTCGGCGCCGACCTCCTCGGTGATGGCGTACTCCGGATCGTCGTACGCCGCCATCTTGTTGGACCAGTCGAAGATCTTGGAGCGGTCCGCCTGGGGCACGCCGATGAGCTCGGCGATGGCCTGCAGCGGCAGCTCGACGGCGACGTTCGTGACGAAGTCGAAGGAGCCGTCGGGGCCCGCGTTCGCCAGCGCCGTCTCGACGATGGACCCGGCGCGGTCCCGCAGTGCGTCCTCCAGCGAGCGGATGGCCCGGGGGGTGAAGCCGCGCTGCACGATCTGGCGGACCCGGGTGTGCTCGGGCGGGTCCATGTTGAGCATGATCATCTTCTGGACTTCGATCTGATCACGGGTGATCGTCTCGTTGAACCGGATGATCGCGGTGTTCAGATTGGACGAGTACAACTCGGGATGCGTGGAGACGTACTTGACGTCCTCGTGCCGCGTGACGGCCCAGTAGCCCGCGTCGTCGTAACCGGAGATCCGCGGCGGCTGGGCGATCCAGCGCACCGGTTCCGTCTGCCGCAGCTGTGCGAACTCCGGCAGGGGCACGCGGTCTTGGAGCAGGTCGGGGTCGGTGAAGTCGAACCCGTCGGGCAGTGCTGGACAGGGCATCGGCAACTCCAGGCGTGGGCTGAATTCTGACGGTCCATCAGGGCAGTTGGCTCGCAAGGTAGTAACGGGTTCTACAAGAGGCAAGGCCCAGGGCGGGACCGGTTGCGTGCGGGTCCTGCGCAAGATGCGTGCAAGCCCCTTGCGGCACCAGGGTCGCGGTCAGCAGACTGCTGGACGGAACTAGAACGCGTACTAGTTCTACTCGCGAGCCGCCGGGACGGCTCGCGGGACGTGGAGAGGGAGGACGAGCCCATGGCCGCGGAACCCGTCATCGTCGAAGCAGTGCGCACGCCCATCGGCAAGCGCGGAGGAGCGCTCGCCAATCTCCACCCCGCCTATCTGCTCGGTGAGACCTATCGCGAACTCCTCGGCCGCACCGGCATCCACGCCGACTGCGTCGAGCAGATCGTCGGCGGCACGGTGACGCACGCCGGGGAGCAGTCCATGAACCCGGCGCGCACGGCCTGGCTCACCATGGGGCTGCCGTACGAGACCGCGGCGACCACCGTCGACTGTCAGTGCGGCTCGTCCCAGCAGGCGAGCCACATGGTCGCCAACATGGTCGCGGCCGGTGTCATCGACGTCGGCATCAGCTGCGGTGTCGAGGCGATGTCACGGGTGCCGCTCGGCTCCGGCTCCAAGCACGGCCCCGGCAAGCCCTTCCCCGACGAGTGGAACGTCGATCTGCCCAACCAGTTCGAGGCCGCCGAGCGCATCGCCCGCAAGCGCGGCCTCACCCGCGAGAACGTGGACTCGCTCGGCCTCATCTCGCAGGAGCGGGCGGCCGTCGCCTGGGCCGAGGAACGCTTCAAACGCGAGACGTTCGCCGTACAGGTGCCCACCACGGAGGAGGAACAGGCCTCGGGGCAGGGCATGTGGCGGCTCGTCGACCGTGACGAGGGGCTGCGCGACACCACGATGGAGGGCCTCGGACGCCTCAAGCCGGTCATGCCGACCGCCGTGCACACCGCGGGCAACTCCTCGCAGATCTCGGACGGCGCGGCGGCCCTCATGTGGGCGTCCAAGCGGATGGCGCGGGCCCTCAAGCTGAAGCCGAGGGCGCGCATCGTCGCGCAGGCGCTCGTCGGCGCCGATCCGCACTTCCACCTGGACGGGCCGGTCGACGCGACGCGCGCGGTGCTCGGCAAGGCGGGGATGTCCCTGAAGGACATCGACATCGTGGAGATCAACGAGGCGTTCGCTTCGGTGGTCCTGAGCTGGGCGCAGGTCTTCGGGCAGGACCTGGAGAAGGTGAACGTGAACGGCGGCGCGATCGCCATCGGCCACCCGGTGGGGGCGACGGGGGCGCGGCTCATCGCCACGGCCCTGCACGAACTGGAGCGCAGGGACAAGGAGTTCGCCCTCATCACCATGTGCGCGGGCGGGGCGGTGGCGACCGGGACGATCATCCAGCGGCTGTAGCCGCAGGCCCCCTCGGCGGGTGGCGTCAGATACACCCCGTGACCGGGGGCTGCTCGGATGTCGCGGGGCGGTGACGCTTCGTAATGTCGGGTCCATGAACGCCGAGCCCATGAACGCCGAGTGCACGAACAACTCCACGCCTGGTCACGCCCGTTCCGTACGCCGAGGGGGCGCCGCAGTCGCCGCGCTGATGCTCGCCGGGCTTGCCGGACTCACCGCCGCGCCCGCCGTGCAGGCGGCGCCCGCGCAGCCCGCGGACCGGACGGACCAGACCGATCAGACCGACCGGACCGCCCGGGGTGCCCTCCTGAAGGTCACCCCGGTCGCCGACCTGAGCCGCGCCGAGGTCGCCGCCTTCCTGAAGAAGGGCAAGTTCGACGAGGCCACGGTGCGGTACGGCGTGCGGGCGTACCGCCTCACCTACCGCACCGTCGACACCCAGGGCCGCCCCACCACCGCCACCGGCCTCTTCGTGCTGCCCAGGACGCCGGACCACCGCCCCCTCGGCCTCGTCTCCGACGCCCACGGCACGATGGTCCACCGCTCCTACGCCCCCTCGGTCGCCGAGGACTTCGGGCGGCTGAGCCCCTACCTCCACGCCGCCGCGGGCAAGGCCGTCGCGGCGGCGGACTACCTCGGGCTCGGCAAGGGCCCCGGACGCCACCCGTACATGGACACGCGCTCGGCGGTGACCGCGTCCGAGGACATGCTCCGCGCCTCGCGCACCGCGGCCCGCCGCGAGGGGCGCACGCTCTCCGGCGACCTGTACCTCACCGGCTTCTCGCAGGGCGGCCAGGTGACGATGGCGCTGGCCGAGAAGCTGGACCGGAAGCGCGGCGGGCCGTTCACGGTGCGTGCCGTCGCACCCGTCAGCGGACCCTACGACCTGTCGGGCGAGGAGCTCCCCGCCCTCTTCGACGGCCGGGTCAACGACACGAGCGGCGTCTTCTACCTCTCGTACTTCCTGGTCGCCCAGAACCGTCTGCACCCGATCTACAAGGACCCCTCCGAGGCGTTCCGCGCCCCCTACGCGGACCGGGTGGAGAAGCTCTTCGACGGCGAGCACACCGAGGAGGAGGTCCTGCCCGCGCTGCCCGGATCGGTGAAGGAGCTGCTCACGCCCGCCTTCTACGAGCGCGTCCAGCACCCGGACGGCGGCCTGGAGGAGGCGCTGGCGGCGAACGACGGCTCCTGCGACTGGAAGCCTGCCGCGCCGGTCCGGCTCTACGCGGCGCGGGGCGACACCGACGTGCCGATCCAGAACGCCCGCAGCTGCGCGGCGGCCCTCGCCGCGCACGGGGTGCGGGCGCCGGTCGTGGACCAGGGCGCGGTGCCGCACATGGAGTCGGTGGCGAAGGCGGCGCCGAAGATCGCGCGGTGGTTCGCGGCGGTGCGGTAGAGGGCAGGGGCCGGGTACGCGAAAGAGGCGGCAACCCTCACGGGGTTGCCGCCTCTTTCAGTGGCGGGTCGCGGCGGCTCAGTACCAGCCGTTGGCCTGCCAGTGGTTCCACGCGCCGACCGGGCTGCCGTAGCGGTCGTTCATGTACTTCAGACCCCACTCGATCTGGGTCTCGGGGTTGGTCTTCCAGTCCGCGCCCGCCGAAGCCATCTTCGAGGCGGGCAGGGCCTGGACCAGGCCGTAGGCGCCGGACGAGGAGTTCGTGGCGCTGGGGTTCCAGCCGCTCTCGTGCGAGACGATCTTGTCGAACGCGGCGAACTGCGCCGGGTCCGCGATCTTCTTCTGGGCGATCGCCTTGGCGGACGCGGGGGCGGCGGCCGGGGCGGCGGCCTTCGCGGTGGTCGGGGTGGCTGCCTGGGCCGGGGCCGCGGCGAAGACCATGCCGGAAGCGGCGACGGCGACGAGGCCGCCGGTGATGGCCTTCTTCGGGGAAGCGATGCGGCGGATGAGCGAGGCGGACACAGAGGACCTTCCGGTGGGGGACGGGACGATCGCGGTGCACGCCGTGCGCCACAGGAGTGTGGGGGACATGCGGCGGCGCCGAGGCCCGGGTGGGCTGTCGGCGCCTTGCGACTCCTCCAGAGAAGCAGGGCTGTTACCTCGCCGCAATGACCCCATTTACTAGTGGAAGTCGCACCCGAGTCGAATGTCCTTCATGTGACGTGGCTCTCAATGCCCAGGTCAGCGCGGTGATTGACGCGTGTACATCAAGGGGGAGGGGCTACGAGCCCGCTTCGTAGAGGACCAAGGTCCTGTGCGCCGCCTCACTCGGGACGGGCCCGGATGTAACGGAGTGCGTCGGATTCCCTACGGTTTCGGCGCCTCGAATGTGACCGGCGCCTCGAACGCGGCCCGGCGCGTGGCCCGGCGCAGCGCCTTCAGCACGGCGGGACCGAGCGCGAGGCTCAGCAGCACGGTGACGACCGCCCGCGGCAGGTCCCAGCCGAGCGAGGTGGCCAGGCAGTACGCGACGAACCGCCCGAGGTTCTCCACCAGCGGGTCACCCGGCACGAAGGAGACACCGGTGGCGAGACCGCCCAGGTAGGGCCAGCCCTGGAGGTTCATCACCGTGCCGTACAGGACGGAGGACACCGCCCCGTAGCCCGCGAGGAGCCACAGCTCGCGCCGCCCGCGCAGGCTCTCGGGGCCGGGGAGCAGCCCCGCGCCCATGCAGACCCAGCCCATCGACAGCATCTGGAACGGCATCCACGGACCCACACCGCCGGTCAGCAGCGCCGAAGCGAACATCGACACCGCCCCGAGCACGAACCCGAACCCAGGACCGAGCACCCGCCCGCTCAGCACCATCAGGAAGAACATCGGCTCGATGCCCGCCGTCCCCGCGCCCAGCGGCCGCAGCGCGGCGCCCGCCGCGGCCAGCACGCCCAGCATCGCGATGGCCTTCGCGTCGAGACCGACGTCCGCGATGGTCGCCACCACCACGGCGAGCAGCAGCGGAAGCAGCGCCGCGAACAGCCAGGGCGCGTCCTGCGCGTGCTCACCGATCCCCGAGTCGCCCGCCGCGAGCAGCGGCCACCCGAAGGCGGCCACGCCGACGGCGCTGACCAGGGCGAGAGCGGCGATCGAGCGGACGCCCAGGCGGATGGGACGGGCCCGGCCCCGCGCCTTCGGGACGGCCGTCACGAGGACTCCCCCCGCTCCGCGTCCAGGGCCCGCCGCACCTGCGCGACCGTCAGCCACTCCTGCGGCGCCAGGATCTTCGTGACCTGCGGCGCGAAGGACGGCGACGACACCACGATCTGCTCGGTCGGGCCGTCCGCGACGACCTCGCCGTCCGCGAGGATCACCACCCGGTGGGCGAGCTCGGCGGCCAGCTCCACGTCGTGCGTGGCCAGCACGATCGCGTGCCCCTCGGCGGCGAGCCCGCGCAGGACCGTGACCAGGCGGTTCTTGGCCGCGTAGTCGAGGCCGCGCGTCGGCTCGTCCAGGAGCAGCAGCGGCGGGCGCGTGGTCAGGACGATCGACAGGGCGAGCGTCAGACGCTGGCCCTCGGAGAGGTCCCGGGGGTGGGTGTCGTCCGCGATGCCCGGCAGCAGCTCGTCCACCAGGGCCCGGCAGGTGCCGGGCGCGGCGTCCGCGTCGTGGTCGGCTGCCGTGCACTCGGCGGCCACGGTGTCCGCGTAGAGCAGGTCGCGCGGTTCCTGCGGGACCAGGCCGACGTGCCGGATCAGCTGTCGCGGGGCCGTGCGGTGGGGGACCGCGCCGCCGACGCGGACGGTGCCCGAGGTGGGTTCGAGGAGGCCGACCAGGGTGGACAGGAGCGTGGACTTCCCCGCGCCGTTGCGGCCCATCAGGGCGACGGTCTCGCCGGGCACGACGGTCAGGTCGACGCGGCGCAGCGCCTCGACGCGGCCGCGGCGCACCGCGAGGCGTTCGACGGAGGCGGCCGCCGCGTCCTGTGCCGTCGCCGTACGTTCCTTGCGCAGCCGGGGCCACCGGCGACCGAGGGCCTCTCCCGGGCCGCCCGGTTCGGCCGCCGTCTCCCGGCGCGGCTCCGCGCCCGCGAGCCGCTCCCGCAGCGCGCCCGCCCTGCGCCGCGCGTCCCGCACGGTCAGCGGCAGCGGTGACCAGCCCGCGATGCGGCCGAGCGCGACCACCGGAGGGAAGACGGGGGAGCGGGCCATCAGCGCGGCCGGGTCGCCGAGCACCGGAGGCTCGCCCGGCGCGCCGAGCAGTAGCACCTGGTCCGCGTACTGCACGACCCGCTCAAGGCGGTGCTCGGCCATCAGGACCGTGGTGCCGAGGTCGTGGACGAGCCGCTGCAGCACGGCGAGGACCTCTTCGGCGGCGGCCGGGTCGAGGGCCGACGTCGGCTCGTCGAGGACGAGGACCCGCGGGTGCGGGGTGAGGACCGAGCCGATGGCGACGCGCTGCTGCTGGCCGCCCGACAGGGTCGCGATGGGTCGGTCGCGGAGACCGGCGAGGCCGAGCAGGTCCAGGGTCTCCTCGACGCGTCGGCGCATCACGTCGGGGGCGAGGCCCAGTGACTCCATGCCGTACGCGAGCTCGTCCTCGACGGTGTCGGTCACGAAGTGCGAGAGCGGGTCCTGGCCCACGGTGCCGACGACGTCGGCGAGTTCGCGGGGCTTGTGCGTGCGGGTGTCGCGGCCCGCCACGGTCACGCGGCCGCGCAGGGTGCCACCCGTGAAGTGCGGCACGAGACCGCTCACGGTGCCGAGCAGGGTCGACTTGCCGACCCCGGAAGGGCCGACGAGCAGCACCAACTCGCCCTCGGGGACGTCGAGATCGACCCCCTGGACGGTCGGCAGGGGTGCCCCGTCGTAGGTCACCGAGACGTCCTCGAAGCGGATCATGAGGTCTCCTCGGAAGCGGCGGGGGAGGTGGGGGAGGTGGGGGAGGTGGGAGAGACAGGGGAGGCGGGGGAGTCGGCGGGGACCGGTGCCACGAACGCGGGCAGCAGGCCGAGCAGGACCGCGGCCGCGGGCCACAGCGGCAGCGTCGGCGCGGTCAGCGGCACGACTCCGGGGTGCAGCGCGGCGGGGTCGTGCGACGCGGCCCAGATCATCAGGCCCGCCACCGCCACCCCGGACCCGGCGACCAGCCAGGCCCGCACGCCCCACGGATCGGGCCGGTAGCGGGTGCGCACCGAGCGGCGGCCGCCGAGCCGCAGCCCCGCGAGCGCGGCGAGCAGACCGAAGGCCAGGGCGGGCAGACCGTACGACGCGCCCTGCGCGGTCAGCAGTCCGTACGTCCCCACACAGACGCCCATGAGACCGCCGAGCGTCAGCGCGGTCGTCGCCCTGCGGACCCCGGCGGGAACGGGGGCGGTGCGCCCGAAGCCCCGCGCGTCCATGGCGGCGGCCAGCGCGACCGACCGCTCCAGCGCACCCTCCAGGACGGGCAGCCCGACCTGCAGCAGCCCGCGTACGCCCTTGTCCGGCCGCCCGCGCAGCCGCCGCGCCGCCCGCAGCCGCTGCACGTCGGTGATCAGGTTCGGCGCGAACGTCATCGCCACGACGACGGCGACCCCGACCTCGTACAGCGCGCCCGGCAGCGACTTCAGCAGCCGGGACGGACTGGCCAGCGCGTTCGCGGCGCCGACGCAGATCAGCAGACCGGCCAGCCTGATCCCGTCGTACAGCGCGAAGGTCAGGCCCTCCGCCGTCACCCGGCCGCCGATCCGCACGCCCTTCGCCCAGTCCGGCAGCGGCACCTCGGGCAGCGTGACGACGATGTGCGTGCCGGGGATCGGGGAGCCGAGCACGACCGCGAAGACCAGCCGGATCGCGATGACCACCAGCCCCAGCTTCACGAACGCGCCGTACGACTTCGCCCACGGCGCCGACGTCCGCCGCGCCGCCACCACATAGCCCGCGACCCCGATCAGCATCCCGATCAGCAGCGGATTGGTCGTGCGGGACGCCGCGGTGCCGAGGCCGATGGCCCACACCCACCAGGCGCCCGGATGCAGGGCGTTGCTCCGGTGCGCCGCGGGGGCGAGGCGGCGCCGCAGGAGGGCGGGCGCGCCGTTGCCGTGGTCCGTCATGGTGCTGTCCGTGTCGTCGCGTCGTCGTGTCGTCGTGTCTGTTCGGGGCCCCGCGTCAGCCGCGGCGGCGCCGGGCCTGCCAGATACCGGCACCGCCGAGCAGCGCGACGGCGGCGATTCCGGCGATCAGGCCCACGGAGGGCCCGCCGTCGCCGTCGTCGGCGTTCGCCTGCGCCTCGGTGGTCACGGTCTCCTTGCCGCTCGGGTCCCCGTCGCCGGAGACCTGCTCGCCGCAGCCCGACTTCGGGTAGTCCTCGATGGCGCACAGCAGCGCCTTGTTGTCGTAGCGCAGCGGCTTGGCGACGGCGGCGAGGGCCTCCGCGCTGGTGGCGTCCTCGGCGACCTGCGCGCAGGCGGTGCGCGGCTTCGGCGGCCGCTCGCCGCCGGGGGCGTCGCCCGCCGTGCCGAAGTCGACGACGAGGCCGACGCGCTTGCGGCCGTCCTTCGCCGGGGTGTCCTTGCAGAGGTCCGCGAAGTCGGCGGGGCCGCGGGGCTTCGCGGAGTCCTTCGAGTCGTCGGAGACCGAGAAGCGGAAGCCCTGCACGTCGCCGTCGTCGGGGGTCGCGGTGCCCGGCCCCTGGGTGGCGTACGTCCACTGCTCGCCGTCCCGCTCCCAGAACGACCAGTAGCGGTAACCGGCGGCCTGGGCGGGCGCGGCGGCGAGGACACTCAGCAGCGCGGCGAGGAACGCCACGGCTGCCGGGCGGCCGCGCCGCACACGGCCCCGCGTCACGGCTGCTTCTTCTTGCGGTTGCCGCTGTACAGGAAGCCGATGCCGATGCCCGCGACCATGCCGACGCCGATGATCCACCAGACGCTGACGCCGCCGTCGTCGTCCTTCTCGTCCGCGTCCGAAGCGGACGGGGACTTCGAGGCGGTCTCCGGGGCCGGGCCCGTGGCGTTCAGCTGCTTGACGAGGTCGGCGCCGCCGAAGTCGCGCGGGTCCATGCCTGCCGCGTGCGCGGCGAAGATCAGCTGGGAGTAGGCGGCGGGGCCCGACTGCTTCGCCCAGTCCGCGGAGTTCTTCGCGAGCCAGTCGGCGGACGCCTTGGCCCGCTCGCTCTGTCCGGCGGCGGCGAGGGCGAGCACGGAGTCGGCCGTGTTGCCGAAGTCCGGCTGGTCCGTGGAGCCCGGCATCGACGACATCAGGTGGTCGTCGGTCTTGCCGAGGGTGTCGAGCAGATAGCCCACGCCGTTGCCCGCGGCCTGCGCGGCGGTGTCCGGCTTCGCGCACTTGGGCGCGGCGGTCTCGGACTTCTTGGGCGCGGAGACGACGAGGCCCTTGCCGAGGCTGCCGAGGACACCGGCCGCGGTGGCGTCGGCGTTCGGCGAGAGCTTGCCGGACTTGGCGTCGGCGAGACCGAACGCGCCGCCGTCCTTGTCGCAGTCCATGGCGAGCTTCGGCAGCGCGTCGTAGGCGGACTTGCCGTCCTGGGACTTCATCGCCGCCGGGTTCTGGCCCGCCGCGACGAGCGCGCCGACCACGATGCCGGTGGAGTTCGCGTCGCTGGGCAGCCCCGGGTTGTAGCCCCAGCCGCCGTCCTTGTTCTGTACGGACTTCAGCCAGTCGACGCTCTTCTTGACCGTCTTGTCCTGCTTGCCGAGCGCGGCGAGGGCCTGCACGGCGGCGGCGGTGGAGTTGCTGTCGACCGCCGTCTTGGAGTTGCAGGGCTCGGTGGCGTCCGCGCGGTACGCCGCGAAGCCGCCGCTCGCGCACTGCTGGCCGGTGAGCCAGTCCACCGCCTTCGTGGCGGGCACGACGCCCTCGGTGTCCTGGGCGAGCAGGGCGTACGACTGGCGGAAGACGCCGTCGAACTTGGGGTCGGTCTTGCCGTAGAGGCCCGAGGGGAGCGCGGCCGAGGGCGACGGCTTCGCGTCGTCCGCGAAGGCGGCCGGTGCCGCGGCCGAGCCGAACACGGCGACGGCGGCGGCCAGGACCGCTGCGCTGCGACGAACGTTCATGATGGGGCGGGTTGCCTCTCCCTGCGGGGAGCGGGGCGGCACGGACCGTGCGAGCACGGCTACCGGGCGGCTCCGGCTCCGTATACCTCGACGGTGCCGCTCATCGGGGGTCCCGATGAAGCGAGCCGGTCACGTTCCGCGCCGGGCATTCCGGCTCGCCACGCTCAGTGGCACACGGCTGCGGGTCAGCGCCGGATTCGCACCGGCTTCCCCCTTGGCGGACGTGAGGACGACGCGCTCACTCTACCGGCCGGTCCGCGCGCCTTCCGGGTCACACCGCCACGAAGGTGACCGGGTCGCTGCCCGGCACGGCCTCCGCGCGCCCCAGCTTGACCAGGCGCCGCACATGGGCCTCGGCCTCCGAGACGGCGATGGTGCGCGAGCCGTAGGGGATCTCGGCCCAGGGGCGGTTCCACTCCATGCGCTCGGCGATCTGCCAGGGGGTGAGGGGCTCGGCGAGCAGGGTGAGGAGTCCGGTCAGGCGCTCCTCGTGGTGGGTCAGGAGCTCGTGGACGCGGGCGGGCGCGTCGGTGAACGTGCGCTGGTGGGCGGGCAGGACCTCCGCGGGGTCGAGGCGGCCGACGCGCTCCAGGGAGTCCAGGTAGTCCCCGAGGGGGTCGGTGACGGTCTCCGACTCGGGGTCCTCGTACAGGCCGATGTGCGGGGTGATGCCGGGCAGCAGGTGGTCGCCGGAGAAGAGGCGGCCGTTGCCGCGCAGGCCCGCCGGATGGTCCTCCTCCAGGTGGAGGCAGACGTGGCCGGGCGTGTGGCCGGGGGTCCAGATCGCGCGCAGGCGGCGGCCGGGCAGGGCGAGGAGCTCGCCGGGGGTGATGGAGCGGTCGGGGAGGGCGGGGGCGAGGCCGGGAAGCTTGCGGGGGCGGCCCTCGTCGCGGGCCAGGATCAGCGGGGCGAGGTGGTCGGCGGGCGCGCCCGCGGCGGTGAGCTTGTCCACCAGGTACGCGTACCAGCGGTCCGGCGGGTTCGAGCGGGTGCGGCGGACCACGGACGCGTCCGCGTCGTGCATGGCGAGCCACGCCCCTGAGGCGTCCCTGACCTTGCCGGAGAGGCCGTGGTGGTCGGGGTGGTGGTGCGTGATGACGACGCCGTGCACGTCGGCGACCGCGACGCCGCAGGTGGCGAGCCCGGCGGTGAGGGTGTCCCAGGACGCCGGGTCGTCCCAGCCGGTGTCGACGAGGACCGGTCCCGCGTCGGTGTCCAGGAGGTGGACGAGGGTGAAGCCGAGGGGGTTGTCGGGGATCGGGACCTTGATGCTCCAGACGCCGCCGCCGTGCTCGATCACCGGCGGGTCCGTCACCTGAGGGGTCATGAGGGCCTCGTCTCTCGTCGCCGGTCCCCTCGCCGGGGGCCACCACTATAACTAGAACTAGTTCCAATAGTCGCCCAAGTCGACTGTCTGGAGGCTGCGTTACCCCTTCCGTCCGTGGACTCCACGAACTAGAACTGGTATCAGTTCTGAGACCGTGTCAGAAAACCGGGTCGGGAAACCGCGTCGGGAAGCGCTCCGCAGGAGGCAGTCAGCCATGACCGAGCTCGTGGAACACGGACAGCTGTTCATCGGCGGGGAGTTGGTCGACCCGCTCGGAAAGGACGTCATCGACGTCGTCTCCCCGCACACCGGAGAGGTCTTCGCCCGGGTGCCGCACGCGGCGCCCGCCGACGTGGACCGCGCCGTCGCCGCCGCCCGCAAGGCCTTCGAGCGCGGTCCCTGGCCGCGGATGACCCTGGACGAGCGCATCGAGATCATCGCGAAGATCAAGGACGGCTTCGCGGCGCGCCACGAGGAGATCGCCCGCGTCATCAGCTCCGAGAACGGCACCCCCTACACGTCAAGCGTGATGGTGCAGGCCCTCGCCGCGATGATGGTGTGGGACGCGGCGATCACCGTGGCCCGCGACTTCCGGTACGAGGAGGAGCGCGACGGCGTCCTCGGCAAGCTGCTCGTCCGGCGCGAACCGGTGGGCGTCGTCGCGGCCGTCGTGCCCTGGAACGTCCCGCAGTTCACCGCCGCCGCCAAGCTGGCGCCCGCCCTGCTCGCCGGCTGCCCGGTGATCCTCAAGACCTCCCCGGAGGCCCCTCTCGACGCGTACATCCTCGCCGAGCTCGCGGCCGAGGCTGGCCTGCCCGAAGGGGTGCTCTCCATCGTCTGCGCGGACCGCGAGGTGAGCGAGTACCTCGTCGGGCACCCCGACGTCGACAAGGTGTCCTTCACCGGGTCCGTCGCCGCGGGCAAGCGCGTCATGGAGGTCGCCGCCCGCAACCTCACCCGCGTGACGCTGGAGCTGGGCGGCAAGTCGGCCGCCGTCGTCCTGCCGGACGCCGACGCGGCGACCGCCGTCGCGGGCATCACCCCGTTCGCCTGGATGATCAACGGCCAGGCGTGTGTGGCCCAGACCCGCATCCTCGTGCCGCGCACCCGCTACGACGAGTTCGCCGATGCCTTCTCCGCCGCCGCCAGCGCCCTCAAGGTCGGCGACCCCCTCGACCCCGCCACCGAACTCGGCCCGCTCGTCGCCCGGCGGCAGCAGCAGCGCTCCCTCGACTACATCCGCATCGGCCAGGAGGAGGGCGCCAAGATCCTTGCGGGCGGCGGCCGTCCGGCGGGCCTCGACCAGGGCTGGTACGTGGAGCCGACGCTGTTCGGCGGCGTCGACAACTCGATGCGCATCGCCCGCGAGGAGATCTTCGGCCCCGTCATCTGCCTGCTGCCCTACGGTGACGAGGACGAGGCGGTACGGATCGCCAACGACTCCGACTACGGCCTCAGCGGCAGCGTCTGGACGGCCGACGTCGAGCGCGGCATCGACATCGCGCGCCGGGTGCGCACGGGCACGTACTCCGTGAACACCTTCAGCCTCGACATGCTCGGCCCCTTCGGCGGCTACAAGAACTCCGGCCTGGGGCGCGAGTTCGGCCCCGAGGGATACGGCGAGTACTTCGAGCACAAGATGATCCATCTCCCCAGCGGCTACCAGGGGAGCGGTGCCTGATGGGCGACCGCTGGCACGTCGAGGTCGACCGGTCGGTCTGCATCGGCTCCGGGATGTGCGTGCTCACCGCGCCCGGCGGGTTCGAGCTGGACACCGCCCGCCAGTCGCACCCCACCGAGCCCGAGACCGACGCCAACGAAAAGGTCCTCGAGGCGGCGGAGGGCTGCCCGGTCGAGGCGATCACGATCACGCTGGCCGGGGGCGGAGAGGTCGTGTTTCCGCCGGAGGACTAGCAGCGGAAACAGTGCCCCGAAGCACGGCAGGACCGCGCCCGCGCCCCGTTTACCCCGATGACGGCGCGGGCGTGGCCATTTGTCCCGTCCGTGGATATTCTGTGCTCTCGAACATGAGCGAACGTGACTTTACCCATGCGTTCCGCACGGCGTTCTGATGACACTCGTGACTGTTCCACCCCTTAGCGCCCTGGAAATCTCTCTGCCACGCCGAGCGGAGAGGGGACGCCATGGACAAGCGGTACGAGGTCTACTGTCTGGCCGACAGGCACTTCTACGAGACCCCGGACCGGCTGTCGTCCAAGGGCGCCTCGGGCGCCGTCGAGTTCCCGGTGGCGGGCCGACCCGTCCCCGCCGGGTGGCGCTCCGGACGCATCGGCGACTGGCTGTCCCTCGTCCCGCTGGGCGACGACGGGACCCCCGTACCCGCACCGCAGCAGGGCTGGAAGATCCACGTCTCCGCGACCCTGCAGAACGCGGACCGCGTCGCGTCGACCGTCTGGGACCACTGCGTCCCCCGCCGCATCCCCTTCAAGTTCGTACCGGCCAAACACCTGCTGCACCTGCGCAACAGCAAGTACGCGGGCCGCGACCACAGCGGCAAGGCCGTCACCGTCTACCCGGCGGACGAGGCGCAACTGCAGGAAGTCCTCACCGACTTGGGGGACCTCCTCGAGGGCATCGAGGGTCCCTACATCCTCACCGACCTGCGCTGGCGGCAGGGCCCGCTGTACGTCAGGTACGGCGCCTTCACCCGGCGCATGTGCGACAACGGCAAGGGCACCTTGGTGCCCGCCATCGAGGACGCCGAGGGGCAGCTCGTGCCCGACCCCCGCGACCCCGCCTTCAAGGTCCCCGAGTGGGTGACGCTGCCGCCCTTCCTCGAACCGGCGCTCGCGGCCCGCAACAAGACCACCGTCTCCGACCTGCCGTACCGCATCGAGAAGGCCCTGCACTTCTCCAACGGCGGCGGTGTCTACGCGGGTACCGACACCCGCGACGGCCGCAAGGTCGTCCTCAAGGAAGGCCGCCCGCACGCGGGCCTCGCCTCCGACGGCGCCGACGCCGTGGCCCGGCTCGAACGCGAGAAGGCCGCCCTGGAGAAGCTCTCCGGACTCGGCGTGGCCCCCGAGGTGCGCGACTGGTTCCTCCTCGACGGCCACCGCTTCCTCGTCATGGACTTCCTCGAAGGGTCCACCCTCAACTCGTTCTTCGCCCACCGGCACCCGCTGTGCACCAGCGAACCCGACGCCGCGGCCATCTCCGAGTACACGGCCTGGGCGCTGCGCATGCACCGCGCCGTCGAGGACGCCGTCACCGCCGTGCACGAGCGGGGCGTCGTCTTCAACGACCTGCACCTCTTCAACATCATGGTCGCGCCCGACGAACAGTCCGTCTCCCTCCTCGACTTCGAGGCAGCGGGCGCCGTCGGCGACACGGGCCGCCAGATCGTCGCGCACCCCGGATTCCTCGCGCCGCCCGACCGCACCGGCGTCGACATCGACCGGTACGCCCTCGCCTGCCTGCGGCTCGCCCTGTTCCTGCCGATCACGTCGCTGCTCTCCATCGACCGGGGCAAGGCCGCGCACTTCGCCCAGGTGATCGCCGCGGAATTCCCCGACGTGCCCGAGGAGTTCCTGGCCGAAGCGGTGGCGGAGATCGAGCACGGCCCGCGCGGCAGGACCGGCGCCACCCGGCGGACGGCCGGGGCGACCGCGCCCCTGGTCGACCCCGCCGACTGGCCCTACAGCCGCGACTCGATGGTCAAGGCCATCCTCGCCTCGGCCACCCCCGAACGCGACGACCGGCTCTTCCCCGGCGACATCGCCCAGTTCTCCGACGGCGGCGGACTCGGCATCGCGCACGGCGCGGCCGGTGTGCTGCTCGCGCTCGCCGAGAGCGGCGCCGAACGCTACGAAGAGGGCGAACGCTGGCTCCTCGCACACACCGCACCGACCCCGCTCGGCACCCCGCTCGGGCTGCACGACGGAATCGCGGGCATCGCCCACGTACTCGACCGGCTCGGCCACCGCACCCGCGCCCTCGACCTCGTCGGCCTCGTCCTGGCCGAGAACTGGGAGCGGCTCCCCTCCGACCTGTACGGCGGCCTCGCCGGACTGGGCCTCGCCCTCGACGGCCTCGCACGGAGCACGGGCGAGAGCGACCTCGCACGCCACGCGGAGCGGGCCGCCGAACTCCTCGGCGAACGCCTCACCGCCGAGTACGCCGAGGGCACGGAAGGCGCCCCGAAGATCGGCCGCCGCAGGGCAGGACTGCTGCGCGGCGCCACCGGACCCGCACTGCTCTTCCTGCGCCTGTACGAACGGACCGGCGACCCCGCACTCCTCGACCTGGCGGCCCGCGCCCTGCGCACGGACCTCGCCCAGTGCGTGACCCACAAGGACGGCAGCCTCGCCGTGAACGAGGGCTGGCGCACCATGCCCTACCTCGGCGAGGGCAGCGTCGGCATCGGCATGGTCCTCGACGACTACCTCGCGCACCGCGACGACGCCGACTTCGAGGCGGCACGCCCCGGCATCCTGGCCGCCGCGCGCTCACGCTTCTGCGTACAGCCGGGCCTGTTCCAGGGCCGGGCGGGCCTGCTGGCCCACATGAACCGCAGCACCGCACCGGGCATCACCCCCGAGGACGTCGCGGAGCAGGTCGAGGAACTCGGCTGGTTCGCGATGTCGTACGCGGGCCAGCTGGCCTTCCCCGGACACCAGATGCTGCGCCTGTCCATGGATCTCCACACCGGGACGGCGGGCTGCCTCCTCGCACTCGCCGGAGCGCTCGGCGACGACGGAGCGCACGTCCCCTTCCTGCCGCCCCTGCGGCCCCAGAGCCGGTCCCGCCTCACGGCGGGGTCGTGACACAACCCCATAAAGGGCAGTCAACTCCCCCAAGAGAGAGGGAAGTTTCATGGCACTCCTCGACCTGCAGAGCATGGAATCCGACGAGATGACGGGTGGCGGCGGCCACGGTGGCGGCGGCAGCCAGGTCAGCCTGCTGCTCTGCTGGAGCGACGCCAGCGTCCTCCTCTGTCTCTGACTGACGCCTGACCGCAGCACCTGAGCGGCACGGCAACGCAGGCCCGGGCGGCACCCCGAAAGGGGCCCGCCCGGGCCCACCACCGAGGTGACGGAGATCCGGACCGCATGGCGACGACGACCACCCGTCCGCAGCACCCGCGGCAATCCGCGGCAGGTACCCGCCTGCTGGGCACCGCGACCCGGTACAGCGCCGCACGCTGCACGGTCCTCGCCCTCTGCGCCGTCGCCGGATCGGGCGCCACCCTGCTCCTGCCGCTCGCGATCGGCCGCGCCCTGGACGCCGTCCTCACCGGCCACCTGACCGGCGGCGGCACCGACGCCACCCGCTGGATCCTCGCCTGCGCCGCGCTGATCGGCGCCAGCGCACTCCTGGACGCCGTCGACGGCGTCCTCACCGGCACCACCAACGCCCGCACCACCGCCTGGCTGCGCGGCCGCGTCGTACGCCACGTCCTCGCCGTCGGCCCCCGCACCACCGCGCGCTTCGCCCCCGGCGACCTGGTCGCGCGCCTCATCGACAACGCGGCCCACGCGGGCGTCGCCCCCACCACCTTCGCCGCCCTCCTCGCCGCCCTGGTCACACCCCTCGGCGCGATCGTCGCCCTCGCCCTCATCGACGGCTGGCTCGCCGTGGCCTTCGTCGCGGGCGCACCCGTCCTCTTCCTGCTGCTGCGGGCGTTCGTCCGCGTCTCCTCCGACTGCGTGGCCCGCTACCAGCACGTCCAGGGGGACATCGCGGGCCGCCTGAGCGAGGCGGTCGGCGGCGCGCGGACCATCGCGGCGGCGCACACCGAGAACAAGGAGGCGGCGCGGGTCCTGCGGACGCTGCCCGAACTCGCCCGCCAGGGACACCGGATGTGGCGGGTCCAGGGCCGCTCCCAGGCACAGGCCGTCGCCGTCGCGCCGCTGCTGCAGCTCGCGGTCGCCGCGGTGGCGGGCCACCTGGTGCTCCAGGAGCGCATCAGCATCGGCGACCTGCTGGCCGCGTCCCGGTACGCGGTGCTCGCCACCGGTGTCGGCATGCTCGTCGGACAGCTCGGCGGCCTGGTGCGGGCGCGGGCCGCGGCCCGGCGCCTGGGCGAGGTACTCGCGGAGCCCGAAACCGTGCACGGCACGGCCGGACTCCCGCCCACCGGCGGCCTGTTGGAGCTGCGCGGGGTCAGGGTGAGCCGCGGCGGACGCACCGTCCTCGACGGCGTCGACCTGACCGTGCCCGCGGGCGGCACGGTCGCCGTGGTCGGCCGGTCGGGCGCGGGCAAGTCCCTGCTCGCCTCCCTGGCCGGACGGCTGACCGACCCCGACGAAGGAGTCGTACGCCTCGACGGCGTCCCACTGGGCTCGCTCGGCCGCGAGGAGCTGCGCCGCGAGGTCGGCTACGCCTTCGAGCGGCCCGCGCTGCTCGGCGACACCCTGGAGGGCACGATCGGCTTCGGCGCCCCGCGCCCGGCACCGGAACGCGTCCGCGAGGCGGCCCGCGCCGCCCGCGCCGACACCTTCATCACCCGCCTCCCCGACGGCTACGCCACCCGCTGCGCCGAAGCGCCCCTGTCCGGAGGCGAGGCCCAACGCCTCGGCCTGGCACGGGCGTTCGCGCGCGGCGGCCGACTCCTGATCCTCGACGACGCGATGTCGAGCCTGGACACCGTGACGGAGCACCACATCGCCGAGGCCCTGCTCCGCCACACCCCGCACCGCAGCCGCCTGATCATCGCCCACCGCGCGGCGACGGCGGCCCGCGCGGACGCGGTGGCCTGGCTGCACGAAGGCCGGATCCGGGCGGTGGGCACGCATGCGGAGCTGTGGGAGCGGCCGGAGTACCGGGAGGTGTTCGGCGCGTGAAGCGTTCCGGGGTGCAGCTTTCCGGTGTGAAGCGTTCCGGCGTGCGGCCTTCGGCCAGGCCGGGCCCGTACCGCAGGGGCGTGCGCTTCCTGCGGCGCAGGTGGCCGGTGGTACTGCGGCTCGTGCTCTGGTCCGTGCTGGAGACCGGGCAGACGTTCCTCACCGGGTACGCCCTCGCGCACGCCCTGGACGACGGGTTCCTCGACGGGAACGAGGCGGTCGGCCTCGGCTGGCTCGGCGCGGCCGCACTCGGTGTGGTGATCGCCGCCTACGGCACGGGGAAGGTGTACCGCGCCGTCGCCGACCTGGTGGAACCGATGCGGGACTCCCTGGTGCGGCAGGTCGTCGGGCGCGGCCTGCGCGATGCGGACGGCGCCGCCGTGTCCCGGCTGACCCAGCAGGTGGAGATCGCGAGGGACACCTTCGCGGGCCTGGTGCTGGTGTCCCGCTCCTTCGTCTTCACGGCGGCGGGCGCGCTGATCGGCCTGTTCTCGCTGGCCCCCCTGCTGCTTCTGGTGGTCGCGCCGCCGCTGCTCGCCGGGATCGCCCTGTTCGTGGCGACGCTGCGGCCGCTGGCCCGCAGGCAGGAGGAGTTCCTGGTCGCGGACGAGGAGCTGGCCGGTCAACTGGGCGTCGTGTGCCCGGGGTTGCGGGACGTGGCGGCGGCGGGCGCGGAACAGGGCGTGGCCGAGGACCTGGACCGGGGCGTCGCCACGGAGTACGCGGCGGCCGGTGCGCTCGCCCGCTGGGGCATCCTGCGCACGGTGGCGCTGGCGACCGGCGGCCAGCTCCCGCTGGTCCTGCTCCTTGCCACGGGCCCCTGGCTCCTGGACAACGGAGTGACGCCGGGTGCCCTGGTCGGCGCCCTGGCCTATGTCACCCAGGCCCTGCTCCCCGCCCTCCACAACCTGGTCCACGGCCTGGGCGCGAGCGGCTCCCGCCTGGTCATCGTCCTGCGGCGCCTGACGTGGGACCCGCCGGAGACGGCCGAGATCCCCGAGGGCGAGGCGCCCCGGGCCGGTACACCCCAGGGCGAGATGCCCGCCCCCGCCCTCCGCCTCTCCTCCCTCACCTTCGCCTACGGCCCCCACGCCGAGCCCGTCCTCAACGACCTGGATCTCACCCTCGCCAGGGGCGAGCACCTCGCCGTCGTCGGACCCAGCGGCATCGGCAAGTCCACCATGGCCGGAATCGTGGCTGGGCTGCTCGTACCGGACGCGGGAGACGTGCGCGTCGACGGGCTTCCCGTGCGGGGAGAGGGGGCCGTGGGGCGGCGCGTACTCATTCCTCAGGAGGCGTACGTCTTCACCGGGACCCTCCGCGACAACCTGGGCTATCTGCGGGAGGACCCCGTTCCGGAGCGGGAGATGCTCGCCGCCGCCGAGGTGGTCGGTCTGGCCCCGCTGATCGAGCGGCTCGGCGGACCGGACGCCGAGCTGGCGCCGGACGAACTGTCCGCGGGGGAACGGCAGTTGATCGCGCTGACCCGCGCCTACCTCTCGTACGCCCCGCTCGCGATCCTCGACGAGGCGACCTGCCACCTCGACCCGGTGGCGGAGTCCCGCGCCGAGCGGGCCTTCGCGGCCCGCCCGGGCGGCACTCTGGTGGTGATCGCCCACCGCATCAGTTCGGCCCGCCGGGCCGACCGCGTCCTGGTGATGGACGGGGCGCACGCCCTCTGCGGTCACCACGACGAGCTGCTGGAACGTTCCCCCCTCTATCGGGACCTCAATGGCGCGGGCGAGTGGGGTTCACACCCACCCCTCGCCCTGCGAGATCCGTATCGCGTCGATCCTGTTCCGCGCCCCGGTCTTGCGGGTGATCGCGGCCATGTAGTTGCGCACCGTTCCGTTGGACAGATGGAGGCTGTTCGCGATCTCGGCGACCGACGCACCCCCGGCGGCGAGTGAGAGCACGCTCAACTCGCGTCGGGTGAGCGGCATCTGCGCCGCCTTGAGGAAGCCGAACCCCAGCGAGTCGTCGACGAACCGACGGCCCGCCGCCACCTGCCTTATCCCCGCGAGCAGCCGTTCCGGCGCGCTCGCCTTGTTCACATAACCGAGGGCGTCCGCTTCCGCCGCCCGCCGCAGCTGGCCCGGCCGGTTGGCGGTGGCGAGCACCAGCACCCGGCAGCCCCTCCCCAGCGCCGACGGCCCGGTCAGTTCGCCGAGCGGTGCCTGTGCGTAGGCCGCCTCGTCATCGAGGTCCACCACACACAGGTCCGGTCGTACGTTCCGTTGCCGCCGACGCGCGTGTGACCACGGCGCGTGGAACACCTCCAGATCCGGCTCGCGGGCGAGTTGCTCCGCCAAAGCCATTCTCAACAGACAGGCGTCGTGCACGAGAAGAACCCGGATCACGCTCTGCCCCTCCAGCTCCCCGCCCCGGTTGCGCCGTTCAAGCACGCAGACCATTCATAGCGGCGAGTACCCCGGTCGTGACGCAGAGAACTGGCCAACGGGGAGGGCAGGGGCGCATTTGCCATACGCCTGTGCGCCCCCTGTGCGTCGGACAGGTGACGGACGACTTATGGGCAGGGCGGCGCCGACAGGCTATGCGCGCGGCTCGGCCGTGAGGTCGATGAGTCGGCACACCGTCTCGATGTCGATCTTCACCTGGGCGATGGAGGCCCGGCCCGAAAGCCAGGTGATCAGCGCCGAGTGCCAGGTGTGCTCGATGACCCGCACCGCGGACAGCTGCTGCGCGGTCGGCGTCTCCGTCAGCCCCATCGCGTCCAGGATGATCGCCGTCGTCAGCCGCGACACCGTGTCGACCTCGGGGCTCACCGAGCGGTCCGCGAAGGTCAGCGCCCGCACCATCGCGTCCGCCAGATGCGGCTCGCGCTGCAGCGCACGGAAGGCCCTCATCAGCGTCTCGGCGACCCGCTCGGCGGGCGTCTCACCGGCGGGCGGGCGCTTGCGGATCGTCGTGTGCATGTGCTGGAGCTGGTCCTGCATGGTGGCGACCAGCAGATGGACCTTGGAGGGGAAGTAGCGGTACAGCGTGCCCAGGGCGACGCCCGCGGCCTCGGCGACCTCCCGCATCTGCACGGCGTCGAAACCGCCCCGGCTGGCCAGTTGGGCGCTGGCGTGCAGGATGCGGCGGCGGCGCGCCTCCTGGCGCTCGGTGAGGGGCGGCGCCGCAGGGTTCGCCGTCCTGACTTCCGCTGTCATGTCGATGCCCCTCCGAATACGCCTCGCGAGATCGCACAGCATGGCAGGGAGCCCGTCGTGGCGCGAATCACCTGATCCGGGCCTTACACCTCGCCTACCTGCCGGTAGATTCAAAGCTCGTTCAGCGATCATTCAGCGATCAAGTCTGAAACTTGTTCTAGATTACCGTCCCGGCGTAACCTCGCGGAGAACTGCAGGGAGAAGGGGGCCGAGAGTGACCGCTGAGGCCATGGAAGCGGGCCCCCGAAAGGGCTCTGGCGGCGACGGCGAGCGCCCGCTGCGCATCGCTCTCCTCACGTACAAAGGGAACCCGTTCTGCGGGGGACAGGGCGTCTACGTACGCCACCTCTCCCGCGAGCTCGCCCGGCTCGGCCACAGCGTCGAAGTGATCGGCGCGCAGCCCTACCCCGTCCTCGACGAGGGCGCGGGCCTCGAAGGACTCAAGCTCACCGAGCTGCCGAGCCTGGACCTCTACCGCTCGCCCGACCCCTTCCGCACCCCCAAGCGCGACGAGTACCGCGACTGGGTCGACGCCCTCGAAGTGGCGACGATGTGGACCGGCGGCTTCCCCGAGCCCGTCACGTTCAGCCTGCGCGCCCGGCGGCACCTGCGCGCCCGGCGGGGCGACTTCGACGTCGTGCACGACAACCAGACCCTGGGGTACGGCCTCCTCGGCGACCTCGGCGCGCCCCTCGTCACCACGATCCACCACCCCATCACCGTCGACCGGCAGCTGGAGCTGGACGCCGCGCCCGGCTGGAAGCGCCGCGCCTCCGTCCGCCGCTGGTACGCGTTCACCCGCATGCAGAAGCGCGTCGCGCGCCGCCTCCCCTCGGTCCTCACCGTCTCCGGCACGTCCCGGCAGGAGATCGTCGACCACCTCGGCGTCCGCGCGGACCGCATCGACGTCGTCCACATCGGCGCCGACACCGGCCTCTTCTCGCCGGACCCGGCCGTCCCCGAAGTGCCCGGCAGGATCGTCACCACCTCCAGCGCCGACGTCCCGCTCAAGGGGCTGGTCCACCTCGTCGAGGCGCTCGCCAAGGTCCGCGCCGACCACCCCGGCGCCCACCTCGTCGTCGTCGGCAAGCGCGCCGAGGACGGCCCCGTCGCCCAGGCCATCGAGCGCCACGGCCTCGAAGGCGCCGTCGAGTTCGTCAAGGGCATCACCGACGCCGAGCTCGTCGACCTCGTCCGCTCGGCGCAGGTCGCCTGCGTCCCTTCGCTGTACGAGGGGTTCTCGCTCCCCGCGGCGGAGGCGATGGCCACCGGCACCCCGCTCCTCGCCACCACCGGCGGCGCGATCCCGGAGGTCGCGGGCCCCGACGGGGAGACCTGCCTCGCCGTCCCGCCGGGCGACGCCGGAGCGCTGGCGCACGGCCTGAACCGGCTGCTCGGCGACGGCGACCTGCGGGCCAGGCTCGGCACCGCGGGGCGCGCACGCGTCCTCGCCAAGTTCACCTGGGCCCAGGCCGCCAAGGGCACGGCCGACCGCTACCGCGAGGCCATGGACCGCTCCGCGGCCACGCATCCCGGCCGCGCCGCGGCCACCACGACGTACTCGACGCACTCCGGGAGCCATCGCTGATGCTGACCGTCGACTTCACCCGCTTCCCGCTCGCCGCGGGCGACCGCGTCCTCGACCTGGGCTGCGGCGCGGGCCGGCACGCCTTCGAGTGCTACCGGCGCGGCGCGCAGGTGGTGGCCCTCGACCAGAACGCCGAGGAGATCCGCGAGGTCGCCAAGTGGTTCGCCGCGATGAAGGAGGCCGATGAGGCGCCCGCGGGCGCGACGGCCACCGCGATGGAGGGCGACGCGCTCAACCTCCCCTTCCCCGACGAGTCGTTCGACGTCGTGATCATCTCCGAGGTCATGGAGCACATCCCCGACGACAAGGGCGTCCTCGCCGAAATGGTGCGCGTCCTGAAGCCGGGCGGCCGCATAGCGGTCACCGTCCCGCGCTACGGCCCGGAGAAGGTCTGCTGGGCCCTCTCGGACGCCTACCACGAGGTCGAGGGCGGCCACATCCGCATCTACAAGGCGGACGAACTCCTCGACCGGATGCGGGAGTCGGGCCTCAAGCCCTACGGCACGCACCACGCGCACGCACTGCACGCGCCGTACTGGTGGCTGAAGTGCGCGTTCGGCGTCGACAACGACAAGGCGCTGCCCGTGCGGGCGTACCACAAGCTCCTGGTCTGGGACATCATGAAGAAGCCGCTGGCCACCCGGGTCGCCGAGCAGCTGCTCAACCCCGTCGTCGGCAAGAGCTTCGTGGCGTACGCGACCAAGCCGCACCTCCCCAAGGCCTCCGCCGACGCCGCGGCGGCCGCCAAGTGACGAGCCCGGAGCGGACCGAACACCTCGTCCTGCCCGGCGTCCTGACGGCCGATCAGGCCGTGGCGACGGTGCGCGGCATCCTCGCCGTGCAGCGCGAGGACGGCGCCATCCCGTGGTTCCGCGGCCACCACCTGGACCCGTGGGACCACACCGAGGCCGCCATGGCGCTGGACGCGGCGGGCGAGCACGCGGCCGCCGAGCGCGCCTACGACTGGCTCGTGCGCCACCAGAACCCGGACGGCTCCTGGTACGCGGCCTACGCCGACGGGGATCCGCACGACGTCACCGACCGCGGCCGCGAGACCAACTTCTGCGCCTACCTCGCGGTCGGCGTCTGGCACCACTACCTCTCGACCGGCGACGAGGCGTTCCTGGACCGCATGTGGCCCGCCGTGGTCGCCGCCGTCGAGTTCGTGCTCGGGCTCCAGCAGCCGGGCGGGCAGATCGGCTGGAAGCGGGAGCCGGACGGCACCCCGGTCACCGACGCGCTCCTGACCGGCTCCTCCTCCATCCACCAGGCGCTGCGCTGCGCCCTCGCCATCGCCGAGCAGCGCGAAGAGCCGCAGCCCGACTGGGAGTTGGCCGCGGGTGCGCTCGCACACGCGATCCGCCACCACCCCGAGCGTTTCCTCGACAAGAACCGCTACTCGATGGACTGGTACTACCCGGTCCTGGGCGGCGCGCTGACCGGCGTGGCGGCCAAGTCCCGCATAGAGGAGGGCTGGGACCGCTTCGTCGTGCCCGGCCTCGGGGTGCGCTGCGTGGTGCCCAACCCGTGGGTCACCGGCGGCGAGAGCGCCGAACTCGCCCTCGCCCTCTGGGTGTTGGGGGAGTCCGACCGCGCCCTGGACATCCTGCAGTCCCTCCAGCACCTGCGCGACCCGGAGTCGGGCCTGTACTGGACGGGCTACGTCTTCGACGACGAGGCGATCTGGCCCGCGGAGCTCACCACCTGGACGGCGGGCTCACTCCTGCTCGCCGTGGCGGCCCTGGGCGGCGACGAGGCGACCTGCGCGGTCTTCTCGGGCGAAGGGCTGCCGCGGGGCCTGGACCCCGACTGCTGTGAACCGCCTGAGTAGCTTCAGCAGCTTCAGTAGCGGCGCAGGCGGCCCGCGAGGGCGTGGCCGATGAACAGGTAGACGACGGCCGCGAGGCCGTAGCCCGCGACGACCCGGGCCCAGTCCTCGTCGAACGTGAAGAGGTCGTGGGACCAGCCCGCCAGCCACCGGGCCGCGTCGTGGATGAACTGGACGAGGTCGTTGGCGCGGTTCGCGTCCAGCAGGTACATCAGGATCCACAGGCCGAGGATGGCGGCCATGACGTCGGCGACGACGACGATCACCCGTGCCGCAGTGCTTCCGTGGGAGTTCCGCGTGGGAGACATGGTTACCGGGTACCGGGGAGAGCCCCGTTGAAACCCGTACGGGGGAGCCCCGGTGGCGTGGTGCGGCGGCCGGGGTGAGGCTGCGGAGAGGTCCGCGCTCTCCCACGGGCCGCTCAGCTCCCGTCTGGAGGCCCCCGTCGTGCCCAGCCCCGTACCCGTCCGCCGTGCCGCGGTCTCCCTCACGCTCTGCGGCACCCTGCTGGCCGGTGCGACGGCCTGCGGCAGCAGCGGTGAGAGCACCGCTTCCGCGGCGGCGCCGTCCGCCAGCAGCAGCGCCGAGAAGCAGAAGTTCGCCAAGACCCGCTTCGTCGCCAACGCGGGCCTGGCCGCGGGGGCGACGTACCAGTGGATCGTGAAGCCCTACCGCGCGGGCAAGTTCAAGAAGGGCGCGGGCGGCCGGAAGTTCGCCCTGATCAAGGCGGGCCTCGCGGGCGCGTTCACGTACAACAGGCTCAAGGCCGCGACGAAGAACGCGAAGGGCGACCCGACCCTCTCCAAGGCCGTGGCCCCGCTGACCTCCGGCATCGACGCCCTGAAGGACCTGCCGTCCAAGCTCCGCAAGGGCGAGGGGACGGACTCGGTGGTGAACTCCTTCGACGACATCATCAAGGACATCAAGGGCGCGGGCAGCAGCGCGGGCGCTGAGGTGAAGGACAAGGTGCCGTCTGCGGGAGACCTGACCAAGAACTAGGGCCCTTCTCCCTAGGAGTTGAGCTCGGCCAGGACCCGCAGCGTGTGCGGGTCCGGGGCGAGCACCAGCAGGTCCGTCACCGGACCCTTGCGCCACAGCTCAAGGCGTTCCGCGATCCGCGCCCGCGGCCCGACGAGGGAGATCTCGTCGGCGAAGGCGTCGGGCACCGCGAGGACCGCCTCCTCCCTGCGCCCCGCGAGGAACAGCTCCTGGATGTGCCGGGCCTCGGCCTCGTATCCCATGCGCGCCATCAGGTCGGCGTGGAAGTTGCGGGCGGAGTGCCCCATCCCGCCGATGTAGAAGCCGAGCATGGCCTTCACGGGGAGCAGGCCCTCGGCCACGTCGTCGCAGACCTTGGCCCGGGCCATCGGGGCGATCAGGAAGCCCTCGGGGACGTCGGCGAGCGACGCCTCGTACACGTCCGTCCGCAGCGGCGACCAGTACAGCGGCAGCCAGCCGTCCGCGATCCGTGTCGTCTGCGCGATGTTCTTCGGACCCTCGGCGCCGAGCAGGAGCGGCAGGTCGGCGCGGAGGGGGTGGGTGATCGGCTTGAGGGCCTTGCCGAGTCCGGTGCCGTCCTCGCCGTCGTACGGGTGGGAGTGGAAGCGTCCCGCCAGCTCCACGGGTCCCTCGCGCCGCAGGACCTGGCGGATCACCTCGACGTACTCGCGCGTCGCGGTCAGCGGCGACCTCGGGAAGGGCCTGCCGTACCAGCCCTCGACCACCTGCGGCCCGGACAGCCCGAGGCCGAGCATCATCCGCCCGCCGGAGAGGTGGTCCAGGGTGAGCGCGTGCATGGCGGTGGTGACGGGGGAGCGCGCCGCCATCTGTGCGACGGCCGTACCGAGCTTGATCCGCGAGGTCTGCGCGGCGATCCAGGTCAGCGGCGTGAAGGCGTCCGAGCCCCAGGCCTCGGCGGTCCACACGGAGTCGTAGCCGAGCCGCTCGGCCTCCTGGGCCAGGGCGACGTGTCCGGGGTCGGGGCCGCGCCCCCAGTAACCGAGTGCGAGCCCGAGCCGCATAGGCCTGCCTCCCTGGTGAAGTGAACTGACGGTGTGTCAGGTTGGGTCGTAGGGGAGGGACTGTACGACAACGGCCCCCCGCCCGGAAGGGGCGAGGGGCCGCGGTACCGCGAGTGCGTGGGGTCAGCCGCGCTGGATCCCCGTGGTGTCCTGCAGCACGCCGCGACGGCCGTCCTGCGTCTGGGCGACCAGGCCGGGACCGCGCTGCTCGACGGCCAGGTACCAGGTACCCGGAGCCAGCTCGGCGATCGGCGTCGGCGAGCCGTCCTCCGCGTACAGCGGACGCGGCACCGGCACGGCGAACCAGAACGGCGAGAAGTCACCGGCGGGCTGCGCCTGCGCGGGCGGCGGGGTCTGCCCGGCCTGCGGCTGCGGCTGCCCACCGAAGGACTGGCCCTGCGGCTGGCCCGGCTGGCCGCCGTACGGCGCACCCGGCTGCGGCTGACCCGCACCGGCGCCCGGGTAGCCGTAGCCACCCTGCGGCTGACCGCCGTAGGGCTGCGGGGCCATCGGCTTGGGGGCGCCCATGAGGGGGGCCTTCAGCGCAGGAACGATCAGCCCGGCGACCGCACCACCGGCGAGCACCAGCGCGGCGATCAGACCGAGGATGAGGCCGACACCGGCGCTGGGGGTGGACTCGGAGGGGGCGCCGTCGAAGAAGAAGCCGTAGGACTGGTCGGCGTCGAAGATCGCACCGAGCGAGCTCCATGCGGAGGCGACGGCGAAGGCCACGCCGAGCTGGCCGAGGTCCAGGCCCGCGACCTTGCTCGGCTGCGGCAGGGCGCGGCCGACGACGATGAGAGCCGCTCCGATGATGCCGAGCAGGTACACGCTCAGCAGCAGGTTGCCGTTCTCCCACGCGTTGGGGAGCTTGTCGCCGTCGACACGAGCGATGTCAAGGGTGTCGAGGAACGAGGCGATGAAGAGCAACACCGCTGCTCCGATCACCACGCCGTCGCCTCGAGTGAGGGAGCGGAAATTCACTTCAGGGTCCTTCGTCAGTCGTCTCGTCAGTGGAGGCGTCGCTGTCGCCGTAGTCGCGGTCGTGTCGCGGTGCGCGAAGCGCGGGGGTGGCCCCTCATCGTAGGGAGGACAATATCGTCAGTACGCGCGGGGTGTCTGCTCGGGATAAAGACGTCCACGCTTCATCGCGAAGACGTTCACCTCTACTTCCGCAGGAACCCCGTGATTCCCTCGGAAATGCCCTGCGCGGCCTTCTGGCGCCACGTGCCGCTCGTCAGCAGGGCCTCGTCCTTCGCGTCCCGCATGTTCCCGCACTCGATGAACACCTTGGGGACGGTGGAGAGGTTGAGGCCCCCGAGGTCCCTGCGGGTGTCGAGGCCGGTGCCGCCGCCGATGTAGTTCGAGGGGGCGCTGCCCGTCGCGCTCACGAACTTCCCGGCGATGCGCTCGCCCAACTCCTCGGAGGGGCCGACGATCGCCGAGGTGTCGGCCGAGCCCGACCTCACCTTTCCCGGCATGATCACGTGGTAGCCGCGGTTGCCCGCGCCGGAGCCGTCGGCGTGGATGGAGACCACCGCGTCGGCGTGCGCCTTGTTGCCGATCTGGGCCCGCTCGTCGACGCACGGCCCCCAGGGGCGGTCGTCGTCCTGGGTGAACTTGACCGTGGCGCCCTGATTCTGGAGGAGCGTCCGCAGCCGTCGGGAGACGTCCAGGGTGAATTTCGCCTCGGTGTAGCCGTGATTGGTGGACGTCCCCGTGGTGTCGCACTCCTTGTGGTTCGTCCCGATGTCGACCTGGCGGTTGATCTCCGAGGCGTGGCGGAAGTTTCCGGGGTTGTGGCCGGGGTCGATCACGACGACCTTGCCTTTGAGGGGGCCGCTCGCGGCGGGGCCGCCACCGGGCGGCTTCGTGGCCGAATCGTTGTGGTCGGCGTCCCCGCCCTTGCCGTCCTTGTCGCCCTTGTCCTTTTCCTTGCCCTGATCGGAGGCCTTGCTTCCGGATGGGGAGGGCGTGGTGGAGCCGGGCGACGCGTCCTGTCCGGCGGACGCGCTCGCCGATGCGGGCAGCGATCTCGCCGGTTCGTTCCCGTCGGGCCCGCTCGTGGCCTGGTAGACGAGCCAGCCCGCGAGACAGGTCGGCACCAGCGCGGCGACGGCCACTGTCACGGGGCGGCCGATGCGGCGCCTGGGCGGCTGGGAGGGATCGAATTCCGGACCTACGTACGACACGGGGGCGAGCCTATCCGCGAGGTCGGGCCCCTCGCTCCTGTTGAGGTCAGATACCCGTCGCTCCCGCTGAGGTCAGATTCCCGCCCCCGTGCGCCGCAGCACGCGCAGCGAGTCCGCCACCGCGACCTCCGTGAACGCGCCGGACTCCAGAGCCCTGAGGTAGACGCGGTACGGCGCCTGCCCGGTCATGATGTCGACCGGGTCGGGGAACACGTCGTGGATGACGAGCAGCCCGCCCTCGGCGACGTGGGGCGCCCAGCCCTCGTAGTCGGCCGTGGCGTGCTCGTCCGTGTGGCCGCCGTCGATGAAGACCAGGCCGAGCGCGCCGCCCCACGCCTTCGCCACCTGCGGCGAGCGGCCGACGACCGCGATCACGTGGTCCTCCAGGCCCGCCCTGTGCAGCGTGCGGCGGAAGGTGGGCAGCGTGTCCATGCGGCCGACCTCGGGGTCGACCGTCTCCGGGTCGTGGTACTCCCAGCCGGGCTGCTGCTCCTCGCTGCCGCGGTGGTGGTCGACGGTGATCGCGGCCACCCCGGCCTGCCGGGCCGCGTCGGCGAGCAGGATCGTGGAGCGGCCGCAGTACGTGCCGACCTCAAGGAGCGGCAGGCCGAGCGCGGCGGCCTCCGTCGCGGCCGCGTACAGCGCGAGCCCCTCGCCGCGCGGCATGAAGCCCTTGGCGGCCTCGAAGGCGGCGAGAATCTCCGGCTTGGGCTCGGCGAAGGCGGCCATGGGTTCCTCCAGGTCGTACGCGTGTGGGCAGGTGTTTGCGCGTATGTATGGGGTCGTACGCATGTATGGCCGCCCATGATGCACGGCACCCCCGTCACCGGAGTGACGGGGGTGGGTGGTCCGTGCCTGCCTCAGGCCGGTACGTCGCTGCTGCCGGGCAGCAGGAGGTCCAGCTCGACGGGGCGGTCCTGGCCGGGGTGGGCCGCCGCCGACGCCAGCGGGCCGTGGCCGGTGGCCCGCACCGCGAGGACGTACGAACCGTCGCCGGGCACGGCCAGCTCGTACCGCCCGCCGTCGTCCGTGAGCGCCGCGCCCGCCTGGCGGCCGCTGCGGTCGATCAGCGTCACCTTCGCGCGGGGGACGGGCGTCCCGTCCGCGCCCCGCACCAGCCCGTGGAAGCCCGCGAGCACCTGGACCGCGCGCTCCAGGTTCGCGTCCTCCTCGCTGCTGGCGCGCAGCTGCAGGGCGGCCGGGCGGCGCGCCGAGGGCAGCATGAGCGCGAAGAGCAGACCGATGGCGACCGCGCCCCCGGCGATCAGGAACGAGACGCGGAAGCCGTGCATGGTCGGCACGGCGACGCCGCCGACGTGGTTCGCGGTGTTGGCCAGGACCATGCCGATCACGGCGCTCGACACCGAGGTGCCGATCGAGCGCATCAGGGTGTTGAGGCCGTTGGCCGCGCCCGTCTCGGACGGGTCGACCGAGCCGATGATGAGTGCGGGCAGCGAGGAGTAGGCGAGGCCGATGCCCGCGCCGAGGAGCACCGCGATGACGATGGTCTGCCAGGCGGCGCTCATCAGGCCGAGCCCGGCGCCGTAGCCGATCGCGATGATCAGCATGCCGAGGATGAGGGTGACCTTCGGGCCGTACTTCGCCGACAGACGGGCGTAGACGGGGGCGGTGAACATCATCGTCAGGCCGAGCGGCATCACGCACAGGCCCGCCACGACCATCGACTGGCCGAGGCCGTAGCCGGTCGCCGTCGGCAGCTGGAGGAGCTGGGGCAGGACCAGCGAGACGGCGTAGAAGGCGACGCCGACCATGATCGAGGCGAGGTTGGTGAAGAGCACCGAGCGGCGTGCGGTGGTGCGCAGGTCGACCAGCGGGGCCTTGACGCGCAGCTCCATCACGCCCCACAGGACGAGGACGGCGGCCGAGGCACCGAAGAGGCCGAGCGTGAGGGGGGCGCTCCAGCCCCAGTCGCTGCCCTTGGTGATGGGCAGCAGGAAGAGGACGAGTCCCACGGAGAGGCCGAGCGCGCCGAGCACGTCGAAGGTGCCCTCGGCGCGGACCGGGCTCTCGGGGACGAAGGCGAGGGTCAGCAGGATCGAGGTCACGCCGAGACCCGCGGCGCCGAAGAACAGGGCGTGCCAGTCGGCGTGCTGCGCGGTCAGTGCGGCGACGGGCAGGGCGAGGCCGCCGCCGACGCCGATGGAGGAGCTCATCAGGGCCATCGCGGAGCCGAGCTTCTCGCGGGGCAGCTCGTCGCGCATCAGGCCGATGCCGAGCGGGATGGCGCCCATGGCGAAGCCCTGTAGCGCGCGGCCCACGATCATCACGACGAGATCATCGGTGAAACCGCAGATCAGGGAGCCAACGACCATCACGGCGAGGCTGCTGAGCAGCATCTTCCGCTTGCCGTAGAGGTCGCCGAGGCGGCCCATGATCGGAGTGGAGACGGCGCCGGCGAGGAGGGTCGACGTCATGACCCAGGTGGCGTTCGACGGCGAGGTGTTCAGCAGCTCCGGCAGGTCCTTGATGACCGGCACGAGCAGGGTCTGCATCACCGCGACGACGATGCCGGAGAAGGCGAGCACGGGGACGACCCCGCGTATGCCGCGCGGTTTGTTCGTCGACATCGACATCGACATTGCTTGGGGCCTCCGGGGCGGAAGGTCGGGCTCGGCAGGAGCGGGAACGTATGTGTAAGCCGAACCTGTTTCCCTGGGCGACTATTCCGACGGATGTCGTACGAGGGGAATTCTTGACCCTTTGTTAACCGAGTCGTCAACCGGGCCGTCGAGTGAGCCGTCGGCGGATTGTCCATCCGATGCTCACCTGACCTTCCGTCAGATTGGAACGTGTTCTACTCTGTCGCCGTCCCGGCAGCTGCTACCGGCGAGGATGCGCATGGGGATCGGAATCACGCGGGAACAGCGGGAGTTGGCGTCGGCGGTGCGCGGCTGGATCGCGCGGGCCGTGCCGCCCGAGGAGACGCGCAAGCTCCTGGACGGGCCGCCACCCGGCGGCGGGCGTCCCGCCCACTGGGACGGACTCGCCGGGCAGGGGCTGCTCGGCCTTCATCTGCCCGAGGAGTACGGCGGCGGGGGCGGCGACCTCCTCGATCTCGCCGTGGTCCTGGAGGAGGCGGCGCGGGCCGCGCTCCCCGGGCCGTTCGCGGCGAGCTCCCTCGCCTCGCTGGTGCTGCGCCGCGCGGGCGCGCACGCCCTCGCCGCCGAGCTGGCCCGCGGCGCCCGGATCGGCGCCGTCGCCCTGGAGGCGGGCACGCTCACCGCCGTCTCCGTCCCCGACGGATACGTCCTCGACGGGGTGTCGCCGCCCGTCCTCTCCGGCGGCGAGGCGGACCTGCTGATCCTGACCGCCGCGTCGGCCGCGGGGCCGGTGTGGCTGGCCGTCGATGCCGGTGCGCTGACCGTACGTACACACGACAGCGCCGACCCGACCCGGCCCACCGCCGAAGTGACGGCGCGGGCCGCCCACGTCCCCGTCGGCCGGGTGCTCGCCGTGGACTCCTCCGCCGTCCGTGACCTGGCCGCCGCAGTGCTGGCCGCCGACGCGTGCGGCACCGCCGCGTGGGCGCTGCACACCGCGGCCGAACACGCCAAGGTGCGCGAGCAGTTCGGGCGGCCCATCGGACAGTTCCAGGGCGTCAAGCACCTCTGCGCCGACATGCTGGTCCGCGTCGAGCAGGCGCGCGCCCTGGCGTGGGACGCGGCCCGCGCCGCGGAGGGAGTCCATGGCGTGCCCGACGACGTGCGCGGCCTGGTCACCGCGCTCGCCGCGGGCACCGCCCTGGACGCCGCGTACTCCTGCGCCAAGGACTGCGTGCAGATCCTCGGCGGCATCGGCTTCACCTGGGAACACGACGTCCACCTGTATCTGCGCAGGGCGGTCGTGGCGCGCCAACTGCTCGGCGCGGGCGACGCGCACCGGATGCGTGCCGTCCGGCTCGCGGAGGGCGGCGCGCGCCGCGAGCTGCGCATGGAGCTCCCGGACGAGGCGGAGACGTACCGCGTCCGGGCCCGCGCGGCGCTCGCCCCCGCCCGCGGACTCGACCCGGCCGCGGCCCGCAAGGCCCTCGCCCCCACCGGCTACGCCGCCCCGCACCTCCCCGAACCGCACGGCCTGGGCGCCGGACCCGTCCAACAGCTGGCCGTCCAGGAGGAGATGAAGGCGGCGGGCATCAAGCTCGGCGACCTCGGGATCGCGACCTGGGTGGTCCCCTCCCTCATCGCGTACGGCACCGAGGAGCAGCAGGAGCGCTTCCTGCCCCCCACCCTGCGCGGCGAGCTGCTCTGGTGCCAGCTCTTCAGTGAGCCGGAGGCGGGCTCCGACCTCGCGTCGCTGCGCACGCGCGCCGAGCGCGCCGAGGGGGGATGGCGCGTCAACGGCCAGAAGGTGTGGACGAGCGCGGCCCAGTGGTCCGACCACGGGATCCTCCTCGCCCGCACGAACCCCGCGGCGCCCAAGCACAAGGGCCTGACGTACTTCCTCGTGGACATGAAGGCCGCGGGCATCGACGTCCGTCCCCTCAAGGAGATCACCGGGGACTCCCTCTTCAACGAGGTGTACTTCGACGACGTCTTCCTGCCCGACGAAGCGGTCGTCGGGGAGATCGACAACGGCTGGCGGGTCGCCCGCGACACCCTCGGCAACGAACGCGTCCACATGGCCGACCAGTTGACCTTCGACACCGGCCTGGAGGCGCTCATCGCGCGCGCCGCCGAACTCGACGGCGCCCACCGCGCCCGCATCGGGGCACTCGCCGCCGAGGCGCACGCCCTCGCCTGCATCGGGCTGCGCACGACCATCCGGCAGGTGGCGGGCGCGGAGCCGGGCGCGGGCGCCTCCGTACGCAAACTCGTCCAGACCCCGCACCAGCAGAAGGTCGCCGAGCTCGCCCTCGAACTCCTCGGCACGGCGGGCGCGGTCCGCGAGGGCCCGGGGGAGCGGGCGCTGCACGGCTTCCTGATGTCGCGCTGCCTGACGATCGCGGGCGGCACCACCCAGGTCCAGCTCAATGTCGTCGCCGAGCGGATCCTCGGCCTGCCCAGGGACTGAAGGAGTACGAGCGTCATGAAGAGCTACATCGTCGGCGTCGGGATGACCAGGTTCGAGAAGCCCGAGACGCGTGACTGGCAGTACTGGGACATGGTGAAGGAGGCGGGCACCAAGGCACTCGACGACGCCGGGATCTCCTACGAGGACGTGGAACAGGTCCCCGTCGGCTACTGCTTCCAGGCCTCGACGGCAGGCCAGCGCGCCGCCTACGAGCTCGGCCTGACGGGCGTCCCCGTCTACAACGTCAACAACAACTGCGCGACCGGGTCGACCGCCCTGATGATGGCGCGCCAGTTCGTTGAGGGCGGCCTGAACGACTGCGTGCTCGCGCTCGGCTTCGAGAAGATGGCGCGCGGGGCGCTGGGCGGCGGCAGCGGCGGCAGCGACGGGGGCGACTTCAAGACGTCACCCGTGGCGCGGCACTACGGGATCATGGCGGCGCGCCACGGCTTCGAGATGACCCCGCCCACCGCGCAGATCTTCGGCAACGCGGCCCGCGAGCACATGGAGAAGCACGGCACGACCGAGGCACAGCTCGCCGCGGTCGGCGCCAAGAACCACCGGCACTCCACGAACAACCCCTACGCGCAGTTCCAGGACGCGTACACCGTCGACGAGATCCTCGCCGCCAAGACGATCCACCGCCCGCTCACCAAGCTCCAGTGCTCCCCGACGTCGGACGGCTCGGCGGCCGCGGTCGTCGTCTCCGAACGCTTCGTGGAGCGGCACGGCCTCCAGGACCGCGCGGTGGAGATCGCCGCCCAGGCCATGACCACCGACACGGGGGAGTCCTTCGCCTCCGGGTCGTGCGTCGACGCCGTCGGACAGCCGATGTCGCGGGAGGCGGCCCGCCGGGTGTACGAGACGTCGGGGCTCGGCATCGAGGACGTGGACGTCGTCGAGCTGCACGACTGCTTCTCCATCAACGAACTCCTGACGTACGAGGCGCTCGGCATGTGCGCGCCCGGCGAGTCGGGAAAGCTGGTCGAGAGCGGCGCGACGACGTACGGCGGCCGGTGGGTGGTGAACCCCTCCGGCGGCCTCATCTCCAAGGGCCACCCGCTCGGCGCGACGGGCATCGCGCAGGTCGCCGAGTTGACCTGGCAGCTGCGCGGCGAGGCGGCGGCCCGGCAGGTCGAGGGGGCGCGGGTGGGTCTCGCGCACAACATCGGGCTCGGCGGGGCGGCGGTGGTGACGGTGCTGCGGAGGTGAGGGGGGCGCGGGGCGGGGAGAGGAGGGGGGGTGGTCCTAGGCCTGTCGGCCGAGGTCTCGTCCAGCGAATTTCCGATGCGTCGCTCGAGTTTCGCTTGAGAGGATGGCTGTCATGGTCCAGACGCCCTCCACCACTTACTCAGCCCCGTCAGCCTCCTCCTCTCCGTCCGCCCCCTCTTCCTCGGCCTCCCCGGGGGCCGCGCCGAAGAGGTCCGTCCCGGTGTGGGCCGTACTGCTCACCGCCTGCGCGGGCCAGTTCCTCGTCGTGCTCGACGTCTCCGTGGTGAACACCGCGCTGCCGTCGATGCGCTCCGACCTCGGCATGAGCGCCGTCGGACTGCAATGGGTCGTCAACGCGTACTCCATAGCCTTCGCCGGGTTCATGCTGCTCGGCGGGCGGGCCGGTGACCTCTTCGGGCGCAAGAGGATGTTCCTCGTCGGGCTCGGCCTCTTCACCGCAGCCTCGCTCGGCGGCGGCCTCGCGCAGGCCGAGTGGCAGCTCCTCGTGGCGCGCGCCGTGCAGGGGCTCGGCGCGGCGGTCCTCGCCCCCTCGACCCTGACGATCCTCACGTCGGCGGTGCCCGAGGGCCCGGCGCGGGCGCGGGCGATCGGCGTCTGGTCGGCGGTCGGCGCGGGCGGCGGCGCGGCGGGCGGGCTGGTCGGCGGGGTCCTGACCGACCTGCTCTCCTGGCGCTGGGTGCTCCTGATCAACGTGCCGGTCGGCGCCCTGGTGATCGTCGCGGGCCTGGCCTGGCTCACCGAGAGCAGGGCCGACCGGACGCGGCGCCTGGACGTGCCGGGCGCGGTGCTCGTGACGGCCGGTCTCGCCACCCTCGCGTACGGCATCGTGCAGACGGAGGAGAAGGGCTGGACGGCGACGGCGACCCTGGCACCCCTCGCGGCGGGCCTCGCCCTGCTCGCGGCGTTCCTCCTGGTGGAGTCGCGCACGAAGGCGCCGCTGATGCCGCTCAAGCTGTTCAAGGTGCGGACGGTGTCGGCCGCGAACGCCGCGATGTTCGTGTGCGGCGGCGGCATGTTCGCCATGTGGATGTTCATGACGCTCTACACCCAGAACGTCCTCGGGTACTCGCCGATGAAGGCGGGCCTCGCCCTCATGCCGTCCTCGCTCACCGTCGTCCTCGGCTCGATGCTCGCGCCGCGCCTGATGCCGGTGCTCGGCCCGAAGAACGTCTCCGTGCTCGGCATCCTCGTGGCGTCCGCGGGCTTCGGGTGGCAGTCGACGATGACGGTCGACGGCGCGTACGCCACCTCGATCCTGCTGCCCGGCATCGTGATGATGTTCGGCGCGGGCCTCGCCACGACCCCGCTCGCCTCGCTCGCCACGTCGGGCGCAAAGGCGGGCGACGCCGGACTCGTCTCCGGCCTGGTCAACACCTCCCGCACGATGGGCGGCGCGCTCGGCCTCGCGGTGCTCTCCACGGTGGCGGCCGCGCAGACGCACGGCTCGACATCGCCGCAGGCGCTCACCGACGGCTACGCGATGGCGTTCCGGACCAGCGGATTCATCCTGCTGGCGGGAGTGGTGGTGCTGCTCCTGTGGATGCCGGGACGGAAGGGGTCGGCCGCGGCCTGAGGCAACGGTTCGTGGCCCTCGACGCGGAAGTGGTCCAGGAGGACTGACGCCCCCGCCTGCTCCGCCCGCTCACAGCCAGCCCTGCTGCCGGGCCTCGCGCACCGCCTCCATCCGGTTCCGCGTGCCCGTCTTGCCGATCGCCGCGGAGAGGTAGTTCCGCACGGTCGACTCGGACAGATGCAGCGCGCCCGCGATGTCGGAGACCGTGGCGCCGTCCACGGAGGCCTTGAGGACGTCCGCCTCGCGGCCGGTCAGCGGGCTGGGCCCGGCGCTCAGCGCGGCCGCGGCGAGCGCCGGGTCGATCACCGTCTCGCCCCGCAGCGCCCGCCGGACCGCCTCGGCGAGCTCCTCGACAGGACCGTCCTTGACCAGGAAGCCGACCGCGCCCGCCTCCATGGCCCGGCGCAGATAGCCGGGCCTGCCGAAGGTCGTCAGGATGAGGACCCGGCAGTCGGGGCACTCCTCGCGGAGATCGGCGGCGGCGTCCAGGCCGCTGCGGCCCGGCAGTTCGATGTCGAGCAGCGCGACGTCGGGGCGGGCGTTCAGCGCCGCGTCGACGATCTCGTCGCCCCGGCCGACCTGGGCGACGACCTCGATGTCCGCCTCCAGACCGAGCAGCAGGGCGAGCGCGCCCCGCATCATGCCCTGGTCCTCGGCGAGGAGGACTCTGACGGATTTCGCTGGGCGGTGGTCTTGGGGCATCTCGTCCATGGGGCTCAGAGTACGGCGAGGACCCCACCGCGTAGCAGCAAAAGGCCCCGGTCAGAGCCCCAGAATCCGGGGAACACCGGCCGGGGCAGCCCAAGGGTCTCAGTCGTCGTCGGCAGGCGGGAAGACGAACCCCCGCGTCGGGCCTTGCCGCCGCTTCTCCGTCGGCTCGGGGCTGGACTCGCGGAACTTCGCCACGACGGATGCCAGCGCGTCAGCGGTCGTGTCCTCGCGGGTCGCCGGATCCGCGCTGTCGTACACGCGCCACGCCCCCGCCGGGTTCTCCGGATCTACCGGCGCGACCACACCAGGGATGCCCAGACGCCTCAACGTGGCGTCCACCTGCCGGGCCTGTTCCGCGTCCATGCCCTCACCTCTCAGCCGTACGTGCGGGCAGGTCGGGGTTGTTGTCGCGCACTGTTGCGACGACACCCCCAAACCCGTCAGGGGTGAGCAAGTCGCGTACATGGTTCATGTGCGTGTCTCCCTGATGTGTGGCCCGTTGCCCGGTTGGGGTTGGGAGGCTCATTCGGTTCGTCGTCCGCGAGCAGGTAGCCGCACGGCGCGTAGGTGAGCAGGGTTGCGCCGATGGGGAACGCCCGCGGCGCCCAACGGCCTACGCGGCTCATGGGGTGCCGTGCCGTCGACAACCGGGCAGGTGGCACGGGGGTTTGGGGTTTCCCTGGGGGATGTGGACCACCCCTGAGCGCACGTCGAGCGCTCCGCCGTACTCATCCCACCAGCCGGGCGGAGAGTCCGCGTACGGGCCCGTGGGGTCGTCTATGAGGCTCACTAGCCTCGGGGGCGGTAGCGGCCGTGAGGGGCGTCTCTGGAGCCTCGCGGGGGCGCTCATCGGGGCCGTACCTGCCGGAAGCAGAAGTTGTGCCAATAGACGACCTCGGAGTCCCCGCCTCCCTGCCGCTCGATCTTGCGGGCCGGATCCAGAGGCTTGACGAGCTTGCCGCACTTCTCGCAATCAGGTCTGTCCTCAGTGAACGTGACGTACCCAGCTTCCCCGTTGATCGGGTCGGTTGCGGGCGCATCGGTCTCCGCTGCCATGGGCGCTGTCCCCTCGCGTGGTCCGTTCTTCACCACGCTAGGAACGCCGGGCCTTCAATTCACAGCAGGTTGCACGGTGTTGCACGCCAATTAGAGCAGGGGGGCCAGGGCTTTGGCGATCAGCGCGCGGGCCTTCGCGCCGTAGACCGCCGTATCGGTCAGTTCCGCGAACGTGTCGGCGTAAGCCTTGACCTCGCTGGGCTGCGTGATCGTGAGGTACCCGCTGACCAACTCGACGTTAACTTGAGCCTTGTCGTAGAGCCAGAATCCTTCGACAGGCATACGCGAGCGGGTCAGCCGCGAAGGGATCACGCCTAGGCTCACGTGTGCCAACTCGCCGTCAGCGAGGGAGCACAGGCGCTCTAGTTGCTCGGCCTGTGTCTCCTCGTCGCCGTAGCCGTTGTGTAACACGGACTCCTCGACCAGGAACGCGAAGCGTCGCCGTCCCTCGTAGAGCACGCGCTGGCGGTCCATGCGGGCGGCCACGGCATCGGCCACGTCGTCGACCGGTACCCGCCTTCGCTGAACAGCGCGCAAGACCGCTTCGGTGTACCCGTACGTCTGGATCAGTCCGGGCACCAGCCAGGACGAGTAAGAGCGGAACCAGCGGGTGCGCTCATACAGCGGCAAACGAGCTTCCTGCGCCCGTCGCAGCCCTGTGCGCTCCATACGGCGCCAGTCCACCCACATGCCCTCGGCGGCCCGCAGCGAGGCGATCAGGTCCTCTGCGTGTTCCTCCGCGCCGGTCGCCCGGCACCAGGCCCGAATGTCGTCAGCGCTGGGGGGCGTACGGCCGTTCATGATCCGTGACGACTTGGACCGGCTCCACTCGCAGCGCTCGGCGAGATCAGAGCCAGTCAGGCCAGCATCCCGGCACAGCCCAGCGAGACGATCCGCCAGAGCCTGCCGGGCTTGCTGCGCGCTGGAATACGGAGAGACAGCCATGGTGCGTCAGGCGGGCCGGTACTCCTCGTGCGGGACGGCACGTTTCCACGCTGCCTCGTACGCGCTGACGTACAGCTCGGCTAGCGCGGCGTCGTGCACGACTTCCATGCGGGGCTCGGTCCACTGACCCTCGCCGCTGAAGTGGTGCAGGATCACGGTCTGTTCGTCCATGACCCAGCCGTCCAGCGCGGGGAGCAGCAGACCGCGCGTCAGTGAGCGAGGCAGCCAACGTACGTCCTCGCCCGCTGCGACGTTCGTGAACGTGCCGTCGTACTCGTACCGGACGTAGTCGCTCAGCGGCTCCGAGACGACGCGCAGACGGCGCATGTGGACCCCTCGGCCGGTTGTCCCGGCCACCACGTCCAGCCACGACCGCCACCACGACTCGCGGTCGGCCGGGTCGTACCGGTGTCCCTCCTGCCAGCGGATGAACTCCGGGTCGTCCCGCATGTAGCTGTCCCGCATCTCAAGGTGCAGGGCTGAACGCTGCGCCTTGGCGAGTGCTTCACGTACCGCTGTTGCCACCGTCGTTGACCTCACTGTCCGGGCGGGGGATGAACTGGAGCATGTTCGCGGGCAGACGGATCACGCTCTCATGGTCCGGTACGTCCGTGGAGTGACCAGGGATCGATCCAACCTCCCGAGCCTGACGGACCGTTGCCTCGTCCGCTGTCCATGACTGAATGATCAGGTCGCCGGTCGAGTCGTCCAGCCAGATCGTGGGCGAACCATCGTCGGGGGTGTTGGGCCAGATGCCGAGGAACCTCAGGGCCATGACGTGCTCCTCCACCGAGTGTGTTGCACGGGTGTGCACGACCATCACGCCTACGGGCGAACGCGTCAAGACCACCTCAGAACCGAACGCTCCCAACTCCCGAGCTGGGCAAGGCGATCATCCGAGTCGACGGGGGGCCGAGGTTTTCTCAGCCTTCGGATCGAAGGCGTCCCAGGAACGCCGTAAACCCCCGCCAGCCACCTCGGCGAGAGGGTGACCGACGGGGGCAGGTCAGCGATCGGCTTTCGGTGAGCCCGGACACATCGGGCGTGACCTGGGTGTTCAGCGCTTCGCGTCGCAGTACCGGGCCTACGGCTCACTAACCGAACAGCGAGAGTCCAACCGCTGACCGGAAGCAGTGACACGCCGTGGCCACCGAGTACGGATGCACCCCGTGCGGCAAGCGGTGGTCCTGCGGCATTTCTTCCACGGGATGAGTATGACCGGGAGTCAGGAGTGAGGGAGCGGAGCCGCGTCGCCCGGGGTGGCGGGGGCCGCGGGATCCGGGGCCGGGTCGCCTTCGGTGGCCGGGAGGACCGCCGTGACGCGGAATCCGGTGCGGGGGGCCGGTCCTGAGGTGAGGGAGCCGCCTGCCGAGGCGAGGCGTTCGGCCAGGCCCTTCAGGCCGCTGCCGGGCGGCCCCGAGCCCTCGCCGCGGCCGTCGTCCGTGATCACCAGGCGGGTCTCGTCGGACGTGCCCGTGACCTCGATCTCGCAGTGGTCGGCGCCGGAGTGGCGTACGACGTTGGTGGCGGACTCACGGACCACCCAGCCGAGGAGTGCCGCCGTCTGCGGGGCGAGGGGAGGGCCGGACTGGCGGACGACCGTGCCGATCCCGGCGGCTTCGAGGAGGTCGCGGGCCCGGTCGAGTTCGGTGGCGAGGCTGCCCTCGCGGTAGCCGGTGACGGCCTCGCGGATCTCGGTGAGCGCCTGTCGGCCGACGGACTCGATGTCGGCGACCTGGCCGAGCGCCGCGTCCAGGTCGCGGGGGGCCAGCCGCCGGGTGGCCTCCGCCTTCACCACGATCACGGAGAGCGTGTGGCCGAGCAGGTCGTGCAGGTCGCGGGAGAAGCGGAGGCGTTCCTTCTCGACGGCGGTGCGGGCCAGCTCCTCGCGGGTTTCGCGCAGTTCGCGGACCGCCTCGGAGAGGGAGAGGATCGCGGCGGTCACCATGGTGGAGAGGAAGGTTCCGTAGGCGACGTTCAACCCGGTCCAGCCCTCCCAGGACCCGCCGATGACACCCGCGAGCACGCTCAGGACCAGGCTGATGGGGCCGAGGCCGCGCCCGCGCACGATGGCCCCGACGGCCAGGCCGAGCAGCGGGAAGAAGAGCAGCCAGCCGCCGCCGTATCCGGCGGCGAGCGCGACGGTCAGCAGGCCGAGGACGACCAGCGCGATCCTGGTGGCGAGCGCCTCGCGGGCGCATTTGTCGAAGGCGCGGAAGGCAAGGAAGACGTAGAGGGAGTTGAAGAGGAGGACCCCGACGGCGCCGATCCAGGGGTTGGGGGTGTCGCCCTGGAGGAGGTGGGAGATCGCGCCGAGGCCCATGAGGAGCCAGGGCAGGAGCGCGAAGCCGTTGGGCGGCGGGCCGAGGTGCTCGATGTTCGTGCCGGACCTGCGCCCCTCCCGCCATTCCTGCTTGACGCGCCGATGCTCGGCCTTCCACTCGTCGCGGGAGCTCTTCCACTCGGCGCGGGCGTCCTGCCACTCACGCATCCGGCAGCTGACCCTGTTCTTCCGGGACATGTCCTCGTTCCTCGCCCTCTGGCTCACGCGGTCCGCGCGGCGCGCCGGTACGAGACCACAGCGTACGAACCGAACGCCAGCAGCCAGCAGAGCAGGACCGCCACCGTGACGAGGCCGGGTGCATCGTGCTCGGTCACCGAGACCCCGAGGTCCGCGAACCGGTGGGTGGGCGTGTAGTCCGCGAGGGTACGCAGCCAGTGGGGGAACAGCGCGATCGGGAACCACAGGCCGCCGAGCACGGAGAGCCCGAGGTTGCAGGCGACGTTGATGACGCCGGTCGACTGGGCGGTGAGGCGGTAGCCGTTGCCGAGTCCGAGCAGCGTGAAGGGGAGCGAGCCGAGCCACAGCAGCAGCGCGGCCGCGGCCCACTGCCATACGTCCAGCCGGACGCCGTTGACCAGCCCGCCCGCGACGAACACCGCGACGATCGAGGGGAGCACGGTGACCGAACCGTTCAGGGCGCGGCCGACGACGACCTCGCGCGGTGTCATCGGCGTGATCCTGAGCTGTCGCAGCCAGCCGATGGTCTTGTCCTCGGCGACACCGGTGCCGGTGCTCATGGCCGCCCCCAGCGCGCCGTACGCGGCCATGCCGATCATCGACTGGGTCCGCCAGGCGCTTTCGTTCTCACCGAGGTTGGTGAAGAGGAGGTACATCAGGACCGGCACCGCGACCGCAGAGATCACATAGCCGGGGTCGCGCAGCGTCCTGCGGATCTCCAGTCGGAGGTAGGCGAACATCAGAACGTCTCCAGAGCGGTCGTGGCGGCGGGGAGGGGAGAGGTGAGGGCGAGGAACGCGTCGTCCAGGGAGGCCGGGGCGACCTCCAGGCCGCGGACCGCACCGAGCGAGGCCAGCGCGAGGACCGTCGCGTCCGAGTCGTCGGTGCGCAGCCGGGCCCGGTCGCCGCGCACCTCCAGGGAGAGCACGCCGGGCAGTTCGGCGAGCCCGTGCGTGCCGCCGCCCGCCAGGTCGAAGGAGACGAGGCTGCCGCCCGCCGCGCGCCGCAGCTGTTCGCCGGTGCCGTCGGCGACGATCCGGCCGTGGTCGATGACGACGATCCGGTCGGCGTGCAGGTCGGCCTCCTCCAGGTAGTGGGTGGAGAAGAGGACGGTGTGGCCGCGCCGGGCGTAGGTGCGCATCGAGGTCCAGAAGGCTTGGCGGGCCTCGACGTCGAGGGCGGCGGTCGGCTCGTCGAGCACGAGCAGCGCGGGGTCACCGGCGAGCGCGACGGCGAACCGCACGCGCTGTGTCTGGCCGCCGGAGAGCCGGTCCACGCGCCGGTCGGCGAGTCCGGTGATGCCCGCGAGGTCGAGGGCGCGGGCGACGGACATCGGCGCGGGGTAGGTCTGGGCGACGAAGGCGACCAGTTCGCGGACGGTGACGCGCGGCACCTGGCGGCCCTCCTGCAGCATCGCGCCGACCTGCCCGGCGGCCACGGCCCGCCCGGGGGTGCGCCCGAAGAGCCGCACGGTGCCGGTGTCGGGGTCGTTCAGGCCGAGCAGCAGGGAGAGGGTGGTGGACTTGCCGGCGCCGTTGCGGCCGAGCAGCGCGACGGTCTCGCCCCGTCGGATCTCCAGGTCGACGCCGTCCACGGCGCGGACGGTGCCGAAGGTCTTCACGGCGCCGTCGAAGGCCACCGCGGGCCCGTCCTCTGATGTCTTCGTCATGGCTATGACGCTACGAATCCGGGGCGGGGCGGCGGCAGAGGCAGCTGTACGGACCCGGCCGGTACAAATGTCACCGCTCCCCGATGCCGCCCATGATCTGACGTTGCGTCAGGAGTCTTCACAAGTGCTGGGGCCTCGGCTATACATGGGATCGCCGGACTGGAACGCGTTCTAGAACGGGGCGGTCCGCGGGCCACCCCTCCGGCCCTGTTGCGACCTCGGTGCGGCCGACGGTGCGGACGGTCGCACCGAGGTCTTCTCCCACCGGCCCAAGGAGCTGCCACCCGATGCCCATCGACGCCGTGAAGGCCGTGGCCGCCGAGCCCCGGTCCGCCGAGATCGCCTGGGACCACAAGGACATCCAGCTCTACCACCTGGGCCTCGGCGCCGGATTGCCCGCCACGGACCCGGCCGAGCTGCGCTACACACTGGAGTCCCGGCTGCACGTCCTGCCCAGCTTCGCCACCGTCGCGGGCGCGGGCATGGGCGTCGTCGGCGGACTCTCCGCGCCCGGCATCGAGGTCGACCTCGCCGCCGTCCTGCACGGCGGCCAGAGCATCACGCTGCACCGCCCGATCCCGGTCAGGGGCAAGGCCGTCACGACGTCCAGGGTCGCCGCGGTGTACGACAAGGGGAAGGCGGCGATCCTCGTGCTGCGCTCCGAAGTCGCCGACGACGAAGGACCGTTGTGGACGAGCGACGCCCAGATCTTCGTGCGCGGCGAGGGCGGCTTCGGCGGTGACCGCGGCCCCTCCACCCGCCTCCCCGACCCCGAGGGCGACCCCGACCTGGAGGTCGAACGCCCCGTCCGCGAGGACCAGGCGCTCCTCTACCGCCTCTCCGGCGACTGGAACCCCCTGCACGCCGACCCCGAGTTCGCCGCCCTCGCCGGGTTCGACAAGCCGATCCTGCACGGCCTGTGCACCTACGGAATGACGCTCAAGGCCGTCGTCGACACCCAGCTCGACGGTGACGTGTCCCGGGTGCGCGGCTACAGCACCCGCTTCACGGGCGTCGTCTTCCCCGGCGAGACGCTGCGGATCCGCATGTGGCGCACCGAGGGCCGCGTGCAGGCCACCGTCACGGCGGTCGAGCGGGACGACGCGCCGGTGCTCGCCGACACCGTCGTCGAACACGCCTGAGTCAGCCCGGGCCCCGACCGGCTCGGGCCCGCCCGGATCTTCGTACGAGAGGAGCCGCGCCATGCGCGCAGCCGTACTGCACGAGATAGGCCAGGAGAAGCTCGAAGTCCTCGACGACATCGAGACGGTGGGCTTTGGCCCCGGCAAGGTGAAGATCCGGGTCCGGGCCACCGGACTGTGCCACTCCGACATCTCGGCGATGAACGGCGTGCTGCCGCAGCCCGCCCCCTTCATCCCCGGCCACGAGGGCGCGGGCGAGATCGTCGACGTCGGCGACGGCGTGAGCGGCCTCTCCCAGGGCGACCGGGTCCTCCTCTGCTGGCTCCCCGCCTGCGGTGCCTGTCCCGCCTGCAAGCGCGGCCAGACCCAGCTCTGTCTCGCCGGGTTCATGAACGCGGGCACCCCCAACTTCCAGCGCCCCGGCGGTGACGTCTTCGGCTTCGCGGGCACCGGCACCTTCACCGAGGAGGTCGTCGTCGACGCCGGATGCGCCGTGCCGATCCCCGACGACGTGCCCTTCGACATCGCGGCGCTGATCGGCTGCGGCGTGACGACGGGGCTCGGCGCCGCCATCAACACGGCGGACGTGGCGGCCGGTTCGTCGGTCGCCGTCATCGGCTGCGGCGGCGTCGGCATCTCGGCCATCCAGGGCGCCCGCCTCAAGGGCGCGGCGGAGATCGTCGCGGTCGACCCGGTCGCCTCGCGCAGGGAGGCGGCGCTCCGGTTCGGCGCCACGGAGGCGGTGTCGCCCGACGAACTGGCCGACGCCAAGCAGCGGATCACCGCGGGTGAGGGCTTCGACTACGTCTTCGAGGTCGTCGGCAAGTCGGTCACGGCCCGCACGGCGTACGAGACGACGCGCCGCGGCGGCACGCTGTGCGTCGTCGGGGCCGGGGCCATGGACGACCATCTGCAGCTCAACATGTTCGAGCTGTTCTTCGACGAGAAGCGCATCCTGCCCTCCATGTACGGCGGGGGCGACGTCCTCACGTCGTACGAGCGGGCCATCGCGCTCTGGCGGGCGGGCCGCATCGACCTCGCGAGCATGATCACGCACCGCGTGCAGCTCACCGAGATCAACGAGGCCCTCGACCAGATGCGCACCGGCACGTCCCTGCGCACCTGCATCGAGATCTGACCGCTCCCGGCACGCCCGTCACGCCCGAACCGTCCAGCTCCGTTCCGAAGGGACTTCGATGTCACTGCCACTTGAGGGCCTGTCCGCGATCGTCACCGGCGCGGGCCGTGGGCTCGGCCGCGCCGAGGCGCTGGAACTGGCCGGGCTCGGCGCGAGCGTCGTCGTCAACGACTTCGGGCAGCCGGGCCGCGACGGGTCGGGCGAGGCGTCGGCGGCACCCGCCGAGGAGGTCGCCGCCGAGATCAGGGCGGCGGGCGGGCAGGCCGTCGCCCACACCGGCGACGTCGCCGACCATGAACAGGCCCGCGAGCTCGTGCGGTTGGCGGTGGACACGTACGGAAAGCTCGACATCCTCGTCAACAACGCGGGCATCCTGCGGGACCGGATGATCTTCTCGATGAGCGAGTCCGAGTGGGACTCGGTCATCCACGTCCACCTCAAGGGCCACTTCAACACCACGCACTTCGCGGCGGCCCACTGGCGCGAGCGGTCCAAGGCGACGGGGGGCCCGGTGTACGGCCGGATCGTCAACACCTCGTCCGAAGCCTTCCTCGCGGGGTCGGCGGGCCAGCCCAACTACGCGGCGGCGAAGGGCGGCATCGTCGGCCTGACGACGTCGACGGCGCTGGCCCTCGCCAAGTACGGCGTGACCGCCAATGCCATCTGCCCCCGGGCCCGTACGCGGATGACCGAGGACGTCTTCGCGGGCTTCGCGGAGCCGTCGGAAGGGCGGCTCGACCCCTTGGCGCCCGAGCACGTCTCGCCGCTCGTGGGCTATTTGGCATCGCCTGCCGCGGCGCGGGTCAACGGGCAGCTGCTCGTGGTCCACGGCGGCATGGTCGCGGTCGTCGAGCGGCCCAGGGTGGCGGCGAAGTTCGACTCGGCGAAGGAGACGTTCACCTTCGACGAGCTGGACGAGGCGCTCTCCCCGTACTACGCGGACCGCCCGCCGAACGAGACGTTCGCGGCGGCGGAGGTGCTGGGGCTCAAGCGCGGGTAGCTGTGCGGGCAGACGCGCGGGCAGTGGTGCGGATGGCCGTGCGGATACGGAAAGGGCTCGCCCCCGCGCTGCTCTTGGCGGCGCGGGGGCGAGACGTTTCTGCAGTGCGGTTTCCGGAGAGTCGGGACTGGGTCGGAACCAGGTCAGGACTGCTGGTCCTGGCGGCGGTGCCGCCCCCGCGGCGCCGCCCCCTCGTCCTGCTCGGACACCGGGCCCCGGTGCTTCCCCGCGCCGACGTGCGCGCCGGTGGGCGCGGTCGTCGGCATCATTGGTGCGGTGTTCTGCTGTGTCTCCGTGACGGTCTCGGTCGTAGTCAAGCCATTCACCCCGTAAAGAAGATCGTTCGTACAGCCGGGCGGAGTCTAACTGCCCGCCGCCCGCCCGCCGAGGGGTGCCTGTTGCAGGGGGACGGGGCGTGTCGCGGCAGGCGCCGGGGGATCCGGCGGAGGGGGCTGCGAGGGGTGCGGGAGGTCGCCCGCGGCATCGCGTGAGGGGTCGCGGGGGCCGTCGTGCGAAGCGTCGCCCGTGACGTCGTGCGGCGCGTCTTCCGGCCGGGCTTCGGCGGCGGGTGCCGTCGGCACCGTCACCCGGGCCACCCCGCACGGCGCCGCGCCCGTCGCGTACGGCAGACAGAGCTCGCCGTCCCGCGTCCACCAGCCCGAACCGGTCAACCACCCGCTCGGCGCCGCCAGTTGCCGCACCTGCCGCGCGGCGGGCCGCCACAGGCCGAGCCAACTGCCGCCCCCGCCGCCCACCGGACCGTCGATCCGCAGCGCCACCCCGCAGGCCTCCGGCGTCAGGACCTGACCCGGCTGGATCGCGAAGGGCGTCACGGTGAGGTCGGGAAGGCGCAGGCTCTCCGGGAAGCGCACCGGCCGCGTACCGCCGAGGACCCCCCAGCCCAGGCGGTCGTCGCCCGGGGCGTCGGAGCGGATCAGCAGCAGGCCGCTGCCCGCGTCGGCGAGCAGCAGCCGGTCGTCGCTGTCCTCGGCGATCTGCAGCAGCGGCGAGACCTCGCCGTCGCGCTCCAGGTCCACCGCGACCGTCTTGGTGCGGCCTTCCAGCTCGCGGTCGAGCGCGAGCAGCCGGTCGGTGCCGTCCAGCCAGACCCCGCCCGAGCAGCGGCCGGGCACCGCGGCGAGATGTTCGGGACCGAAGGCCCCGCCCGCCACCAGCCAGACGTCCGAGGACCTCGCGCCGGGCGCGAGGGCATAGGCGCGGGTGCCGCCCGGCGCGGGCGGCAGCAGGGTCAACTCGCCGCACTCCACGGCCCCCAGCGGCACCTCGCCGGTGCCGGGACCCGTCGGGTACAGCAGGGTGAAGATGTGCCGCTCGCCCACCACGCGGTGGACGAGGACGCGGCCGTCGGCCATCGGGAGCACTTCCGTGGACGGCTCCTCGGGCTGGTTGCCGGGCAGTGGCACCGCGAACGGCTCGGCGGAGCCGAGGGTCCAGCGTTCGGGATACCAGGCGTCCGGTGCCCCGGCCGGGCGGGCGAGACGTGCGGCGTACGACCCGTCCGCCGTGATGGTGCAGCCCGCGGTGCGGGCGGGCGTCCGGACCCTGATGCGGGCCCGGACCGGTGGCGGCGCCGGTGGCGCCGGTTGTACTGGCGGCGCTGTCGGTGCTGGTGGCGCTGGTGGCGCTGTCATGGTGAGTGGTCACCTCCGGCCCCGAAGCTAGTTTTCGTCCGCACTGGCGTGGCAGCGACGGGCGTCCGCTTCACACAGAAGGGTGGCGATGTCCTGATTCGCCTGAGCGGGCAGGGGCGGTTGTGCTGTGACGGGGGCGACTGCTCCGAAAAGGAAAATTCCGCTTATGGTGAGGCGAACCTAAGCTCGGCCCGATCGCGGGCAGCGCACCCCCCTGGAGTCCCGATGCCCGTGTCCATCCGATCCGTACGGTCCGCCCGGTCAGTCCGGTCCGTACGGCGAAATCGCCGCGGCACCGCTGCAGTCGCCCTCGCCGTGACGGCCGCGCTCTCGCTCGCGGCCTGCGGGTCGGGCGACGACGGCTCCGGCAAGTCCGACAACGGCAGCGGCAGCAAGGCCGTCGCCCAGGGCGGCGACGACTTCGCCAAGGCCGCCGAGCAGACCGCGAAGATGGGCACCACGGCCAAGCCCGGCGAGTTCCCGCGCACCCTCACCCACGCCCGCGGCAAGACCGAGCTGACGAAGCGGCCCCAGCGCGTGGTGGTCCTGGACGTCGGCGAGCTCGACAACGTCGTCTCGCTCGGCGTCAAGCCCGTCGGGTACGCCCCCACCGAGGGCGACGACGGCATCCCCGGCTACCTGAAGAAGGACGCGGGCAGCCCGAAGAACGTCGGCACGATCAACTCCCTCAACCTCGAAGCGATCGCGAACCTCAAGCCCGACCTGATCCTCGGCAGCGAGCTGCGCGCCGCCAAGCTCTACCCGCAGCTCTCCAAGATCGCCCCCACGGTCTTCTCGATCCGCCCCGGCTTCACGTGGAAGGAGAACTACCTCCTGAACGCGGCCGCGCTCGACAGGACGGCGAAGGCCAAGGAGGAGCTCTCCGCGTACGAGAAGAAGGCGAAGACCCTCGGCAAGGAGATCGGCGCCGCCCACGACGGCAAGCCGACGATCACGATGCTCCGCTACATGCCGGACCGCATCCGCCTCTACGCCAAGGCGTCCTTCATCGGCACCATCCTCGACGACGCGGGTCTGCCGCGGCCCAAGAACCAGCAGGTCAACGATCTCGCCACGGAGATCAGCCCGGAGAAGATCGACCAGGCCGACGCGGACTGGATCTTCACGGGGGTCTACGGCGACGCGGAGAAGACCGGCCGCTCCGGCGCCGAGAAGAACCCGCTGTGGAAGAAGCTCGACGCGGTGCGGAACGGCCAGGCGAAGGACGTGCCCGACGAGACCTGGTACCTGGGCCTGGGCGTGACCGCCGCGAACTCCGTTCTGGACGACCTGAGGGACACCCTCGCCTCGTAAGGGGCGCCCCGTCAGGGGCGCGGGGAACTGCGCGCTCAGCGCGCGACAAGCCGCAGTCGCGTCTGCGGCGTGCTCGGCAGCCGCGACTGCGGCTTTGTCCGTGGTCGCTCGCGCAGTTCCCCGCGCCCCTGGAGGGGCTATCCGTAGCGGCCCCGTAGCGGTACGTGACGCGCGACATGCCGAGCGCAGCGGGAAGGTAGCCTTTCTCCGTGCCCCGTCTGTCTGAAGTCATCGCCGCGCTCGACGCCCTGTGGCCCGCCGAACTGGCCGAGAGCTGGGACGCGGTCGGCACGGTCTGCGGAGACCCCGAAGCGGAGGTCTCCCGGGTCCTCTTCGCCGTCGACCCCGTCCAGGAGATCGCCGACGAGGCGGTCGCACTGGGAGCCCAGCTCCTGGTCACCCACCACCCCCTCTACCTGCGGGGTACGACGACGGTCGCGGCGTCCACCTTCAAGGGCCGGGTCGTCCACGACCTGATCAAGCACGACGTCGCGCTGCACGTCGCGCACACCAACGCCGACCGCGCCGACCCCGGCGTCTCCGACGCACTCGCGGGCGCCCTCGACCTCCGCGTCGAACGCCCGCTCGTGCCGGACCCCGCCGACCGGCAGGGCCGCCGCGGCCTCGGCAGGATCTGCGCACTCGACCACCCGCTGACCCTCGCCGAGCTGGCCGAGCGCGCCGCGAAGCGGCTGCCCGCCACCGCGCAGGGCATCCGCGTCGCGGGCGACCCCGACGCGCTGATCCGCACCGTCGCCGTCAGCGGCGGCTCGGGCGACAGCCTCTTCGACGACGTACGCGCCGCGGGCGTGGACGCCTTCCTCACCGCGGACCTGCGCCACCACCCGGTGTCGGAGGCCCGCGCGCAGACACCGCTCGCGCTGCTCGACGCCGCGCACTGGGCCACCGAGTGGCCGTGGTGCGAGCTGGCCGCGGCGCAGCTCGACGAGATCTCCGACCGTCACGGATGGGGACTGCGCGTCCACGTCTCGAAGACGGTCACCGACCCCTGGACCGCCCACGCGGCCTCACCTCACGAATCAACTGGAGCCCCCAACTGAACGCCGCGCCCGCCGATCAGATCCGACTGCTCGACGTCCAGGCCCTGGACGTACGCCTGCAGCAGCTCGCGCACAAGAAGAAGTCGCTGCCCGAGCACGCCGAGATCGAGTCGCTGACCAAGGACCTCACGCAGCTGCGCGACCTGCTCGTCGCCGCGACGACCGAGGAGAGCGACTGCGCCCGCGAGCAGACCAAGGCGGAGCAGGACGTGGACCAGGTCCGCCAGCGTGCGGTCCGCGACCAGCAGCGCCTGGACTCCGGTGCCGTCACCTCGCCCAAGGACCTGGAGAACCTCCAGCGGGAGATCGCCTCGCTGGCCAAGCGCCAGGGCGACCTGGAGGACGTCGTCCTCGAGGTCATGGAGCGCCGTGAGTCCGCGCAGGAGCGCGTCACCGAGCTCACCGGCCGGGTCTCCTCCGTCCAGTCGAAGATCGACGACGCGACGGGCCGCCGCGACGCCGCGTGCGAGGAGCTCGACGGCGAGACCGCCACGGTCGGCAAGGAGCGCGAGGTCGTGGCGGGTTCGATCCCGGACGACCTGCTCAAGCTCTACGACCGGCTGCGCGAGAAGCAGGGTGGCATCGGTGCCGCCAGGCTCCACCAGCGGCGTTGCGAGGGCTGCCGCCTCGAGCTCGACATCACCGAGGTCAACGAGGTGAAGGCGGCGTCCCCGGACAAGGTCGTGCGCTGCGAGAACTGCAGTCGCATCCTGGTCCGTACGTCCGAGTCCGGCCTGTAGGGACGTAAGGACCTCAAGGACCTCAAGGACCTCAAGGACGTAAGGACCTCCTGGAGATGCGCGAGTTCATCGTCGAGGCCGACGGCGGCTCCCGGGGCAACCCGGGGCCCGCGGGCTACGGCTCGGTCGTCATCGACGCGGCCACGGGGGAGACCCTGGTGGAGGCCGCGGAGTACATCGGCGTCGCGACGAACAACGTCGCCGAGTACAAGGGCCTGGTGGCCGGTCTCAAGGCCGCCCACCAGCTGGACCCGGCCGCCGTGGTGCACGTGCGCATGGACTCCAAGCTCGTCGTCGAGCAGATGTCGGGCCGCTGGAAGATCAAGCACCCGGACATGAAGCCGCTGGCGGCGGAGGCGGCCCGGGCCCATCCGGCGTCCCAGGTGACGTACGAGTGGATCCCCCGGGAGAAGAACAAGCACGCCGACCGGCTCGCGAACGAGGCGATGGACGCGGGCAAGCGGGGTGAGCAGTGGTCGCCGTCGGCGTCCACGGCGGAGTTCGACGCGCGGGCCGCGCGGTCGGCCGCGGAGGCTCCGGCGGGGCCGCCGGGGGACGCGGTGGCGGGTGCGGCGCGGGCGCGGGCTGCGCTGGCGGCGGGCGGTACGGGGGCTTCGGGGGCTACGGGAGTGGCTTCGGTGTCGCCCCTGGCGGTGCCTGACGCGGTGGCTTCGGCGGTGCCCGAGGCGGCTGCTCCGCCCGTCGGCTGGGCCGCGCCCGCCGACCTCGGCGCCCCTGCCACCTTCGTCCTGCTGCGGCACGGCGAGACCGCGCTGACGCCCGAGAAGCGGTTCTCCGGAAGCGGCGGGTCCGATCCGTCCCTGTCGGACGTCGGCCGTGCGCAGGCCGAGCGCGTCGCGGCCGCACTCGCCGCCCGCGGCACGGTCCAGGCGATCGTCTCCTCGCCGCTCAAGCGTTGCCAGGAGACCGCACACACCGTCGCCGCCCGCCTCGGGCTCGACGTCCACCTCGAAGACGGCCTGCGCGAGACGGACTTCGGGGCCTGGGAAGGGCTGACCTTCGGCGAGGTGCGCGAGCGCCACCCGGAGGAGCTGAACGCGTGGCTCGCCTCGCCGAAGGCCGCGCCGCCCGGCGGCGAGTCGTTCGCGGCGGTCTCCCGCCGTGTCTCGGCCGCCCGCGACCGGCTGACCTCGGCCTACGCGGGCCGCACGGTCCTGCTCGTCACGCACGTCACGCCCATCAAGACGCTGGTGCGGCTCGCGCTCGGCGCCCCGCCGGAGTCCCTGTTCCGCATGGAACTCTCGGCGGCGTCGGTGTCGGCCGTGGCGTACTACGCGGACGGCAACGCGTCCGTGCGCCTCCTCAACGACACGTCGCACCTGCGCTAGCGGGTGCGGGTGCGGGCGCGCCTCAGCGCAGGGACGCTGCCTCGCGGGCCAGCGACTCCACGCGGCCCCAGTCCTTGGCCTCGACGGCGTCGGCGGGCAGCATCCAACTGCCGCCCACGCAGCCGACGTTCTTCAGCGCGAGGTACGACGGGGCGGAGCCGGGCGTGATCCCGCCCGTCGGGCAGAAGCGCGCCTGCGGCAGCGGGGCGCCCAGCGACTTCAGGTAGGCGGTGCCGCCCGCGGCCTCCGCCGGGAAGAACTTCATCTCCCGTACGCCGCGTTCGAGCAGCGCCACGACCTCCGAGGTCGTCGAGACGCCCGGCAGGAACGGCACGCCGGAGCCCTGCATCGCCTCCAGCAGCGTGTCCGTCCAGCCCGGGCTGACCAGGAAACGGGCGCCCGCCTCCACGGAATCGGAGACGTTCCGCGCGGAGATGACGGTGCCCGCGCCGACCACCGCTTCCGGCACCTCGGCGGCGATCGCCGAGATCGCGTCCAGCGCGACGGGCGTCCGCAGCGTCACCTCGATCGCGGGCAGCCCGCCCGCGACGAGGGCGCGCGCCATCGGCACGGCGTCGTCGAGGTCCGAGACGACGACTACGGGGATGACGGGGGCGAGGTCCAGGACGGAGGTGGGCTCGGGGGAGGGGGATGAGGAGGGGGACGGGGACGGGGACGGGGACGGGGACGCGGAGGAGGTCATGGGAGCATCCTGCACCGGTGCATGCAGCATGCGCAAAGCCCGTTGCAAATAATGCAACGGGCTTGCGTGGTGACTGCCTGGTGACTGCCTGGTGGCTCCTCAGTGGATCTCGCGAACCACCACGTCGAGAGCCCACGGCTTGCCCGCCTTGGCCGGGGCCTCCGCCTCCACGACGTGCCCCAGGTCGTGCAGCGCCTCGACCAGCTCGGCCGGGTTCTTCGGGCTGGTCCCCGTCGTCAGCAGGGACCGGACGATCTTGCCCTTCGTCGCTTTGTTGAAGTGCGACACGACGGACCGCTTCTCGGTGCCGGTCTTCTCGTCGACCTGCGCGTGCAGCACCCGGACGGTCGCCGTCCGTCCCGCGACCTCGCCCTTCGGCTTCCACGCGGCGGTGTACGCGGACGACCGGAGGTCCAGGACGAGACCGTCGCCCGCGGCCTCGGGCATGACGGAAGCCATCGGCGTACGCCAGTACGCGCCGAGCGCGCCGAGGCCCGGCAGCTTCACGCCCATCGAGCAGCGGTACGAGGGGATCTTGTCGCCCACGCCGACGGCGCCCCACAGTCCGGAGAAGACGAGCAGCGAGCGGGTGGCGCGGCGCTTGGCGGCGGCGTCGAGCGAGGCGAGGCCGAGGGCGTCGTAGAGCACGCCCGTGTAGACCTCCCCGGCGGGGCGGGCGCCGGCGGTGCGCAGCTCGATGTTCTTCGCGACCTCACCGCGCAGGCCTTCGCTGAGGCCGAGCACGGTGCGGGCCTTCTCCTCGTCCGCGGCACACAACTCGACGAGCTCGTCGAGAACGGCCTGCCGTGCCTGGGTGAGCCCCGGCAGCGACAGACTCTCCGGCTTGAGCGGAGCACCACGGCCGGAGGGAGCCTTGCCTTCGGACGGCGGCAGCAGGACGAGCACGGTGGGACTCCTTCAGGGGTACGTGAGGGGGGTGCGGCCCCTGCGAAAGGGTACGGGGCGCGGTGGTCTGGCGGGGGCGCCTTGGGTGGGGGTCTGTGCTTGGGGTTCGTCGGTGGGTGCGCTTTGGGTGGGCGTCTGCGCCTGCTGTCTGCTTGTGGGTGCGGGGCCGCGGGGGTATGTACGTACTCGCTATCCCTACGCCGCGCCTGATGAGCTTCTGGCTGTCAGGTTCGGCTCGGTGCTCCGTGCGCACATACCCCCGCGTCCCCTCGCGTCTCGTACGCGGCTGCGGCCCGGCGGGGGCGGAGGGCCTCCCCGGCCGCTGGTCTTGCTGGCGGCTGCGGGGTGTCCCACCGACCCCCGCCCTGCCCACGGCGGGGCAGCCCCGGCCCCTACTCCCGCTGGACGTCGCGGGGTAAACGGGTGGGTGGGTGGGGGACATCCGCCGCGGAGCGGCGGGACTGTTTGGGGCTGCACGGGGTATCCGGGAGAGCCCACCCGCCGAGGCCCCCGGTATGGGGGGCCACAGGGCGCCGTCAAAGCCCGGCGTACGCCGCAGCGTGCCGTGGGGCGGTCGGGGCCATACGCTCGACGCATGCCCCGCCGCCACTTCCGCGTGACCGCCGCAGCCGAGGCTCCCCTGCGGGCCGCGCTGCGTGAGCTGCGTACGAGACTCGACGTACCGGAAGAGTTCGACGCCGACGTCCTCGCGGACGCGGACCGGGCCGCCGCGTCGCCCCGGCTTCCGGAGCGCGACGCCACGGACCTGCCCCTCTTCACCGTCGACCCGCCCACCTCCGTCGACCTCGACCAGGCCATGCACCTGGCACGGCGCGACGGCGGCGGGTTCCGGGTGACGTATGCGATCGCCGACGTCGCCGCGTATGTGACGGCTGGCGGGCCGCTCGATGGTGAGGCTCATCGCCGCGTCACCACCCTGTACTTCCCCGATGGGAGAGTTCCGCTGCATCCCACCTCGCTGAGCGAGGGCGCCGCCAGTCTGCTCCCCGGGCAGACCTGCCCGGCCGTGCTGTGGACCATCGACCTGGACGGGGAAGGCCGCACCGAGCGGACCGACGTGCGCCGCGCCCTCGTCAGGAGCCGCGCGAAACTCGACTACGCAGGGGTGCAGGCGGCCATCGACGACGGCACCGCGGAGGAGCCCGTCGCGCTGCTGCGGGACATCGGCCGACTGCGCGAGCAGTTGGAGGTCGAGCGCGGCGGCATCTCCCTCGACGTGCCCGAGCAGGAGATCGTCGAGCGCGACGGAGCGTACGAGCTCGGCTTCCGCGCCCCGCTCCCCGCCGACGGCTGGAACGCCCAGATCTCGCTCCTCACCGGCATGGCCGCCGCCGAGCTCATGATCGCCTCGGGGACGGGCGTGCTGCGGACGCTGCCCACCGCCCCCGACGGCGCCGTGAGCCGTCTGCGCCGCACCGCGGGGGCGCTGCACATCGACTGGCCGCACCACGTGTCGTACGCGCAGCTCGTACGCTCCCTCGACCCCCGCCGGCCGCACCACGCCGCCTTCCTCCAGGAGTGCACGACCCTGCTGCGCGGCGCGGGCTACACGACGTTCCGCGGCGGCGACGTCCCCGAGCTCACCACCCACGCCGCGGTCGCCGCCCCCTACACCCACTGCACCGCCCCCCTGCGCCGCCTCGTCGACCGCTACGCCGCCGAACTCTGCCTCGCGGCCTGCGCCGAAGAACCGCCCCCGGAGTGGGTGCTCGCCGCCCTGGACGAGCTGCCCAAGGAGATGGCGGACGGCACCCGGCGCGGCAACACCGTGGAGCGGGAGTGCGTGGACATCGTCGAGGCCGCACTGCTGGAGGGGCGGGTCGGCGAGATGTTCGACGCGGTGGTGGTGGATGTGAAGGAGAGCGAACCTGCCGTCGGAACCGTGCAGTTGGCGGAGCCCGCCATCGTGGCCCGGATCGAGGGCGGCTCGGCGAAGCTGCCCCTGGGAGAGCGGCTGCGGGTCCGGCTCACCCAGGCCGACCCGGGTACGGCGAAGGTTCAGTTCGCCCCCGCGTGACGGTGGTCCGTGGGAGACGCCGGGCGGGCGGGCAGCTGTTCCTTGAGGGCGGTGAGGAGCCGCGTCGGGTCGTCCGCGTGCAGGCGGATCGTCTTCACCTCGCGCCGTTTCCCCAGGAAGCCGACGGCCGTCACGGGTTCGGTCAGCTCCAGGGTGAGTGACGTCGTCGAGGCGACCGGCAGGTCCAGCACGCCGTCGGCTGCCTCGTGCGTGAAGAGTCGCTCCGCGCGCCCTGCGTTCACGGATCGCGGCCTCCTGTCGGGCGAGGTCCGCGTCCAGTTCGCCTAGAACCTCGGCGAGCTCGCGGCCTGCGTCGTCCGCCAGTACGTCCCGTACCTCGGCGAGGCCCAGGCCGAGCTCGGTCAGCCGCCGGACGCGGGCCAGGACGACGGCGTGCCGCAGCCCGTACTCGCGGTAGCCGTTGGGGCGCCGCTCGGGCTCCGGCAACAGGCCCTGGTGGTGGTAGTGCCTGATGGCGCGCGTGGTGACGCCGACCAGGGCGGCGAGTTCTCCGATCCGCATGAGCTCAGTAGAAACGTTGACGCTGCGGCAAGGTCAAGCGCGCGGTCCGGTGGGTGTGTCAGGGAATCTTGCGGTGACCCCTTGACGGCTAACAGTGTTAGCCGTAGGTTCTGGCTAACGATGTTAACCCGCGAGGTTCCGTACTTCGGAGGAGGACTCCATGAGCGCCCTGACCCCGACTACCGTGACCGCCACCCCGGCCCCGGCCACCACCGTCCCCACGTCCCCCGTGCAGCGCGCCCTCGCCGTGACCCGGCGTACGGCCTGGTTCGCCAACGCGCTCTTCTGGACCGCCTTCGCCGTGCTCGAAGCCGTCAATCACGGCTGGCTCGCGGGACTGCTCGCCGGTGCCTTCTTCATCGCCCCGGACCTGACGTTCCTGGCGGGCCTGCGGGACGCGCCCCACATGGCGAAGGGGCAGCTGCCGCCCCGCGCCGTCCCGTACTACAACACCGCGCACCGCGCGCTGCTCCCCGTCGCGCTCATCGCGCTCTACACCTTCACGCCCGTCGTCTGGGCCCCCGCCTTCGCCGCCCTGTGCGGCTGGCTCGCCCACATCTCGTACGATCGCGCCTTCGGCTATGGACTGCGTACGAAGGACGGCTTCCAGCGTGGCTGACCAGCAAGAGCCTCAAGAGCACGAGCGCCAGCAGCAGGCAGGTGGTCTTCCTGTGTGGGGTCAGCACCTCACACCCCGCGCCAGGGAGATCGTCGCCGCCGCCCGCGCGCTCCTCGAGGAGTCCGGTGCCGAGAAGCTCACGATGCGCTCGCTCGCCGACCGGCTCGGCATCAAGGCCCCCTCCCTCTACAAGCACTTCCCCGACAAGTCCGCGGTGGAGGTGGAGCTGATCGCGCAGATGCTCGACGAGTCCGCGGTCGCCTGCGAGGCGGCCGAGACCGCCGCCCCCGGCTCCCTCGACGCCCTGACCGAGGCCTACCGCGCCTACGCCCTGCGCCATCCCCACCTCTACCGCCTGGCCACCGAACGCCCCCTCCCGCGCCACGCCCTGCCGCAGGGCCTGGAGGAGCGGGCCGCCGCACCCCTGATGCGGGCCTGCGGCGGGGACACCGATCTGGCCCGCGCCGCCTGGGCGTTCGCGCACGGCATGGTCATCCTGGAGATCCACGGACGGTTTCCCGACGGCGCGGACCTCGGGGCGGCGTGGAAGAGGGGCTCGCGGGCGTTGGACCGGTGAGACGGCCGGGCGGTGCATCACTGGGGGAGCGGGCAGCCGATGAACGGTGGGGGTGCGGAGACGGGGTGGGCCCGCGAGCAGGCGGTGTGGGCCCGTGCCCCGCTCGGGCCGTGCGGCAGGTGGCGGCGGGCGTCACCTTCCTCTCCGAGCCGCTGACGGGGGACGTCGTGGCGGCCTTCGCGCTGATCCTCGCCGGATCGTTCCTGGCGACGGCGGCCGCGGGACCGGGCCGGGGGGACCGGCGGGTACCATGGTCGGCACGGCAGACGAGCCGGGCGGGCGGCCGCGTGAAGACCCCTTCGGGGGCCCTTCCCGAGGAACGTCCGGGCTCCACAGGGCAAGGTGGTGGCTAACGGCCACCCGGGGTGACCCGCGGGACAGTGCCACAGAGAACAGACCGCCGGGGACCGCAAGGCCCTCGGTAAGGGTGAAACGGTGGTGTAAGAGACCACCAGCGCCTGAGGTGACTCAGGCGGCTAGGTAAACCCCACCTGGAGCAAGGTCAAGAGGAAGCGCCTCTTCTCAGGAAAAGGCGCTTCTGCGCGGACGATCGAGGGCTGCCCGCCCGAGTCCGCGGGTAGACCGCACGAGGCCGGCAGCAATGCCGGTCCTAGATGGATGGCCGTCACCGCGACGTCCGCGAGGACCCGCGGTACAGAACCCGGCGTACAGCCCGGCTCGTCTGCCCCACCCGCTCCGGCCCGGCCGGAGCGGCGCTCCACTCCGGCCCGCGCCCGCTGGGCCGAAGCCTGCCGGGCCTTCCTCGGTACGCGTACGCTCCCGATGCGGAAGGCTGCTCGCCATGAACCCCCAGGACCGCCCCGGCACCCCGGCCGCCGCAGACTCTCCCGATTCCGGTACTCCTGATTCCGCTGCCTCCGCTTCCGCCTCCGCTTCGGCTTCCGCTTTCGCGGACCTGGGGCTGCCGGGCGCGCTGCTGCGCAAGCTCGACGAACTCGGCGTCACCGAGCCCTTCCCGATCCAGGCCGCCACCCTGCCCAGCGCCCTCGCGGGCCGGGACGTCCTGGGGCGCGGGCGCACCGGCTCGGGCAAGACGCTCGCCTTCGGTCTGCCGCTGCTCGCACGGATCGCCGGGCGGCGCGCCGAGTCCAAGCAGCCCCTCGGGCTGGTCCTGGTGCCCACCCGTGAGCTCGCCCAGCAGGTCACCGAGGCGCTCATGCCGTACGCGGAGGCGCTGCGGCTGCGGCTGGCCACGGTCGTCGGCGGCATCTCGATCGGTCGGCAGGCCGCCGCGCTGCGGGACGGGGCCGAGGTCGTCGTGGCCACCCCCGGACGTCTGCACGACCTCATCGACCGCAAGGGCTGCAGACTGGGCCAGGTCCGGATCACCGTCCTCGACGAGGCCGACCAGATGTGCGACATGGGCTTCCTGCCGCAGGTCACGGAGGCCCTCGACCAGGTGCGCCCGGGCGGGCAGCGGATGCTGTTCTCGGCCACCCTGGACCGCGACGTCGACCAGCTGGTCAGCGGCTACCTCAACGACCCCGTCGTCCACTCCGTCGACCCGTCCGCGGGCGCGGTCACGACGATGGACCACCACGTCCTGGTCGTCCACGGCCCCGACCGGTACGCCGTCGTCACGGAGATCGCCGCCCGGGACGGCCGCGTCCTCCTCTTCCTGGACACCAAGCACGCCGTCGACCGGCTCACCCGGCACCTGCGGGACAGCGGCGTCCACGCGGCGGCCTTGCACAGCGGCAAGTCCCAGCCGCAGCGCTCCCGGACCCTCGCGCAGTTCAAGGGCGGCCAGATCACCGTCCTGGTGGCGACCAACGTCGCGGCCCGCGGCCTGCACGTCGACGACCTCGACCTCGTTGTCAACGTCGACCCGCCGACCGACCCCAAGGACTATCTGCACCGCGCGGGCCGCACCGCCCGGGCCGGTGAGTCCGGCCGCGTCGTCACCCTCGTGCTGTCCGCCCAGCGGCGCGAGATGACCCGCGTGGCCGCCGAGGCAGGCATCGAGCCGACGGTCACCAAGGTGCGCTCGGGCGAGGCGCAGCTGACTCGGATCACCGGGGCGAAGGCGCCCTCGGGCACCCCGCTCGACGGCGGCCCCGGCACGGGCCGCAAGAACACCAACGCCCCCTTCCGCGGCCTCGGCACCACCAAGGACTCCTCCGGCGGCACGGGCGGCAAGCCGTCCCGCAAGTCCGGCGAGGCCCGCAAGCTCGCGGAGGCCCGCAGGGCGGCACGGGTGCGGCGCGGCGGCTGAACTGCACCAACCGGAGCCGCCGCCGCGGTACTTCCCGCTCTCCCCCGACGGGCGGGAAGCTCCCCCCGAGCGGCGGCGGCCCCGGTCGTGCCTCATTGATTTCATCGGTCGGCGCGTTGTCTCACAGCCCCTGTTCGTGCCCGTGGACAAAAAACAGGGCCGTCAGCAGTCCTCCGTGTGGCTGAGGTGGATCAGATGGGCCACCGTGGGCGCGGTGCGCTTGCTGCGGATGCGGCGCAGGTACGTGCTCACGGTGTGCACGCTGATGCCCAGACGCCTGGCGATCTGCTTGTGGGAGAGGCCTGCCGCGATATGGGCCAGCACCTGACGCTCCCTGTGGGACAACGCCGGCGGGTTCGGGGGGCGGCTGCTTACTGGCATCTTCCCTCCGGGAGGGACTGTCAACAGGTACGACGGCTGTGGCCGCAACGTGATCTAACCATGGTCGTGAAGAAACAGAAAGGAAACCCCGCGCACTCAGGGGAGACGTGGCGCTACTGAGCGCGACGGATGGTGTCAAGTCCCCAATTCGAGGGACTGTGTGCGCGCTTCGGGGCGGGTGAGTGTGAAGACGGCCTCGGCTGAGCGCAGCCGTGCACGTTCTCAATGGCAGCCCGGCGCGTGGACCAGGGGGGAAGCTTGCGGCACTTTCGTCTGCTCGTCGTGGGCAACGGCATATCGGCGTACGGCAGTTACCTGAACATGGTCGCCCTCAACGTCTTCATCTATGAGGTGACCGACAGCGCCCTGGCCGCGGGGATCTTCATGGCCGTACGCCTGTTGACCAGTGTCGTCTCCGGCTTTGTGAGCGGACGGCTGGTCTCGGCGTACGACCGGAAGAGGTTGATGGTCGGCGCCGATCTCACGCAGTGCGCCGCCATGATAGCGCTGCTGCTCGCTCCCGACGGGGGACGTGCGGGGCTGTTGTACGTGCTGGCCGTCGTGACCGGCTTCTGCTCGACCCTCTCCGGCGTCGCGCTGCGCAGCAGCATCCCCGAGATCGTCGGCGGCGAGCTGCGCCTTCGGGCCAACTCGCTCCTCGCGACCGGGCGTTCGCTGGCCATGATCGCCGGTTTCGCCTCCGCGGGTGTCGTGGTCGCGCAACTGGGCTACGTCGCCGCCATCTCCCTGGACGCCGCCACCTTCGCGGTCTCCGCTTGCGTGCTGCTCTCCCTTCCGATTCGTACGAGGGCGGAGCGGGAGAAGGAGGCCGGGGCAGGTGGGGAGGTCGTTCAGGAGAAGGCGGTGAAGGGGGCCCTCGGAGGGGGCGGCGGTGCTCTGCTCCTGCTGCGTGCCGCACCCGTTCTCGCCCTCATGATCGCGCTCAGGGCCGCGGACGGCCTCGGCTCCTCGTCCCACAACGTGGCGCTGCCGGTCTACTCCAGCGACCTCGACCCGTCCCATCCGGCCACGTTCGTCAGCCAGTTCTGGGCCACGTGGGCCATCGGCAACATCGTCATGCAGCAGCTGTGCGGGCGGTGGGCGGGGCGTGGCGGGCGGCAGGGGCCGGGGGAGCGGGCGTTCGCGGTCGGGGCCTGTGTGATGTCGGCGGCGTTCATCGTGGTCTTCGCCGGGCTGCCCACGTACGTGGCGGTCGCGGCCGCCCTCGTCGCGGGCATGGCCGACGGGCTCACCGAGATCGCCTACGTCACCCGTCTCCAGGCGGCCCCCGACGAGCAGCGCGGTCGGCTGTTCGGGCTCTCCGCGTCGGTCGAGAACACCGGATTCGGCCTCGGCATGCTGGTCAGCGGCGCGCTCCTGGACCGCTTCTCGCCGTTCCAAGTGGTGGGCCTGCTGCACGGGTTGGCGATCGTGCTGTGCGTCGGGATGTTCGTCGCCCTGGTGCGCCAAGGGCGAAGGACGGAACCACCACCGGCGGCGCAGGATCCGCCGGACCGGACGAGCAGCGACCCCGTGGAGCGCGAGAGCGAGCGCGAGAGTGAGAGCGAGGCCAGATGACCACCGCCACCGCCACTTCCGCCCGTGATGCCGTGGCCGTCGTCGGCATGTCTTTCCGGCTGCCCGGCGCCGACACCCCGGAGGAGTTCTGGCGCACGATCCGCGACGGCGCCGACCGCATCCGCCGCTTCACCGACGCCGAACTCGCGGCCGCTGGGGTGCCCGAGGAGGAGTACCGGGCCGAGGAGTTCGTCGGGGCGAGCGGCGTGCTCGACGGCATCGCGGGGTTCGACGCGGGGTTCTTCGGGATGAGCGCGCACGAGGCGCGGATCACCGACCCGCAGCAACGGCTGTTCCTGGAGTGCGTCCACCATGCGCTGGAGAACGCGGGGTATGCGGGGGACCCGGGGGGTACGAAGGGCTCGGGCGGCGGTCGCCATGACGTCGGGGTGTACGCCAGTACCGGCTACCACCTCTACTCCCTCCAGACCTACCTCCAGAACAACGTCCTCCAGGGCGGCATCGCGGACTGGGTCGCCGGACTGCAGGTCACCATCGGCAACTTCACCGACTTCACCGCCAACCGCGCCGCCTACCGGCTCGGCCTGACGGGCCCCGCCGTCAACATCCAGACGGCGTGCTCCAGTTCGCTCACCGCCGCCTACCTCGCCGCGCAGTCTGTGGTCGCGGGGGAGTGTGACATCGCTGTCGCCGGTGCCACCGCCCTCCATGTGCCGCAGGTGCTCGGCTACCAGTACGTCAAGGGTTCCATCCTCTCCAAGAGCGGCTTCCTGCGGCCCTTCGACGCCGACGCGGACGGGACCGTCGGCGGCACGGGCGTGGTGGCGGTGGTACTCAAGCGCCTCGACCGGGCCGTCGCGGACGGCGACCACATCCACGGCGTCATCCGGGGCTGGGGGGTGAACAACGACGGCGCGGACAAGAGGGCGTTCAGCGCGCCCAGCGCGGACGGCCAGCGGGGAGCGATCCGCCGCGCCCTGCGGCGGGCGGGCGTCGACGCGGCCACCGTCGGCTATCTGGAGACGCACGGCACCGGCACGTTCAAGGGCGACCCCATCGAGTTCGAGGGAGCCACGGCCGCGTTCCGCGCCGACACCGACCGCACGGGGTACTGCGCGCTCGGCTCGGTCAAGGCCAACATCGGTCACCTCGACGTGTGTTCGGGCCTGGCGAGCCTGGTCAAGGCGCTGCTGGTGCTGCGGCACCGCGTCATCCCGCCGATGGCCAACTTCCGCCGCCCCAACCCGGCCCTGGACCTCGCGGCGAGCCCGTTCTACATCCCGGAGTCCGCCCGCCCGTGGCCCGCGGACGACGGGCCGCGCAGGGCCTGCGTCAGCTCGTTCGGGGTCGGCGGCACCAACGTCCACGTAGTCCTGGAAGAGGCCCCCGAGCCCGCGCCCCGCCCGGCCGCCGACGAGCCGGAATTACGGGCACCGGGCGTCCTGGTGGTCGCGGGACACACGGAGAAGGCGCTCACCGACAACGCCGAGGCCCTCCGCGACCACCTGCGCGCGCACCCCGCGACGCACCACGCCGACCTCGTGACCACGCTGGCCGTCGGCCGCTCCCACCGCAGACACCGGCTCGCGCTGCGGGGCGACACGGTGGCCGCGCTGACCGGTGCGCTGGACGACTGGCTCGCGCAGCGGCAGTCGAAGTCGTCCGCAGCGCCGGTCGTGGGGGGTGCCGAGGTCGGGTTCCTCTTCACGGGGCAGGGCAGTCTCCACCGGGGCGCGGCCCGCGACCTCCACGAGCGCTTTCCCGTCGTACGCGAGGTCCTGGACGCCTGCGAGCGGCAGTTCGCCGGGCTCACCGGCGGGGACAGCCTCCTCGGTCCGCTGCTCGGCGCCGCGGGCGAGGGCCCGGGGGAGCCGGTCCTGGCGACCGAAGTGGCGCAGCCCGCCCTCTTCGCGCTGCAGTGCGCCCTGGTCCGGCTGTGGCGGGAGGCCGGGATCGAGCCGGGCGTGGTGGCCGGGCACAGCGTGGGGGAGTACGGCGCGCTGTACGCGGCGGGCGTGCTGAGCATGGCGGACGGGCTGCGGCTGACCGCAAGGCGGGGCAGGCTCATGCGGGAGCGGTGCGCGCCGGGCGCGATGGTCGCGGTCCCGACGGACCTGCGGACGGCGGAGAAGCTGGCCGCGGAGGTGCCCGGCGTGGAGCTCACCGTCACGAACGGCGAGCAGAGCCAGGTGCTCGCGGGCCCGGCGGCCGCCATGGCACGCCTGACGGAACTCCTCGCCGGGCGCGGCATCCACGCACGCGAACTCCCCGTGCGGCAGGCCTTCCACACCGCCCTCATGGACCCGGTCCTCGACGGGCTGCGCGAGCTGGTGGGCGGGGTGCGGCTGAGGCCGGGGCGCGTGCCGTTCGTGAGCGGACTCGACGGGCGCACCCGGCCTGCCGGGTGGGTTCCGGACGCCGACTATTTCGTACGTCAGGCGCGCGAACCGGTCCGATTCCTCGACGTACTGCGGGAGTTGGACGCCTCGTACGACGGCGTGGGCGCGCTGATGGAGATCGGCCCGCACACGACACTCAGCGGCCTGGCCCGTCGGGAGCTCCGGGGGCTACCCGGCCGGACGGCGCATCCTTCGCTGCGGCGCGGCGCGGGGCTCGAACCGCTGTGGGACGCGGCCGCCGGGCTGTACCGGGCCGGGGCGCCGGTCGACTGGCGGACCTTCATGGGCGGGGCGGGACGCAGGATTCCGCTGCCCGGATACCGGTTCCAGCACAAGGACTACTGGACAGGGCCGGAGAACCACCTTCCCCGGCCCGTACAACCCGTACGACCCGAACGAGAACGTGTACGAGCGACAAGGGATGGGGCGGAAGTGGCACAGGACGAGGCAGCCGTCGAGCGGGTGCTCCAGCACATCATCAAGGTCACCGCGAAGCACCTCAGCTACGACACCAGCGAGATAGCCGAGGACGCGTCCTTCTTCGACCTCGGCGCGGACTCGCTGCAGATGATCGGGGTGCTCCGGGAGCTGGAGGAGGAGCACCAGGTCAAGGTGTCGATGCGGGAGCTCTTCGAGGAGGCGGGGACGGCCAGGGGGCTCGCGGTGATCATTGCGGGGAAGTCCGCGGGGGCGGATGGTCCGTCGCTTGCGACGGCTCCCTCGGTTTCGCTGGCTCCTTCGGCTCCTTCGGCTCCTTCGGTTCCTTCGCCCGTGATGCCTGCCCCGGCTCCTGTGGCTCCGGTAGAAACGGTTGTGTCGCCGCCCTCCGCCGAGTACGCCACCCGGCGCGAAGTGGACGACCTCGTCCGGCAGGTCCACCAGTTGGCGCAGATGCAGCTGCAACTGATGGGACAGCTCTCGCAGTTGCTGGCCGCGCAGACGTCGCACGTCGCCGCCGACGGGAAGGCGGGACGGTGACCGGGACCGAGTACGCCGACCGTTCGGCCGCCGCCGCCGCGGTCGACCAGGATCTCGCCGCGATGGCCGAGCTCTCGCAGCGCATCGCCCGGCAGATGGGCGCCCAAGAGGAGCCCGAGCCGGATGCGGGGCCGGATGCGGGGCCGGAGGCGGCGGAGCCCCCGGCGTCCAGACCGGCCCAGCACGGGCCGCGCCCGGAGGTCGCCCGCGGCTCGGGGATGATCCGCACCAACGCCTCCGACAGCCAGCGGGCCCACCTCGACGACCTGGTGCGCCGCTACACCGCGAAGACGCCCACGTCGAAGAGCATCGCCCAGCGCTACCGCCGCGTGCTCGCCGACAGCAGGGCGGCGGTCGGCTTCCGCAGCAGTACGAAGGAGATGCTGTACCCGATCGCGGGGCGGCGGGCGCGGGGGTCGTGGCTGGAGGACATCGACGGCAACCGGTACGTCGACATCACGATGGGGTTCGGCGTCCTGCTCTTCGGCCACGAGCCCGCCTTCGTCACCGATGCGGTCCGCGAGCACCTCTCGCGCGGCATCCAGCTCGGCCCGCGCAACGTGGAGACCGGCGAGGCCGCCGAGCTGCTCGCCGAGCTGACCGGCATGGAGCGCGTCGCCTTCGCCAACTCCGGTACGGAGGCGAACTCCGCGGCCATCAGGCTCGCCCGCGCCGCCACCGGGCGCTCCCGCATCATCACCTTCGAGGGCGCGTACCACGGCCACAACGACAATGTGCTCGGCCGCTCCCCGCGCACCGGTGGCGAAGGCCTCACGACCGTCCCGATGTCCGCGGGCGTCCCGCACAACGCCGTCGCCGACCTGCTCGTCCTGCCGTACGGCAGCGAGGAGAGCCTCGCCGTCATCGAGCAGCAGGCCGCCGACATCGCCGCGGTCGTCGTGGAGCCCGTCCAGAGCCGCCACCCCTCCCTGCGGCCCGCCGACTTCGTGCGTCGGCTTCGCGAACTGACCCGGCGATACGGCATCGTGCTGCTCTTCGACGAGATGCTGACCGGCTTCCGCCCCGCGCCGCGCGGCGCCCAGGAGCTCTACGGGGTCACGCCCGACCTGGCCACGTACGGAAAACTGCTGGGCGGAGGCTTCCCCATCGGGGCCATCGCGGGCCGTGCCGACATCATGGACGGCATCGACGGCGGCCACTGGAGCTACGGGGACGCCAGCTACCCGGCCGCCGACACCACCTTCTTCGGCGGCACCTACATCCAGCACCCGGTGTCGATGGTCGCCACCCGTGCCGTGCTCGCCCACCTCAAGGAGCACAGCCCGCGGCTCCAGGAGCGGCTGAACGCCCGCACGGACGAACTGGCCGCCACCCTCAACGCCTTCTTCGAGGCCGAGGGGTTCGCCCTGAGCATGAGCCACTTCGGCTCGATGTTCCGCTTCGAGCACCGCGCGGACATGGAGCTGCTCTACCACCACCTCATGCTGCGCGGCGTGCACGTGTGGGAGTGGCGCAACTTCTTCCTGTCCACCGAACACTCCGACGGCGACGTCGAGTTCATCGTGGACGCGGTGAAGGACTCGCTGCGGGAGCTGCGCGGTGCGGGGTTCTCCCTCGGCAGCCCGGGTGGCGCCCGCGCGGGGGCCACGCGACGGTCTCCCCAACCTGTCCCCGTACCCGCTCCGGCTCCCGCACCCGCGCCCGCTCCCGTGGCCAAGCCACAGGCCATGGCCTGGAACAGCGCGGCGGCGACCGTGCAGCCGAAGCAGCAGCAGCCCGCCCGCCCTCTCGACTTCGGCGTCTACTTCTTCGGGGACTACCCGCAGGACGAGGCGGGCCCTCGGCACGGCAAGTACGACCACCTCCTGGAGACCGCCCGGTTCGCCGACCGCCACGGCTTCCACTCCCTGTGGATCCCCGAGCGGCACTTCCACTCCTTCGGCGGGCTCTTCCCGAACCCCGTCGTGCTCGCCGCCGCGCTCGCCCGCGAGACCGGGCGCATCCGCATCAACGCGGGGTCCGTCGTGCTGCCGCTGCACGACCCGATCCGCGTCGCCGAGGAGTGGTCGATGGTCGACAACCTCTCCGGCGGCCGGATCGGCATCGGCTGCGCCAGCGGCTGGCACGCCAACGACTTCGTCTTCTTCCCGGAGCGCTTCGGCTCCCACAAGGAGAAGATGTACGAACAGGTCGCGGAGGTACGGCAGTTGTGGCGGGGCGAGCCGGTGCGCCGCACCACCGGGAACGGCGAGAGCGATCTGCGCCTGTTCCCCCGCCCGGTCCAGGACGCCCCGCCGATGTACACGGCGGTCGTCGGCAACCCGGCCTCGTACGAGCTGGCGGCGCGCAACGACGTCGGCATCGTCACCAACCTCATGACGCAGAGCGTCGAGCAACTCCGCGACAACGTCGCGCTCTACCGCCGTACGCGCGCCGAGTGCGGCCTGGACCCGGACGCCGGGCACGTGGCCGTACTGCTGCACACCTACCTCGCCGAGGACCACGCGACGGCCCGCGCCGTGGCGCGCGATCCGCTGTCGCGGTACATGCGCTCGTCCCTCTCCCTGTTCGGCAACGTCGCCAACAGCCTGGACCAGCGGATCGACATGTCGGCGATGACCGAGGACGACCTGGACGTGGTCTTCCGCCGTGCCTACGACCGCTACTGCGACCAGCGCGCCCTCATCGGCAGCCCCGAGAGCGTGCGGCCCGTCGTGGACGCGGTGCGCGCGGCGGGCGCCGACGAGGTCGTCGGCCTCGTGGACTTCGGGGTCGAGCCGGACGCGCTGCGGGACGGCCTGACGCACTTCGACGGACTGCGTCGCGCGTACGTGACGCCTGCGGAGGCCGCACCGGAGCCGGTGCCGGTGCCGGAATCAGTGCCGACTTCAGTGCCGGTTCAGGCGGGTGATCAAGGGGCAGCCCTTTCCCCCGGTCAGCAGCGCGTCTGGTTCCTGGAGCGGATGCTTCCCGGCCGCACCGCGTACAACGAGACCAAGGCCATCGAGCTCGAAGGCCCGCTGGACGTCCCAGCGCTGCGGGCCGCGCTGGGCGAGCTGGCCGCGCGACACGGCCAGCTCCGCACGGTCTTCCGCGAAGTGGCGGGCGAGCCGCGCCAGTTCACGCGTCCGCCGGGCGAGGTGGACTTCGAGGTCGTCGACGGCACGGCGGGCGGCGACCCGGTCGCCGACGTGCTGAAGGCGGAGAGCGGGCGCCGCTTCGATCTGGCGGAAGGGCCGCTGTTCGTCACGCGCCTCGTCCGGCTCGGCGAGCGGCGGCACGTCCTCGTCCTGTCCCTGCACCACATCGTGATGGACGCGGCCTCGGCCGCCGTCCTCGCCCGTGACGTGTCCGCCCTCTACCGCGCGCAGCTCCCGGGCGCCCCGGCCGCGGACCTCCCCGCCCTCACCCGCACCTACGCCGACCACGCCCGCGGCCAGCTCGACGCGCTCGGAGGCCCGAAGGCGGCCGAGGACCTGGCGTACTGGAAGAAGGCGCTCGACGGCGACCTGCCCGTCCTCGCCCTGCCGACCGACCGGCCGAGGCCCACCGTGATGACGTCCAACGGCCGCGCCCTGTTCCGCACGCTGGACCCCGAACTATCGTGCAGAGTAAGGGAGTTCGGGCGTAAGCGCCGCAGTACCCTCTTCATGACCCTGCTCGCGGGCTACGCGGCCGCGCTGCACCGCGTCACCGGCCAGGACGACCTCGTCATCGGCACCCCGATGTCCGACCGCACGCCCGAGTACGAGGACGTGGTCGGCTTCTTCGTCAACACCCTGGCACTCCGCCTCGACCTCTCAGGAGCCCCCGACTTCGGCACGCTCCTCGACCGGGTGCGCGGGGTGGCCCTGGACGCGTACGACCACGCCGACGTGCCCTTCGAGGCGGTCGTACGGGAGCTGGCGCCGCCGCGCGCCCTCGACCGGACGCCCGTGTTCCAGACGCTCGCCGAGTTCGAGACCGGCGACCCCTTCCGCTTCGACCTGCCGGGGGTGCGGGCGACGCCGCTCGACTCGGGTCCTGACAAGGCGCTGACCGACCTCAGCGTCTACTTCACCGACCTGCCCGACGGCATCCGCTGCCACCTGGAGTACCACACCGACCTCTTCGACGAGGCGACGGTCGACGCGCTCTTCACGACGTTCCGGGACGTCCTCGCCGAAGCGGTGGGGATGGGGGGCGGCACGGACGCGGTGCCGAGGGAGTGGCGGCACGGGCCCGTCCGGCAGCGGACGAGCAGCACCGTCGACTCGCTGACGTCGCGGTGGGCCCAGGTGGCCCCCGGCCGCACCGCGGTGATCAGTGGCGAAGACACCCTGACGTACGGGGAGTTGGAGGAGCGTGCCGAGCGGCTCGCGGCGGTGCTGCGGACCGTGGCGGGAGGCGACGCGCCGGTCGCCCTGTGGCTGCCGCGCGGCGCCGATCTGATCGTCGCGATGCTCGCGGCCCTCAAGTCGGGGCGCGGCTATGTGCCGCTTGACCCCGGTCAGGGCCGGGCGCGGGCCGAGGCGATCCTCGCGGAGAGCGGTGCGCGGATCCTGGTGACGCACGGTGGTGCGGACACGGACACGGACACGGACACGGACACGGGCACGGACACGGACGCGGAGGTGCGGCAGCCGGAGGTGCCGGACGGGACGACGGTGATCGACGTCGCCGCGACCGGCACCCTCTCCGCCGCCCCTTCGGTGACGGCACCGCCCACCTCCGAGTCCCTCTGCTTCGCCATCTACACCTCGGGCAGCACCGGCACACCCAAGGGCGTCGCCATCCCGCACCGGGCCGTCGTCGACGTCTGCCAGTGGCACCACGAGCGCTTCGGGTTCACCGCGGACGACCGCAGCGCCGCGGTCTGCAGCCAGGGCTTCGACGCCGCGGCGCTGGAGATCTGGCCCGCGCTGACCGCGGGCGCCACGGTCGTCGTGGCCGACGAGGCGGTCCGCAAGGATCCGGCCGCGCTGGCCCGCTGGTATGCGGACCGGCGCGTCACCTTCTCGATCCTGCCGACGGCCCTCGGCGAGGCGGTCCTCGCGCTCCCCGAGTCCCAACAGCCGCCGCTGCGGCACCTGTTGCTCGGCGGCGACGTGATGCGCACCCGCCCGCGCCCCGGCGCTCCGTACGAGACGGTGAACGTGTACGGGCCGACCGAGGTGACCGTGCTGTGCACGGCCGCGACGGTCGGGCCGCGCCACGCGGAGCCGCGCACCTCGGACGGCCCCGGCCAGCCGATCCCGATCGGTCGGCCCGTGCACAACGTCACGCTCCGGGTGCTCGACGCGGACGGCCGTGAGGTGCCCGCCGGAGAGGTGGGGGAGCTGTACGTCGGCGGTCCCGGCGTGGCCGCCGGGTACCTGGGCCGTCCCGGCCTGACGGCGGAGCGCTTCGTCCTTGATCCGCGGGGCGCCGAGGGGCGGATGTACCGCACCGGCGACCTGGTGTGCTGGCGCGGCGAGGGCGCGCTGGAGTTCCGTGGCCGGACGGACGACCAGGTGAAGATACGCGGCTACCGCGTCGAGCCCGAAGAGGTCTCCCGCGCGCTCAACGCCCTGGCCGGAGTCCGCGAAGCGGTCGTCCTGGCCCGCCGCGACCGGCACGGCGACGCGCGACTCGGGGCCTACGTCATACCGGAAGGCCCCCATGACCACCAAGGCCGTCATGAGCGGGCATCGGCGCAGGAGCTCAGCGACCGGCTGACGGCGGAGCTGGCCGACCTGCTGCCCGACCACCTGGTGCCCCGCGCCTGGGCCGTCCTGCCCGAGCTGCCCCTGTCCGGCAACGGCAAGCTGGACCGGGCCGCGCTGCCCGAGCCCGGCATCGTGACGAATCCGACCGGCCCTGCGAAGCCGACCCCGACCCCGAGCGCGACCCCGGTGCCCGTCGAGGCCAGGCTGAAGCGGCTCTGGGCCCGGGAGTTCGACCTCGACGCGTCGGCGATCGCGCCGGACGCCTCCTTCTTCGAGCTGGGCGGCCACTCCATCACGGCGATCCGGCTGGCCAACGGCGTGCGGGAGGAGTTCGGCGTCGAGTACCCCGTCGCGCGCTTCTACGAGGAGCCCACGCTCCGGGCGATGGCGGCGTACCTGGCGGGAGCCGTCGACGAAACCGGAGACGGCGACGCGGCGGGAGACGCGGTGGGGGACGCGGTGGGGGACGGCGACATCCCGGCCCGCGCCCCCGTCACCGCCCAGCAGGCCGCCTTCATCACCCGCCACAGCACGCACCCCCGCCCGCAGATCTACAACGTGGCGATGCGGCTCACCTTGACGGGAGTGCTGGACGTACCGGCCCTGCGCACCGCCCTCACCGAACTCGTCGCCCGGCACGAGGCGTTGCGGACACGCTTCGTGGAAGACGGCGGCGAATGGTGGCAGGAAGTGCTGCGGCCGCGGCCGGTGGAGTTGCCGGAGGAGGACCTGTTCGCGCGGCACGGCTCGGCGGCCGCCGCGGCCGAGGAGGCGGAGCGCCTGGCGGGGGACACGGCAGCCGTCCCCTTCGACATCAGGGCCGAACTCGGCCCGGTCCTGCGCCTGTTGCGCGTGGACCGCGACCGGTGGGTGCTGCTCTTCGTCCTGCACCACGCGGCCTGCGACGGCTGGTCGGTCAGTCTTCTGCTGCGCGAGCTGGCGGCTCTCTACCGCACGGAGGTCACCGGGGCGCCGCACGGCCTCGCGGATTCCGGCAGCCTCCCGCAGCCGGGTGAGTACGCGCGCTGGCAGCGTGAGCAGAGCCGTACGCAGGACAAGGGCCGGTTGGTCGACTACTGGGCGCGGCAGCTGGAAGGCGCCCCCTTCGGGATGCCGCTGCCGCTGGACCGGCCTCGCCCCGCGGAGCTGAGCGGGGCCGGTGACGTGGTCCTGTTCACGGTGGACCGGGCCGCGCGGGCCGATGTGGAGGCGCTGGCCCGACGGCACCGGACGACCCCCTTCGTGGTGACGGCGGCCGCGATGGCCCGCCTGGTCGCGGAGGTGGGGGAGGGGCCGGACGTCGTGCTCGGCATCTCCTACGCCAACCGTGAGCGGCGGGAGTTCGAGGCGCTCGCGGCCTGCACGGTGTCGTCCTTCACGCTGCGGATACGGGGCGGCGCGGCCGCGTCGTTCGGGGCGCTGGTGGACCAGGTGGCGCGCAGCGCGGTCGGCGCCATCGACCATGCCGCGCCGATCCGTGCGGTGGCGGCGGACGTGAGCGCCGTGCTGGGCACCGAGGTGCCGGACCGGCTGCCGGTCGGCTTCCAGTACCAGAGCTCTCTGGAGACGGAGGTCGAGCTGCCGGGCCTGACGACGGCGGTCGAGGACCTCGCGGTCCCGGGCGCGCGCTCGGAGTTCAACTTCGGACTGATCCCGACGGGCGACGTGCTCTCCGGATACCTGGAGTACTCGACCGACCTGTGGGACCGGGCCACGGTCGAGGCCTGGACCGAGCGGTACGTCGGGCTCCTGGCGAGGGAGGCGGGGGAGGCGCTGCGGGAAGAGGGGTGAGCCGGAGGGGGTGCGCCTGAGGGGGTGCGCCTGAGGGGGGCGCATGGCGGAGTGTGCCGTGCGGCCGAAATTGGTCGTGACATGTCAAGAATCATGAGACTTGGCCTTGTCACTCCTGGCCCCCCGTGCCTCAATGGGCAGCGATCCGGGCTGCTGACTACCCGTCAGGAGTCCCGGCGCTGCGCAGGCGCATCCCCCCACGCTCCCCCACCCCATGAAGGCAGGCCCCCATGCGGAACGGCAGACTCGGCAGACTCGGCGGAGGAATCGGAACGGCACTCGGCGTCGGCGCGCTCGCCGTCGGCGCGCTGGCGATGGCGCCCGCGGCAGGCGCCGTGGAACCGCAGAGCGCCACGCTCTCGTTCGACTGCGGAACGTACGGCTCCGGGACGGCGACGCTCACCGCCGCCCAGGACGGCACCAGCGCGACCATAGAGGTCTCGACCTCGGCGATCACGGCCCCGATCGACATCGGCGCGGGCGCCGTCAACTCGACGCTCACCCTCACGAAGAACGGCTCGGGGACGACCGACTTCACCGGCAACTCCAACCCGGCCATCCCGGCGGGCGGCGCGGTCTCCACCGGACCGCTCACCGGGACCGTCGCCGCGGGCGACAGCCTGGAGGGCAAGTCCCTGAAGATCGTGGTCCTCGGCCTCACCGTGACCTGCAACGCGACGTCGGCGCAGTCACCGGGCCCGTTCGTGTTCTGACCCGCCCCGCACCTGTCCCACACGCGTCCCTGACGCGGGAAGGAAGGCGGCGCCCCGCCGGTGCGGGGCGCCGCCTTTCTCAGGCCCCGGCCAACGGCCGCCAGTACTGCTCCGTCCCCTCGTCGCGTACGACGTAACCGAGCCCCCGCACCGCCTCGACCAGGTCACCGGCGTCCCGCGGGGTCTTCCGTTCCTGCGCGGCCCTGCGTGCCGCGAGGAGCGCGTGGACCTCGGCGGGCAGGTCCGGGGTGCCGGGGATCCAGCGACGGAACAGCGAGGCGTGCGGGTCGGCGTCCCGGAACGGGTAACCGTGCGCGCGGAACGCCTCGGCCAGCGCCGCGGCGCGCGGTGCGTGCACGCCGCGCACGAGCTCGCCGGAGTCCGCGCCGAGCAGTACGAGCTGCCTGCCGTCGAGGAACACCGCCGAGACGTCGGCGCGTTCGAAGGTCCGCGACCGGCCGTCCTGCTCGACGTGCACCCGCTCGTCGGCCAGCTTCAGCCGCATGTCCTCCGAGACCGCCATCAGGACGAGGAGGACACCGGCCACCAGCCCGGCCGCCACGAAGAGCCCGATCTGCCAGGGCGCGTCGAGCCTGCCGAGGAACTCGACGCCGTCCCGCCACGGCAGCACCGGCGACCCGGACGCCCAGCGGGCGAGCCGCGGCACCGCGAGCCCGAGCAGCAGCCCGACGAGCGGCGTGCCGACGAGCAGCAGAAGCAGATCGCTCCGCGGGTGACCGAGCTCCGTGGTCCGGCCCCGCACCTTGCCGTGCTGCTCGTCCCGTACCTCGCTGCGTTCTTTGCCCGGCATCTCGTGGACTCCGTTCCGCCCCGTGACGGCGGCCGGCCCGGCCGCCGTCGATCGTCTTCACCTCAGACGCTAGGAGGGGGAGGGGCGCCGTACAGCCGCCGAAAGTCGATCGACGCCCTACTTCAGTAGGCATCGGCAGTCATTCGAGCGGGACACCGCCCCCGGAAACCCGGTGGCGGCCGTGTTCCGCTCGCCCTACCGTGCCGATCATGCTGCCCGAAGTGAACACGGACGAAGAGTGGGATCGCGTCGTCCCCGACGACGCGATCGTGCGGCCAGGCGCCGAGGACCTGTGCGCACGCCTCGGGTTCGCAGGAGCGCGTCTCACCCGCTACCCGGCAGGCTCCCAGCCGGTCTACGCGGTCGGTGACGCGCACGTGCTGAAGCTGTTCCCCGGCATGGACGCGCGGGACGCCGTCACGGAGGCCCGCGTCCTGAGCCATGTGGCGGGCCGCCTCCCCGTCCCCACGCCCCGCGTGCACGACTCGGGAACGTACGAGAACGGCTGGCGCTACGTCCTGATGTCCCGCCTGCCCGGCGAGGACCTCGCCGTCGCCTGGCCGCGCATCCCGCGCGCCGACCGCGAGCGCATCGTCACCGACGCCGCCGAGGCGCTCGCCGCACTCCACGCGCTCGACCACGCACCGCTCGCCGATGTCCTCGGACCCGGCGACTGGGGCGCGTTCCTCGCCGGGCAGCGGGCCGGAGCGGTCGAGCGACAGCGCGGGTGCGGGCTGCCGGAGAGCTGGCTGCGGCAGATTCCCGGATTCCTGGACTCGGTGCCGCTGCCCGACGCGCGGAGCGTACAACCGGCGCTGCTGCACACCGAGTTCATGCGCCAGCACCTGACCGTCGACCCGGACGACGGCTGGCGGCTCACCGGGCTCCTCGACTTCGAGCCCGCCATGATCGGCGATCCCGCGTACGACTTCGTGGGCGTCGGCCTCTTCGTCACGCGCGCCGAGCCGGGGCTGCTCACCCGCTTCACGAAGGCGTACGGCCGGGCGTTCGATCCGCGCCAACTCCTCGCGTACACACTGCTCCACGTGTACAGCAACCTGCCCTGGTACCTGCGGGAACTGCCCGCCCCGCCCGAGCAGACGCCGGACGCGCTGGCGGAGGCGTGGTTCGGGCAGTAGCGATTGGTCCGGCGCCGTGCCGTCGCGGTCAGCGGACCGGCACCAAGGTCAGATAGGCGATGCCGAGCACCCCGCGGTAGCCGCGCAGCCAGGACGAACGCTGGGCGTCGACGCGGGCGCGGGTCTCCGCGGCCTCGGGGTGGTCCGGGTGCGCGGCCAGCCACTCCTCGACGTCGGAGCGGTAGCCCGACTCGAACTCCTCCCACTCCTCCGGGCTCGCCGTCTCCACCCACAGCGGGCGGAACCCCGCATCGACCGCCGCGTCCACCAGGTCGCCCAGATACAGATGCTCCCCGGCGTCGGCGTCCGGCCACATACCGGCCAGTTCCGCCGCGGTGGGCTCGCGCTGCCAGAAGCCCTCGCCGAGCACGACGCGGCCGCCCGGACCGACCAGGCGGCGCAGCGCGTGCAGCGCCTCGACCATCGCCTGTGCGGGCGCGGCGGAGCTGAGGGCCTGGCTCGCGCCGAGGCACAGCACGACGTCGGCGGGGCCGCGGGAGGTGTCCGTCGCCGTCTCCTCGGCGAACAGGACACGCTCGGCGAGCCCGCGCTCCTTCGCGGCGGCGCGGCCGCGGTCCAGGTCCTCGCCCTTGAGGTCGACGCCGATGCCGGTGGCCTCTGGGGCGGCTTCGAGTACGCGGAGCATCAACTCGCCCCATCCGCAGCCCAGATCGAGCACGGTGCGCGGGCCGGACGCCACGAGGCGTTCGACGAGCCGCCCTGCGCGGGCTTCGGAGAGCGGGCCGTGGAAGGTGAGGCGGGTGAGCCGCGGGGGGTGCTCGGCGTCAGAAGTCCCGGTCGCCTCAGTGCTCTTGGCGTTCTTGGCGTTCTTGGTGTCCTCGGTGGTCATGGACGGGGACGCTAGCCTGCCGTCGGGCGGGCGGAACATTGGTTTTGGCGTCGCCGACCTCCGCGGAACGCTCGTCCACGCGGCGGAGATGGGCGGCCAGGACCGCCCCCGCGTCCGGGGTGAGCGTGCGCAGGGCGACCATCGCGGTGACGATGACGTCGCAGAGTTCGCCCTGCACGTCGTCCCAGCTGTGGGTGGTGCCCTTGCGCGGGTTCTGCCCGGTGGCGCCGATGACCGCCTGCGCGACCTCGCCGACCTCCTCCGACAGCTTCAGCATCCGCAGCAGCAGGGCCTCTTGGGGCGGCTGCCGGTTGTGGGAATCGAGCCATTCGTAGAGGCGGCCGACGGTCTCCCACGGGTCGTCGTGGTCCTCGGGTGCGCCCTGCTGATCGTCGTCCATGGCCCGCAGCCTGCCATGGTGATCACGCGTCGGGGGAGGCGCTCTCGTCGTCGTCCGCGCCCTCCGCCGCCGCGCGGACGTTCTTGTTGCGTGCGCCGAGCGTCGCGAGCACCCCGACCGCCGTGCCCGCGAGCGCGGCGGGCACCATCCAGCCGCGGTTGAGGGAGTGGCCGAGCGCGTGGTCGGCGGAGTAGCGGCCGGGTCCTGTGACGGCGAGGGCCGCGGAGACCATGCCGAGGAACGCCGGGTACTCATAGCCGCCGCCCTGGCTGAAGAAGCCGTTCGGCGCGTGCAGGGCGACGGCGCCCGCCATCGCGCCCGCCGCGGCCGAGCCCGCCGCGGGGGTGCCGAGGCCGAGGGCGAGGAGCGCGCCGCCGCCCGCCTCGCAGAGGCCCGCGACGACGGCGTTCAGCTTGCCCGGCGCGTAGCCGACGGACTCCATGAAGGCGCCGGTGCCCGCGACGCCGCCCCCGCCGAACCAGCCGAAGAGTTTCTGGGCGCCGTGTGCGGCGAGCACCCCTCCGGTGCCCGCGCGGAGCAGCAGCAGCCCGAGGTCACGGCGGTCCAGGCAGGTGCAGGTGGTCATGGGAACTCCCGGTTCGGCCCCTCGGCGGGGTGGCGGATGCGTCCGCCTCCACCGTCCACCGGACCCGGCCGGGCCACCCGGCCCACGGGGCCGTACGGGTGACGCCCGTCCGGCGGGGCAGGGGTGGCGCCGGGCGCGGACCGGTGTGACCGTGGGCCCATGAGCATCCAGGTGAACCGGCTCGCTGACCCGACAGTCAGCGCCTTCGTGGCCGCGGTGAACTCCCATGACAAGGCCGCCTTCGACGCCCTGCTCGCGCCCGGCGCGACCATGGCGGACGACGGCACCGACCGGGATGTCGCGGACTGGACGGACCGCGAGATCTTCTCGTCCAACGGCCACATGGACGTCGAGTCGGAGTCGGACGGCGGCCGCTCGCTGACCGTCTCGTACCGCAACGACACGTGGGGCGAGATGCGCACGAAGTGGCAGTTCACCGTCGACGGCGACCGGATCTCCCGCTTCGAGACGGGTCAGGCCTGACCGGACGGGCCAGGCCTGACCGCTCGGCAAGTCCTCACGGGGTGCCCTTCGCGGGGTGTCTTTCGCAGGGCGACCGTTCCGCGGCGCGGCTCGTTCCCGCGGCCCCAACCGCGGGACCCCGCCGCGGAGCGGTCGCCCTCCCCCTACCCCCTGATGTTGGTCAGTGGCAGCTGGTGGAGCCGGAACCGGTCCGCGCCCACGAGCAGGAGTCGAGCTGCGAGCCGCTCGGCTTGATGAGGCGCGCCTTGTCGCCGGTGTTGTTCCAGACGTAGTTGCTGCGGCCCCAGTAGCGCACGCCCGAGGCGTTGGAGCCCTTGCCGGTGCGGACCTTGACGGTCTTGCCGGCGCCGATCTTGTAGCTGCCGAAGGTGTACGTGTAGCCGGTGTTGTCCTTCAGCTTGTAGCCCTTGAGCTGGACCGCGGAGCGGCTGTTGTTGTGGATGTTCACCCACTCCGCGTTCAGCGAGGAGTTCGAGCGGGTGTCCCGGCCCGGGCTGTCGTACTGGATGGTGCCGAGGTGCAGCCCGCCCTGGTGGCGTGCCGTCGCCGCCGACGCGGGGGACGCGGGGATCGCGGCAAGCACGGACACCGACAGGGCGGTGGCGGCGAGGACGGCGGGGGCCGCGGTACGTATGCGCAAGGAGTGCTCCAAGTGTGAAGTTCTCGTGGAGAGAAGCTGAGCATAAGGGGAGCACTGACCTGGATTGATGCGGTACTTCCTATTCCACTTGTGGAGATCTCAAAGCCGCTTCCGCGTCATCCCCGCCCGACGTAGGGCATGGTGGTCGCGAGGACCGTCGCGAACTGGACATTTGCGTCAAGTGGCAGCTCCGCCATGTGCCGCACCGTGCGCGCCACGTCCGCCACGTCCATCACCGGCTCGGCCGCCAACTGGCCGTTGGCCTGGAGGATTCCGGACTGCATGCGCTCGGTCATGTCGGTCGCCGCGTTGCCGATGTCGATCTGCCCGACCGCGATCCGGTACGGCCTGCCGTCCAGCGAGAGCGACTTCGTCAGGCCCGTCAGGGCGTGCTTCGTCGCCGTGTACGCCACCGAGTTGGGGCGCGGGGCGTGCGCCGAGATGGACCCGTTGTTGATGATCCGCCCGCCCTGCGGGTCCTGCTCCTTCATCTGGCGGAAGGCCGCCTGCGCGCACAGGAACGCGCCGTTCAGGTTGGTGTCGACGACGTGGCGCCACGCGTCGTAGGGGAGCTCCTCGACCGGGACGCCGCCGGGGCCGAAGGTGCCCGCGTTGTTGAAGAGGAGGTCCAGGCGCCCGAAGCGCTCGCCCGCGCGGGAGAAGAGGGCGCTCACGTCCTCGGGGCGGGACACGTCCGTACGGACGCAGACGACGGCCTCGTCCCGCGCGCCCGACTCGGCCGCCGCGAGGGCTGCCGTCTCCTCCAGCGTCTCGGTACGGCGGCCCGCGAGCGCCACCGACCAGCCCGCCGCGAACAGTTCGAGGGCGACGGAGCGGCCGATTCCGGAGCCCGCTCCGGTCACCACGGCGATCTTGGGCGAGGCCCCTGAAGGGGCGGTGTCCGGCACGTTCGATGCGGCAGTTCGCTCAGCGTTCATGGCCCCGCAGCGTACGGGAGGGCAGTCCACGCGGACATCATCCGCCCGCCATACGGGTGTTGTGTACGCGACAGTCGCGCGTCGTCCCCCGCTACTTCCATGCCCATGACACCAATCGTCAGGGGAGGGCCACATGACACCCGCAGGCCAGCAGCACGCACCCGAGATCCGGGCCGCAGCCCGTCACTTGGGCCGCCGTCGTTTCCTCACCGTCACGGGCGCCGCCGCCGCGCTCGCCTTCGCGACCAACCTGCCCACCGCGGGCGTCGCGGGCGCCGCCGAGCTCGACGCCCGCCGCATCGCGGAAGACCCCTTCACCCTCGGCGTCGCGTCGGGAGACCCGCAGCCCACCTCGGTCCTGCTCTGGACCCGCCTCGCCCCCGCCCCCTACGAGCCCGGCGGCGGCCTCCCCCAGGAGCGCGTCACCGTCCAGTGGGAGATCGCCCACGACTCCCGCTTCCGGCGCGTCGCCAGAAGGGGCACGGTCACCGCGCACCCCGAGTTCAGCCACACCGTGCACGTCGAGGTGGACCACCTGCTCGCGGGCCGCACCTACTACTTCCGCTTCAGGACGGGACGCTGGGTGAGCGAGACGGGCCGCACCCGCACCGCGCCCCCCGTAGGCACTCGCCCCGGCGCCCTCACCCTCGCCGCCGTCTCCTGCCAGGCGTACCACGACGGCTACTTCACCGCGTACAAGCACCTGGCGCAGGACGACGTCGACGTCGTCTTCCACCTCGGCGACTACCTCTACGAGTACGCGGTCAACTCGGTCGGCGGCGCCCGCAACTACACCGACCGCACGCTGCCCGCGCACTTCAACAAGGAGACCCAGACCCTGGAGGACTACCGCCTGCGGTACGCCCTCTACAAGCACGACCCCGACCTGCGCGCCGCACACGCCGCGCACCCCTTCGTCGTCACCTGGGACGACCACGAGGCCGAGAACAACTACGCCGACGACATCTCCGAGAACGACGACCCGCCCGCCGAGTTCCTGCTCCGCCGGGCCGCCGCCTACCGCGCCTACTGGGAGAACCAGCCGCTGCGCCGCCCGCAGCTGCCGAGCGGCCCCGACGCACAGCTCTACCGTCGGCTGACCTGGGGGCGGCTCGCCCAGTTCGACATCCTCGACACCCGCCAGTACCGCTCCGACCAGGCCTACGGCGACACCGCCCACGTCCCGGGGGCCGAGTCGGACGACCCGGCGCGCACCATCACGGGGGCCAGCCAGGAGCGCTGGCTCATCGACGGCTGGCGCCGCTCGCGCGCCCTGTGGAACGTCGTCCCGCAGCAGGTCACCTTCTCCGAGCGCAGGCTCGACCTCAACGCGCAGGCGAAGCTCTCCATGGACGCCTGGGACGGCTACCGCGCCTCCCGCAAGCGGGTCCTGGCGGGCGCCAGGGCCACGGGCCTGGACAACCTCATGGTCCTCACCGGTGACGTGCACGTCGGCTACGCCTTCGACATCAAGGCCGACTTCGACGACCCGTCCTCGAAGACCGTCGGCACGGAGATCGTCGCCACGTCCATCGCGAGCGGCAAGGACGGCGCGGACAAGCCTGCCAACTGGGACACGTACATGAAGGCCAACCCGCACCTGAAGTTCTACAACGGCCGCCGCGGCTACGTGACGGTCGCCCTCGGCGAGGAGTCCGCGCGGGCCGACTTCAAGACGGTCCCGATGATCTCGAAGCCGGGCGCCCCCATCAGCACGGCGGCATCCTTCGTCACGGAGGCGGGAAACCCGGGCCTGCGCCCGGCGTAACGGAAACCGGTCCGTACCACCCGCCCGCAGCTGCGACGATAGACGACGGTAAAGGGGATACGCAGCGACTGGGAGGGGCACGATGCCTGAGCTCGGGCAGGCCACCGAAGACCATCCGATAACGAAGGCGGCGGAGCCGACGACCGGCCCCGCCGCCCTCCGTCGTACCGGAGCCCTGGTCACCCTCGTGCTCGGCGGCCTCACCGCCGTCCCCGCGCTCTCCATGGACATGTACCTCCCGGCCCTGCCGGAGGTCACCGACGCCCTGAGCTCCCCGGCGGCGACCGTCCAGCTGACCCTGACCGCCTGCCTCATGGGCATGGCACTCGGCCAGCTCGTCGTCGGCCCGATGAGCGACAAGTGGGGCCGCCGCCGCCCGCTCCTCATCGGCCTGCTCGTCTATGTGGTCGCCACCGCGACCTGCGCCTTCGCCCCCACCGCCGAGCTCCTCATCGGCTTCCGCCTCCTCCAGGGCCTGGCGGGCGCCGCGGGCATCGTCATCGCCCGCGCGATCGTCCGCGACCTGTACGACGGCGTGGCGATGGCCCGTTTCTTCTCCACCCTGATGCTGATCTCCGGCGTCGCCCCCGTCGCCGCGCCCCTCATCGGCGGCCAGGTGCTCCGCTTCACCGACTGGCGCGGCATCTTCGTCGTCCTCACGGTCGTCGGCACCGCCCTGACCCTGCTGGTCTGGCGCCGCCTCCCCGAGACCCTCGCCCCAGAGAAGCGGCACAGCGGCGGCACCATCGAGGCGCTGCGCACCATGAAGTCGCTCCTCGCCGACCGCGTCTTCGCCGGGTACATGATCGCGGGCGGCTTCGCGTTCGCCGCGCTCTTCGCGTACATCTCCGCCTCGCCCTTCGTGATCCAGGAGATCTACGGCGCGTCCCCGCAGACCTTCAGCCTCCTCTTCGGCGTCAACTCTGTCGGGCTGATCGCCGCGGGCCAGATCAACGGCAAGATCCTCGTCGGCAGGACCAGCCTGAACAAGGTCCTCGGCGTCGGCCTCGCCATGATCACCACCGCCGCGACGGCGCTGCTGCTCATGACGACCGGCGTCTTCGGCGACGTCGGCCTGTTCCCCGTCGCGGCCGGGCTCTTCGTCCTCATGTCGTCGATGGGCCTCACCCTGCCCAACACCCAGTCCCTGGCCCTGATCCGCACCCCGCACGCGGCAGGCTCCGCCTCCGCGCTGCTCGGCACCTCCTCCTTCCTCATCGGCGCCGTCGCCTCGCCGCTCGTCGGCATCGCGGGCGAGGACACGGCCGTCCCGATGGCCGTCGTCCAACTGGCCTGCGCCCTGGCAGCCATCGCATGCTTCGTAGGACTGTGCCGCCCCTGGCAGCACGGCGCTACGACGCCCGCGACGGAGGCGGACCACTGAGCACACCCAGACTCCTGCGCCCCGGCACCCCGGACCGCGCGGGCCTCGACCCCGACGAGATCGGTCACCTCGTCGCCGAGGTGGCCGACCTGACGCGCGGGCCGCGGCCGTGGTGCGCGGGCGCCGTCGTCCTCGTGGGCCGCGGCCCCGTGATCGCGGCCGAGGCGGCGGCGGGCTGGGCGGTGCGCTACGCCTCGTACGACCCGGCGACCGACACGGGCGTCGAGCTGCCCCGCGAATGGCGGGTGCCGATGCGCACCACCACCCCCTTCGACCTGGCCTCGCTCACCAAGCTCTTCACGACGGTGGCCGCCGTGCAGCAGCTGGAGCGCGGCACGCTCGGCATCGACGCGCTCGTCGGGGCGTACGTCCCCGAGTTCACGGCCGCCGCCCGGCACCGCATCACCGTCCGCCAGCTGCTCACCCACACCTCGGGGCTGCGGCCCGAGCTGCCGCTGTACGCCTGCCCGGACGCCGACGCACGCCTCGCGGCCCTGCGCGCCGAGGCCCCGGTCACCGAGCCGGGTGACTACGTCTACTCGGACCTGAACATGCTGCTGCTCCAGCAGATCCTGGAGCGCCTCACCGGCCGCCCCCTCGACGTCCTCGTCCGCGAGGGCATCACCCGGCCGCTCGGCATGACCGCCACCGGCTTCGGGCCGCACCCCGACGCCGCCGCGACGGAGGACCAGCGCAGGCCCTGGGCGAAGGCCGACCGGGGGATGCTGCGCGGCACCGTCCACGACGAGAACGCCTGGGCGCTCGGCGGCGTCGCCGGGCACGCCGGGCTCTTCTCCACCGCCCGGGACCTCGCGGTGCTCTGCCGCACGCTGCTGTGCGGCGGCTCTTACGGCAGGGCCCGCATCCTCGGCCCCGACTTCGTCGAGCTGATGCTGGCGGGGTCCGGGCTCGGCTTCGGCATCGACCAGCCGTGGTTCATGGGGGAGCTCGCGGGGCGCGGCGCGGCGGGGCACACGGGCTTCACCGGCACGTCCCTGGTCCTTGATCCGGCCACGGACACGTTCCTGGTGTTGCTGGCCAACACGGTGCATCCGCGGCGCCGGACCGCGGGCAGCGAGCCGCGTGCGGCGGCGGGCACGCGGCTCGCCCGCGCCGCGCGGGGGCGTTAGCGCGGCAGCGTCTGCCCCAGCGGGATTTCGGCGGCTGCGGGCTCGTTTCGGCTGGTCGCGCAGTTCCCCGCGCCCCTTCGGGAGCGCCCCTTCGGGCGCTGCCCTAGGGGCTGCGGCCCTATAGGTCGCGGTGGAAGCAGACCCTGTGCTGGCCCGGGCCGTCGTAGTCGGTGTGCACGGGCAGTCCGTCGACCTCGCGGTCGCCCGGTTCGAGGCCGAAGCCCATGGCCCGGTGGAAGGCGATGGAGCGGGTGTTGCGCGGCGAGGTGATCGACCGTACGTCCTTGCACCCGGCCGCCGCGGCCCGCCGGAAGAACTCCTCGTAGAGCGTGCGGCCCACGCCCTGCCCGCGCAGTGCCGGGGCGACCCCGACGAAGTGGATGTACGCGCCGCGGCCGTCGGCGGAGATCTCGGGGGAGGCCTCGGGCGAGTGCAGCCCGATGAGGAACGCCTCGATGTCCCCGTCCCGCTCCAGGATCAGGCTGGTCCCCGAGAAGAACTGCAGGAACAGCCGCGGCAGCAGCATCGACAGCTCGCGGGACTGCTCGGGGGAGTGCGTGTCGCCCCACCAGGTCTGCACCCGGTCGATGATCGCGGGGTGGTCGGACACCCGGGCCTGTCGTGTCGCTGTGGTCATTGCGCTCCCTCGGTCGGCTCTTGCGTCCCTCCTACCCCCGTAGAATCACGGGGTGAACGTCCCGATCCCCCCGGCCACGGCGGCTTCCCCGGCCGAGACCCTCCGCACCGCCCTCGCGGGCCTCCTGGACGGCCTCCCGCCCAAGCAGGCGACCCAGGCCGTCGACCGGCTGATCGCGAACTACCGGGGCCGCACCCCGACCGACGCCCCGATCCTGCGCGACCGCGCGGACGTCGTCGCGTACGCCGCGTACCGCATGCCCGCGACCTTCGAGGCGGTCCGCGGCGCGCTGGCCGCCCTCGCGGACGCGGCGCCCGATGGCTGGGCGCCCGGCAGCCACGTGGACGTGGGCGGCGGGACCGGCGCGGCGACCTGGGCGGTCGCGGCGACCTGGGCGGGGAAGCGGCCCGTGACGGTCCTCGACTGGGCCGAGCCCGCGCTGGCGCTGGGCCGGGAACTGGCGGGTGCGGCGCCGCAGTTGAGCGCCGCCCAGTGGCAGCGCTCTCGTATCGGAGCATCGCTCGCCATCGAGAGCACTGATCTCGTCACGGTGTCGTACGTCCTCGGGGAGCTGACCGAGGCCGACCGCCGGTCGGTCGTCGACGCCGCGGCCGACGCGGCGGAGCAGGCCGTCGTCATCATCGAGCCCGGCACCCCCGACGGCTACGCGCGCATCATGGAGGCCCGCGACCGGCTGATCGCGGCGGGCTACCGGATCGCCGCGCCCTGCCCGCACAGCTCGGCGTGCCCCATCGAGCCCGGCACGGACTGGTGCCACTTCTCCGCGCGGGTCAGCAGGTCGTCCCTGCACCGCCAGGTCAAGGGCGGCTCCCTGGCGTACGAGGACGAGAAGTTCAGCTACGTCGCCGCGGTCCGCTTCGACCCCGAGCCCGCGCCCTCGCGCGTGGTGCGCCGCCCGCAGATCCGCAAGGGGCAGGTGCTCCTCGACCTGTGCGGGGCCGAGGAGTCCCTGCGCAGGGAGACCGTGACCAAGCGCCACGGCCCCCTCTACCGCGCGGCGCGCGACGCGGACTGGGGCGACGCCTGGCCGCCCCAGTCCGCGGACTGAACTACCTGGGGCCCCAGGTCCCCTGGTTGACCGCGCAGTTCCAGCCGGAACCGCGCAGCGTGAACTTCACACCGAACGAACGGGTGTTGAGCAGGCGCGTCTGCACCTTGAAGCCGAGCTTCGCCTTGCCCTTGAAGGTCTTGTCGTAGACCGAGACGGTCTTCGTCGTGCGGCGGGTGATCTTGCCGCCCGTCGGCGTCGCCTTCTTGAAGCGGACGTTCTTGGTGTTGGTCACCGTGAAGGTGACCTTCTTGATGCTCTTCGTGGTCTTGCTCTTGATGCCGAAGTACAGGCCGCCGTTCGTCACGTTGCCGTTCGCGTCGTAAGAGAAACGCTTCGGGTAGACGATGTCGATCGGGCAGCCGCTGACGGCCCGCGGCGAGGCCTTCGTCGCGGTCGGGCCGGACGCCGCGGAGGCGGACCCGGCAAGGCCGAGCTGAGCGGCGGTGAGTGCCCCGGCGGTGGCCAGGACGGCGACGGACGTGCGCATGCGGTTCACTGCGCTGATACCTCTTCTTCCCCCTGGGCCCCTGTGGACCCAACTGTTTGGTTGTGGTGTTGCGTTCACACAGGACGGTCTGTGCACCTGTGTACCTGTGCGCACGTATTGTTAGCACGTTGTCGGCCAGGTGGCTGAACCGCCCCTCTTCTTAAAAGGTTCTTAGAGGCGGCGACTATCCAGATCCCCATGCCGAACAAGAGCAGTTCTCCCGGCCACGCCCGCAGGCGGTCGGAGACCCGATTCCTCGCCCTGTCCCTCGCCCTGGCGGTCACCGCCGTCGGAGCGACCACCTACGCCTTCACCGCCGGGGCCGAGCAGCCGCACGGCCGTGACGTCGAACTCGCCGTCGACGGCGGCACCGCGGTCGTCGACACCGCCACGCTCGCCGTCCGCGCCCGCACCGGCGCGGGCCACGACCTCACCCTCTCCGGCGCCGCGGCCACCGACCTCGGCAAGCCGGGCCCGGTGACCCGCACCGGCACGGCTCAGGCCCGCTGGAGCTACCCCGAGCGCGGCATCGACGTCACCGCGCGCACCGACCACGGCCGCCTCTCCCTCAGCATGAAGGCGCACCGCGACACCTCCCTCAGCTGGCCCGTCACCGGCACCGACGCCACCGCGAGCGCCCTCCAGCTCCCGCGGGGCGAAGGCCTGGACATCCCCGTCAAGGACGCGTTCTGGACCAAGGGCAAGGGCCAACTCGCGGGCAGCACGGTCGACATGAGCGAAGGCCTGACGCTGCCGCTGTGGGGCTACTCCCTCGGCAGGCGGATCGGCGTCAGTTACCTCACCCCCACCGACATCGGCACGAGCCTCGGCTTCACCGCGGCCGACGGGCGGCTGCGCACCACCGCAGAGCACGCCTTCGACCGCGGCGAGGGCACCAGGGACTACACCGTCACCTTCGCCCTGACCGACGGCAACGCGGTCGAGCCCGCCGCCGACTACCGCTCCTACCTCGCCGAGCGCGGCCGCCTCGGCAGCCTGAAGCGGAAGATCGCGCAGAACCCCGCCACGGAGAAGCTCCTCGGCGCCTTCCACGCCTACACCTGGGGCACGGCCCGCAAGGCGGCGGGCGTCGAACAGCTCCGCAAGCTCGGCGTCGACCGGATGTGGCTCGGCTACGACGCGGGCCCCGGCCCCATGGACAAGGCCGCGGTGAGCGCCGCCAAGAAGGCGGGCTACCTCGTCGGCCCCTACGACTCGTTCGCCAACGGCCAGGACCCGAAGAAGGCCGACAGCCCCACCTCCGCATGGCCGGGCACCGTCTACCCCGACTTCTGCGTGCGCGACGCGAAGGGCAAGCCCGAGACCGGCTTCGGCGGCCGCGGCTGCTACCTCAGCTCCCGCGCCTTCGAGCAGGCGGAGCCGCGCAAGCACTACCTCGCCGAGCGCACCCGCTCCATGGTCGCGAACGGCGCCGACAGCTACTTCCTCGACGTGGACGCCACCGGTGAACTCTTCCGCGACCACGGCAAGGGCCACCGCATGACCAAGGCGGGGGACCGCGCGAACCGGCTGGCGCGGATGAAGCGCATCGAGGAGCACGGGAAGGACGGCCTGGTCCTCGGCTCGGAGTCCGCGGGGGCCTGGGCGAACAAGGCGCTCTCCTTCGACCACGGCGCGGGCACCCCGGTCGCCGACGGCCTGTGGGCGCTCCAGAAGGACCGCGAGAAGTGGGGCGGCTACTACCCGGAGAACGCGCCCGCCATCTTCTTCAAGCCGGTCGACCTGCCCGCCGACCTCGCCAAGGCGATGTACGACCCCCGCTACCGCGTGCCGCTCTACGAGACCGCGCTGCACGGCTCGCTCGTCAACGCCGAGCGCTGGGAGCTCTCGTACGAGAAGCTGCCGCGCCAGAAGAAGGACCGCGCGCTGCTCGCGATGCTCTACAACACGCCCCTCAACTACGTCCTCGACGGCGCGTCGCTGAAGAAGCACGGGAAGGAACTGGCGGCGCTCCAGAAGTACTTCGCGCCGCTGCACAAGGCCGCGGGCACCGAGCCCCTCACCTCCTACCGGCGGCTTACCGCCGACAACGCCGTCCAGCGCACGGTGTTCGGCAGGGGCACGCTGACCGTCACGGCCAACTTCGGCACCAAGGCGTACGACGGGCTGCCCGGCGGCTGCGTCGACGCCCGCCTCAAGGGCGACGACGCACCGCGCAGGCTCTGCCCCGCGGAACTCGGCTAGCTCCGCAGCTCCTGCGTGCAGCACTTCACGCTGCCGCCGCCCTTGAGCAGTTCGCTCAGGTCCATCCCGACGGGTTCGAAGCCGCGTTCGCGCAGCGGCTGGAAGAGCCCCTGTGCGGCCTGTGGCAGCAGCACGTGGAGTCCGTCGGACACGGCGTTGAGCCCGAGCGCCACGGCGTCGGGCTCCTCGGCGATCACCGCGTCGGGGAAGAGCCGCCGCAGGACCGCGCGGCTGCCGGGCGAGAAGGCGGGCGGGTAGTACATGACCTCGTCCGCCGCGTCGTCCAGGACGGCGAGCGCGGTGTCCAGGTGGTAGTAGCGGGGGTCGATCAGGTCGAGCCCGATCACCGGGCGGCCGAAGCACTCCTGTGCCTCGCCGTGGGAGAGCGGGCTGGCGCGGAAGCCGCGTCCCGCCAGGACGTAGGAGGCGGTGACGGCGAAGTCGCCCTCGCCCTCGTTGATGTGGGTGGGTTCGTGGATCTCGGTGAAGCCGTGGGTGCGGAACCACTCCAGGTGGGCCTCGGCCTCCGGTTCGCGCTCCCGGTAGGCGAAGCGGGCGCCGAGCACCCGGCCCCCCACGACGGTCGCGCCGTTCGCCGCGAAGACCATGTCCGGCAGTCCGGGCCGGGGGGTGAGCTCCTCGACGGTGTGGCCGAGCGAGCGGTAGCGGTCGCGCAGGTCCTCCCACTGGGCGATGGCGAGGGGGACGTCGACCGGTTTGGCGGGGTCCATCCATGGGTTGATGGAGTAGGTGACCTTGAAGTGTGCCGGTGAGCACATCAGGTAGCGCCGGGGTGTGGCGCACCGAGGAGAGCGAGGATTACGGGACAAAGAAGGCTCCTCACGTACCGCAGGGTCATGTTCTGCCCATGGTGGGGCAGTTGATGCCCATAGTGCGGTGTGAGGAGCTTTCGCGCTGTGAACCGAACGGGTGGTTACAGAGATGGTCATCCGCTACGAGACGGTGCGTCTTGTCTAGACGGAACGTCTCGGTTCGGTCGCTGCTACATTCGACGGCATGGCCCAGAAGACCGTCCCTGACTCCACGCGCCGCAGCGAACGCTCGCGCCGCGCGATCTACGACGCAGCCCTCGCCCTCGTCAGCGAGCTCGGCTACGGAAAGCTCACGATCGAGGCCATCGCCGCCCGCGCGGGCGTCGGCAAGCAGACCATCTACCGATGGTGGTCGTCCAAGGGCGCCGTGCTGCTCGACGCCTTCCTCGACCTCGGTGAGCAGGCGTCCCGGGCCGCGAGCGAGAACGCGGGCCAGGAGGAGATCCAGACCGAGATCCCGAACTCGGGCGATCTGGAGGCCGACCTCAAGTACGTGATGCGGGCCACCGTCGACGAGTTCAACGACCCCAAGTACGACGCCCCCTACCGCGCGCTCGCCGCCGAGGGGCTGCTCGACCCCGAGCTGGGCGCCGAATTCGTCGAGAAGCTCCTGGAGCCGCAGCTCCAGCTCTTCGTGAAGCGGGTGGAGCAGGCCCGCGACGCGGGCCAGGTCGTGCCCGACGTCGACCCCCGCATCGCCCTCGAACTCTGGTCGAGCCCGCTCGCCCAGCGCTGGATGATGCGCTCGGGCCCGCTCACCCACGCCTACGCCGACACGCTCGTCGAGTACGCCCTGTACGGCATCGCCCCGCGCCCCCGGACGTCCTGACCGGCTTCACCGCCGGAGGGGCCCGCCCGCCTTCACCGTCCGGTACTTCTTGATCGGCGTGCGCGAGAGCAGGCCCGGGGCGTCCGTGATCACGCCGTTGCAGCCCAGCCACAGCACCCGGTCGCGCTGCTTCGAGGTGGTCACCGTGTGTGCCCACACCCGAGGGATGCCCGAGTTCACCGCGCGCAGCAGATCGCCGTCGCGTGCCTTGTAGTCCACGTCCAGGACGTCCACGAACGGCGCCCAGCCCGCCGGACGGTCCGTGAGCATCTGCGCCTTGGAGCGCCACAGCTGGGCCAGCAGCCCCATGTGGTGGGCGCGCCTGGCGACCCCCGGGTTGTTGGTGTTCACGAACACCGAGCGGGTCAGGCCGCGCGAGCGGATCAGCCCGGCGAGCGACTTGAGGCTCTTGGGGTCCTTGGCCTCCAGCATCAGCATGATCTTGCCGCCGAACCGGTCGAGGACCTCCGCGACCGTCGGCGGCCGCTCCGGGCGCCAGTGGTCGGGCAGCGTGGTCCCGGGGCGCAGCCGCACGCCCAGCCAGCCCCACCGGTCCATGTCGCGGACCGGGCCCGACGCGTACGTGGTGCGGTCCAGGGTGTCGTCGTGCATGACCACCAGCGTGCCGTCGCGCAGTATCCGCGTATCGAAGTCGATGACCTGGGCGGTGCCGCGCTCGAAGGCCGCCAGCAGGCCCGACATGCTGTTCTCCGGTACCTCCAGGGCTCCGCCGCGGTGCGCCGTGTAGACGACGCGGGGGAGCGCCTCCACGGTCAGGGGCCCGCCGCCCCACTCGATCGGGGCGAGGAAGCCGTTCGGTGCCGTGAGGGTCAGCGCCGTGAGGCCCGTCAGCACAGTCCTAATGACCATGGCGCCCACGGTAGGCAGGTAAATCCCCACATCGCATGGAATGACGCGCTATGTCACCCACCGGTCGGCATCACCCCCGACCACCCCGGATGTGGGCTCCGGCCCCCCGAGGCGCAGGATGGTGGGACCATGGGTCATGCTTTCGGCACAACGGCGAGGTGAGGGGCTAGATGGGCGCGGAGTTCGGCAGCCGGTCCGGCGGACAGGGCAGGATTTCCCAGTGGCTGCGTCGGCGCCCCAAGGACACATCGGCGGATGACCGGGCCCGCGAGGAGCTGCTCCTCGCCGCCGCGGCGGCCGGGCTGCCGCTCGCGCCCGCCGCGTATCCGTCGGGATACCGATGTTCGTGCGACCGCATCGGCTGTCCCACCCCGGCCCGGCACCCCGTCTCCTTCGCCTGGCAGACGCAGTCCACGACCGACCGCGGCCAGATCGAGCGGTGGGCCCGCCACCAGCCCCAGGCCAACTTCATCACCGCGACCGGCATGGTCCACGACGTCCTCGACGTGCCGCTCGACGCGGGCCTCGAAGCTCTTGAGCGGCTCCTCGCGGCCGGGATCGACGTCGGCCCCGTCGCCGAGTCGGACGGCAGCAACGGACACGGCAGGCTGCTCTTCTTCACCGCGACCCGCGGCACCCCCGAGGACGAGGACGAGTGGTGGCCCTGCGAGCTGGACTGCCACCCCGAGACGATGGACGAGCACCCGGGCCTGCGCTGGCACTGCCGCGGTTCCTACGTCCTGGTGCCGCCCGCCCGGCTCCCCGGTGACCTGGAGGTGCGCTGGCTGCGCGGCCCCGAGCACCCGCTGCCCGACCCGCTGACGCTCCTGGCGACGCTCACCGACGAGTGCGCCCGGGTCGCGGGCGAGCCCCAACAGGACATCGCCGCCTGGCCGATGCGGGGCTGAGCGGCCCCCGGCGGCTACTCGCCCTTCGCGCCCGTCAGGCCCTGGATGCGGCCCAGGAACGCCACCTTGCCGCCGTCCGCCTTCTTCGGGTCGACGACCACCTGGTTGGAGACCCTGTCCAGCATGAGGGACTGCCGCACCTCGCCCTTGAGCAGGGCTTTCGCGTCCGCGTCGACCTTGGGGCTCAGGCCCTTGAACGCGGTCTGCTTCTCGTAGTGGTGCGTGGAGAAGAACACCAGCGCGCCGCCGTCCGCGGTGCGCAGGCCAAGCGGTGCGAAGGCGCCGCCGTTCTGCGGCTCGTCGATGTACTGCACGGCGAGGCCCGCCCGCTGGCCGTTCCGGTCGCGGTAGGCCTTCCAGCGCGTCGTGTGGTCGCCCGGCTCGAATCCGTCACCGCCCGACTTCAGGTACGACGTGTACTCCTCGCCGAGGTCGGAGGGGCGCATCGCGAGGCTCTTCGTGCCCTGTGCCACCGGCACGGCCGAGCCGTCCGCGTCCTTCTTCAGCTCCGGCATCTTCTGCGGCGACACCAGGTTCAGATAGGTGGCCCGCCACAGCTGGTCGGGGCCGCTCTTGGTGAACACCCACAGCCAGCGCAGGTCCGAGCGGCGGTTGGCCTTCGTGTCGGCCATGAACCAGCGGGGCCAGCCGGCCTTCTTCGGGATCGAGTACGTCACGTCCGTGAGCTCGAGCGGCACGTGGCCCGTGTTGCCGTCGGGGTGCTGCACGCGCCGCGACTTCAGGCCGCCCTGGTTGATGGCACCCAGCGGGCCCGTGATGCGGGCGGCGTCCAGGGCGGGGTCGTAGGCCTTGTCCGCCGCGTTGTACGCCTTGAGGAAGTCCTCGAGCGCGCGCTTCGCCTCGGGCTTGGTGGCCGAGGGAACGATTTCCCGCTCGCCGTGCACGGTCACGCATCCGCTCGCCGTGAGCGCGAGTGCCGTCACCGCCGCCGACGCCATGACGGGCCTGCCGAGACGGCGGAACCTGCGAACGTTGCTCATCGGAATTCCTTCACCTACCCCTTCCCGGGCCCGAACCTTATCGGGCCCGGGAGGAGGCGTGTGGTGCGGGTCAGATCTCCTGGAGGAGCATCCCGTCGACCCAGCCGCGCTTGCTGGTGCCCGGCAGGTCGCCGTAGTACCACTGGGTGCCGCGCTTGACCGTGTAGCAGCGGACGTAGACCTGGTCGAACCATTCCAGGTGCTTGCGCTTGCTGTAGCCGTTGCCGGGGCCGGAGCGGGCGGTGGCGCCGACGTTGATGACCATCATCTTGTGGTTCTTGACGTTCTTGGTGCAGGCGCTGCCGCCGACCGCGGAAGCCGTGGGGGCGGTCATGAGCGAGGCGCCGAGTGCCACGGCGGTGGCCGCCGTCAGCGTGGCGATGCTCTTCCCGAAACGGGAGTTACGCATGGGGGGATCCTCATATGTCGAACAACTGGTGAACGGCGATCATAGGCACGGGAGTTCGGGCCGTGACCTGTGGGGTCAGCCCTGTTCCGGAACTGTTGCCTTCGCCGGTGCAGGGGCCTTGTCGCGGGGCGCCCGCCGCCCCGGCGCGAAGAAGAACGCCAGTGTCGGGACCAGATACAGCAGCCACACCACGACCTGCAGCACCGTCGGGTCGGGCTGGAAGTTGAAGACGCCCTTCAGGAGCGTGCCGTACCAGCTGTCCGGCGGGATCGTCGCGCTGATGTCGAACGCCTTGTCCCGCAGACCGCCGACGAACTGCGCCTCCTGAAGGTCGTGCACGCCGTACGCGAGGACGCCCGCGGCCACCACGACCAGCATCGCGCCGGTCCAGGTGAAGAACTTCGCGAGGTTGATGCGGACCGTGCCCTTGTAGAACAGCCAGCCCAGCGCGACCGCGGTGAGCAGCCCGAGGATCACGCCGATCAGCGGCGCGTGCGAGCCGTCGCTGGACGCCCGTACCGACGCCCACACGAACAGCGCCGTCTCCAGGCCCTCCCGGCCCACCGCGAGGAACGCGGTCGCCACCAGCGCGGCCGTGCCCATCTGCAGGGCCGCGTCCAGCTTGCCGTGCAGCTCGGCCTTCAAGTGCCGTGCCGTGCGCCGCATCCAGAAGACCATCCACGTCACCAGGCCCACCGCGACGATCGACAGGGAGCCGCCGAGCGCCTCCTGCGCCTCGAACGTCAGCTCGGAGGAGCCGAAGGTGAGCGCGCAGCCGAAGCCGAGCGCCAGCGCCACCGCGACGCCGATCCCGGCCCAGATGGGGGCCAGCGCGTCGCGCCGCCCGGTCTTCACCAGGTACGCGATGAGGATGCAGACGACCAGGCTGGCCTCAAGCCCTTCGCGCAGCCCGATCAGATAGTTGCCGAAGCTGAACATCTGTTCACGCCTCCCCGGTGAACAGGCCCTTGCCCCACCAGTCGTCCTTGCCGCGGACGCCCGGCGGGACCGCGAAGACCGCGGAGCCCACGTGCTGGATGTACTCGTTGAGCGCGTCGGAACGCGACAGGCTGCGCTGCACCGGGATGAAGCCCTTGCGGACGTCCCGCTGGTACGCGAGGAAGAACAGGCCCGCGTCCAGGCGGCCGAGACCGTCGGTGCCGTCCGTGAAGGAGTAGCCGCGGCGCAGGATCGTGGCCCCGTCGTTGGTGTCCGGGTGGGCGAGCCGGACGTGCGCGTCCGGCTTCATCGCCTTCAGGAACGGCTCGTCGCGCTCCTTGGCCTTGCCGACCGGGGCGCCCCGGCCCTTGTCGCGGCCGAAGACGTCCTCCTGCTCCTGCAGCGAGGTCCGGTCCCACGTCTCGATGTTCATCCGGATCCGGCGGGCCACCAGATAGGAGCCGCCCGCCATCCAGCCGGGCCCGTCCTTCTCGCCGACCCACACGTGCTTGGCGAGCGCGTCGGCGTCGGTGCCGGAGACGTTCCTCGTGCCGTCCTTGAAGCCCATCATGTTGCGCGGCGTCTGGGCCTCGGGCGTCGTCGACGACGTCTTGCCGAAGCCCAGCTGGGACCAGCGCACGGCGACCTTGCCGAAGCCGATGCGGGCGAGGTTGCGGATGGCGTGCACCGCGACCTGCGGGTCGTCCGCGCAGGCCTGCACGCACAGGTCACCGCCGCTGCGGGACTTGTCGAGGTTGTCGCCGGGGAACTTGGGGAGGTCGACCAGGGCCTCGGGCCGCTTGTCGTCCAGCCCGAACTTCCCGAACAGGGAGGGCCCGAAGCCGATCGTGAGCGTCAGCCGGGACGGCCTGAGGCCGAGCGCCTCGCCGGTGTCGTCCGGCGGCGCCTCGGCGAGCCCGCCGTACGCGCCCTCGCCGACCGCGTGCCCCGCGGTCATCCGCGCCGCGGCCTCGGTCCAGTCCTTGAGGAGCTGCACGAACTCCTCGCGGTCGGCCGTCTTCACGTCGAACGCCGCGAAGTGCAGCCGGTCCTGGACGGCGGTCGCGATACCGGCCTGGTGCGCGCCGTGGAAGGCGACAGCCGCCCCCGACTCGGCGGCGGGCGCCACCTCGTCGCCGGAGCGGGTCATCGCCACGGCGCCGCCGGCCGCGACCGCGCCGAGCGCGAGCCCGGCACCGCCCCAGCCGAGCACGGAACGCCGCGACGCCGTACGGGAGGTGCCCTCGTCGAGGGTCGCCTCGGGCGCGGTGTCCGCGTCGCCCGTGGTGGTGGTCTCAGCCATCGTTCCCCCTTGCCGCTACTTCTTGGACCCGGCGACGGCCGCGGCGAGCTTCGACAGCGGCTCGGCCAGTGCGTTGACGCCGTCGTGCAGCTCCTTGCGGTCCGCCTTGCCGACCTTTTCGTACGACGTGAACGCGTACGAGTCGGCGCCGCCCTCGCGGTGCTTCTCCAGGAGCTTGTTCAGGGCCGCGAACTGCTTGTCGAGCTCCTTGGCGAGCTTCGGGTCCTTCTCCGCGGCGACGGGCTTGAGCAGCTCGTACGACTTCTCGGCGCCCTCGACGTTGGCCTTGAAGTCGACCAGGTCGGTGTGCGAGTAGCGCTCCTCCTCGCCGGTGACCTTGCCGGTGGCGACCTCGTCCAGGAGCTCCTTGGCGCCGTTGGCCATCGAGGTCGGCGTGATCACGGCCTTGCCGACGCGCTTCTGCCAGTCCAGGAGGTCCTTGTCGAGCTGCGTGGCGAGCGTCTTCTCACGCGCGCCGATCTTCTTGTCCTTCCACAGCGCGCGCTCCAGACGGTGCCAGCCCGTCCAGTCCTTCGCCAGGTCCTGGCCCTCTTCGAGGCCGTCCTCGCGGACGTCGACCTTCGGGTCGATGTCGCCGAAGGACTCCGCGACCGGCTCGGTGCGCTCCCAGCCGACGCGGGAGGTGGCGTACGCCTTCTTCGCCGCGTCCAGGTCGCCCTTGCGCACGGCGTCGGTGAAGGTCTTCGTCTTCGGCAGCGTCTCGTCGGCCTGCGCCTGCGCGTAGGCGCGGTAGTCGGCGACGGCCTTGTCCAGGCGCGGGTCGCGCTTCGCGGTCTTGCCGCCGCCCGTGACGGTGACCTTCTGCCGGATGCCGTCGCCCTTCATGCCGGGCTTGCAGGCGATCTCGTACGAACCGGCCTTCACCTCGGCGGTGAGCTTCTGCTTGGTGCCGGGGCCGATGTTCTCGCGCTCGCTGACGATGCGGTCGTCGGGGAAGAGGATGTAGACCTCGGTGACCTTGGAGCCCTTGTTCTCGATGGCCAGCTCGACGTGTCCGGCGGTGAGCTCCTTCTTGGAGACCTCGCACTTCTTGTCGGTGGCGGTCACGCTGACGTTGTTCGCCCCGCCGTTCTTGGCGTCGCTCTTCTCCGTGCAGCCGGTGACGGCGGTCAGGGCGGCCACGGCGGCGACGGCGGTGACGACGGGGACACGGGCGGGTCGCACGGGTCGCATAGAGGGCTCCAAGGCGGTTCACGGGCAGGTGCCGTCCCCACCGCAGGCCGGTGAGGCGGACCTAACTTAACTGAGCCTTACCTCGGTGATACCCGCTCGTTCCGTGATTCACCTCTCACGCTTCACCCGCCCTCACAAACCGATCACAGTGGCCTGATGGATGGCCCATGACCAGGCAAAGCAGGGGTCAAGCGGGGCTGTCCGCGCCCCGCAGCGGAGCGACCACGGGGGCGCCGGTGCGCGGGTGCGGGAAGACCTCGACCGGCTGCCGGTACACCTCCGAGAGCAGCTTCTCCTCGAACACGTCGGCGGGCGCACCCTCCGCGGCGACGCTCCCGCCGCGCAGCACCGCGACCCGGTCCGCGTACGCCGCCGCGAGGCCCAGGTCGTGCAGCACCACCACGACCGCGTCGCCCGCGGCCGCCCGGTCCCGGCAGATTCGCAGGACCAGCTCCTGGTGGCGCAGGTCGAGCGCGGCGGTCGGCTCGTCGAGCAGCAGCAGCGGGGCGCGCTGGGCGAGGACGCGGGCGAGCGCGACCCTGGCCCGCTCGCCGCCGCTGAGCGCGACGAAGGGCCGTGCGGCGAACCCGGCCACCTCGGTGGCGGCCATGGACTCGCGCACGATCCGGTCGTCGTCGTCCGCCGGGCGGGTCCCCGCCCAGGGCGCACGGCCCATGCGCACGACGTCCTCGACGGGGAAGGGGAAGGAGAGCGCGGCGGACTGCGGCAGCACGGCGCGGCGCAGCGCCAGGTCACCGGGCGGCCAGTCGGCGGCGGGCCTGCCGCAGATGCGTACGGTCCCTTCGGCGGCCGACAGGTCGGCGGCCAGCGCCGCCAACAGGGTGGACTTCCCCGCCCCGTTGGGGCCGACCAGGGCCAGCACCTCGCCCGCGCGGGCGGCCAGCGAGACCCCGCCGAGCACCTCGCGCCCGCCGAGCCGCACCCGCAGCCCCACGGCCTCGGCGAGCACGTCGCCCGGGGCGGTCGGCGCGGGCAGCGCCCGGTCGCGGCCCGCGAAGAGCCTCCTGCCCAACTGCCCGATCATGCCCAACCACCCTGCTTGCGACGGGTCCTGCGCAGCAGCCAGAAGAAGAACGGGCTGCCGAAGAGCGCGGTCAGCACACCGAGCGGCAGCTCGGCGGGCGCGGCCACCGTGCGCGCGGCCAGATCGGCCGCGACGAGGACCAGCGCTCCGCCGAGCGCGCTCCCGGGCACGAGGAAGCGGTGCCCGGGGCCTGCGGCCATCCTCAGCAGATGGGGGACGAGGAGGCCTACGAAGGTGATGATCCCGGCAACGGCCACGGCGGCCGCGGTCAGCAGGGCCACCACGAGGACGAGCACGAGCCGCAGCCGCTCCACGTCCACGCCCAGGTGCCGGGCGGGCCGTTCGCCGAGTGCGAGCAGGTCCAGCTTCCGTGCGTACAAGGGGGCGACGGCGAGTCCGATGAGCGCGCACGGCAGCACCGCGAGCACCTTGGGCCAGGTCGCCTGGGCGAGGGAGCCGAGCTGCCAGAACGTGATCTGGCTGATCTGCGCGTTGTCCGCGAAGAAGATGCACAGGCCGATGAGCGCGCCCGCGAAGGCGTTCACGGCGATGCCGGTGAGGATCAGCGTGACGACTTCGGTGCGGCCGCCCTCGCGCGCCATGGCGTACACGAGCAGCACGGTCGCGAGCCCGGCGACGAACGCGCAGACGGTGACGGTCCAGTTGCCGAGGAAGCCGAGGCCGAGCGCGATGGAGGCGACCGCGCCGACCGCCGCGCCCGAGGAGATCCCGATGACGCCGGGTTCGGCGAGCGGGTTGCCGAACACGCCCTGCATCAGCGCGCCCGCGCAGCCGAGCGAGGCGCCGACGAGCAGGGCGAGGACGACGCGCGGCAGCCGCACGTTCCACAGCACGCTCTCGCTGACCCGGTCGAGCGCGGCCCCGCCGAGCCCCATGCGGTGCTGCACGGAGGAGACGACGTCGCCGAGCGGGATGTCGTACGCGCCGACACCGGCGGAGAGCAGACAGAGCAGGACGAGGGCGGCGGCGAGGCCCACGGTCAGGGGGAGGGCGGCGCCGCGGCGGGGGGACGCGTCGGGCGGCGCGGGGGCCTCGGCGTCCGCGGCTTTAGTCAGGACGCTCACTCGGCGTCCCCGTAGAGCTGCTGCACCAGGGACTTCAGGACCTGGTCGGTGCGCGGCCCGTAGTTGAGGAGCACTCCGTCGTCGATGGAGACGATGCGCCGGTCCAGGCCCGCGGGGGTCTCGGCGACGCCGGGGACCTTGAGGAGCCCGTCCACGCCGTCCACCGATTCGAGCCCCTTGCGCATCACCAGGATGGCGTCCGGCGCGGCCTTCGCGAGCGCCTCGCTGGTGATCGCCGTGAAGTCCTTCTTCAGCCCGGACTCCTTGCCCGCGTCGACCGCGCCCGCCGCCTCCAGGAGCGAACTCGCCCCGGACTCGCGGCCGCCGAGCAGATAGACGGACGCCGAGCCGCGCAGATAGAGAAAGGCGACCCGCGGCTTCTTCTTCCGGGTTCCCGCGGGGATGTCGTCACGGACCGCCGTGATCCGCCGCTCCGTACGCTTCGTCAGCTCGGCGCCCGACTTCTCGACGCCGAGGGTCTTCGCCACGGCCTCGATGCGCGGGCTCACGTCGTCGAGGCCCTTCGCGGGGTCGAACACGACGAGGGGAATGCCCGCGTCGCGGATCTGGTCGATGGCCTCGGCGGGTCCTGTGGTGGTGTCCGCGAGGACGACGGTCGGTTCGAGCGAGAGGACGCTCTCCGCCGAGACGTCGTGCGCACGCGTCACCACCGGCAGCTTCTCGGCCTGCTCGAAGGTGGCGGTGATGTCGCGGGCGACGACGTTCTTGCCGAGCCCCAGGGTGAAGACGATCTCGCTCAGGCTGCCGGTGAGCGGCACGATGCGGCTGGTGTCCTTCACCGTGACCCGGTGCCCGTCGGCGGAGGTGACGGTGGCGGGGAGTCCGGGCTTCGGGCGGGTCCCGAGCGGTTCGACCCGGTCGGGCGCCGCGGCCGCCGCTTTCGCACCCGCCTCGGGGTGCTGCCCGCCACCGTCGTCCGCCGTCCCGCACCCGGTGAGGCCGAGGGCGAGCACGGCGGCCCATGCGCCTGCGATGCGGAGTGAGCGCGGCATACGCACCGAAGTCCACCGTCCTGTCGCGTAGTTGGTACCCGTCCGGTCCGGGTTCCGGTCGGGGGCTTCCAGACCGAAGTGATCGTAGTTTAGGTTAGCCTTACCTAATTGGCTAGCCCAGTCAGACCTGGAGGAGTCCCCCCATGCCCTCGTCCGGACAGGCGCGCGCCATCGGCCGCGTCTCAGTCGTGGCCGCGCTCACCGCACTGGCCGGAGCCCTGCTCCCGGCGGCCGCCGCGCACGCCGAGGACCGCACGGTCCAGGGCGGCCGCCTCGACTGGGGCATCAAGTCCTCCTTCCAGAGCTACGTCACGGGGCCGATCGCCCAGGGCGGTTCCACGCTGCAAGGGGGCGCCGCCACGGTCGGCGGCAGCCAGTTCCGCTTCCACTCGGCGAAGGGCTCGTACGACCCGGACAGCGGGGCGTTCAGTGCCGGGTTCTCGGGCGGGGTGCGCTTCACCGGGCACAAGAAGGGCGGCTCGTACGCGCTCGACCTGACGATCAGCCGCCCCACCGTGCAGGTCTCCGACGGCTCCGGCACGCTCTACGCCGACATGGTCAGCAAGGAGAAGGGCACCGGCAAGGTCACCTCGACCCCGCGGGTGCCGCTCGCCTCGCTCAACGTCTCCGGCATCGACATGAAGGGCGGCACCGGCCCGATCGCCCTCAACAACCTCCCCGCGACGCTCACTTCGCAGGGCGCCAAGGCCTTCGCCGGGTACTACACGGCGGGCACCGCGCTCGATCCGGTGAGCCTGTCGACGGACCTCGTGGCGAACAAGCCCGCCGAGAAGAAGCCGTCCGACGACAAGGCGAAGGCGAAGGAGAAGGAGAAGGAGAAGGGGAAGGCGAAGGCCAAGGCGGGCCGCATCGAGGACGCCGCCGTCGACTGGGGCGTGCGCCGCACCTTCCGCGAGTACGTCACCGGCTCCATCGCCAAGGGCGAGTGGAAGCTCTCCGCGGGCGCCCAGGACGGAGGAGCGCTCTTCCGCTTCCCCCGGGGCAAGGGCACGTACGACGAGAAGAAGCAGACCCTCGCGGCGGACTTCGCCGGATCGGTCCGCTTCACCGGCGAACACGGCCTCGACCTGACGCTCTCCGAGGTCGCCGTCACCGTACGGGACGGCAAGGGCACGCTCTCGGCGGACGTCGACAGCAAGGGCGACCGCGGCGCCACCCTGAAGCACGCCCCGCTGATCACCTTCCCCGCGGCGGAGAAGGAGTTGACGCCGAAGGACGGCCTGGTCTCCCTCGCCGAGGTGTCGTCGAAGCTCACCGCCGAAGGCGCCAAGGCGTTCGGCGGCATGTACAAGGCGGGCTCCGCGATGGATCCGCTGTCGCTCGCCGTCGCCCTCGACGCCGGGGCGGAGCTGCCCGCGCTGCCCGACCTCGGCTCGTCCGCGCGGCCGGACGCCGCGCCGGAGAAGCCCGCGCGGCCGAAGACCGAGAACGCCGCGCAGTCCGCCGACTCCTCGTCGAACGCCGTGCCCATCAGCATCGGCGCGGGCGTCGCGGTGCTGCTGGCCGCGGCGGTGGCTTTCGGAGTCGTACGCAAGAGGCGCACGGAGGCGGCCACTTCCGACTCGGCCTCAGCCTCCACCGACGCCCCCACCTCCACCTCTACCCCTACCCCTACCTCCACCTCCGACGAATCCTGACCGGCCGCCCTTACCGGTCACCGTCACCCCCCTCACCCCCTCTCTCCCAAGGAGAAGCCTGATCATGGCCGCCACCCGTCGCCCCCTGACCCTCGCGGCAGCCGTCGCGACCGCCGTCGCGCTCGGCGCGAGCGTTCTCACCCTGCCCGCGCTCGCCGCCGAGGGCGCTGGCAACAGCAAGGCCGCCCCGCCGAAACTGGAGCTCAAGGACGGCACGCTGCAGTGGGGCCTGAAGGAGTCCTTCCGCAAGTACGTCACGGGCATGGCCCACGGCAAGATCGAGGCCAAGGGCGGCGCCTCGCAGGCCGCGGGCAACGGGGTGTTCACGTTCTCCGACGGCAAGGGGACGTACGACACCGGCACCCACGCCACCGACACCGCCTTCAAGGGCAGCGTCCGCTTCACGTCCACGCTCCACAAATTCGACATCAGCATCGCCGACGTCAAGGTCCGCACCAAGGGGAAGACCGGCGCCATCAGAGCCGACGTGACGCTCAACGGTGCCGTGCAGAACGACATCGACCTGGCCAAGCTCGACCTGAGCGCGGTCCGCCCCGGCCAGGGCGGGGGAGAGGGCGGCGCGATGGTCTTCGAGGACATCCCGGCGACGCTGACCGCGAAGGGCGCCAAGGCGTTCAACGGCATGTACGCGGAGGGCGAGAAGCTCGACCCGGCCACGCTCACGGTGACGCCGGGCGGCCCCGTGCCCGGAGAGCCCACGGACAAGCCGACCACCCCGCCCAAGCCCACCGAACCCAGCAAGCCCTCCAAGCCTGCCAAGCCCTCCAAGCCCGCGGTGAATCCAAAGCCCAGCGCGTCGCAGAAGGCCACGGGCGGCGTCGTCGACGGCAGCCTGTCCTGGGGGCTGAAGGAGTCCTTCCGCAAGTACATCTCCACCGGCGGCAAGGCGACCGTCGCGGGCGGCGCGAAGAAGATCTCCAGCGGCTACCGGTTCCCGTACACCAAGGCGGAGCTGGACTCCGGCGCCAAGAAGGCCGACGCCTCCTTCGGCGGCAGCGTCCGCTTCACGTACCCGGCGCACGGCATCGACATGAAGTTCAGCGACCTCAAGGTGCGGGCGAAGGGCGCCAAGGGCACCCTGCTCGTCGACGTCACCACGCCCAAGGGCACCAACAACGACGTCAAGTTCGCCACGCTCGACCTCTCCAAGGCCTCGTACGAGCCCAAGGGCGACGTCGTGCTGTTCGACAAGGTGCCCGCGACCCTGACGGCGGCGGGCGCGAAGCAGTTCGCCAACGACACGACGGGCTCCCCGTACCCGGCGGGCGAGAAGCTCGACCCGGTGACGGTCGCGCTGTCCGCCAAGGCGGGCGCCGGGCTTCCGGCCGACGGCGGGACCGGTGGCGGCACTGGCGGCGGGGAAGCGGGCGGCACCGGCACGACGGGCTCGGGCTCGGTGGGCGGCGGCTCGGTCGGCGGCACGGACGAGCTCGCGGCCACCGGCTCCTCCGTCCCCTCGACCGCGCTGCTCGGCGCGGCGGGCGTGGCGCTGGCGGCGGGTGCGGGCGCGGTCGTCGTGGCGCGACGGCGACGGGGCGCCGAAGCGGTGTGATGCTTCAATGCCCGGGTGACGGAACCACTCGACATAAGCGACGCACTTGAAACGCTCGACGTAGTACGCGTCTTCTGCGGGCCCGACGGTCGGCACGGCAACGAACTCGGTGTCGTGCGCGACGGGGCCCGCATCTGCGTCCGCGCGGACCGCCAGGCGCTGGCCGCGAAGCTCGGCTACAGCGAGACGGTCTTCGTCGACGACCCCGAGCGCGGCGTCATCGACATCTACACGCCCACCCTGCGGCTGCCCTTCGCGGGCCACCCCTGCGTCGGCACGTCCTGGCTCCTCGACGTGCCCGAACTGGTCACGCCCGCGGGGGTGGTGGAGGCCCGCCAGGACGGCGAGTTCACCTGGATCGCGGCGCGGGCCGAGTGGGCGCCGCCGAGGACGCTGCGGCGGTACGGGACGGTGGCGGAGGTCGAGGCGCTCGACGTGCCGCCGTCCGGCGAGTGGATCTATGCCTGGGCGTGGGACGACGAGGCGGCGGGGCGCGTGCGCGCCAGGGGCTTTCCCGGGCGGGACGACGGCATCGACGAGGACGAGGCGACGGGCGCGGCGGCGCTCCTGCTCACGCACGCACTGGGCCGCGCCCTCAACATCAGGCAAGGGCGCGGCTCGCAGATCCTGACGGCACCGGGGCCTGCCGGGGTGATCGAGGTGGGCGGCCGAGCAAGGCTCGCGGAATGCGGCCCCTGGGGGTCCCCCCGGGCGGAGTCCGGGGGAGTTTGAGGAGCGGGGGTCCGGGGGGCGAAGGAGGCGGCACCCCCGAGTCGGCACCCCGTCAGGCGGTCAGCGGGAACTCTTCCCCGAGCTCACGGAACACCGCCGTGTTCAGAGCGAAAGCGCGCTTGCACTCGTCGACGATCCGCTTCTTCTCCAGGTCGTCGGTGACCACCGAGTCGATCCCGTCGAGCAGCTCGCGGTAACTCCGCTTGAACGCGGCCGGGTTGGTGATGCCCTCGAAGACGTAGAACCGCACGCCGTCGCCCTTGCGGGCGAAGCCCCAGGTCTGCTCGGCCTTGCCGCGGATGATCTGGCCGCCGGAGAGGTCGCCGAGATAGCGCGTGTAGTGGTGGGCGACGTAACCACCGGGCCAGGTGCGGGCGCATTCCTCGACCCGGGCCGCGTACGCCGCCGTGGCGGGCAGCGGGGTGACGTCCTCGCGCCAGTCCGCGCCGCGCAGGTGCGTGAGGTCGCGCTCAAGCTCGCCCACGCGGGCCAGCTCGGGCTGTATGAACGGCCCGGCGACGGGGTCGTCGCGCAGGGCCTGGGCGCCGTCCTCCAGGGCGCGGTACACGAACCAGAGCTGTTCCGTGTACCGCGTGTACGCGTCGACGCCGAGCCTGCCGCCGAGGAGGTCGCTCATGAACGTCGAGGTCTCCGCCTCCGTGTGCTGTTCGTGCGACGCGGTGCGGATGACCGTCGAGAAAGGCGTGAGCGGCGTGACCATGCGGTGCCTCCAGGGGAGCCGAGGGCTGACGGAATGGCGGGAACCAGTGCGACCCCTGCAGATCATGCAAGTTAGGCTTACCTAAGTCAACCAGTTCCCGACACCCTGTCGGTAAAAGAGTTACCCGCCCACGCCCCTCGGAACCTCCCGATCCTGATCTTCCTCAGGGCAGCGTGAGGATCTCCGTCCCCGTGTCCGTCACCACCAGCGTGTGCTCGAACTGGGCGGTCCGCTTCCTGTCCTTGGTGACGACGGTCCAGCCGTCCTCCCACATGTCGTACTCGTGCGTGCCGAGCGTCAGCATCGGCTCGATCGTGAACGTCATGCCGGGCTGGATGACGGTCGTGGCGTGCGGGCTGTCGTAGTGCGGCACGATCAGGCCGGAGTGGAAGGACGTGTTGATGCCGTGGCCGGTGAAGTCGCGCACCACGCCGTAGCCGAAGCGCTTGGCGTACGACTCGATGACCCGGCCGATGATGTTGATCTGGCGGCCGGGCTTGACGGCCTTGATGGCGCGGTCGAGGGACTCGCGGGTCCGCTCGACGAGCAGCTTCGACTCCTCGTCGACGTCGCCGACGAGGTAGGTGGCGTTGTTGTCGCCGTGCACGCCGCCGAGGTAGGCCGTCACGTCGAGGTTGACGATGTCGCCGTCGTTCAGGACGGTCGAGTCCGGGATCCCGTGACAGATGACCTCGTTGACCGAGCTGCACAGTGACTTCGGGAAGCCGCGGTAGCCCAGCGTCGAGGGGTAGGCGCCGTGGTCGCACATGTACTCGTGCGCGACGCGGTCCAGCTCATCGGTGGTCACGCCCGGCGCGATGTGCTTCGCGGCCTCTTCCATGGCGCGGGCGGCGATGCGGCCCGCGGTACGCATCAGCTCGATGGTCTCGGGGGTCTGCACCTCGGGTCCCGAGTACGGGGTCGGCGCGGGTTTCCCCACGTACTCCGGGCGCCGGATGTTGCCGGGGACGGAACGGTGGGGAGAGAGCTCCCCCGGAACGAGCAGTGACTGGCCAGACATGCCAGCGAGTCTAGCCAGCCGTCGTGGGGCAGCATGGCCTCAAGAGCGGTACCCGATCGGGGACGGAAGGAGCGGGGCATGGCGCTGTTCAAGAAGCGGACGGTCGGCAGGCCGGGCGAGTGGTTCTACTGCCTGGAGCACCACAAGGTCGAGGAGGGCCCGGACTGCCCCGGCAAGGACCGCATGGGCCCTTACGGCTCGCGCGAGGAGGCGCAGCACGCGATGCAGACCGCCGCGGAGCGCAACCTGGAGTGGGAGACCGACCCCAAGTGGCACGACAAGGGCGCCCGGGGCGAGGACGAGTAGGCGAGGCGAGGAGCGGCCCGGGTCAGAGCGCGGCCGCCCGCTCCGCGGTCCGCTCCCGGCGCAGCTTCGCGTCCGGGTCGGTCGTCGCGTCGTACGAGATGAGCCGCGGCAGCACCGCCGCCAGGATGCCGACCGAGGCCACGCAGGCCAGGCCGCCCGACCAGATGGCGGGCCGGGTGCCGGTCCAGCCCGCCGCCGCGCCCGCGCGGACCTGGCCGAGCTGCGGGCCGACGCTGTACGAGAGGACCTCGATCCCGGCGAGCCGCCCCCGCAGCTCGTCCGGGATGGTCTGGTTCCAGATCGTGGAGCGGCCGAGCCCGCTCGCCATGTCCCCGGCGCCCGCGACCGCGAGGCAGCCGAGCACCACCCAGATGTTCGAGAGCCAGCCCGCCGCGGTGATCGCGAGACCCCAGCCCGCCGCCCCGAACACCACGAGCAGCCCGTGCCGCCGCACCCGCGAGGTCCACCCGCTGGTGAGGCTGAACAGCAGCGAGCCGACCGCGCCCGCCGCGTACATCAGGCCGAGCGCCCACTCCGCGTCCAGGTCGTCCGCGAGGAACGGGAAGATCGTGTTCGGGAAGGCGAAGAACATCGCCGCCATGTCGATCGCGTACGTGCCGAGCAGCACCGGCCGCGACCACGCGTACCGCGCGCCCTCCGCGAGGCCCTTCAGCGACGGCTTCTCCGCGTCGTGCGCGGCGGGCGCGGGGGAGAGGCGGGTGCACAGGAGCACGGACACCGCGAAGCAGGCGATCGTGACCCCGTACGCGGACGCGTGCCCGGCGTACGCGACGACCAGGCCCGCGAGCGAGGGGCCCGCGATGGCCCCCACGTTCCACCGCAGCGAGTTCAGCGCGGCGGCCGCCGTCAGCTGGTCGTGCGGCACGATCCGCGCCATCAGTGAGTCCAGGGCGGGGCGTTGCAGCCCGGCCAGTGCGGAGACGCCCGCCGCGACGACGTACAGCGGCCACAGCAGCGGCTCGGGCAGCAGCGCGTTCACGAGCAGGATGACGGCGAGCAGCCCCAGTGCCGCCTCGGTCAGGAGGATCACCTTGCGCCGGTCCACGGCATCGGCGAGCGCGCCGCCGTAGAGCCCGAAGACGATCAGCGGCACCAGCTCGACCGCGCCCATCGCGCCGACCGCGACCGGCGAGTCCGTCAGCTCCTTGATCTGCAGCGGCAGCGCGACCATCGCCATGAAACTGCCGAAGTACGTGACGAGGCCCTGGACCCACAGCAACCGGAAGTCGCGGGTGGATCGCCAGGGGGAGAGATCGGGCAGTATCGCGGAGAGAGGCACGAAACGTCATGCTCAGCTCAGACCGGTGCGGTGGGCAACTGAATTTCGGCTCACCAGCGTGCCACCGCCGTCTCACCACCGCGTCGGCGGCGGTGACGTCAGCTGGTCGGCGAGCCGCGACAGCCGGTCGCGCAGCCGTCTGCGGCCCCGCGCCTCGGGCAGCGCGTTCTCCCCGGCCGCCGCGCTCACCAGGTGCTGGACCGTGTCCAGGTCCAGGTCGGGGGTCTCGGGCACGGCGAGCGCCTCGTGCGAGAGGGAGGCCAGGTCCCGGTCGCCCGAGTCGAGCGCGAGCACCGTCGCACCGGCCCGCCGCGCGTCGTGCACCCGCGTGAGCAGCTCCGCGTCCGGCGCGTCCGGCGCCACGACGAGCAGCGTCTCGCCGCGCCGCGCCGCCTCGATCCGGCCGAGGCCCGTCGACAGGTGCGCCGGGTCCGTGGCGAGAACCCGGTGCCGCACGAGCGTCGGGGTCAGCTCCGGCGTGCCCGACCAGGCCGCCTCGTCGACGAGGTGCGCGGCCAGGTGCCACGGCTCGTAGGCCGCCGTGCCCACGAGCAGCAGCCCGCCGCCGTGCGGCACGACGGAGGTCCTCAGCGTCCCCGCGAAACGGCGGGTGGCTCCCAGCCACTCCGTTCCGGCGAGCACTTCGCGCAGCAGCGCGACCCGTACGGCATCCATGGCGTCGCATCCTCCAGCAACAGGACACTCGTCACCGGGCGTTCACGGGGATTTCCCTCGCGCAGGGGAAGGGCGGGGGATGACTGCTGAGACATCTGTTCCCTTCCGCGCGGGCCGCGAGGGATATGCGAGCTTCCGCATCCCCGCCGTCGTCATCAGCGCCGCCGGTACCGTCCTCGCCTTCTGCGAGGGCCGCGTCGGTTCCCAGGACGACTTCGGCAACATCGACATCGTCCTCAAGCGGTCCGCCGACGGCGGCCGCACCTGGGGCCCGCTCCAGATCGTCGGCAAGAACGGCGCCGACCTCGCGGGCAACCCCGCCCCCGTCGTCCTCGACACCGGACGCCTCCTCCTCGTCCAGGTCAGGAACGCCGCCGCGGCCACCGAGGAGGCCATCCGCCGCGGCCAGGTCTCCGCGGCGGCAGGACGCCGCGTCTGGGTGCAGCGCAGCGACGACGACGGCCTCACCTGGACCGCGCCGCGCGAGATCACCGGCCAGGTGAAGAGGGCGAACTGGCGGTGGTACGCCACGACACCCGGGCACGCCCTGCAGCTGACCACGGGGCGGGTGCTGGTCCCCGCCAACCACTCCCTGCCGCCCGCAGGGACGGACAACGGCACCGAGGGGAAGTACAACGGCGGGCACTGCCTGCTCAGCGACGACGCGGGCGCGACCTGGCGCATCGGCTACATCGACGACAACACCAACGGCTACATCAACGTGAACGAGACCGCCGCCGCCGAACTCCCCGACGGCCGCGTCTACTTCAACACCCGCAACGACTCCCCGGCCCCCGGCACCCGCGGCGACGCCCACTCGCACGACGGCGGCCGCAGCCTGGCCAAACCCTTCCGCCCGCAGGCCGGGCTCACCGGCCCCGTGGTGGAGGGCAGCGTCCTGCAGCTGCGCGACCCCGACGTGCTGCTCTTCTCCGGCCCCGCCGACCCCGGCTTCCGCGCCCTGATGACCGTGCGCCGCTCCACCGACGGCGGCACGACCTGGCAGGCCGCCCACACCGTCGACGGGCTCCCGGCCGCGTACTCCGACCTCGTGCGCCTCGACGCGGACACCGTCGGACTGCTCTACGAGACCGGGGACTTCAGCGCGTACGAGACGATTTCCTTCCGGCGGATACCGGTGGCGGAACTGGCATGACGCACGGATGTCCGAACATCCCGTACGGCTGAGTAAGGTCGCCGTATGACCTCTACCGACAGTGTGCAGAAGGCCCCCGCCAAGGACCCCTGGGAGCTGCCCGACGTGTCCGGGCTCGTCGTCGGCGTGCTCGGCGGCACCGGCGACCAGGGGCGGGGGCTCGCCTACCGCCTGGCCCGCGCGGGCCAGAAGGTGATCATCGGCTCCCGCGCCGCCGAGCGCGCGCAGACCGCCGCCGACGAGCTCGGCCTCGGCGTCGAGGGCGCGGACAACGCGGAGTGCGCGCGGCGCAGCGACATCGTGATCGTCGCCGTGCCGTGGGACGGCCACGCCAAGACCCTCGAATCGCTGCGCGAAGAGCTGAGCGGCAAGCTCGTCGTCGACTGCGTGAACCCGCTCGGCTTTGACAAGAAGGGCGCGTACGCCCTCAAGCCCGAAGAGGGCAGCGCCGCCGAGCAGGCCGCCGCGCTGCTCCCCGACTCCCGCGTCACCGCCGCCTTCCACCACCTGTCGGCCGTGCTGCTCCAGGACCCGGCCATCGAGGAGATCGACACCGATGTGATGGTGCTCGGCGAGAGCCGCGCCGACACCGACGTGATCCAGGCCCTCGCCGCCCGCATCCCCGGCATGCGCGGCGTCTTCGCGGGCCGGCTGCGCAACGCCCACCAGGTCGAGTCACTGGTCGCCAACCTGATCTCCGTGAACCGGCGCTACAAGGCGCACGCGGGGCTGCGGGTCACCGACGTGTAGGGCGGGCGGGGGCGGGGGTGGGTATGAGGGACACTGGATGCGTACGTCCGCACGCTTCAGTCGACAGGAGCCGACCCCCATGCCCCGCCTCGCCGTGTACGCCCTCGTCGTCTGCGCCCTCGCCGTCGCCGCGGCCGTGATCTCCTTCATGCAGGGCAGCTGGCTCGGCATCGTGTGGGTGCTGCTCGCCGGGCTCTCGTCGAACATGGCCTGGTTCTACCTGCGGCGGGCCAAGGTGCAGCGGGACGCGCAGCGGGCCGCGGGCCGCCCCGAGGCGTCCGCTTCGTAACCCGTCCGCCCCCGTCGGCCCCGGTCAGCTGCCGGGGATCTCCTGGGACCCCTCCCAGAAGCGGTACAGCTCGTGGCCCCAGTAGGTGTCCCATTCGGTGACGCCGAGGGCGCGCAGGATCGCGTCGATCGCGTCGAAGAAGGCGCGGTTGACCTCCGGGATCCACAAGATGACGAAGACGGCGATCAGTCCGAACGGCGCGAACGGCTCCACCTGGCGGCGGATCTTGTGCGAAAGCCAGGGTTCGATGACGCCGTACCCGTCCAGGCCCGGGATGGGCAGGAAGTTCAGGATCGCGGCGGTCACCTGGAGCAGGGCGAGGAAACCGAGCGCGTACCGGAACGTGTCGGGGACGCCGTCCAGGGCGTCCAGCCAGAACGGCGCCGTGCAGACGACGGCGAAGAGCACGTTGGTCAGCGGGCCCGCCGCCGAGATCAGGCTGTGCCGCCAGCGGCCCCGGATGCGGCCCCGCTCGATGAAGACGGCGCCGCCGGGCAGGCCGATGCCGCCCATGATCACGAACAGCACGGGCAGCACGATGCTGAGCAGCGCATGCGTGTACTTCAGCGGGTTGAGGGTCAGATAGCCCTTCGCGCCGATGGAGATGTCGCCGCTGTGCAGGGCGGTGCGCGCGTGCGCGTACTCGTGCAGACAGAGGGAGACGATCCAGGCGGCCGTCACGAAGAGGAAGACGGCGAGCCCCGGGTTGTCGGCGAAACCGGTCCAGGCGGCCCAGCCGGAGACCGCCGTGACGGCGGCGATCCCCAGGAAGACGGGGCTGATCCGCCGGTCGCTGCGGCGGATGGGGGTGCTGGTCATGGGGCGGGGCTCTCCTGGGATCTGGCGGCGGCGGTCGGCCGTGCGGCGGCCGGGCGTGCCGACCGTACCCCGCGCTTGAGGGCTCGAAGCGAAAACGTCTCGCACGCGCCACCGAGTTCCGGGGAGGGTGGAGACATGACGCTGTGGAACGTGATGTACCAGGACTGGCAGATGGAGTGCTGCGGAAAGCCGTTCCGCGTGGGCGAGGAGATGACGTGGCAGCTCCTGGTCGACCCGGCCGTGCGGGGGCCCGAGTGGGCGGCGGAACTCAGCGACATCGAGGGGCCGGTGGAGTCGGCGGGGGGCGGGCCCGTGGTGTGCTCGGGCGGGGTGACGGTGCCGTGGCAGGGGGACGGGGGGTGGCCCCCGCGGGCGCTGTTGACGGGGCTGCTCTCGGTGGAGCGGCACGGGGGGAAGTGGCCGCCGACGGTGGGGGTGGTGCGGGGCATCCAGGTGGTCGGCCAGGGCTTCGTTGCGGACGGCGCGGTGCCGGGGAAGCGGCGGCTGCGGGCGGTGGACGCGTGCCCGAAGTGGTTCGAGCGGGTGGGGAGGGCGGCGGCGGGGGCGGCGCTCCGGTGGGAGGAGACGGGGGTGCTGGTGTCGCTGGAGGTGCGGTGAGATGGGCGACGATGGCGTCCCGGGCGGTGTGCGCCCGGCGTTCGTCGGTGGGTGCGGGGCCGTCGGGCGTGTGCTGAGCGGGGGAGAATGAGACAGTGCGATATTGCGTTCTGGGGGCGGCCCGAGCCGCTCGCCCCGATGGAAGTCCCGTTGCCGTCGGCGGCGCACGTCTGCGTGCCCTCCTGACGGCGCTCGCCTTGCACCCCGGCCGCCCGGTCCCCGCCCAGGCACTGGTCGACGACGTGTGGGCGGGCGAGCCGCCCGCGGACGCGAGCGGTGCGCTGCAGGCACTGGTGGGGCGCCTGCGCCGGGTCATCGGCGCGGACGCCGTCGCCTCGGCGGACGGGGGATACCGGCTCCGGGCGCACCCCGACGAGGTGGACGTGTTCCTCTTCGACCGACTGGTGGGCGAGGGCACCCGCGCCCTCGCGGCCGGCGACCCGGTGAAGGCGGCCGAGGCCCTGGACGACGCGCTCGCCCTGTGGACCGGCGAGCCCCTCGCCGACCTCCCGGAACGCACCGCGGACGCCGCCCGCTGGCGGGCCCGCCACCTCGACGCCCGGCGCGCCGGGATGGCCGCGGCCCTCGCCCTGGGGGACGGCGAGCGGGTGCTGCCCGAGCTCGCCGAGCTGTGCGCCGCCCACCCCCTGGACGAACCGCTGCAGGCCCTGCGGCTGCGCGCGCTGCGCGCCACGGGCCGCGCCGCGGAGGCCCTCGCCACGTACGAAGGGGTGCGGCGCGGCATCGCGGACCGGCTCGGCGCCGACCCGGGGCCCGAACTCCGCGCCCTGCACGAGGAGTTGCTGCGGGAGCCGCCCGCCGCCCCCGCGCGGGAGCGCGCGCCGGGAAACCTCCGTGCCCGGCTCACCTCCTTCGTCGGGCGCGAGGCCGACATCGACGCGCTGCGGGACGACCTGGCGAAGGCGCGCCTGGTGACGCTGCTCGGACCCGGCGGCGCCGGGAAGACGCGGCTCTCGCAGGAGGCCGCAGAGGCCGTCGCCGGGGGCCTCCCGGACGGCGTGTGGCTGGCCGAGCTCGCGCCGGTCGAGGACCCCGCGGACGTCCCCGCCGCCGTCCTCACCGCACTCGGCGCCCGCGAGACCGTGCTGCGCGGCGCGGGCGCCGAGGAGATGCGGGCCATGTCGGAGCGGCACGGTGAGGACCCGGCGGCCCGGCTCGTCGAGCACTGCGGCGCGCGCCGCATGCTGATCGTCCTCGACAACTGCGAGCACGTCGTCGAGGCCGCCGCCCACCTCGCCGACGAGCTCCTCGCCCGCTGCCCGGGGGTGACGGTGCTCGCCACGAGCCGCGAACCCCTCGGCGTACCGGGCGAGTTGCTGCGACCCGTCGAGCCGCTGCCCGAGCCGGTCGCGCTGCGTCTTTTCGCCGAGCGCGGCGCCGCCGCACAGCCGGGGTTCACCGTCGAGGGGGACCCGGCCGCCGCCGCCGAGATCTGCCGCCGCCTCGACGGCCTGCCGCTCGCCATCGAACTCGCCGCGGCCCGCCTGCGGATGCTCACCCCGCGCCAGATCGCCGACCGCCTCGACGACCGCTTCCGGCTGCTCACCAGCGGCGCCCGCACGGTCCTGCCCCGCCAGCAGACCCTGCGGGCCGTCGTCGACTGGTCCTGGGACCTCCTGGACGAGGCCGAGCGGGCGGTCCTGCGCCGGCTCTCCGTCTTCGCGGGCGGCTGTGATCTGACCGCGGCGGAGGAGGTGTGCGCGGAAGTGGGCGGCCTGCACGACGTCGCGGACCTGCTCGGGTCGCTCGTCGACAAGTCCCTCGTCGTCGCCGCACCTTCGCCGCTGTCCGACGGCGGCATGCGCTACCGGCTCCTGGAGACCGTCGCGGAGTACGCGGGCGAGCGGCTCGACGAGACGGGCGGCCGGGCCGCCGCCGAGCGGGCGCACCTCGTGCACTACCGCGAGCTCGCCAGGACCACCGACCCCCAGCTGCGCGGCCACGGGCAGCACGCCGCCGTGGAGCGGCTGGAGACCGAGTACGAGAACCTGCGCACCGCCCTGCGGCACGCGGTCGCCGCACAGGACGAGCAGGAGGCGCTCTGCCTCGTCCTGTCCCTCTCCTGGTACTGGCAGATCCGCGGTCTGCGCGTGGAGACCCGCAACTGGTCCCGCGACATCACGGCCCTCGGCCCCGACCCCTTCGCCCCGCCCGTCGCTCCCGCACCCCCGCTGTACGAGTCGTGCACGGACGCGCCCCCGCCGATGAGCCCCGAGATGCTCGTGGAGGCCCGCCGCGAGGTGCATCTGCTCCTCCTCTCCTGCATGGAGATGGACATGGTGGACTGGCAGTCGCCCGCGTCGGCGACGAAGTTGGAGGGCATCAGGCGTGCGTACCGCCCCGGCCTCCCGCAGACCTGCCGGACCCCCGGCAACCTCTGGTTCTTCGCCGTGCTGCTCGGCGGCGGCATGGAGGAGCTGCGGACCACCCTCGCCGAGACGGTCGACACCTGCCGCGCCCTCGGGTACGACTGGGAGCTCGCCGCCGCCCTCCAGACCCGGGCCAACATCCTCGCCAACCGCACCGACTGGGCGGGCGACGCCATCCGCGACGCGGACGAGGCGCTGCAGGGGTTCCGGCGGCTCGGTGACGTCTGGGGCATCGCCGAGGCGCTTGCCGCACGGGGCGAATCGCACGAGCGGCGCGGCGAGTTCGCGGCGGCCATGGAGGACTACGAGGCCGCGGTTGGGTACGCCGAAAAGCTCGGCGCCCAGAGCCAGGTGGCCCTGCTCAAGGCCCGGCTCGGCTCGATCCTGACGGACTCCCCGGCGCAGCGGGACCTCTTCGACAGGGGGGAAGCGCTGCTGCGGGAGGTCCTCGAGAACCCCGGACGGCACGGTGCGGGCGACGCGATGCCCGCCGCCCGGCTCTTCCTCGCCCTGGCGCTGGGCCGCATCCGCCGCCTCGACGAGGCGCGCGAGCAACTGCGGCGGTTGCGCGAGGAGTTCAACGGCATCGGATACGCGATCTTCGACAGCTCCGTGCTCGGCATCACCGCCTGGCTGGACGCGCTGGACGGGCGGCACGCCGAGAGCCTCGTGGGGGCGTGCGGGGCCTTCGAGAAGGCCCTCGACCCGTTGTCGCGGATCGTCGCCCCGCAGATGGCCTCCGTCCATCTGTCCGTCGTCGCCATGGCGGCGGCCGGGTACGGCGAGGGGGATCGCGCGTACGACGCCGCGCGGCTGCTCGCGCTCTCGGACCGGGAACTGCCACCCGGGCACTTCGCGAACACGATGGAGCGGGAGATCCGCGCGGCGGCGGAGCTGCGGTCCCGCGCCGTGCTCGGGGACGACGCGTACGAAGCGGCGTACGCGAAGGGCGGCGGCCTCACTCTGGAGGAGGCCACCGCCCTGTGCACCGCGTGGGCCGAAGCGGCCCGGTGATCAGTTCTTCGTGCGGAACTTGTGGATCGCGATCGGCGCCATCACCAGCGTGAGCGCCACCGACCAGCCGACCGTCACCCACAGGTCGTGGGCGACGGGCCCGCCGACCATCAGACCGCGCGCGGAGTCCGCGAGGGCGGAGAGCGGGTTGTAGTCGGTGAAGCCCTGCAGCCAGCCCGGCATCGACTTGGTCGGCGCGAAGATCGACGAGCCGAACTGCAACGGCATCAGGACCAGGAAGCCCATCGCCTGCACGGACTGGGCGCTCTTCATCGAGACGCCGAGGACCAGGAAGATCCACATGATGGACGTGCCGAACAGGGCGGAGAGGCCCACGGCGGCGAACATGCCGCCCCAGTTCGTGATGTCGAAGCCCACCAGGACGCCGACGATCATCATGATCGTCGTCGCGATGAGCAGCCGCATCAGCTCCACCACGATCTTGGCGAAGAGGACCGAGCCCTGGCCGATCGGCAGGGTCCTGAACCGGTCCATGATGCCGTTCTGGAAGTCCTGGTTGAAGCCGGTGCCGACGGCCATGGCGATGTTCATGCTCAGCATCGCCATCATGCCCGGCACCACGTACTGCACGTACTGGTCCTGACCGCCGCCGAGCGCCTGCCCGATGGAGCCGCCGAAGACGTACACGAACAGGAGCGTGAAGACGATCGGCATCAGGACCGCGTCGAACATCGACTCCGGGTCCTGCCGGATCCACAGCAGATTGCGGCGGACCAGCGCGCCGGTGTGCCGGACGTGGGCGCGCAGACCGATGTGGGCGTCCGCCTCGCTCTTCTTGAGGGGGACCGTGAGTGTGGTGGCGCTCATACGGCGACCTCCTCGAGTTCTGCGGGGCGGGCGTCCTGGGGGGCGCTGGCCTTCTGGCCGGTGATGGACAGGAACACCTCGTCCAGGCTGGGGAGTTCGGTGCCTATCGAGCCGATCGTGATGCCGCGCGCGGTGACCGCGCCGACGACGGCGGTCAGCTGCTCGTCGCTGAGGATCGGGACGAGGACCGTGCCGGTCTCGACGTCGACCGACGAGGTGGCGAGGCCGGTCAGGCCCAGGTCGTCGAGGGCGTTCGCCAGCGGGCTCAGCTCCAGCGGGTCGGCCGGGCGGATGCGCAGGGTGCGGCCGCCGACCTTCGCCTTCAGCTCGTCGATGCCGCCGTTGGCGATGACCTTGCCGCGGTCGATGACCGTCAGCTCGGAGGCCAACTGCTCGGCCTCCTCCATGTACTGGGTGGTGAGCAGCACCGTCACGCCCTCGGTGACCATGCGCTTGACCTCGCTCCACACCTCGTTGCGGGTGCGGGGGTCGAGGCCGGTCGTCGGCTCGTCCAGGTAGAGGACGGACGGGCTGCCGATCATCGACGCGGCGAGGTCGAGGCGGCGGCGCATGCCGCCGGAGTACGTGCTCGCGGGGCGCTTGGCCGCCTCGGTGAGCGAGAACCGCTCAAGGAGACCGTCGGCGCGGGACCTGGCCTCCTTGCGGGACAGGTCGAGCAGCCGCCCGATCATGTAGAGGTTCTCGCGGCCCGAGAGCTTCTCGTCCACCGCTGCGTACTGACCGGTGAGGCCGATCACGCGGCGGAGCTGGCGGGGCTGGCGGACCACGTCGTACCCGGCGACGAGGGCCGAGCCCGCGTCCGGGGTGATGAGGGTGGAGAGGCAGCGCACCAGGGTGGTCTTGCCCGCGCCGTTGGGCCCGAGGACGCCGAGGACGGTGCCCTCGCGCACGTCGAGGTCCACGCCGTCCAGTGCTTTGGTCTCGCCGTAGTGCTTGACCAGTCCCCTTACGGTGACCGCGCTCCCTGCGCCGCCGGGGTTCACGTCGATTCGCTTCATGACCTCAAGATGTCAGAGGCCACCGACAAACCACCGACATCCCACCGACAGGCGCCCCGACATCCGGTGGACGGCCGCCCGCGGAAAGAGCGGCAGCCCGTCGACGGGGGAAGATCGACGGGCTGCCGTGGTGCCGCGGTGGACTCAGGCGGTCATCAGTGGACCGCGTGCTCGGGTGCCGGGAACGCGCCGCCCACGACATCCTCGGCGAACGCCTTCGCCGCGCCCGCCATGACGCCCCGCAGCTCCGCGTACTGCTTCACGAAGCGCGGCATCTTCCCGCCGGTCAGGCCCATCATGTCCGTCCAGACCAGCACTTGCGCGTCGCAGTCGGAGCCCGCGCCGATCCCGACGGTCGGGATGTGCAGGGAGCGGGTGACCTCGGCGGCGAGCTCCGCGGGGACCAGCTCCAGGACGACCGCGAACGCGCCCGCGTCCTGCGCGGCCTTGGCGTCGTTGAGGAGCCGGTGGGCGGCCTCGTCGCCGCGGCCCTGCACGCGGTAGCCCATGGTGTTCACGGACTGCGGGGTCAGGCCGAGGTGGGACATGACGGGGATGCCCGACTGGACCAGCAACTCGGTCTGGGCGAGGGAGCGTTCGCCGCCCTCCAGCTTCACAGCGCCGACGCCCGCCTCCTTCACCAGGCGGGTCGCCGACCGGAGCGCCTGTACGGGGCCCTCCTGGTACGAGCCGAACGGCAGGTCGCCGACGATCAGGGCACGGCTCGTGCCCCGTACGACCGCGGCGGACAGCATGGCCATCTCGTCGAGGGTGACGGGCACGGTGGTCTCGTACCCGAGGTGGCAGTTGCCCGCCGAGTCGCCGACGAGCATGACGGGGATGCCCGCCTCGTCGAAGACGGACGCGGTCATCGCGTCGTAGGCGGTCAGCATGGGCCACTTCTCGCCGCGCTCCTTGGCGGCGGTGATGTCGCGCACGGTGATGCGCCGGGTGCCCTTGCCGCCGTACAGCGCTTTGCTGCTGTCGGGGCTCTGCGGGGCGTCGGCGCTCTTCTGGGCAGCCGAGAGCTGCGTCATCGCAACGGCTCCTTCTGTCATCTCGAGGCGCCCTGACGGCGTCCCCGGATCACCTCCATGGTGGCACCACGTGCCGGTCCGGGGCTAGTGCCTGTCCGGCGGATCAGGGCGCATGAGGGTGGCGGCCACCTTCCGGTGCAGGCGAGCGGGGTCTGGTGCGTCCAGCTGCAAGGCGGAGGAGGGCGGCAACGCAGTGGGGTCTCCCCTGCTCGAGCGAAGCCGAGAGCTCGGGGAAGTTGGCAACCGACGACAACGCGGCAGATGGGCGTGCCAGGCCCCGCGGCCCGCGCCCTGATCCGCCGGACAGGCACTGGTGCGGCGGCCTGTGATGCCGATCCGGGTAAAGCGCGGCTATACCGTTCGGCAAGGATTTCCAATACGAGACGGTATCGTATCGAAATGGATTTACGCTGTTCGCATGTCTTCCCCTGCCATGCCCGCCCCGCCCCGCATACCGGAAGCCGTCCACCGGCGCCGGTGGGCGATCCTCGGGGTGCTGATGCTCAGCCTGCTGATCGTCGTACTCGACAACTCGATCCTGAACGTCGCCATCAAGACGATCTCCACCCCCGAACCGACCGGTCTCGGAGCCACCCAGAGCGAGCTGGAATGGGCGATCAACGCCTACACGCTCGTCTTCGCGGGCCTCCTCTTCACCGCGGGCCTGCTCGGCGACCGGCTCGGCCGCAAGAAGGTCCTGCTCGGCGGCCTCGTCGTCTTCGGCATCGGATCGGCGCTCGCCGCGATGTCGGGCTCGCCCGTCCAGCTCATCGCCTTCCGCGCGGTGATGGGCCTCGGCGCGGCCTTCGTGATGCCCGCCACCCTCGCCGTCCTCATGAACGTCTTCGAGCGCGAGGAACAGCCCAAGGCCATCGGCATCTGGGCGGGCGGCGTCGGCCTCGCCATCGCCATCGGACCCATCACGGGCGGCGTGCTGCTCGACCACTTCTGGTGGGGCTCGGTCTTCCTCATCAACGTACCGATCGTGATCGTCGCCCTGGCCCTGATGGCCTGGCTGGTGCCCGACTCCCGCGACCCCGCGCCCGGCCGCATCGACCTCTTCGGCGTCGCGCTCTCCGTCGTCGGCCTGGTGCTCCTCGTCTACGGCATCATCAAGGGCGGCCAGCTCGCCGACTTCACCGACCCGGCCGTGCTCGGCACCGTCATCGCGGGCCTCGCCGTGCTGATCGCCTTCGTGCTGTACGAGAAGCGCAGCGACCATCCCTCCATCGACATCACGTACTTCAAGAACCGGGTGTTCTCCGCGGCGATCGCCGCCATAGCGCTGGTCTTCTTCGCGCTGATGGGCGTCACCTTCTTCTCGGTCTTCTACACCCAGAGCGTGCGGGGCTACTCGCCGCTGCAGACCGGCCTGCTGATGCTGCCGCTGGCCGTCGCCCAGCTCATCTTCGCGCCGCGCGCCCGCCTGGTCGTCGACCGCTTCGGCGTCCGGGCCGTGTGCACCGGCGGACTGCTCCTGCTCACGGCGACCCTGGCGGCCTTCACGCTGCTCGACGCCGACACCCCGATCTGGCTCCTGGAAGTCGTCTTCTTCCTGATGGGCACCGGCATGGCGCACGTCATGACGCCCACCAGCGTCGTGATCATGCAGGCGCTGCCGCGCGAGAAGGCCGGTTCCGCGTCCGCGCTGAGCAACACCTTCCGGCAGGTCGGCGGCGCCCTCGGCATCGCGGTCCTCGGCTCCGTGCTCTCCACGGCGTACCGCAACGGGATCGAGGACAAGCTGACCGCGCTGCCCGAAGGGGCGCGGCACACCGCGGGCGAGTCCATCGAGGCGACCCTCGGCGTCGCGGCGAAGCTCGGCCCCAGGGGTGAACCCCTGGTCTCCGCCGCCAACGACTCCTTCCTGCACGCCATGCACGTCACGGCGCTGTGCGGCGCGGGCGTCGCCGTGCTCGGCGCGCTGGTCGTCTTCCTCTTCCTGCCGGGACGGACGCCGCCGGACGCGGGACCGCGGCAGGAAACGGACGAGGCGGTGGGCGCCGCCGGGCGCTGAGGCCCTGAGGCAGAATCGGCCCGGCGGTCGGCCGGGGGGCCGGCGCGGAGAGAGGGAGAGACGACGTGATCCACAAGGGCGTGCGTGTCGCGGACGACGATGACGCAGCGAAGGCGACGCCCCTCGCCAGGAACGGCCGGGGACGGCCCAGGAGCGAGGCCGTGGAGCAGGCGATCATCGAGGGCGTCGTGCGGCTCCTGGAGGACGGCGTCTCCCTCACCGAGCTGTCCATAGAGCGGATCGCCCGCACCGCCGGTGTCGGCAAGGCCACCATCTACCGCCGCTGGGACGGCAAGGAGGCCCTCTTCGTCGACGTCATGCGCGCCTTCGAGGAGCCCGACCCCGAGCGGCCCGGCACCTCGATGCGCGACGACCTCGTCTGCATCCTGGAGAGCCTGCGCCGCCGCGGCCTGACCATGCGCTCATCGGCCCTGCTGCACAACGTCTTCGCACAGATGAAGGCCCTGCCCAAGCTGGCGGAGGCGTATCAGGAGACGGTCGTCGCGCCCCGCCGCCGCATCATCCTCGACGTGCTGCGGCAGGGCGTCGCCGACGGCGAACTGCGCCCGGACATCGACCTGGAGATGGCCAACGACCTGTTCGTGGGACCCATGCTGCTGCGCACGATCCTGCGGCCCGGCGCACCGCTCGACGACCACCTCGCGGAGCGGATCGTCGACACCGCACTCGAAGGTCTGCGGCCCGCCGCGCGCTGACTCGCGGTTATGCGCATTTCGTCACAGAGGAAGCTCTCCGCCGCTGATCAGGAACCCGTCGCGGCGCCCCGTTCGTCCTGGTGCCTGTACGGCCGTCGTGGACGGCAGGGACGACACCGGATCATCGCCTAGGGTTTCAGGGGCGGGACAGACGGTGGGCACGGCAGGCAGTGAGGCGACGAGAGCATGGCGCAGGCGTATATGACGGAGACGGGCGACGGCGGCTCGGGCCCCGAGCGTCCGGGATCCCGGTTCCGCCGCCTGCTGGAAGGCTGGCGGGGCGACCCGGACATCTGGCGGCGCGGGCTGGTCACGGCGGGGATCGCGATCTTCCTCGCGCTGGTGATGCTCTTCCACGCGCAGATCCCGAACAACGTGGGCAACCTCGGCTCGCTGACCGAGACCTTCCTGCCCTGGCTCGGCCTCTTCATCCCGGTGCTGCTGGTCGTCGCGGTGGTCCGCAAGTCCGCCACCGCGCTCATCGCCCTGCTGCTGCCGGTGATCATCTGGACCAACTCCTTCGGCGGGCTGATCACCGGCAAGTCGGGCACCGGCGGCGACCTCACCGTCGCCACGCACAACGTGAACGCGGACAACCCCGACCCGACGGGCACCGCCCAGGACGTCGCGGCCTCCGGCGCCGACGTGGTCGCCCTGGAGGAGCTCACGCCGGACGCCGTGCCCGTGTACGAGAAGGCGCTCGCGGGCGAGTACAAGTACCACGCGGTCAAGGGCACCGTCGGCCTCTGGAGCAAGTACCCGCTGTCCGACACCCGGCCCGTCGACATCAAGCTCGGCTGGGTCCGCGCGCTGCGCACGACCGTGACCACCCCCAAGGGCGAGGTCGCCGTCCACGTCGCACACCTGCCTTCGGTGCGCGTGAAGCTCGACGCGGGCTTCACCGCAAGCCAGCGCGACGACAGCGCCGACGCCCTCGGCGAGGCCATCGCCGACGAGAAGATCGGCAAGGTCATCCTGCTCGGCGACCTGAACGGCACGATGAACGACCGCGCATTGAACGCGGTCACCTCGCAGCTGCGGTCCACCCAGGGCGCGGCGGGCGACGGCTTCGGCTTCAGCTGGCCCGCGTCGTTCCCGATGGCGCGCATCGACCAGATCATGGTCAAGGGCGTCGAGCCGGTCTCCTCCTGGACGCTGCCGGAGACGGGCAGCGACCACCTGCCGATCGCGGCGCGGGTCGACCTCTCGTAAAGAGCCTGTGTCGTCCGTACGTGACCTCGCCGATCCCTGACTGATCCACCCGCACGGAATACTCGGTGCGCGGGACTTTGTTCCGCAAGTAAACTTACGGGTTCTCTGTCACTCCGCACCGCTCCTGTTTCCGTGGAAGGTACTTCTTCATGCCCCTGGCCCTGCTCGCCCTCGCCGTGGGCGCCTTCGGCATCGGCACCACCGAGTTCGTGATGATGGGCCTGCTGCCCAACGTCGCCGACGACCTGGACATCTCCCTCCCCGTCGCCGGACACCTGGTCTCCGCGTACGCGCTCGGCGTCGTCATCGGCGCCCCGCTGCTCGCCGCCGTCACCGCGAAGCTCCCGCGCCGCCGCGTCCTCATCGGCCTCATGGTGCTCTTCGTGGTCGGCAACGCGCTCTCGGCGGCCGCCCCCGACTACCACCTCCTGATGGCCGCGCGCTTCCTCAGCGGACTGCCGCACGGCGCGTTCTTCGGCGTCGGCGCGGTCGTCGCCACCGGGCTCGTCGGCCCCGAGCGCAAGGCCCGCTCGGTGTCCCTGATGTTCCTCGGCCTGACCGTCGCCAACATCGTGGGCGTGCCGGTCGGCACGGCGATGGGACAGCAGCTCGGCTGGCGCGCCACGTTCCTCGCGGTGAGCGCCATCGGGCTCGCGGCCATCGCCGCGCTCGCCCTCCTGGTCCCCGCCGACCACGGCCACGGCGACGCCACCGGCCTGCGCGGCGAGCTCCGGGCGCTGCGCAGCGTCCCCGTCTGGCTGGCGCTCGGCACGACCGTCGCCGGATTCGGCGCGCTGTTCTCGGCGTACAGCTACATCACGCCGATGCTGACGGACTCGGCGGGCTACGCGGAGTCCAGCGTCACGCTCCTCCTGGCGCTGTTCGGCGTGGGCGCGACCGTGGGCAACCTCCTGGGCGGCCGCCTCGCCGACCACTCCCTGCGCGGCACGCTCTTCGGCGGGCTCACGGCCCTCGCCGTGGTCCTCGCCCTCTTCCCGCTGCTCATGAGCGCCGGGTGGAGCGCGGCGCTCGCCGTCTTCCTGCTCGGCATGGCGGCCTTCACGACGGGCTCGCCGCTGCAGCTCATGGTCATGGAGAAGGCGGCCGCGGCCCCGTCCCTGGCCTCCTCCGCCAACCAGGGTGCGTTCAACCTCGCCAACGCGGGCGGCGCCTGGATCGGTGGCCTCGCCCTCGCGGCGAACCTCGGCGTGACGTCCCCCGCGGTGACGGGCGCCCTCCTCGCGGTCCTCGGCCTCGCGGTGGCCGGGGTGGCGTACGTGGTGGATCTGCGGCGGGGGCCCGTGGCGGGCGTGGAGCGGGTGGTGGCGACGGGCACGCCGTCGCGGGAGCCGTCGCACCACTGAGCGACGTCGCCTCGCTGAGGCGGTCTTTCCCTGAGCCCTCCCTGAACCGATCTGCCCCCTGCCGCCGTGTGGCGACAGGGGGCAGATCGCGTCCGGGCGTACCGGTCAGCCGGTCCGGGCGTACCGGTCAGCCGGTCGCGGACTCACGCCAGCGGTTGGTGATGGGCAGGCGGCGGTCCTTGCCGAAGCCCTTCGCGGAGATCTTCGTGCCCGGCGGGTACTGGCGCCGCTTGTACTCGGCGGTGTCCACCATCCGCAGCGTCTTCGTGACCAGCTCCCGGTCGTAGCCCGCGGCCACGATCGTGTCGGCGCCCTGGTCCCGGTCGACATAGAGCTCCAGGATCGCGTCCAGGACCGGGTAGTCGGGGAGCGAGTCCGTGTCGACCTGGTCCGGGCGCAGCTCGGCGCTCGGCGGCTTGCTGATGGAGTTCTCCGGGATCGGCGGCGTCTGCCCCCGCTCCTGCGCCGCGCGGTTGCGCCACTGGGCGAGCCGGAAGATCGCCGTCTTGTAGACGTCCTTGATGGGGCCGTACGCGCCGACGGAGTCGCCGTAGAGCGTCGAATAGCCGACCGCGAGCTCGGACTTGTTGCCCGGCGCGAGCACGATGTGCCCCTCCTGGTTGGAGAGGGCCATCAGCATCGTGCCGCGCAGCCGCGACTGCAGGTTCTCCTCGGCGAGACCGGTGAGGCCGAGCGAGCCCATGTAGGCGTCGAACATCGGCGCGATCGGCACGGTCCGGAAGTTCAGCCCGGTGCGCCGCGCCAGCTCCTCCGCGTCGCCGATGGAGTGGTCCGACGAGTAGCGGGACGGCATGGCGACGCCGTACACGTTCTGCGCGCCGAGCGCGTCGCAGGCGATGGCGGCGGTGATCGCGGAGTCGATGCCGCCGGAGAGCCCGATCAGGACGCTGCTGAAACCGTTCTTCGCGGCGTACGCACGCAGCCCCACGACCAGCGCCGAGTACACCTCCTCGTCGTCGTCGAGCCGCTCGGCGTACCCGCCGGTGAGCTCGCCCTCGTACGCGGGAAGGGGCTCCTCCGACAGCGTGACGTGCTCGATGCGCAGCCCGTCGTCCACGACGCCGGACGGCGGCACGGGCGCGGCGGCCGGCAGCTCCAGGTCCAGCACGATGCAGCCCTCGGCGAACTGCGGGGCGCGCGCGATGACGTCGCCGTCCTTGTCGACCACGATCGAGTCGCCGTCGAAGACCAGCTCGTCCTGCCCGCCGATCATGGCGAGGTAGGCGGTGGTGCAACCGGCCTCCTGCGCGCGCTTGCGCACGAGCTCCAGGCGCTGGTCGTCCTTGTTCTGCTCGTACGGCGACGCGTTGATGGAGAGCAGCAGCCCCGCCCCCGCGCTGCGGGTCGCCGGTACGCGGCCGCCGTCCTGCCAGAGGTCCTCGCAGATGGCGAGCGCGACATCGACGCCGTGCACGCGCACGACCGGCAGCGTCTCGCCCGGCACGAAGTAGCGGAACTCGTCGAAGACGCCGTAGTTGGGGAGGTGGTGCTTGGAGTAGGTCAGGACGGCCTCGCCGCGGTACAGCACGGCGCCCGCGTTGCGCGGGGCCCCGGCGGGCTGGCCGAACTTCGGCTTGGCCTCCTCGGTGCGGTCGAGATACCCGACGACGACCGGCAGCTCCCCGAACCCCTCGTCCCGCAGCCGCCCGGCGAGCGCATGCAGCGCGTCCCGAGAGGCCTGGACGAAGGACGAACGCAGGGCGAGGTCCTCGACGGGGTACCCGGTCAGCGCCATCTCGGGGAACGCGACGAGATGCGCCCCCTGCTCGGCGGAGTGCCGGGTCCAGTGGACGACCGCCTCGGCGTTCCCGGCGAGATCGCCGACGGTCGAGTCGATCTGATTCAGAGCGAGGCGTAGTTGAGGCACGAATTCAGTGTAATCGTCAGAGCGACGCGATGGCCTGTCGGGCGGGTCACCTCAGGGGGCCCGACCAGCTCTCGCTGTCGTACGTGAATGCGCCGGGCTCGACCTGGACCTCCAAGGCCGATGCCGCGTCGGGGGGAAGGCTCACCGCGTACGTGGCGCTGGCCTGCTCCCCGGGCTGCAGTTCGCCAGCAAGCTTCCTCGGCATGTCGCCAGCGAAGATCATCTCTCCCTGTGCGCCGTCGGCGTCCTTGAACGTCACCGTGGACAGATCCAGGTCGATGGCGCTTCCCGAGCCGTTGGCCACGGTGATCTTGACGGTCAGAGCCTTGTTGCCCTGGGTGTGGCCCAGGGCGTAGGGGCCCGGCTGGTAGGGAGAGGGGCGGGACACGGTCACCTTCACGCCGTCGTCGTACGCGAACGCCTCCCCGAACCGCAGAGCCTCGGAGCCGCTCTCCGTGCGATGTCCGGACGGCTCGTCGGTCGTGACCGACGGCTCCTTCTTGCCGCCCGTGCTGTGCAGCTCGTCCACCGCGTCGTTGACGGCCGAGACGGTGATGGCGAGCCCGATGACCGCGAGGATCGCGGCGACCGCCCCGAGCGACGTGCCCCAGATCGCCACGCTCTTGTTGTCGGCCTGGCCTTTGCGGGCGCGCCCGATCCCGACGCAGCCGAAGACCAGCGCCAGGACGGCGAGGGCCCCCGCGGCCCAGAAGAGCAGTGGAATCAGCCCGCACAGCACGCCGATGATGCCGAGCACCAGGGACGCGACACCGAGGCCGTTGCGGAGCGGCTGCGGCTGCGGCGGTGGTGACGGTTGGGGCGGCCGTTGCCCCCATTGGGGTGGTGGGGGAGAGGCGCCGGGCGTGGTCATGGCAGGGCCCCTTCGGGAAGGGGCAGGTCAGGTGACGGCCTGCGGGGGTTATGCGGACATTATCCCTCTTTCTGTCGAGAGTGCCCACTTTCACGGGGAGCCCGGGCGGTGCTCCCGGACGGGTGTCCGGGAGCACCACCCACGCGCTCCGGCCTGCGGAACTACCCGTCAGGCGCGGTAACCGAGCACCGTCATCATTCCCGCCTCCGCGTGGTACACGTTGTGGCAGTGGAGCATCCACAGGCCCGGGTTGTCCGCCTCGAAGTCCACCGACAGGCTGCCGTTCGGCAGGATGATCGCCGTGTCCTTGCGGGGGCCTCCGCGCACGCCCGCCAGGGCGAAGGTGTGGCCGTGCAGGTGGACGGGGTGCCACATCGTGGTCGCGTTGGCGAAGGTCAGGCGGACCCGCTCGCCCGCGCGGACGGGGTGGCGCTGCCCAGGGGAGTAGGGCTTCTTGTCGAAGGCCCAGTCGTACTTCGCCATGCCGCCCGTCAGGCGGATCCTGATCGTGCGGTCCGGCCTGCGGGAGGGCAGGGCCACGGATTCGTGCGACCGCAGCTTGTCCGCCGTCAGGAGGCGGCCCGTCAGCTCGCCGGGCCGGGTCGACGCCGTCGGCGGGGCCCCGCCGCCCGTGCGCAGCACCGCGAGCGCCGCCGCCTTCTTGCCCTCGGCCAGCGCGGTCAGTGGGAAGACGCCGTCCTTGGCGGTGACCACCACGTCGTACCGCTCGCCCATGCCGAGGAGCAGCGCGTCGGTCTTCGCGTGCCGCACGGGGAAGCCGTCCGTGTGCGTCACCGTCATCTCGTGGCCGCCGAGCGCCACCCGGAACGCCGTGTCACCGCCCGCGTTGATGATGCGCAGGCGGATGCGGTCGCCGGGGCGGGCGCGGAACTGCGAAGGTGCCTTGGCCGTGCGCCCGTTGATCAGGTAGTGCGGGTAGGCGACGTCGCCCGCGTCGCCGCCGAGCAGATCGCTCTTGGCGCCCATCATCATTCGGGAGGGGCCGGTCGGCGTGCTGGACATGTTCGACATGTCGTGGCCGCCGTGGCCCCCGGAGTCGTCGCCTCCCATGTCGTGGTCGGCCATGCCCCTGCTCAGCTCCGCGAGCACGCCGTCCGGGGTCGATCCGTCCACTCCGTCGACCCAGTCGTCGAGGACGATCACCCACTCCTTGTCGTACTTCAGGGGCTCCCTGGGGTCCTCGACGATCAGTGGCGCGTACAGACCGCGGTCCTGCTGGGTGCCGGAGTGGGGGTGGAACCAGTACGTCCCCGGGTGCGGCACCGCGAAGCGGTAGGTGAAGTCGGAACCCGGCTGCACGTCCTGCTGGGTGAGGCCGGGGACGCCGTCCATGTCGTTGCGCAGGGCGATGCCGTGCCAGTGCAGGGACGTGGCCTGCGGGAGGTGGTTGGCGAGGGTGAGGGCGAGGGTGTCGCCCGCGGTGACGCGGACCTCCTTGCCGGGGAGCCGGTCCCCGTACGCCCACGTCCTGACCGTGGGGCCGCCCAGGTCGAGCTTGGCCTCCACGGCCGTCAGCTTCACCTCGCGGGTCCTGCCGCCCCGGCCGCGCTTCTTCTCGGCGGCCGCGACCTCCTTGCCCGCCGGGTCCACATAGCCCTCGGGTCCTTCGGAGCCGGACGCCCCGCCCCGGCCGCCCCGGCCGCCGTGACCGCCGTGGCCGCCCGGGTCCGCGTCGGAACAGGCCGTCAGGATTCCCGTCCCCGCGACCGCGGCCGCGGCGCCGAGCACGGAGCGCCGCGAAGGGACGCGCGGAGAAGCATTTTCACGCATGACTGTTTTACGCATGACTGAGTGACACCTCGTCGTGTGGTGCGTGCAGATGGGCGCATCCGCTGCTTCTGGTACACCGCTCGACGCCCGCAGGTTCCCACCAGGACCCCACGAGCTCCGCGGGCAGCACGAAGCAGCCGGTGCGCAGGCCTAAATGCGCAGCACCGACAGATGGGCGAGGAGTATCCGAGGCGGCGGCGGGTTGGGCCGCAGGGTGTGCAGGAGCCGTCCCGGCGCGGGCAGCTGGGCGAGCGTCCCACCCGGCCGCAGCAGTCCGGCCCGCACGAGCGCGAGGAGCGTGAACGCGCCCAGTACCGCCAGGCACACGGACAGCGGATCCATCGCCATCCCGCCGTGCGAGTCGGGAGAGGGGGCGGGAGCGGAGGCGGAGGTGGGGGTGGAGGTAGGGGAGGAGGCGGGCGCGGCAACGTGTCCGGGCGAGGTCGTATCGAGCTCGGACGAGGTCGCATCGCGCTCGTGCGGCGCTGCGCCCCGCTCGTCCAGGGCCCGCGCCCCGCCCATGCCATGCCCCATCGCGGACGACACGGTGCCGGACCCGGCGGACCGGGCCGCCCCACCCTCATGCCCGCCCGAGGGATGCCCCAACGTATGCATCGTCACGATCCCGAGCAGCAGCGCGGCGAGCAGCAGCAGCCGCCCGTGACCCGTGCCGTTCCTCGTCCTCGCCATGCGGCGAACCCTACCCCCGCCGGGTATCCGGCGACATGCGGACCCCCACCGCTCCGACGATCATGAGCGCATGACGAACACGGACGAACCCGTACAGACCGGTACGGGGAGCCTGCCGGAGCCGGACCCTGCCATTCCGCGGCAGTTCATCTCCTGGGTGACGCTCGCCCTGATGACCACCGCGTCCGTCGCCAGCCTGCGCCCCTCGCCGTCGATGGCCATCTACGGCCTGGCCGCGGTCTTCCTCTACCTCCTGCCCGCCGTGGTCTTCCTGCTCCCCACCGCCCTGGTCGGCGCCGAGCTCGCCTCCGGGTGGTCCGGCGGCATCTACAGGTGGGTGAGCGAGGGGCTGGGCAAGCCGCTGGGGTTCGTGGCGGTGTGGTGCCAGTTCGCGATGACCATCGCGTACTACCCGAGCCTGCTCGCCTACGTGGCCTCGACGTTCGCGTACGTCATCCATCCGAGCCTCGCCGAGAACGGCCCCTACGTAGCGATCGTCATCGTCGTCATCTACTGGACGGGCGTCTGGATCACGTGCCGGGGGACCAAGACGGTCGCCGGGCTCTCCTCCCTGGGGCTGATCATCGGCACCCTCATCCCCGGTGTCGTCCTCGTCGTCCTCGGCATCGTCTTCCTGGGGCAGGGCAACGCGTCCGCCGCGCCCATGAGCCCCGACCACTGGCTGCCCCCGTGGACCGGCCTCGCCAGCCTGGTGCTCATCGTCAACAACTTCCTCTCCTACGCGGGCATGGAGATGAACGGCGTCCACGTCTCGTCGCTGCGCCATCCCCGCGCCGAGTACCCGCGCTCGATCTTCCTCGCCACCGGCCTCGTCCTGCTGATCTTCATCCTTCCGGCCCTGGCCATCAGCTGGGTCATGCCGTCGCGGGAGCTCAGTCTCACCGCCGGTCTGATGCAGGCCTTCCAGGCCTTCTTCGACCACTTCCACGTCGGCTGGATGACGAAGGTCGTCGGGATCATGCTCGTGATGGCGGCGCTCGGCGGCATGCTCACCTGGCTCGCGGGGCCCGCGAAGGGGCTGGTGACGCTCGCCCGGCAGGAGGGCTATCTGCCGCCGTTCCTGCAGAAGTTCAACAAGGCGGGCGTCCCGCGCAACATCATGATCGCGCAGGGTGTGGTCACCACGCTGATCGGTGTCCTCTACGCCTTCAGCGACGACGTCTCCAGCGCGTACTGGATGTTCTCCGTCATCACCGTGCAGATCTACCTCATCGCGTACCTGCTGATGTTCGTGACCGTCGTGCGGCTGCGGGCGTCGCAGCCGCAGGTGCCGCGCGGCTTCGTGGTCCCCGCGGTGAAGGTCGTCGCGGCCGTCGGCTTCGTCGCGTCGCTCGCCGCGCTCGCCATCGGCTTCGTGCCGCCCGACCAGTTCGGCAAGGGCCCGCTGTGGCGCTATCTGCTGATCGTCGGCGGCGGACTGCTCGCGCTCGGCGTCCTGGCGCCCGCGGCCTTCCTCAAGTACCGCAAACCCGGCTGGATCCACCCCGAACACAGGGCGACACATGCGACGAAATAGCGTGTACCCACCGATGTCATCACCCATGTCATCTCCGACGTCATCCCCTACGACGGCAGCCGTCCCCATGGCGAAACAGCAGCCCCGCACCGGGGGGCCCGTCCGGACCTCGCGATCAACCGCCGCACGCGTCCTCGCGGGCCTCCTGCTGGCGGGCGCCCTCGCGTACAGCACCTGGGCGGTCGAGGTGTTCCTGCCGACCGGGCTCTCGCCCCGCACGTCCTACGTCAGTGAACTCGCCGCAGAGGACCAGCCGTACGGAACGTTCTTCCGCACCGTGGACCTCTTCGCGGGCCTCCTCGTCCTTGCGGGTGCCCTGTGGGCTCTGCCGCGGCGGTCGCCACAGGGGCGGTGGGTCACCGTGGGCTGGGCGGGGCTCGCGCTGTTCGGGGCCGCCACCGCGGCCGACTCGCGGCTGCCGCTGAGCTGCGCGGCGACCGCCGACCCCGGCTGCGTCGCGCGGGAGCGGGCGGGCGAGGTCCCCTGGACGCACTCGGCGCATGCGGTCAGCAGCAGCGTCGCCGTCACCGGGGCGCTGGTCGCCATGGTGCTGCTCACGGTCGCCGCCCGCCGCCACGCCGACGCGTGGCCCGCGCTCGCGCGCACCGGGCCGGTTCTCGTCGTCCTCGAACTGGCCGCCACCGGCTGGACCCTGGTGTCCGTCGCCGCGTTCGACGCCGGTCGCGGGACGTGGGGCCTCGGGATCGGCCAGCGGCTGCAGGTGCTGTTCATCGCGGTGTGGCTGGTGGTGCTCGCGTGGTCGGTGGTGGCTCGCGCATCCGCGGAGGCACGGCAGGAGTGACGTTCGTACGGGTCGGGGGAGTGCCGCACCACGTCGAGGTGACGGGGAGCGGGCCGGTGTGCGTGCTCGGCGCCGGGCTCGGGCTCGGCTGGTTCGACTGGGACCCGGTGGTGCCGCTGCTGGCCCCGCACCGGACCGTGGTCCGCTTCGACCGGCCCGGACTCGGGCTCAGCGGCCCCGCGCGCGTAGCGCCCGCCGTGCGGGACGAGGCGGAGCGGATCCTGCGGGTCCTGGCGGCGGTGGGGCTCGGCGGGGCGCGGGTGACGGTGGTCGGGCACTCGCTCGCCGGGTTCCACGCGGAGGCGTTCGCGCGGCTGTACCCGGAGCGTACGGAGGGGCTCGTCCTCGTCGACTCCAGCGTGGAGGAGCGGCCGCGCACGTTCCTGCCGCGCGGGGCGCGGGTGGCGGCCACGCGCGCGTGGGGGACGTTGTTGTGCGCGGCGGGGCTGCCGAGGGCGACGGGACCGACCCTGCGACGCCTCGCGGCGCCGACGCCCTGGGCGTGGCTGTACGGGAGCAGCAGGGTGTGGCGTGCGGCGCTCATGGAGTACGCGACGTACGGCGACGCGGCACGTGAAATCGCCGCCCTCCGGCGCCGCCTGCCGCTGCCGGAAGGGGTCCCGGTGACGGTGCTCGCCGCATACGGGGGTGGCTCACGGCGGTGGCTGGAACGCCAGCGACGACTGGCCCACGGCCTCGGCGGGGCCTTCCACGTGGCAGAGCCCTCGGGACACCTCGTGATGCGGGACCGTCCCGCGGACGTGGCGGATGCGGTGCTCGCGGGGCGGCAGGGCATCACCTGACACCGGCGCCCGACGCGGCGCGGCGCGCGGGGATCGCCGCGTCACGGTGGCTGTCCCACGCGCCGGTCCGGCGCCCACGGCGCGCGTTGATCGCTGCGTCAGGGTGGTTGTCTCACCCCGCCGGTGCGGCGCCCGCGGTGCACCGGGGCCGCTGCCGCACGGCGGCCGTCCCGTCCATCGGTGCGGCGCCCGCGGCACACCGGGACCGCAGCCACTTGGCGGCCGCCTCACCCGCCGGTCCGGCGCCGGGGCGGGAGCGGGAGCGACGGTGCGGCCTGTCGGTCCCCGGCAACCCCCTGTCCGCCCCCCAGGCGTGCGCGGCCCCCCCGTCCGCCCCGCCCCACTCACACGCACCCCCTACCCCCCGGCCCCCCGAACCGTCCGCACACTGTCCCTGATCACGATGTGCGTGCCCAGGACGTGGCGTTCCTGGCCCGTGCGGGAGGAGCCGGAGAGGGCGCGGCGGACGGCCGTGCGGCCCATTTCCTCGGCGGGGATGTGGACGGTCGTCAGGCCGGGGGTGATGTCCCCGGCCACCGGGTCGTCGTTGTAGCCGACCACCGACATGTCCTCGGGGACCCGAAGGCCGTGCTCCCGCAGTGCGATGATCGCCGCCGCCGCGGCCCGGTCGTCGCCCGCGAAGACGGCCGTGAAGCGGGGCTTCCCGTCCGCCCGGTCGAGCAGCTCGCGCATCGCCTGGTAGCCGTGGTTCTGCCCGAAGCCCGTCCCGTGCACGACGGCCTCGCCGCGCGGCACCCCGTGGTCGTCCAGCGCCCGCAGGTAGCCCGCGAGACGGTCCTCGCCGGTCGTGTTGCCCGGCTCGTAGCCGAGCAGGGCGATCCGGCGGTGTCCGGCGCCGAGCAGATGGCTGGTCACGGCGTGGGCGCCCGCTTCGTTGTCGTACTCGACGACCAGCGCGGGCACGTCGGGCGTCGGCGCGGGGCGCCCGCACAGCACGAGGCGGGACCCGGCCGCCGCGAGCGCCTCGGCGTAGCGCGCCATCCGCTGCCGGTACTCGTCGTCCTGGATGACGCCGCCCACCAGCACCACGGCCTCCGCGGCCTGTTCGCGCATCATCTGGACCAGGGCCAGCTCACGGGCCGGATCGCTGCCCGTGGACGCGACCAGGGTGAGGCGGCCGCGCTGGGCGGCCTCCATCTCGACGCCCTGTGCGACCTGTGCGTAGAACGCCCCGACCACGTCGAACATCAGGACCGCGATCGTCTTGCGGCCCGCGCCCGCCAACGCGCGCGCGTGCGCGTTGGCGACGTAGTCCAGGTCCTTGACCGCCCGCAGCACCTTGGCGCGCGACGCCGTGGACGTCGGGTAGTTGCCCGCGAGGACCCGCGAGACGGTCGCTACCGAGACGCCCGCGCGCGCGGCCACCTCGCGGATGGTGACCCGCTCACCCACTGTGTCTCCCTCACCCGGCCATCGACCGGCTCTCGTCCGGCGGCCAACCCGCAGGATCCGGGGCGGAGTTGCCCCCACGGCAGTCCGCCCCGGACCATCATCCCGTGCCCCGCTCCCGGGTCAGTGCGCGGCCTCGTACTCCTTGAGGAACTCCTCCGCGGCCCGCTTGCCGCCCTGGGACTGCCACTTCTGATGGATGCCGTCCCACTCGGAGAGCCCCTTGCGGCCGGAGACGATCGCCGTGACGCCGTCCTCGATGATCTGCTGCATCGTGGCGCCCTGCCGGTTGAACGTCTCCGACATCAGGCCCCAGTGGTCGTCGGGCACGAGGAGCGGGACGACCTTCTTCTCCCAGGCGTGCAGCCGCTCGGTGAGGTCGGGGAAGCCGGGGAAGTACAGCGGCTGCGGGGCGTCCATGAGGTAGGGAAAGGGCAGATTGGTCTTGGAGTCGATCAGGCCGGTCTCCGTGGCGACCGGGTCGCCGTCCTTGTTGTACTTGAAGTGGGTGCCCTCGACGCCGTAGTGCATCAGCTCGTACTCCTTCGAACCGAACGGCGACGCGAGCCAGTTGAGCACCCGCAGCATCAACTCGATGCGGCCCTTGGAGGCCTTCTTGATGACGGTGTAGCCGAAACAGCCGCGGTTCTGCTGGTAGACGGGCGTGACGCCGTCGACCTTGTACGGCTCGGCGACGTCGAGGGTGAACTCGTCCTTGATCCCCTGGGCGTTGGAGATGACGGCACCCCAGCCGTCGGTCATCGAGCGGACGGTCCCGTTGTAGAACTGGGTCTTCAGGTCGACCTGGGAGATCGAGGTGGCATCCGGGTTGTACGAACCCGCCTTGCGCATCTTCGCCATGTACTCAAGGGCCGCCTTGAACGCGTCGGTCCCGTACATGTCGGTGGCCTTGCCGCCCTTGATCTGCCACTGGTTGGGCGCGCCGTGCCACATCGCGTGGTACAGGTACCCGTAGAAGCCCACGGTGGAGGCGCCGAGCGCGGACTTCCTGCCCTGCGAGGCCTCCGCGGCCATCGCCTGGAAGTCGGGCGCGGACATGCCGGGACGGTACCCGGCCGCGTCGAACGCCTCGCGGTTGATGAACATCGCGCCCTGCACCTTGGCCCGCTCGATCGGCAGTCCGTAGATGCGCCCGGCGATGCGCCCCATGCCCTCCCAGGCGTACGTGGGGATGTTGGCGAGGTTGGGGTAGTCCTTGACGGCGGCACCGGATAGGTAGTCGCTGAGGTCGGCGCAGCGCGACTTCACGAACTGCGACTCCCTCGGGAGCACGTATCCGCCACCGAAGTTGATCATGTCGGGCAGGTCGTCGCCCGACATGAGCGTGGACATCTTGGCGCGGAAGTCCGCGTCGGGCACGACGGTGAACTCGACCTCGACGCCCAGCGCTTCGTTGACGGCCTGCCAGTACTTGTTCTGCCCGACCGGCTTCGGCGGGGTGCCGTAAGTGATCGTCATGACCTTGATCTTCTGCTTGCCGGTGCCGGGCTTCTCGGCCACCGCCCGGACCAGCTTCTCCGGGTACTTCGTGTACCCGGGCTGCACGCCCTCGGCGGTCGGCGCGAGGTCGGGGGTGGGGCCCTTCGCCGGGCTGTACTTCGGCCAGGGCACGATCTTCTTGCCCGCGTTGGAGACGTTGCCGCCGCCGCTCGAATCGGTCGAGCAGGCGGTGAGGACGGCCGGGGCGGCAAGGGCGGCGCCGCCGACGGCTATGGAGCGGAGCAGGGTGCGGCGCGACATCGAGGAACCGGACACGTGAAGGAGCCCTTCTGGACGACGAGTTGAGGTATCAGCTCTTGATGGCGCCGGTGAGCACGCCCTTGGTGAAGTACTTCTGGAGGAAGGGGTAGACGATCAGGATCGGCACGGTGGCGATCACCAGGACGGCCATCTGGGTCGTCTGCGGGGCGGAGACCATGCCCGCCTCGCTCAGGCCGGTGTCGGCGATCTGCGAGCCGCCGATGACGTACGTACGCAGCACCTGCGACAGCGGCCAGTGGCCGGACTCCATGTAGATGGAGGCATGGAACCAGGCGTTCCAGTAGCTCACCGCGTAGAACAGGGAGACCACGGCGAGCGCCGCCTTGGACAGCGGGAGCACGATCCGCCACAGGATCTGCCAGTCACCGGCGCCGTCGAGCCTGGCCGCCTCGTGCAACTCCTCGGGTATCCCCTGGAAGAAGCCGCGCAGCACGATCAGATTGAAGACGTTGATGAGGACGGGCGCGACGAGCGCGGCATACGTATCCATCATCCCCATGCCCTTGACCAGCAGGAACGCGGGGATCATGCCGGGCGGGAAGAGGAAGGTGAAGAGGATGAGCAGCAGCACGGGCTTGCCGCCGAAGACGCCGGGGCGGGCCAGGGCGTACGCGAGGAAGGTGGTGCACGCGAGGGAGAAGAGCGTGCCCACGACGGTGAGGCCGATGCTCACGCCGAGCGCCTTGGTGACGATGCCGCCTTCGAGGATGGTCCGGTAGGCGCGCAGCGTCGGATCGCTCGGCCACAGGACCCAGCCGCCGTTGTCGACGACCTCGCGGTTGGAGGCGAGCGAGGTCGAGACGATGACGAGGAACGGGATCAGCACGAGCCCGAGGACGACCGTCACCGCCACCGCCTTGGCGGCCTTCGTCGCGAACCGCGGCTTCTCCATCCAGGCGGGCCTGGTGACGTGACCGGTACTCACTTGTAGACCCCCTGCTCGCCGAGTCGGTGGGCGATCCGGTTGGCGGTGAAGACGAGCGCCGCGCCGACGACGCCCTTGAACAGGCCCGCGGCCGCGGCATAGCCGGTGTCGCCGCCGACGATGCCCTGCCAGAAGACGAAGGTGTCGAGCACCTCGCCGACCTCGGGCCCCACGGACTGCCGCTGCAGCAGCATCTGTTCGAAGCCGACGGAGAGGATGTCGCCGAGCCGCATGATCAGCAGCAGGATGACGATGGGCCGGATGCTGGGCAGCGTGACGTGCCAGAAGCGCCGCCAGGGCCCGGCCCCGTCGATCGCCGATGCCTCGTACAGCTGCTCGTCGACCTGCATCAGCGCGGCGAGGAAGATGATCGTCCCCCACCCGGCGTCCTTCCAGATCACCTCGATGACGACGAGCGGCTTGTACGCGTCCGGGTTGCCGATGATGTCGACGGTGTGCAGCCCGGAGTCGCTCAGGAAGGTGTTCAACAGGCCTGTGTCACTGAGCACTTGCTGGAAGAGCGCCACGACGACGACCCACGAGAGGAAGTGCGGCAGATAGATCACGGACTGGGTGAAACGGCGCAGCAGGTCCGAGGTCAGGCTGTGCAGGAGCAGAGCGAGGGCGAGCGGTGCCGGGAAGAAGAAGACGAGCTGCAGCACGGCGATGAACAGGGTGTTCCACGTCGCGTGCCAGAAGTCCGGATCACCGAACATCCGCGAGAAGTTCTCCGTGCCCACCCAGGGGCTGGCCCACAGGCCGTCGAACGGGACGTACTCCTTGAAGGCCACCGCGTTGGCGACGAAGGCGCCGTAGTGGAAGACCAGGAAGTACACGAGCCCCGGCACCATGAGCAGCACCAGGACACGCGTGCGCTGAAACCGTTTCCACAGTTCACCACGCCCTGATTTTCCACCACTTGTCCTGCTTCTGCGGCTGCCGGGCGGCTTCACCGCCTCGGTTTCCGCCCGTTCCTTCGTCACCGTCGGCACGGCAACCCCTCCGTCGTCGGAATAAGGTGCCCGGAATCTAAAGCGGTTACTTCGCCCGGTCAACCCCCCTCGCCCCGCGCTCTCTTGACCACGCTCCCGGATTGGTCCTAGCCTCCAGGCGCTGGTTGGTAACCGGTTACTACGAGGGACGGTCACGCGTGGCAGATCAGGCAGAGCGGGCGGATCGGCGAGAGCGGAGCGGTGGCGGCCCGCCGATCGCGGCCCTGGCCATGGGCGTCGAGGTCGCGGACCGCGTGTTCGCACCGGACCTGCGCGAACGGCTCGCCCGCAGCGTGGAGTTGGCGCCGCTGCTGCTGTCGGGACCGCTCACGGCGCCCGAGGCGCGAGCGGTCCTTGCCGAGACGGAAATCCTGGTCACGGGCTGGGAGTGCCCGCCCCTGACCCCGGAGATCCTGGCCTGCGCGCCCCGGCTGCGCGCGGTCGTCCACGCGGCGGGCTCCGTCAAGCCGATGGTCACCGACGCGGTCTGGGACCGGGGCGTCGTCGTCTCCTCGGCGGCGGACGCCAACGCGGACCCGGTGGTGGCCTTCACCCTGGCGGCGATCACGTTCGCGGCGAAGGGAGCGCTGTCCACCGCGGCCGGATACGCGGCCGGATGGCCCCCCTTCACCGGGCGCACCGGAGCGGACGCGCGCACGGTCGGCGTCGTCGGCGCGTCACGGATCGGACGGCGGGTGATCGCGGCGCTGCGGGCCTCGGACGCGGGCTGCCGGATCCTCCTCACGGACCCCTACGTGGCCCCCGCGGAGGCGGCCTCGCTGGGTGTGGAACTCGTGGAGCTGCCGGAACTCTGCGGACGCAGCAGCATCGTCACGATCCATGCGCCACAACTACCGGAAACACGCGGCCTCTTGAGCGCCGACATGCTGAAATTGATTCCTGACGGCGGGGTCGTCATCAACACGGCCCGCGGGTCACTGGTCGACACGGACGCGCTGGCACGGGAGTGCGGGGAGGGGCGTCTGGACGCGTTCCTCGACGTCACGGATCCCGAGCCGCTGCCGCCGGACCACGTGCTGCTCCGCCTGCGCAATGTGCTGGTGACCCCACACATCGCAGGGGCGCAGGGGAGCGAGGTGCGCAGGCTCGGGGAGTACGCGGTCGGGGAGGTCGAGCGCTACGTCTCCGGGGCACCGCTCCGGGGGCACCTCCTGCGCGAGGACCTGCCCCGTCTGGCCTGAGCGTCACACAGCGGCACTGCCGGGCGGATTATTCACCAGTCGGAAGGAAGATGTCCGAGGTACGGAGAATCACGGTCGGTAGTCATATGCCCTCGGTAACGTGGTCGCCACCTGCCTTCGAGTAGATGGGTGGTGCGGACCCGCGCCAGTGGGTTCCCTTCGATGGCTTCGTTGCCCGAGCAGACGAGCTCCCGTGGTGTAGGCACCGCCGCGCAGCACGGCGCCCCGTATGCGGCGCTGGGAGTGGACGCGGCGGGCACCGTGCTGTTCCACAACGAGCAGGCTGCCGTGCTGCTGGCGCAGCTCGGTGTCGGCGTCCCGTTGGGCGACGTCGCGCCCGCATGGCTGGTCGAGGCGCACCTGCGGCGTGTCGGCGCCGCGGGGGAGGAGTCACCGGCGTGGGCGGACGGCCGGATCGGCGGGCAGCCGGTGAAGGCGCTCGCCGGTCCGGGTGCGGACGGCGCGATGGTCTGGTGGCTCGTCGCCGATGGCGCCCCGGCCGGTGCCGCGAAGGAGTTGGCGCGCGAGCGGTCGAGAGCAGGTCTGCTGCAGGAGTTCTCCTCGGAGCTGCTCGCCTCGCTGAACGTCGAGCGCTGCATGGAAGTCGTCGGGCGGCAGGCGGCCCGGCACCTGGCGGACGCGGCCGTCGTCGTCGGGACGGGCGACCGAAGCGGCTTTCCCGTGACGCGCTGCGTCACCGACGGGCCGGTGGCGCAGGAGCGGATCGCCCTGGACCCGGAGCAACTGCCGGGCCTGGCCGAGGCGTTGCAGGGGCTTCCCGCGGTGTCATCCCGCTGGATCGACCCCCAGGAGATGCCGTCGTGGGTCATGCCCGAGGAGTTCTCGGGCGGCGCCACCACCATCGGTTCGGTCGTGGTGGTGCCGTTGCCGGGGCACGGCGCGCCCGCCGGGTGCCTCATCCTGCTGCGCGACTGCCGCGAGGCGAAGTTCACTCCCGCCGAGGAGTCCTTCGCCCGGCTCTTCGCCGCGCGTGCGGGCGCCGCCCTCTCCGTGGCCCGCAGCCACGCCTGCCAGGCGTACGGCACCGAAGTGCTGACGCGTGGCCTGCTGCCACCCGTACTCGGCCGGGTGCACGGCATCTGCTTCTCCGGCCGCTACCGGGCCTCGGCGCCCGGCGAGCGCATCGGCGGCGACTTCTACGACCTGCACCCCGCAGGCGCCCCCGGGGCCGAGACCGTCGCGGTGCTGGGCGACGTGTGCGGCAAGGGTCTCGAGGCCGCCGTCACGGCGGGCCGGATCCGCAACGCACTGCAGGCGCTGGTCCCGTTCGCCGCCGACCACACCCGCCTGCTGACCCTCCTCAACCGGGCGCAGCTGGCCTCGGACCAGACCCCCTTCGTGACGCTGGTCCTGGTCACCGCCGTACGCCAGGGCGCACAGGTGCGGCTGCGCCTGTCCAGCGCGGGCCATCCCGCCCCGCTCATCGTGCGCGCCGACGGCCGGGTGGAGGAGGCAGCCACCGGCGGCACGCTGATCGGCGCGTTCGCCGACGTCGAGTTCAGGACCGCCGAGGTCGTCCTGGAACCGGGCGAGACCTGCCTGCTGTACTCCGACGGGATCACCGAGGCGCGCGGGGGACCGCTGGGTGACGTGATGTTCGGCGAGGACAGGCTGCGCTCCGTGCTGGCCCAGTGCACCGGGATGCCCGTGGAAGCAGTCACCGAACGCGTGCAGATGATCAGCGCCCAGTGGGTGGGGCAGGGCCTGCACGACGACATGGCCGTGCTGGCGATCGGCGCGCCCCGCGACAGCCGTCCGACAACGATGGCGGAACCAACCCGAGAAAGGCAGAACGGGTGAACAGTGGCAAAGAGGATCTTTTCTTGGCCGAGCCGCGTGAGCAGTTGTGGCAGGCGCTCTGCGAGGGCGAAGAGGCCCGCGCGGTCGCCCTGGTGCGCCGCGCACTCGCCACGGCGGGGGCGGAGCAAGGGATTTCCGGCGGGGCTTGCGGCGGGACTTCCGCCGAGGCTTCGGCCCATGAACGTACGCGGGCCGCGGGCGAACGGGTCCTGCTCGACCTGATCGCACCGTCCCAGGAGCGGCTGGGCACCGCCTGGGCGGCCGACGACATCACGGTGGCGCAGGAGCACGCCGCCACGGTGATCAGCGAGCGGTGCGTCGCGGCCGTCGCCGACAGCACCGCGCCCGCTCTCGCCGGTCCGTGCCGGGGACGGGTCCTGGTGTCGTGCGTCGGCGGCGAGTGGCATGCCCTGCCCGCGCGGCTGGTCAGCGAAGTGCTGCGGCTGCGGGGCTGGCGGGTCGACCATCTCGGGGCGCAGGTCCCCACCGAGCACGTGGTCGCACACGTGCGCCGCACGCGTGCGCAGGCGGTGCTGCTCTCCTCGTCCATCCCGTCGCTGCTGCCCGGCGCCCACAACGCGATCAGCTCCTGCCAGGGCGCCGGTGTCCGGGTGATCGCCGGAGGCGCCGCCTTCGGTCCGCAGGGCCGCTACGCCCGGCTGATGCGCGCCGAATGGGCCGAGGACGCGCGCGGCGCGGCCGCCCTCCTCGCCCGGAATCCGGCACCGCCGGTCCAGGCGGCCCGCCCGCCCGACCTGGACCTGCCCCACCTGGCCGACCAGGAATACACCATGGTCTGCCGGACCAAACTCCAGTTGGTCAAGCAGGCCCTCGCCGACGTCGAGAAGGGCTTCCCCGAAATGCGCGGCTACAGCGAGTACCAGCGGGAGCGCACCGTCGAGGACATCGACCACATCGTCAGCTATCTGGCCACGGCCCTGTACGTGAACGACCCCGACCTGTTCACGAGGTTCATCGTGTGGACCGCGGGCATCCTGGCGGCCCGTGACGTACCGCCGCGGTGCCTGCTCCCCGCCCTGGACTCGCTGCTGAACCGGCTCAAGGACTTCCCCCGCGGGGCGGCCGTCCTGACCGCCGCCCGCCGCCTCCTCGAACCTCCACGGCCCGCCTGACCTACGGCTTCGCGCCCCGCGCCTTCAGCATCGTCGACATCAGCGCGATCTCCGACTCCTGCGACTCCACCATGCCCCGCGCCAGCCGCCGCTCCGCGGACACCTCGCACCGCTCCACGCAGCCCTGCGCCATGTGCACCCCGCCCCGGTGGTGCCGGGTCATCAGCTGCAGGTACAGCACCTCGGCCTTCTTGCCGTCGAGCTTCCCCAGCTTCTTCAGCTCCGCCCCCGTGGCCATCCCCGGCATCAGCGCGCCGTCCTCGCCCGGCGGCATGTCGCCCATGCCCATCCAGTCCATGGGCGACCCGTCCGGCACCTTCGGGAGCTCCCACAGGTCCAGCCAACCGAGCAGCATCCCGCGCTGGTTGGCCTGGGTCTGGGCGATGTCGTACGCGAGACGCCGTACGTCCTCGTCCTTGGTCCGATCCCGCACGATGTACGACATCTCCACCGCCTGCTGGTGGTGGACGGCCATGTCGCGGGCGAACCCCGCGTCGGCCGACGAACTCGCGGGCGAGCCGCCCGAGTCGGAGTCCGTGGAAGCCACCGCCGCCGTGATGCCGCCCCCGGCGACGACCGCCGCCACGGCACAGCCGACGATCCAGTTGGTGCGCCGCCTCATGCTGATCCCCACTCCACTCACTGTGCCAGCCCGTTGGTGCACGCAGCCCCGGGCTCCGGAGTCTGCTTGCCCTGGACGTACTTGGAGAAGAACTCCTTGACCTTCGGGTCGTCCGCGCCCTTGACCGTCCGCTGGTGTGCCCACGCGGTCAGCATCACGGGGTCCTTCTGGTCCTTCACCGGGCTCATCAACGAGTAAGGCGTGGCCTTGACCTTGGCTTCCAGCTTCTTCAGGTCCGCGGGCTTCGCCTTGTCGTTGTACGTGACCCAGACCGCGCCGTGCTCCAGGGAGTGCACGGCGTTCATCTCCGGCAGCTCCTTCTTGTAGACGTCGCCGTTGCAGTTCATCCACACCTGATTGTGGTCCCCGCCGACGGGTGGCGTCATGGGGTAGTTCACGGTCTTCGTGACGTGCGTACGGCCGAGTTTGCCCCAGACCTTCTCGCCGTCCGCCGAGACCTTGTACTTCGGCCAGCCCTTTCCGTCGCTCTTCGCGTCGGAGTCGTCGGAGGCCTTGTCGAAGAGGAAGAAGCCGCCCACGCCGAGCGCCGCGACGACGACCGCGCTGACCGTGATCGTCAGGGCCCGGCCCCGGCGGTCACGCGCGCGCTCGGCCCGGCGCATCTCCTCTATCCGGGCCTTGCGGGAAGCGTTGCTCGTGTTCTTGGCGGAACCCATGGTGTGTCCTTCTGCGGAAAGGGACGGACGGGACGACGAACGAGTCCGCTGATCGTAAGGGGAGGGAGGGCCCCTTCCACAGGGCGTCCTCGAATCGATCCGTGGCGGGACCAGAAGAATTTGAGCCACAGATGCGCATTACCTACGCTCGAAGGCATGCGGCTGATGCGATCCACCGACCTGGCACTGCGCACGCTCATGCGCCTGGCCGTGGTGGGCCGGGAGGCCTCGGCGCCCACGACGCGCGAGGTGGCCGCCGACATGGCGGTGCCCTACACCCATGAGGCGAAGGTCGTCGCCGAGCTCCAGAAGATGGGCCTGCTGGAGGCCCGCAGGGGCCGGGGCGGCGGGCTCGCGCTGACCGAGGCGGGACGCGGGGCTTCGGTCGGCGCGCTGGTGCGGGCCTTCGAGGGGACGGGGGACGTGGTGGACTGCGAGGGCGGCGCACCGTGTCCGCTGAACGCGGCATGCCGCCTGCGTGACGCCCTGCGCAGGGCGCAGGAGGCCTTCTACGCCTCGCTGGACCCGCTGACGGTGGCGGACATCGTCGCGAGCCCGACGGGCCCGCTGCTGCTGGGCATCACGACCCGCACCGACGACTGACCCGCCCCGCCCCCTGTCCCGCTATCCCTGCGCCAGCCAGAGGTCGGGGCCGAACACCTCGTAGTGGATGTCGGCGGCGGCGACCCCGCGCCCGATCAGCTGGGAACGTACCGCCCGCATGAAGGGCAGCGGCCCGCACAGGTACGCGCGCGTGCCCGCCGCGACCGCCGTCGGCAGGGCCGCGAGGTCGACGCGCCCGGTGAGCTCCGCGGGGTGGCCCGCGTCCGGCCGCTCGTAGAAGAAGTGCGCGGCGCCGTCCGGGAGTTTGCCGGTGTACGTCTCGTGGTCGGCGCGCAGCGCGTGCTCGGCGGGGGAGCGGTCGGCGTGCACGACGGTGACGGGCGCCCGGTGCCCCGACACGGCGAGCTGCTCCAGCATGGCGATCATCGGGGTCACGCCGATGCCCGCGGAGGCGAGCAGCAGCGGAACGTCCGCGTCCGTGTCGTCCAGGACGAGATCCCCGTACGGCGCGGAGACGCGGAGGACGTCGCCGTCGTGCACGCGCGCGTGCAGGTGGTTGGAGACCTCGCCCTCGGGCGTCCCCGCGGCGCCCCGCACCCGCTTCACACTGATCTGCCGCACCTCGGAGCCGGGCCCTCCGGAGAGGCTGTACTGCCGTATCTGCCACGCCCCGTCGTCGAGTCGGACCTGCACGGACACGTACTGCCCCGCCCGGAAGCCCGGCGCGGGCGCCCCGTCGACGGGGCGCAGGCGGAAGGTGGCGACGTCCTCGGTCTCCTCGACGCGCTCGACGACCTGCCACCCGCGCCACGTGTCCTCGCCCGCGGCGACGCCCTGCCCGGCGTAGAGGCGGGCCTCGATGGCGATGAGGGCGTTGGCCATCAGCCAGTAGACGTCGTCCCAGGCGGCCGCGACCTCGGGCGTGACCGCGTCGCCGAGCACCTCGCCGATGGCGGCGAACAGATGGCGGTGCACCGTCCCGTACTGGTCGGGGGCCACGCCGAGCGAGGCGTGCTTGTGCGCGATGCGGTTCAGCATCGCGTCGGGCCGCTCGTCGGGGTGCTCCACCAGGTGCGTCGCGAAGGCGGCGATGGAACCTGCCAGGGCCTGTCGCTGGGTGCCCGCCGCCTGGTTGCCGCGGTTGAAGAGGTCCCTGAGCAGCTCGGGGTGGGCGGTGAAGAGCCGGTCGTAGAAGCGCTCGGTGATCTCGCCGATCGCCGCTCCGACGACGGGAAGCGTGGCGCGGACGGTCGCGGCTGACTGTGGTGACAGCAACGTGGGCTCCTCAGTGCCTGGAGACGATGAGCAGGGCTCGGTAAGGGAGGGTTGCGCCCCGCTTGTCTGTTTCGGCACTCAAATTAGCATCTCAGATGCAAGTTATAGCGGCCGGGGTCCGGTGCGGGGCGGGCGACGGTCGGGTGGGGAGCCGGGGCCCGCCGCCGTTACGGCCGGACGGTGCAGCAGGCACTATGGGCACAGAGCGGCAAGAGAAACGGCTCGCACGCCGCGGCACGGGGCCCGCAACGCGCACGAAACCAAGGAGTGGGATGCTCGTGTGCCCGGTGTGTCCCGGGGCTCGGGTGCAGGTGGCCTGACCAGCAAGGATGGGTGGAAGCGGAAGATGAACAAGCAGCAGGAATTCGTGCTCCGTACGTTGGAGGAGCGCGACATCCGGTTCGTGCGCCTGTGGTTCACGGACGTCCTCGGCTTCCTGAAGTCGGTGGCCGTGGCCCCGGCCGAGCTGGAGCAGGCCTTCGACGAGGGCATCGGCTTCGACGGCTCGGCCATCGAGGGCTTCGCCCGGGTGTACGAGTCGGACATGATCGCCAAGCCGGACCCCTCCACCTTCCAGGTGCTGCCCTGGCGCGCGGAGGCCCCCGGCACGGCCCGCATGTTCTGCGACATCCTGATGCCGGACGGCTCCCCGTCCTTCGCGGACCCGCGCTACGTACTGAAGCGCGCCCTCGCCAAGACCTCAGACCTGGGCTTCACCTTCTACACCCACCCCGAGATCGAGTTCTTCCTGCTGAAGGACAAGCCGCTGGACGGCTCGCGGCCCACCCCCGCCGACAACTCCGGCTACTTCGACCACACCCCGCAGAACGTGGGCATGGACTTCCGCCGCCAGGCCATCACGATGCTGGAGTCCATGGGCATCTCGGTGGAGTTCAGCCACCACGAGGGCGCCCCCGGCCAGCAGGAGATCGACCTCCGCTACGCCGACGCGCTCTCCACGGCCGACAACATCATGACCTTCCGCCTGGTCATGAAGCAGGTCGCCCTGGAGCAGGGGGTGCAGGCCACCTTCATGCCGAAGCCGTTCTCCGAGCACCCCGGCTCGGGCATGCACACCCACCTCTCCCTCTTCGAGGGCGACCGCAACGCGTTCTACGAGTCGGGCGCCGAGTACCAGCTCTCCAAGGTCGGCCGCTCCTTCATCGCGGGCCTGCTGCGGCACGCCGCGGAGATCTCCGCGGTCACCAACCAGTGGGTGAACTCCTACAAGCGCATCTGGGGCGGCTCCGAGCGCACCGCGGGCGCGGGCGGCGAGGCCCCCTCGTACATCTGCTGGGGCCACAACAACCGCTCGGCCCTGATCCGCGTCCCGATGTACAAGCCCGGCAAGACGGGCTCCGCACGCGTCGAGGTCCGCTCGATCGACTCGGGCGCCAACCCCTACCTGACGTACGCGGTGCTGCTCGCCGCCGGACTCAAGGGCATCGAGGAGGGGTACGAGCTCCCGCCGGGCGCCGACGACGACGTGTGGGCGCTGCGCGACGCCGAGCGACGCGCGCTGGGCATCGAGCCGCTCCCGCAGAACCTGGGCGAGGCCATCGCGCTCATGGAGAAGTCCGAACTGGTCGCCGAGACCCTCGGCGAGCACGTCTACGACTTCTTCCTCAGGAACAAGAAGCAGGAGTGGGAGGAGTACAGGTCGGAAGTCACGGCCTTCGAGCTCCGGAAGAACCTGCCGGTGCTGTAGCGGCGCCGTCCGGTGAAGGCCCGGTCCCGTGCGGGACCGGGCCCTATGCGTCAGCCCTGCGGCACGATCGCCTCGCGCAGCGGCGTCGTCGCCCGCACCCGGTACTCCTGGATCGCCCAGCCGTTGCCGTCCGGGTCCGTGAAGTACATGAACGTGCCGCCGTCCTGCGGCGCGTGCTGCACCGGTTCGGAGACGTCCAGGCCACGCGCTACCAGCTCGGCGTGTGCGGCCTTGGCGTCGGCGACGCACAGCTGGAGGCCCTGGTAGGAGCCGGGGGCCGGGGTCGGCCCGTCCATCGTCTCCCAGAGCGTGTCGGCCAGCGCGATGGAACAGCCCGAACCCGGCGGGGTCAGCTGCACGATGCGCATCCCCGGCATCACCTCCGTGTCGATGTCGACGTGGAAGCCCAGCTTGTCGCTGTAGAACTCCTTCGCCCGGTCGATGTCACTGACCGGCAGCGGGATCACTTCGAGTGTGTATTCCATGGTCCGCAGTACACCAGGGAGTTGAGTCCCTGTCAGCGGCCGTGCGCAGGGTGTCGCGGGGCGGCCGGGCGCCGGTTCGCCGGGGAGGCCGTAGGCTCGGGCCGAGGGGTGATCGAACGGAGGCTCGCATGACGGTGCCGCAAGGGCGACGGAGCAGTACGTTCACGCGGCTGCTGCGGCACGGCTTCACCGACCCGTCCGCCGCGGAGCGGCTCCTCGACGACCCCGCGCTGAGCGCCGTGCGCGACGACCCGCTGCTCCTGGACGCGCTCGGCGCCACCGCCGACCCCGACCTCGCGCTGCTGGGCCTCGTCCGGCTCGTGGAGGGGCAGGACGACGACCTCGGCCGACGGGAGCTGCTCGACACCCTCGTCACCGCGAAGCCCCTGCGCGACCGCCTCCTCGGCGTGCTCGGCGCCTCCGAGGCCCTCGCCGACCACCTGGCCAGGCACCCGCTGGACTGGCGGGCCCTCGTCACCTACGAATCGGCCGACCTGCACCCCGGCGTGGAGGAGTTCGAGCGGGGCCTCGCCGACGCCACCGACCCGGTGTCGCTGCGCGTCGCCTACCGCCGCTGCCTGCTCTCCATCGCGGCACGCGACGTGTGCGGCACGACCGACGTCGCCGAGGCGGCGGCCGAGCTCGCGGACCTCGCCACGGCGACGCTGCGGGCGGCCCTCGCCATGGCCCGCGCCGCGGCGCCCGGCGACGCCGCGCAGTGCAGGCTCGCGGTGATCGCCATGGGCAAGTGCGGCGGCCACGAGCTCAACTACGTGTCCGACGTCGACGTCATCTTCGTCGGCGAGGCCGTCGACGGCGCCGACGAGGACAAGGCGATGCGGGCCGCGACCCGGCTCGCCTCGCACATGATGCGGATCTGCTCCGAGACGAACGTCGAGGGCACCATCTGGCCCGTCGACGCGAACCTCCGCCCCGAGGGCCGCAACGGCCCCCTGGTCCGCACGCTCTCCAGCCACCTCGCGTACTACCAGCGCTGGGCCAAGACCTGGGAGTTCCAGGCGCTGCTCAAGGCCCGCCCGGTCGCGGGCGACCTCGCGCTCGGCGAGGAGTACGTCACCACGCTCGCGCCCCTCGTCTGGCAGGCCGCAGAGCGCGAGAACTTCGTGCCCGACGTGCAGAAGATGCGCCGCAGGGTCGTCGAGAACATCCCGGTGGGCGAGGTCGACCGGGAGCTGAAGCTCGGCCCCGGCGGGCTGCGCGACGTCGAGTTCGCCGTCCAGATGCTGCAGTTGGTGCACGGCCGCGGCGACCGGTCGATCCGCAGCGGGTCGACGCTCGTCGCGCTCCAGGCGCTGGGCGCGGGCGGCTACGTGGGACGCGTGGACGCCGCCCAGCTCGACGACGCGTACCGCTTCCTGCGCGCCCTCGAACACCGCATCCAGCTCTACAAGCTGCGCCGCACCCACCTCGTGCCCGAGGGCGACGCGGACCTGCGGCGCATCGGCCGCTCCCTGGGCATGCGCACCGAGCCGATCACCGACCTGGGCCGTGCCTGGAAGCGGCACACCTCCGTCGTGCGCCGCCTGCACGAGAAGCTCTTCTACCGCCCCCTGCTCGACGCCGTCGCCCAGCTCGCCCCCGGCGAGACCCGGCTGAGCACCGAGGCGGCCCGCGAACGCCTGGTCGCGCTCGGCTACGCGGACCCCAGCGCCGCGCTCAGGCACCTGGAGGCGCTGGCGTCCGGCGTCACCCGCAAGGCGGCCATCCAGCGCACCCTGCTGCCGGTCCTGCTCGGCTGGTTCGCGGACTCCGCCGACCCGGACGCGGGCCTCCTCGGCTTCCGCAAGGTGTCCGACGCGCTCGGCAAGACCCCGTGGTACCTGCGGCTGCTGCGGGACGAGGGCGCGGCGGCGGAGAACCTCGCCCGCGTCCTTTCCGCCGGACGCCTCGCCCCCGACCTGCTGCTGCGCGCCCCCGAGGCCGTCGCCCTGCTCGGCGACCAGCGGGGCCTCGAACCGCGCGGCCGCGGCCACCTGGAGCAGGAGATCCTGGCGGCGGTGCGCCGCGCGGACGGCGCCGAACAGGCCGTGGCGGTGGCGCGCGGGGTGCGGCGCCGTGAAATGTTCCGCACCGCGGCGGGTGACCTCGTCCGCTCGTACGGTACGGAGGACAGCCCCGCGGAGGAAGACCCCGGCACGCTCGTGGACCGGGTGGGCGACGCGGTGTCCGACCTGACGGCCGCCACGATCGCGGGCACGCTGCGTGCGGTCGTCCGCGAGGGCTGGGGCGACACGCTCCCCACCCGCTTCGCCGTCATCGGCATGGGCCGCTTCGGCGGCCACGAGCTGAGCTACGGCTCGGACGCGGACGTCCTCTTCGTGCACGAGCCGCGCGAGGGCGCCGACGAGCAGGAGGCGGCGAAGGCGGCGGCCAAGGTCGTCGCCGAGATGCGCCGGCTGCTCCAACTGCCGTCGGCCGACCCGCCGTTGCTCATCGACGCCGACCTGCGCCCGGAGGGCAGGAGCGGCCCGCTGGTGCGCACCCTGCGCTCGTACGAGGCGTACTACCGCCGCTGGTCCCTGGTCTGGGAGTCCCAGGCGCTGCTGCGGGCCGAGCCCGTCGCGGGGGACGAGGAGCTGGGGCGCGCCTTCATCGGCCTCGTCGACCCCCTGCGCTATCCGGCGGAGGGCCTCGGCGAGGACGCGGTCCGCGAGATCCGCCGCCTCAAGGCCCGCATGGAGGCGGAGCGGATGCCGCGCGGCGCCGACCCGACGCTGAACGCGAAGCTGGGCCGCGGCGGCCTCTCCGACGTCGAGTGGACCGTCCAGCTCCTCCAGCTGGAGCACGGCTGGGCCGAGCCGGGGCTGCGCACGACCCGCACCCGGGAGGCCCTGGCCGCGGCCTGCGCGGCGGAGCTGATCCCGACGCAGGACGCGGCGACCCTCGACGAGGCGTGGGTCCTCGCGGCCCGGGTCCGCAACGCGGTCATGCTGGTGCGCGGCCGGGCGGGCGACACGTTCCCCTCCGACGGCCGGGAACTGGCGGCCGTCGCCCGCTACCTGGGATACGACCCGGGCCACGTGGGCGACATGCTGGACGACTACCGGCGCATCACGCGCAGAGCGCGGGCCGTGATGGAGGAGCGCTTCTACGGGGCGTGAGGCCGGAGCGCCGCGCGCACTGCCCCAACAGACACCGGACGCTGCCCTTGCGCACCTGGTCCGGCGGCCGCTCCATGGCGTATTCAGGAAGCGTACGATCCGTCTGCCTGGAGGCCCCATGCGTGCCCGTGAAACCGCCCGACCCGCCGACGGTGAGCGAGCAGGCCGCGCACCGGCCCGTCCCGCCGCGTCGCCGTCGAGCGCGGGCGGCGGCATGACCGCTCAGGAGATCACTGCGCTGCAGCGCACCGCGGGCAACGCGGCCGTCGTCCAGGCGGTGCAGCGGTCCGCCGTCCACGACGTGCTCCGCGGCGGCGGGCGGCCGCTCGACACGGGCACCCGCACCGACATGGAGGCCCGCCTCGGCGCGGACTTCTCCGACGTCCGCGTCCACGACGACAGCGCGGCGAAGGCCTCCGCGGCCGAGGTCGGCGCCCGCGCCTACACCTCGGGCAGCCACGTCGTCATCGGCGACGGCGGCGCGGACCGCCACACGCTCGCCCACGAGCTGACACACGTCATCCAGCAGCGGCAGGGCCCGGTCGCGGGCACCGACCACGGCAACGGGCTCAAGGTGTCGGACCCGTCCGACCGGTTCGAGCGCGAGGCCGAGGCGAACGCCCACCGGGTCCTTTCGGGTCCGGCGCCCGAGGCCCACACGGAGGCGGCCCCGGACGGGCGCGCGGCCACCGAAGGCACCGAGGTGCAGCGCGCCCCGAGCACCCAGACGGCCCCGCGCGTGGACTGGAATCAGCTCCTGAACACCATCGTCGGCCAGGACCGTTCGCTCGCCGGGTTCCAGTTCGGGTCCGAGTGCCGGAACAACGGCGGCAACAACCTCATCTCCCGGCCCGTGGAGGTGACCGTCAGCGCCGGCGGCACCACCGCCAAGCTGGCCGTCCACCTCAATGTGATGCTCACCAGCGGCGGCGAGGTGCGGGACCGCAAGAGCGGCGATTCCACCGCGGCGATCAGGGGCTCCCTCTTCCACCTGACGGCACGCCCGATGGCGGGCCAGAACCTGATCCACGAAGCGGGCGCGTCCAGCCTCACGGCGATGGAATCCATCCACGTGGGCCGCAACAACGCCGGAGGCTGGGACAACCGCTCCGACAACACCCTGGCCCTCGCCAGCGCCGTGAACGTGCCGCGCGAGGCGCTCCTCGACGCGCTGAACGCGAAGTACCCGCACAGCGGTATCGAAGACCTGATCGAACGCTTCAAGAAGGACGTCGGCCGCGCCGTGATCCACGGCCTCGCCCCGGACGTCGTCCACGTGAACTGGGACGGCGACGAGTCCTTCAAGTAGGGCCGGGACCGCCCCGCACCGCCACCTCGCGCGGCAGCGCATAGGGCATCGAGCCGTACCAGAGACGGGCCACCGCGAAGCCGAAGGCCAGGCAGATCATGCCGCCGACCGCGTCGAGCCAGAAGTGGTTGGCGGTGGCCACGATGACCACGAGCGTCGCGACGGGGTAGAGCAGGCCGAGCACCTTGGCCCACGGCACCGAAGCCAGGGCGAAGATCGTCAGGCCGCACCACAGGGACCAGCCGATGTGCATCGACGGCATCGCCGCGTACTGGTTCGACATGTTCTTCAGGTCGCCGGAGGCCATCGAGCCCCACGTCTGGTGCACGACCACCGTGTCGATGAAGTGGGTGCCGTTCATCAGGCGCGGCGGGGCCAGCGGGTAGAAGTAGTAGCCGAGCAGGGCCACCGCCGTCGTCGCGAAGAGGACGAGGCGCGTGGCCGCGTACCGCCCGGGATGCTTGCGGAAGAGCCACACCAGGACACCGAGCGTGACGATGAAATGCAGGGTGGCGTAGTAGTAGTTCATGCCGACGATGAGCCATGTCACCGAGTCGACGGCGTGGTTGACGCTCTTCTCGAAGGCGACCCCCAGATCGCCCTCGACGCGCCAGATCCAGTCCGCGTTGCTCAGCGCCTGCGCCTTCTGTTCCGGCACGGCGTTGCGGATCAGTGAGTACGTCCAGTAGCTGACCGCGATCAGCAGGATCTCGAACCACAGACGGGGGCGGCGGGGGGTTCTGAGCCGACGGAAATGACGCAGCACATTCTGCCCATTGCGGCCGTTCTTCTCGTCCGCGATGGGTGATGCAGCGGGCCTTTCCTGGCCCTCAAGTGTCGTCACGGTGGTCTCACCCATAGGGACAGAGTCTGCCAGATCCCCACCCTTCGACCGATCATCCCTTGGTCGCGTTCGGACCGCATTCTCTACGACGCAGGAAGGAGACAGCGTCCCTGAGGTGACCCTAGGGGCGCCTGGGGCCCGATGCCGTTGAACCCCGAACCACCAGTTCGGGCATGAAGACGAATTCGCCGGGCGGCGCAGGGGTGCCGCCGATCTCCTCCAGGAGCGTGCGCACCGCGGCCTGGCCCATCGCGGGCACCGGCTTGCGCACGGTGGTCAGCGGCGGGTCCGTGAAGGCGATCAGCGGCGAGTCGTCGAAGCCGACCACCGAGACGTCGTCCGGCACCTCCAGGCCGCGCTGGCGCGCCGCCCGTATCGCCCCGAGCGCCATCATGTCGCTGGCGCACGCGATGGCCGTGCAGCCGCGGTCAAGGAGCGCGGAGGCTGCGGCCTGGCCGCCCTCCAGCGTGTACAGGGAGTGCTGGACCAGCTCCGTCCCGACGGCGTCGGGGGACAGGCCCAGCTGGTCCGTCATCGCGCGGACGAACCCCTCGATCTTCCGCTGGACGGGCACGAAGCGCTTCGGCCCCAGGGCCAGCCCGATGCGGGTGTGCCCCAGGGAGACGAGGTGGGTCACCGCGAGCCGCATCGCCGCGCGGTCGTCCGGCGAGACGGCCGGTGCCTGCACCTTCGGCGAGAAGCCGTCCACCAGGACGAACGGGACGCCCTGGGCCCGCAGCTGTTCGTAGCGGTGCATGTCGGCCGAGGTGTCCGCGTGCAGCCCCGAGACGAAGATGATCCCCGCGACCCCGCGGTCGACCAGCATCTCGGTGAGCTCGTCCTCCGTGGAGCCGCCGGGGGTCTGCGTGGCGAGCACCGGCGTATACCCCTGCCGGGTGAGGGCCTGCCCGACGACCTGCGCGAGCGCGGGGAATATCGGGTTCTCCAGCTCCGGCGTGATCAGCCCGATCAGGCCCTCGCTGCGGCGGCGCAGCCGCACCGGGCGTTCGTAGCCGAGCACGTCGAGCGCGGCGAGCACGGACTGGCGGGTGCCCGCGGCGACGCCCGGCTTGCCGTTGAGCACGCGGCTTACTGTCGCTTCGCTGACCCCCGCCTGGGCTGCGATGTCGGCTAGCCGTGCGGTCACAGGATTGGACTGTACCGGTCGGGTCTCAGGCTGCCCACCAGACCGCCGAATCCGCCGGAAGCACGGTCCGCCCGGCGCCGGGCACGACCTCCGTGCTCGCGAGGAGCGGCGTGCCGGGCGTCGGCAGCGCGACGGGCGACGCCGAGAGGTTCACCGTGCACACGAAGGAACCGGCGGGGGTGACGCGGCGGAAGGCCAGGACGCCGTCCGGCGAAGGCAGCCACGCGATGTCGCGGCCCGCGCCGAGCGCCGGATGCGCGCGGCGCACGGCCAGCGCGCGGCGGTAGAACTCCAGCGTCGACGCCGGATCGCCCGACTGCGCGGCCACCGAAAGGTCCTTCCAGGAGTCCGGCTGCGGCAGCCAGCTCGGGCCGCCCTCGCGGGGCCCGAAGCCGAACGGCGCGCGCTCCCCGGACCACGGCAGCGGCACCCGGCACCCGTCGCGCGTGCCGTCCTGCCCCGCGCTGCGGAAGAACGCCGGGTCCTGGCGCACCTCGTCCGGCAGCTCCGTCACCTCGGGCAGGCCGAGCTCCTCGCCCTGGTACAGGTACGCGGAGCCGGGCAGCGCCAGCATCAGCAGCGTCGCCGCCCGCGCCCGGCGCAGACCGCGGGCCTCGCTGCCGTCGGCGAAGCGCGTCGCGTGGCGTACGACGTCGTGGTTGGAGAGCACCCAGGTGGCGGGCGCGTCCACGGCGTTCATCGCGGTGAGGGAGCGGTCGATGACCTCGCGCAGCGAGACGGCGTCCCAGCCGGTCGTCAGATACTCGAAGTTGAAGGCCTGGTGCAGCTCGCCGCGGCGCAGGTACCGGGCGCTGCGCTCGACCGTCGGCGTCCACGCCTCGGCGACGGCGATCCGCCGCCCCCCGGCCCCCTCCCCGTACGCGTCGAGGATCCCGCGCCAGTCGCGGTAGATCTCGTGCACGCCGTCCTGGTCGAAGTACGGCACGGCCTGCTTGCCGAGCAGCTTGACCTGCTCCGCGTGGCCGATGTCCGGCAGGCCCGCCGCCTTCACCAGGCCGTGCGCGACGTCGATGCGGAAGCCGTCGACGCCGAGGTCGAGCCAGAAGCGCAGGACGGAGCGGAACTCGTCGTGGACGTCCGGATGCTCCCAGTTGAAGTCGGGCTGCTCCGGTGCGAAGAGGTGGAGGTACCACTGCCCGTCCTCGACCCGGGTCCAGGCGGGACCGCCGAAGACGGACTCCCAGTCGTTCGGGGGCAGTCCGCCGTCCGCGCCCCGGCCCGGCCGGAACAGGAAGCGGTCGCGGGCCGCGGAACCGGGGCCCTCGCGCACCGCGCGCTCGAACCACTCGTGCCGGTCGGAGCAGTGGTTGGGCACGATGTCGACGATGACGCGCAGGCCGAGCGCGTGCGCCTCGCCGATGAGGCCGTCGGCGTCGGTGAGGGTGCCGAACATCGGGTCGACGGCGCGGTAGTCCGCCACGTCGTACCCGGCGTCGGCCTGCGGCGACGCGTAGAAGGGGGAGAGCCAGACGGCGTCCACGCCCAGGTCGCGCAGGTACGGCAGGCGGGCCGTGATGCCGGGCAGATCGCCCATGCCGTCGCCGTTCCCGTCGGCGAAGCTGCGCGGGTAGACCTGGTAGATGACGGCGTCGCGCCACCACTCTCCTGCGGACGAGGAATCGGTGGCGGGCGCGGCGGTGACGTGCTGGGTCATGTGGTCCCTCAGGACGGGCGGGGCGGTCGGAGTCTCCGGTAGAACGCCCGGCGGAACGCGAAGGTCACGAGCGTGTCCCCCGCACCGGTGGCGTCACGGGCCGGGCGGGCCGCAGATTCTACCGCCAAGTACCCCTCGTACCACGGAAGTTCTTTCAGCTTCACCGATCCCGGTCGGAGCCGCACATCGTCTCCCGCCGGGTGCGCCGGAGCGCTAACTTGGTCGGGCAGGCCCGCGGGAGGTCTGCCCCACCAGCCCCAAAGGGGCCCCGTGTGAGCGCGAAAGCCAGAGCAGGCACCACGATCCTGGTGGTGGACGACGTCGCCGCCAGTCGATATGCGCTGGGCGCGGTCCTGCGCAGGGACGGCCACCGCGTCGTCCTCGCCGCCAGCGCGGGCGACGCCCTCATCGAGCTCGACGTGCGCCGCCGCGCGGGACGGCTGCCCGACGTGGCGCTCGTCGACGTCGGCCTGCCCGACATGAGCGGCTTCGACCTGTGCCGCCGCCTCAAGGAGACACCGCCGTTCGCCGCCCTGCCCGTCGTGCACTTCTCGGCCGCCCGGATAGCCCCCGCCGACCGGTGCCTCGGCCTGGACGCGGGCGGCGAGGCCTATCTGACGGTGCCCGCCGAACCCGAGGAGATCCAGGCCGTCGTGCGCGCCGCGGCCCGCGGCGCACGCCACCGCAGCGACGCCGAGGCGCAGGCCGGGCACCTGACCCGGCTCGCCGAGACGATCCTCGCCGTCCAGTCGGCCCGCTGCCCGCGCGAGCTCGCCGAGGCCGCCGCGGTCGGCACGGCCCGCCTCACCCACGGCCCCGCCGCGGCCTTCGTCATAGGCGACGACGGCGAGCTCCACCGCAGCCTGTCCCGGCGCAGGGCGCACGCCGCACTGCCCGACGAGGGCGCGCACGACGCGGTGGTGCGCCTGATCCAGCGCCGCATGACGGGCCACGTCGGCGTGCACGACACCGTCGTGCCCGCACCCCTGTGGCCTGCGGGCTTCTTCCACGCCGAGCCGTCCGACGGCTCCGCGCGCCCCGTCGGGGCCCGCCTCGCCATGGCCCGCGCCCACGAAGGTGCCGCGCCCGTCTGCCTCGCCACACCCGTGTACGACCAAGGACCCGCACCCGGCACCGGGCGGTTCGTGGGACGGCTCGCCCACGCCACCGCGGTCGCCGCCGAACGACTGCTGATGTACGAGATGGAACGCCACATCGCCCTCACCCTCCAGCGCAGCTTCCTGCCCGCGCACGTGACGCAGACCCCCGGCACCGAAGTCGTCGTCCGCTACGAACCCGCCACCCGCGACACGGAGATCGGCGGCGACTTCTACGCCTCGCTGGACACCTCGCAGGGCCTCCTCACCGGCATCGGCGACGTCGTCGGCCACTCGCTGGAAGCCGCCACCGTCATGGTCGAGATCCGGCACGCGCTGCGCGCCTACTGCATAGAGGATCCCGACCCCAGGACGCTCGCCCAGCGCCTCGACAGCATGCTGCAGCGCTACCACCCCGAAGTGACGGCCACCCTCTGCCTGGCCCTCGTCGACCCCGCCACCGGCCGCACCCGCGTCGCCAACGCCGGGCATATCCCGCCCCTCGTCGTCGCCGACGACGGCACCGCCCACTACCTCAGGGCGTGCGGCCCGCTGCTCGGCCTCGGCCTGGACAGGCCGCCGCCCACCGAGACGGTCCTGCGCCCCACGGACCGGCTCCTCCTGGTCACCGACGGGCTCATCGAGACCCGCGGCACCGACCTCGCCGAATCCATGGAGCACCTGCGCACGGTCGCGGCCGAAGCGCCCCTGGGCGTCGCGGCCCTCTGCGACACCCTGCTCGCCTGCCTGGGCCACGGCCGCGACGACGACATCGCGCTCCTCGCCATGCGGCTGCGCGCCGATGGCCAGGGCCCTTCCGGCGACCGGTCCTAGCCGACCGGCCGCTCCATGAGCAGCACGCCGTACGGGGCGCCGTCCGCGGCGGCCTTGTCCGGCAGCTCACCGACGAGCGCGTATCCGGCCTCTTCGTAGTACGTGCGCAGGCGGGGGTTGGTCACCACGACGTCCAGGCGGCTCAACTCGCGGCCCGCCGCCGCTATCCGGCGCTCGGCGTCCCTGAGCAGCGAGCGGCCCGTGCCCGCGGGTGCCCCGCGCCGCGTCATCAGCCGGTGCACGTACCCGGCGACCGGCGGCTGCGCGCCCCACGCCTGCTCGTCGGTCCACCACAGCTCGTACGCGCCGAGGGCCCCCGACCCGTCGTACGCGAGCCACACCTCCGCCGTCGAGGAGCCGATCACCCGCTCGAAGTGCCGCTCGTCCTTGGCGCCCGGCTTCCACTGGTCGATGCCGTGGTCCAGCATCCAGCGGGCCGCACCCTCGTAGAGGCCGGTCAGGAGGGCCGCGTCGCCGATGTCCGCGCCGCGGAAGGTCAGTTGTGCTGTCATGGGGCCAGTGTGGCAAGCCGTTCGAGGAGTTCCGCGAAGGGGCCGTCGGCCGGTTCCGAGGCGAGGACCTCGCGCAGCAGATCCGCCATCCCCTTGTCGTAGGCGGCGCTCACCGCGGCCAGCGCCGCGAAGTCGTGCACCAGCTGCAGCTCGAGCTCCGCGCGCGGGATGCGCCGGCCGTCCAGCCAGATCAGCGCCGTCGACTCGGCGAGGGAGATCCAGGACCGCACGACGAGTTCGAGCCTTGCGGACGGCTCGGTGACGTCGAGCTGGACGAGGACCTGCTCGTACGCCGCCTGGCGCACCGAGTCGACCAGTGCGTTCGTCGTCGAGGAGCCGACCGCGGGGCCGCCCCGCATCAGCGCGGAGAAGCCGGGCCCGTGCTCGTCGACGAAGGAGAAGAAGCGGCCCATCACCCGCAGCAGCCGGGCCCCGGGCGGCCCTTCGCGCGGCTCCACGAACCGCCCGGCCAGGTCGTCCGCCGCGCGGCGCAACGCCGCCTCGTACAGGCTGAGTTTGCCGGGGAAGTAGTGGTAGACCAGCGGGCGCGAGATGCCCGCGGCCGCTGCTATCTCGTCGATGGACACGTCGTCGGGGGAGCGGTGGCTGAACAGTTCGAGCGCGACCCCGATCAACTGCTGCCGCCGCTCCTCGACACCCATCCTGCGGCGCACCCCGGTTGTCATGCGAACACCTTACCGAGCAGAACCGGCCCCACCACCGGCCGGTCCCCGTCCGCCCCGGACGCCCGCCTCACATGTCCAGGACGAGCCGCTCGCCGCGCGCCCGCGAGACGCAGATGAGCATCGAGTCCGCCCGCTCGCCGTCCGTGAGCAGCTCGTCGCGGTGGTCTATCTCCCCTTCCACGACGCGCTGTTGGCACGTTCCGCAGAATCCCTGCTCGCAGCTGTACGCGGTGTTGGGCAGCTCGGCGCGGACGGCGGCGAGCACCGTGGTGTCCGCGGCGACCGCCACCGTGCGTCCGCTGCGCCGCAGTTCGACCTCGAACGCGGCGTTGCCGTCGGTCGAAGTGCGTGGCGTGAACCTTTCGAGGTGCAGCGAGCATCCGTCGGGCAGGACGGCGTCGACGGCGTCCATCAGGGCCTCGGGACCGCACACATGGACGGCCGCGCCCCGCGGGGTTCCGGCGAGGAAGGCGGCCAGGTCCGGCCGTCCCGACTCGTCCTCGGCGACCACGGAGACGCGCCCGCGCCCGGCGCCGCCGAGCTTCTCCACCTCTTCGAGGAACGGCATCGACGCACGGGAACGCCCCCCGTACAGCAGCCGCCACTGCGCCCCGGCCGCCTCGACGGCCCGCAGCATCGGCAGGATCGGGGTGATCCCGATGCCGCCCGCCACGAACACGTACGACGCCGCGTCGGCCAGCGGGAAGCGGTTGCGCGGCCCGCGCACCTCGACCTCGACGCCCTCCCCGAGCTGCTCGTGCACCTCGCGCGAGCCGCCCCTGCCGCCCTGGTCCGCGGTGATCAGACGGGTCGCGACGGTGTACGAGGAGGTGTCCTCGGGGTCGCCGCAGAGCGAGTACTGCCGCACGAGCCCCGACGGCAGCACGACGTCGAGGTGGGCTCCGGGCTGCCATGCGGGCAAGTCCCGTCCTTCCAGGCGCAGTTGCACGACTCCTTCGGCGACGGTCTCGTGCCGGGCGACGCGCAGCCGCAGGGCCCGGGAGCGCGGCTGCCCGGAGATCGGCTCCTCCAGGGCGGGCAGCGGCCACAGCGGGGAGGCCCCGATGCGGCGGCGCATGGCCCGCCTGGTGAGCAGGGCGACGCCCGCGACGAGGGCGACGGTGCGGATGCGGGGCATGTCAGGCGGTCCCCTTCTCGGCGGCGAGCGCCGCGACGGCGGCGGGCGAGGACGCGAGGTAGGCGGCGGCCTGCTCCGTGCTGCCCTCCTGCGAGGGGTGGTAGGCCCGGCTGAGGTAGCGGGGGATGGAGCGGATCATGTCGCCGGTGGAGGGCAGGGTCCCCGCCTGTCCGCTGCGGTAGAACTCCTTGAAGCTCGCCCTGCCGTCGACGAGCGTCGGGTCGTTCTCCATGAAGAACCGCGCCCCGCGCTGCCAGAGGAAGACCAGGGCGCTGAACGCCGTCGCCCAGGTCCTGGCCCGGCGCCGGTAGCCGCCGTCGACGTGCATGAACAGCTCGAAGGCGACGGACCGGTGCTCGACCTCCTCCGCGCCGTGCCAGCGCAGCAGGTCCAGCATCGTGGGGTCGGCGCCCCTGCGGTCCAGCTCATCGGCGTTGAGCACCCAGTTGCCGAGGAACGCGGTGTAGTGCTCGATGGCCGCGATGATCGCGACGCGCTCCATCAGCCACCACTGGCGCGGCTTGCCGGGCGGCAGCGTCCGGTCGCCGAGCAGCTTCTCGAAGAGCCAGTCCACCTGGGCGGTGTACGGCGTCGGGTCGAGCCCCTGCTCCTTGAGGTGCGGAAGCACCTCGTCATGGGCCTGCGAGTGCATGGCCTCCTGCCCGATGAACCCGATGACGTCCTCGCGCAGTCTGTCGTCGCGGATCAGCGGCAGGACCTGCTTGTAGACGTGCACGAACCAGCGCTCACCGGCGGGCAGCAGCAGGTGCAGCACGTTGATGGTGTGTGTGGCGAACGGGTCGTTCGGGAGCCAGTGGAGCGGGGTGTTCTCCCAGGAGAAGGAGACGTTGCGTGCCTTGAGCGCGATGTGCTCGGACGCGACGGGCTCGGGCGCCCGGCTCTGCGTATTAGACATGGCGTCAATGTACTGATGGGTAGTTCAGCGGTACAGGGGTCTGCGCGGGTAACTTCCGTCAGCGGAGCGTCGTGACCTTCGTTCCGTCGGCCAGTCGGCCGGTGAGCCGGGCCTTCGTGGACCGCTCGGTCCGCGCCGCAAGGACGTTGCCCACCGCGCGCTCGCCGCCGGACGCGGTGACGGACGTGACGTTCTTGCTGCCCGCGCCCAGGAGGTACCAGGAGCCCGCCCGGGACTTCCACAGCACGCCCGCGAGGACCTTCGGATCGCGGCTGCCGCAGGCGGGGGAGTCCTCGGCCTTGGCGGCGACGGCGCCCGCGGGCCCGTCGGAGGTCTGGAACTGGGCGAGGATCCGGCTGCCCTCGCCCCGCCAGGTGTCGGCGCGGGTGCAGACCCAGTCGGCGGCGCCGTTGGCCTCGGGCAGGACCTGCCGGGCGTACGTCCACGAGTTCACGGAGCGGACGCCGTGCGAGCGCACCGTGGCGAGGGAGCACGCGGACTTCGACCACTCGGCGGGCGTGGCCTCGCGAGGGGCCTGCGGGCGGCCCGCGGTCAGATGGGCGGGGACGAGCTCGCCGAGGTCGGTCGACATGCGCACCGCGCCCGAGTCGTCGCGCAGCCGCAGCGCGTTCCACGTGGTGCAGGCGCCGGACTGCACGGGACCTGAGAAGGGGGCGGTGACGCCGTCCGCGGAGCGGCGCAGCGCGACGGCCTTCGCGGCGGGCTTCAGCAGGTCCTGCACCCCCGCGGCCTTGATCCACGGAGCGGTCAGATAGCGGATGTTCCCGTCGGCGCGGTCGACGACGACGGCGTTCGCCTCGGTGCCGGTCGCGCCGTCCACGCGTGCGAAGTCGAGGGCCGCGCCGCCCGTGCCCTCCTTCGGCTCGGCGTACCGCACGATGCGCAGGCCGTCGTAGAGCAGCACCACGCGCGCGGAGTCGACCTCGCCCGCGTAGAGCAGCCGGGCGGGTCCGGGCGGCGCCCCGGCCGCGGTGCCCGGCGTCGCCGAGACCTGCACGGACTCGCCGGGGCGGGCCCAGACGGCGAGGGCGCGGCGGAGCAGCCCCTTGTCGCCGATCAGGTCTCCGCGCGCGGGCCACACGGAGAAGTCGGTACGAGCGGAACGTTTCCACGCCCCCGCGGATGCCGTCGTCAGCTGCCCCGGATCGAGGGCTGCCTGACCGGCGGGGTTCTGCGCGTAGGGCGGGGCGGCGGCGCCGTCCGGTCCCCAGCCGTCGCCCGGCAGCCCGAGCAGCGCCCCGCAGACCAGCACGGCGACGGCCGCGATGCCCGCGGCCTTCATGTGCTGCCTGCGCCGCATCAGGTCGGTCGGCCTCGCCTGCAGCGAGCAGGGGTCGAACTCGGGGGACCCGAGCAGGTCGTACCGGGCCTCGACGCCGTCGGCCTCGTCCAGCGCGTCCTCGGGGTCGTCGCAGCCCGCGGCGGCGAGCACGGCACACACGCCGTCGTCGTCGAGCCCTTCGAGGCCCCGCAGGACGTAGGCGGCGCGGGCGTCGCCCGACAGGGCGGACAGGCGCTGGTCCAGGGCGAGTTCGTCGGCGCCTCCCGAGCGCGGGAAGAGCCGCAGCCCCCGGACGTGCGGCAGCAGCGGCGGCAGCTGGGCCCGCTTGGGCCAGGAGTTCCAGCGCAGGGGGAGTCCGGCGTCGAGGGCGCCGCAGAGCACCTGGAGCCGGATGTACGCGTAGGCGGGATCGCCGAGCGCCCGCGCTCTGTCGCCCTCGCCGCCCCCTCCCTGCTGGCCGGGGACGGCCGCTTCCCCCGTCCTGCGGCTGCGCGGCAGGGCGCGCTGGGTCAGGGCGTGGGCGGTCAGGACCCGGCGGTTGCGGCCGAGGCTCGGTGGCAGCACGAGATACGCGAGCCGGACGAGCCGCGGGTAGTGCTCGACGAGGGCGGCCTCGGCCTGCTCCACGTCGACCACCGGGGTGGGGCGGCTGGACTTGGGGGACTTCGATGGAGACTGCACATTCGACGACACGTTCAGCAAAACGAGCGAATCGTCGGATGGTCACCTCATGACGGGACGTCCGCCACGAGCTCGCGGGCGTAATTGGCCATCGACCTCTGGTAGCGCGGCAGATGAGGGGCGAGGGCGCCGAGCACGAGGGCGAGGCCTTCGCGCTCGCGGCCGAGGTTCGCGAGGCACAGGGCGAGGCAGGCCCGCAGCGCGTCCTCCAACTCGCCCTCACCCCTCTCCAGTTCGGCGGTGAGCAGGGCGGCGCCCTCTTCGGCCCGCCCGGTGTTCCGCAGCGAACTCGCGAGCTGAACGGCCGTGCGGCGCCTGCGGTATCCGTCGAGTCCGCGCTCCAGGGCCTCCTGGTAGAGCGGCACGGCCCGGTCCGAGTGCCCCGTGGAGTCAAAGGCACTGGCCCGCTCGAAGAGCCCGACGGGGTGCCCTTCCGGCAACTCACCCGCGAGCCCGTCGATCACTGCCCGGAACTCCCCGGCCCTGTCCTCCTCATAGGAGTCCAGCGTCCCCCAGGCAGCCTCGACCCGCTTCTCCCAATCCGCATCCATCCCCCCACCCTGGCACCCCCTTCCCCCCACGTCACGCCCTTTTCCGGTGGTCAGGCGCCGCTACCCCAGCCGCCACCCGCTGAACTCCACCGTCCCGCGCCCCCCGTCACCCCCGTTCGTCGCACTCATGAAGAACCCCACGTCCTGCGCCGCCGCCACCCCCGGCACCGGCACCGTCGCCACCGTCCGCCACGTCGCGCCCTCGTCCGTCGAGCACGCGCCCGTGAAGGTGTTCCCTGCGCGGGAGAGCCGGAGCAGCACGGGGGCCGAGATGCCCGTGATGCGCTTGTACGTGTCCAGGGTGCCGTCGCCGTTCGTGTCGTACGAGAGGACGACCCCGTTGCCGGGCGTCACGGCCAGGTCCAGGAAGCCCGGGGAGAGCGGCTTCGCGAGGGAGTTGCGGGCGATCAGGCCCGCTCGGGCCCAGGGGCCCGTCACCTCCTGCTTGTCGACCCGTACCGTGACCGACACCCCGTCCCGCAGGGCGCCCTCCCGGTACAGCGTCCCGAACTCGGCCGTGCCCTTCCACAGGTCGGCGCCGCCCCCGTCGATCGCGTACCGGTCCGCCAACTGCCCGAAGACCGCCGCGTTGTTCGTGTAGGACTTCCAGGCGTCGTCCACCGGGCCCGCCTCGAACAGCACGCCCTCGTGGACGGAGCGCACCCGCCGCTCGCCCGCGGGCCCGTACCGCACGGCGATCTCGTACGGGAGCGGGCGCAGCGGCCGGTCCAGGGGAGTGTCCGGTGCCGAGGCCCGCCAGGTGACCTTCCCCGTGCCCGCGGGGGCGACCCGCGGCAGGGAGACGGGCCCCGTCGGCTCCGCCTCGATGCCGGTCAACTCGAAGTCGACGCGCCCCGTGGCGCGCAGCCCGTTGACGTTGCGGAAGGAGGCCGTCAGGCGGGCGTGACCGGCGGGCGGGAAGGCGGGCGGGTCCGCGGTGACCTCCAGGGTGCCCTGGTAGGGCGCGCGCGCCAGGGCGTCCCTGACCCGGGAGGCGATCCGGTGCGGGGAGCCGGTGGGCGGGCGCAGCGGGTAGTCCTTGCGTTCCCGCGTCCACTTCTCTTCGAGCGCGAACCAGTCCACGGGCTTCGGTGCCCGCCCGGCCGCCAGCGCGTCGGCAAGCTCGTCCAGCCACGTCTGCCAGCGCGGGACGTACAGGTCGCCGATGAGGCCGTGCCATTCGCGGTTGCCGTAGTCGTGCAGCCGCCCCGCGTCGGCGGTGGCGCGCTCGCCCCACACGGTGATCAGGACCTTGGCGGTCCGCTCGAACTCGGCGCGTTCCGTGTCGCTCGTCCCCATGCGCCGGGCCGCCTCGATCCAGGGGCCGATGAGGAACGCCGAGTCGGTGCCCGTCACCTCGTCCGTGAGCCGCATCAGGCGCAGCCACAGCGCCGCGAGGGTGCCGAAGGTCTGCCGGTCCCCCCGCTCGTACGCGGCCCGCAGCTGCGGCAGGAGCTGACGGCTGCGGTGGGCGAGGGCCTGCCGGGCCACGTCGACCACGTCGTGGCGGTAGGCGGCGCTGCCCCGCAGCGGCCCGGCCACGCCGAGGAGCCCGGTGAGCGCCGCGTCGAAAAGACCGGGGTCGTAGGTGAGCGCGCGCGGCGCGTACTCCGCGGCGCGCGCCGCCGCGAGGTCGGGCCGTGCGGCGAAGAGCGAGTCGTGCGGGTCGCTGCGTTCGACGGCGGTGTGCTGGTAGGCGGTGTCGTTGAGGGCCCGCCAGGCGGCGCGCGCGGCGCGGTCGTGCCCGCCGTACCGGAAGTCGGCGTAGGAGGAGAACCAGTCGGCGCGGTCCACCGGCTCCTTCGTCCAGGCCAGCTCGGAGAAGAGCTCGAAGGCTGCGGGGTCCCGGTCCGTGGCCTCCGGCATGAACGCGGTGCCGGTCAGCGCGCTGCCCGCCTTGTCGCGCCAGGCGAAGAACCGCTCGTTCCAGAGGTGGGTGCGGGCCCCGATCGTCGTGCGCCCGCCGAAGTTGGGGATGGTCCCGAAGGCGTACGGGGTGCCGCCCCAGTCCTTCTCCCGGTCCGGCACCTTCGCGTACCGGTCGGAGACGCCGTCGACGATCAGCATCCGCTTCTTGTCGACGGCGTCGAGCAGCGCGGGCAGCGGGTTGGCCTCCCAGCCGAGGATCACCCAGGTGGCGCCGGGCCGCGCCTTGCGCAGGGCCGCCTCCACGCCGCGGGCGGCCGCGGGCACGGGCACGTCGCCCGCGGTGCCGCCCTCGTGGAGCAGGTCCATCTTGAAGAGGTCGGCGGGGCCGAAGAGCTGTTCCTGGTGGCGGTAGAAGGCGGCGGCGACCTTTGCGAACGTCGAGGTGCGGGGGTCGAGCCAGTCGGGTCTCGCGAACCCGTGCCACGAGCCCTGCGGGACGACGCGCGCGTCGCCGCCGTTGCGCTCGACGAACCCGTCCGGCACGTGGCCGTAGTAGCCGGGGAAGGCGGGCGCGATGCCGAGCTCGCGCAGCCGCCGCACGATGCGCTGCCCCAACTTCACCCGGTCGTCGATCAGCCGGTCCGAGAGCGGCCCGCCGTACCCGGAGAGGTTCTGCAGCAGCCACCAGGGCTGGTGCGAGGGGGCGGGCAGCCACGCCCTGGCCTCCGCGTCGGAGTAGCCGAACTCCGTCAGGACCCGCCGGTACACCGCTTCGGCGCCCGCGATCACCAGCACCTCGTTGCACCCGTGCAGGGCGAGCACGTCGATCATCCGCTCCCAGTACGCCCAGTCGGCGTACGGCGCGGTGTATCCGTCGTTGGTGTCGTTCAGGGCGAACCGGTGGGGGAGCGAGGTGGACCGCTCCAGCGGCCGGACCGGTGCGGGCAGCCTGCGCGGCAGGTCCAGCTGGCTGCCGTTCCAGGTGATGTGGGCCCCGCAGACGTACTTCAGGTACCAGTGGACGCCGGTGAGCAGTACGGCGGGCGTCGTGCCGGACACCTCGATCCGGCCGGTGCTCCCGGTGACCTTGAAGCGGTCCTCGCGGCCGCGGGCGGGGAGGAGTCTGAGCCGGAACTGTTCCGCGTGATGCGGCAGGAGTCTGTTGAGCGCGGAGCGCGCGGAATCCGTATCGAAGGCGGGGCCCGCGTCGGGCCCGGTGGGTCCTGCGGGCCCGTCGGCGGCGTGGGCCGACAGCGGTACGCCGACGGCGGCGCCGAGGCCGAGGGCCCCCGCGGTGCCGAGCACGGTACGTCGGGACGGTTCGGACATGTGTACCCCCTGGGGTGACGGCTGCGGCGCACGGTATCCGCGCGGCCGACCGTCCTCAACGGTGCATACGAGACAGGCGAGTTCGGCTCGTCGGAAGAGGCTGGTGGGACGGGTGAAGACGGTGCGGGCAGCGCGGTACGCGCTTTCGGGCATGGCTGTGGGAGCTTCGATGATGGTGGTGGGATGCGGCTCGGGGGGTGACGACACACCACGCACGGCGAGCGGCAGCCTTGAGCAGCTGGCGGCCGAGGCGGGATGCCGGCCGGACGTCCAGACGGACGCGGCCGACCTGCGCCAGGCCACCTGTCAGAACGGTGCCCGGCGCTACGTGCTCGTAACCTTTACAAACGCCCGTGGCCAGGCCGAATGGCTCGACGAGGCGAACGACTACGGGGGTACGTACCTCGTCGGCGGCAGCAAGTGGGTGGCGGTCGGCGGCGCCGACGACATCGCGGCGCTGCACGACCGCCTCGGCGGGACCGTGGTGGACGCCGCGGGGAGGCACGGCGGTGGCCACCACGGCCACCACGAGGGGTGAGAGCCGTCAGGCGCGCGCCGTCAGGTGCAGCGCTGACCGGAATTGACGCACTTCGCGACGCGCCGCATCAGCTGCTCGTCGAAGACGTTGATGAAGTCGCCGTGGTCGGTGACGGGCTTGTGCAGCTGCTCGGGGAACGAGTCGACGGCGAAGCCGGGGCCCGGCGGCACGTCGTACACGATGCGCTGCACCAGCTGGGGGACGGCCCGGAAGCCGCTCGGGCAGGCGCCGGACCGCGGGTCGGCGAAGGCGACGTGGGTGCGGTGGTTGGCGCTGTCGGTGTTCTGCCCGTCCCAGCAGCTCTGGAAGTTGAACGTCCGGACGACCTTGCTGCCCTCGGGGCAGATCGGATACTTGTCCTTCAGCTGCCGGTTCTCGAATCCGGTGCAGCTCCACGACGCGTTCGCGTTGGCGTCGCCGTTCGTGAACGCCTTGGCGTCACCGGTGATGATGCGCAGGAAGCGCGGCATCGCGACGACCTTGCTCCTCGGATTTCCGGCGAACTTCAGCGACACGGAAGCCGGTGTCTGGATCTCGCCGACGTTCTGGTCCTTGCCGCCGCCGTCGGCCTGGGCGTCGTCCTCGTTCTTCCCGTTCTGCAGCCGCAGGACGGGCCAGTAGTACGTCGACTTGTCGCCCTGGTTGCGGCAGCTGGTCCGACCGTTCGCGAGGTCGTCGTCACTGGAGAAGGCGTCCGTCGCCTGGTTTCCCACGTAGTCGTGCATGTGGTGGGCGCCGTTGCTCACGCCGGGCGCGACGATGACGTTGTCCGGATTGAACTTCCCGTTCGCGTTGCGCCCGCACTTCGTGGTGAAGGTTCCGCGCGAGGCGTTGCGGCCGTCGCGGGGGCGGTTGACGTTGGGCCGGACGGACTGGATCTTGACGAAGTCACCGGCTTCGGGCCCATTGCCGGACGGGGCCTGACCTTGCTCTTCGCCCTGTTCCTGACCTTGCTCCTGCCCCTGCTCCTGGTCATCGGCACGCAACGTACAAGGCGCCATGCTGTCGAGCCCCTCGGGCCGGGCGCCCGACCGGTCGAGCGTGTCCGTGATGCCGCCGAGGGTCTCCCGGCGCTTCTCCTCGAGGGGAGCCAGCAGGGACTCCTTGTCCTGTGTCTGCTCGAACTGCCCGTACGCCTCCGTGATCTGGCCGTCCAGGTCGGCGAGTTGCCGGTCCACTTCGCCGCGCGCGGCGTCCGGCACCTCGGGCAGCTGGTTGCCGACGTCCGGACAGCTGATGGTCGACGCCTGCTGTCCGGCGCTCTGCGGGGGAGGCTGGTCAGCGCCTTCTTCGGCATTCGCGTAGACGTTCACGGCGATCAGGCCGCCGCCGCCCATGATTACCGCTGCGGACGCGGCGACCATGCGCCGCGCCAGCCTTGATCGTTTTCGTGAGGTACGTCCCATGGGGCTACATACGCATCAGCGACCCGATGCGTTCAGACGCGCCCTGACGTGGGGCGGGTCGTGGCGGGTCGTCCTCAGCGCCCCTGGTCCAGATAGGCGAGGACCGCGAGGACCCGGCGGTTGTCGTCGTCGGAGACCGCCAGATCCAGCTTCCCGAAGATGTTGGACGTGTGCTTCGCGATGGCCCGCTCGGTGACGACGAGCTGCGCCGCGATGGCCGCGTTCGACCGGCCCTGCGCCATGAGTTCGAGCACCTCGCGCTCGCGCGGGGTCAGCGCGCCCAGCGGTTCGTCGGCGGCGGACCGCCGGGACAGGAGCTGCTGGATGACCTGCGGGTCCATCGCGGTGCCGCCGCCCGCGACCCGGTGCACGGCGTCGATGAACTGCGCCGCGTCGAAGACCCGGTCCTTGAGGAGATAGCCGACGCCGCCGTTCCCGTCGGCCAGGAGCTCGCGGGCGTAGAGCTGCTCCACGTGCTGCGAGAGGACGAGGACCGGCAGGCCCGGCCTGGCCCGGCGGGCGGCGAGTGCGCACTGGAGCCCCTCGTCGGTGTGGGACGGCGGAAGCCGTACATCGACAATGGCGACGGCATCTTCGTCCGGCTGCAACTCCGCGAGGGCCTTGGTGAGTTCGGGCCCGCTCTCCACCGCGGCCGCGATCTCGAAGTCGAACGCCTCCAGCATCCGCACCAGGCCGTCGCGCAGCAGGAAGAGGTCTTCGGCTAGGACAACTCGCAAGGGATCTCCATGGTCACCATGGTCGGGCCGCCAACCGGGCTGCTGACGGCCAGTACGCCGTCGAATGTACCGAGTCGGCGTTCGATCCCGCTCAGCCCGGACCCCGCACCGGCGACCGCGCCGCCCTTGCCGTTGTCGGTGACCGCGATGCGCAGCATGCCGTCGGCGTGGTGCATGTCGACCCAGATGCGCTCGGCGCCCGAGTGCTTGATCGCGTTCGTCAGGATCTCGCTGATCGCGAAGTACGCCGCCGACTCGACCGGCGCCTCGGCCCGGCCGCGCAGTTCCACGTCGACCTCGGTGGTGACGGGAAGCCGCAGCGCGAGGGCCTTGACCGCGTCGCCGAGGCCGCGTTCGGCGAGGACCGGCGGGTGGATGCCGCGGACCAGGTCGCGCAGCTCGGTCAGCGCCTCGCCGGAGTTCTGCCGGGCCTTGCCGATCAGCTCCTTGGCCTTGGCGGGGTTGCTCTCGATCATCGCCTCGATGGTGCCGAGGTCCATGCCCATGGCGACCAGACGGGCCTGCGCCCCGTCGTGCAGATCGCGCTCGATGCGGCGCAGCTCGGCGGCCGACGTGTCCACGGCGTCGTGCCGGGTCTCCGTCAAGTGGTCCACGCGCAGGGACAGTTCGCGCTCACGCATGCTCGTGGTGGGGGCGATGAGCGCCCGCGCCATGCGGAAGTGGGTGCGGATGAGGACGGGGTTCAGGAAGAGCCCCACGACGAACAGGCCCGTGCCGAGCGCGGCCGCGTAGTTCGCGTCGGTCTGCGAGGTGACGTGGATGAAGCCGTACCACTCGCCGCCGCCCGCGTTGTAGATGGGCTCCCACACGCCGAAGGCCAGCACCCAGCCGTACAGCATGTAGAGGAGCAGCGAGGGCGCCAGGATCGCGACGATGAAGCCCGCGGTCATGTCGACGAGCAGCCACTGCAGATCGCGCCAGGTCGCCGGGTCCTTCAGCATCAGCTGGCAGCGCTCGACCTGCCCCATGAGTCCGCGTCGCATGTTCGGCGGGAAGGGCCGGTACGGGATGGGGATGTGGACGTCCGACCATTCACCGGCCTGGACGCGGCGCAGGCTGGCGTGCTTGCGCAGGCCGGTCAGCACCACCGGGGTGGTGAGTACGCCGATGCCGAGCGGGATGAAGGCGATCGCGAGGACCGCGTTGACGAAGAAGATGATCCCGCCGGCCAGCGAGACGACCGCCAGATACAGGCCGCGTGCACCCGCTATCACGGCCCTGCCCACCCGTGATGTCCCCATGATGTCCCTCTCCTCAAGCTGCCTGTCAGAAGGACAGTCTCCCTGGTCACGGCGGTAGGGGTCACTGGGTCCTTCACCCGGGCGGGGGTGTACCTGACGACACCCCCGAGCCTCGCCCTGTGCTTCCGGCAGAGGGGGTCTCGGCGGCTGGGGCGCGAGGCCGCCGATTTCTAGCGTGAGTCACGTCTTATCCGACGCATACTCACGCAGACTTGATGGGGGCGAAGCGCCATGAGGCGGAACCTCGCGGCACGACTCGGTGTGTGGAGCGCACACCACCGGAAGGCGGCCGTCTTCGGCTGGCTGGTCTTCGTGGTCCTGGCCACGGTCATCGGCGGGGCCACCGGCACGGTCACCGCCTCCGACGACGAGATGGGGGTCGGCGACTCGGGCCGGGCCGCCGAGATCCTGAAGGACGCGGACATCGACGAGCCTGCGGGCGAGCTCGTCATGGTCACCGCACGGACCGCCGACGGCTGGCGGGACGCGGCCGCCGACCTCTCCAAGGCCCTGACCGCGACCGGTGACGTGCGCGGCCTCAAGGCGCCGCTGCCCTCCGAGGACGGCAAGGACGCGCTGCTGCGCTTTGAGATCAAGGGCCCGTCGGACGAGGCGGCCGACCGCGTCCAGCCGGTGCTCGACGCCGTGGCGAAGGCTCAGGAGGACGGCGCGGGGCGGGGCATCTCCGTCCACCAGTTCGGCGACGCGAGCTCCGAGAAGGAGCTGTCCGACCTGCTCGCGGACGACCTGAAGAAGGCCGAGTTCACCGCGGTGCCGCTGGCGCTCGGCATCCTCCTGATCGCCTTCGGGGCCGTGGTCGCCGCGCTGCTCCCGGTGGGGCTCGCGCTCACCGCGTGCGTGGCGGCGTTCGGGCTGCTCTCGCTGGCCAGCCACCAGTTGCACCTGTTCGAGACGACGTACTCCGTGATGTTCCTGATGGGCCTCGCGGTCGGTGTCGACTACTGCCTCTTCTACCTGCGCAGGGAACGGGACGAGCGGGCGGCGGGCCGGGACGCGGAGACGGCCCTGCGGATCGCGGCGGCCACCAGCGGACGGGCCGTCCTGGTCTCGGGCCTGACCGTGATGGTCGCGATGGCGGGCATGTTCCTGTCCGGTCTACTGCTCTTCAAGGGCTTCGCCGTCGCCACGATCCTCGTGGTGTGCGTGGCGATGCTCGGCTCGGTCACCGTCCTGCCCGCGCTGCTCGCCGGGCTCGGCGACCGCATCGACGCGGGCCGCATCCCGTTCCTGAACCGGCGCGCCAGGAAGGGCGCGTCCAGGAAGGGCGTGCACGCCAGTGGCGGCATGGCGGGCAAGGTGCTGCGGCCCGTCCTCGCTCGCCCGAAGTTCTTCGCCGTCGGCGCCGCGGTCCTGCTGCTCGCCCTCGCCGCGCCCGCGCTCGGCATGAAGACCGAACAGCTCGGCCTGGAGAAGCAGTTCGGCTCCGACGCGCCGCTGTCCGTCTCGTACGAGAAGATCACCGGGAAGTTCCCCGGCGGGCCCGCCCCGGCCCGTGTGGTCGTCAAGGCCGCCGACCCCGCCGACATCGCCGCGCAGCCCGTGCGGACCGCGCTCGACTCGCTGACGCGCAAGGCCGGTGACGGCGCCGAGCTCACCGTCCACAAGGCGGCGGGCGTCGCCGAGATCGGGATCCCGCTGCCGGGCAACGGCACCGACGCCGAGGCGAAGAAGGCCCTGCACGAACTGCGGGACGACACGGTTCCCGCGGCCTTCGACGGGCTGGACGTCCAGGCGTACGTGGGCGGGGACCTGGCCTCCTCCGAGGACTTCGGCGATCAGCTCGGCAAGGGCATCGTGCCGGTCTTCGCCTTCATCACCGGGGTGACGTTCCTCCTGATGCTCTTCAGCTTCCGCTCGACGGTGATCGCGGTGACGTCGATCGCGCTCAACCTGCTGTCGGTGGGCGCCGCCTACGGCATCATGACCGCCGTCTTCCAGCACGGCTGGGGCGCGGAGCTGATCGGCTCGGAGAAGGTCGGCGCGATCGAGAACTGGATGCCGCTGTTCGTCCTCGTCGTCCTCTTCGGCCTCTCCATGGACTACCACGTGTTCGTGGTCTCCCGGATCCGCGAGTCCCGCGACCGGGGCATGGACAACCGCGCGGCGATCCGCGAGGGCATCACGCGCACGGCGGGCGCCGTCACCGGCGCGGCCGTGATCATGGTGGCGGTCTTCGCGGTGTTCGGCACGCTGTCCATGCAGGACATGCAGCAGATGGGGGTGGGCCTGGGCGTGGCGGTCCTCCTGGACGCGACGGTGGTCCGCATGATCCTGCTGCCGTCCCTGATGACCCTCCTGGGCGAGCGCAACTGGCACACGCCGCGGTACCTGCGGTGGCTGCCGAAGATCTCCCACGAGGAGGAGGGGCCGGGCGTCCCGCCGCAGGGCGCCCCGTACAACACCCCGGTGTCGAGCGGGCGTTGAGGTAAGAGAGGCCCCCTGCGTACACCCGCACACATGACGTGGCCCCGGCGCGCAGTCAGCGCCGGGGCCACGTCGTCATGTCAGGTCACCTCACCTCACAGGCCGAGCGCCTTCGCCTCCTTCTCTGGGGCGAGCCCGACGACCGGCCGGTCCGGCCGCTGCGGCGCCGTGCCGCCGATGGACCGCAGCCACTCCCACGTGTCGCGCACCGTCTCGGCGGCGGACCGGGTCCTGAGCCCCGCCGCGACCGCCTTCTCCGACGACGTCCGGTGCATCGTGTCGTGCAGCTCGCCGGGGGGCAGCCACACCGGCAGCTCCATCCAGGGCTCGATGCCCGCGTCGAGCACCGCCTGCGGCTCGGTCCAGCGCAGCGTCGCGGTCGACTCCGTCACCTTCGCGCAGGCGTCGAGGAGTTCGCCCATGGTGATCCGCCCCATGGGGCTGACCAGGTTGTACGGGCCGTGCAGCCCGGCGGCCGCCGCGTCCAGGACCCACTCGGCGAGGTCCCGCACGTCGACGTACTGGATGCCGAGGTCCCGCGGCCCGGGGGCCAGCACGGTCCCGCCGCGCACCATTCGGTTCAGCCACCACGGCAGCCGCCCGATGTTCTCGCACGGTCCGAGGATCAGCCCGGCCCGCGCGAGCACCGTCCGCTCGGCCCCGAACCCGGCGATCGCGGCGAGCTCACCGCCCCGCTTGTCCTCCGCGTACGCCGACGCGTCCGCGTCCGGGTCGCCGTCCACCACGGGGAAGCTCTCGTCGGAACCTGCCTCGCCCGGGTAGCGGTACACGGAAGCGCTGGAGACGTACACGTACCGCGTCGCGCGCTCCGCGAGCAGCCGGGCCGAGTCCCGCACCACCCGCGGCGCCGCCGACCAGGTGTCGACCACCACGTCCCACTCGCCATCGGCGAGCCCGGCGAGGCCGCCGTCGGCGGTGCGGTCGCCGTGGACGACGCGTGCCCCCTCGGGCGCGGCGTGGTGACCGCGGTGGAAGACGGTCACCTCCCAGCCCCGGGCGAGCGCCGCCTCGGTGACCGCACGCCCCACGAACTCGGTACCACCCAGCATCAGAAGTCTCATGGCGGTGACTCTGCCCCGGGCACCCGTGTTCCGGGAAGCGGATTCTGCTCGGGGCAGAGAAGGGAACCGCAGGTCAGCGTTGGGCAGGCGGCGCGTACTTGTAGCCGACCCGGCGCACCGTCTGGATCGTCCTGCGGTGCTCGGCGCCCAGCTTGCGGCGCAGCCGCGCGACGTGGACGTCGACGGTGCGGCCGTCGCCCACGTGTCCGTACCCCCACACCGTGGTGACCAACTGGTCGCGGGTGTGCACCCGGTGGGGGTGTGCGACGAGGTGGGCGAGGAGCTCGAACTCCAGGTACGTGAGGTCGAGGAGCTGCCCGTCGACCTCGGCGGCGCGCTGCACGCCGTCGATCCTGATCGGTCCCTGGGCGGGCGCGGGCGGCGCCTCGGGCAGCACGGGCTCGGCGGCGGTCACGGGGGCCTGGCCCGCCGGTACGAGGACGAGGTAGCCGACCATCGGGGGCTGGCCCGGCAGGGTCGGCAGGGTGTGCTGCGGCGCGGGCAGCCAGGTGGCGCCCGGCGGCAGGAAGTCGGTGATGTGCACCGCCTCGTCGGGGTCGACGGCCCGCAGGCGGCCCCGGCCCGTGAGCGGGGGAGGGGTGAGGGTGGTGGGGCCGGAAGCGGAGGCAGAGGCGGTGAAGGAACGGGAATTCGCCATGGTGAGGTCAGCTCTTTCGCGCGAAGAAGGAATCGTCGAGAAAACGAGACGTACGTCGTGCGCGTCAGGCGAAGGCCGGGTGAACGGCTTTAGAGGGCCCGCGCGTTCGTCGCGCGGCAACACACCCGGTCGAAGTCGTGATGCTGACGGGAGGGCCAGAAAGGCTCGAGGTCATGACGACCTGTCGCGGTGTTCTGGTGGCTGCCCATGGGCCCATTGAATCAGATGAAGAGAGGGTCGCCCACCGTAATCGGCGGGCGACCCTTCGGTGACGGGCGGGGGATCAGACCTGACCGGCCTTCTCCAGCGCGGTGCAGCACGTGTCGACGAGCAGCCGCGTCACGACGTACGGGTCGACGTTGGCGTTCGGGCGGCGGTCCTCGATGTAGCCCTTCTGCTCCACCTCGACCTGCCACGGGATGCGGACCGATGCGCCGCGGTCGGAGACGCCGTACTTGTACTCGTCCCAGGGCGCGGTCTCGTGCAGACCGGTGAGGCGGTCGTCGATGCCCGCGCCGTAGTTCTTGACGTGGTCCAGCGGCTTCGAGCCCTCGCCGAGGGACTCGCAGGCGGTGATGATCGGGGCGTAGCCCTCGCGCATCGCCCTGGTGGAGAAGTTGGTGTGCGCGCCCGCGCCGTTCCAGTCGCCCTTGACCGGCTTGGGGTCGAGGGTCGCGGAGACCTTGAAGTCCTCGGCGGTGCGGTAGAGCAGCCAGCGGGCGATCCACAGCTGGTCGGAGACCTCCAGCGGGGCGAGCGGCCCGACCTGGAACTCCCACTGGCCGGGCATGACCTCGGCGTTGATGCCGGAGATGCCGAGACCGGCCTGCAGGCAGTTCTCCAAGTGCGCCTCGACGACGTCACGGCCGAAGATCTCGTCCGAGCCCACGCCGCAGTAGTAGCCGCCCTGCGCGGCGGGGAAGCCGCCGACGGGGAAGCCGAGCGGGCGGTCGCCCTCGAAGAACGTGTACTCCTGCTCGATGCCGAAGATCGGCTCCTGCGCGCCGAAGCGGGCCTCGACCTCGGCCAGTTCGGCGCGGGTGTTGGACTCGTGCGGCGTCATGTCCGTGTTGAGGACCTCGCACAGGACGAGGATGTCCGCGCCGCCGCGGATCGGGTCCGGGCAGGTGAAGACCGGCTTGAGCACGCGGTCCGAGGCGTGGCCCTTGGCCTGGTTCGTGCTGGATCCGTCGAAGCCCCAGAGCGGCAGCTCGGCGCCCTTCGCGTCGTCCGCAAGGATCTTCGTCTTGGAACGGAGCTTGGCGGTCGGCGCGGTGCCGTCGATCCAGATGTACTCAGCCTTGAAGGTCACGGGGCCTCATCCTCATAACGCTCGGTACGGCGCAGAACGTGCGGGTGCCGCGGTGCCGTGGTGATGAGCAGCAGAGTGGCAACCGGCGATTTCCCGACCGTTGCTCGTATGTGAACCCCGTGTTACCTGGGGCGGGTGTGGCTGACGTCACTTGATGACCGCGTTGGCGGCCGCTATCGCTAGCCCGATCGTCGCGTCGGCGCCGCCGATCAGCACGGCCGAGCGCCGCCGGTAGCCGACCCGCACCGCGGCCACCGTGCCCCAGGCGAAGAGGAGCGCGGCGTTCAGGAGCAGCCCGCCGTAGGTGACGCGGCTTTCGGGCCAGTCGAGGGCACCGGCCAGGATCAGCAGCAGCACGGTCGGCCAGCAGGCGATGATCACCGGCCACTCGTCCACGAGCGCCCAGGCCAACTGGCGCCAGCGGTGGGTGCCCCGCCCCGGCTGGTGCGTCGACATGTGGTGCGCGTAGCCGTGCGCGAGGGCGGCCGTGCCCGCGGTCACCATCACCCAGGCCGCGTCGTAGTAGGGCGTGTAGGTGTCGCCCTGCGACTGCAGCGCCGCGAGCAGCGCGCTCGCGAGGACCGTTCCGTATACGCCTCCGAACATCCAGTTCCGCACGGCGCGCTCCTCTCTGTGTCTGGAGCACCCCACGCTAGGCAGAGGTATGTAACGGTTTGCCGGACTTGGGCCATCGGTCGCCGGACAACCGGGGTCCTCGACCGGGGCCCTCGATCCGCGCCCTCAGCGCGACAGCGCGTCCCGCACCGCCTCCTCCGTGCGCGCCACCACCGCCGTGCCGTCGTCCGCCGTGATGATCGGGCGCTGGATCAGCCTGGGATGGTCGGCGAGGGCCTTGATCCAGCGGTCGCGGCCCGCGGCGTCGCGCGGCCAGGCCTCGCGGTCCTTCAGGTCCAGGTCCTTCGCGGCCTGCTCCTGGGTCCTCGTGATGTCCCAGGGTTCGAGGCCGAGGCGGTCGAGGACGGCGCGGATCTCGTCCTCGGTGGGGACGTCGTCGAGGTAGCGCCGCACGGTGTAGTCGGCGCCCTCCGCGTCGAGCAGCGTGAGCGCGCCGCGGCACTTCGAGCAGGCGGGGTTGATCCAGATCTCCATGCCCACACGCTACCTGCGAACCATCCGTCGCAGGCCTGTCGGCAGGCTTCTGTTCGATTACCTCAAAGGCGGTCTGGCCAGCGGCGATTGTCAGTGCCTGGCAGTAGAATCACAGTAGTGTTCGAGGGCGCCCGACGGGGGGTCCTGACCGCGACAGGAGGATGCCAGTGCCCGCTGCCGCACTCACATCGAAGCGTGTGTCCAAGACCGTTCCGAAGCCCGTCCTGATCGACCTGCCGTACGTACCGCTGGAGAAGAAGGCGCTGCCCGCCGGACGCCCGCGCGAGTGGTACATCAACCACAACCGCCGCCTCAAGGCCATGCGTCTGGCCATAGCGCTGCTCGACTCGGGCGTCTATCTCCCCAACCAGGCGAAGAACAGCACGATACGAGGGATGGCCGAGGAGGTCGGGATCCATCCGCCGTCCGACATCACCTGCCACATGGTGCGCGCCCTCATGCGGTACAGCCGCTGAGCCGTCGCCGGGTGGCCGACGAGTGGCCGCTGAGTGGCCGATGGGCAAGTGCGGGGCCCCAGGAGGGTTTTGGCCTCCTTGGGCCCCGTTTCGCGCGCGAGCCTGTGCGTTCATATGTGCGATGGGACATGCTGTGCCCCATGACCAAGCAGGACCCCGTCGGCGAACTGCCGCTCCTGACCACCGCCGAACTCCCGGACGGCACCCGCCTTCCCGTGCGCGCGCTCCGCGCCCCCGCACCCGAACGCTTCCTGCCGTCCGGCTCGGGACCGGCGCCGGGCCCGCCCCCGGCCCCCGCGGTGCTCATCCTGCCCGCCATGGGCACCCCCGCCCGTTTCTACCGCCGTTTCGCGCACCAACTCCACGGCGAGGGACTGACGGTGCTCACCGTCGACCTGCGCGGCCAGGGCGGGGCGACGCCGTCCACCGCCGGGCGCGGGGCGCCGGGCCACGGGTACCGCGCGATCGTCGAGGAGGACCTGCCCGCGGTCGTGGCGGCGATCCGCGACGAGCTCGGTACCGAACCGCCCCTGCACCTGCTCGGCCACAGCCTCGGCGGCCAGCTCGGTCTGGTGTACGCCGCGCTGTCGCGGCGCTCCGGAGGATCCGGCTGTTCCGGAGGTGCCAGCGGCTCCGGAGTCGACGGGGTGGCCGTCGTCGCCACGGGCTCGGTCTGGTTCCGCGCGTACGGGCCGCTGCACGGCTTCGGCCTGCTCCTGGTGCAGTTGCTGATCGCGGGCACGGCGACCGTGCTCGGCCGCTGGCCCGGCACCCGGCTCGGCTTCGGCGGCAACCAGCCCAAGGGCGTCATGCGCGACTGGGCACGGCAGGTGCGGACGGGCCGCTACAGCGCAAAGGGCTCCGCGCGCGACTACGAGAAGGCGCTCGGCACCCTGGACCTGCCCGTGCTCGCGGTCTCCGTCGACCACGACTCCTTCGCCCCCGCCTCCGCCCTGGACCACCTGCTCGGCAAGGTCCCCGGAGCCCGTCTCACCCGCTGCCACTACACGGCGCAGGAGGCCGGTGGCCGACTCGACCACTTCGCGTGGACCCGGGCGGGTGGCACGCTGGCCAAGTGGGTGGCGGCGTGGGCGGTGGACGAGGAACTGCCGGGCAGGACCGCCACCGGGCACTGACCCCGCCCCCGACTCCGACCACGTCCGACCAGGTCACCCGTTCGGCGTACCCGGCATGCGCACGGGGCCGTGGCCGCATTGGCTGCAGCTGAGGGCAGCGGCGACCGCGGCGCGCGGAGCGGCCGATGTCCGCCACGAGCGCGAGAGGGGGAGCGAGCATGACGGCCCCGGAGATGCGCGCGACGACCCCGGAAGCACGCGCGCGTGCGGGCAGGGCGGCCCGCAAACGCGCCTCGCGCTCCTCCCACGGCGCCTGGATCCCCTCCGCCGACCGCCCGGACCCGGTGTCGGTCCTCGAACGCCAGGGCGCCGACCGGCTCCAGGACCTGCTGCCCGTCCGGTACGGCCGGATGTCCGCGTCCCCCTTCGCCTTCCTGCGCGGCGCCGCGGCCGTCATGGCGGGCGACCTCGCCGCCCAGCGGCACACCGGCCTCGGCGTGCAGCTCTGCGGTGACGCCCACCTCTCGAACTTCGGTCTGTTCGCGTCGCCCGAGCGTTCCCTGCTCTTCGACCTCGACGACTTCGACGAGACCTGCCCCGGCCCCTTCGAATGGGACGTCAAGCGGCTCGCCGCGAGCGCCGCCGTCGCCGCCCGCGAGAACGGGGCCACCGAGAACGCCGCCCGCGCCACGGCGCAGGACGCCGTGACCGCGTACCGCACCGGCATGCGGCGCCTGGCCGGTCTCGGGGAGCTCGCCGTCTGGTACGAGCACGTCGACGCGCACGACCTGCTCCCTCTCGTACGTTCCGCGGGCTCCCGCAAGCGCGCGGCGGCGCGCCTCGACCACGCCCGCGGACGCACGAGCCTGCACGCGCTCGGCAAGCTCACCGAGGTCGTGGACGGCGAGCGCCGCATCATCCACGACCCGCCGCTGCTCGAACCGGTGGGCGCCCCCGACACGGCCGCCCTGCGCAAGATCTTCGGCGACTACCGCTCCACGCTCGCCGAGGAGCGCCGCCTCCTCCTGGACCGCTACCGCTTCGTCGACGCGGCCCGCAAGGTGGTCGGCGTCGGCAGCGTCGGCACCCGGTGCTACGTCGTGCTGCTCGCCGGGCGCGACGCGGGCGACCCGCTCTTCCTGCAGATCAAGGAGGCGGTCAGATCGGTGGTCGAGGAGCATCTGACGACCGGGCCCTATCTGCACCCCGGGCACCGCGTGGTGGCGGGCCAGCGGCTGCTGCAGGCCGCGGGCGACATCTTCCTCGGCTGGATGACAGGACCCCGGGGCCGCGCCTTCTACTGGCGCCAACTGCGCGACATGAAGGGCTCGGTGAACCCCGCCGCCCTCTCCCCGGCCGAACTCCGCGCCTACGCACGCCTCTGCGGCACGGTCCTGGCCCGCGCGCACGCCCGCTCCGGCGACCGCATAGCGATAGCCGCCTATCTGGGCGGCTCCGACACCTTCGACCGCGCCGTGGCCGACTTCGCGCTGCGCTATGCGGCGCAGAACACGCGGGACCACGCGACGCTGGTGGCGGCGGTCGACTCGGGCGTGATCGCGGCGACACCGGGCGTATGACCGTCTTACCGGAGCTCGCCCCCGCTCTGCCCGAGCAGCGCGTCCACCACCCGCCGCCTGTCCTCCGCGTGGTCCCGCAGCCAGGCTCCCAACGCGTGGTCGGCGTCGGGCAGTTCGAGCCGCGTGAACCGTGACCCGGTGGTGAGCGCCTCGGCGACGGCGGCCGTCACCGCGGGCGGGATCACCGCGTCGGTGCCGGGCACCACGAGCACCGCACGGCCGCCGAAGCCGCGGTAGACGTCGAGCGCGGCCGAGTCCCGCCACCGGTCCGGCGTACGGATGATCTCGGTGAAGCGGCCGTCGCCGTCGCCGAAGGGGAGCGGCCAGGCCTCCGTCGCGTACACCGCGGGCGCGCAGAGCCCGACGGCCGTGACCCGCGCGCCGAAGTGCGCCACCAGGTCCGCCACGGTCTGCCCGCTCATGCTGAAGCCGACGAAGATCAGCTCGTCGGAGGCGGGCACCCGTTCCTCGACCACCGCGACCGCCTGTGCGCACCGCCGCCGCAGGCTCAACTCCCTCAGTTCGCCCGTGCTCTCGCCGTGCCCGGAGAAGTCGAGCGCCAGCGCCCGGCAGCCGCGTGCCGCGAAGTCGGCCTGGAGCGCGGCCAGCCGCGTCTTGCTGCCCGAGCCCGCGCCGTGCAGCAGCACGACCGTGGTCGCCGGGGCCCGCGCGGCATCGGGCAGCGTCTCGGCGCAGCTGAGCGTCTCGCCGTCGCAGGGGAAGGTGAAGGCGGCGGAGTCCTGAGCGGTGGTGAGGGAGTTCTGAGCGGTGGTGAGGGAGTTCTGAGTCATGCCGCTCATCCTCGGCCGGGCCGGGTGCGTGGGGGAAGATGGGGCGTATGGCGACCATGGCGACGACCGTGTCCGTGTTCACCCTCGGCGGGACCATCTCCGCGCGGGGCGGCGGCAGTTCGCCGCGGCTGACCGGCGCCGAGATCCTCGCGGCGGCCGGTGCCGTCCCGCCCGACGTCGAGGTCGAGGTCCACGACGTCCGCAGGCTGCCCAGCTCCTCCCTGACCGTCGAGGACGTGGCCGACCTCGCCGAGCGGGTCGACGCGGCGACGGCCCAGGGGCACGGCGTCGTGGTGGTGCAGGGCACCGACACCCTGGAGGAGACCGCCTTCCTCCTCGACCTCGCCTGCGCGCCCCGCACCCCCGTCGTCGTGACCGGGGCGATGCGGCGGCCCGACCTGCCGGGCGCCGACGGCCCCGCGAACCTGGCAGCGGCCCTCGCCGTCGCCGCCGACCCCGGCTGCGCGGGCATCGGCGTCGTCGTGGTCCTCGCCGACGAGATCCACGCGGCGCGGCACGTGCGGAAGACCCACACCACATCTGTCGCGGCCTTCGCGTCGCCGGGCGCGGGCCCGCTCGGCCGCGTCGTGGAGGGCAGGCCGCGGATCCTGCTCCGTCCCGCGGGACCACCTGCCGACCGCCCCCTGAACCTGCGCGGCGCCGCCCGCGTAGCCCTGGTCACGCTCACCCTCGGGGACCGCGGCGAACTCCTCGAAGCGGTCGACGCGCGCTTCGACGGCCTGGTCGTGGCGGCGTTCGGCGCGGGCCACGTCCCCACCTGGCTCGTCGACCCGCTGGCCGCGCTCGGCGCCCGCATGCCGGTCGTCCTCGCCTCCCGCACGGGCGCGGGCCCGCTGCTGAGCGAGACCTACCGGGGGCCGGGCTCGGAGCACGACATGCTCGGCCGCGGGCTGCTCTCCGCGGGGCCGCTGGACGCGCCGAAGGCCAGACTCCTGCTGCACGCCCTGCTGGCGGACGGCGCCGACCACACCCGAGTGGCCGACGCCTTCCGCGCGTTGGGGAGCTAGGCCCTAGCCGATCTGGTCGGGCGTGACCGTCAGCCACCGCTTGTCGGCGGTCACCTTCTGGCCGAGCTTCCGCTGCCGCTCCGCGTTCTTCTTCTTCATCCCGTCGAGCTGCTTCATGTACGAGTCCTTGCGGTTGACCCAGACCCGCACGCCGCCGTGCGCCACGTCCGCGGAGTGGAACAGCATCGGGCCGTCGCTGGCCGGGGTGTCACCGGCGGCGAGGATCGGCTTCTGCCACTCGTCGATGTAGGTGTTGATCGCCGCGGGCTTGCCCTCGTACCAGGTCAGCGGCGCCCACAGGTTCGGCGTCAGCTCGCGCTTCGCGAGCTTCGCGCGGTCCTTCTCGCCGAAGCGGCCCTCGGCGATCTCCTTGCGGGAGCTGGTGACCTCACCCGTCTTGCGGTCCTTGAGCTGCATGGCGACGCCGATGACGTTCTGCGGCTTCACGCCGTAGCCGTACTTCGGGTCGGCGAGGACCATGCGCACCAGATCCTCGCTGGCCGCGCTGACGACGTACACCTCGATGCCGTGCGCCTGCAGCGTCTTGTAGAGCTGCTGCATGCCGCGCGAGAACTCCGGCGGCTTCACCTCGGTCTTCGTCGGCTTGCCGCCCTCGAAGTACTCGGCGGGGATCGGCTTCTTGTACGCCAGGAGCTCGTCGACGTACCCCTTGAGCTCCTTCAGCGTGAAGCCGGAGAAGATCTGCGCGGCCCAGGGGTAACAGACCTGGTCGTCCACCTCGCACAGCCGGTTGTAGTAGCTGTAGAGGCTCTCCTTGTGCCCGGCCTTGTCCTTGAAGGGGATGATCTTCAGGGACGGGTCCATGGTCTTGCGGGTCAGGACGCCCTTCATCTCCAGGAAGGGGAGCAGCGACTCCTCGAGGTCGTTGCGGTACGTCGTGTTGTCCGCGTCGAAGACGGCGTACGCGCCCTTGTGGTCGTTCTTCGCGATGACCTTGCCGAGCTTCTTGGCGACCGGCTTCGGCCAGTGCGACAGCTCACGGGCGGTGGCCGCCGAGGTGTCGGCGGCGTTCGCCTCGTCCGTCGGCCACAGGGCGCTGCCCGCGAGAACGGCGGCGGCCAGCGCGCCCGTGGTGCCGATGACGGCCAGCTTGCTCTTTGCCCGTACTGCCATGTCTCTACGTCCCTGCCGTTCCCTGCGAGCGATGTGCGGCCCCGACCGGAGCGGCGCGCAATGCTATGGGGCGGCAGGGACATTTCCCATGATCGAAGTCACCGTGGCGCGGTGGCATGGGGCGGGTGAACAGGGGTAGCGGAGGGGTTCCGCGCATACTGGGCCCTCCGCGCATACTGGGTCCATGGACTCCCGTGAGTTCGTCCGCGCCGCCCCACGGCTCGACGGCATGGTCGTCTCCGCGGTCGGCTACCGCACCGCGGGGCAGCGGCCAGGGCTGCACCGGGGGCTCCCTTCGCCGTATCTGACGGTGATCTTCTCCCTGGACGGGACCATCGCCACCGGCAGCACCCCGGACCGGGCGACGGGACCGGACGCGACGCGCACCGACATCATCGTGGGCGGCCTGCACCAGAGCCCCGCGTACGTCGTCCAGCCCGAGCACGAGGCGGGCATCCAGCTCGCCGTGCATCCCCTCGCGGCCCGCGCCCTCCTCGGCCTGCCCGCTGCCGGGCTCACCGGGCAGCTCGTCGTCGGCGGCACGGACGTGCTCGGCGACCCGGCCGCGGAGATCCGCGAGCGGCTGTGCGAGCTGGACCGCTGGGAGGACCGCTTCGCCCTCCTGTCGGCCTATCTGAGGCGGCGCGCGGCCACGGACCGCGCCGCCGCATCCGTCCGCCCCGAGGTGGCGGAAGCCTGGGCGTGGCTGGCCAGGCACCGGGGCGCGGGCACCCTCGGCGGCCTCTCCCGGCACGTCGCGCTCAGCGAGCGCAGGCTGACCGCGCTGTTCCGCGCCGAGACGGGGCTCACCCCCAAGCAGGCCGCCCGCCTGATGCGCTTCCAGCACGCCAAGGCCACCGTGGCCCGCGCCGTCGCGGCGGGCGCCCCGCCGGACCTGGCCGGGGTCGCGGCCGACACCGGGTACTACGACCACTCCCACCTCGTACGCGACTTCCGGCAGTACACCGGCGAGACCCCCACCCGCTGGCTGGCCGAAGAGTGCCGGAATATCCAAGCCGGGGCGCACGGCCGGGGCGAAGAGTAGGGGCATGGACATCACCACGAACACCACGAACACCACGAACACCACGCAAGAACAGCAGCTCAGCACGCCCGCCCCGGCCGTCTGGCCGGGCCTCCAGGCCCAGGACGCCCCCGCCCTGATCGACTTCCTCGTCGGCACCGTCGGCTTCCTGCGCACCGCCGTCTACGAGGACGAGGGCCGTGTCGCCCACGCCCAGCTCGACTGGCCCGAGGGCGGTGGGGTCATGCTCGGCTCGTACGGCCCGGCCAACGAAGCGACCTGCGGCAGGCCCGGCACCGCGGGCGCCTATGTCGTCACCGACCACGTGGACGACCTGTACCGCAGGCTCGCCGAGGCAGGCGTGAAGGTCATCAGCGAGATCGAGGACAAGCCCTACGGAAGCCGTGAATTCGGCATCGAGGATCCGGAGGGCAACCGCTGGTCCTTCGGCACGTACCGGGGCGAGCCCAGGCCCGCGCCGACCACCGCGACGACGCCCGGGCCGACCGCGTGAAGTCGCGTGATAACTTGCGCAAGCCAGTCAAACCCACACCTGGGCCAGGGAATCCGGTGCGAATCCGGAGCTGACGCGCAGCGGTGAGGGGGACGGGCGGGGCCACGGCCACTGGGCGTCACAGGACGCCCGGGAAGGCGCCCCGCCCGGCCGATCCCCGAGTCCGAAGACCTGCTGGCGCCCTCCCCGCTCACCCGGCGGCGGAGGTCACGACGCAGGCCAGGCTCCGCGTATGAGCCGTGACACTCAAGGGATCACGTGTCCTCGACAGCCCGTATATCCGCCCTCCTCTGTGCCTGCCTGTTCGCGCTCACCGCGTGCGGCGGCTCCGCGCAGAAGACATCGCAGTCCGGGCAGAAGAGCACCGAGGGCTACCCGGTCACGGTCACCTCCTGCGGCAAGGACGCGAAGGTCGGGGCGCCCCCGCAGCGGGCCGTCTCCCTCGACCAGGGCTCCACGGAGATCCTGCTCTCCCTCGGCCTCGCCGACCGCATGGTGGGCACCGGCACCTGGACCGACCCGGTCCTGAAGAACCTGGCGAAGGACAACGCGAAGGTGGAGCGGCTCGCCGACCGCTACCCGTCCCTGGAGAAGGTCCTCTCCAAGGAGCCGGACTTCGTCAGCGCCTCCTTCCTCTACACGGTGGGCAAGGGCGGCGTCGCCGACCGCGCGAAGTTCGACGAGCTCGGCGTGCCCGTCTACGTCTCGCCCACCGACTGCGCGGGCAAGGACAACGACGGCGGTGGCGACGGCAAGCGCGTCAAGACCCTCACCATGGACACCGTCTACGGCGAGGTGCGCGACCTGGCGAAGGTCTTCCACGTCGAGAAGCGCGGCGAGAAGCTGATCGCCGACATGAAGCGGCGGGTCGGCAAGGCCACGAAGGACATCAATGCCGCCACCTCCGCCGCCTCCGGCACCAAGCTCATGTACTGGTTCGCCAACTCCGACGCCCCGTACATGGCGGGCTGCTGCGGCGCCCCCGGCATCATCACCCGCGAACTCGGCGCGAAGAACGTCTTCGACGACACCCACGAGGAATGGCCCCAGATCAACTGGGAGACCGTCGCCGACCGCGACCCCGACGTCCTCGTCATCGGCGACCTCACCCGCAAGTCGCAGTCCGCGGAGAGCGCCGCGGCGAAGATCAAGTTCCTGGAGTCCAACCCGGCGACCAAGAACCTCACGGCCGTGAAGAAGAAGCGGTACGTCCTGCTCAGCGGCCAGGCCATGAACCCCACGATCCGCACGGTCGACGGCATCGAGCAAGTGGCCGCCGGGCTGCGGAAGTTCGGACTCGTCAAGTGACGGAGGCCGCGCCGGACACGGGCACGGTCCCCGGCGCCGCCCCCGCCCCCGGCGCCGCCCCCGCCCGCGTGCGGCAGGGGCTGCTGTGGCTCGCCGGGGTCGCCGCGCTCCTCCTCTCCGTCTCCGTGGCCGTCACCATCGGCCCCGCGGAGATCTCCGTGTCCGACGTGTGGTCGACCGTCGCCGCCCACCTCGGCTGGGGCGAGAGCCCGCTCACCCCGATCAGGGACGGCATCGTCTGGAACCTGCGGATGCCACGCACCGTGCTCGCCGCCGTCTGCGGCGCGGGCCTCGCGGTCTGCGGTGCGGTCATGCAGTCCCTGCTCCGCAACCCCCTCGCCGACCCCTTCGTGCTCGGGGTGTCGTCCGGGGCTTCCACGGGAGCGGTCGCGGTCGTCGTCCTAGGGGTCGGCGGGGGAGTGGTGTCGGTCTCTGCGGGCGCCTTCGCGGGCGCCCTCTGCTCCTTCGCCCTCGTGCTGCTCCTGAGCCACACCCTCGGCGACACCACGGACCGGGTCGTGCTGTCCGGCGTCGCGGCCATGCAGCTCTTCTCCGCGCTGACGTCGTTCGTCGTCCTCACGGCGGGCGACGCGGAGACGACGCGCGGCGTGCTGTTCTGGCTCCTGGGCTCGCTCAGCGGGGTCGGCTGGACGGACGTGTGGCTGTGCGGCGCGGTGCTCGTGGCGGCGCTGGTCATCTGCCTCGGCCACGCCCGCACGCTGGACGCCTTCGCGTTCGGCCCGGAGGCCGCGGCGGCGCTCGGCGTCCGGGTGGCCCGCACCCGCCTCGTCCTGCTCTGCACGACGGCGCTGCTCACGGCGGCCCTGGTCAGCTCGGCGGGCGCCATCGGCTTCGTCGGCCTGGTCCTGCCGCACGCGGCCCGCGCGGTCGTCGGCTCCGGCCACGCCAGACTGCTCCCGGTCACGGCGCTCGCCGGGGCGGTCTTCCTGGTCTGGGTGGACACGCTGGCCCGCACGGCCCTAGACCCGCAGGAGGTCCCAGTCGGCGTGGTGACCTCACTCATCGGCGTACCGGCGTTCGTGGCGGTGCTGTACCGGACGCGGAGGACGACGTGACGACCTCTCCGAGCAACGCTCCGGGCCTGCGCGCCGACCGCGTCAGCAGGGAGGCGGGCGGTCGGCTCGTCGTCGACGGCGTGAGCCTCGCCCCGCCCGGCGGCGCCACCGTGGGGCTCCTCGGCCCCAACGGATCCGGCAAGTCCACGCTCCTGCGCATCCTCGCGGGCGTCCTCGCCCCGGCCTCCGGCGTGGTCACCCTGGACGGCCGCACCCTCCCCGACACGGGCCGCCGCGCGGTGGCCCGCCGGATCGCCGTGGTCGAGCAGCACGCCGCGACGCAGGTCGAACTCTCCGTACGGGACGTCGTACGCCTCGGCCGCATCCCGTACCGCCGCGCCTGGTCGACCCCCACGCCCCACGACGAGCGAGCCGTGCGCGAGGCCCTCGCGCGCACCGGCCTCGCCGAACGCGCCGCCCAGGCCTGGCACACCCTCTCCGGCGGCGAGCGCCAGCGCGTCCAGATCGCCCGCGCCCTGGCACAGGAACCCCGCGAGCTCCTCCTGGACGAGCCCACCAACCACCTGGACATCCAGCACCAGTTGGACCTGCTGTCCCTGGTGGCGGAGCTCCCCGTCACCAGCGTGATCGCCCTGCACGACCTCAACCTGGCAGCGATGTTCTGCGACCATCTGCTGATCCTCAAGGAGGGCGTGGCGTACGCGTCGGGCACCCCTGCCGAGGTCATCACGGAGAAGCTGATCGCGGAGGTGTACGGGGTGCGGGCGGTGGTGACACCGGGGGAAGGCGGCGACGGGCCGGGGAGCGGCCCGGTGGGCGGGCGGCCGTCGGTGCGGTTCCTGCGGGGCTGAGCGGCGGGACCAGGCCAGACGCGTACGAATGGCCCTTAACGGGGGCCTGCCGACGCCCATAGGTTCACCGAAGGACCCCAATACCTGGCCCTTGAGGAACCGCAAGCAGGAAGGCCCGCAGCGATGCCAGAGACACCGATGCCAGAGACACCGGCCGTGCCGACGACGTCACCGATATCGGTGATCGCGCACCTGAGCGACACCCACATCGACACTGGCACGGCGGACGGCGGCCGCAGCGTCGACCGCACCCGGGCCGTCATGGAGTACCTGAACGGCCTCCCGTACGACCTGGACGCCGTCATCGCCACCGGTGACATCGCCAACCACGCCACCCCGTCCGAGTACGAGGCGGCCCGCAAGCTTCTGACGACCCGTCACCCGCTGCTGACCTGCCCCGGCAACCACGACGAGCGCGCCGCGTTCCGCGAGCACCTGCTCGGCGAACCCCCGAACACGGCCCCGGTCAACACCGCACACGTCACGGACCGCTTCACCCTGGCCCTGTGCGACACCTCGGTGCCCGGCGAGGACCACGGGAGGCTGGCGGACGAGACCCTGGAGTGGCTGTCCGCCCTCCTCGCCGACACCCCGCCCGCACGCCCGGTCCTGATCGGCTTCCACCACCCGCCGGTCCCGCTGCACACGCCCTACGTGGACGGCATCCGCCAGCTCGACGAGCACCGCCTGGCCGACCTGACGGCACGCCACCCGAACGTCACGGCGTTCCTCGCGGGCCACGCCCACACCCCCGCGGCGACGACGTTCGCGGACCGCCCCCTCCTGGTGGCCCCCGGCGTGGTCTCCACGCTCCGCCTCCCCTGGGAAGCCCAGGCCCACCCGTCCCACCACGTCCACCACGACCTGCCCCCGGCCGTCGCCTTCCACGTCCTGGACGGCACGGGCCGCCTGACGACGCACTACCGCCCTGTCCCCTGATGCCCGATCGTGATCCACGGGTGCGCAACCCCGTATGGACTCCGGCTGTCTGAAAGGCGCCGGAGGAGGGCTCTCCGGTGCCTTTCAGTACAGAGATCGGAGATCAGGTGGGCAAGAAGGTCTGGAGAGCCGTCGTGGCCGGTGGCGCGGCGGCGGTGTTCACGGGCATGGCCGCGGTGCCGGCCGGGGCGGCCGAGGGCGGGGTCTCCTTCACCCGCGTCAAGGTGAACAGCGGCAAGCCGATCGTGATCGGGGTGTCCAAAGAGGTCGCGGTGCCCACCTCCTTCCGGATGACGACCACCCACAAGTGGAAGTGGCCTGCGGTGTTCCTGTACCGCGGCAATACGGGGGAGCGGCTGTGGCACGCCGTCGAGACGAGCGACTGCCACGAGGCGGGCCCGGGCGTCTGTGACTTCAACGAGACGATGTACTTCGACCCCAGCGTGTGGGACATGCGCAACAGCGAGGCCGGAGCCTGGAAGGTCGCGGCCGAGGTGTCCTTCAAGGGCGGCGGCGGTGACACGGACGACAAGGGCCTGACCGCCTACGTCAAGCGCAACTCCCGCCTGAGTGTGAACGCCGCGCCCGAGCCGGTGGCCAAGGGCAAGACCCTCACCGTGACCGGCAAGGTGACGCGGGCCAACTGGGAGACGAGGAAGTACGCCGCCTACGGAAGCCGCCTGGTGAGCCTGCAGTTCAAGCCCAGTGGAGCCACCTCGTACACCACGGTGAAGAAGGTGCACGCCAACGGCTCGGGCAGTCTCAGGACGACCGTGAAGGCGTCCAAGACGGGCGCGTGGCGCTGGGCGTACTACGGCAACACCACCACCGGACCGTCGACTTCGGCCGCGGACAACGTCGTGGTGCGGTGAGAACCCGCCCTGCCTTCTGAGGCGGGCCCGAGCCGGTCACCGCGAGAGGGCGGAGAGGCTGAGCAGGAGGTGCGCGGACTCGGGATGGTGGAAGTCCGAATGCGCCCCGGCAGGAAGCAGCCGACCCGCCCGCCCGCCGCGGAACCGCCACCCCGCGTCCACGTTGACGATGCGATGGTCGAGGACGTCCAGGGCGTACGGCTCCTCGACCGTGAGCAGGCGGGTGGAGTACTGCGGCACGGGCGCGGTGCCCACCCCGGAGTGGCCGATGCCGGGAGCCGCCTCCGCCCGCAGATGCCAGAAGCCGGTGGCGCGGTCCCAGCGGGAGTGGGTCAGGGTCAGCGGCCCGCGCAGCGGAGCGGCGGGGCGGCCGTCGCGCGGGAACAGCGCGGGAAACAGCTCGTCGAAGCTGTTGCGCGGCGCGGCCATCTGGAAGACGAGGGCGCTGTCCACCGTGAAGGGCCGCAGCGGGTCCGCGGCGCCGCTCCAGCCGAGCACCCGCGGCCCGCGGGGCGGCGAGGCGGCCCACTGCACCGCCTCGCACAGGAACCGCCCGCCGAAGGAGTGCCCGACCAGATGCAGGTACTGGCCGTGGCGGTTGGCCAGCACCTCGGGGTCGGCGGGATCGGCCCGCTTCTCGTCCAGATAGCCGAGCAGATGGCCGAGGACATGAGCGGCATGGCCGGTGCCCGGCGCGCTCATCGCGTGGGCACGGTCGCGGATGCGGCGGTAACCGGCCAGCGTCGGCAGGCTGGAGGACGGCCAGCAGACGACGACCACCCAGGGCCGGTATCCGTCGGCCAGTCCCGCGTACGCCTCGGGCCGGGCCGCGGCCAGCTCCTTGGCCTGCCGGAGCAGTCGGCCCGCGCTGCGGACGGCGCTGCCCGGCTCGGTCTGCCAGCCGTGCACGTAGACGTAGATGTCGGTCGCCCGGTCAGGGATGCGGAGCAGCCGGGCGAGGTGCTCGGAGAGCCGGTCCGGACGGACGGGGGCGTCGGAACCGGGCGCGCACAGCCGCCCCTTGTCGTCGAGGCGGACGACGGTCGTGGACACGGGTGCGCCCGCACGGGCCGCGGACCTCTTGGCCCTCACAGAGCCGTCTCCAGCCTGCTGTCGATGCCGCAGTACAGCGAGTAGGCCAGCGCCAGCGGATTGTGGAAGTCGTCGGCGTACTCGCGGGCGAGCGCCATCGCGATCTCTCCCGCCGTGCTGTCGCCGCCGAGATAGCGGTCCAGGAAGGCGAAGGCGTACTCGGAGGCGAAGAGCTGGGGTATTTCTATCTGCGGGCCGAGCACCCCGTCCGCCCCGAGGTTCACCAGGACCCCGCCGAGGTGCTTGAGTCCGGGCTCCGGCGCCGTCTGCCCGGTGTGGCAGGCGTTGAGCAGGACGAAGGGGTGGAAGACCGCGTCGGCGGAGCCCCGGTGCCGACGGCGTTTGCGCATGACCAGGTCGGCGTCTATGGGCCGGTCGTCGGAGAGCCGGACCGCCAGATGGGGATGGGGCGAACCGTTCTCGACGAACGCGCCGTGGCACCAGAAGTACATGACGTCGTCGTTCAGCAGGGGAGCGGCGAGATCGTCGAGCAGGGTCTCCGACTCGGTGCGCACGGTGAGTTGGGAACGCTCCTCCAGCAGCTTGCGGACGTCCGCGGCCCGGCCGACGTTGTCGAGCGTGGAGTCGGTGTTGAGGCTGGTCACGGGGAAGTGCTGGCCGACGGCGGAGGCGGGGGCTGCGGCCGGGTAGGCCGATGCGCCGGTCTGCTCGACCTGGTGCCGGTAGCCGAGGAAGCCGTGCCGCGGCTCGGCGTCGCCGGGCAGTTCCACGGCGAGCATCGGCCAGGGCAGGTGCAGGTCCGAGTCGAAGGTGATGCGCAGCCCTTCCTCGCCCGCGAGCACGTCCGTGAGGAAGGCCCGGAACGAGGAGATCTGCTCGTCCGTACCCGCGAGCAGCTCCTCCAGGAGGTGCTGCCCCTCGTCGGCGAGATCGTCCGTCAGCCGCCGCGAGGGCGCTGCGTGCGCGGACAGATTGACCACGTCGCTGAAGGGGTGGCCGTTCAGCGGCATGCCCTCCGCGTCGCACGGCTGGTGGTGCACCAGCCGGTCGCGCCAGACCGTGCGCAGCCGCGCCGCCTTCTGCAGCATGTCGCCCGCGGTGACGGTGAGGTACGCGTGCGGTGTCCCGTTCTTCGGGGTGCGTTGCCCGGGGGCGATGGCGGCGATGTGCAGGCGGTCGCCGTGCTGGCGGAGCATCACCACCAGGTCGAGGGGTTCCTTCGTACGGGCCGGGCTCTGAGGACGACGCTGACGCGGCGGAAGCGCAGTGAAGTCGAGCGAGGGATTCTGGATGACGTCCGCCACGAGCTCTTTGGACACCTGCTCAGTTCCTCCTGGGACCGGGGGCCTCACTGACAAGAGAAGGGGTGCCTGCCACGACGTCGATGCTGGTCTCCACGTCCTGGAGGACCACGCCGACATCGCGGTCGTACACGGTGAACCGCAGGCGGTGCGTGCCCGGTTCCGGCGCCGTGAACGCGAAGACCGCGGGTTCGTCCCCGGCCGAGTACTCCGCGAGGGGCGGCTCGACCGTGGCGCCCGAGCGGGCCGCGACGACCAGGAGGAGCGGGGGGAGCTCCGGTGCGTCGAGGGGGAGTTCGGGGTCGTCCAGGGGCAACTCCGAGGCGGTGGGCGTGCCGTGCCCGGACTGCTCGATGCGGACCTCGATGTGCACCGTCTCGCCCGCCCGCACCTCGTCGTCGAGGAGCCGCAGCCGCAGCGCCCACGTGGGCAGCAGCCCCGTCATGCGCCGACGCAGGTCGTGGGCCCGCGGATGGTCGGGCCCGAGCAGCCGCTCCACGTCGGCGAGGAGCCGCGCGCCGTCGGCGGAGGCACCCTGCACGTCGCCCGCCGCGGCCCGCGCGAAGACCGCTCCGGTGCGGCTGTCGAGGGTGGCGGGGTGCGCCTCGCCGAGGACCTGCTCCCGCCCGTGGGCCACCGCTTCGTACAGCGCCGCCGAACGATCGTGGTCCCCCGCCTCGCCGTACGCCTGCGCGAGCGCGTCGATGGCGGTGGGGTGCGTGCGGTCCTGCAGCCGCTTCCAGTACGTCGCCATGGTCGGCAGGGCGTCCCTGCCCCGCTCGTGGGCGGCGGCGACACCGGCCGCGGTGTCCGGGTGGCCGAGGCCCAGGATCCGGGAGCGGTCGGCGATGACGGCCTCGAAGAGGTCGATCGCACGGCGGCTGTCACCGGCCCGAAGCCAGGCGTAGGCCAGACGGTCGCGACAGGCGAGGGTCGTCGTGTGGTCGGCCCCGAACAGCCGGACGTGATCGGCGAGGAGCGCCTCGCTGAGGGCGATCACGTGTTCGGCGGAACGGACGGGCAGCGATGCCAGGGCGAGCGAGACGCGGGCGAACAGGGTGTGGCCGTGATCCGGACCCTGTACGCGTGACCGGTCGGCGGCGAGCTCCTGGTAGAGCCGCACGGCGCGGACATGGTCGCCCGCGCCGCGGCAGGTGTGGGCCAGTTCTGCCCGGCTGTTCAGGACCGCGGGGTGGTCGGGGCCCTGGATGCGGGTGCGGTCGGCGACCAGCGCCTCCAGATCCCGCAGCGCCGCGGTGTGCTGTCCGGCCAGTTGCCGTGCGTAGGCGAGGTCGTCGCGGCAGGACAACGTGTCGATGTGGTCCGGTCCCTGCACACGGGTGAGGTCCGCGAGCGCTGCCTCGTACACGGAGACGGCCCGTGAGTAGTACCCGGCCTGGCCGCAGGACCAGGCGAGCCACCGCCTGGTGCCGAGGGTGTCCGGATGATCGGGGCCGAGCACCCTGGCACGGTCCGCGGTCAGGGCTTCGTGCTGGGCGATGGCGGAGTCGTGGGCACCGGCGAAGCTGTGCGTATAGGCGAGGTTCTCGCGCCTGCCGAAGACGACGGGATCATCCGGACCGCGCAACCGGACGCTGTCGGTGACGAGCTCTTCGTAGAGGCGGACGGCGCGGGCGTGGTCGCCCGTGTCCCGGCAGGCGTAGGCCAGGTTGGCCCGGCTCGTCAGGGTCGCGGTGTGGTCGGGGCCCTGGATGCGGGTGCGGTCGGCGACGAGCGCCTCCATCTCCCGCAGCGCCACGAGGCGTTGCCCGGCCAGCTGGCGCGCGTAGCCGAGTTCGTTGCGGCAGGCCAGGGTGTCGAGGTGGTCCGGTCCGCAGACGCGTACGTAGTCGTCGAGGAGCGCCTCGTACAGGGGGATCGCACGCCGGTGGTCCCCGGCCGCGCGGACGGCGTCGGCCAGGTCCCCGCGTGTGTCGAGCACCACCGGATGTTCCTGACCGTGGATCACGGTGCGGTCGGCGACGAGCTCTTCGTAGAGGGACACCGCACGGTGGTGTTCCCCCGCGCACAGACAGATGTAAGCGGCGTTGGACCGGCTGATCAGCGTGGTCCTGTGGGACGGGCCGTAGATCCGGGTGCGGTCCGCTACGAGGGCGTCGATCTCCCGCAGGGCGTCGTGGTGCAGCCGCTCGGCCAGCCGGAGGCCCACCAGGAGTTCCCGGGTGAGGAGCGTGGCCGCGTGCTCCGGACCGTGCACGCGGTGCTGGTCGTCCCGTAGTTCTTCGTAGAGCCGCACGCCACGGGCGTGCTGCCGCGCCGCGCCGCAGGCACGGGCGAGCTCCCGGCGCCGGGTGAAGGTGGCGGGGTGGTCCGGGCCGTGCACCCGGACGCTGTCGGTGACGAGCTCTTCGCAGAGGCGGAGGGCGCGGGTGTGGTCGCCCGTGTCGCGGCAGGCGTGGGCCAGGTTGGCCCGGCTCGTCAGGGTCGCGGGGTGGTCGGGGCCCTGGATGCGGGTGCGGTCGGCGACCAGCGCCTCCATCTCCCGCACCGCCGCCGCGCCCCGCCCGGCCGACAAGTGCGCGAAGCCGAGGTCGTTGCGGCAGATCAGGGTGTTGAGGTGGTCCGGTCCGCAGACGCGTACGTAGTCGTCGAGGAGCTGCTCGTACAGGGCGATCGCACGCTGGTGGTCCCCGGTTCCCTTGACGGCGTCGGCCAGACTGCCGCGCGTGGCGAGCACGTCGTCGTGGTCCGCGCCCAGCACCGCGGTACGCTCCGCGACCACCTCCCCGAGCAGTTCGGCCGCCCGGCGGTGATCGCCCTCGACGTCCCAGGCGAGGGCGAGGGAGTAACGGGCCGTGAGGACCTCGGGGTGGTGCGGGCCGTGGATGCGGACGCGGTCCTCGACGAGTTCCTCGTACAGCTCGATGGCCCGCCGGTGCGCTTCCGCGTGGCGGCAGGTGAGGGCCAGCCAGCTCCGGATGTTCAGCACGTCGAGGTGGTCGGGACCGTACAGGCGGACGTGGTCCGCGAGCAGCTCCTCGAAGCCGCGCACAGCGCTCTCCCTGTCACCCGCGAGGTCGTGGGCGTAGGCGAGGTCGATGCGGGCGCCCAGGGTGTCGGGATGATCGGGCCCCTGGATGCGGGTGCGGTCCTGGAGGAGGGAGGCGAACTCCGCGACGGCGACGGGGTACTGCTGCGCCAGCCGCCGGACGATCGCCAGCTGCTCGCGGCTCGACAGGGTGGCGGGGTGCTCGGGGCCCAGCAGCTCGGTGGAGTCCGCGACGACGGGCTCGCACCAGGCGATGGCCCGTGCGTGGTCGCCCGCGGCGCGGTAGGCGTAGGCCACGTTCTCACGCGCCTTGAGCGTGGCCGGGTGCCGGGGACCCCGGGTCCGGGTGTGCCGCGACACCAGGGCCTGGAAGAGCCGGACGGCGCGGGCGTGCTCCCCGGCCGACGAACAGGTGAAGGCGAGGTCGTCCCGGCAGTCCAGGGTCGCCGGGTGGGACGGGCCCTGGACACGGACCCGGTCCGCCAGCACGGACTCGTAGAGGTCGATCGCCCGCCGGTGGTCCCCCATGGCCCGGCAGGCGAGCGCCAGGTCCTCGCGGCCGTCGAGCGTCGCGGGGTGGTCGGCGCCCTGGACGCGCGAGCGGTCCGTGACGAGGAGGCTCAGTTCCCGTACGGCGGCGGCCGGATCACCGGCGCTCTGGCGTGCGTACGCGAGATCGCCCCGGCTGTCGAAGGTGTCGGGGTGGTCGCTCCCCTGCAGCCGCGTGCGGTCCGCCACGATGGCCCCGAAACCGTCCACGGCCGCGCGGTGGTCCCTGGCCACCCGCTGGGCATGGGCCAGCCAGCCGCGGCTGGTCAGCGTGTCCGGGTGGTCGGGTCCCAGCACGCGGGTGCGGTCCGCGATCGCCGCCTCGTAGAGGGCTAGGGCGCGCCGGTGGTCGCCCGCGGCACGGCAGGCGTAGGCGAGGCTGTTGCGGCTGGTGAGCGTGGAGGGATCGTCGGCGCCGAAGAGCCGTGTCCGGTCGGCGACCACGGCCTCGTACTCCTGGACGGCGGCCTGGTGGGCTCCGGCCGTCTGGTGCGCGTAGGCGAGGCCGTCGCGGCTGCCGAGCGTGTCCCGGTGCTCCGGACCGAGGGCCCGGGCCCGGTCCGCCGCGACCGCCTCGAACTCCTGGACCGCCGACTGATGGTCACCCGCCTTCCGCAGCGCGTGCGCGTACGTGTGGCGGCTGGCCAGCGTGGTCGGGTGGTCGGGGCCGAACACCCGGCCGCGGTCGGCGATGAGCTCGCGGCAGAGCGCCACCGCCCGGTGCGGGTCGCCGTCCCTGCTCTGCGCGTCGGCGAGGGCGTCACGGCTGTCGAGGGTGTCCGGGTGGTCGTTCCCGTGCAGCAGGACGAGCCCGTCGACCACGGCCTCCAGCAGGGGGACGGCGAGGACCTTCTGGTCGCGCTCGACCAGTTCCCGCGCCGCCCGCTCGTACAGCCGGACGGTGGCTTCTTCGGGCTGTACGCCGACGGGGCGGGTGGCGGCCAACGCCTGGATGTGGGGCAGCAGTTCCTGCCAGCGGGCCTGCACCTCCCGCTCGGCGCGCGGTCCTTCGGGCAGCGCACGGGCCATGACGGCCTCGGCCCAAGCGCGGCCCGTCCGCGCGGCGGAACCCGCCGTCAGGTCGGGGGTGCGCAGCACGGTCTGCACGAGCCGGTGCACCGTGACGGTGTCCTCGGTGAGCGTGATCATGTTGTAGTCGGCGAGCAGCCGCAGCGCGGCGTCGACGCGGACGTCCGCGAGCGCGGCGAGCGCGTGGCGCGGCACCGCCTCGGGCGCGTACCAGGCCAGGGTGTGCAGCAGCGTGGCGGCCGACGGGTCGGTCCGGTCGACGGCGCGCAGGGTGGCCCGCCAGATGCGGGCGATCGTACGGGTGGCGTCGCCGGTCTCCGCGGTGGTGTCGAGCACCGTGGCGGGATCTTCCCGCAGGAGGGCGCGGTAGGCGGCGAAGGACGTACCGGTCTGTCGCAGATAGGCACCGGCCTGCGCCAGCGCCAGCGGTAAGTGCCCCAGCTCGACGGCCAGTTCGGCTGCCTGCCGCCGCTCTTCGGGCGTCGGCTCCCGCCGGTCGGCCTGGGACAGGGCAAGTCCGCACAGCAGGTTCACCGACGACTCGGAGGCCAGGACGTCGAGGGGGAGCGGCTGGGCGCTGGTGTGCCAGCCGTCGGCGCGGCGGCTGGTCACGAGCTGGTGCCCGTGGCCGTGCAGCCGTCCGAGGTAGGGATTCAGATCGGCGGGCGCCTCGGCGTTGTCGAAGACCAGGAGCCAGCCGCTGTGCGCCTGCAGCCACAGCAGGGCCCATTCCGTCTGCTGCTTCGGCAGGGCGGTGAGCGCCCAGCCGGGGTGGAGGAAGACGGCGAGGTCGGCGAGGGCGGCGTCCACCTGCTCGCGGCTGTCGGCGACGATCCACCAGATGACGGTGTAGTCGTGACGGTGCGTCAGTGCGTACCGCAGTGCGAGCGCGGTCTTTCCGACGCCGCCGAGCCCGTGCAGGGTCTGCGGCTGGGTGATGACGCCCTCGCCCGCGCCGAGCGCCCGCCGGATGCTCACCAGGTCGTCGGAGCGGCCGACGAAGACCTCGGTCGCACTCTGCGGCAGATTGTCCATCTCGTCCTGCGGCGCGATCGAGAGGGCGGCGGCCACGGCGTGGGGCGGGACTCCGGCGCGCTCCTCGGTGTGCGGGTTGCCGCTGACGTCGGTGGGCGCATGCGCGCGGCGCAGCTCCAGGACTTCCGACTCGGACTGCCCGGTGGCTTCCGAACGGTGTAGCCGCTCCGTGATCACCTCGGCCTCCCACCTGCGTTCACGCCCGCACTCGCGTGGGGGTGCGAATTCTGGGAGCCCCCCAACTGCCCTGCTCGGAATGGTAGTTCAGGTCACGGTGCACTGTCATGCGGACGGGGGCGGGCGCCGCATCACTGCCCGTACCCCGCCGTCACCACCCGCACTCCGCTGTCACTTGAACTCGGCCGTCCAGGTGCCGTTCTCGGCGGCGGGCGGGGTGAGGTCCATCTCGCCGTCCGCGCTGTCATAGGCGCCGGTGCCTCCGGTGACCACGCCCGTGACCAGGGCGTGGTCGTCCTTGGGGTCGCCCGACACCGCACGGGACGCCTGGAAGGCGACTTTCCCTTTGCCCTCGACCTCGATGATCCCGGAGCAGTACGCGGTGACCGCGCTGCCCCCGACCATCTCTTTGGCGCACGTCTCGAAGGCGCCGCCGACCTTCGTACCGGCGCGGTCCGTGACGGTGAACCGGGAGGCGATGACGGTGCCGTCCTTGCTGGCCGGGGGAGTGGAGGACGGATGCGGCAGTTCCTGCTTCAGATAGAGCGTAGGGATCGGCTCTTCCCCCTGCTTCTGCCCCTGCCTCTGCCCCTGCGTCGCCACGGCGGGCCCCATGGCGACGTAGGTGCAGGTGGTAGCAACGAGAGCGAGCCCTCCGGCCGCCGCCCAGACTCGAACCACCGACTCCTCCAAGGAACGCAACGGAACGTGAACTGATTCAGGAGGAATCAAAGTAACAACAGGGAGGTCAATGCCCGTAATTCGCGGCGCTTACCTTGCGTCGAATTCGATAATCAAGATGATACGACTTTGGCCGAAACTCGAATAAGCGTCTGCTGTCCATTAGCGACGAGTTTCCGCGTGCCGTCCTCCTGGACCCCGTGGACCTCCAACTGGCAGACGGTCAGGGTGCGTCCGGACTTCAGGACGGTGCCGACCGCCTCGATGTGGTCGCCGACGGCGGGTGCGAGAAGGTTGATCTTGTACTCGACGGTGAGGACGTCGCTGTCCTCGGGAAACAGCGTGTACGCCGCGTAGCCGCCCGCGCTGTCCGCGATGGCGCTGGTGGCACCGGCGTGGAAGTAGCCGTGCTGCTGGGTGACTTCGGGGCGGCCGGGGAGCGTGACGTGCACGCGGCCCGGGGCGATGTGGGATATGCGGGCGCCGAGGTGGCGCATCAGCCCCTGCCGGTCGAAGCTCGCCTGGATCCGCTTCCGCACCTCGGGATCGGCGTGCCCGCCCGGATTCCGACCGCCTTGATCCTGCCCGCCCTGATTCTGCTCTTCCACGTGCTCTCTCCCTCTCGGTGGACCGGCGCGGGCTCGTCGGTGAAACTCCCTAGCGGGCGGCGGCTTTCAGTGCTGCCTCGATCACGCGGGCGAGTCGGTCCAGGTACTCGTCGCCGCTGTCCCCCTCCGTGATGAGCAGGCGGAAGCCCAGTGGTGCCATCAGGAGGTCCGCGGCCATTTCCTGGTCCAGGAGGGCGGGGAGTTCGCCCCGGTCGATCGCGGCCTGCAGCATGGTGCGCGCCACCGCCCGGCGCGGTGCCGCCACGCCCGTGTGGATCACATCCGCGAGCGCGCTCGTGTGGCGGCTCTGCGCGAGCAGTCCGGGGCCGATGCCGCGCACCACCGGGTTGGTGAGCTGACTGCGGATGGTGCCGAGGAACTCGCGCAGATCGGTGTGCAGGGCTCCGGTGTCCGGAGTCGGCGGCAGCGCGCCCTTCACCGCCTCCCTGACCAGTTCGGCGAGCATCTCCTGCTTCGATGCCCAGCGTCGGTACAGCGCGGCCTTGCCCACGCCCGCGCGCCGGGCGACCGCCTCCATGGACATCCGCTCGTACCCGCTCTCCGCGAGTTCGGCGAAGGCCGCCTCGGTGATCGCCTCGGTCACCCGCTCCCGCAGGGCCGCGCCGCCGGTTGCCCTGCGTTCTGCTGCCATCCGCACAGCATAGATGAACGGAACGGGTGCGTTCCGTTCCACGGTGGGCTAGCATCGCCTCAGCGAATGGAACGGCACCGTTCCGTTCCGCTTCAAATGGGAGGCACTGACGATGAAATTCCTCTATGACAACGAGTCCTTCTCCTTCGAGGCGTTGAGGGCTGCCGGTTACGCCACGTACGGCGGCGCCGAGCTCGGCGAAGTCCTGGTGACCTGCCGCCTGATTCCGGACGGGGACGAAGAGGCATGGTCGGCCCAGTGGGCCGCGACGGCGGCGCGGGTCGAGCGCATCGGCCGGGACGCGCTGGCCGCAGGACATCGGGTGAGTGCGCGGGAGGCGCTGCTGCGGGCCTCGAACTACTACCGGACCGCCGACTTCTACCGGCGCGCGGACCCGGCGAACGACACCGAGTCCGCGCGACTGGCGAAGGCGTCCCGGCTGGCCTTCGCGGACGCCGCCGCCCTGCTCGACACCCCTGCCCGTGCCGTGCGCATCCCTTACGAGGACACCACCTTGCCGGGCTATCTGTTCCTCGCGGACGACTCGGGCGAGCCGCGCCCGACCGTGCTCTACCACGGCGGTTACGACTCCACCCTGGAAGAGGCCTACGTCGCGCTGGCCGCGGGAGCCCTGCGGCGGGGCTTCCACGTCCTGGCCTTCGACGGTCCCGGCCAGGGCAGCGCCGTGCGCGAGCAGGGCCTGCACTTCCGGCCGGACTGGGAGGCCGTGGTCACCCCGGTCGTCGATTTCGCGCTCGCCCTGCCCGAGGTGGACACGGACCGGCTCACGCTCATCGGCACCAGCCTCGGCGGGTACCTCGCCGCACGGGCGGTCGCCTTCGAGCACCGCATCGCGGCATGCGTACTGCACGACGGCGTGTACGACGTCCACCCCACGTTCGAGGCGGTCGCCCGGACCGCGGCCGGGACCCCCGGCGGCTGGGAAGCCGTGATGGCGCGGAGCGTCTCGGCGCGCTGGCTGGTCCGCAACGGCCTGTGGACCCTCGGGGTCTCCGACGCAGACGGACTCGTCGAGGCGTCCAAGGCCTACACCTTGGAGGGGCTCGCGGAGCGGATCACCTGCCCGATGCTCGTTCTTGAGGCGGAGAACGACCAGTTCTTCACCGGCCAGCCGCAGCGCGTCTTCGACGCGCTGACCTGCCCGAAGGAACTGATCGCCTTCCCCGAGGCGGAGGGCGGCGGCGAGCACTGCCACGAAGGCGCGGTCGCCCTGTGGCACCAGCGCACCTTCGACTGGCTGGACACGGTGTTCGCCACGTGAGCGGCCCTGTCCGCGTCTCGCCCGCGCCGACCGCCTAAGGTGCCCGTGTGCCCACATTCAGCATCGGTCAGGCCGCGCGGCTGCTCGGCGTGAGTTCGGAGACCGTCCGGCGGTGGGGTGACGGCGGGCAGCTGCGGACGGAGCGGGACGACTCCGGGAACCGGCTGGTCGACGGGGTGAGCCTGGCCGAGCTCGCCAAGGAGCGGGCGCGGGGGATGCACCCGGTCTCCGGCGAGGTGCTGACCTCGGTGCGCAACTCCTTCGCGGGAATCGTCACTTCGGTGCGCACCGACGACGTGGCGGCTCAGGTCGAGATCCAGTCGGGGCCCCACCGGCTGGTGTCCGTGGTCAGCCGTGAGGCCGTCGAGGAGCTGGAGATCGAGGTCGGGGTCACGGTCACCGCGCGGGTGAAGTCGACGAACGTACACATCGACCGGCCCGGCTCCCGGGGATGACGGCGGCGGGGATGCCCTGACCGCTCTCCAGACGCACCTTGACGGTGGCCATCACCTCGCCGGAGGTGACGGAGGTGAATGCCGCGTTTACCCGGCATCCTCCCCGCGCTGTAGCCACCCACCGGCCAACGGTCACGACAAAGGCCGCCACCATGCCGGTGACGGCCTTCGTTGCTGATCTGTTCTAGCTGTCCTACTCCGCGATTTAGATGTCGAAGTACAGCTCGAACTCGTGCGGGTGCGGCCGCAGCTGGATCGGGGCGATCTCGTTCGTGCGCTTGTAGTCGATCCACGTCTCGATCAGGTCGGACGTGAAGACGCCGCCCGCCTGCAGGTACTCGTTGTCCGCCTCCAGGGCGTCGAGGACCGCGGGGAGGGAGGTCGGGACCTGGGCGACGCCCGCGTGCTCCTCGGGGGCGAGCTCGTAGAGGTCCTTGTCGATCGGCTCCGGCGGCTCGATCTTGTTCTTGACGCCGTCCAGGCCCGCGAGGAGCAGCGCCGAGAAGGCGAGGTACGGGTTCGAGGACGGGTCGGGCGCGCGGAACTCGACGCGCTTGGCCTTCGGGTTCGAGCCCGTGATCGGGATGCGCATCGCGGCGGAGCGGTTGCGCTGCGAGTAGACCATGTTGACCGGGGCCTCGAAGCCGGGGACCAGGCGGTGGTACGAGTTGACCGTCGGGTTGGTGAACGCGAGCAGCGACGGGGCGTGCTTGAGGATGCCGCCGATGTAGTAGCGCGCGGTGTCCGAGAGGCCCGCGTAGCCCTGCTCGTCGTAGAAGAGCGGGTCGCCACCGGCCCACAGGGACTGGTGGACGTGCATGCCCGAGCCGTTGTCGCCGAAGATCGGCTTCGGCATGAAGGTCGCGGTCTTCTCGTTGCGCCACGCGACGTTCTTCACGATGTACTTGAAGAGCATCAGGTCGTCGGCCGCGGCGAGCAGCGTGTTGAACTTGTAGTTGATCTCCGCCTGACCGGCGGTGCCGACCTCGTGGTGCTGGCGCTCGACCTGGAGGCCGTTCTTGTCCAGCTCCAGGGAGATCTCGGCGCGGAGGTCGGCGAAGTGGTCGACCGGCGGGGCCGGGAAGTAACCGCCCTTGTAGCGGACCTTGTAGCCACGGTTGTTCTCGACCGCACCGGTGTTCCAGGCGCCAGCCTCGGAGTCGATGTGGTAGAAGCTCTCGTTCGCCGACGTCTGGAAGCGGACGTTGTCGAAGACGTAGAACTCGGCCTCGGGGCCGAAGTAGGCCGTGTCGGCGATGCCGGTGGAGGCCAGGTACGCCTCGGCCTTCTTCGCGACGTTCCGCGGGTCACGGCTGTACTGCTCGCCCGTGATCGGGTCGTGGATGAAGAAGTTGATGTTGACGGTCTTGTCGCGGCGGAAGGGGTCCACACGCGCCGTCGACAGGTCGGCGCGGAGCGCCATGTCGGACTCGTGGATGGCCTGGAAGCCGCGGATCGACGAACCGTCGAAGGCCAGCTCCTCCTCCGGGTCGAACGCCGCCGCCGGGATCGTGAAGTGCTGCATCACACCGGGCAGGTCGCAGAAGCGGACGTCGATGAACTTGACGTCCTCGTCCGCGATGTACTTCTTTGCGTCGTCGGCGTTCTGGAACAACATCCAACTCCTCCTACTCCCGCCCGAGGCGGGACGGGGTTGCAGCTCGTTGTGCGGCCAGTGCGGTGGCACACGCTGGGACCCGACCATAAGGACGGGGGATTTCTCAAGCATGACCCATTTGTTTCGTCGAAGTTAACCGAGCCGGGTGCCGTGTGCACCGTTACGACCACCCCGTACCCGGCTCCACGGCGCTCCGCAGTACCGTGGACGGGTGGACAAGAGGCAAGCAATCGGATCGTGGCTGTCCGGGCCCCGCGCGGCCGCGGAGGACGCCGGTGTCGACTTCGGGTACCGGGGCGAGCAGCTCGGACTGCCCGAGGAGGGGCCGGGAGCGATCGCGCGCCCCGGCCGCCGCATCGGCGCCATCGCCGTGGACTGGGGCCTGTGCATGGTGATCGCATACGGCCTGTTCGCGGGCGGTGACCAGCAGGCGATGGGCAACTGGGCCCTCGGCATCTTCTTCGTCATGAGCGTCCTGACCGTCGGCACGGTCGGCTGCACCCCGGGCAAGGCCCTCTTCCGGCTGCGCGTCATCGCCGAGGGCGGTGGCAGGCTCGCCCCCGGCTGGGTCCTGGTCCGCAGCATCCTGCTGTGCCTGGTCATCCCGGCCCTGATCTGGGACCGCGACGGCCGCGGCCTCCACGACCGCCTCGCCCGCGCGGTGCAGGTCCGGATCTAGCTCTTCCAGGACGGTTCCGCGCGCAGGAAGACGTCAAAGGCGTCAAAGAGGTCACTACGACGGCACGAAGACTCCACTACGACGATGAGGGCCCCTTCGGAAGTATTCAGCGGTGTTGCTCTTCCGTTCACTCTGCGGAGTGGGGGATAGGCCACGTGGGGTGCTCGATTCCTCCGTCCCGATCACCTCTCGGGCCGAAGCAGTATGAGGGCGTCATACAGCGGTGAGTCAGGGAACGGCAGCACCTCACCAAACCACCCATACCCCCAGGTTTTGTACAAACTGCACACTTTGGGGTGCTCGCGCTCGACTAGGAGTGTCACGCGTTCTTCTTGCCTGCCGCGGAGCAACTCATCATGGATGATCTTCGCCGCGCCTGTGCCTCGTACCTCACTCAAGACCATGAGCTCGGACAAGGCGAACGTCCGGCGGCCATCCTCGACGGTTGCACCCTCCGGCACCGGGGTGCGCAGCCGGTTCCACCACCTGGTGCCTTCCTGAAGGGTGCAGCCGTAGGCATAGCCGATCGGGACTTCGTTGAGGTAGCCGACGACTGCGGTGAAGCCGGGCACCTCCGCATTCCAGCCGAGCCGTTCGTCGAACCTGGCCACGCTGTGGAATTCCTCGTCGATTCGGTCGGCGTAGATCTCCGCGTAGACGTCGAGGAGCTGGCGCCGGATCTCGGAGAGCCCTTCTGCGTCCCGGCGCTCCAACCTCATGCCGTCCACGGTCACGCTCCTGTCCGTCGCGTCCGTTCAAGGAAGTCTGCAACCGCGGGCACCTGAGCGTGGCGGTGCATCTGAGTACGCAGTCCGTGCAATTTGTCCTGCACGCGCTGGCTCTGGAGGCGCTGTCCCATTGCCGCCGCATGACTGGCCTCGGCGGCGGCGTGCTCCACCTCCCCGCCATCGAGGAGGGCCTGCGCGCTCTGGACCGTGTAGTAGACCCGGTTGCGTTCGAAGCGGTCGTCCAACATGCCCAACGCGGAGGCGGTGAGTTCCTGGGCTCGTCTGTGCTGCCCCAGGGCTTGGTGCGCGGCTCCGGCAAGGCCGGTGAGCTCGGCAGGCGTGAGGAAGGTGAGCCAAGCTGTGGGATCGCCCTTGCCACGGTCGTAGGCACTCTCTGCGCGGGCGAGGGACCGTTGGGCGTGCACGCGGTCGCCGGTTCGTGCGTAGCCGACGGCTTGGCGGCAGTGGAGCAAGGCCATGAGCCACGGGTCCGCTTTCGCCTGCCTGGTCTCAACCGCTGCTCGCCCTACCCGCAGAGCTTCCGTATCGCGACCGAGTAGGCGGGCCTGCATGGCGAGGTTGGACCAGACTCGGGCCTGAAGCATGCCGTCCCGGGCGAGCATCCCGGCTTGCAGTGCTTCGTTGTACAGGCCTGTTGCGCTTTCCTGCCGACCGGCGTCGTACGCGAACCATCCTGCCGAGGCAGCCAAGTCGCCAGTTGCTGCATACAACTGCCGTTCGACTCGATCACCGTAGATGCAGTGGTTCAGGGCGAAATGCACACGCTGCAACGCCTCGTGGGCAACTGCGTGCAGGGCGCCCCCACCTAGCGCATGGTCGTGTTGATACAGGGCGGGCACGATGGAGTGGATGCGCTCGGCGTCGCTGGCTCCCAGTCGGCCCGCGGACGGGATCGTGTCGAGACCAAGGGCGGCGGCCAGACCGGCCGCGATGAATTCACGGCGTCGCACGGGAGGTTGCTCCTTCCCCGTAGTCGACCTGGGGGGATCCGGAATCCGGGAAGAGCTGCGCGGGACGAACCCCATGGCTTCCGGGCTGCGGCCGAAAACTTCCTGGAGGGGCAGAAGGTACCGGGACCAAGGCCACTGGACGTCACCGGCGATCCAGCGCCGTACGTGCCGGTCGGTGCACTGCGCGGTGCTGCCGTACACCGTCTCGGCGGTCCGGTTGACCTCGTCGGACAGCTGCTGGTGGGTGTAGCCGAACTCCGTCAACAGCGCTTCCAACTTGGTGTTTCGCTGTTTCGCCATGACCGTTCCCCACCCTGCGTCGACGTCCTTCGACGGTAGACCTACCAGGGGTCGGTAGGGGGAGAAACTGTCCTGTCGTCTGTCAGTAACTGCCCCAGATCTGTCCTGATGATCAAGAGGGCACTTACGCCAACCTCGATGACATGAGCAGCGGGAATGTAGGGCCCTCCACGAGGGGATACAACTCAGCTTTCGATTGGCTGGCGCGAGCTCAACAAGAGCCGAACCAGGCACATCGGGAATGGGCGGAAGGCGGTGTTGCTCTGCTGCCGCTCGGCAAACGCTTCAACTCCGTATGCCTGTCCACCCGAATCGTCTACGCGAGCGTTGGCACCGATGAGTTGGAGGTGGTAGCCGCGACGCTGGCCGAACTCCTGAACGGTCCGGTGATCCGCAACAGCCCTCAGTACACGTATCACGCCTTGGTCGAGACGTCGTCGACGCCGCGCTGGGAGTACGACGAGGCGCCGTTGTTGGGCTGTGGGAACTTCCTCAGCGTCCCAGCCGCTGGCCTTCGTGGCCCCTACGGCCTGCACTGGGCGGTAGAGCCGCGCATGGTCAGCGACCTGTGCCCCATGCCATCCGTTGCCGCTTTGGTGCGGTGTGCCCGTCGCGAGCGTCACGGGGGACGGCGATGAGCGCGGACGGAAAGCCCTCGGAGGAACAGCAACCGCAGTCGCAGTTCACGGTTGGTGAGCTGGTCAAAGACCGGGGGCGGAGGCGGGTTGTGAAGGTGGTCGCCGTTGACGAAGAGTCCGGCCTCCTCACGCTCGAACGGCCTTCGGGTCTCCGGTGGAAGGCAGCGACCACGGAGTGTCGCAAGGCGACGGAGGAGGAGCGGTCTGCCTACTCCTATGCCGCACGCACGCTGCGTGAGGCGACGGGATGGACCAGCGAGTCTGCGGGGGGTAAGGGGTGTTGCTAGTGGAGGTCTACGACGACAAGCGACTGATGGGGGACCGCTTCGACGCCTACCTGGAGACGTTCACCCACAATGCGCAGTCGGCTGGCGACTTCGCGACAGGTATGGACGTTTCCGACCTGATGCGAAGGATCGATCTGGTGTGGGGCGACCTGAGTCACCTTCTGCGAATGGAGGTAGGCCAACACCACAACGCCAAGGTCGCCGAAAAGGTCGCAGAGGCCAGGGCCTTGTTTGGGGCCCGTGACGAGATCGTGGTCTCGGCGTCCGACGTGGAGCCGGGACGGCAGTACCTGTTCAAGGTCGTCGAGTACTGCAATCTGCTCGTGCTCTTCGCTAGAACGCCGAGGCTGCGGTGAATAGTCGCTGGGTGCTCGTCCTGGGCGTTGCCGCGCTTCTCGCGTCGTTCGTCGGCTTCGTGACCGCTATCCGCACGGGGTGAGTACGCATCTCTCTCTCCCCCCCCGAAACGCCACCCCCGGCCGTACCCTGCCCGTGCTGCGGCTGGGGGTGGTCCGGTTCCCTTCTCCGGTCGTCGGCGATCGGAGAGGAACCGAAAGCCAGGCTTCCCCATCGCACGCCCCGTCACCTTGTGAGAGGCGGCGGGGCTTCGTGCTGTTGCGCTGTCGCAACCGACGCGCATCGCGCCGCCAACCCTGCGCACAGCTACATGCGGGCGACACCTTCCAACTGGTTCGCTCCGGCCTGCTCGGCGGCAAGGGCATGACCGACCAGGTGCAGCTGCATCCCCGCCGCTTCGTCACCACCCTGACCGCGCCATCCTTCGGCACCGTGCACCATGGCGGCACGGCAAGTACGCCCCCACTGCCGCCCTCGCCGCAGGGCCGGGGAGTGCGCGCACAGGCGGCCCCTGGGGTGCGGTCAACGGCACGCGGACGCCGATGCCGTCATCGGTCAGCCCCTGTACAGGGACTGCTACGACTACGTGGGCCATGTCCTCTGGCACGCCTCCGTCGGCACCCTGTGGAGCCGGTTTTGCCACATGCTCAGGCGGCATCTGGCCTCAGCGGCGGGCATTGTTCAAACGCGATTTCGCGAGTACGCGGCGCACTCCTTCGCCAAAGTCGCCGAGTACCAGAAGCGCGGTGCCATTCACTTCCATGCCGTCATCCGCCTGGACGGTCCCGACGGTCCGTCCTCGCCCCCGCCCTTGTGGGCCACGAGCGATGCTCTGGAGCCGTGCGTACGGTCCGCGGCGACCTCAGTCGAAGTCCGCACCCCGTACCCGGCGGCCACCGGGAGGGCCATGACTGCACTTTCTGATGGTGGCGAGGCTCCGCGGTGTCGCTGTTCAGGGAAACAGCGCATCAATTTCCTCAATCCCGAATCAAAATCGATCACTGATTCGCAAGAGGCGTCGAAGGCCATTTGGAAACCGACGGAAGGGTCAGGATCAGAGGCGGCGCATCTGCGCATGCTGGAAATCCTGTTTTCGCCTCGCCCCGATGAATAGACTTCTATAGTTAACCCATCGCATGGGTGACCCCGGCGGTGTGCGACCACCCCGGGGTCTGGCCAGTCTTGGAGGACTGACATGGGTAACTCTGTCATACATGCCATCGATACAGCAGCCAGGGCTGCCGACATCGCCACACCTGCCGTCCGGGCAGTGGACTACCTGCGGGTTTCCACTGATCAGCAGGTAGACGGGTACGGGATCGCATACACCGGCGACGAAACAGCCGCGTACATCGAGCGCAAGGGCTGGGTAAAAGTCGACACCTTCAAGGATGAAGGGGAGTCGGGAACGCTTCCGTGGGACAGGCGCAAGGGCGCCAGAGAGATCATGGAACTCGCGCAAAGTAAGCCTTGCCCCTTCAATATGGTGGTAGTGCACGAGACCCGGGCAGTCGGTCGGAACAACAGGGTCTTCTGGGAATGGGTGTGGAAACTGCAAGACCTCGGCGTGCATGTCGCCATCGTGGATGACGACATCGACAACACGACCGAGGAGGGCGAAGAGCGGATGCGTGAAAAGGCGAACGAAGCCTTTAAGGAACTTGTCCGTATCCGTAAAAGGACTCAAGGGGGGATTCAGAAAAAGGCCCGGATGGGGGGTTTCCCTGGAGGCCCTGCCCGCTATGGGTACCGTATCGAGAATAAGGGTGTCAAAGGGAAACAGCGTCTTGTGCATGACATCTGTGACGGGGGAGTGAGTTGCTCCGGATCAGAGGGCTGCACGACAGTGCACGAGGCAGTGGTGTTGCGTCGGGGGAGAACCCTCGTCGTCAAGTATCAGGGAGATTGGCGTAAGGCTGTCCAACGCCTCAATAATGAGGGGCTGGTGAGTAGGTCGGGCAAACCTTGGAGTGAGGCGAACTTCCGGGGTCGTCTGATGAGCGAGGACCTGTTAGAGGCTCGGTATGTGTTCCGCGGAAAGAGTGCGAAACTGCGCCCGGATGGTACGCCGATTTGGGGTGAGGTCAGAATCATCCCGCTTGATCCGATGTTCACGCCCGATGAGGTGGCGGAATTGCGGTCTGTCAAAAGCGAGCCGCGTCGTCGCCCTTCCCCTAAGGGGCGGGTCTACACGTTGTCCGGCAGGCTGCGCAGCCAGTGCGGTATGCGCTATGTCGGTGGAGGCCCGGCCAATGAGGCGCCCCACTACCTGTGCTCAGGAAAGAGGGAGGCTTACCCGGGAGCGCCTAAGTGCTCGTGCCCACAGCTTGACGCACGCGGTGTCGAGAAATGGGTATGGGGAAGCGTTTGCGACTTTCTGAGGGATGGAGAAATGCTGCAAGCCCTGTCTGATGAGTGGCTGGGTGCAGCAAGATTGCGGAAAGTGGATTTCGCTTCACGCTTGGCCGAGTTGGATCGGAAGATCGCTGAGCAGGACAGCACGATCAACATCACTATGGCTGTAGCTGCTCAACAGGCAGCCAAGCGGGGGCTACCGCAACGCGAAGCTGAGACGACCGTAAACCGGGCCATCAAGCCGCTGACCGAGAGGTTGGAGGAGCTGGAACAAGACCGGGCTGCGGTGGCCTCCTGGCAAGAGGCCGCTGCGCAAGAGGAGCGGCGGGAGCGGAGTCTTCAGGCGGTTGCACAGCTGGCCAACGACCGATTGGAAGAACTCTGCGCAGAGGATCAGCGGGAGTTCCTGGGGCTGGCGAATGTCAAGATCGTGATCACTGGACCTCCCCCTCCCATGCACCGCGGGCTTGCCTGCCCCGTGGGCGGCTGGTTCCGCTCTCACGGGCGAATGGTTCCGACGCTGTGTAACTGCGCGTGGGAGCGCGTGATGGAGGTGGAAAACTTCCCGGGCGGGGGTGTTGTGCCTCGACAGAAGGGAGGGCTTGCCCCGCGGACCGTTCTGGAGGCCTTTCTCAAGAAGGCCCGCACTGGGGTCGCCTGGCCGGAGCTGGATGCTGAGCTTGGCTCCACTGGCCTTATCGGGCACTGGAAGCGGTGGAGTTCGTCGGGGCGCTGGGAGCGCGTTATGGGGGTGCTGGAGGACGCCTGCGGAGGCGTCCCGGTATCGCGGCCTCACCCTCTCCCGCCCATGGAGATGACGGGAGAGGTGAGGCCTGGTGTCATCCTCGCGACGACTTGGGCGGGCGAACGCCCTTCATACCTTTCGGCATCGGACCCTTCGGGAGCGGCATATTGGACATAAGGTCCCCCATCGCGCGCAGCCGGTCGTTCGTCGCAGTGACCTGCGGGCCCGTGAGGACGCGGGGGAGCTTCAGGAGCGTCGTGCGGAGCTTCTTCAGCGAGACCGTGTCGTCCGTGGTGCCGACGATGACGTCGTGGACGGGGACGTCCGCCACGATGCGTGCCATCTTCTTCTTCTCGGCGGCCAGCAGGCCCTTCACGCGGTTCGGGTTGCCCTCGGCGACCAGGACGATGCCTGCCTTGCCGACGGTCCGGTGCACCACGTCCTGGCTGCGGTTCATCGCGACCGCGGGGGTCGTCGTCCAGCCGCGGCCGATCTTGTCGAGCACCGCGGCCGCCGCGCCGGGCTGGCCCTCCATCTGCCCGAAGGCGGCCCGCTCGGCCCTGCGTCCGAAGACGATCGCCATCGCGAGGAAGGCGAGCAGGAAGCCGAGAATGCCCAGGTAGACCGGGTGGCCGAGCCAGAAGCCGATCGCGAGGAAGACACCAAAGGTGACGATTCCCACAGCCGCGATGATGAGGCCGATTTTGGAGTCGGCCCGCCGGGTCATCTTGTAGGTCAGAGCGATCTGCTTGAGTCGCCCCGGTTCCGCGGCCGCATCCGCCGCGGTGGATTCCTTCCTCGCCATGCCGTGAGTCTACGTGGCTCCGGGGACGTCTACGACGTGCGGGTTGTCGTCACGGCCTCTTCGAGCACGCGCAGCGCCTCGACCCGGTCCTTGGCGCGGCGCCGGTCCTCCAGCACGGAGGTCCAGGCATTGCGCCGTGCGGTGCGCTGGCCGCCGCTCATCAGCAGCGACTCGACGGCGCGCAGGGCGTCGGCGACGGACGGGATGGCGGTGGCGCGAACGGGCGCGGCCTGCATGATGGGGCCCTCCTGGAGAGCGGCTCGGGTGGGGGGAGCGGCTATGGGTAAGGCTGTACGTGCGGTAGTACCAGGGTCACTGATTGGTGTTACCAGGGCGTGACCGAGTGGTCAAACGCCGATGAAACCTTGATGCGGGGGCCCAAAACACTGACGCGGCCCATACGGTCCCGTTCACCTGCGGGGATCGTACGGGCCGCGTCATTACGGCCACTACTGGTCGGTAGGAGCTTGTGCGCCGATTCACACAGTGTGTGGGCGCGCGGCATGTGCCTGCGTCACACCGCCTGCGACGCCACGTACGAACCGCGCTTCTCGATCGCCATCTGGTAGAGGCGTCCGGCGCGGTACGAGGAGCGGACCAGCGGGCCCGACATGACACCCGAGAAGCCGATCTGCTCGGCCTCCTCCTTCAGCTCCACGAACTCGGCGGGCTTCACCCAGCGCTCGACGGGGTGGTGCCGGGGGGTGGGGCGCAGGTACTGGGTGATCGTGACGAGCTCCGTGCCCGCCTCGTGCAGCTGCCGCAGCGCCTCGCTGACCTCTTCGCGGGTCTCGCCCATGCCCAGGATCAGGTTGGACTTGGTGACCAGACCGGCCTCGCGGGCCTTGGTGATGACCTCGAGGGAGCGCTCGTACCGGAAGCCGGGGCGGATCCGCTTGAAGATCCGCGGCACCGTCTCGACGTTGTGCCCGAGGACCTCGGGCTTGGACGAGAAGACCTCGGCCAGCTGGTCGGGGTCGGCGTTGAAGTCCGGGATGAGCAGCTCGACCTTGGTGTAGCCCTCGGCGCGCTCGGCCGTCATCGCGTGGATCTGGCGGACCGTCTCCGCGTACAGCCAGGCGCCGCCGTCCTCCAGGTCGTCGCGGGCGACGCCGGTGATCGTGGCGTAGTTCAGGTCCATCGTGACGACGGACTCGCCGACGCGGCGCGGCTCGTCGCGGTCGAGGGCCTGCGGCTTGCCGGTGTCGATCTGGCAGAAGTCGCAGCGCCGGGTGCACTGGTCGCCGCCGATGAGGAACGTGGCCTCGCGGTCTTCCCAGCACTCGTAGATGTTCGGACAGCCCGCTTCCTGGCAGACCGTGTGCAGGCCCTCGCTCTTCACGAGCTTCTGCAGGGCGTTGTACTCGGGGCCCATTTTCGCCCGGGTCTTGATCCACTCGGGCTTGCGCTCGATGGGGGTCTGGGCGTTCCGGACCTCCAGGCGCAGCATCTTGCGTCCGTCGGGTGCGACTGCGGACACATCGGCTCCCTATTAGCTGGCGTAACTTCGATTCTGCGGCGCACACCAGGGTACGCCCGTGATGTCGTTGGGCTTACTTGTGGCCAACCTCTGGCCAAGGGGGTGCATTCCCCGGAGCCCGGGTGGATCTACGCGGAGGCGGGCTCCACGTCGCGCGGCTTGAGCTCCGCGTTCTCCAGTACGTCCCGTAGGTGCCGCTCGGCGACGGGCAGCACATCGGCGATGGTGATCGCGCGGTCCAGCTCGTACGAGAGGGACGTCACGCCCGCGTCGCGGATGCCGCACGGGATGATCCGGTCGAACCAGGTGTTGTCCGGGTTCACGTTCAGGGCGAAGCCGTGCATCGTCACGCCCTTGGCGACGCGGATGCCGATCGCGGCGATCTTGCGGTCCTCGCGGCGCTGACCGGCGTTCGACGGCGCGTACTCCGGGCCGTTGAAGCGTGCGTCGAATTCGTCGTCCTGGAGCCGCGGGTCGAAGTCCAGGGACAGGCCGCCGAGCGCCGGAGGCTGCTCTGTTTCCTGTCGGGGGTCGCCGAGGACCCAGACACCGCTGCGCCCCTCGACGCGCGTCGTCTCCAGGCCGAACTCCGCACACGTGCGGATCAGCGCCTCCTCCAGGCGGCGCACGTGCGCCACGACGTCCACCGGGCGCGGCAGCTTCTGGATCGGATAGCCCACCAGCTGGCCCGGGCCGTGCCAGGTGATCTTGCCGCCGCGGTCGACGTCGACGACGGGGGTGCCGTCCAGCGGGCGCTCGCTGTCCTCGGTGCGGCGGCCCGCGGTGTAGACCGGCGGGTGCTCCAGGAGGAGACAGGTGTCCGGGACCTCGTCGGCGAAGCGGGCGGCGTGCACGCGGCGCTGCTCGTCCCACGCCTCTTGGTACTCCACGGAGTCCGGGCCGAAGCCCAGCCGGACGAACCGAAACTCACTCACGGCAGGTGCCTCCCTGAACGTTCACCGTGCACATATCGCGCCCCTGCCACTGTACGGGCCCCCTTCGGCGGCAACTTCGGCCCGGGTTACTCACACGATCGGATGAATGACCCGTGAAGGTGCGCTCACGGGCTGTTATCGCCGCTAAATTCACGCCGTTCACGAGGCCATAAGGGCTGCTCAAAGGCAGGCCCGAAAGGCAGGAGACCGCACAGCCGATGACGGAACGACCCCCGCAGCGCACCCCGAACCGCCAGCTAGCCGCGCTCATCTCGGAAGCCGGATTCTCCAATGCGGGCCTGGCCCGCCGCGTCGACCAGCTGGGCCTTGAACATGGCCTGGACCTGCGATACGACAAGACATCGGTGACCCGCTGGCTCCGCGGTCAGCAGCCCAGAGGCACCACACCCGCGCTGATCGCCGAGGTCTTCACGAGACGGCTCGGACGCCGCCTGTCCGCCCAGGACCTCGGGCTCGACGCGTGCGCCCCGGTTTACGCGGGGCTTGAGTTCGCCGCATCCCCCGAGGAGGCCGTCGACATCGTCGGCGGACTGTGGCGCAAGGACTCCGGCAGCCATGCGGAACTGCGGAAGATCGCCTTCACCCCGGCCGGGCTCGTGGTGCCCAGCCGGGACTGGCTGATCGGCCGCGCCGACGAACGCGTCGGCCGCGGGGACGTCGACCCGGCCCATGTGCGCGTACCCGTGCAGGGCCGCCCCGGCGTGCCCCGGCAGCGCCAGGGCCCCGAGCGCGGCCCCGGCCTGAAGGTCAGCAGCGGGGACATCGCGGCGCTGCGCTCCGTGGGCGAGCTGTTCCGCGCCCTCGATCACGCGTACGGCGGCGGGCACGCCCGCCAGGCCCTCGTCCGCTATCTGGAGCACGAGGCCGAGCCGATGCTCCGGGGGGTCTACGGCGAGCAGGCCGGGCGCAGGCTCTTCGCGGCCGCCGCCGACCTGACCCGCCTCGCCGGCTGGACCTCGTACGACATCGCGGCCCACGGCCTCGCCCAGCGGTACTACGTGCAGGCGCTGCGCCTCTCGCAGGCGGCGGGCGACCGGGCCTACGGCTCCTACGTGCTGGTCACGATGAGCCGCCAGGCCGTCTACCTCGGCCACGGACGCGAGGCCGTGCAGCTCGCGCGGGTGGCCCAGCAGGGCGTCGGCTCCTCGGCGCCGCACGTCGTGCAGTCGCTGCTGTACGCCGCGGAGGCGCGCGGCCACGGCGTGCTCGGCGAGGTGCGGGCCTGCACGGCCGCCCTGGTGCGGGCCGAGCGGTCGCTCGAGGCGGCGCGGCCGGGCGACGAAGTGCCGCACTGGGCGCGGTTCTTCGACGAGGCCCAGCTGGCGGACGAGTTCGGGCACAGCTACCGCGACCTGCAGCAGTACCGCGCCGCGGCCCAGCACGCCGAGCGCTCGCTGCAGCTGCGCGCCCCCGCCTTCGCGCGCAGCCGTCTCTTCTGCCGGGTGGTGCTCGCCACCGCGCGGCTCGGCCTCGGTGAGCTGGAGACGGCCTGCCAGCTGGGCTCCGAGGCCGCGCAGGCGGCAGGCGAGATGCGGTCCGTGCGGGCGCACGAGTACGTACGCGAATTCGAGCGTCGGCTTGAGCCCTACCGGGACGCGGCGCCCGTGCGCGGGTACCGCGACCGGGTCGCGGCGCTCGGGTGAGGGCGGGCCCCGCCCCGGTCGCTCACCTCTGGCGGGCGACCTCGGCGGGGCTCAACGCCTCGTCCCACGTCACCAGTTCGTCCAGGTCGCCCCGCAGGCTCGCCTGTTCGGTGCCGATGGAGCGCAGGGGGAGGGGGATCGAGGCGGCGACTGAGCCGATCCGCTCCCCGTCGGCGTACAGCGTCGTGCTGCCCGGCGTGGTCACCCACGTCAGCCGCGTCCAGCGGTCCAGCGGCAGGGTGAAGTCGAAGCTGTGGTCCGCCTCGCCGTACCGCGTGAAGCCGACCCGGCCCGTGCCGTGCTGCATCAGCTTCAGGGCGCCCGCTTTGGAGCTGAGCAGGACCTGGTCGGCGGTCCGTGAGGTGGCGCGGACCCGGACCGAGACGGTCCACGGCTCGTCGACGTCCAGGCCCCCGAAGCCCACGCCGTCCCGGTCGGAGTCGAAGCGCCAGGCCTGACCGCGCGGTCCTGGCACGGGCGTCGGGTTGTCGATGATGTACGAGGTGCCGGGCAGGTCACCGGCCCTGTCCTCGGCGAAGATCGTGTTGCCGGGACTGCCCGCGTACGTCCAGCCCTTCGGGTACGCCGCGTCGTCGAAGGTCCAGTGGTGGCTCGGCCTGCCCTCGACGCGGGGCGGCACGGGGGCGGGCGTGGTGCCAGTGGGGTCTCCCCTGCTTGAACGGAGTTGAGAGCTTGGGGGTGGGTCGCCGATGCGGGCGGCGCGGGCGCGGAAGTCGGCCGCCGTGTCCGGCGTCGCGGACCGGTTCCAGGTGCGGTCGGCGAGGATCGCCCGGGCGCCCGCCATGTGCTGCTCGAAGTAGCCGTCGTCGGCCCAGAAGTTGTAGTCGGCCCAGTTCGTGATGCCGGAGCCGAGCATGTCCGGGGCGCTGCTGGGGGCCCAGCTGTCGTACATCCAGGGCTCGTCCGGGTACTTGTGGTGGTAGTTGTTCGGGGTGTTGTAGAACGGCCCGATGGCGATCTCGTCGTGGCCGGGGACCTCCGGCTCGGCGCCCGTGCCCTCCCAGGTGAGGAAGACGACCGGGGCGTGCACCTGCTGCTGGGGCGCGGGCAGGTGCTCGGAGCCGTTGTAGACGGCGGTGCGCCTGCCGTGCGAAGTGACCACGTCGTCCAGGGCGTTGATGTAGCGGTTGAGCAGGTCGCCGAGGGTGGAGACGTCGGGCGATGACGCCAGGTGGTCCTTCACGCGCGGGCACTCGGCGAGCTGCCCAGGGACCTCCTCCGCGCCGATGGAGAACAGCGGCGCGTCGAACCACCCGGCGAACTCGTCGACGATCTCCTTCGACTTCGCGACCGCCTTGTCGCTGGTCATGTCGATGATCCAGTCGGGCGTGAGGTGGGAGTGCGTGTGCGCGCCCGTGCACGGGGAGGGGCCGGAGCCGAAGCCGATGCCGAAGGCCTGACTGATCACGGTGGCGTGGCCGGGGAGTTCGAGCCCCGGCATCAGCTGGACGTGGTGGCGGGCGGCGAAGGCCTTCAGGTGCTCGATGTCGGCGCGGCTGTAGCTGTGCTCCGGGTCGGCGAGGCCGGGGAACTTCGGGCTGTCGAGGCGGAAGCCCTCCGACTCGGAGAGGTGCAGCAGCAGCGTGTTGAGCTTCTGGTCGCCCATGCGGCGGATCAGGTTCTCCAGGTACGGGATCCGCCAGTACTTGCGGCCCGCGTCGAGGTGGACCATGCGGATCGCCTGCGCGGGACGGTCGGTGGCCGTGGCGCGGGGCATCTGGCGGTGGTCGTCGGCCGTGGCGCGCAGGAGCTGCAGGAGGGTGCGGGTGCCGTAGTAGAGGCCGTGGGTGGAGGCTGCCTCGATGCGGACGGGGCCCCTGCTGTCGAAGCGGTAGCCCTCCGCGCCCGGGGCTCCCTTCTCGGTGAGGGTCAGCACGATGTCGCCGGGCGCCGGACGGCCGGTACCGGTGATGCGCGGGGTGAAGCCGGTGACCTGCTCGATCTCCGTACGCAGCTGGGTGGCGAGGCGGCGCACGGACTGCCGTGCCGGGCCCGGGAGTTCGGCGCGTCCGGCGGGCAGCGCGGTGCTGGAGGCGGTGCGCGGGTCGATGTGGATGCGGGTGGCGCGGGTGAGGGAGGTGTGGCCGTCGAGCGCGGTCCAGTCGGTGGGTCTGGGGATGACGGAGGGCGGCGCGGCCGCACCCGCGGGCTCCTCGCGTGGAGCGTATGGAGCGTCTGCTTGGGCGGAGGGCAAGGCTATAGCTCCTATGAATAGGGCGAGGATGAGCGATACCACCGGCAAGGTGCGACGCACTTCGGTCCTCCCGCTGCTTGGCGACCCGGCTGGGACCGTAGCCGCGTACTACCGCAGTGGCAAGGGAAGTTGCAGGGGCGGACGGCAGGGCGGCAGAGTGGTGGACAGGAGGAAGCCCCCGCGTGGGGGCACGGGGGCTTCCGGGGGAGCGGGACAATAGATCGGATGAGTCAGGCCGCGGTGGGCAGCGTCTCCTGGATGTACGAGGGGGCGATGCCGAAGTCCGTGAGGACGGCGTGGGCCGCGCGCCGCCCCGAGTGCAGGGCGCCCTGGACCGTGCTGGTGTCCCGGTGGTCCCCGCAGACGTAGAGCCCGGAGAGCAGGCGCACGGGCCGTCGGATGTCGTGCGGGGGCGGCATCGCCGGGACGGCCTCACGGGTGTGGTGGACGGCCAGCTGCTCCCAGCGGTCGGTCGGCGTGCCGTACAGCGCGGCGAGGTGCGCGCGGACGGCGGACTCCTCCGGCGGCGGACCGAGGACGGTCGAGGAGACGAGCACCCGGCCCGCGGGTGCGCGCGACGGGTCCACCTGGCTGATGACCGCCGTGTGCGCGACCGGGCCCGCGCGGTCCGCGTCCAGGAGCAGCGCGGGTCCGTCGAGCGGCGGTTCGGGCGCGGCGTGGTGGACGACCGTCACCTCGTGGAACGGCGGTACGCGCAGGCCGGGAAGGAGCTCGGCGGCGGCACGCGCGTCGGTGGCCAGGAGGACGGCGCGGCACGGGAACTCGCCGTGCTCGGCGGTCCCGACGGAGCTCGTGGAGACCGAGGTGACGCGGACGCCGGTGCGGACCACGCCGGGCGGCAGGGTGGCCGCGAGGTGCTCAGGCAGGACTTCGGCGCCGCCCTCGGGCAGGCAGAGGCGGCCGCGCGCGAAGGCGTGCAGGGCGAGGTCCGCGCACCGGCTCGACGTGGTCAGGCCCGGGTCGCAGAGCAGCGCGGAGAGCAGCGGGCGCAGAAAGCCGTCGATGGTGCGGGAGGGCAGTCCGCGGGCGAAGAGTGCGTCCGCCGCGGGGAGTTCGGGCCGGGTGAGGAGGCGGTCGACGGGCGTCGCGGCGATGCGGGCCAGCGCGGTGCCGAGGCGGGCCTGGTCGAGCGGCGTGCCGAGCGGGGCGGGGCGAGGGGGTGTGCCGGAGGCGGCCCTCCCCGGCGCCCGTGAGGCCAGCGGACCGAGGGGGGCGCTTGCCAGGGCGCGTGCCGTAGTGAGTGCGCCCCTTGCGCTCCGTGCGGGCAGGCGCTCGGCCGCCCGGTGATGGCGTCCTTCGCTGTGCACCAGGAGGCCCGGCGCGAAGGGGCGCAGCACGAGGGAGTCGAGCCCCGGGGTCCGGCGCAGTTCCGGATACGAGGTGGTGAGGAGCTGACCGATTCTGTCCAGCCGGAACCCGTCGACCTTCTCGGTCGACATTCTGCCGCCGACGTAAGGGGCGGCTTCCAGGACGACGGTCGTTACACCGGCGCTGGTCAGCCGATGTGCTGCCGAGAGCCCCGCGGCCCCGGCTCCCACGATGACGACATCCGCATGGTGCGCATGCTCTGGCACGTGCCCCTCCCGAGGTCGCGCGGCTGGTGAGGTGCTGATGCCCCCAACAGGGCTCCGAATACCCGCGTTGGGCACGAGGGTAGGAGCGGTTCCGGTCAGGGGCAGTCGCGCACGAACCGGGCACGGTCGCACGTAGGTCGCACAGCGGTCATGCCGTGAAAGGAAATCGATCACTTTCTGTCAAGGGCGTACGCCGGAGACTGCGCCCCCTTCGGGACCCTCGTACCCTTCGGGCTTTACCGCAGCGCAGCCCTGATCGCCTCGTCGATGGCGGGGAACGCGAAGGCGAAGCCGGAGTCCAGGAGCCGCGTCGGCAGCACCCGCTGGCTGCCGAGGACGTCCCCCGCCATCTCCCCGAGCACCAGCCGCAGCGCGGGTGCGGGCGCGGGCAGGAGCGCGGGCCGGTGCAGCACCCGCCCCATCGCGGCCGTCACCTCACGGTTGGTGAGCGGCTCGGGCGCCGTGAGGTTGAAGGGCCCGGACAGCGTCTCCGTGTCGATCAGGTGCCGGAGCGCGGCCACCTCGTCGTGCAGGGAGATGTAGCTCCAGTACTGCCTGCCGTTGCCGAGACGGCCGCCGAGCCCCGCCTTGAAGAGCGGGAAGAGACGGCCCCAGGCCCCGCCCTCCCGGCCGATCACCAGGCCGTTGCGGGCCAGCACGGTCCGGATCCCGGCGTCCCGCGCGGCGGCGGCCGATTCCTCCCACTCCACGCACAGCGAGGGCAGGAAACCCTCCCCGGCCGGGGCGCTCTCGTCGACCGCGCGCTGGCCCGTGTCTCCGTAGTAGCCGATCGCGCTGGCGTTCACGAACACCCGCGGCGGCTCGTCCAGCGACGCCGCGGCGGTGGCGAGCGTCTCGGTGCCGAGCACCCTGCTGTCCCGCAGCTCCCGCTTGTAGGCGTCCGTCCAGCGGTGGTCGCCGATGCCCGCGCCGGCGAGATTGACCACCGCGGAGCAGCCCACGAGCCCGGCCGTGTCGACGTACCTCTCCTTGGGGTTCCAGCGCACCTCGTCCTTGGAGCGGGGCGCCCTGCGCACCAGGCGCACCACCTCGTGCCCGTCGGCGGCGAGGGAGCGCGTGAGCGCCGTACCGATGAGCCCGGAGGCGCCCGCCACGGCGACGCGCGACTGTGTGGTTTCCATGGCTCCCATCCTGCCCCGTGGAACCGGGAACGTGCCTGCCCCACAGACCCGGGGTGGCGCGCGCCCCCGCGGCCGTACAGTGGCGCCATGCCGGACTTGCACATACGCACCGCACTGCACGAGGACGACGACGCCCTCGCCCGTCTCGACCGCGCCACCTGGTCCACGCTCCACGCGGTCCAGCCCCGCCCCCAGCCGCCGTACGACCCCTTCTTCAACGACCGCTTCGGGCCCCACGACCACTTGGTCGCCGAGGTGGCAGGGCGGCTCGTCGGCTATGTGAAGCTCGGCTACCCCACCCCCCTGCTCGCCAACGCGCACGTGCGCCAGATCCAGGGCTTCGTCGTCGCCGAGGAGGTCCGCGGCCGCGGCATCGGCAGACGGCTGATCCGGGCGGCCATGGACGAGGCCCGCCGCCAGCGCGCGGTCCGGATCACCCTGCGCGTGCTCGGCCACAACACTCCGGCCCGCAAGCTCTACGAGGCGGAGGGCTTCGTCATCGAGGGCGTGCTGCCCGGCGAGTTCCTGCTGGAGGGCGCGTACGTCGACGACGTCCTCATGGGACGCCCCCTCTGACCCGCCCTTGACGAGCCCGGTCCGCCGGGCGTGCGGCACCCGACGGACCGGCCCGGCGTGCGGGGGCGCCGTGCCCGTAGGAGCGTGAAGAGATGATCAGGGCTGAGGCCAGACGGCGCGAGGCGGACCAGCGCGACTGGCTGCTGCGCGGCACGCCGCCTCCGCCCTGGGTGCGCTGGCCCCCGCCACTGCTCCTGCTCGCGATCACCCTCGTCCAGCTGCTCACCCCGAGAACGCTGGACCTCAGCTTCCTGATCGCGGCCGTCCCGCCGCTCGCCGCCCTGTCGTACGGGCCCGCCCTGACCGCCCTCGTCGGCGCCGTCGTGCTCACGCTCCTCTCCCTGCCGGTCTTCGACCTCGGCCACCCGGGCAACAGTGACGAGCTGACGATCAGCTTCATCGCGCTGCTCAGCGTGCTCTTCGCCTGGGTGCGCAGCCGCCGCGAGGCCCAGCTCGTCACGGTCCGCACGGTCGCCGAGGCGGCCCAGCTCGCCGTCCTGCCACCGCTGCAGGAGCAGGTCGGCAGGGTGCGGTGCGCGGGCCTCTACGAGGCGGCGCAGCACGAGACGCTGGTCGGCGGCGACTTCTTCGACGTACGCAGGGGGCCCTCCGGAGTACGCGCCCTGATCGGCGACGTGCAGGGCCACGGGCTCGCGGCCGTCGGCACGGTCGCCGCGCTGCTCGGGGCGTTCCGCGAGGCGGTCCTGGACCGGGCGGACCTGGAAGGGGTCGCCGCCCAGCTGGACCGCAGACTCGTCGTGGACTCGGCGGGGCTGGAGCACGCGGAGCTGTTCGCGACGGCGGTGCTCCTGGAGTTCCCCGATGACGCCTCCGTCGTCCGGATCGTCTCCTGCGGGCACCCGCAGCCCCTGCTCCTTCGCGGCTGCGAGGTCACCGAGCTGGACGTGCCGTCCGGGGCGCCGCTCGGCCTCGGCATCGCGGGGCTCGCCCCGCCCGAGGGCCTCACGGTGCCGCTGCGCGACGGTGACCTGCTGCTCGGCCTGACCGACGGGGTGGGCGAGGCACGGGACGCGTCCGGCGCGTTCTACCCGCTGACCGAGCGGCTCACCGCGATGCTCCGGGCGGACGCGGCGCTGGCGGAGGAGCCGGGCGGGCTCGCGGAGCGCGTGTGGGCGGACGTGCTCGACTACGCGGGGCGCGTACGGGACGACGTGACGCTGATGGTGTTCGCGCCGGGACCGGTCGCGGAGGCGGCCCCGCAGCCGGAGCCGCGGCCGGAACCGCGCCCGCAGCCGGACGCCGCATAGCTGCCCGCTCGTCTCAGCCCGGGTTCTCGGTCCGCGTCAGCGGCCCCGTCCCGCCCATGAGTTCCCGCAGGCATCGCGCCGCGAGGTCCGCGGGGGACCCCGGGCCCGTGACGTCCGCGTCCGTCTGCGCCCAGGTCTCCAGGGCGATCCGGATCGCGGCCGTCGCGGCGGCCGCGGCCACCCGGACCTCCAACTGCTGCGGGCCCGCGCCCGTTCCCGCGCCCGCGAGCTCCGCGACCACGGGACGCAGCTTCTCCTCGGACTCCTGGTTCACGCGGTACCAGACCGCCCGCAGCGCCGGGTCGTCGACCGCCGCGCGGAGCAGCCCGCGGGTCTGCCGCAGCCCGTCCGCCGCCGTGCCGTCCGGCACGGCGAGTGCTTCGGAGATCGCGCCGTGCAGGGCGTCGGGGAGGGCCGCGCCGGGCTCGGCCGCGGCGAGCAGCGCCCGCCAGCGGTCCCCGCCGACGGCGAGCAGCGGGCCCACCGCGTCCTGCTTGGTGCGGAAGTACCGGTAGAAGGTGCGCAGCGCGACCCCGGACCGGCCCGCGATGGCCTCGGCCGTGGTGCCGTCGGTCCCGTGCGCGGTGAAGAGCTCGGCCGCGGCGCGTGCGATCTCCAGCTGGGTCGCCAGCTTGCGGCGCTCCGTGAGGGAGAGGGGCGGGGTGGACGACTGGGTGCTCACCCGGGGAAGCCTACGTCGAGTACGACAAGAAGGCACGTCTGGACGTAGTGGCACAACATGCCATGTGGGCGTATCGTGTAGGACGCAAGTACTGGACGCAATCGCTGCACGTGAGAAAACCGGGAGACCGCCATGAGCGCCACGCAGAACCTGAACCGCTACGAAGGCCGTCGCGCCCTGGTCACCGGCGGTGGCTCCGGCATCGGCCAGGCGACCGTGCTGCGCATGCTGGCCGAGGGTGGCAGGGTCGTCGCCGCCGACGTCAGCGAGGACGGCCTGAAGGACACCGCGGCCAAGGCGGGCACCGACGCGGAGCGCCTCACCACCGTCGTCGTGAACATCGCGGACGAGGCCTCGGTCCGCGCGGGCGTCGCCGCGGCCACCGACGCGCTCGGCGGCCTGGACGTCCTCGTGAACGCCGCGGGCATCCTGCGCTCCTCGCACACCCACGAGACCACCCTCGACGCCTTCAACCAGGTCATAGGCGTCAACCTCACCGGCACCTTCCTGATGATCCGCGAGGCGATCCCGGCACTGCTGCGGGGCAACGGCTCCGCCGTCGTCAACTTCAGCTCCACGTCCGCGATGTTCGCCCACCCGTACATGGCGGCGTACGCGGCGAGCAAGGGCGGCATCCAGTCGATGACGCACGCCCTCGCCGCGGAGTACGGCAAGCAAGGCGTCCGTTTCACCGCCGTGCAGCCCGGCTCCATCTCCTCCGGGATGACCGACGGCTCCGGCGCCAGCAGGCAGAGCGTCGGCCCCGGCCTGCCCGAGGACGCCGACATGAGCCTGTTCGTGAAGCTCGCGCCCGCCCTCGGCCAGGGCTTCGCGGGCCCCGAGACCGTCGCCTCCGTCGTCGCGATGCTCGCCTCGGACGACGGCCGCTTCATCACCGGCACCGAGGTCCGCATCGACGGCGGCACGCACTTCTGACCCAGGTCTTCTGGGAGGGGTCAGTCCTCCATGAAGCGGTCCCAGAGCTTCGGGTAGCGCTGCGCCATCACCGACTCGTTCTCGAAGTCGATCGACGTGCCCTCCGGCTCGGCCGGGGCGGGCGCGACGCCGAGGTCCGGGGCGACGACGCCGGTGAGCTGCTCGTACGCCTCGTCCGCGGCGTAACCGAGCTCCTCGCCGTCGCCGTCGAGCTCCTCGTCGAAGTCGTCGAGGAGCTCGGCGAGCGAGTCCGGGTCGTGCACCGCTCCCTCGAAGACCTCCCGCCCCTGGCCGATCAGCCAGCACCGGAAGTAGTCGAAGGCGTCGTCGCTCGCACCGCCGAGGAGCACCCAGGCCGCGCCCCACAGATCCCAGCGGTAGGCGCGGTTGTAGCGGGCCTCGAAATGGCGGGCGAAGTCGAGGACGGAGTCCGGGTCGGACTGCAGCAGTCTCTCGACGAGCAGCTCGGCGTGGTCCTCGGGGTCGCCACCGGCGGCCTCGCGGGTACGGTCCACGATCTCCCAGAACTCCGTCTCGTCCATCACGGGTCCAGCATCGGTCCTGCGGGGTGGGGGCGCACGCGGAGTGCGCCGGAATGCGGCTGTCTCGTTATGCGTGCACATGCCCGTGGAAAGACCGACAGAGGTTGTCGGCTTTTGGTGGAAGCCTCACAGACATGGAGACCACCCAGAACCTGACCGGAAAGATCGCCCTCGTCGCGGGCGCCACCCGCGGCGCGGGCCGCGCCATGGCGGTGGAGCTCGGCCGCGCCGGAGCCACCGTGTACGTGACGGGCCGCACCACCCGCACCCACACCAGCGAGACCGGCCGCACCACCGAGACCATCGAGGAGACCGCCGAACTCGTCGACGCGGCGGGTGGCCGCGGCATCGCCGTGCCCACCGACCACCTGGAGCCGGAGCAGGTGGCGGCCCTCGTTGAGCGGATCGACCGGGAGCAGGGCCGTCTGGACATCCTCGTCAACGACATCTGGGGCGGCGACGTCCACGTCGAGTGGGACAAGAAGATGTGGGAGCACGACCTCGACAAGGGGCTGCGCATCCTGCGCCTGGGCATGGAGACCCACATCGTCACCAGCAGGTACGCGCTGCCGCTCCTGATCAGGAACCCCGGCGGCCTGGTCGTCGAGGTCACCGACGGCACCGAGGAGTACAACCGCGCCAACTACCGCAAGCCCTTCTACTACGACCTCGCCAAGGCGGCCCCGCCGCGGATGGCGCACGACCTCGCCAAGGAGGTCGAGGAGTACGGCTGCACGGCGCTCTGTCTGACGCCGGGCTGGCTGCGCTCGGAGTTCATGCTCGACACCGCCTTCAAGGTGACCGAGGAGAACTGGCAGGACGGCTGCGAGCAGAACCCGCACTTCGCGATCTCCGAGACGCCGACGTTCGTGGGCCGCGCCCTGGTCGCACTCGCCGCCGACCCCGACGTCAAGCGCTGGAACGGCGCCTCGCTCTCCAGCGGCTCACTCGCCAAGGAGTACGGCTTCACGGACGTGGACGGCTCCGCGCCGGACGCCTGGCGCTACATCGCGGAGGTCGAACAGACGGGCAAGGAGGCGGACGTCACCGGCTACCGGTAGAGCTCGGCGGACCGTGCGGCGGCGTCTGCGAACCGCGCGCGCAGCTCCGCGGGCGCCACCACCTCCACCTCCGGGCCGAGCGACATGAGCTGGGTGTACGCCACGTCCTCGTTCTCGACAGGCAGCGTGATCGTCACCCGGCCCGCCGCGTCGGGCTCACCCGCCGTCTCCAGCGCCTCCCGCACGGAGACGGCGTCGGTGGCGTGCGGCAGCCTCCGCACGCCCGCCTCGGTCAGCCGCACCACCACCTCGGCCCGCAGGATCCCCCGCGCGAACTGCTCGGCCCGCTCCTCCCAGAAACCCGGCAGGTCGAACTCCTCGTCCCGCGCGAACCGCTCCTCGTCCGCCACGACCGAGGTGAACCGGTCGATGCGGTAGACGCGGTACGCCGCCGAGTCGGGCACCCGCGCGCACAGGTACCAGACACCCGCCTTCAGCACGAGCCCGTACGGCTCCAACTCCCGCTCCACCTCGGTGTCCTGGCGGCGGTAGCGGGCGCGCACCCGCCGGTCGTCCCACACCGCGTCCGCCACGGCGGGCAGCAGCTCGGGGGCGGGCGTGTCCTGGAACCAGCCGGGGGCGTCCAGGTGGAACCGCTGCGAGGCGCTCTGCGAGGCGTCCCGCAGCGAGGGCATGAGCGCCGCCGACACCTTGAGCCGGGCCGCCGACGCCGCGTCGGCGAGACCCATATCCCGCAGCGCGCCCGGCACCCCGGACAGGAACAGCGCCTCGGCCTCACTGCGGCCGAGCCCCGTGAGGCGGGTGCGGTAGCCGCCGATGAGCCGGTAGCCGCCGGTGCGGCCCCGGTCCGCGTAGACCGGCACGCCCGCCTCGGACAGCGCCTGCGCGTCGCGGGTGATCGTCCGCTCGGACACCTCCAGCTCGGTGGCCAGCTCGGCGGCGGTCATGGAGGGCCGAGCCTGCAGCAGCAGGACCATCTTGATGAGGCGGGCAGCGCGCATGGCCCCATGATGCCGGTGCGCACATACGGGTGCGGCCCCCGCCGTCAGGCAGGGGCCGCACCCGTATGTCGAGCCGGAGGGCTACAGGCCGTACTTGGCCCGCGCCTCCTTCACCGCGGAGGCGGGCACCTCGCCGCGGCGGGCGAGCTGCGCCAGCGTGGCGACGACGATCGACTCCGCGTCGATGCCGAAGTGACGGCGGGCGGCGTCACGCGTGTCGGAGAGACCGAAGCCGTCCGCACCGAGCGAGGAGTAGTCCTGCTCGACCCACTGCGCGATCTGGTCGGGGACCTGGCGCATGTAGTCGGAGACCGCGAGCACCGGACCCTGAGCACCCTCCAGCGCCGTACGGATGAACGGCGTCCGCTCCTCGCCGCGCAGGATGGCCTCGTCGGCCTCCAGCGCGTCGCGGCGCAGCTCCGTCCAGGACGTCGCGGACCACACGTCGGCGGCCACGCCCCACTCCTCGGCGAGCATCTTCTGCGCGGCGAGGGTCCAGTGGATGGCCGTGCCCGAGCCGATCAGCTGGATGCGCGCGGCGTTGGCCGCGGGCGAGAGACCGGCGGTCTCGGCGGTGTTGAAGCGGTACAGGCCCTTGATGATGCCCTCGTCGACACCCGCGGGCTTCGCGGGCTGCGGCATCGGCTCGTTGTAGACGGTGAGGTAGTAGAAGACGTTCTGGTCTTCGCCCTCGTGGGCCTCGCCGTACATGCGGCGCAGACCCTCCTTGACGATCGCGGCGATCTCGTACGCGAACGCCGGGTCGTACGACAGCGCGGCCGGGTTGGTCGCGGCGATCACCGGCGAGTGGCCGTCCGCGTGCTGCAGACCCTCACCCGTCAGCGTCGTGCGGCCCGCGGTGGCGCCGACGAGGAAGCCGCGGCCGAGCTGGTCGCCGAGCTGCCACATCTGGTCGGCCGTGCGCTGCCAGCCGAACATCGAGTAGAAGATGTAGAAGGGGATCATCGCTTCGCCGTGCGTGGCGTACGCGGTGGACGCGGCGATGAAGTCCGCCATCGAACCGGCCTCGGTGATCCCCTCGTTGAGGATCTGGCCGTCCTTGGCTTCCTTGTAGTACATCAGCTGGTCGCGGTCGACCGGCTCGTACGTCTGGCCCTTCGGCGAGTAGATGCCGAGCGACGGGAAGAGCGACTCCATGCCGAAGGTGCGCGCCTCGTCGGGGACGATCGGCACCCAGCGCTTGCCGGACTCCTTGTCGCGTACGAGGTCCTTGACCAGGCGTACGAACGCCATGGTCGTCGCCACCGACTGCGAGCCGGAGCCCTTGTCGAACGAGGCGAAGGCCTTGTCGGCGGGGGCGGGCAGCGGCGCGAGCGGCTGCGTGCGACGGGCCGGGGCCGGACCGCCGAGCGCGGCACGGCGCTCCTGGAGGTAGCGGACCTCGGGGGAGTCGGCGCCGGGGTGGCCGTAGGGCACCTGGCCGTCGACGAAGTCGCTGTCCGGGATCGGCAGCCCGAGGAGGTCGCGCATGTCCTTGAACTCGTCCACCGTCAGCTTCTTCATCTGGTGGTTGGCGTTCTTGGACTCGAAGCCCTTGCCGAGGGTGAAGCCCTTGACCGTCTGCGCGAGGATCACGGTCGGCGCGCCCTTGTGGGTGAGCGCCGCACGGTAGGCCGCGTAGACCTTGCGGGCCTCGTGGCCGCCGCGCGAGAGGTGGAAGCACTCGCTGATCTTGTCGTCGCTGAGCAGCTTGCCCAGCTCGACGAGGGCGGGCTCGGCACCGAAGAAGTGCTCGCGGATGTAGGCGGCGTCACGCGTCGCGTACGTCTGGAACTGCGCGTCCGGCACCTCGCGGAGGCGGCGGACCAGGGCGCCGGTGGTGTCGAGCTGGAAGAGCTCGTCCCAGGCGTTGCCCCACATGATCTTGATGACGTTCCAGCCGGCGCCGCGGAACTGGGCCTCCAGCTCCTGCACCACGCGGAAGTTGGCGCGGACCGGGCCGTCGAGACGCTGCAGGTTGCAGTTGATGACGTACGTGAGGTTGTCCAGACCCTCACGCGCGGCCAGTGCGAGGGCCGCCGTCGACTCGGGCTCGTCCATCTCGCCGTCACCGAGGAACGCCCACACGTGCGAGGCGGAGACGTCCTTGATGCCGCGGTTGGTGAGGTACCGGTTGAAGCGCGCCTGGTAGATGGCGGAGAGCGGGCCCAGACCCATGGAGACGGTCGGGAACTCCCACAGCCAGGGCAGGCGGCGCGGGTGCGGGTAGGAGGGCAGGCCGTTGCCGCCCGCCTCCTGCCGGAAGTTGTCGAGCTGCGCCTCGTTCAGACGGCCGTCGAGGAAGGCGCGGGCGTAGATGCCGGGGGAGGCGTGGCCCTGGATGTAGAGCTGGTCACCCGATCCGGGGGCTTCCTGGGATTCCTTGCCCTTGAAGAAGTGGTTGAAGCCGGTCTCGTACAGCCAGGCCGCGGACGCGAAGGTCGCGATGTGGCCGCCGACGCCGTGCTTGGAGCCGCGCGTGACCATGGCGGCCGCGTTCCAGCGGTTCCACGCCGTGATCTTCCGCTCCATCTCCTCGTCACCGTCGACGGACGGCTCGGCGGAGGTGGGGATGGTGTTGACGTAGTCCGTCTCCAGCAGCTTGGGCAGCGCCAGGCCCGCGCCCTCGGCGCGCTCCAGCGTGCGGCGCATCAAGTACGCGGCACGGTGCGGCCCGGCCGCCTTGGTGACGGCGTCCAGGGAGGCCTGCCATTCGGCGGTCTCCTCGGGGTCGCGGTCCGGGAGCTGGTCGAGCTCGCTCGGCTGGATTGCGGAGGGGTCGGTCATGTCGCCGCCTTCCTGAGTCGGAGGGGGTCCCCTGTTCGGTAAGGGGTGGGGGTGCCCGGTTCTTGGCAGGACAGGGCGTAAGGCTCGGGTGGGAGCCCGTCGGAGACTGTAACTCCGTGATCGATGATCGATCAAAGGGTTGAAGGGGAAAACTCCTTCATACCGAGAAAGTCGGCATCCGGTGCCAGCAATGCGGGCACGCGGTGCCTTTGATTTAAAGGGTTTACGCAGGTGAGAGCACGTATGGAGTCAAGGCGCCACGGATGAGCGCCCCGCGTCCGCCGTCCTCAGGCCCGCGGCGCGCACCCCAGGACATGGGACTTGACCAGGTCGGCGATCGCGGGATCCCGGCGCCGGAAGGCGGAGACCAGGGCCTCGTGCTCCTCCGCGTACGACTGCTGGACCGTGCCCAGCCAGCGGATCGACAGCGCGGTGAACACCTCGATGCCGAGGCCCTCCCAGGTGTGCAGGAGGACGGAGTTGCCCGCGGCCCGCACCAGCTCGCGGTGGAAGCCGACGGTGTGCCGCACCTGGGCCGTGCCGTCGGTGGCCCGGTCCGCCTCGTAGAGGGCCGCGACATGGGGCTCCAGGGCCGAGCAGTCCTCGGCGAGCCGCTCGGCCGCCAGCTCGGCGGCGATGGCCTCCAGGCCCGCCCGGACCGGGTAGCTCTCCTCCAGGTCGGCGGCCGTCAGATTGCGTACGCGTACACCCTTGTTGGGCGCCGACTCGATCAGCCGGAGCGTCTCCAGCTCGCGCAGCGCCTCACGGACGGGGGTCTGGGAGACCTCCAGCTCGACCGCGATCCGGCGCTCCACGATGCGCTCGCCCGGCTTCCAGCGCCCGCTGACGATCCCCTCCACGATGTGCTCGCGGATCTGTTCGCGCAGCGAGTGAACAACGGGCGCGGTCATGTGGGCTCCTCCGGCGGGGCAGCGCCCCAGGGCGTTGTGACCCCTAGACAATACGGCGACGCCCCCGCTCGGAAACCTCCGAACGGGGGCGTACGCGCTGATGAGACGAGTCTTACAGCCTCAGGGCCGCAGGACTACAGGCCGAGCTCGACCTCGAACTCGCCGGCCTCCAGGATCGCCTTGACCGCGGTCAGGTAGCGGGCGGCGTCCGCGCCGTCCACCAGACGGTGGTCGTAGGAGAGCGACAGGTACGTCATGTCACGGACGGCGATGGTCTCGCCGAGGTCCGGGTGGTTGATGACGACCGGGCGCTTGACCGTGGCACCGATGCCGAGGATCGCGGCCTGGTTCGGCGGCACGATGACCGTGTCGAACAGGGCGCCGCGCGAACCGGTGTTGGAGATCGTGAAGGTGGCGCCGGACATGTCGTCCGGGGTGAGGCCACCGCCACGGGCCTTGCCCGCGAGCTCCGCGGTCTTCTTCGAGATACCGGCGATGTTCAGGTCGCCCGCACCCTTGATGACCGGCGTCATCAGACCCTTCTCGGCGTCAACGGCGATGCCGATGTTCTCCGAGTCGAAGTACGTGATGGTGCCTTCGTCGTCGTTGATCCGGGCGTTGACGACCGGGTGGGCCTTCAGCGCCTGGGCGGCGGCCTTGACGAAGAACGGCATCGGGGAGAGCTTGACGCCCTCGCGAGCCGCGAACGAGTCCTTCGCCTTGGCGCGCAGCTTCATCAGCTTGGTGATGTCGACCTCGACGACCGAGGTCAGCTGGGCCTGCGAGTGCAGCGCCTTCATCATGTTGTCGCCGATGACCTTGCGCATGCGGGTCATCTTGACCGTCTGGCCGCGGAGGGGGGAGACCTCCAGGGCCGGGGCCTTCGAGGCGGCCGGGGCAGCGGCGGCGGCCGGAGCCGGAGCCGACTTCTTGGCCTCGGCGGCGGCGATGACGTCCTGCTTGCGGATGCGGCCGCCGACACCGGAACCGGTGACCTCGGAGAGGTTCACGCCGTTCTCGGAGGCGAGCTTGCGCACCAGCGGGGTGACGTAGGCACCGTCGTCGGCCGGGGTGGCCTGCGCCGGGGCGGCAGGCGCGGCCGGAGCCGGCTGGGCCGGGGCGGCAGGCTTGGCCGGAGCCGGGGCGGCAGCGGCGGGCGCGGCCGGAGCGGCAGCCGGGGCGGCGGGCTGCGCGGGGGCGGCCGGGGCCGGAGCCGGGGCCTCCTCCTTGGCCGGGGCGGCCGGGGCGGCCTGGGCCTGCGCCGGAGCGGCACCGGCCGCACCGATGACGGCGAGCTTGGCGCCGACCTCGGCGGTCTCGTCCTCACCGACGACGATCTCGAGCAGCACGCCCGCGACCGGCGAGGGGATCTCGGTGTCGACCTTGTCCGTCGAGACCTCGAGGAGGGGCTCGTCGGCCGCGACCTCCTCGCCGACCTCCTTCAGCCAGCGGGTGACGGTGCCCTCGGTGACGGACTCGCCGAGCGCGGGCAGGGTGACCTCGGTGCCCTCGGCGGAACCGCCGGACGGGGCGGGGGCGGCGGGCGCCTCGGCCTGGACCGGGGCCTCCTCCTGCTTCGGGGCCTCCTCCTGCGCGGGGGCGGCCGGGGCCTCCTGCGCCGGGGCGGCCGAGCCGCCCGCGTCGCCGGAGCCGTCGTCGATGACGGCCAGCTCGGCGCCGACCTCGACGGTCTCGTCCTCGGCGACCTTGATGGAGGCCAGGATGCCTGCGGCCGGGGAGGGGATCTCGGTGTCGACCTTGTCGGTCGACACCTCGAGCAGCGGCTCGTCGGCCTCGACGCGCTCGCCTTCGGCCTTCAGCCAACGGGTGACAGTGCCCTCGGTGACGCTCTCGCCGAGCGCCGGAAGGGATACGGAAACCGCCATGGTTTCAGTTGCTCCTTACAGAATTGCGGAAGTCTGGTCGTCTCGTCGCGCCCGAATGACTGAAGGTCAGTCGTGGGAGTGCAGCGGCTTGCCCGCCAGGGCGAGGTGCGCCTCGCCCAGCGCCTCGTTCTGCGTCGGGTGGGCGTGGATGAGCTGGGCCACCTCGGCCGGCAGCGCTTCCCAGTTGTAGATCAGCTGGGCTTCGCCGACCTGCTCGCCCATGCGGTCGCCGACCATGTGGACGCCGACGACGGCACCGTCCTTGACCTGGACGAGCTTGATCTCGCCCGCGGTCTTGAGGATCTTGCTCTTGCCGTTGCCCGCGAGGTTGTACTTGAGGGCGACGACCTTGTCCGCGCCGTAGATCTCCTTGGCCTTGGCCTCGGTGATGCCCACGGAGGCGACCTCGGGGTGGCAGTACGTCACCTTCGGCACGCCGTCGTAGTCGACCGGAACGGTCTTGAGACCGGCCAGGCGCTCCGCAACCAGCATGCCCTCGGCGAAGCCGACGTGCGCGAGCTGGAGGGTCGGCACCAGGTCGCCCACGGCCGAAACGGTCGGCACATTGGTCTGCATGTACTCGTCGACCAGGACGTAGCCGCGGTCCATGGCGACGCCCTGCTCCTCGTAGCCGAGGCCCTGCGAGACGGGGCCGCGGCCGATGGCGACCAGGAGGACCTCGGCCTCGAAGGTCTTGCCGTCGGCGAGGGTCACCCGCACGCCGTCCTGCGTGTACTCGGCCTTCTCGAAGAAGGTGCCGAGGTTGAACTTGATGCCGCGCTTGCGGAACGCGCGCTCAAGAAGCTTGGAGCTGTTCTCGTCCTCGACCGGCACGAGGTGCTTGAGGCCCTCGACGACCGTGACGTCGGCCCCGAAGGACTTCCACGCCGAGGCGAACTCGACGCCGATGACGCCGCCGCCCAGGATGATCGCGGACTTCGGCACGCGGTCCAGGGTCAGGCCGTGGTCCGAGGAGATGATGCGGTTGCCGTCGATCTCCAGACCCGGCAGCGACTTCGGCACGGAGCCGGTCGCGAGGAGGACGTGGCGGCCCTGGACACGCTGGCCGTTCACGTCCACGGAGGTCGGCGACGAGAGCTTGCCCTCGCCCTCGATGTACGTCACCTTGCGGGAGGCGACGAGACCCTGCAGACCCTTGTAGAGGCCCGAGATCACGTCGTCCTTGTACTTGTGGACGGCCGCCATGTCGATGCCCTCGAAGGTGGCCTTCACGCCGAACTGGTCGGCCTCGCGCGCCTGGTCGGCGATCTCGCCGGCGTGCAGCAGCGCCTTCGTGGGGATGCAGCCGTTGTGCAGGCAGGTGCCGCCGAGCTTGTTCTTCTCGATCAGTGCGACGTCCAGGCCCAGCTGCGCTCCGCGCAGGGCCGCGGCGTAACCGCCGCTACCGCCGCCGAGGATCACTAGGTCGAAAACGGTGCTGGCGTCGTTCGCCACGTCACGTCCTCCATGCATGTGCGCCGTACGCCGGACCCCTTTTCGCGGGGGACGACCGGTCGGTCGGCTGGTATTCGGCCGCTCTTGTTTCGGCCCTTTGGTGGGGGCCCTGTCCTGCCGAGAACCCATCTTCGCACTTGTCGGCGGGAGACGGGACGCCGGGCCAGGCTGTGAGACGTCGGATCGACCGTCTCCAGGGCTATCTCTTGCGTACGAACGTACGGATTTCGTCGAGGGCGAAATCCGGGAATCGCCGAGGGCCCCGGACACCAGAAGGGTCCGGGGCCCTCGGCACGTACGCGATCAGCCCAGATCGCCCGAGGCGGTGTGCTCGGCGAGCCGGACCAGGGTGCGGACCGCGGAGCCGGTGCCGCCCTTGGGGGTGTAGCCGTACGGGGCGCCCTCGTGGAAGGCCGGGCCCGCGATGTCGAGGTGGGCCCAGGTGATGCCCTCGCCGACGAACTCCTTCAGGAAGAGACCGGCCACCAGGCCGCCGCCCATGCGCTCGCCCATGTTGGCGATGTCGGCGGTGGGGGAGTCCATGCCCTTGCGCAGGTCGGTGGGGAGCGGCATCGGCCAGGAGGGCTCGCCGACCTCCTCGGCGATCTCGTGGATCGAGGCCCGGAAGGCGTCGTCGTTGGCCATGATGCCGAAGGTGCGGTTGCCGAGGGCCATCATCATGGCGCCGGTCAGCGTCGCCACGTCGACGATCGCGTCGGGCTGGTCCTCGGAGGCCTTGGCGATGGCGTCGGCCAGGACCAGGCGGCCCTCGGCGTCGGTGTTGAGGACCTCGACGGTCTTGCCGCTGTACATCCGCAGGACGTCGCCGGGGCGGGTCGCGGAGCCGGACGGCATGTTCTCGGCGAGCGCCAGCCAGCCGGTGACGTTGACCTCGAGGCCGAGGCGCGCGGCGGCGACGACGGCGGCGAAGACCGCGGCGGCACCGGCCATGTCGCACTTCATGGTCTCGTTGTGACCGGCGGGCTTCAGCGAGATGCCGCCCGAGTCGTACGTGATGCCCTTGCCGACGAAGGCGAGGTGCTTTTTGGCCTTGGAGCTCGTGTACGAGAGCTTCACCAGGCGCGGCGGGGCCTCGGAGCCGACGCCGACGCCGAGGATGCCGCCGAAGCCGCCCTTGGTGAGGGCCTTCTCGTCGAGCACCTGGACCTTGATCCCGTGCTCCTTGGCCGCGGCCTGGGCGACGGCGGCGAAGGCCTCGGGGTTGAGGTCGTTCGGCGGGGTGTTCACCAGGTCACGGGCGCGGTTGAGCTCCTCGGCGACGGCGACGGCACGGTCGACGGCCGCCTTGTACGCCTTGTCGCGGGGCTTGCCGCCGAGCAGGGCGACCTCGGCCAGCGGCGCCTTGGCACCCTTGCCGTTCTTCTTCGCGGACTTGGCGTCGGCCATGCCCTTGTACGCGTCGAACGAGTAGGCGCCGAGCAGGGCGCCCTCGGCCAGGGCACCGGCGTCCTCGGCGTCCTCGACGGGCAGCGCGAACGCGGCCTTCTTCGAGCCGGTCAGGGCGCGGGCGGCGGCACCGGCGGCGCGGCGCAGGGCATCCGTGCCGTACGTCTCGTCCTTCTCCGGGACCTCGCCGAGACCGACCGCGACGACGACGGGGGCCTTGAAACCGGACGGCGCCGGAAGCTTCGTCACCTCACCCTCGCCGCCCGAGGCCCCGAGGGTCTCCAGGACGGACGCGAGCTTGCCGTCGTACGCCTTGTCCACGGCCTCGGCGCCGGGAGCGACGACCAGGCCCCCCTTGGATCCAGCGCCCTTCGCGACACCGACGACGATCGCGTCGGCACGCAGGCCGGTCGCGGCGGCGGTGCTGAGAGTCAGAGCAGTCACGGTGGTGAGGTCCTCTTTCAGTGAGTTTCGTCGGGCTGTGGGGTGGTGAGCCCGTCGCGAGCCTACGCCCGTGAGCGCTGCGGTGCGCCTCACTGTGTGTGTTCGGCGCGGTGTCAGCCGAGGGCGAGCACCACCAGGGCGCAGGTCGCCGCGGTCTCGGCGAGCCCGCCGAAGACGTCCCCGGTGACCCCGCCGAACCGTCGGACGCAGTGCCGGAGCAGCAACTCGGCGGCGCCGAGCGCGAGGACGACGGCCGCCGCGCCCCGCACGACGCCGCCCACCCCGAACGGCAGGCCCGCGGCCGCGGCCGCGCACACGACGAGGACGGCGACCCCTGCCGCGCGGGTCCGCGGGACCACTCCGGCGACGGCGGCGCCGAGCCCCTCGGGGCGGGCCGGGGGCACGCCGTCGCGGGCGGCCAGGGTGAGGGCGAGACGCGCTGCGGTCGCCGAGACGACGGCGGCGAAGGCGCCGCGGGCCCACGAGGTCTCGTACAGCTGGAAGAGCACGGCCACCTGGGCGAGCAGCGCGAACAGCAGGGTGATGACGCCGAAGGGGCCGATGTCGGACTGCTTCATGATGCGCAGCGCGTCGTCGGCGGGCTTGGCGCTGCCGAGGCCGTCGGCGGTGTCGGCGAGGCCGTCGAGGTGCAGGCCGCGGGTGAGGGCGGCGGGGGTCGCCGCGGTCGCCGTGGCGGCGAGGAGGGGGCCCGCGCCGAGGGCCGTCAGCACACCGCCGACGCCCGCCGCGCAGAGGCCGACGACCAGACCGGCGAGCGGGGCGCACTGCATGCCGTCGCGCGCGGCCTCGCGGTCCCAGCGGGTGACCCTGACGGGGAGTGCGGTGAGGGTGCCGAAGGCGAAACGTATGCCGTCGGCGGGGGAGGTTCTGGACACCGCGGAAGGCTACCCCGCGGGAACGTTCCGGCCTGCGGATCACTCTTCCCGGACGGAGGATGGGCGCATGAACGACTGGTGGGCCGCATGAACGACTGGTGGTACCGGAACATCGTCGAGCCGGGGAAGCTGCCGCTGCTGCTCGCGCTGCTCTCCTTCGTGGGGTCGTTCCTGGTCACCCGGACCATCACGCGGCTGATCAGGGCGGGCAAGGGGCCGTTCCGGAACATCAGCACGGGGGACGTGCACATCCACCACGTCGTGCCGGGGATCTTCCTGATGCTGGTCGGCGGGTTCTGGGGGGTGGCCGCGGGGCGGCACGGCGGCGGGCCGCTGTACGCCGCCGTCATCTTCGGCGTCGGCGCAGGTCTCGTGCTCGACGAGTTCGCGCTGATCCTCCACCTCGACGACGTGTACTGGAGCGAGCAGGGCCGCAAGAGCGTGGAGGTCGTGATGCTCACGGCCGCCCTTGTGGTGCTCGTACTCACCGGCTTCACACCGTTCGGGGTGAACGACCTGACGCCGACGGAGCGGCACAACCGGGGGCTGTTCGCGCTGAACGTCGGCATCAACTGCGCCTTCGCCCTGATCGCGCTCCTCAAGGGCAAGCTGCGCACCGCCCTGATCGGCATGGTGGTCCCGTTCGTCGCGCTGGTCGGCGCGATCCGTCTGGCCAGGCCGGGATCGGCGTGGGCCCGGCGCTTCTACCGCAACCGGCACCGGGCACGCGCGCGTGCGGGGCTGCGGGCCTTCCGGCACGACCGCCGCTGGTCGGGGCCGCGCCGCAAGCTTCAGGACTGGATCGGCGGCTTCACGCCGGGACCCTCGTCCGTGTCTGCGGAGTCTGCGGAGTCTGCGGAGTCATCGGCGTCATCGGAGTCGGCGGACCGCGTGCCGCCGTCCCGGTGACGTGCCGCCGCCGAGAGCACGCACAGCACCAGCACGGCGGCGATCGCCGCGATGTGCTCCTTGCCCGCGAGGTTGTTCTTGACCAGCACCTCGACGACCATCAGGGCGCTCACCAGGGCCGCGGTGAAGTACGCGCGATAGCGCCAGCACACGTAGACGGCGAGGCCGACGACGGCGGCCGACGGTCCTGTGTCGACGACCTGGGCGTCGGACGCGGGCAGGCCGAGCGGGTTCTCGGGGCCCAGGGAGATGGCCACGCGCGCGTAGAGCGTGCCCGCGAGGGTGACCGCGTACCCGATGAGAAGCGTGCGCCACCAGCCCAGGCAGATCTCCGCGATCCCGAAGACGAGCAGGATCTGCACCAGCGCGCCCCACACCGGCAGGTCGAGGGCGGGCACGAAGAGCGAGAGCGGGGTGCGGAGCAGGGACAGCCAGAGCGGGTCCTCCGCCCGCACACAGCCGATGTTCTGGACGAACTGGTAGCCCCACGGCTGGTTCTGCACGTACTGGCAGAGCGCGGTGAGGCAGACCGCCGCCAGCGTCATGGGCACGGCCCGCCATCGTCGGGCGGCGAGCGCGCCGCGCACGGTGGAGAAGAGTGGCCCCCACTCGGCGCGGGCGTGGCGGGCCAGGGTGCTCATCGTCTCGACTCCAGATGTTTGCGGTGCAGCCACTTCGGCAGGCCCGGCGCTTCCAGGAAGCCCTCCGCGCGGCCGGAGGCGACACCGATGCGCAGCAGGTCGACGCTCTTCTCGAAGAGAAGGAAGCGGGGTTCCCAGATCGGCCGGTACTTGGCGTTGGCGCGGTAGAGGGACTCGATCTGCCACCACCGGGAGAAGAAGCTGAGCAGCGACCGCCACAGACGAAGGACCGGGCCCGCGCCGAGCCGCGAGCCACGTTCGAAGACCGACCTGAACATCGCGAAGTTGAGCGACACCTGAGTGATCTTGATCTCGGGGGCGTACTGCAGGAGTTCGATGACCATGAACTCCATCAGGCCGTTCTCGGAGTCGCGGTCACGCCGCATCAGATCGAGGGAGAGCCCGTGCGGGCCCCACGGGACGAAGGACAGCACGGCCCTCAACTCGCCGTTCTTGTCCGTGCATTCGAGCATCACGCACCGGCCGTCCGCCGGGTCGCCGAGCCGTCCGAGGGCCATGGAGAAGCCGCGTTCGGTGGCTCCGTCGCGCCAGTCGTCGGCGCGCTCCAGGAGGGTCGCCATCTCGTCGGCGGGGATGTCCTCGTGGCGGCGGATGCGGACCGTGTACCCGGCGCGCTTCACGCGGTTGTACGCCTGCCGGACGGTGCGCATGGCCCGCCCCTCCAGCGTGAAGTGTTCCTTGGAGGCCTCGCCCTTGGCGGCGATCTCCACGATGGCCTCGTCGCCCAGCTCCAGGGCGTCCAGGCCGTGCCGGGCGTAGATCGTGCCCGCCTCCTCGCTCGCGCCCATCACGGCGGGGATCCAGCCGTGCTCACGGGCCTCGGCCAGCCAGGGCTCGATCGCGCCTGGCCAGGCCTCCGGATCGCCGATGGGGTCGCCCGAGGCCAGCGAGACCCCGCCGACGACGCGGTACACGACGGCCGCCTTGCCGGTCGGGGACCACACGACGCTCTTCTCGCGGCGCAGCGAGAAGTAGCCGAGCGAGTCGCGGTCGCCGTGCCGGTCGAGCAGCGCGCGCAGCTTCTCCTCGTCGTCCTCGGTGAGCGGGTCGACGGCCCGGCGGGAGCGGAACGCGGCGTACAGCACGGCGCAGAGCAGCAGCGCGCTCAGGACGTTGATGGCGACGTTGACCCAGCCGGGCGTGGCGATGCCCTCGAAGCGCTTGTCGTCGGCGGCCAGCGAGACCAGGCGCATGACGCCGTAGCGCCAGCGGTCCAGGAAGGTCGAGCGGTAGTCGTCGTGGGCGCTGTTGGTGACGGTGACGAGCAGCGTGGCGATCAGCGAGGTCACCAGGAGCCCGCCGACCGCGACGACCGAGGCCAGCTTCGGGTTGGCGCGGTCGCCCTTCGCGTAGAACTCGCGGCGGCCCACGACGAGCGCCGCGACGAAGGCGGCGGTCAGGGCGAGGGAGATCCAGTTCTGCGCGTACGCACGGATCTCCGGGAAGATCATCGCGAAGGCGAAGAGCAACAGGAAGAGCCCGCTGAGCACGAGGTTGAGGATCCATGCGGCGCGTTTGCGGCGCCGCATGGTGATCGCCAGGAACAGCGTGAACGCCCCCGAGGCGAAGCCCGCGGTCAGCATGTACGGCGTGAAGTAGTTCGCCGTGTTGTGCTGCCGCAGGTCCTGCCCGAGGGAGACCCAGACCGCGCTCAGGAAGTTGATGAACGTAACGGCCCGGAGGTACCAGACGGCAAACCCCGCTGCGCGGCGCTGTATGACGGTGCGTGATTTCTGTCGCCCGGCGACGACCTGCTCATCTCCCATGAAAAGGGATCATATGGGCCGTGGCCCATTGCGGGTGATCTAGGGGTTCTGCCCGATTCGAATGCGGACCCGCCGGACGGGCCCTAGCTCTCGGCGGGTGCCTGCGCCGCCGCGGGCTCCCGCTCCGGCAGCTCCGCCGCCAGCGCGGCCGCGGCCTGCACCAGCGGCAGCGCAAGGAGTGCCCCCGCGCCCTCGCCGACCTGCACGCCGTGCGAGAGCAGCGGTTCGAGCGCCATCCGGTCGAGCGCCTTGGCCTGGGCGGGCTCCCCGCTGTCGTGCCCCGCGAGCCACCAGTCCGGCGCCCGGAAGGCGACCCGCTGGGCCACCAGCGCGGCCGCCGACGCGACGACGCCGTCGAGGATCACCGGGGTGCGCCGCACCGCGCACTGCAGCAGGAAGCCCGTCATCGCCGCCACATCGGCGCCGCCCACCGCGGCGAGCAGCTCCAGCTGGTCGCCGAGCACGGGCCTGGCCCGCCGCAGCGCGTCCCGCACCACCGCGCACTTGCGCATCCACGCCAGGTCGTCGATGGGCTCGCCGCCCCGCCCGGTCACCACCGAGGCGTCGGTCCCGCACAGCGCGGCCACCAGCGTCGCGGCGGGCGTCGTGCCGCCCACGCTGACATCGCCGAGCACGACCAGATCGGTGCCCGAGTCCGCCTCCTCGTCGGCGACGGCCATGCCCGCGCGCAGCGCCTGCTCCGCCTCCTCGACGGTCAGCGCGTCCTCGATGTCGATGCGGCCTGAGCCGCGCCGCACCCGGTGCCCCGCGACCTCGGCGGGCAGCTCCTCAGGGTCGCAGTCGAGCGCCATGTCGACGACGCGGACGGGCACTTCGAGGCGGCGCGCGAGAACGGCCGCGGGGGTCTCACCGGCCAGCACGGAACGTACGAGTTCGGCGGCGCTCCCCGCGGGCCGCACCGAGACACCGAGCTCGGAGACGCCGTGGTCGCCCGCGAACAGGACCACGCGCGGCCGCGCGACTGGCCGCACCGGCACCGAGGACTGGGCCGCGGCGAGCCACTCGCCGAGTTCGTCGAGACGGCCGAGCGAGCCGGGTGGCACGGTCTGCCGCGCCCTGCGGTCCTCGGCGTCGCGGCGCACCCCGCCGTCGGGCCGCTCGATCAGGTCGGTGAAGTCGTCGAGATTCAGCGAGCTCATTCGGCGAACAGTACCGGGAGCGGTGCCGGTGTCGCTCGAACGGCCCTGCGAGCCGCGCCATGCATGGTGTCACCGCATATGCGGGAATGATCCTTTACGTTCCTGTTTGTCTCGGCTTCTTCCAGGAGTGCGACCATGACCACGGATGCCGCCCAGCGCGTCGCCGACCGGCGTCCCGCCTACCTCGCCGAACTCGCCCAGGGCACCGAGCGGTTCCACGAGCCCCGCCGCACCGACTGCCCCTGGTGCGGCTCCACGCGCCTGCGGGCCAGGCTGCGCACCACCGACCTGGTCCAGCGCAAGCCGGGCAGCTTCACGCTCGACCGGTGCGGGGACTGCGGCCACTCCTTCCAGAACCCCCGACTCACCCCCGACGGACTGGCCTTCTACCGCAGGGACGCGCGCGAGGGCCCCGATGAGTGCCGCCTCTCCGCCGCCCGCACCCGCAGCCGTGCCCACGCCAGGGCCCGCGCACTGCGCGTCTTCGACGAGCCCGAGTGCTGGCTGGACGTCGGCACAGGCGACGCGCACTTCCCGGCGCTGGCCAGGCAGGTCCTGCCGTACACCGCCTTCGACGGCCTCGACGAGGGCGCCGGTGTCCTGGAGGGGCTGCGGTGCGGTCGCATCGAGGAGGGCCACCGCGGCTCCCTCACCGCGCTCGCGGACTCCCTCGCGGGCCGCTACGACGCACTGAGCATGTTCCACACCCTGCAGTGCGCCCCGGACCCCCGCGAGGAGCTCGGAGCGGCGAGAACCGTGCTGCGCCCCGGCGGGCACCTGATGATCGAGGCCCCCGACCCCGAGTGCCGCTACGCCGGGCTGCTCGGCAAGTGGTGGGCGTCGTACGGCCAGCCGCGCCACCTGCACCTCGTGCCGCTCGCCAACCTCCGTACGGAGCTGACGGAGCTCGGCTTCACGGTCGTCGCCGTCGAGCGCCGCGCCGCGCACGTCCCGCTCGACCTGGGCACGGCCGTCGAGCTCTTCCTCGACCGCCGCATCCCCGGGCCCGACGTCCCGTGGCGCGCCAAGCCCGCGCCCCCGCTCCAGCTGAGACTGCGCCGGGCCGCACAGGGGATGTCGGTGCCGCTGGTGGCGTCCGCCCGCGCCCTCGACACGCTCCTGCGGCCCCTGCTCACCCGCACCGGCTTCGCCAACACCTACCGCGTCATCGCCCGCAGGGGCGCGGACACCTGAGAGCCTGTGTCATCACCCCGGCCGGGGTGATGACACAGGCTCTCAGCCGCGCAGCGACAGGGCCTGCCCGGCCACCACGAGCAGCACGTGCTCGCACTCGGTGGCGAACACCGTGTTCAGGCGGCCCAGTTCGTCGCGGTAGCGGCGGCCCGACGCGGTCGCGGGGACGATCCCGGAGCCGACCTCGTTAGAGACGGCGACGACCGTGCGCCGGGTCGCCCGCACCGCGTCCGCGAGTTCGGTGACCCGCCGCCGCAGCTCCCGTTCCCCGCCGCCCGCCCACTCGTCGTCGTCCCACGCCTTCACCTCGTCCATGACGTGGGTCAGCCACAGCGACAGGCAGTCGATGAGCAGCGCGGGACCGTCCTGCGCGAGCAGCGGGACGAGGTCGCAGGTCTCCGTGGTGCGCCAGGAGCCGGGGCGCCGCTCGCGGTGCACGCTCACCCGCTGCGCCCACTCGGTGTCGCCGCCCCTGGTCCCGCCGGTCGCCACGTACAGCACCTCGGGGAAGGCCTCAAGGCGCCGCTCGGCCTCCACCGACTTGCCCGACCGCGCGCCGCCGAGGACCAGCGTCCGGCGCGGCACGTCCGGCACGTCCTCGTACGCGCCGATCACGAGCGTCGACCCGTCCGGCACGGCCCGCGCCCCCGCGGCGGCGAGACGGCGCGTCAGCTCCGCGCCGGGCGGCGCCTGGTGGCCGATGTGCACCGCGAGCACGTCGGTGGTGGGTCCGACGGCCCCGGCCGCCCGGAGCCGGGCGAGCCCGTCGGGGCGGCCGAGGACATCGGCGACGACCATCTCGTACGGGGCCCGCTCACCGCGCCCCTGCGCGCCGCCGTTCCCCTCGCTGAGCCCCGCGGGCGCCCCGCCCGGCGGCAGGTAGAGGAGCCGCTCCCCGTCCGGCCCGGTCACCTCGTACCCCGAACCCGGCGCGTCCAGCGCCACCGTGCGCACCCGGTGCCCGGTGAGCAGCGCGAGCTCCCGCCCGTCGGCCACCCGCCCCGGCTGCGGCAGCCCCGCGGGGACCTCGACGGCGGGCCCGTCGTGCGGGTGGGAGAGGAGGACCTGGCGCACTCCGCCGAGCGAGTGCCCGGCGCGGGCGGCCGCGAAGGCGGCGCCGGGGGTGAGGTCGAGCAGCAGGACGCCGTCCACGAGGAGCGCGGTGGGGGCGCGTGCCGCATCGCCGAGCGCGGTCGCGCAGACCGCGCAGGGGCAGTCGGGGAGGGGCAGTCCACCGGGGGCGCCGGTGCCGAGCAGAGTCAGTTCCACACGAAGATCCTCCCGCGTCGGGTCGAGCGCCGCTCGCCCGGCTAGGCTTCAAGCGGATTCAGGCGGTTCTCATACCGCTACGGGACCTTCGGGAGGCTGACATGGCGGCATGGACGTGGCGGTTCGAGAAGGCGGACGGGACAGAGGTCCAGCCCGCGGTCCAGCCCGAGGAGTTCACCACACAGGGCGACGCCGAGTCCTGGGTCGGTGAGTGCTGGAAGGCGCTCGCCGACGGCGGCGCCGACCAGGTGACCCTCTTCGAGGACGCGAACAAGATCTACGGCCCGATGAGCCTGCACATGGAGGGCGCGGAGGACTCCGAGGACGCCTCCGCCTGACCTGAGCGCGCACCACGGGAGGCGGCGGCCGGGCCACGGTCGCCGCCTCCCGCACGCAGCGGGGCGAGTCCCGCCGTCCGTGGTGGCTGCACCAGTGGCTGCATCAGCGGCTGCATCAGTGGCTACATCTCCCCGAGGGTGACGTCGGCGCTCTTCTCCGCACCGTCACGCACGTACGTGACCTTCGTCTTCTCGCCCGGCTCGGCCGAGGCGAGCGCCTCGGAGAGCGAGTTGATGGTGGTCACCTCGTCGTCGCCGAGCCCGGTGATGATGTCCCCTGCCGCCATCCCGGCCTTCGCCGCGGCGCCGCCCTCGCGCGCCTCGACGACGGCCACGCCCGCGGGCCGGTAGTCGTCGCCGAGAACGGTGCGGCCCGTGATGCCGAGCGCGGCCCGGCCCGAGTCGGTCACCTTGCCGCTCTTCACGATCTGGTCGGCGACGGTCTTCACCATCGAGGACGGGATCGCGAAGCCGATGCCGGGGGCGGCGCTGTCGCCCATCTGCGGATCGCTCGCGGCGAGCGTGGGGATGCCGATGACCTTCCCGTCGAGGTCGACGAGCGCGCCGCCGCTGTTGCCCGGGTTGATCGCCGCCGAGGTCTGCACCATGTTGGCGATGGTGGCCCCGGTCCCACCGCCCGAGCGGCCCTCGCTGACGGTCCGCCCGGTGGCCGACACGATGCCCTGGGTTACGCTGGACGACAGGCCGAGCGGCGAGCCCATGGCCAGCACGATCTGCCCGACCTCGGCCTTGGTGGAGTCGCCGAACTCCGCGGCCTTCAGACCGTCCGGCACGTCGCTCAGCTTGATGACGGCGAGGTCCTGCTCCGGGTAGGAGGCGACCAGATCGGCGGTCAGGGCCTGCTCGCCGGTCGCCGTCGTCACCTTGAAGCGCTTCTCCTTGCCCACGACGTGGGCGTTGGTGACGATGTGCCCCTTGTCGTCGTAGACGACCCCGGAGCCCAGGCTGTCGGCGGCGTCGATCTGGACGACGGACGGCAGGACGTCCTTGATCACCTTCTGGTAGTCGTCCTGCAGATCGTTCGCGGAGGCCGGGGCGGCCTGCGTGGTGGACCTGCCGGAGTCGCCGGAGTCCGAGGAGGAGCAGCCGCCGACGAGCGCGACGGCGGAGAGGGCGGCGGCCAGCGGAAGAGAGACGACACGGGCGCGGGTGCTTGAGGCAGTCATGCCCCGAGTGTCGGATTTGTCGGGCGGTGTAGCCCTGTCTTAGGGGGCCGAACAGGCGTCACCGGCACCAGGTGCGTAGGCCGCACGGCGGTGCCGGTGACGTGAAAACCCCCTGGCCCTCTTAGTCCCGCACTCCGCAGAGATGCAGAAGGGCGGCGACCCGCCGGTACGGATCGGTACGCCCCGCCCGCTCCTCGGCGGCGAGCAGCGCCTCGAACTCCCACTCGGGAGGCAGTACGGCACCGTCGGCCACGGTGTCGGTGAAGACCCGCACGCCGTACCAGGCCTGCAGCGGCGCCGCGATCCCCGCAAGCGCGGAGGTCAGCCGGTCGAGCCGGTCCGCGCGGGCGTCGATGCCGAGCCGGTTGCGGTACGTGACGGAGTCGAAGGAGGCGAGCGCCCCCGCCCAGTCCCCGGCCATACCGGGCCGCATGGCCAGCGCCTCCGCGTTGCGCACCAGCAGCGAGAGCAGCCCGCCGGGCGCCAGCATCCGGGCGAGACCGGCGAGGAGCGCCTCGGGCTCCTCCACGTACATGAGGACGCCGTGGCAGAGCACGACGTCGAAGCTGCCGGGCAGGAAGTGCACCCCGGTCTGGTGCCCGTCGCCCTCGACGATCCGCACCCGTCCCTGGATGCCCTCGGGCTCGGCGGCGAGCGAGGCGCGGGCCGCGGCGATCATGGCGGTGTCCTGCTCGACGCCCGTCACCTTGTGACCGGCGCGGGCGAGCCGCAGTGCCTGCGTGCCCTGGCCCATGCCGACGTCGAGCACCCGGAGCCGCTGTCCCACGGGGAAGCGTCCGGCTATCTGCTCGTCGAGCTGGCGCGCCACCAGCTCCTGGCGAACGGCGTTGCGCAGGCCGCCCAGCTTCTCCAGCCAGGCGCCGGCGCCGCCGGTGAATCCGCTCAGGGCCGCGCTCCGCGCTTGACCTGCGGCTTCGGCAGTCGCAGTCGGCGCATCTGGAGCGTGCGCATCAGGGCGTAGGCAACGGCGCCCTTCTTGCTCTCGTTCGGGAAGCGCTCGGCCAGGCGCTTCTTGAGGCGGAGCGCGGTGACGATCGAGTCGACGATGATCAGGACGATCACGAAGAGCCAGGCAAGCAGCGCGACGTTCTGCAGCTGGGGCACCTGGACGATGCTCAGCACGAGAATGATCACCGCGAGGGGCAGGAAGAACTCGGCGACGCAGAAGCGCGAGTCCACGAAATCGCGCGCGAACTTGCGCACAGGACCCTTGTCACGGGCGGGCAGGAACCGCTCGTCGCCGCTGGCCATCGCCTCGCGCTGCTTCGCCATCTGCGTGCGGCGCTCGTCGCGCTGCCGCTTGGCGGCCTCCTTGCGCGTCGTCGGCGTGTTGGTCACGCTGCGGCGCTGGGACTGGGCCATGGCGCGCTTGGGGGTGGGGCGGCCCTTGGGGGCCTGCGGGTCACGGGGCTGGGTGGAGTCGGTCACCGGCGCCTGAACAGCCGGGGCCTTCTCATCCTTGGATCGGCTACGGAACACAAAATCCAAGGGTACGGGGTGCGGGGACATGGACGTCCGCCCGGAGGGGAACGATCCGGCAACACCGTGCGTCTTGATTACGTGCCCAATGGGACGTAGCAGGCGTATGCGGCCGGTTCGGCGGTGCGGTCCCGCCCCTCGGGGTCGGCATACAGGGGTGCACCTACTCCTTACGCCGGAGCGGTGCGCGATGCAGTCGTCCTTGGGGATGAGCGCATCCGCCCGCGAACAGTGCGGTAATGGATGCAGGGCCCGTACTGTGGGTTCTGAGCAGTACCTGGAGCTGGAAGTCCGTCAGAAGGGGGCGCGCGAAGCCCATGAGCGGTGTCATGAAGCGTATGGGGATGATCTTCCGCGCGAAGGCGAACAAGGCCCTTGACCGGGCCGAGGACCCGCGCGAGACCCTCGATTACTCGTATCAGAAGCAGCTGGAGCTGCTGCAGAAGGTGCGCCGCGGCGTTGCTGACGTGGCGACGTCCCGCAAGCGCCTCGAGCTGCAGCTGACGCAGCTCCAGAAGCAGTCCTCGACCCTTGAGGACCAGGGCCGCAAGGCGCTGGCGCTCGGCCGCGAGGACCTGGCCCGCGAGGCCCTGTCCCGCCGCGCGGCGCTCCAGCAGCAGGTGACGGACCTGGAGACGCAGCACCAGACGCTCCAGGGCGAGGAGGAGAAGCTCACCCTCGCGGCCCAGCGCCTCCAGGCCAAGGTCGACGCCTTCCGCACCAAGAAGGAGACGATCAAGGCCACGTACACCGCGGCGCAGGCGCAGACCCGCATCGGCGAGGCCTTCTCCGGCATCTCCGAGGAGATGGGCGACGTCGGCATGGCGATCCAGCGCGCCGAGGACAAGACCGCGCAGCTCCAGGCGCGGGCCGGTGCGATCGACGAACTGCTCGCCTCCGGGGCCCTCGACGACTCCTCCGGACTCGCCAAGGACGACATCCAGTCCGAGCTGGACCGCCTCTCCGGTGGTACTGATGTAGAGCTGGAACTGCAGCGCATGAAGGCCGAGCTGGCTGGGGGTACCTCCCAGGCTATTGGCTCTGGGGGCGGATCCAGCAGCGGGCAGCAGGCGATCGAGGGCGGCAAGGGCCAGCCCCAGGCGCAGCAGCCCCAGGACACCCCGCGCCTCGACAAGCAGTAGCCCTACGCACGTCCGAGGAGGACGACATGATCGTACGGATCATGGGGGAGGGGCAGGTGGAGCTGGCGGACAGCCACTTCGCCGAACTGAACAAGCTGGACGACGACCTGCTGGAGGAGATGGAGAGCGGCGACGAGCCCGGCTTCCGCCGCACGCTCCACGCGCTCCTGGACAAGGTCCGGGAGCTCGGCACCCCTCTCCCGGACGACGCCCTGGAACCCTCGGAACTGATCCTCCCCGCCCCGGACGCCACCCTGGACGAGGTCCGAGACATGCTGAGCGACGACGGCCTAATCCCAGGCTGACCCACCCCAGCCCCACCCGCCCCCAGCCGAGGGCGCAGTCAGGGGCGCGGGGAACGGCGCGCTCAGCCCCATCGAACCGGCACCCGAGGGCGCAGCCAGGGGCGCGGGGAACGGCGCGCTCAGCCACAGCGGACCGGCAGCCGAGGGCGCAGTCAGGGGCGCGGGGAACGGCGCGCTCAGCCCCATCGAACCGGCACCCGAGGGCGCAGCCAGGGCCGCGGGGAACGGCGCGCTCAGCCCCATCGAACCGGCACCCGAGGACGCAGCCAGGGGCGCGGGGAACGGCGCGCCCAGCCACATCCGGCCCGCAGGCAAAGGCGCAGCCAGGGCCGCGGGGAACGGCGCGCCCAGCCCCATCGAACCGGAACCCGAGGACGCAGCCAGGGCCGCGGGGAACGGCGCGACCAGCCACATCCGGCCCGTCGGCCGACGACGATCCTCCATTCCGCTCAAGGCCCCCGGCCAGCCCCCGTAACGTTGAGCCAGTGACCACTCTCGTACGAGGCCGCGGCTGGGCCAGAACACACCCGCTGGCGGTGGACGCGCTGCTCGCCTTCGCCGTCCTCGTCTGCATGGTCGTCGGCTCCTTCGCGGAGCCGAACGGAGAGCACGGCCCCACCTGGGGCACCCGCACCCCCGACGTCCCGAGCCTGATCCTCATGACGCTCGGCGCGCTCGCCCTCGTCTTCCGCCGCCGCGCCCCCTGGTCCGTGCTGGCCGCGACCTGCGGCGCCTCCATCGTCGAGCTGCTCACCGGCGAGCCCCGCGCCCCCGTCGTGATGTGCGCGGTCATCGCACTGTTCACCGTCGCCGCCCGCACGGACCGCTCCACGACCTGGCGGATCGGCCTCGTCACGATGACGGGCCTCACCGGCGTCGCGATGCTCTCGGGCGGCCCCCTGCCCTGGTACGCGCAGGAGAACCTCGGCATCTTCGCCTGGACGGGCATGGCCGCCGCCGCGGGCGACGCGGTGCGCAGCCGTCGCGCCTTCGTCGACGCCATAAGGGAGCGCGCCGAGCGGGCGGAACGCACGAGGGAGGAAGAGGCGCGGCGCCGCGTCGCCGAGGAGCGGCTGCGGATCGCCCGCGACCTGCACGACGTGGTCGCCCACCACATCGCCCTGGTCAACGTGCAGGCCGGAGTCGCGGCGCACGTCATGGACAAGCGCCCCGACCAGGCCAAGGAAGCCCTCTCGCACGTCAGGGACGCCAGCCGCTCCGCCCTCAACGAACTCCGCGCCACCGTCGGCCTGTTGCGGCAGACCGGCGACCCGGAGGCGCCCACCGAACCGGCCCCAGGACTGCACCGGCTCGACGAGCTCGTCGAGACGTTCCGCAACGCGGGCCTGCCGGTGGAAGTGGCCCTCGGCCAGGTCGGCCTGGACCTGGCGGCCGCCGTCGACCTCGCCGCGTTCCGGATCATCCAGGAGGCGCTGACCAATGTGCAGAAGCACGCGGGGCCGGACGCCAAGGCCGAGGTGAGCGTCGTCCGCGTCGGCCCGAACGTGGAGGTCACCGTCATCGACGACGGCCCCGGCCCCGGCAAGGGCGCCGAGCGGGACCCCGAGCAGGACACCGGCGGCGGCCACGGCCTGATCGGCATGCGCGAACGCGTCTCCGCGCTCGGCGGCAGCTGCTCGGCGGGGCCCCGCTACGGAGGCGGCTTCCGCGTCCATGCGATCCTGCCCGTGACCACGGCAAAGGGAGGGACCGCGTGACGATCCGCGTACTGCTCGCCGACGACCAGGCGCTGCTGCGCAGCGCGTTCAAGGTGCTCGTCGACTCCGAATCCGACATGGAGGTGGTCGGTGAGGCGTCCGACGGGGCGGAGGCGGTCGCGCTCGCCAGGTCCGCACGGGCCGACGTGGTCCTGATGGACATCCGGATGCCCGGCACCGACGGCCTCGCCGCCACCCGCATGATCAGCGCGGACCCGTTGCTCGCGCATGTGCGCGTGGTGATGCTGACGACCTTCGAGGTCGACGAGTACGTGGTGCAGTCGCTGCGCGCGGGCGCCTCCGGGTTCCTCGGCAAGGGGGCGGAGCCCGACGAACTGCTCGGTGCCATCCGCATCGCGGCGGCCGGTGAGGCGCTGCTCTCCCCGGTGGCCACCAAGGGCCTGATCGCCAAGTTCCTTGCGCAGGGCGAGGGGATGGACGGCGACGGCCCGCGCGGTGAGCGGCTCGACGCGCTCACCGGACGCGAGCGCGAGGTCCTCGTCCAGGTCGCGGGCGGCCACTCGAACGACGAGATCGCCGACCGCCTCGAGGTCAGCCCGCTCACCGTGAAGACCCATGTGAACCGGGCGATGGCGAAGCTCGGCGCCCGCGACAGGGCCCAACTCGTGGTCATTGCGTACGAATCGGGCCTGGTGCGTCCAAGGGTGGAGTGACGCGAGAGGCGGCGTACTGCGACCGCAGTATGCGTGGCATACGAAATGGTCCTCTGAGCGGGACGTCGGCTACCGGCCATGGCTGAGAGTGTGAGGGGCGGCCGAAGCTTGCCGCAGGCACCCACTTTCCGGGCCCTGGCCGTGGCTGTCCCCACGGCCCTGCCCGGCAGCCTGTCCGGCCTCGTCCGCCCCTGCCGCGCACGCCACAGAGAGAGACCACCATGTCCTGGCTGTCCAGGTTCAGCCTTGCCCAACGGGCACTCATAGGGCTGATGTCGATCATCGCGATCGTCTTCGGCGCCATCGCGATACCGCAGCTCAAGCAGCAGCTGCTCCCCTCCATCGAACTGCCCATGGTGTCCGTGCTCGCGCCGTACCAGGGCGCGTCCCCCGACGTGGTCGAGAAGCAGGTCGTCGAGCCGCTCGAGAACACCATCGACGCGGTCGACGGCATCACCGGCGTCACCTCCACGGCGAGCGAGGGCAACGCCGTGATCATGGCCCAGTTCGACTACGGCAGCGGCTCCAAGCAGCTCGTCGCCGATGTCCAGCAGGCCGTGAACCGCGCCCGCGCCGAACTGCCCGACGACGTCGACCCGCAGGTCGTCGCGGGCTCCACCGACGACATCCCGACCGTCGTCCTCTCCGTCACCTCCGACAAGGACCAGCAGGCCCTCGCCGACCAGCTGGACCGCACCGTCGTGCCGTCCCTCAAGGACATCGACGGCGTCGGCCAGGTCACCGTCGACGGCGTGCGCGACCTCCAGGTCGACGTCACCCCCGACGACCGGAAGCTGGCGAAGGCCGGGCTGAACCCGGCCGCGCTCGGCAAGGCGCTCCAGGCGGGCGGCGCCACGCTGCCCGCGGGCTCCTTCGACGAGGGCGGCAAGAACCGCACCGTGCAGGTCGGCGGCGGCTACACCTCGCTGCGGCAGATCGAGAACCTGCGGGTCACGCCCGAGGCCACGCCCGGCGAGCAGCCCGGCAAGCCGGTGCGCCTCGGCGACGTGGCCAAGGTCGAGCAGAAGCCGTCCACCGCGACGTCCATCACGCGCACCGACGGCGAGCCGAGCCTCGCGGTCGCGGTCACGATGGACCACGACGGCAGCGCCGTCGCCATCTCCGACGCGGTGCACGACAAGCTCCCCGACCTGCGCAAGGACCTCGGCTCCGGCGCCACCCTGACGGTCGCGAGCGACCAGGGCCCGGCCGTCGCCAAGTCCATCAAGGGCCTCACCACCGAGGGCGCGCTCGGCCTGCTCTTCGCGGTCGTCATCATCCTGGTCTTCCTTGCGTCGATCCGCTCGACGCTGGTCACCGCGGTCTCCATCCCGCTCTCGGTCGTACTCGCCCTGATCGTCCTGTGGACGCGCGACCTCTCCCTGAACATGCTCACGCTCGGCGCGCTGACCATCGCCATCGGCCGCGTCGTCGACGACTCGATCGTGGTCCTGGAGAACATCAAGCGCCACCTCGGCTACGGCGAGGAGCGCGAGCAGGCGATCCTGAAGGCGGTCCGCGAGGTGGCGGGCGCCGTCACGTCCTCCACCCTCACCACGGTCGCGGTGTTCCTCCCCATCGGCCTGGTCGGCGGCATGGTGGGCGAGCTCTTCGGCTCGTTCTCGCTGACGGTCACGGCGGCGCTGCTCGCCTCCCTGCTCGTCTCGCTGACGGTCGTGCCGGTCCTCTCGTACTGGTTCCTGCGCGCCCCGAAGTCGATCCAGGGCGTGGACCCGGAGGAGGCCCGCCGCAAGGCCGAGGAGAAGGAGAGCCGCAGCAGGCTCCAGCGGATGTATGTCCCCGTCCTGCGCTTCGCGACGCGCCGCCGCCTCACCAGCCTCGGCATCGCGCTCGTGATCCTGGTCGGCACGTTCGGCATGGCGCCGCTCCTGAAGACGAACTTCTTCGACCAGGGCGAGCAGGAAGTCCTCTCCATCAAGCAGGAGTTGAAGCCCGGCACGAGCCTCTCGGCGTCCGACGCCGCGGCGAAGAAGGTCGAGAAGATGCTGTCGGGCATCGACGGGATCAAGGACTACCAGGTCACGGTCGGCTCCTCCGGCTTCATGGCCGCCTTCGGCGGCGGCACGGACACCAACCAGGCCTCGTACACCTTGACGCTCAAGGACAAGTCGTCGTACGACAAGACGCAGGACCTCGTCGAGAAGGAGCTCGGCAAGCTCTCCGGGATCGGCCGGACCACCGTCTCCGCGGGTGACGGCTTCGGCAGCCAGGACCTCAGCGTCGTGGTGAAGGCCGCCGACGGGAAGGTCCTGCGCGAGGCGTCCGACGACGTGCGGGACGAGGTCGCCAAGCTCGACGACGTCACCGACGTCCAGAGCGACCTGGCGCAGAGCGTCCCGCGCATCTCGGTCAAGGCCACCTCCAAGGCGGCCGCGGCAGGGTTCGACGACACCACCCTCGGCCAGGCCGTCGCCCAGTCGGTGCGCGGCACCACCAGCGGCAAGGCCATCCTCGACGACACCGAGCGCGACGTCGTGATCAAGTCGGCGAAGCCGGCGAAGACCCTCGACGAGCTGAAGAAGCTGGCGCTGCGCCCCGGGGTGAAGCTCGGCGACATCGCCGACGTCGAACTGGTCGACGGCCCGGTCTCGATGACCCGCATCGACGGCGCGCGGGCCGCGACGATCACCGCGAAGCCGACCGGTGACAACACCGGCGCGGTCAGCGCGGACCTGACCAAGAAGCTCGACGCGCTGAAGCTCCCCGACGGGGCCACGGCCTCGATCGGCGGCGTGTCCGAGGACCAGGACGAGGCGTTCGCCAAGCTGGGCCTCGCGATGCTGGCGGCCATCGCGATCGTCTTCATGCTCCTGGTCGCGACCTTCCGCTCGCTGGTCCAGCCGCTGATCCTGCTGGTCTCCATCCCGTTCGCGGCGACGGGCGCGATCGGCCTGCTGGTCCTCACGGACACCCCGATGGGCGTCCCCGCGATGATCGGCATGCTGATGCTCATCGGCATCGTGGTGACCAACGCGATCGTGCTGATCGACCTCATCAACCAGTACCGCAGGCAGGGTTACGGCACGGTCGACGCGGTCATCGAGGGCGGCCGCCACCGGCTGCGCCCGATCCTCATGACGGCCCTGGCGACGATCTTCGCCCTGCTCCCGATGGCCCTGGGGGTCACGGGCGAGGGCGGCTTCATCGCCCAGCCGCTCGCGGTCGTGGTGATCGGCGGCCTGATCACCTCGACGCTCCTCACCCTCCTCCTCGTGCCGACGCTGTACGCGATGGTGGAGCTCCGCAAGGAGCGCAGGCGCGCCAAGCGCGAGGCGAAGCGGGCGAAGAAGGACGGCGTCCCGGCCCAGGCCACGGACACCTCAACCCCGGAGCCCTCCAAGCCCTGACCCCAACCGGAAGGGGCGCCCCCGCGAAACACCGAGGGGGCGCCCCTTGGGCAGCCCTGTCGCGCCCGGCGACGCCAGGACCGGCCGTCATCGCCGGACACGCCAGTCCCACCCAGGGGCGCGGGGAACCGCGCGATCGGCCACGGCGCACCCGCAGCCGAACAGCGCCAGCACCGCGCAGCCCCCGCACAGCGCCATCCCGCAGAACAGCGGCACGGCCGTGTGCTCCCCGCCGAGTCCCACCAGCGGCGCCACCACCGCCCCCAGCGCGCTCTGCGCGGTGCCGAGGAGCGCCGACCCCATGCCGGAGGAACGGGGCGCCACCCGGTCCAGCGCCAGCGCCGCCGAGTTGGCCATCACGAGCCCGAACCCGCCGCACACCACGGCCAGCAACGGCAGACAGACGGCGACCGACAGCAGCCCGCCCACGGCGAGCACGAGCAGCACGCACGACCCCGCGAACATCGCCGAGAGCCCGCCCCGCAGCAGCGCCTCGGGAGCGACCCGCCCCACGAGGCGGGCCCCCGCCGCACCGGAGAGCGCCGCGACGACCGCGCCGCCCGAGAAGGCGACGGACGACGTGCCGACCGCCAGGCCCAGGACGTTCTGGAGCAGGAATGGCGACCCGGCGGCGTAGCAGAAGAGCACCCCGAACCCGAAGGTGAAGGCGAGCGAGTACCCGACGTACGCCCGGTCGCCCACGACCTCGCGGGCCGAGGCCGCCACCTGTCGCGGCCCGCCCCGGTGCCGCCGCTCCCGCGGCAGGCTCTCCGGTACGCCGACCACCACCGCCAGGGTCACCAGGAGCGAGACCCCGGCGAGCACCCAGAACACGCTCCGCCACCCCGAGGCCCCGATGACCGCGCCACCGGCCAGCGGGGCGATGACGGGGGCGATCCCGGCCAGCGTCATCAGCACCCCGAACAGCCGCGCGGCCGCGGCCCCTTGGAACCGGTCGGAGAGCACGGCCCGGCTGATCACGACCCCCGCGGCCCCGCTGAACCCGGTCACGAACCGCAGCGCGACCAGCCACCCCAGTGAGGGCGCCCCGGCACACAGCGCGGTCCCCACGGTGCACACGGCCGCCCCCGCGAGCAGCGGCCCCCGCCTGCCGTACCGGTCGGAGAGCGGCCCGAAGACGAGGTGCCCGAGCGTCATCCCGACGAGGAACGCGGTCAGCGTGAGCTGCACCCCCCAGGCGTCGGTGCCCAACTCGTCGGCCATGCGCGGAAAGGCGGGGAGATACATGTCGGTCGAGAGCGGACCGATGAACGAAAGCAGCGCGAGCGCCGCGGTGAGCAGGGGAATGCGCATGGCGCGGGAACCCTCCTGGGCAGGCGGATGAGCGGGCACAGGGGAGGGGGGAAGGTCCGGACGACGGCCGGGAGAAGCACATGAGGCGTACTAGAAGCGCTGCGGGGCGGAGCACGGCGCGGCTCTGTCGAAGAACACCCGGGAAGCAGTGTGGAGCCTAGAACGCCGTAAGGGGCACCCGCAATGGCGGGCGCCCCTTACGTGACGTGATTCGAGTGGCGACTACGGAAGCGCCAGCATCCGCTCCAGCGCCAACTTCGCGAACTGCTCGGTCTCCCGGTCCACCTCGATCTGGTTGACCAGCTTGCCCTCGGCGAGGGACTCCAGGGTCCAGACCAGGTGCGGCAGGTCGATCCGGTTCATAGTCGAGCAGAAGCAGACCGTCTTGTCGAGGAAGACGATCTCCTTGTCCTCGGCGGCGAAACGGTTCGCCAGTCGGCGCACGAGGTTCAGCTCGGTCCCGATGGCCCACTTGGACCCGGCGGGCGCCGCCTCCAGCATCTGGATGATGTGCTCGGTGGAACCCACGTGGTCGGCCGCGGCGACGACCTCGTGCTTGCACTCCGGGTGCACCAGGACGTTCACGCCCGGGATGCGCGCACGGACGTCCTCGACGCTCTCCAGCGAGAAGCGCCCGTGCACCGAGCAGTGCCCGCGCCACAGGATCATCTTCGCGTCGCGCAGCTGCTCGGCGGTCAGGCCGCCGTTCGGCTTGTGCGGGTTGTAGAGCACGCAGTCGTCGAGCGAGAGCCCCATGTCGCGCACGGCGGTGTTGCGGCCCAGGTGCTGGTCGGGCAGGAAGAGGATCTTCTCGCCCTGCTCGAAGGCCCACTCCAGGGCGCGCTTGGCGTTGGACGACGTACAGATGGTGCCGCCGTGCTTGCCCGTGAACGCCTTGATGTCGGCCGAGGAGTTCATGTACGAGACGGGCACGACCTGTTCGGCGATCCCGGCCTCGGTCAGCACGTCCCAGCACTCGGCGACCTGCTCGGCGGTGGCCATGTCGGCCATCGAGCAGCCCGCGGCCAGGTCGGGGAGCACGACCTTCTGGTCGTCCGTCGTCAGGATGTCCGCGGACTCGGCCATGAAGTGCACACCGCAGAAGACGATGTACTCCGCGTCCGGCCGCGCGGCCGCGTCACGCGCCAGCTTGAAGGAGTCGCCGGTGACGTCCGCGAACTGGATGACCTCGTCGCGCTGGTAGTGGTGGCCCAGCACGAAGACCTTGTCGCCGAGCTTCTCCTTGGCGGCACGGGCGCGCTCGACCAGGTCCGGGTCGGACGGGGACGGCAGATCGCCGGGGCACTCCACGCCGCGCTCGCTCCTGGGGTCGGCCTCGCGGCCGAGCAGCAGCAGGGCGAGGGGCGTGGGCTGAACATCGAGGTTCACGCTGTCCACGGGGGACTGGGCGGTGGTCACAACACGCACCCTTTCTAATCTGCAGACGATCCTTTTCGTCTAATTGACGTTATCTATCATAACTGCTTCGTGTCAGTTTGACGATGGCCATTGTGTCGATGTGACGCATTCCCCGTCCCGCGGCCCGCTGTTCCACCCGGCGCCATGTGCGAGCATGAAGGGGTAAGACGTAAGCGCTCGGCCCGGAATGAATCCGCGGCCCCGCCGGTTGCAACCGTCGGCAAGCAGTCTCCGTACAACCCGGGAGAGAAGCAGATGTCCGTATCGGACGAGACCACCACCGTGAGCGACGGCATCCTCCTGTCGGACGCCGCCGCGGCCAAGGTGAAGGGCCTGCTGGAGCAGGAGGGCCGGGACGACCTGGCGCTGCGCGTCGCCGTTCAGCCCGGCGGCTGCTCGGGCCTGCGCTACCAGCTGTTCTTCGACGAGCGCACGCTCGACGGCGACGTCGTGAAGGACTTCGACGGCGTGAAGGTCGTCACGGACCGGATGAGCGCTCCCTACCTGGGCGGCGCCTCCATCGACTTCGTGGACACCATCGAGAAGCAGGGCTTCACGATCGACAACCCGAACGCCACCGGCTCCTGCGCCTGCGGCGACTCCTTCAGCTAAGGCTGCGGGCACCCACGTACGAAGGCGGCGGCCCCCTGAGATTCCAGGGGGCCGCCGCCTTCGTACGTGCTGCTGCGTGCTGCTACTTCTGCCGGACCGTGTCGCCCGCGGAGTCCACGACCTTGCGGTCGCCCAGCGGCTTGTCCAGGGTGACCTTCTTCTTGAGGTCCTTGGCCATCATGATGCAGACGTCGCCCTTCTTGCCGGTCTGGTCGATCTCGACCGTCACGCGGTCGCCGTCCTCCCGCGCGGACGCGGAGTACTCGGCGCAGGCGCTGCCCCAGAAGTGCACGGTCAGCGACTTCCCGTCGGCGCTGTAGGACGTGAGGCGCGTCTTGTCCGCATCGCCCTTCCCGGTCCCTTCGCCCTTGTCGCCCGGCTTCTCGGTGGGCGTCGGCGTGCCCGGGGTGCTGGGCGACGTCAGGTACTCGGGCGCGACCGCCGGGTGCGTCACCGTGAAGGTGTCCTGTGCGCCCTTCGGCTTCACGTCGAACAGCCAGGACGGTACGAGGGTCTGCTTGCCGTCCACGAAGTGCGTCGCGAGGCCGAACGTGGCGCCGTTGACGGCGACCGGCTGCGGCTTGGGCGCGGACGACGGCTTGCAGGGGGCCTGCTTCGGGCCGCTGCCGCCCTCGTTCTTCGTCGCGTCGTCGGCGTGCGGCACCGGGGTCGCACAGCCGCCGATGCCGACGTGGCCGTCGCCGCCCGACTTGTTCAGCCGGTCCAGGGTCTCCTGGGCGCCGATCACCGGATACGTGGCGCCCTTCTCCGGCGCCTTCAACTGGCCGCTGCCGCCGACCACTTCGCCGCCCGCGCCGACCTGGATGCCGGTCGACCAGCCGTACGTCGGCAGGCCGCCCACCTTCGGGTCGGCGTTCACCACCCGTACGGCGCCCATCAGCTGGCTCGCGTCCAGCTTCGCGTCGTCCTGGCCGAGCGCCTTCAGGACGGGCGCGGCGGCGTCCTTGGCCGCCTGCTCGCTCACCGCGTCCTCCGTCTCGCCGTTCGGCGCGGTGGAGGTGCTGGAACAGGGCTTGAACCGGGGGCAGTTGTCGGTGCCGCCCGTGCCGTGCCCGGCGTAGGTCCAGGTGCCGGGCGCCTGCTTGTTCACCTGCAGCGAGGGCCCGGACCCGTCGTTGCCGGATCCCACCTTCCAGGCGCCGTCCTGCGACTTCGGTGTCCCGGTCACGCCCAGGGTCTTCGCCAGCTCGGTGACTTCGGACCGGGTGACCTCGCCGCGGGCGTGGTAGACCGCGGCGGACTCGGGGCCGTCGGGCAGCTGGGTGGTCGCCCGGTACCTCGCGCCGTTCGGGTCGGGCTCGCCGGGCGCGATGCCGTTGGAGTCGCCGGTGCCGCCGGTACCGCCGGTGCCGCTTCTGGCGTCGCCCGGCCCGTCGCCGGCCGGATAGCCGTCCAGGGCGAGGGGCGGCGGGTTGCCGCCGTCCCCCGCGGGTGCCCCGTCACTGCCGCCGTTGCCGCCACCGCCGGACGCGGACGCCGCGAAGTACGCCCCACCGCCGCCGACCAGCAGCACGGTGGCCGCGACCGAGGCGACGGCCAGGCGGGACCGCCGCCGTTGCGGCTCGGCCGCCTCATGATCGGATCGCTCGGTGCTCACCGCATCGCTCCTTCGACTGCACTGCTGTCCCGGAAATCCCACCGGTGATTGCCACCGGCAGGCTTCGTCGTATCTCAGTTCCCCTTTACGGGGGACGGCGATGGGACGCAGCGGGGGAGCGCACGGTTCCCTCGACGAGTGCGCCAGGGTCCCGGAACCAGTCTCCCTCAGTCTCCGTACTCGGACATTTCGCCGATCAGGCGTGCGGAGGAGGGCGGGACGGTGATGCCGTGGATCAGCGAGGGCGGTACGGGGGCGGTCGCGGCCGGGGCGGGCACCGCCCAGTGCGGCGCCATGCGGGCGCAGTCGCCGCGCAGCGACTCCATGCTCTCCGCGGCCTCCCTGACGGGTGCGGTGCGACGCTGCAGGACGACATCCTTCGGGATAACGGTCATAACGGCACCGTATGCATCCGGACGCTCATGAAAAAAGCCCTACTATCGGGTAGTTTTGGCACTTCAGGAGGGGTGCCTCGACCCGGTAGCGTGAACTGTCAATCCCCGCCTCTCCTCCACAGGAGCATCCAGCCGTGCGTATTGCAGTCACCGGCTCCATCGCCACCGACCACCTGATGACCTTCCCCGGCCGCTTCGCCGACCAGCTGGTCGCCGATCAGTTGCACACGGTCTCCCTCTCCTTCCTCGTCGACGCCCTCGATGTCCGCAGGGGCGGCGTCGCCGCCAACATCACCTTCGGCATGGGACAGCTCGGCACCAACCCGATCCTCGTCGGGTCCGCAGGGTCCGACTTCGGCGAGTACCGCGCCTGGCTCGACCGGCACGGCGTGGACACGGCCTCGGTGCGCATCTCCGAGACCCTGCACACCGCCCGCTTCGTCTGCACCACGGACGCCGACCACAACCAGATCGGCTCCTTCTACACGGGCGCGATGAGCGAGGCCCGCCTCATCGAGCTCAAGGCCGTCGCCGACCGCGTGGGCGGCCTCGACCTCGTCTCGATCGGCGCCGACGACCCCGAGGCGATGCTCCGGCACACCGAGGAGTGCCGCGCCCGCGAGATCCCCTTCGCCGCGGACTTCTCGCAGCAGATCGCGCGCATGGAGGGCGAGGAGATCCGCACGCTCCTCGACGGGGCGACGTACCTCTTCTCCAACGAGTACGAGAAGGGGCTCATCGAGTCCAAGACGGGCTGGACCGACGCCGAGATCCTCTCGCGGGTCGGCCACCGCGTGACGACCCTCGGCGCGAACGGCGTCCGCATCGAGTCCGTCGGCAAGGACCCGATCGAGGTCGGCGTCCCGGAGGAGGAGGCGAAGGTCGAGCCGACCGGCGTCGGCGACGCGTTCCGCGCGGGCTTCCTCTCCGGCCTCGCCTGGGGCGTCTCCCACGAGCGCGCGGCGCAGGTCGGCTGCATGCTCGCCACCCTGGTCATCGAGACCGTCGGCACGCAGGAGTACGAGCTGCGCCGCAGCAACTTCATCGACCGCTTCACCAAGGCGTACGGCCACGAGGCCACCGCCGAGGTCCAGCCGCACCTCGCCTAGGGCCCGTCACGAGCTCCGGCGGACCACGTACGCGACACCGTGGTCCGTCGGCCGCTCGCCCACGAACTCCTGCCCCTGCGTCCAGCACCAGGCGGGAATGTCCACGGCCGCGACCTCGTCGTCGGCGAGGATGGTGACGGTGCCGCCCACCCGCACCCGCCCGATCGCCTTGGCCAGCTCGATGACCGGCAGCGGGCAGGCCGTCCCGAGCGCATCGACCGTCACGGCCTCCGCCGCCCCGTCCCCGCCCGCGACCGGCGCCCCCAAGGTCTCCCGCACGCCGCGCACGACCCCGGGCAGCACGTCGAGGAACCGCTCGACGTCCGCCTCGTCGGCCCCGAACGGCAGCGACACCCGTACGTTCCCCTCGCTGACCACCCCCATGGCGCGCAGCACATGGCTCGGCGTCAGCGTCGAACTGGTGCACGAGGACCCGGACGACACGGAGAACCCGGCCCGGTCGAGCTCGTGCAGCACGGTCTCCCCGTCGACATAGAGACAGGAGAAGGTGACGAGGTGCGGCAGGCGCCGCACCGGATCGCCCACCACCTCCACATCCGGCACGAGCCCGGGCACCCGCGCCCGGATCCGCTCCGTCAGCTCCCGCAGCCGCGCACCCTCCGCGGCGGCCTCGGCCCGCACCGCCCGCAGCGAGGCGGCCGCCGCCACGACCGCCGGAATGTTCTCGAAACCGGCGGCCCGCCCGGACTCCCGCTCGTCGACGGGCCCTTGCGCGGCGAACCGCACCCCTTTGCGTACGACGAGAAGCCCGACCCCTGCCGGGCCGCCCCACTTATGGGCACTCCCGGTCAGCAGCGACCAGTCCCCGTCGACGCGCCCCCAGGCCAGCGACTGCGCGGCGTCCACCAGGACCGGCACCCCGGCGGCCCGGCACACCTCGGCGACCCGGGCGACCGGCTGCTCCGTGCCGACCTCGTGGTTGGCGGACTGCAGACAGGCGAGCGCGGTGTCCTCCCGCAGCGCGGCGGCGTACGCCGCCGGGTCCACCGCCCCGCCCCTGTCCACCGCCACCTCGGTCACCGCCCCGCCGTCGGCTTCGTGGGCCTCCGCCGAATGGAGCACCGACGAATGTTCGACGGCCGACACGATCAGGTGGCGTCCGACGCGCCGCCGCCCGGCGAGCGCTCCGGTGATTCCGGAGTGCACGGCACGGGTGCCGGACGAGGTGAAGACGAGCTCGTCGGGACGGCAGCCCACCGCGTCGGCGGCCGCCTCGCGCGCGGCGTCGAGGAGCAGCCTGGCCCGCCGCCCCTCGCGATAGAGCCGGGCGGGGTCGGCCCACCCCTCGTCGAGCGAGGCCTGGAGAGCCTGCCGTGCGACGGGATGCAGCGGGGCGGAGGAAGCAGCATCGAAGTAGGACACGCCCCCACGCTAAGACGTCACCGGAGCGCCCCGCCCCGGGGGAGCGCCCCGCAGGGGCTGCTCCCTCGGGGCGCGGGGAACCGCGCGCTCGGCCACCAGGCACCCGCACCCGCGGACCAGCGGATTCCGTCGAGCCGGTGGGCGTCCCGACCCTCCGTCAGAAAGCGGCCGAGGGAGCCTGGTCCCACCCTTCGGAGTGACCCGCGGCGCGTTAGGCACCCTCCCCGCGCGACCCCAAATAGCGTCCAGTAGGGTTTGGTCCGCATAAACATCCAAACCCCTGCCCGCCGCAGGGCGGCGACCGACCAGCGTGGAGGCCGCAGCCGACCGCGCGGGCGAGACTCTCGGGAAGGCGCTACGTGAGTCCCAACGGCTCCGACCGCTCGTCGCGGCGCCCGATGCGGCGGAAGCTGCCGCAGGTGCTGACTGCGGGCCTGATCCTGGCGACCGCCACCGGTTGCACATACAAGGATTTCCCCCGCCTTGGAATGCCCACCCCGGTAACGGAAGAGGCTCCGCGGATTCTCTCCCTCTGGCAGGGCTCGTGGGCGGCAGCGCTCGCCACGGGCGTGCTGGTCTGGGGTCTGATCCTGTGGAGCGTCATCTTCCACCGGCGCAGCCGCACCAAGGTGGAAGTACCGGCGCAGACGCGTTACAACATGCCCATCGAGGCCCTGTACACGGTGGTTCCGCTCATCATCGTGTCGGTGCTCTTCTACTTCACGGCACGTGACGAGTCGAAGCTCCTCAAGCTCGACGCGAAGCCGGCCCACACGGTCAACGTGGTCGGCTATCAGTGGAGCTGGGGCTTCAACTACATCGAGGACGTACCGGGTTCCGACAAGGGCGACGCCAAGACGTCCAAGGACCTGGACGCCATTCCGGACCGCTTCCGCAAGGACTTCCCGGCTAACGCCGGCGGCGTCTACGAGGTCGGCACGCCCGGCGAGCGGAACCCCCAGAACGGCAACCCCGGACCGACCCTCTGGCTCCCCAAGGGCGAGAAGGTCCGTTTCGTTCTGACTTCGCGTGACGTCATCCACTCCTTCTGGGTGGTGCCGTTCCTCATGAAGCAGGACGTCATCCCGGGCCACACCAACGCCTTCGAGGTGACTCCGAACAAGGAGGGCACCTTCATGGGCAAGTGCGCCGAGCTCTGCGGCGTCGACCACTCCCGGATGCTCTTCAACGTCAAGGTCGTCTCTCCCGAGCGCTACAAGCAGCACCTCGAGGACCTCGCGAAGAAGAACCAGACCGGTTACATCCCGGCCGGCATCGAGCAGACGGGCCATGAGAAGAACCGGGAGACGAACAACCTGTGAGCATCCTCAACGAACCCCAGGGTGCCGCGGCAGCAGACGACTCGTACGAGGACGAGCTGCCGGTCAGGCGCAAGCAGCCGGGAAACGTCGTGATCAAGTGGCTGACCACCACTGACCACAAGACGATCGGCACGCTCTATCTGGTCACGTCGTTCGCGTTCTTCTGCATCGGCGGCGTCATGGCGCTCTTCATGCGCGCCGAACTCGCCCGTCCCGGCACGCAGATCATGTCGAACGAGCAGTTCAACCAGGCGTTCACGATGCACGGCACGATCATGCTGCTGATGTTCGCGACGCCGCTGTTCGCCGGTTTCGCGAACTGGATCATGCCGCTGCAGATCGGTGCTCCCGATGTGGCGTTCCCGCGGCTGAACATGTTCGCCTACTGGCTGTACCTGTTCGGCTCGCTGATCGCGGTCGGCGGCTTCCTCACCCCGCAGGGTGCGGCCGACTTCGGCTGGTTCGCCTACAGCCCGCTGTCGGACGCGGTCCGCTCGCCGGGCATCGGCGCGGACATGTGGATCATGGGTCTGGCGTTCTCCGGCTTCGGTACGATCCTCGGCTCGGTCAACTTCATCACCACCATCATCTGCATGCGCGCTCCGGGCATGACGATGTTCCGCATGCCGATCTTCGTGTGGAACGTGCTGCTGACCGCGGTGCTCGTCCTGCTGGCCTTCCCGGTCCTGGCCGCCGCGCTGTTCGCCCTGGAGGCGGACCGAAAGTTCGGCGCCCATGTCTTCGACGCCTCAAACGGCGGCGCGTTGCTATGGCAACACCTCTTCTGGTTCTTCGGCCATCCAGAGGTGTACATCATCGCCCTACCATTCTTCGGAATCATTTCCGAAGTCATCCCGGTGTTCTCGCGCAAGCCGATGTTCGGCTACATGGGCCTCATCGGCGCGACGATCGCCATCGCCGGTCTGTCCGTGACGGTGTGGGCGCACCACATGTACGTCACTGGCGGCGTGCTCCTGCCGTTCTTCTCCTTCATGACGTTCCTCATCGCCGTCCCAACAGGCGTGAAGTTCTTCAACTGGATCGGCACGATGTGGAAGGGGTCACTGAGTTTCGAGACCCCGATGCTCTGGGCGGTCGGCTTCCTGATCACCTTCACCTTCGGTGGTCTGACGGGCGTCATCCTGGCCTCGCCGCCGATGGACTTCCACGTCTCGGACTCGTACTTCGTGGTGGCGCACTTCCACTACGTGGTGTTCGGCACCGTGGTGTTCGCGATGTTCTCCGGCTTCCACTTCTGGTGGCCGAAGTTCACCGGCAAGATGCTCGACGAGCGTCTGGGCAAGATCACCTTCTGGACGCTGTTCATCGGCTTCCACGGCACGTTCCTCGTCCAGCACTGGCTGGGTGCCGAGGGCATGCCGCGCCGGTACGCGGACTACCTGCACGCCGACGGCTTCACGGCCCTGAACACGATCTCGACGATCTGTTCGTTCCTGCTCGGCCTGTCGATCCTGCCGTTCTTCTACAACGTGTGGAAGACCGCCAAGTACGGCAAGAAGGTCGAGGTCGACGACCCGTGGGGTTACGGCCGCTCCCTGGAGTGGGCGACGTCCTGCCCGCCCCCGCGGCACAACTTCCTCACCCTGCCGCGCATCCGCTCGGAATCGCCGGCGTTCGACCTGCACCACCCTGAGATCGCGGCGCTCGGCCACATCGAGAACGACGGGCAGAAGGACACCGCGCTGCTCGGCGGCAACAAGGAGGCCGCGAAGTGAAGATCCAGGGCAAGATGTTCATCTGGCTGAGCGTCTTCGTCCTCGCCATGGCGATCGTCTATGGCGTGTGGTCGAAGGAGCCCGCCGGTACCACGGCGCTCTTCCTGGCCTTCGGCCTGTGCATCATGATCGGCTACTACCTGGCCTTCACGGCCCGGCGGGTCGACGCCTCCGCACAGGACAACAAGGAGGCCGACGTCGCGGACGAGGCCGGCGAGGTGGGCTTCTTCAGCCCGCACAGCTGGCAGCCGCTCTCCCTGGCCATCGGTGGCGCGCTCGCCTTCATGGGTGTCGTCTTCGGCTGGTGGCTGCTGTACTTCTCGGCCCCGATCCTCCTGATCGGCCTGTGGGGCTGGGTGTTCGAGTACTACCGCGGCGAGAACCAGACCCAGTGAGTCTGTAGTTCCCGACCCGCACGCGAAGGGCCCCGGCACTCCGAGAGGAGCGCCGGGGCCCTTCGGCGTAAGCGACACCCCCACGGACGGGTCACTCGCCGCGCCGGACCCGGTAGACCTTCATACCGTGTGTTTATGAGCCACTCACCGAGAATTCGCACGGTACTGAGCTGCACGATGCTGGTGGCCGCACTCGGTGCGGGGGTCACTGCCTGCGGCAGCTCCGACGGTCATCCGCTCTCGGCGAAGCCGTACGACGCGGCGGGCCAGATCGCCTTCAACGGCCCTGTGGGCAGCCAGAAGGCGGATCCGGACAAGCCGCTCGAAGTCACGGCCCAGGGCGACGACGGGCGCATCACCGACGTGCTGGCCACCGACGCGGTGGGGCGGTACGTGGCGGGTGAACTCTCGGCCGACGGCGCCCGGTGGCACAGCACCACGCCGCTGGCGGCAGGGGCCCACTACACCGTGCGGGTGAGCACGGAGGACGAGGAAGGGGCGCCGGGCCGCAAGGTCATGACCTTCGACACCGACATGCCCGCCAAGAAGAAGCAGCTGAAGGTCACCTTCGGCCCCGACGGGGGCAAGTACGGCGTCGGACAGCCCGTCACGGCCTCCCTCAGCGCCAAGGTGAAGGGCAAGGAGGCCAGATCGATCGTCGAGCGCGCCCTGAAGGTCCGCTCGGTGCCCGCCACCGAGGGAGCCTGGTACTGGGTGGACAGCAAGACGCTGCACTACCGCCCGAAGGAGTACTGGCCCGCGGGCGCCACCGTGAACGTCTCCAGCAACCTCGAAGGCCTCAAGGTCAAGAAGAAGCTGTGGGGCGGCGAGTCCAAGCCGCTGAAGCTGACCATCGGCGACCGCGTAGAGGCCGTCACGGACGCCGGGTCGCACTACATGACGGTCTACCGCAACGGCGAGGAGATCAACTCCATGCCGGTGACCACCGGCAAGCCCGGCTACTCGACGCGCAACGGCGTCAAGGTGGTGCTGGGCAAGGAGTACTCCGTACGCATGACCAGTGCCAGCATCGGCGCTTCGGACTTCTACGACAAGATGGTCTATTACGCGACGCGGGTGACCGACTCCGGCGAGTACGTGCACGCCGCGCCCTGGTCGGTGGGCTCGCAGGGCGCCGCGAACACCAGCCACGGCTGCACCGGCATGAGCACCGGGGACGCCGCCTGGTTCTACGAGACCGTCCGCCAGGGCGACCTGGTGACGGTCGTCAACAGCTACGGCGAGGACATGCCGACGTTCGGCAACGGGCTCGGCGACTGGAACATGAGCTGGAAGAAGTGGCGCAAGGGCAGCGCGCTGCTCTCCGGCACCAAGGAGGGCCCCGCGGCGGTCGACGCGGCCAGGCTGCGGCCGCAGGTCTGACGGCCCGGCAGAGAGGCCGTCAGAGGCGCACGAGAGGGGCCCACGCCACGGCGTGGGCCCCTCTCGTGGAAGACCGGCGTGCTACTCGTGTTCTGCTCGTGTGCGACTGGAGGGCCGCTCAGGCCTCGACGGCCGCCTTGCTGCGCAGCAGACCGGCCAGGGCGCTCGCGAACTCCACCGGCTCGACCGGCAGGGTCACCGCGGCCTCCGCCCGGCTCCAGGTGGCCAGCCAGGCGTCCTGCGGGCGCCCCATGAGCAGCAGCACGGGCGGCGACTGGAAGACCTCGTCCTTGATCTGCCGGCAGACGCCCATACCGCCGGGCGCCGACTCGCCGTCGAGGACGCAGACGTCGATGCCGCCCCGGTCCAGCTCCTTGATGACCGCGTGCGGTGTGGCGCACTCGATGAACTGGACCTGGGGAACGTCCGTGGCCGGCCTGCGGCCCGTGGCCAACCGGACTTGCTCGCGGGTGCTCGCGTTGTCGCTGTAGACCAGCACCGTGGCGGTCGGCTGCATTGTTCCTCCGATACGTCGAGCTGTTGCGTCGAGCTGTGCCGTCTTGGGATCGGGAACCGATGCGCGGATGCTACTCCTCCCGACACCCCGTCAACACCGGTTCGGACAGGCCTCCGATGGGCCATCCGGGCAGGACACACCCCGTAGACACTCCGAACGGCACCCCCCGGGGTGAGGGCGGGATAAGCGACCGACATAATGTCGGTCGTGGCGACAGCAACGACAGTAGATACCGGGCACGCGCACCCGCCGGTCAATCGACCGAACCTCACCAGCGTCGGAACCATCATCTGGTTGAGTTCCGAGCTGATGTTCTTCGCGGCCCTCTTCGCGATGTACTTCACCCTGCGATCGGTGACAGGTCCTGATCACTGGAAGGAAATGGCCTCGGCCCTTAACTTCCCGTTCTCAGCGACGAACACCACCATCCTGGTGCTCTCCTCACTCACGTGTCAGCTGGGCGTTTTCGCAGCTGAACGCGGTGATGTGAAGAAGCTCCGGATGTGGTTCATCGTCACCTTCATCATGGGTGCGATCTTCATCGGCGGTCAGGTGTACGAATACACCGAGCTGGTCAAGCACGAGGGCCTCTCGCTCTCGTCCGACCCGTACGGCTCGGTCTTCTACCTGACCACCGGCTTCCACGGACTGCATGTGACGGGCGGCCTGATCGCCTTCCTGCTGGTCCTTGGTCGTACCTATGCGGCCAGGAGGTTCACCCACGAACAGGCGACCGCAGCCATCGTCGTGTCCTACTACTGGCACTTCGTCGATGTGGTCTGGATCGGCCTCTTCGCCACGATCTACATGATCAAGTAAGCGGCAGGTCGCTCACGCGACACATCCGAAACATTCCAGAAGCATCGACGCAGAAGATCCTGACACCGGGGTAATCCGTGAAAAAGCTCTCCGCACGACGACGCCATCCGCTGGCGGCGGTCGTCGTCCTACTCCTCGCGCTGGCGGCCACCGGGGGGCTGTACGCCGCGTTCGCGCCGGCGGACAAGGCGCAGGCCGACGACACCGCCCAGTCCCTCGCCATCGACGAGGGCAAGAAGCTCTACGCCGTGGGCTGCTCCAGCTGCCACGGAACCGGCGGTCAGGGCTCCTCCGACGGTCCGAGCCTGGTGGGCGTGGGCGCCGCAGCTGTCGACTTCCAGGTCGGCACTGGCCGTATGCCGCTCCAGCAGCCGGGTGCCCAGGCGCCCAAGAAGAAGGTCATCTACAACCAGGCCCAGATCGACCAGCTCGCGGCGTACATCTCGTCGCTGGGTGCCGGTCCCTCGGTGCCGACCGAGAAGCAGTACAGCCCGGACGGAGCGGACATCGCCAAGGGTGGCGAGCTGTTCCGCACCAACTGTGCCCAGTGCCACAACTTCACCGGTGAAGGTGGCGCGTTGACGCACGGCAAGTTCGCGCCTTCGCTGGAGGGTGTCTCCCCGAAGCACATCTACGAGGCCATGCAGACCGGCCCGCAGAACATGCCGTCCTTCCCCGACACGACGATGCCGGAGAAGAACAAGAAGGACATCATCGCGTACCTCGACGCGGTCAACGGTGAGAAGACCGAGAGCCCTGGCGGTCTCAAGCTGGGTGGTCTGGGTCCGGTCAGTGAAGGCCTCTTCGGCTGGATCTTCGGTCTCGGCTCGCTGATCGGTGTCGCCGTGTGGGTCGCCGCTCGGACCGCAAAGGCCAAGAAGTCATGAGTAGCCAAGAGATTCCAGAAGAGAACCTGCCCAGCAAGCAGGAGACCGAGCACGGCTCGGTGGCGGTGACGGAAGAGAACCCGTTCGCCGACCCGGGGCTGCCGCCCCACGAGCACCGCGTCCAGGACATCGACGAGCGGGCCGCCAGGCGGTCCGAGCGTGCCGTGGCCTTCATGTTCACGCTGTCGATGATCGCGACGGTCGGCTTCATCGCCTCGTACGTGGCGATCCCGGCCGACAAGAGCATCTACGTCTTCCCGATCGGGCACATCAGCGGCCTCAACTTCGCCCTGGGCACCACCCTCGGCGTGGCGCTGTTCTGCATCGGCGCGGGCGCGGTCCACTGGGCCCGCACCCTGATGTCCGACGTGGAGATGACCGACGAGCGGCACGAGATCGCGGCTGAGCCCGAGGTCCGCGCCAAGGTCATGGCGGACTTCAAGCAGGGTGCCGAGGAGTCGGGCTTCGGTCGGCGCAAGCTGATCCGGAACACGATGTTCGGCGCGCTGGCCCTGGTCCCGCTCTCCGGTGTCGTCCTGCTGCGTGACCTCGGGCCGCTGCCCGAGGACAAGCTCCGGCACACCAAGTGGGCCAAGGGCAAGATGCTCGTGAACATGAACACCCACGAGCCGCTGCGTCCCGCGGACGTGCAGGTCGGTTCGCTGACCTTCGCGATGCCCGAGGGCATGTCGGAGCACGACCACGACTTCCAGACGCAGATCGCCAAGGCCGCCCTGATGATCGTCCGCATCCAGCCGGAGAACATCAAGGACAAGCGCGAGCTCGAGTGGTCGCACGAGGGCATCGTGGCGTACTCCAAGATCTGCACCCACGTGGGTTGCCCGATCTCCCTGTACGAGCAGCAGACGCACCACGTCCTCTGCCCGTGCCACCAGTCCACCTTCGATCTCTCCGACGGTGCCCGCGTGATCTTCGGCCCGGCCGGCCATGCCCTGCCGCAGCTGCGGATCGGCGTGAACGAAAAGGGCTACCTCGAGGCGCACGGCGACTTCGAAGAGCCCGTCGGTCCTGCTTTCTGGGAGCGTGGATGAGCACCACCACCACTACTTCGAACGACAAGCGCAAGCAGGCACCCGCCGGTGAGCGGGTCGCGGACTGGGCCGACGGTCGACTGGGGATCTACTCCCTGGCCAAGGCCAACATGCGCAAGATCTTCCCGGACCACTGGTCCTTCATGCTCGGCGAGATCTGCCTGTACAGCTTCATCATCATCATCCTCACGGGTGTGTACCTGACGCTGTTCTTCCACCCCTCGATGAACGAGGTGGAGTACAGCGGCAGCTACATCCCGATGCAGGGTCAGTTGATGTCGGAGGCGTTCAACTCGACCATGCACATCTCCTTCGATGTGCGCGGTGGTCTGCTGATCCGGCAGATCCACCACTGGGCGGCGCTGATCTTCCTCGCCGGCATGTTCGTGCACATGATGCGCGTGTTCTTCACGGGTGCGTTCCGCAAGCCCCGTGAGGTCAACTGGCTCTTCGGCTTCCTGCTGTTCGTCCTCGGCATGTTCACCGGCTTCACCGGTTACTCGCTCCCGGACGACCTGCTCTCAGGCACCGGTGTCCGCTTCATGCAGGGCGCCATCCTGTCGATGCCGATCGTCGGCACCTACCTGTCGATGTTCCTGTTCGGCGGGGAGTTCCCCGGCGGCGACTTCGTGGCCCGGTTCTACTCGGTCCACATCCTGCTGTTGCCCGGCATCATGCTCGGCCTCGTGGTGGCGCACCTGATCCTGGTCTTCTACCACAAGCACACGCAGTTCGCCGGCGCCGGCAAGAGCAACAAGAACGTCGTCGGCATGCCGCTTCTGCCGGTCTACATGGCCAAGGCCGGAGGCTTCTTCTTCCTGGTCTTCGGTGTCATCGCGGTCATCGCGGCGATCGCCTCGATCAACCCGATCTGGGCCATCGGCCCCTACCGGCCGGACCAGGTGTCCACGGGGGCCCAGCCCGACTGGTACATGGGCTTCGCCGAGGGTCTGATCCGTGTGATGCCGGGCTGGGAGATCAACCTCTGGGGCCACACGCTCGCCCTGGGCGTGTTCATCCCGCTGGTCGTGGTCTTCCCGCTGGTCCTCGTGGCCATCGCGGTCTACCCGTTCATCGAGTCCTGGGTCACCGGCGACAAGCGCGAGCACCACATCCTGGACCGCCCGCGCAACGCCCCGACCCGTACGGGCTTCGGTGTCGCGTGGCTGACGGCGTACATGATCATGCTGGTCGGTGGTGGCAACGACCTGTGGGCCACCCACTTCCACCTGTCGCTGAACGCGATCACCTGGTTCGTCCGGATCGGCTTCTTCGTCGGACCGGTCATCGCCTTCATCGTCACCAAGCGGATCTGCCTGGGCCTGCAGCGGCGCGACAAGGACAAGGTGCTGCACGGCCGCGAGTCGGGTCTCATCAAGCGGCTGCCGCACGGTGAGTTCATCGAGGTCCACGAGCCGCTCAGCAAGGAGCAGCTGCACACGCTCACCGCGCACGAGCAGTACAAGCCGCTCGAGCTCGGTCCTTCGGTCGACGAGAACGGTGTCGAGCGCAAGCTGTCCGGTTCGCAGAAGCTCCGGGCGAAGCTCTCCAAGGGCTACTTCGGGGAAGAAGGACAGATCCCCAAGCCCACGGCTGACGAGTACAAGGAGATCTCCAGCGGCCACGGCCACCACTGATCACCTGAAGCTGTGAAGCTCTGACCTCCCCCACTCTCGGCTTCGCTCGAGCGGGGGGACCCCATGGTCGCCACGGCAAGAGCCCCGTCCATTGCATGGACGGGGCTCTTTGCCGTCCCGGAGGCTGGATAGGGTGGTCCCACCCCGACGTGTCGGGGTGTTTCCTACTTACGCAGACGAAAAAACCAGGAGCGGCCATGAACGCTGTGATCCCCGCAGGAGGCGACACCGCGGCGGCCCGTTCCTGGCCCGACGTACTGAACGGCCTGCTCGACGGGCGCGACCAGAGCGCCGACGACACGGCCTGGGCCATGGACCGCATCATGCGCGGCGAGGCCACCGACGCCCAGATCGCGGCCTTCGTGGTCGCCCTGCGGGCCAAGGGCGAGACGGTCGAGGAGATCTCCGGCCTGGTGCGCGCCATGTACGCGCACGCCAACGTCATCGACGTGCCGGGCCCGAGCGTCGACATCGTGGGCACGGGCGGCGACGGCGCCAAGACCGTCAACATCTCGACGATGTCCGCGATCGTCGTCGCCGGAGCGGGCGCGAAGGTCGTCAAGCACGGTAACCGCGCCGCCTCCAGCGCGTCCGGCGCCTCCGACGTCCTGGAGAAGCTCGGCGTCAACCTGGACCTCACCCCGCAGCGGGTGGTCGAGGTGGCGGAGGAGGCGGGCATCACCTTCTGCTTCGCCGTGAAGTTCCACCCCGCGCTGCGCCACGCGGGCGCGGCCCGCAGCCAGCTGGGCATCCGGACCGTCTTCAACCTCCTCGGCCCGCTCACCAACCCGGCCAAGGTGCGCGCCCAGGCGGTCGGGGTCGCCGACCCGCGGATGGCGCCGATCGTGGCCGGAGTCTTCGCCGAGCGGGGCCACTCGTCCCTGGTCTTCCGCGGGGACGACGGGCTGGACGAGCTGACGACGACGTCCACCTCGCGGATCTGGGCGGTGCGGGACGGCGCCGTGCGCGAGGAGGCCTTCGACCCGCGGGACGTCGGTATCGACCTGGTGCCCGTCGAGGCGCTGCGGGGCGCCGACGCCTCGTACAACGCGGAGGTGGCGCTGCGGCTGCTGGACGGGGAGACCGGTCCGGTGCGGGACGCGGTGGTGCTGAACTCGGCGGCGGCGCTCGCCGCCCTCGCGCCCACCGACGAGCCGCTCGTGGACCAGATCGCCGCCGGTATGGCGAAGGCGGCGCAGGCGATCGACTCGGGGGCCGCGAAGCGGGCCCTGGAGCGCTGGGTGTCGGCAAGCAACCGCTGAGAGGGCACTCTCCGGCGCGGCGATGTGACGCACGGCGCAGTCCGGATTCTGGACTGCGCCTTGCGCGCCGAAGATCGTGTGGCAGGATGCTGCACAGGTCATGAGTGACAGCGACTACGGCCCCGGCCCGCTGTCCGGCAACCCTCCGTCCGTGGCGGGGTGCCCCGGGTGAAGACCAGGCCGTACGCAGCGAGGCGTATGGCAAGCGCGGACCCCTGGACATCGGTGAATGTCACAGCCCTGGGGTCCTGGTCCTCAAGGGAGCAGTCTCGTGAGCAAGCGAATGTGCTAGGGCCTTCGGCCCCTTTCCGCGCACCTTTTTTCTCTTCATCACTGCACCGCCGCATGCCCTGAGCGCGGCCGTCGTCGCAGTGAACTCACTTGCCTCTTACGGGAGTTCGCCATGTCCGTTTCCGCTGTTGCCGCCGACTCGTCCGTCTGTGCCCCGCTCGCCGTCCTCGGCAGGGACGTCACCGTCCCGCTCGTCACCGGCGGCGAGGTGACCTACGCGGCGCTCGACTACGCGGCGAGCGCCCCGGCCCTGCAGCGGGTGTGGGACGACGTGGCCGCGTACGCCCCGTACTACGGCAGCGTGCACCGCGGCGCCGGGTACCTGTCGCAGCTGTCGACCGACCTCTTCGAGAACTCCCGCGAGACCGTCGCCGAGTTCCTCGGCTGCCGCGAGGGCGACCAGGTCGTCTTCACCCGGTCCACCACCGACTCGCTGAACCTGCTCGCCGCCGCGCTGCCCGCCGACTGCCAGGTCTTCGTCTTCGAGACCGAGCACCACGCCTCGCTGCTGCCCTGGCGGGACGCCCGCGTCACCTACCTCAACGCGCCGCGCACCCCCGAAGAGGCGGTGCAGACGCTGGAGCGCGCCCTCGCCGACCGCGACCCCTACGGCCCCGCCCTCGTCTGCGTGACCGGCGCCTCCAACGTCACGGGTGAGCTGTGGCCGGTGCGCGAGCTGGCCGCGGCCGCGCACGCGCACGGCGCCCGGATCGTCCTGGACGCCGCGCAGCTCGCGCCCCACCACCCCGTCTGCATCGACGAGTTGGACGTCGACTGGGTCGCGTTCTCCGGGCACAAGCTGTACGCGCCCTTCGGCTCCGGTGTCCTCGCGGGCCGCTCCGACTGGCTGCGCGCCGCCGAGCCCTACCTCGCCGGTGGCGGCGCGTCGCGGAAGGTGGCGCGACGCGCCGACGGCGGCGTGGACGTGGAGTGGCACGACACCGCCGCGCGGCACGAGGCCGGTTCCCCCAACGTCATCGGTGTCTACTCCATCGCCTCCGCCTGCAAGGCGCTCACCGAGGCGGGCTTCGATGAGCTCGTCGCCCGCGAGCAGCAGCTGATCGGGACGGTCCGTGCGGGCCTCGCCGAGGTGCCGCAGGTGCGGATCCTCTCGCTCTTCGGCGACGACGCGCCGCGCGTGGGCGTCATCTCCTTCGTCGTGGACGGCTGGAACAGCTCGCACTTCGCCGCCGCGCTCTCCGCCGAGTACGGCATCGGCGTACGCGACGGCCTGTTCTGCGCCCACCCGCTGGTGCGCACCCTGCTCGGCAGCGAGCCCGACGAGCCCGGCGAGTGCGGCGCCCCCGAGGCCGCGCCCGGCGAGAAGTCGCTGAACGCGATCCGCGTGAGCTTCGGCGCGGGCACCCCCGACGAGCACGTCGAGCGCTTCGTGCGTGCCGTCAAGGAACTGGTGGCGGACGGTGCGCGCTGGAGCTACCGCACCGAGGACGGGCGTTGCGTGCCGGACACCGACACCGCCGCCGTCTGAGCGGGCAGCCGTGAGCCGAGCTGGATCATCCGCAGGGCCCGCTCCGTCGCGTCGGTGAGGAACTCGCCGCCCCTGCCGAGCGCCTCGGTCATCGAGACCGGGGCGGGCAGGATCGAGCTGTAGGCGTCGACCCCGACGGAGCGGACGGCGTGCGCGCCGTCCCCGATCGTGCCCGCGAGCACCAGGACGGGGCGGCCGGAGAGCTTGGCGCGGCGGGCCACCTCGGCGGGGACCTTGCCGCGCGGCGTCTGGTGGTCAAGGGCGCCCTCCGCGGTGATGACGAGATCGGCGCGGGCGAGTCGGTGGTCGAGGTCGAGCCGTTCGAGCAGGACGTCGAAGCGGGGGAGCAGGGCGGCGCCGAGGGCGGCGAGCCCGGCGCCGAGGCCGCCCGACGCGCCCGTGCCGGGGCCCTCGAAGAGGTCGGCGCGCACCCGGAGGTCCCGGGTGAGGAGGTGCGCCCAGTGCTCCAGGGCGGCGGCGAGCTGCTCGACCTGGGTGGGTGTCGCGCCCTTCTGGGGGCCGAAGACGCGGGCGACGCCGCGCTCGCCGCACAGGACGTTGAAGGGGTTGCAGGCGACGCGGATCTCGGTGTCCGCGAGGCGCGGGTCGATGCCGCTCGGGTCGATGCGGCTCAGGCGCGTCAACTCCTGTCCGCCGGGCGGCAGTTCCCAGCCGTCCAGGTCCAGGAGTCGGGCCCCGAGGGCCTGCAGGGCGCCCGCGCCGCCGTCCGAGGTGCCCGAGTCGCCGCAGCCGACCAGGATCCGGCGGGCGCCCGTGTCCAGCGCCGCGCGGATCAGCTCCCCGACGCCGTACGTGGTGGTGGCGCCCGGGTCGCGCAGATCACGGGGGACCAGCGAGAGACCGGCCACGGCGGCCATCTCGACGACCGCGGTGCCGTCGGGCAGCAGGGCGAAGTGGGTGCCGATCGGCTGGCCGACGGGACCGGTCGCGGGCAGCGCGACGAGGCGGCCGCCGCCCGCCGCGGCCAGCGCGCGCGCCGTGCCCTCGCCGCCGTCCACCAGCGGGATCAGATCGGTTTCGGCGCGCGGGACGACACGGCGTACCCCCGCGGCGATGGCCTCGGCCGCGGAGCTCGCGGACAGCGACTCCTTGAAGCCGCTGGGGGCGATGGCGAAACGGGTCAGCACGGTGGTCTCCAGGGTGCGCAAGGGGGTTCAGCGGACGGGGACGCCGAGCAGCGGCCAGAGCGTGACGGCGAAGAGCAGGACGAGCGCGGCGGTCAGCGGCGCCAGGACCGCGGAGAGCCGCAGCAGGTCCCGCGGGGTGTAGGTGGGCGTGTCCGGGATGTCGGCGAAGAGGGTGACGGGCTTCGCGGAGGCGGGCAGGGTGTGGCAGAACCCGGCCGCGGCCGTGGAGGCGAGCGCCGCGGCGACCGGGTTGACGCCCGAGCCGACGGCGGCCGCCACGACCAGCGGGACGAGGACCGAGGAGCGGGCCGAGCGGGACTGCAGGACCAGGTGTGCGGCCGTGCTGACCGCGACGACCACCGCGAGGAACAGCCACGGGGGCAGGTCCAGGGGCAGCCCGGACACCAGCCACTTCGCCGCCCCCGAGTCGGCGAGCGCGACGCCCATCGCCATCGTCGCCGCCATGAAGAGGAGCAGCGCCCAGGGGACCGTCCTGAGGGCGTCCTTGAGGCCGACGGTGCCGAGGGCGGGGGAGGCGGCCACCACTGCTCCGATCAGCGCGACGACGGCGGGCGGCACCTGGTGGAGCGGTTCGCTGCACCACAGGGCGACGACGGTGGCGAGCAGCAGCGCGCAGCGCGTCTCGGCCGGTTCCCAGGGGCCGGTGACGGGCTGTTCGCTGTGCTCCTGGAGCTGGGCGAGGGTGATGCGGACCGGGCCCTCGCGGTCCGCGCGCCGCGTGGTCGTCAACAGGACGGCCTCCGCCGCCAGATGGGAGGAGGTCAGGGCGAGCGGCAGGCCGAGCAGCAGCCACTGGGTGAAGCCGATCCGCTCACCGGTCGCCTCCCACAGGACCGACACCGTGATCAGATGCGCTCCCGCACCGATCAGGGTCGCGACCGCGGACAGAAGGATCACGGTCGGAAAGAGCAGTGCGAGCATCACGACCAGTCGCTTCCGGTCGGCGAGGACCTTGGCGAGCGCGAGGAAGACGGGCAGCGCGAGCGCGGCGCGCCCCGAGGTCGCGGGGACCGCGAAGGCGGTCACCACCAGCGCCGCGGTCGTCAGATGCGTCAGCTGCCGTACGGTGCCCGCCCCGCTGACCAGGAACGCCGCCGCCCGCCCCGAGAGCCCGCTGCGCGCCACGGCGGCCGCCAGCACGAAGGCGCAGATCAGCAGCCACACCGTCTCGTCGCCGAGGGTGCCGAACAGGGTGTCGCTGCTGATCACACCGGTCGCGGTGAGGGCGAGGCCCGCGCCGAGCGCGATGTACGTGTCGTCGACCGGTGTGCCGATCCAGGCGCAGGTCGCCAGGGCGAAGACGGCGAGGGTCAGCCGGGCGTCGCCGCTCAGGCCGGGGAAGTTCCCCGGGACCGCGAGCAGGGCGCAGATGCTGAGCGCCGCGCAGAGGGTCGCGGCTTGCCGCAGGTTCAGGGTCACGCGGTTCAGCGTGCCGCCGGGCCGTGAGCCCTCAATGAGGCGCAGATGAAGGAAAGTTCACTCCGGCAGCCGGTAGCCCATCCCGCGCACCGTCTCGACCTGCTCCGAACCCAGCTTCTTGCGCAGCGCGCGGACGTAGACGTCCACGATGTTCGACCCGGGGTCGAAGTCGTACCCCCAGACGTGCGAGAGGATCTGCTCCCGCGAGAGCACCTGCCCGGGATGGCGCATGAACAGCTCGAGGAGTACGAACTCACGCGCCGTCAGGTCCACCGTGCGCCCGCCCGAACGCGCCCTGCGGGTCCGCAGGTCCAGCGTGACCTCGCCGCTGCGCAACACCGTCACCTCGGGCGCCCTGGCCGCCGTGCGCAGCCGCAGCCGCACCCGGGCCAGCAGCTCCTCGAAGCGGAACGGCTTGGTCATCCAGTCGTCGGCGCCGCCCTCCAGGCCCGCCACCGTGTCCCGCACCGAGTCCCGTGCGGTCAGCACGATGACGGGCGTGCTCACGCGGGCCTCGCGCAGCTGGCGCAGGACCGTGAAGCCGTCCTTGCCCGGCAGCCCGATGTCCAGGACGATCAGGTCGAAGTTGCCGGTCAGGGCGTACGCGTGGGCGCTCTCGCCGTCGGCGACCACGGTGGTGGTGAAGCCGTTGGCGCGCAGGCCCTTCTCGACGAAGGACGCGATGCGCTCCTCGTCCTCGACGATCAGTATCCGGTTCACTGCTGCGCCGTCCCTTCCGGCTGTCCCGGTGGCAGTACGAGTACGAAGGTCGCGCCGCCGCCGTCCGTGGGGCGCAGCTCGACGCCGCCCCCGTGGCTCTCGGCGATGGCCTTGACGATGGCGAGGCCGAGGCCCGCCCCGGTGGCGCGGGAGCCGCGCCGCGCGGTGCCGCGGCGGAACCGCTCGAAGATGACGTCGGCGTCCTGCGGCTGCACGCCGGGCCCGCTGTCGGCGACGTACAGCTCGATGCGCCCCGCGCACAGCCGGGAGCCGATGCCGACCCGCTGCCCAGGGGCGGTGTGCTGGACGGCGTTCTGGGCTAGCTGCACCATCGCCTGGGTGATGCGCTGGGGGTCGAGCGCGGCCTCGGCGTCGGCGACCTCGGCGAGCCGCCAGTCGCGCCCGCCGAGCGCCCGTGCCTTGACGAAGACGTCCGCGGTCAGCTCGGCGAGCTGAACGGGCTCCGGGGTGACGAAGTCGGGGCGCTCGGCCTTGGCGAGCAGCAGCAGGTCCTCGACGATGCGGCTCATCCGGTCCAGCTCCTCCGTCACGATGCGGACGGTCTCCTCGCGCTCCCCGGGACCGTCGCCCATCAGCTCCAGATGGCCGCGGACGATGGTGATGGGGGTGCGCAGCTCGTGGCCCGCGTCGTCGACGAACTCCCGCTGCGCGGCGAAGGCCCGCTCCAGGCGGTCGAGCATGCCGTTGAACGTCTCGGCGAGGGCCGCGACGTCGTCCCTGCCCTGGACCGGGATGCGCCGGGTCAGGTCCTGCTCGGTCAGCTGCGCGGCGGTCGTGCGCACCAGCCGCACCGGTCTGAGGATCCGGCCTGCGACCGCCCAGCCGATGCCCGTCGTCATCAGGAGCGCGACGCCGGAGATGGCGAGCAGCATGGTGAACACGTCGGCGGCCCTGGCCTGTTCGCCCGCTGGGTGGAAGGCCACGACGAACGCCGCGGCCGGATGCCCGCCGCCCGCCTTCACCTCCACCTTCGCCCAGCGGATCTCGCCCCGGTCGCGGTGCAGCGTGCCGGTCGCCTCGGGCGACTCGAAGACGGCCCGCAGCGCGGCGGGGTCCTCGGCCAGCGGATGGTCGATCCGGGCCTCCCGGGACTGCTCCTTCTTGGCGGGCACCTCGCCGGAGCGCCCGAGCAGGCCGAGGAGCTCTTCATCGGGATCGGCGTACTGCCGGGAGAGGAAGAGCCGCAGGAGCGCGTCGGGTTCGGTGAACTTCTCGCCCGTGTGCGGGTCGACGCCCTTGCGGGCGAGGGTGGCGAACTCCGCGGTCTCCTGGGCGAGGAGCCGGTCGATGCGGTGGTCGACGTCGCGGAGCAGGACCGAGCGGGTGGTGGCCGCGACCGCGGTGAGCGCGGCGGTCATCACGACGAGCAGCCAGAGCAGGATGCGGACACGGGCCGATATCCACCGACGCCGGGGTTCAGCCGTCGTCGCCGGGGCCGTCATCGTCGCTGTTGGCGGCGTCGTCGGCGTCATCGTTGTTTCCGCTGTCATCGTTCGAGGGATTCTCGCTCACCGGCGGCGGTGACACTCTCTCGTCGCTCGGGGCGGGCCGGGGAGAGGCGGGCTCCGCGGACGGCGAGCCGCTCTCCAGCTCCACCTTGGGCGGCGCCTTGGGCTGCTCGGGGTTGTCCGTCAGGACGTAGCTCGTCGCGGCGATGCCGAGCGGGATCGCGACGACGGCGGCCAGGACGGCCATGCGGTGGGAGAAGACCATGACTGCGAGGGTGCGCGACGCACCGCACCGTCAGGATGAGGCGAGGATGAAGAAACCCTCATGCGCGGGGCCCCGGGGCCAGGAGAGCCCTAGGAGTCGAGGCCGATCGCGAAGGCGGCTTCGAGGTCGTGCTGCGAGTACGTGCGGAACGCGACGTGCGTGTCGGTCCCCTCGACACCGGGGATCTTGCTGATTCGGCCGGGGATGACGTCCGCCAGGTCGTCGTGGCGCGGCACGCGCACCATCGCGATCAGGTCGTACGTACCCGTCACGGAGAAGACCTCGCTGACCGAGTCGAGCGCGGCGATCGACTCGGCGATCTCCGGAATCCGGTCCACGCTGGTCTTGATGAGCACGATCGCGGTGATCACGGCTGGCTGTCTCCCTCGGTGGCCGGTGCGCTGCCTTTCACATGCACTCTAGTCCTCCGCACCCGCCACCCCCACGCGAAGAGGAACCCGAGCGAGAAGCCCACGAGGTGCGCCAGATAGGCCACTCCCGTGCCCTTGCCGCCCTGCCCCGCCGCCAGCCACTGCAACGCCACCCAGAACGGCAGCACCACCCAGGCCGGAAAGCGCAGCGGCAGGAAGAAGAGGAAGGGGAAGAGGCTGGTGACGCGCGCCCCAGGGAAGAGATAGAGGAAAGCACCGAGGACGGCGGAGATCGCTCCGGACGCCCCCACGAGCGTCTGGTCGGAGCCCGCGTGCGCGGCCGCGTAGGCGAGCAGGGCGAAGTATCCGCAGCAGATGTAGAAGAGCGCGTACAGGAGGTGCCCCATGCGTTCCTCGACCATGGCCCCGAACACGTACAAAAACAGCATGTTCCCGAGCAGATGAAGCCAGCTTCCGTGCACGAACAGAGCGGTGAACGGTCCGAGAGCGGCACGCGGGACGCCCTTGAAGAGCTCGACGGGGACGACGCCCCACCGCTCGAAGTAGGCCTGCTGCGCGGCGAGCAGTTCATGGCCCTTGCCGTAGGCGGGATTGAACCCGGACACCGGAGAGATCACGAAAATCACGCAACAGACGGCGATCAGTCCGTACGTCACCGGGGCGGACTGTCCCCTGAGCAGTCGGCCCGCCTTCGTACCCCATGTGGCGATCATGAACAGAGCATGACGTAACGGGTGCTACCCGCACAGACCGCCATGCCGCTCCGGAGGCCGCCGCATGGCGCCCCTTACAGGCCTTAGGGTTACGGGCAATACGCACCACGGAAACCCGCGTAGGCATCCCGGTCGCCGAAGACGTCGCCGACAAGTCACCGAAGAAAGCGATACAGCCACGATGACGGTTCCCCTGCCGACGGCCACCACCCGGTGGCGCTGCACGCTGTGCGGCAATCTCACGCGATTCGACGTGACCCGCAGCTCGAAGGTGGTCGAGTATGTCCATCTCGACCTGGCCGGAGAGTCGAACGTCGAGGAACGCGAGGTGGTCAGTGAGACCATCGAGTCGGTGCGCTGCCGGTGGTGCAACGCCGTGGATCAGGTGGAACTCGTGGACAGGCCGGGCGCCGACTCCTGAGGGAGCGGGGCCCGCACAGCTAGTGGGGTGACGGATGGTGGAGAGCTCAGGCGGGGAGCCGGACGACGGCGCCGCTGAGGTGCTCGACCGTCCGCTGCCCGACCGGGTGCGGCGGCGGGTCGTCCAGCTCGTCTCGGACGGTTTCGGCGGCCTCACCCTGGCCGAATTGCCCGCCCAGCTGCGGCAGTACGCACGGTTCACGCCGACCAGGCGCGCCAAGTTCGCGGCCAACGCCATGGCGGCCGCGGTGGAGAGCGACACCCTCTTCCGCCAGCGCATCGGCGAACGCCTCAGAGAGGTCCAGCCCGAGCTCGCGGGCGCCCTGGACGCGGGCGCGCCGCCCCCCGCGGCCGACCCCCTGGACGTGGCGGCCGCCGCCTATGTGCTGCGGCCCACCGGATGGGTGAAGCTGGTCACCGCGGCGGGCGAGGAGGCGCAGCGCGCCGACGCCGAGCGCGTCGACGACGAGACCAGGGCGGAGCTGGACCGGCTGCGCGAGGAGCTCGTCGCGGCCCGCGGCCAGACCAAGGCGGAGACCGAGCGGCTGCGCACCGAGCTCGAAGCGGCGCGCAGGGAAGCCGAATCGATGCACCGCAAACTGCGCGGCGCGCTCAGTGACGTCAAGCGCGGCGAGGCCGCGCTGCGCAAGGCCGCCGCCGAGATCGAGGCCGTGCGCGCCGAAGGGCAGGCGCAGGTGTCCGCCGCCGAGAGCGAGACGCGGCGCGTCAAGGCGCGGCTCGGCGAGACCGAGGCCGCCCTGGAGGCCAGCCGCAGGGCCGCGCGCGAGGGACGCAGCGTCGAGGACATGCGGGTGCGCCTGCTGCTCGACACGGTCCTGGACGCGGCGCAGGGGCTGCGGCGCGAGCTGGCCCTGCCGCCGGTCTCCGTGCGGCCCGCGGAGACCGTGGACGCCGTCGAGCCGGGGCGGATGTCGCCCAAGGACATCGCCGCCCGCGCGCTCTCCGAGAACGACCCGGCGATCCTGGACCAGCTCCTCGCGCTGCCCCAGGCACACCTGGTGGTGGACGGCTACAACGTCACCAAGACCGGCTATCCGACCATGCCGCTGGAGAAGCAGCGGCTGCGGCTGCTCGGTTCGCTCTCGCAGCTCGCCCTGCAGTCGGGCGCCGAGGTCACCTGCGTCTTCGACGGCGCGGAGCTGGCGGCGCCGGTGCTGCTCGCGCCGCCGCGAGGGGTGCGGGTGCTGTTCTCCAAGCCCGGCGTCACCGCCGACGAGTTGATCCGTCAGCTGGTGCGCGCGGAGCCGCCGGGGCGGCCCGTGGTGGTCGTCTCGACCGACCGCGAGGTGGCCGACGGGATCGCGAAGGCGGGGGCGCGGCCAGTGGCTTCGGCGGTGCTCCTGAAGCGGCTTTCGCGCGGCTGAGGAAGCGGCTTTCGCTCGGCTGAGGGGTACTCGTAACTCCTGCGCGCTATGCCCGAATTGAGGCCTCCCTCACGCGACGTAGTGTCAAAAGATCATTACTGACTGTGCGTTATCGGTAAAGAATGCCCTCCGCGGGCGATTTTTTGCCGGTGTGATTTGAACTGATCACAAGAAGGTCACTAAGGTCTCGCCTCGAACCTCCGCACGGTTGATCACCCATCCGGGGTGACGGCGGCGGTACCCGCCCACCGGGTCTCGGTAGGCGGCTGGAGGAAGAAGGAGCCGCCTTCGTGGCGTCCCACCGTCGACCCAAGCAGCCGAGCCGCACCCGCGTGACCGTGCTCACCGCGACCGCCGCCGCTGCCGTGGCCCTCACCTCGCAGGGCGCCGCCCAGGCCGCTCCGAAGCCGAGCAAGGACGAGGTCAAGTCCAAGGTCGACAAGCTCTACGAAGACGCGGAGCGGGCCACCGACAAGTACAACGGGGCCAAGGAGAAGCAGGAGAAGCTCGAGAAGCAGATCGGCGATCTCCAGGACAAGGTCGCCCGCGGCCAGGAGGAGCTCAACGACCTGCGCGACGGCCTCGGTTCGATGGCCAGCGCCCAGTACCGCTCCGGCGGCATCGACCCCTCCCTGCAGCTCTTCCTCTCCTCCGACCCGGACAACTACCTCGACAAGGCGTCCACCCTGGACCAGCTGAGCAGTCAGCAGGTCGACGGGCTCAAGAAGGTCCAGAAGAAGCAGCGGGACCTCGCGCAGCAGCGCAAGGAGGCCGCGGGCAAGCTGGACGACCTCGCCGACACGCGCACGGAGCTCGGCAAGAAGAAGAAGGAAGTCCAGGCCAAGCTCGGCGAGGCGCAGCGGCTGCTCAACACGCTGACCGCCAAGGAGAAGGCGGCGCTGGACGCCAAGGAGCAGAAGCGCGCAAGCCGCGCCGCCGACGAGCGCGTGGACCTCGGCGACGAGGCCCCCGCCTCCGGCCGCGGTGCCGCCGCCATGGCTGCCGCCGCCACCCAGATAGGCAAGCCGTACGTCTCCGGCGGCACCGGCCCCAACTCCTACGACTGCTCGGGCCTCACCCAGTGGGGATTCGCGCAGGCCGGTGTCCACATCTCCCGGACCACGTACACCCAGCAGAACGACGGCACGAGGATCGGCCGCGGCGACCTCAAGCCCGGTGACCTGGTGTTCTTCAACAACCTCGCGCACGTCGGCTTCTACGCGGGCAACGGCCAGGTGCTGCACGCCCCGCACCCCGGCGCCTCGGTGCGCTACGAGTCGATCTCGTACCTCGGCACCTTCCAGTTCGGCGTCCGCGTCTGACGTCAACGCATTGCCGGGACCGCCCAAACGGGCGAATTCCGGCAACTCCCGCTGACCCCGCGCCCCGTTGATGACCTGCGTCAGAAGCGGGGCGTCGGGCTGTCCGCGCCCTTTCGCACCCGGACGGGTCTTTGGCCGTCGGTTGCCGCACGGCTACTGTCGGCGCGCATTCCCCCGGACAGCCGGGGGTTCGTCAGCGGAAGGGAGAGCGGCTTCCCGTGGGGTTCCATCGCCGTCCCGCACAGTCCGGCCTCGACCGGAGCACGCGCGTGACCGTCCTTTCAGCGGCAGCGGCTACCGCGGCGGCGGCCCTGGCTGCCGCGCCCGCAGGTGCCGCGCCGCAGGACAAGCCGTCCGACACGCGCGCCAAGGTGGACCGGCTCTACGAGCAGGCCGAGCAGGCGACCGAGTCGTACAACAAGGCCGACGAGCGCGCGGACAAGCTGCGCGCGCAGGTCGGCCGTGCCAAGGACAGCGTCGCGCGCGGCCAGGAGCGCATCAACCGGATGCGCGGCGCCCTCGGCGCGCTCGCCGGGGCGCAGTACCGCTCCGGCGGCATCGACCCCTCGCTGGCCCTGATGCTCTCCAGCGACCCGGACGGCTATCTGGAGCGGGCCTCGGTCCTGGACCGCGTCAGCGCCCGCCAGGCGGGCGAACTGGCCGATCTGCAGCAGGCGCAGCGCGGCCTCGCGCAACAGCGCACCGAGGCGGGCCGCAAACTCGCCGAGCTGGAGAAGAGCCGCACCGCCGTCGCCCGCCACAAGCGCACCGTCGCGCACAAGCTCGCCAAGGCGAGGCAGCTGCTCAACTCGCTGCCCAGCGAGGAGCGCAAGGCGTACGACAGGTCCTCGCGGTCCGACGGGCGCGCCGATCTGCCGGAGCTCGGGGGCGCCCCGGCCTCCTCGCGGGCCGCCGCCGCGATCGCCGCCGCCAGGTCCGCGGTCGGCAAGCCCTATGTGTGGGGCGCCAACGGACCCTCCGGATTCGACTGTTCCGGGCTCATGCAGTGGTCGTACGCCCAGGCCGGTGTCAGCCTGCCGCGCACCTCGCAGGCCCAGCGGTACGCGGGGCGCCAGGTCTCCCTGTCCGAGGCGCAGCCCGGTGATCTGGTCGCCTATCGCGACGACGCCAGCCACATCGGGATGTACATGGGCAACGGCCAGGTGGTGCACGCCCCCTACCCCGGTGCGCCGGTCCGCTACGACCCCGTCGGCATGATGCCGGTGTCGTCCGTGACGCGGATCTGACCGGCCGTCCGCCGGTCGCGCCCCGTACGATCGGGAAGGTGGCAGGTCACAGACGTGGGTCGTGGGTGGTGGCGCTGTGCTGCGCGCTCTGTCTCGCCGTGCTGGCCGGATGCGGCGCCCGTGGCCCCGTCCCGGACGCGGCCGCGGGCGAGGTGCGCGGCCTCCTGGAGAGGCGGGCGCAGGCCGTCCTCGACGGGAACGGGAAGGCGTTCGACAGGACCGAGCGGCCCGCGCGGGGCGCCGACGACCTCTTGGGCCGTCTCCGCGCCGTCCCGCTGGACTCCTGGGACTACCGGCTGACCGGCCTGGACCGCGAGGGCGCGCGGGCCACGGCACGCGCCGAACTCCACTACCGCATCAAGGGCTACGACCGCGCGCCGATCACCGCCGAGCGCACGCTCTCGCTGCGGCGCGACGACGGGAAGTGGTACGTCACCGCCGAGCGCCCCGCGAAGAAGTCCGGCGAACAGCTCTGGGACCAGGGGCGCGTGACGGCCGAGCGCGGCGAGCGCAGCCTCGTCCTCGGCGTCGGGCAGAGCGCCGACGAGCTGCGCGCCCACCGCGAGCTCGCCGACCGGGCGGTGCCCGCGGTGCGGGACGCCTGGCCGGGGAAGTGGCCCGGGCGGATCGTCGTCCTCGTACCCCGGTCCCTGGACGGCATGGCGGGGCTCCTCGGGGCGCCCGCCTCCGGCTACCGGGGGATCGCCGCGGTCACCACCGGCGAGACGGGCGGTTCGGGGCGGGCCCCGGCCGACCGGATCATCCTCAACCCCGAGGCTTACGGCGTCCTCGGCGACTTCGGCAAGCGGGTCGTCCTGACCCACGAGGCGACCCACGTCGCGACCCGCGAGGAGACCTCCGCGGCCACCCCGCTGTGGCTCTCCGAGGGCTTCGCCGACTGGGTGGGCTACCGCGGCACGGGCCGCACCGCGGCGCAGGCCGCACCCGAGCTGAGGCGCGCGGTGCAGCGCTCGCAGCTGCCCGCCGCGCTCCCCGAGGACGAGGACTTCGGCTTCGGCGGGGACGCCAAGAAGCTCGCGGGGGCGTACGAAGGCGCCTGGCTCGCCTGCCGGATGATCGCCGAGCAGTGGGGCGAGCGGAAGCTCACGGACTTCTACGCGGCGGTGGGCGCCCACAAGGGGCGGGCGGGCGCGGTCGAGGGCGCGCTGCGGGACGTCCTGGACACGACGCTCGAGGACTTCACGGCGCGCTGGCGTACGTATCTGCGTGCGGAGCTTGGCTGAGCTGCTCCGGCACCGGCCGCGGCGCGGTCCCGCGCGGCACGGACACCGTCCCGCGCCACAGGTTCCGGCAGGCCAGCACGGTCGCCGCGACCAGCAGGCCGTTCCGTACGAGCAGCAGGGCGAGGCCCAGCGGGTCGCCGGTCACCACGTGCGAGAACCACACGGGGAACTCCAGGAACGTCACCAGCGTGGCCGCCAGGACCAGCCGTGCGGGCACCACCATGGGGCTCGCACGGAACGCCAGACACACGGCGGCGGTCCCGACCAGCCACAGCATGTACTGCGGGCTGATCACCCGGCTCGTGGTGGTGAAGAGCAGCACGGCCACGAAGGCCGCGTCCGCGGGAGTGCTCGCCGCGCGGGTCCCGGCGCGCAGCCGCCACACCAGGAGCCAGCAAAAGGCGGCCACCGACAGGGCCTGGGCGACCGCGCTCACCAGCGGGACGTACGGACCGAGGAATTCCACCGAGCCGTAGTTGAGCCGCACTTCGCCCTGCCAGCCGAAGTGCCGCGCGATGTGGAAGGTGAGGGCGCCGAGCGACTCCACCTCGGTGCCGCGGTCGCGCTGGAAGGTGAGGAAGGCCAAGGCGCCCGGCATCGTCACCAGGAACGCCAGCGCGAGGGCCAGGGCCGTACCGGCGGCTGCGGCCCACGACCGGCGCGTCGCCCGCCCGCGCGGGGTGCCGACAAGCAGCAGCACCGGCCACACCTTCAGCAGCGCCCCGAACCCCGCGAGCACCCCCATGGTGCGCGGGTGCCGCGCCCCGGCGAGCAGCGCGGCGACCGCGAAGGCGGCCACCATCACGTCGTACCGCGCATACGCCGTGGGGCCGAGCAGGGCCACGCCCGCCACCCACATCCAGGCGCCCCGCAGCGACTTCCCCGGGCGCCGTCCCGCGTACAGGAGCAGCCCCCACACCGCCGCGTCGCACAGCAGGCACAGGACGAAGAAGGCCGTCGCATAGCCGAGGAAGGGCAGCAGGGCGGGGGAGAGGACCGCGAGGGCGGCGGCGGGCGGGTACTGCCACGTGACGTCGTCGAGCGGGAAGGTGCCGGTGCGCAGGACCTCGTACCAGCCCTGGTAGATGACGGAGACGTCGCTGGTCACGTCGGGCCCCGGAGCCGTGATCACGCCGAGGACGCAGAGCAGCAGGAGGGCCCTGGTCAGACCCCAGACGGTCAGGATGCGCACCATGAGCGCCTCGCCCCATTTCATGCGTTTCATTGTGATTCGAGGAGTCATGATGCCGGGCGGGCCCCGGCGAGGGCGAAGAGGCTGGGCCGTTCGGTACTGTCGTGCGCGATGCACAAGACCCTGATCGTCACGAACGACTTCCCGCCCAGGCCCGGTGGCATCCAGGCGTTCCTGCACAACATGGCGCTGCGCCTGGACCCCGAGCGCCTGGTCGTCTACGCGTCCACCTGGAAGCGCGGCCGCGAGGGCGCGGAGGCCACCGCGGCCTTCGACGCCGAGCAGCCCTTCCAAGTCGTACGCGACTCCACCACGATGCTCCTGCCGACCCCGCGCGTCACCCGCCGCGCGGCCTCGCTCCTGCGTGAACACGGCTGTACGTCGGTGTGGTTCGGGGCGGCGGCGCCGCTCGGGCTCATGGCGCCCGCGCTGCGCAGGGCCGGGGCGACACGGCTCGTCGCCACGACCCACGGACACGAGGCGGGCTGGGCCCAGCTGCCCGCCTCGCGGCAACTCCTGCGGCGGATCGGCGAGTCGACGGACACGATCACCTATCTCGGCGAGTACACGCGCTCACGCATCGCCGCGGCGCTGACCCCCGCCGCGGCCGCCCGGATGGTCCAACTCCCGCCCGGCGTCGACGAGAAGACCTTCCACCCGGACTCCGGCGGCGACGCGGTACGGGCCAGGCTCGGCCTGACCGACCGCCCCGTCGTCGTCTGCGTCTCACGCCTCGTGCCGCGCAAGGGCCAGGACACGCTGATCCTCGCCATGCCGAGGATTCTCTCCGCGGAGCCGGACGCGGTGCTCCTGGTCGTCGGGGGCGGCCCGTACGAGAAGGACCTCCGCAGGCTCGCGGCGGAGACGGGTGTCGCGGACTCCGTGCGGTTCACCGGGGCGGTGCCGTGGGCGGAGCTGTCCGCGCACTACGGCGCGGGCGACGTCTTCGCCATGCCCTGCCGGACCCGGCGCGGGGGCCTGGACGTCGAGGGCCTCGGCATCGTCTACCTGGAGGCGTCGGCGACGGGCCTGCCGGTCGTCGCGGGCGACTCCGGCGGGGCGCCGGACGCGGTGCTCGACGGCGAGACGGGCTGGGTCGTCCGCGGAGGCGCCCCCCACGAGGCGGCCGACCGCATCGTCACCCTGCTCGGTGACGGGGAGCTGCGGGCGCGGATGGGGGAGCGGGGCCGTGAGTGGGTGGAGGAGAAGTGGCGCTGGGACCTCTTGGCGGAGAGCCTGAAGGAACTCCTGTAGTGCCTACGGGGCTGCCACGGGGGCTAGTTGCGCGGCTGACCGCCGGTGGGACTTGCTCGCGCAGTTCCCCGCGCCCCTGAACGGCGGCTGCGCCGCCGCCAGGGGCGGAGCAGGGGGGAAGAGGGCGAAGGGGGGCGCGGGGGAGCGGGCGCGCGGGGCGCAGCCCCCGCTCCAGGGGCGCGGGGAACTGCGCGAGCAACCACGAACACACCGAGAGCCGCGAACAAAGCGCACCCCCACGGCGAGTGGGCGCCCCCGCCAACGCTACCCGCGGTAAATCGCCTCGATTTCGTCCGCGTAATCCTTGGCCACCACATTCCGCTTCAGCTTCAGCGAAGGCGTCAGATGCCCCGACTCCTCCGTGAACTGGGAGCCGAGGACCCGGAACTTGCGTACGGACTCCGCCTTGGAGACCGCCGCGTTGCCGTCGTCCACCGCGCTCTGGATCGCCGCCAGCAGATCCGCGTCGTCACGGAGTGAGGCCGCCGTGGAGTCGGCGGGCTTGCCGTGCTCGGTGGCCCAGCGGCCGAGGAACTCGTCGTCGACCGTGACGAGCGCGCCCACGAACGGGCGGCCGTCGCCGACGACCATGCACTCGGCGACCAGGGCGTGCGCGCGGATGCGGTCCTCGATCACGGCGGGAGCGACGTTCTTGCCGCCGGCCGTCACGATGATCTCCTTCTTGCGGCCGGTGATGCGCAGATAGCCGTCCTCGTCGAGGGTGCCGATGTCGCCGGAGTGGAACCAGCCGTCGGCGAGCGCCTCTTCGGTCGCGCCCTCGTTGTTCCAGTAGTGCGAGAACAGGTGCTCGCCGTGGAGCAGGACCTCGCCGTCGTCGGCGATCCGCACCACGGAGCCCGGCAGCGGCTGGCCGACCGTGCCGATCTTCTGGCGGTCCCACGGGTTGAAGGCGGTGGCCGCACAGGACTCGGTCAGGCCGTAGCCCTCCAGGACGGTGAAGCCGATGCCGCGGAAGAAGTGGCCGAGGCGCTCGCCGAGCGGGGCGCCGCCGGAGATCGCGTACTCGCCGCGGCCGCCGAGGACCGCGCGCAGCTTGCTGAAGACCAGCTGGTCGAAGACCTTGTACTTGATCTTCAGGCCGAGGGAGGGACCCGACGGGGTGTCGAGCGCGCGGCTGTACGCGATGGCCGTGTCCGCGGCCTTGTCGAAGATCTTGCCCTTGCCGTCGGCCTGCGCCTTCGCGCGCGCCGAGTTGTAGACCTTCTCGAAGACGCGCGGCACGCCCAGGATCATGGTCGGCCGGAAGGAGGCGAGCTCGTCCGTGAGGTTCTTGACGTCGGGCGCGTGGCCCAGCTTGATCGGCGCCATCAGCGCGGCGACCTCGACGAGCCGCCCGAAGACGTGCGCGACGGGCAGGAAGAGCAGGACCGAGCACTCGCCCGTACGGAAGAGGGGCTTCAGGCGCTCCACCACGTTGCCGCACTCCGCGAAGAAGCTGCGGTGGGTGAGGACGCAGCCCTTGGGGCGGCCCGTGGTGCCCGAGGTGTAGACGATGGTGGCCGGGTCGTCGGCCCCGGCGACCGCGCTGCGCTCGTCCACGGTCGTGTCCGGGACGTCGGCGCCGGTGCGGTGCAGCTCGTCGACGCCGCCCTTGTCGATCTGCCAGATGTGGTCGAGAGCGGGCAGCCGGTCGCGCACCGAGTCGACGGCGGCGGCATGGGCGTCCAGCTCGACGATGCAGGCCACGGCGCCGGAGTCGCCGAGGATCCACTGGATCTGCTCGGCCGAGCTCGTCTCGTACACGGGGACGGTGACCGCGCCCGCGCTCCAGATGGCGAAGTCGAGGAGCGTCCACTCGTACCGGGTGCGGGACATCAGGCCGACGCGGTCGCCCGGACTCACTCCGGCGGCGATCAGACCCTTGGCGGTGGCGCGCACGTCGGCGAGGAAGGCCTTGGCTGTGACGTCCTGCCAGCGGCCGTCGACCTTGCGGCCGATGACGGCGACGTCCGGGTGCTGCGCGGCATTTCTACGGACGATGTCGGTCAGATTGCCGTCCGCAGGGACCTCGTACAGGGCCGGAAGGCTGAACTCGCGCAAGACTGCTGCTCCTACATAGGGCGCCGGCGCCACGACGTTGTGTGCTGCGACGGTGCGGTCCAAGATCGGGCAGGTGCTCAGTCGAGTGGGGGGCTGAGCACTACTGGACTGCCCGGACGTTACCCATCGGTATGGCTGGTTCGGTAGGGGGGCAGGCCCAGATGTTCGGTGCGTCACACGTCGTCGTGGTCTGAATCGCACAGTACGCCACCGTCTTCCCGACTCGGAAGTAACCGCAGGTCCGGCCGCTGTAATGGGCCTCTACCGTCTGCGGGGCGGCCGTCCTAGGGTGATCGGCATGCCAGCTTTCCGGGTCAATGTGGTCAGTGACGTGCACGGCAACACCGAAGCCCTCGCGCGGGCGGGGGACGGCGCGGACGCGCTGGTCTGCCTGGGTGACCTCGTCCTCTTCCTCGACTACGCCGACCACTCGCGCGGCATCTTCCCCGACCTCTTCGGCGCGGAGAACGCGTCCAGGCTGGTGGAACTGCGCACGGCACGCCGTTTCGACGAGGCCAGGGAGTTCGGCCGGAAACTGTGGGGGGCCATCGACAGCGAGCGGGGCGCGGCGATCGAGAGCGCCGTCCGCAAGCAGTACGCCGAAATGTTCGCGGCCTTCCCCACTCCGACCTACGCCACCTACGGCAACGTCGACATCCCCTCCCTGTGGCCCGAGTACGCCGGGGACGGCATCACCGTCCTCGACGGCGAGCGCGTCGAGATCGGCGGCCGTGTCTTCGGGTTCGTCGGCGGCGGGCTGCGCACCCCGATGCGTACGCCCTACGAGATCAGCGACGAGGAGTACGCGGCCAAGATCGAAGCCGTCGGCGAGGTCGACGTCCTGTGCACGCACATCCCGCCGGACGTACCCGAGCTCCTCTACGACACCGTGGCGCGCCGCTTCGAGCGGGGCAGCCGGGCGCTGCTCGAAGCGATCCGCAGGACCCGCCCCAAGTACGCCCTCTTCGGCCACGTCCACCAGCCGCTGGTCCGGCGCATGCGCATCGGGGCGACGGAGTGCGTGAACGTCGGGCACTTCGCGGGGACGTCCAGGCCGTGGGCCCTGGAGTGGTGACCACCCGGCGCGCGGTAGCCTTCACGCGTTGCACAACCCCCCTCATCCCGGACCGCACCTGGAGGAGCCACAGCGATGGCGGAACACACCAGCTCGAGCATCACGATCGAGGCGGCACCGGCCGAGGTCATGGGAGTGATCGCCGACTTCGCTCGCTACCCGGACTGGACCGGAGAGGTGAAGGAGGCCCAGGTGCTCGCCACCGATGAGCGGGGCCGCGCCGAACAGGTCCGTCTCGTCATGGACGCGGGCGCGATCAAGGACGACCAGACGCTCGGCTACACCTGGACCGGCGACGACGAGGTCAGCTGGACCCTCGTGAAGTCCCAGATGCTGCGCTCGCTCGACGGCTCCTACCTGCTGCGGCCCGCGGGCTCCGGCACCGAGGTCACCTACCGCCTCACCGTCGACGTCAAGATCCCGATGCTCGGCATGATCAAGCGCAAGGCGGAGAAGGTCATCATCGACCGGGCGCTCGCGGGCCTCAAGAAGCGAGTCGAGTCCAAGGAAGCCTGAGGGCACTGAGGGGGAAGCCGGGCGCAGCCCGGGCTTCAGGGGCGCGGGGAACTGCGCGAGCAACCACGAACCCACCGAGAGCCGCAAGCGAAGCAGCCCCCCACGGCGAGTGGGCGCCCCCGCACCCGCCCCGCCGCCTGACGTACCGTTCACCACCATGCGCACCCTTCTCGTCACCGGCCCCGGCGGCTCCGGACGTACCACCGTCGCCGCCGCCACCGCGCTCGCCGCGGCGCGAGCGGGCCACCGGACCCTGGTGATCTCCGCCGACCGCGCCGACACCCTCGGCGCGGCGCTCGGCGCCCCGGACGCGCATCCGGGGCCCACCGCCCTGCGCCTGGCCCCCGACGACCGCTTCCGCGACGACCTGCTCGCCCTGCAGGAACGTGCCGCCTCCGCCCTCGACCTGCTCGGCGCCGAGCGGCTCGACGGCGAGGAGCTGACACCGCTGCCCGGCGCCGAGGAGCTGGCCCTGCTGCGCGCCCTGCGCGACGCCGCCCGCGACGACGCGTACGACACCGTGGTCGTCGACCTCCCGGCCACCCCCAGGGCCCTCGCGACCCTCGCCCTGCCCGAGCAGCTCCGCCGCTATCTGCGCAGGCTGCTCCCGCCCGAGCGGCAGGCGGCCCGCGCCCTGCGCCCCATGCTCGGCCGCCTCGCCGGTGTCCCGATGCCCGCCGCCTGGCTGTACGAGACCGCCGCCCGCAGGGAGGACGAACTCGCCGCCGTCCAGCGCGTGATCGAGGCCCCCGCCACCACCGTCCGCCTGGTCGCCGAGCCGGGCCCCGCGGGCGCCGACGCCGTCCGCACCGCCGCCACCGGCCTGGCCCTGCAGGGCCTGCGCACCGACCTCGTCGTCGCCAACCGGATCCTGCCGGACGCGAGCTCCGACACCTGGCTCGCCGGACTCTCCGCCCAGCAGCACAAGACGCTGGACGAGTGGGAGTCGACGTACGACCACGTCCACCGGGTCCCGCACCTCGGCCACGACCCCCGCGGCGCCGACGACCTCGCGGCCCTCGGCCTGACGGCGCCCGCCGCGGCCCCCGCCCCCGCCGCCTGGCCCGTCACCGAGGCCCCCGCCGACGACGGCGGCCACACCTACGTCTGGCACGTCCCGCTCCCCGGCGTCACCCGCGAGGAGCTCGGCCTGATCCGGCGCGGCGACGAACTCGTCGTCACCGCGGGCCCCTACCGCCGCATCGTCACCCTGCCGTCCGCGCTGCGCCGCTGCACCGTCGCGGGGGCCGGGCTGCGCGAGGGCGAGCTGCGGGTGCGGTTCACGCCCGACCCGGATCTGTGGCCGCGCGAGCGGTGAACGCCGTACCTCCATTCGGGTAACGTCGAGTGGCATGAGCGATGGCACCGAGCGCGAAGCCCAGGAACCCCAGGAAAGTCACGCCGACGCCTGGGAGCAGGCGTGCGCCGAGGATCTCGCGGCGGAGAAGGCCCGCCGCCGCGCGCAGTACGGGCCCCCGCCCGGCTCCGCGGCCGAGGAGCTGCGCAAGCTCGTCGACGCCGTGTCGGAGAAGCTCTCAGGGCTGCAGGCGCCGCTGCTCGGCGCGGTCGCGCAGGGCGCCGTCGAGCAGACCATCAAGCAGGTCGCCAGAGAGGCGAAGGCCGTCGTCGAGCCGGTCATCGAGCGCAACCCCGACGTCTTCGACCACCTCGCGGCGGCCGGTTCCGAGCTGCTCGCCGCCTACCGCTCGGCGGTCGAGGGCCAGGAGAACAGGTGGACCCGCGGCGGTCGTACGGGCGACGCCGCGGAGGACGGCGCACCGGACCGGGATCCTCGCGACGGCGGCTCCTCGGCGGGCGAACACATCGATCTGGACTGACCCCCCTCGGGTACGGTGGGCCGTAGCGGGGCTCGATCGAACTGAGGGATTCATGGGACTCACCATCGGCGTCGACATCGGCGGCACCAAGATCGCGGCCGGAGTGGTCGACGAGGACGGCAACATCCTCTCGACCTTCAAGGTGCCGACCCCTGGTACTTCCGAGGCCATCGTCGACGCGATCGCCTCCGCCGTGGCGGGCGCACGGGCCGGGCACGACATCGTCGGCGTCGGCATCGGCGCCGCCGGGTACGTCAACCGGCAGCGCTCCACGGTGTACTTCGCGCCGAACATCGACTGGCGCCAGGAGCCGCTCAAGGAAGAGGTCGAGAAGCGCGTCGGGCTGCCCGTGGTCGTGGAGAACGACGCGAACGCGGCCGCGTGGGGCGAGTACCGCTTCGGCGGCGGCAAGGGCCACCGCAACGTCATCTGCATCACGCTCGGCACCGGCCTCGGCGGCGGCATCATCATCGGCAACAAGCTGCGCCGCGGCCACTTCGGCGTGGCCGCCGAGTTCGGCCACATCCGGATGGTCCCTGACGGCCTGCTCTGCGGCTGCGGCAGCCAGGGCTGCTGGGAGCAGTACGCGTCGGGCCGCGCCCTCGTGAGGTACGCGAAGCAGCGCGCCAACGCCACCCCCGAGAACGCGGAGTACCTGCTCTCGCTGGGCGACGGCACCCCCGAGGGCGTCGAGGGCAAGCACATCTCGATGGCGGCCCGGCAGGGCGACGCCGTCGCGATCGACTCCTACCGCGAGCTGGCCCGCTGGGCGGGCGCGGGCCTCGCCGACCTGGCGTCGCTCTTCGACCCGTCCGCGTTCATCGTCGGCGGCGGCCTCTCGGACGAGGGCGAGCTGGTCCTCGACCCGATCCGCAAGTCCTTCAAGCGCTGGCTCGTCGGCGCCGCCTGGCGCCCCGAGGCCGAGGTCATCGCCGCCCAGCTGGGCAACAAGGCGGGCATGGTCGGCGCGGCGGACCTGGCGCGGGAGCCGGATCCCGTCATGTGACCCCGTGACGGGCGCGCCGCCGATACCGCCGCGCACTCGTCCTCAAACGCCGGACAGGCTGGATACCCTCCGCCTGTCCGGCGTTCGCGTATCTTGATCGCCATGCCGACGAGCCCGACCCCTGCGCTCCCCAACTCGTGCACCGAACCCGACGGTTCGGCCGTCATCCGGGTGCTCAGCTACAACATCCGCTCGATGCGCGACGACACCGCCGCGCTCGCCCGGGTCATCGCCGCCTGCGCCCCCGACCTCGTCCTGGTCCAGGAGGCCCCGCGCTTCTTCCGCTGGCGCAAGAAGCTGGCCCGCCTGGCGCGCGCGGCCGACCTGGTGATCCTCTCCGGCGGCGGCTCCGCGGCCGGGCCCGCGCTGCTCTGCTCGCTGCGCGCCACGGTCGAGCGCACCGAGGACGTCCTGCTCCCGCTCACCCCCGGGCTGCACCGGCGCGGCTTCGCGACCGCCGTCGTCCGCTTCGGCGGCGCCAGGATCGGCGTCCTGAGCTGCCACTTGAGCCTGCAGAGCGACGAGCGGTACGCGCAGGGCGGGATGCTGCTCGACCGGCTCGCCGGGATGGGCGTGGCGCACGCGGTCGCGGGCGGCGACCTCAACGAGCGGCCGGGCGGCCGGACGTTCCGCAGGCTCGCCGCCGGACTCCAGGACTGCTGGACGGCCAGGCCCTGGGGCAGCGAGAACACCTCGACGCCGGACGACCCGCACCAGCGCATCGACGCCATCTTCGCGACCTCCGGCATCGAAGTCCTGGCCTGCGGCGTGCCGTTGGACCTGCCCGGAGTGAGCGCGGCAGACCTGAGGGCGGCCACGGACCACCTCCCGGTCCTGGCCGCCCTCAGGGTCCCGGCCGCTACGGCCGCTGCTTGACCTTGTCGGTGATCGCCCAGCTGTCGAGGTACGAGAGCTGGGTGTACGTCTTCATGTTCTTGCCGTCACCCGAGGTGCGGGTGTCACGGAAGCCCAGGAACGCGTACGTCTCCGGGTCGAAGATGAAGTAGCCGCCGAACGAGGAGCCCTGCCGCGCCGGGTCGTCGTAGGTGATCGCCACCCCCGTACGGCCCTTGGCGTCCTGCTGGCCGGGGACCGCCTTCACCCCGGGGACCATGCCGAGTGCCTCGTACGCGGCAGGGCGCAGCCCCTTCGGCATCACCGGGACCAGCTTCAGCAGACCGGCGAGGCTGAAGTGGATGGTCGACCACTCCTGGTCGGTGATCTCGTCCAGGGAGTCGTTCTTGTCGTTCGGGCCGCTCTTGTGGAGCAGCGAGAGGATCAGCTTCTCCGGGTCGGTCGAGAGCTTCTTCAGGGTGCCCCAGTCCTGCGGGGGCCACATCCCCTCGTTCGCCTTGAGCGGCTCCGACCACCAGCCCTTGCCGATCTCCATGACCCAGGAGCGCTTCGAGCCGTCCACGGAACGCCAGTTCTCGTCGACGTGCCGCTTCACCTCGCCCGTGTCCTTCTCGGTCTCCTTGATGATCTCCTTCGTGTAGATGTACTGGTCGTCGCGCGGGGCCACGGTCTTCTCGTGCTTCCGTTCGTAGGCGGCCGCGCCGTTGAGCACGGCCCTGGCGCTGACGTTGCGCATCGACGGGGCGCTGTTCCCGGGCGGCTTGGCGCGGGCCTCCTCGTCGTCGCCGCTGTTCACCGAGACCAGCACGGTGCCCGCCACGGCGGCCGCGACGGTCCCCGCGACGGCGATGCGCAGCACGGGGCGGCGCCAGACGGGACGTACCGGGGCGGCCGGTTCGTTCATCGCGGCGAACAGGCGCACCCGCGCGCGGTGGCGGGTGTCGTCGTCCAGCGGGGGAGCGCCCGCGTCCCAGTCGCGCAGTTCATCGAGCTCATTCATGGGCGTGTGCCTCCTGGAAAGCTGTCGGATCGGATCCGCCCAGTGCTTCGCGCAATGTGCTGCGAGCCCGGTGCAGCCTCGATCTGACGGTGCCGACGGGCACCCCCAACGCCTGCGCCGCCTCTTCGTAGTTGAGGTCGGCCCAGGCCACCAGCAGGACCACGTCGCGGTGCCGGGCGGAGAGCCCGGCCAGGGCCGCGGCCAGGTCGCCGCGGAGCCCCTCGGCGCCCGCGCGGGCGACCGCGAGGTCGGCGACCGGCTCGTCGTGCGGCACCGGGGCGGGCACCTTGGCCAGCGCCTTGAAACGGCGGGCCTCGGCCCTGCGGTGCCGGCCGATGAGGTTGGTCGCGATGCCGAACAGCCAGGGGCGGGCGTCGGCCCGCGCCAGGTCGTAGCGGTGTCGTTGCTGGAAGGCGGTGGTGAAGGTGTCGGCCATCAGGTCTTCCGCCGCCTCGGGACCGAGCCTGCGGGCCGCGTACCGGTACACGGCGTCGGCATGCCGGTCGTAGAGGGCGGCGAACCGCTCGGGCTCATCCCGGGACCGCTCGATGGACCAGGCGTCGCTCTTGTCACAAGTGCGCTGCCCCGTTCGAAGGGGGACGCCGGGGTCGACGGTCATCGGGGCTCCTTTCGTTCGTCTGAACGCCTCGAAGGCTTGGGCTCGTTCGGTGGTTCACCCCTTCTTCGCCGCTCGGCCCGATCGGGTTCCATCGGGGTGCGCGACATGCGTGGGGCCCGTCCGGAGAGGTTCCGGACGGGCCCCAGAGGCGGTGGGTGGCGGGGGGGTGCGAGGGTGACGTGCGGGCGGGTCTCAGACGACCGCGCCGCGTCCCGGGTCCTCGTCCTCCTCGTCGTCCCCGCTGTTCATCCGCATCACGAGCGTGGCGAAACCGCCCAGGAAGCCGCCGATGCCGAGCGTCGTCAGCCACCACGTCATCTGCCAGCCGAAGAGCACGGCCAGCAGGATGAGCAGCGGGCCGCCGAGCACGCCGAGCCAGGCGAACTTGGCCGTCACGTCGGCGTCGGGCAGCGGCGGCGGCTCGGGCGGCACGAAGTGCCCCTCGTCGTCCGCGTCGAAGTCCTTCTCGGAGGGCTCCGGCGCGGTGTAGTCGCGCGGGCCGCCGATGCCGGGCGCGAAGGAGACGGAGCTGCCGAGCGGTTTGTCACCGCCGGGCTTGTTGTCCGCGACGGGCTCGCCGGAGCCGCTCGCCGGGCCGTTCGTCTCCGTCTCCAGGAGCGCCAGGTCCTCGATGGACTTGAAGGGCTTGGCGCCCGGCGGGTCCGCGGGCTCCTCGCCGTACCCCGCGACGATCGCCCGCCAGGCGGCGTCCTCGTCCAGGGGCACCCCGTCCGCGGGAGCGCCCTCTCCGGGCACCCCGTCCTGGGGCACCTTGCTCTTCTCGGGCTCGCGGCTGTCCTCGCGGTCCGCCTCGTGCTCAGCCACCGGTGGCCGTCCCTTCCTTACCGACGCTGGGGGCGAGCCGGCCGATGAACGCGTAACTCTCCTCGAAGATCCGGTCCGCGTCGTGGTCCAACGTCGCGACGTGGTAGCTCTGTTCCAGCAAGATCTCCTCGACGTCCGTGGAGGAGACGCGGCTGAGGATCCGGGCCGAGTCGGCGGGCGGCACGACGTGGTCGCGCGGGCTGTGCAGCACCACCAGCGGCTGGGTCACCTGCGGCAGCTCGGCGTCGACCACCTGGAAGAAGCGGCGCAGGGAGTGCGCGGCGTGCAGCGGCACCCGGCCGTACCCGATCTCTTCGGAGCCGGGCTTGGCGATGTCGCTCGCGATGCCCTTCGTGCTCGGCACGAGGTGGCGCACGACGGGCAGCGCGTGCGCCGCGAGGCCGTGCACCTTGTTCCCGGGGTTGACCAGGACGAGGCCGCTGATCGCGTCCCCGTGCTTCGCCGCGAGGCGCAGCGCGAGCGCCCCGCCCATGGAGAGCCCGAAGACGAAGACCCGCGCGCACCGGTCGAGCAGCGACCGCAGCTCGCGCTCCACCTCGGCATACCAGTCCTGCCAGCCGGTGACCTGCATGTCCTCCCAGCGTGTGCCGTGTCCGGGCAGCAGCGGCAGCGAGACGGTGAGGCCGCGCTCCGCCAGGTACTCGGCCCAGGGGCGCAGCGACTGCGGGGATCCGGTGAAGCCGTGGCAGAGGAGGACGCCGACCTCGCCGCCTTCGTGGCGGTACGGCTCGGCTCCGGGGAGGACCGGCACTTCGGTCTCCTTCGTGAGAGGTGGGAGTACTTCACCGTACGCGACCGGACTGACACCGACCAGGGTCGTCGGGCCCATTGGCCGTACCCCGGGTTAAGGTCTGATCCACAGAAACAGGAGGCACTCGGTTTGATCTACGGCGCAATGAAGGTTGCCATCGGAGGGCCGCTGAAGCTCGGCTTCAGGCCCTGGGTGGAGGGCCTTGAGAACGTCCCCGCCGAGGGTCCCGCCATTCTGGCGAGCAACCACCTCTCCTTCTCGGACTCCTTCTTCCTTCCCGCGGTCCTCGATCGCAAGGTCACCTTCATCGCCAAGGCGGAGTACTTCACCTCGCCCGGTGTGAAGGGCAGGCTCACCGCGGCCTTCTTCAAGGGCGTGGGCCAGCTCCCCGTGGACCGCTCCGGCGGGCGAGGCGCGGGCGAGGCGGCCATCAAGAGCGGCATCGAGGTCCTGGAGCGCGGCGAGCTCTTCGGCATCTACCCCGAGGGCACGCGGTCGCCCGACGGGCGTCTGTACCGCGGCAAGCCGGGTGGCCTCGCCCGCGTGGCGCTCGCCACCGGCGCGCCCGTGCTCCCCGTCGCGATGATCGACACCGAGAAGATCCAGCCGCCCGGCAAGGTGATGCCCAAGTTGATGCGCCCCGGCATCCGCATCGGCAAGCCGCTCGACTTCACGCGCTACCAGGGCATGGAGCAGGACCGCTTCGTGCTGCGCGCGCTGACGGACGAGGTCATGTACGAGATCATGAAGCTCTCCGGCCAGGAGTACGTCGACATGTACGCGACGGCCGCGAAGCGTCAGATCACCGATGCGGCGAAGGCGGCCAAGGCGGCGGAGAAGGCCGAGGCGGCGGAGAAGGCCGAGGCGGCGGAGAAGGCCGATGACGGGCAGAAGGAACGGACCGGCTCCTAGCCGCGTCCGTTCAGGGGTGGGCACACGGTCGGCGGTGGGGGACATGGCCAAGCGCGAAAAAGTCATGAGGATGTCGGTCGAGCAGCCGCTGTGGCGTGCGCTCACCGCCTACCGCGTCCTGACGATGCTGTACGCGATCGGGCTCTTCGTGGCGGCACACGACAAGCTGGACCGCCCCTGGCTGGCCGTCGCCTACTACGCGGTGCTCGCCCCCTGGACCCTGGCCACCCTGCCCCGCGTCGCGAACGCGGCGAGCTGCACCCGGCGGTTCCTCGTCGCGGACCTGACGGTCGCCCTCGTGGGCATCCTGCTGACGCCGCTCGCCGACTCGCAGCAGCGCATCATGGACGGCGTCCCGACCCTGCCCTCCATATGGACCGCGGGCTCCGTGCTCGCGTTCGCCATCAAGGGCGGCTGGCGCTGGGCGGCCTCGGCGTCCCTGCTGGTGGGCGTCGCCAACGTGGTGCAGCGCGGCGCGTTCAGCCGCGACACCCTGCACAACGTGCTGCTGGTCTGCATCGCCTCCATCGCCATCGGCTACGTGGTGGAGCTGGCCCGCGCCTCCGAGCGCACCCTGGCCCGCGCCCTGGAGATCGAGGCAGCGACCCGCGAGCGTGAGCGGCTCGCCCGCGATATCCACGACAGCGTCCTCCAGGTCCTGGCCATGGTGCAGCGGCGCGGCACCGCCATCGGCGGCGAGGCCGCGGAGCTCGGACGGCTCGCGGGCGAGCAGGAGGTCGCGCTGCGCACCCTGGTCGCCGGGGGCATGGTGCCCGCCTCGCACGCGTCGGAGGACATCTCGCAGGGCGCCGTCGTCCGCGCCGTGGAGGTGCCCGACGACGAGCCGGACGGCGCGGCGCCCTGCGATCTGCGCTCGCTCCTGGTCCCGCACGCGGGGGCGCTGGTCACCCTCTCCGAGCCCGGGGCGCCGGTGCTCCTGGCGCCGGGGGCCGCGAAGGAGCTGGCGGCCGCCGTCGGCGCCGCCCTGGACAACGTCCGCAGGCACGCGGGCGCCGACGCCCGCGCATGGATCCTGGTCGAGGACGAGCCCGACGAGGTGATCGTGACGGTCAGGGACGACGGCCCCGGCATCCCGGAGGGGCGGCTCGCGGAGGCCGAGGGGGAGGGCCGCCTTGGCGTGGCCCTGTCGATCAGGGGGCGGCTGCGGGACATCGGGGGCACGGCAGAGCTGATCTCGGTGCCGGGCCAGGGGACGGAAGTGGAACTGAAAGTGCCGCGCGCAGAGGCGCGGGACGCACGGGGGAAGGCAGGAAAGGCGAGATGAACGAGCAGCAGCAGCGGCAGGAACCGGCCAATGGGGCCACCGGGGCCACGGGTCCCACGGAGAACACGGCGACCGGCCCCGCGACGGACGGGCGGACGGCCGCTCCGATCAAGGTCATGGTCGTCGACGACCACCCCATGTGGCGCGACGCCGTGGCCCGTGACCTCGCCGAGGCGGGGCTCCACGTGGTCGCCACCGCGGGCGACGGCGAGCAGGCGGTCCGCCGCGCGCAGGCCGCCGCCCCCGACGTGCTGGTCCTCGACCTGAACCTGCCGCTGAAGCCGGGCGTGCAGGTCTGCAAGGAGCTCGTCGGCGCCAACCCCGCGCTGCGCGTCCTGGTCCTCTCGGCGAGCGGTGAGCACGCCGATGTCCTGGAGGCGGTCAAGTCCGGCGCCACCGGCTATCTGCTGAAGTCGGCGTCCACCGAGGAGCTGATCGACGCGGTGCGCCGCACGGCCGTCGGCGACGCGGTCTTCACCCCGGGCCTCGCGGGCCTGGTCCTCGGCGAGTACCGCCGCCTGGCCACCGAGCCCGCGACCGGCACCCCCGACGACCCGAAGGCCCCGCAGCTCACCGACCGCGAGACGGAGGTCCTGCGCCTGGTCGCCAAGGGCCTCAGCTACAAGCAGATCGCCGAGCGCCTGGTCATCTCCCACCGCACCGTGCAGAACCACGTCCAGAACACCCTGGGCAAGCTCCAGCTGCACAACAGGGTGGAGCTCGTGCGGTACGCGATCGAGCGCGGCATCGACAAGCCCGACGACGCCTGACCCCTCGTACGAGTGAACGTGCATGATCAACTCCCCAGCGTGGCAAGGGAATTGACTGTTCGTACCGTCCCTGAGTGACCTGGATCACCATTAGCGTGATGCGCATCAGGTCACTGAGGCGAAGGGACTTTTCCATGGGGTCCAAGAAAATCGGCGTACTGACCGGAGGCGGCGACTGCCCCGGGCTCAATGCCGTCATCCGGGGCGTCGTCCGCAAGGGTGTGCAGGAGTACGACTACGACTTCGTCGGCTTCCGGGACGGCTGGCGCGGTCCGCTGGAGGGCGACACCGTCCCGCTCGACATCCCCGCGGTCCGCGGCATCCTGCCGCGCGGCGGCACCATCCTCGGCTCCTCGCGCACCAATCCGCTCAAGGTGGAGAACGGGGTGCGCCGCATCAAGGAGAACCTCGCCAAGTACGAGGTGGACGCCCTCATCGCGATCGGCGGCGAGGACACGCTCGGCGTCGCCGCGCGGCTCACCGACGAGTACGGCGTGCCGGTCGTCGGCGTCCCGAAGACCATCGACAACGACCTCTCCGCCACCGACTACACCTTCGGCTTCGACACCGCGGTCGGCATCGCGACCGAGGCGATCGACCGGCTGCACACCACCGCCGAGTCGCACATGCGCGTCCTCGTCGTCGAGGTCATGGGCCGCCACGCGGGCTGGATCGCCCTGCACTCCGGCCTCGCGGGCGGCGCGAACGTCATCCTCATCCCGGAGCAGCGCTTCGACGTCGACCAGGTCTGCGCCTGGGTGACCTCGCGCTTCAAGGCGTCGTACGCCCCCATCGTCGTCGTCGCGGAAGGCGCGATGCCCAAGGACGGCGAGATGGTCCTCAAGGACGGCACGCAGGACTCCTTCGGGCACGTCAGGCTCTCCGGGGTCGGCGAGTGGCTGGCCAAGGAGATCGAGGGGCGCACCGGCAAGGAGGCGCGCACCACGGTCCTCGGGCACGTCCAGCGCGGTGGCACCCCGAGCGCCTTCGACCGCTGGCTCGCCACACGCTTCGGGCTGCACGCGATCGAGGCCGTGCGGGACGGCGACTTCGGGAAGATGGTGGCCCTCCAGGGCACGGACATCGTCCGCGTCCCGATCGCGCAGGCCACGGCGAAGCTGAAGACGGTGGACCCGGCGCTGTACCAGGAGGTCGGCGTCTTCTTCGGCTGATCGACTTCTGATCGGCTTCTTCGGCTGACCGGCCCCGCAGCCGCAGCACGACGGGACGGCCCCGGCCCCGGCTCCGGGTGCCGTCCCCGGAAGCGGTACATAGACTCACGCCCATGGAGATCCTCGCGTTCGGTGTGCAGTCGGACGAGAAGCCGCTGATCGAGAAGGCCTTCCACGGGCACCACGACGTCCGCTGCCTGGACGTGTTCCTCAACGAGGACACCGCCCCCATCGCCGCCGGGTACGAGATCGTCTCCTCCAGCGTCAACGCCACGCTGAACAACCGCGTCCTGCAGACCCTCGCGGCGGGCGGGACGCAGATGATCGCCCAGCGGTCCACCGGGTTCAACAACATCGACCTGGAGGTCGCCGAGCGCCTCGGCCTGACCGTCGCCCGCGTCTCGTACTACTCGCCCTACTCCGTGGCCGAGTTCGCCTGGACCCTAGCGATGGCCGTCAACCGCCGCATCGTCCGCGCGAGCAACCGCACCCGCGACTTCGACTTCCGCCTCGACGGCCTGATGGGCCGCGACCTGCGGGGCCGCACGGCCGGGGTGCTCGGCACCGGCAAGATCGGCGAGGCGTTCACCCGTATCGCGCACGGCTTCGGCATGCGCCTGCTCGGCTGGGACGTCACCGAGAACCCCGCCTGCACCGAGCTCGGCATGAAGTACGTGGACAAGGCCGAACTCCTCGCTGAGGCCGACCTCATCAGCCTGCACGTGCCGCTGCTCCCGTCCACCCAGCACCTCATCGGCGCCGATGCGCTGCGCACCATGAAGGACGACGCGATCCTGGTGAACTCCAGCCGCGGCGGCCTCATCGACACCGAGGCCCTGGTCGGAGAGTTGCGCGCGGGGCGCTTCACCGGGGTGGGCCTGGACGTGTACGAGGCGGAGGCGGGTCTCTTCTTCCTCGACAAGTCCCTTGAGGTCGTCGAGGACGACACGCTGGCCCGCCTCGTCACCTTCCCGAACGTCGTGGTCACCTCCCACCAGGCGTACTACACCGTGGACGCGGTCGGCCAGATCATCGACACCACGGTGCGCAACGTCCTGGACTATCAGGCGGGCCGCCGCTCCGAGAACGTCCTCGTCCCGGCCCCGGCCAGGAGCTGACCGAGCAGTTCCCGCACGATCCCGGCCCCGCGCAGCGTCAGCACCGACTCCGGGTGGAACTGCACGCCCGCGAAGGAACTCCCGCGCACCGCGTGCACCTCGCCGCTCGCCGCGTCCCTGCTGACCTCGACGTCGTGCGCGGCCAGCTCCACCGCCGCCTCGTCGTCGCAGCGCGCCACGAAGCTGTTGTAGAACCCGACGGTCTCGGCCCGCCCGAACAGGTCGATGCCCGTCTGCGCGCCCTGGTACGGCACCTCCTTGCGCACGATCTCCAGGCCGAGCTCCGCCGCGATCAGCTCGTGCCCGAGGCAGACGCCGAGCACGCCGTGCTGATGGCTGCCGATCACCTCCGCCGCCAGGGCGCGCAGGAACCGCATCTTCGGGTCGGCGAGGTCGGACGGGTCGCCGGGGCCGGGGCCGAGCACCACGGGCCCCTCGTGCGCGAGCACGGCCTCCCGCAGCCCCTCCTCGTCGTACCGCCGCACCGACACCTGAAGGCCGCAGGAGCGCAGGACGTGCGCGAGCATCGCCGTGAACGTGTCCTCGCCGTCCACGACGAGCGCGTGTCCGGTCAGCTCGCCCGTGCGCTCCTGCATCCGCAGCCAGAACGGCGCGAGGGCCGCGCGCCGCCCGTCCAGCGCCGCCCGCACCCGGGGATCGTCGGCGAGGGCGGGCCGCGCCTCCTCGTTGCGGGGGCGCCCGGGGCGCACGCCGAGGGCGGCCAGCACGCCCGCCGCCTTCGCATGCGTCTCGGCGACCTCGCTCATCGGGTCGGAGCCGCGCACCAGGGTGGCGCCCACCGGCACCCGCAGCCGCCCGGCCGCGGAGATGTCGGCGGTACGGATGAGGATGGGGGAGTCCAGTGTCTGCGCGCCGCCCGCGTCCCTGCCGATGAGCGCGAGGGCGCCCGCGTAGTAGCCCCGGCCCACACCGTCCCGCCCGAGGGGCTCGTAGCGCTCGATGACGCGGCAGGCGTTCTGCACGGGCGACCCGGTGACGGTCGCCGCGAACATCGTCTCCTTCAGGACGTCCCGCACGTCCAGCGACGACTTGCCCCGCAACTCGTACTCGGTGTGCGCGAGATGGGCCATCTCCTTCAGCCGCGGCCCGATCACCACACCGCCCATGTCGCCGACCGTGCACATCATCTTGAGCTCCTCGTCGACGACCATCGACAGCTCCTCGATCTCCTTGCCGTCGGCGAGGAAGGCGAGCAGGTCGTCGGGGGTGGGCCCGTCGGCCGGGTAGCGGTAGGTTCCGCTGATCGGGTTCATGACGACGGTCCCGCCGGACATCCGCACATGCACCTCGGGGCTGGCCCCGACGAGCGTCCGGTCCCCGGTGTGCACGACGTACGTCCAGTACGCGCCCCGCTCGCCCACGAGCAGCCGCCGGAAGAGCGCGAGGGCGTCGGCCCTGGTGAACCCCGGGATCTCACCCTCGTACGTACGACGGATGACGAAGTTGGCGCCCTCGCCCCGGCCGATCTCCTCGCGCAGGACCCGCCCCACGATGTCCGCGTACGCCGCGTCGTCCACGTCGAAGGCCCCGCCCTCGACCCGCACGTCGTGCGCGGGCAGCGCCGCAAGGGCATCGGCGAGCGGCAGTTCGTACCGCTCCTCGGGGGTCAGCACGGTCAGCGGTGTGCCGTCGTCGCGGACGTCGAAGCCGCGCTCCCTGATCTGCCGGAAGGGCACCAGGGCCAGACCTTCGGGGATGTCCGCGAGCCGCTCGTACGTTCCGGTGGGGCCGGTCAGGACCTCGACCGTGTCGTGGTCGTGGCCCGGCGTGCGGCGGCGCAGCAGGGCGAAGGGGCGATCGTCGGACAGGAGGTCTGTCAGCTGCTGTGTCGGCTGCTGTGTTGGCTGCATGGGCTGTTCCTTCTCACTCGGAGAGGAACGGCCCGCTCCCGGCGAAGTCCGGAAAACACTGAAGGCCGCCCCTCGGGCGGCCTTCGCGAGTCTGTGTGCGCGCAGAGTCAGTGGGCCGCCGGATGAGCGGGCCACCACCAGTTCTGAATCGTCGTCTGCGTACGCATGTCCGGCACCCTAGCGCATCGGTCACTCCGTGGTGTCTCCTCCGTCTCACTTGGTGAGCGGGTGGATGGACGGGGCGCATCACCCCGTAGTGTTGACGAGGTGACCGTGAACGCTAAGACCACCGCTTCCAGTGGCAACACCTGGCGAAACCTGCCCGCGGCGCAGCAGCCCGAGTACCCCGATGCCGAGGCTCTGCGCGATGTGATCGCGGACCTCGAGTCGTATCCGCCGCTCGTCTTCGCGGGCGAGTGCGACCAGCTGCGCGCCCGACTGGCCTCTGTCGCCAAGGGAGAGGCGTTCCTCCTCCAGGGCGGCGACTGTGCCGAGGCCTTCGACGCCGTGTCCGCCGATCACATCCGGAACAAGCTGAAGACGCTGCTCCAGATGGGCGCCGTCCTCACGTACGCGGCCTCTGTGCCCGTCGTGAAGGTGGGCCGCATCGCGGGGCAGTACTCGAAGCCGCGTTCCAAGGGCACCGAGACCCGCGACGGCGTGACGCTCCCGACCTACCGGGGCGACTCCGTCAACGGCTTCGACTTCAACGAGAAGGCCCGGATCCCGGACCCCGAGCGCCTGAAGCGGATGTACAACGCGTCCGCCTCCACGCTCAACCTGGTGCGCGCCTTCACCACCGGTGGGTACGCCGACCTGCGCCAGGTGCACGCCTGGAACCAGGACTTCGTGAAGTCGTCCCCCTCCGGCCAGCGGTACGAGCAGCTGGCCCGCGAGATCGACAACGCGCTGAACTTCATGCGGGCCTGCGGCACCGACCCGGAGGAGTTCAAGACCGTCGAGTTCTACGCCTCGCACGAGGCGCTGCTCCTCGACTACGAATCGGCGCTGACCCGCACCGACTCCCGCACCGGCCGTCTGTACGACACCTCGGGCCACATGGTCTGGATCGGTGAGCGCACCCGTCAACTGGACCACGCGCACATCGAGTTCGCGGCCCAGGTGCGCAACCCCATCGGCGTCAAGCTCGGCCCGACCACGACGGCCGAGGAGGCGCTGCAGTACATCGAGCGCCTCGACCCCGACCGCGAGCCCGGCAGGCTGACCTTCATCGTCCGCATGGGCGCCGACAAGGTCCGCGACAAGCTGCCCGAGCTCGTCGAGAAGGTCACCGCATCCGGCGCGACCGTCGCCTGGATCACCGACCCGATGCACGGCAACACCTACGAGGCGGCATCGGGCCACAAGACCCGCCGCTTCGACGACGTGCTCGACGAGGTCAAGGGCTTCTTCGAGGTCCACAAGGCCCTCGGCACCCACCCGGGCGGCATCCACGTCGAGCTCACCGGTGACGACGTCACCGAGTGCGTGGGCGGCGGCGACGAGATCTTCGTCGACGACCTGCACCAGCGCTACGAGACGGCCTGCGACCCGCGGCTCAACCGCAGCCAGTCGCTGGACCTGGCGTTCCTGGTGGCGGAGATGTACCGCGACCAGTAGTTCTCTTCCGTACGTACGCGTGGGGCGCGGATCCGTGTGATCCGCGCCCCACCGGCGTATCCGGGGCTTTTGCGTGCAGGAAGTCGCGGGTAAGGTTAGGTTAGCCTCACCGATCAATCGGGGCGGCGCTACCGATGAGTCCTGCCCGGGAGGTGAACCGCGTGTACGTCTGCAACTGCTTCGGGGTCACCGAGGCGCAGGTGAAGAAGCACGCGGCGGACGGTGCCTGCACCCCCCGCCAGATAGCGTCGGCCTGCAAGGCGGGCACGGACTGCGGTTCGTGCGTGCGCCGCATCCAGGCGCTGCTCGGCCGGGGCGCATGCCCCCGCCGCGACCTCGTGGACCAGGGAGAACCGGCGCTCACCGGCTTGGACACCAGCCTGAACCCCGCCCTGGACGAGGCCGCTTAGCCCTCCGGCTGCTCGATGAGCTGCGCGATGTAGAGCGCCTCACCCAGCTTCTCGACGAGCTCGAGCTGAGTGTCGAGATAGTCGATGTGGTGCTCCTCGTCCTCGAGGATCGACTCGAAGATATTCGCGGATGTGATGTCGCCCTTGGCGCGCATCACCTCGATCCCGCGCCGCAGGCGGTCGATCGCCTCCACCTCGACCTGACGGTCGGCCTGGAACATCTCCGTGACCGTCTGGCCCACGCGCACATGGAAGAGCCGCTGATAATTGGGCAGGCCGTCGAGGAACAGGATCCGGTCGGTCAGCACCTCCGCGTGCTTCATCTCGTCGAACGACTCGGACCGGGTGTACTTCGCGAGCTTCGTCCAGCCGAAGTTTTCCTGCATCTTGGCGTGGAGAAAGTACTGGTTGATCGCCGTGAGTTCGGCGGTCAGCTGCTCGTTGAGAAATTCAATGACCTCGGGGTCGCCCTGCATCGCAGAGGCTCCTTCCACGGGGGTGACTGGGCAGGTAGCGCGCATCCTTGCACCGGTGTTCGGAGGGCGTCCAGTAAGTGCACGCTTAGTAGGAGTTGCCCCGATCGGTGCCGCCCGCGCTCCGGCTGGTCACGTCCACCGCCCCGGGTCTGTCAGGATGGAGCCATGGGTCAGCCGGCGGAACGCGCATCTCGACAGGCAGCGGAGCCGGAGCTTCCGCCGGGTCAGCGGCTGCAGCGCGGCTGGCCGGTCACGCACTACGGCCCGGTGCCGAAGTTCCGGCCCGAGCGCTGGGAGTTCAGGGTTTTCGGGGCCACGGCGGACGGCGAGAAGCACTGCTGGTCGCACGACGAGTTCTCCGCCCTGCCGTACGACTCCGTGGTCGCCGATCTGCACTGCGTGACGAAGTTCAGCATGCTGGGCGCCGAGTGGGGCGGGCTCCCGGCCCGGACGCTCCTGGAGATCGTGCCGCCCGCGGCCAATGCCACGCATGTGATGGTCTGGGCTGAGTACGGCTTCAGCTCGAACATGCGGATGGCGGACTTCGCCTCTGACCGCTCGATTCTCGCCACGCACAAGGGCGGCGAACTGCTCACAGCGGAGCACGGTTTCCCGCTGCGGCTCGTGGTCCCGCATCTGTACGCGTGGAAGGGCCCCAAGTGGGTCCGCGGCGTCGAGTACATGACCGCCGACCGCCGCGGCTTCTGGGAGGAGCGCGGCTACCACAACCTCGGCGACCCCTGGCGCGAGCAGCGCTACTCGTACCAGGAAGAGCCCGGGGACGGCCCCGAGCTCTAGGGCTCTGGTCCTGCATGACGCCGTCCCGGCCCGTCAGTGGTGGTACTGGTGCACCACGGCGTGGCCCTTGCCGCGGCCGATCATCCACTTGTTCACCGGTGTGGTGATCACGAACGCGGCGGCCAGGGCGATGGCCAGGACCCACCAGAACATCGCGTCCGCCAGGTGCGCGTCCATGGCGCCGGGCCAGAGCGCGATCACGCCGTTGTCGATCAGCTCCATGACGGCGATGGACAGGGTGTCCGCGGCGAGCGCGACCCGGAACGCCGTCTTGAAATCGACCCCGGCCTTCAGGATGCCGCGCAGCGTCAGGGCGTAGCCGAAGGCGAAGGCAAGCACGATCGCGAGCACCATCGTCGGCATGTTCCCCCAGCCGAGCGCGGTGCCGATGATCATGCCGAGCACCTCGCCGATGGCGCAGCCGGTGAGGCAGTGGAGGGTGGCCTGCGCCGCCATGCGCCAGCTGACCCTGCCGTCGCCGCCGTGGCTGTGGCCGTGGTGCTGGTGGTGCGTGTGCCCGGCGTGCGCGTCGTGCTGCATGAGGTGCCCCCAACGTCGGATAGCGGTTCCTGCCGTCTGGCGAGAACCGTATACCCCCCAGGGGTATTCCTCAAGGAACTTCGAGGGCGGCTAGACGCTCCTCAGCTCCTTCAGGCGTGCCACGTCCGCCGCATGTCCTTCCTTGCCGCCGGGCGTCTCGATGATCAGCGGCACACCCTCCGTGGCGGGGTGGAGCATCAGCTCGCGGAAGGGCTCCTCGCCGATGTGGCCGGTGCCGATGTTCTCGTGGCGGTCCTTGTGGGCGCCGACGACGTCCTTGGAGTCATTGGCGTGCACGAGCTTCAGACGGCCCTCGCCGACCGTGTCCACGAGGAGGTCCAGGGTCTGCTTCATGCCGCTCGGGCCCGTCAGGTCGTGGCCCGCCGCGAAGATGTGGCAGGTGTCCAGGCAGATCCCGAGCTTGGGGTGGGAGTCCAGCGCCTCGAAGTACGGGCCGAAGTCCCAGGTGCGGGAGCAGAGCGAGGAGCCCTGGCCCGCCGTCGACTCCAGGAGCAGGAACGGGTCGTCGTCGTGCGTCAGCTCGTCGAGGAGCGGCAGCATGCGGTCGCGCACCTGGTCCAGGGCGACGGCGCGCTCCCGGCCGCCGGTCGCGGAGCCGGTGTGCACGACGACGCCGAGGGCGCCGATCTCGCGCGCCCGGCGCAGCGAGTGGCGCAGGGAGTCCACGGACTTGTCGACGGTCGCCTCGGTGTGCGAGCCGAAGTTGATGAGGTACGGCGCGTGGACGTACGCGGGGATCCGCTCGGCGGCGCAGGCCGCGCGGAACTCCTCGTCCTGCTTCGGGTTGCCGGGCGGGGTCGCCCAGCCGCGCGGGTTGGCGACGAAGACCTGGACGGTCTCCGCGCCGAGCTCACGGGCGTACGAGAGGCCGACGGAGGCGAGTCCGCCGGCCACCGGGACATGGCCGCCGACGGGGTTGCGGGACGTTGCGCTGGGGGACTTGTTGCTGCTCACGCCGTCAAGGGTGGCACGCGCCCGGGGAGGCCCCCGCAGGGGTCCCCGGGCGAGGGGCTCAGCGGATCGTGATGGTGATCGACGAGTTCTTGGGCGCCTTGTCGCCGCCGTCCACCGACTGCTTCTTCACGGTGTCCCCGAAGATGCCCAGCAGGCCGCGGTCCTCGTCGACCTCGAAGCCCGCTCCCTCCAGCTTGTCCCTGGCATCGTCGACGCTCATGCCGGTGACGTCGGGGACCTCGATCATCGGCGGGCCCTTGGAGATCGTCAGCTCGACCGTGTCACCCTCGGCGATCGTCTTGTCCGCGACGGGCGACTGCGCGGCGACATCGCCCTTGTCCTCGTCGGAGTTGACCCGCGACGGCGCGATCTCGACCTCCAGACCTGCGTCCTCGAGGTCGGCGGTGGCGTCCTCCTCGGACTCACCCGTCACGTCGGGGACCTCGACCGGGCGGCCCTTGCTGACGACCAGGGCGACGGCCGAGCCCGCCTTGCGGGTGAAGCCGGTCCGCGGGTCCGTGCTGATCACGGAGCCCTTGTCGATGTCCTCGTTGAAGCTCTTGGTGACCATGCCCGGTTCGAGTCCGGAGTTCTGGAGCTCCTTCTTCGCCTTGGCCAGCGGGATGTTCTTGAGGTCCGGGACCTTCACGGTCTCCGGGCCCAGCGAGACGGTCAGCGTCACCCCGTCGTTCTGCCGGATGCGGGCGCCCGGCGCGGGGTCGGTGTTCATCACCGTGCCGCGCTTGTCCGTGTCGCTGTAGGTGCGCTTGATGCCCTTCACGTCGAGCCCGGCGTCGTCCAGCCGCTGCTTCGCCTGCGCCTCGGTCTTCGCAAGGAGCGGCGGGACCTTCGTGAACTGGCCCGAGTTGATGTACCAGACGCCGGTGCCGATGCCGAGGGCGAGCAGGACGCCGGCTATGACCACGAGGGTGCGGCGGCGCGGGTCGAACCGCCTGCGGGAGGCGCGGGCGGGGGCGGGCGGAGCGGGCGGGCCGGGCGGCGGGGTCGCCAGGATGCTGGTGCGGTTCAGCGCGTCCTGGCCGCCCTGCTCGCCGTCGGTGGGCAGCGGGAGCTGGACGGGGCGCGCCGCGCGCGGGATCACGCTCGTGCGGTCCTCGGAGCCGTCCTGCGCCGCCGGGTGCGCCTGCGGCGGCACCGCGTCGAGCTGCGCCTCGGTCAGGGTGGCCCGCGCCTCCCTGAGCTGGGCGAGGAGCGCCACCGCGTCGTACGGACGGATGTCGGGGACGCGCGCCGTGGCGGAGGCGACCAGCTCGTCGAGGGCGAAGGCGAGCCCGGGGACGGCCGCCGACGGGGGCGGCACGTCCTCGTTCAGGTGCTGGTAGAGGACCTGGGCGGGGGAGTCCCCGGAGTGCGGCTTGGCGCCGGTCAGCATTTCGTAGAGCACGACCCCGCAGGCGTACACGTCCACGCGGGTGTCCGCCGTGCCGTGCTCGATCTGCTCGGGGGCGAGGTAGGAGACGGTGCCGAGGACGGTGCCCGTCGTGTTCGTGACGGTGTCCACCGCGCGGACGAGCCCGAAGTCGGCGACCTTCACCCGGCCGTCGTCCCCTATGAGGACGTTCTCCGGCTTCATGTCGCGGTGCACGAACCCGGCGCGGTGCGCGGCGCCGAGCGCGGCGAGGACCGGCTCCAGGATGTCGAGCGCGGCGCGCGGCTGAAGGGCCCCGCGATCGCGCAGGACGTCGCGCAGGGTGCAGCCCGCGATGTACTCCATCGCGAGGTAGACGTACGACCCGTCCGTGCCCTGGTCGAAGACGCCGACCACGTTCGGATGGGAGAGGCGGGCCACCGACTTGGCCTCGCGGATGAACCGGTCGACGAAGGAGGCGTCGGCCGCCAGCGTCGGGTGCATCACCTTGAGCGCGAGCACGCGGTCGAGGCGGGTGTCCACGGCCCGGTAGACCGTGGCCATCCCGCCGACCGCGATGCGCCCGTCGATGCGGTAACGGCTGTCGAGCAGCTGCCCGACGAGCGGGTCCTGAAGGGTCGTGTCCACGCAGGGGAGTCTACGAGCCGCCACCGACACCTCGTCCCGGGCGGGCGCCCCCACGGCCGGACTGCAGCCGAGCTGTAACAGGCGGAGCCCCCCGGGGGTACTCAGAACGCGGGGCGCTCCGGGTCGAGGCGCGGCATGCCCTCGGCGGGCGACGACGCCTCGGCGAAGTGCCGTCGTGGAATCCGCCCCGCCCGGTGCGCCAGGCGTCCGGCCTCGACCCCGTGCCGCATGGCCTCGGCCATCAGGACCGGCTCCTGCGCCCGCGTCACCGCGGAGGCGAGCATCACGCCCGCGCACCCCAGCTCCATCGCGATCGCCGCGTCGGAGGCCGTGCCCGCGCCCGCGTCGAGGATCACCGGCACGCGCGCGTGCTCCACGATCAGCTGGAAGTTGTGCGGATTGCGGATGCCGAGCCCGGAGCCGATGGGCGAGCCGAGCGGCATGATCGCCGCGCAGCCCACGTCCTCCAGCTTCCGCGCGAGCACCGGGTCGTCGTTCGTGTACGGCAGGACCGTGAAGCCGTCGTCCACCAGGGTCTCGGCGGCGTCCAGGAGCTCGACCGGATCGGGCAGCAGGGTGCGCTCGTCGGCGATCACCTCCAGCTTCACCAGGTCCGTGCCGAGCGCCTCACGCGCGAGCCGGGCGGTGAGGACCGCCTCGCCCGCCGTGAAGCAGCCCGCGGTGTTGGGCAGCACGCGGATGCCGAGCCGGTCGAGCACGGAGAGCACCGAGCCCTGGACGCCCGGGTCGAGCCTGCGCATCGCGACGGTGGTCAGCTCCGTGCCGGACGCGACGAGGGACCGCTCCAGGACGTCGAGGCTCGGCGCCCCGCCCGTGCCCATGATCAGGCGCGAGGAGAGGGTGAGCCCGCCGATGACGAAGGGGTCGTCTGCCATGGTCGTTCAGCCTCCCTGGACGGCGGTGAGTACTTCGACGCGGTCGCCCGCGGAGAGCGCCGTGGTGGGCCACTGCGCGCGCGGGACGACGGTTTCGTTGAGGGCGGCGGCGACACCGGAGTGCGCCGAGGAGAGGGTGGCCACGAGGGCGTCGAGCGTGGTGCCCGAGGCCACATCGCGTTCTTCCCCATTGACGGAAACGGCGAAAGGCGTGCTCATGCGGGCTGCTCCGTGACGTGCTGGGTGCGGGGCGGGGCGAGGGTTTCGGGGGCGGCGCCGTCGAAGCGGCGCGGGGTGAACGGGAGCGCCTCTTCGGGGAGTTCACCCGTGGTCAGGGCGTGCGCCATGACGTCACCCGTGACCGGCGTCAGCAGGACGCCGTTGCGGTGGTGCCCGGTGGCCAGGTGGAGTCCGGCGAGCCGCGTCGGGCCGAGCATCGGCGCGTTGTCGGGAGAGCCGGGGCGCAGACCCGCGCAGGTCTCGGTCAGCGGCAGCTCGGTGATGCCGGGCACGAGTTCGTGCGCGTCCCGCAGGAGTTCGTACACACCGCCCGCGGTGACCGTGGTGTCCCAGCCGAGCTCCTCGCTGGTCGCGCCCACGACGAGCTCGCCGTTCTCGCGCGGCACGAGGTAGACGTGGCTGCCGCGCACCACGGCCCGCACGGTGCGGCTCAGGAACGGCGCGTACGCCTTCGGCACGGTCAGCCGCAGCACCTGGCCCTTCACGGGCCGCACGGGCGGCAGGACGTCGTCGGGGACGCCCGCGAGGCGCCCGCTGAGGCTGCCCGCCGCCAGCACGGTCAGCTCCGCGCCCAGCTCGGTGCCGTCCGCGAGGACGACGCCGCGCGCCCGGTCTTGTACGACCGAGAGGCGCTCGGCCATGGCGCGGTGGAAGACCACACCGGCCCGCTCGCAGGCCACCACGAGGGCCCCGGCGAGCCGCCGCGGGTCGATCTGGTGGTCGCCGTCGACCCGCAGCCCGCCGCGCACGCCCGGCGCGAGCATCGGCTCCAGACGGCGGCACTCGCGGCCGGTCAGCCACTCGGACGCGAGGCCGGACCGGCGCTGCAGGTCGTGCAGTTCGCGCAGGTGGGCGCGGTCGTCGGAGTCCAGCGCGACGGCGAGCGTGCCGCACGCGCGGTAGCCGAGGTCGTGCCCGGTCGCCTCGGCCAGTTCGGCGGCGAAGGCGGGGTAGCGGCGGGCGGATTCGACGTTGAGGCCGAGCAGGGTCTGCTCGCCGTAGTGCAGTTCGGTGACGGCGGCCAGCATGCCCGCCGCGACCTGGGCGGCGCCGCCGCCGGGTGCGGGGTCCACGACCGCCACGGAGAGTCCGCGCCCGGCGGCCCGCCAGGCCGTGACCAGGCCGATGATGCCGCCTCCGACGACCAGGACGTCAGAGGTGGCGGATGGTGGTGTCGTACGTGAATGCATGGGCGTCCAGCCCCTCCCTTCGCCGGCATGACCCGGATCAGGTTCGTACGGTCGGAGGCCGTCCCAGCCTCCCTCTCAGCCCGGTGCGTCCGGGCTCCCGCGAGTGCTCTGCACGGGCCACCCTAGCCCGTCGCTTCGTGCGGCAGTAGGGGAGCTGTCCGGGTATGGGCGGTGACGTTGTGTCAGAGATCTCCCCGACCACATCTGAGGGCGCCCTCGACAACCGCCCTAGAGTGATCGGGTGAGCGAGCAGCAGAGGCAGAGCGAGCAGCAGCAGCGCGGGAAGCCGCGACAGGCGGAGCGGCACGTCGTCATCGTCGGCGCGGGGATGGCCGGGGTGCAGACCGCGGTGGCCCTGCGCGAACAGGGTTTCGCGGGCTCGGTCACCCTCGTCGGGGCCGAGCCGCACCAGCCCTACGACAGGCCGCCGCTGTCCAAGGCGGTGCTGCTCGGCAAGGCGGAGGGCTCGGCCTTCGACATCGACTTCGAGGCGCTCGGCATCGAGCTGAGCCTGGGCCGCGACGTCACCGGGGTGCGCCCCGACGCCCATGAGCTGGACACCGCCGAGGGCCCGCTCCGGTACGACGTCCTGGTCCTGGCGACCGGCGCCGAACCGATTCGGCTGCCCGGCACCGAAGGCGTCCCCGGGGTCCACCTCCTGCGCACCCTGGACGACGCCGAGCGGCTGCGCCCGGTGCTCGCGGGGCAGCACGAGGTGGTTGTCGTCGGGGCGGGCTGGATCGGCGCGGAGTTCGCGACGGCCGCGCGCGAGGCGGGCTGTTCCGTCACCGTCGTCGAGGCCGCGGGACGGCCGCTCGCGGGGGCGCTGCCGGAGGAGGTCGCGGCCCCCATGGCGGGCTGGTACGCGGACTCCGGAGCGGTGCTGCGCACCCACGCGCGCGTGGCGAGCGTCGAACCCGGCGTCGTCGTCCTGTCCGACGGGACCAGGCTGCCCGCGGGCGCCGTCGTCGTCGGCATCGGGGCGCGGCCCGCGACGGGCTGGCTCGCGGGCTCCGGCATCGAGCTGGGCAGCCACCGCGAGGTCGTGGCCGACGAGGGCCTGCGCACCTCGGCGCCCGATGTGTACGCGGTCGGCGACTGCTCCTCCTTCCCCTCGGGCCGGTACGGCGAGCGGCTGCTCGTGCACCACTGGGACAACGCCCTCCAGGGGCCGCGCACGGTGGCGGCGAACATCATCGGCGAGACGCCCGCCGCGTACGACCCCGTGCCGTACTTCTGGTCGGAGCAGTTCGGCCGCTTCGTGCAGTACGCGGGTCACCATGCAGGGGCGGACGAGCTGGTGTGGCGCGGCGACCCCGGCGGCATGGCCTGGTCGGTGTGCTGGCTGCGGGACGGCGCCCTGGTCGCGGTCCTCGCCGTGGGCCGCCCCAGGGACCTGGCCCAGGGCCGCAAGCTGATCGAGTCGGCCGCACGGCTGGATCCCACGCTGACGGCGGATCCGTCGGTGCCGCTCAAGAAGGCGGTTCTGTAGCGGGGTGACGCCATCCGGTGCGGTTCCCCGGCCAGAGATACGCTGGACCCGTGACCGAGATTGACGCAAAGACTGATGCTCTCGTCCCCGACTGGCTGCACCTCCCCGACATCGCGGAGATGCTGGAGATCGAGGTGACCCGCGTGCGCCAGCTGGTCAAGGAGGGCCAGCTGATCGCTGTGCGCCGCGGTGAGAACCGTGCGCTCCAGGTGCCGGCCGCCTTCATCGACGGCGACAAGGTCGTCAAGGGCCTCGCAGGCACCCTGACGCTCCTGAGGGACGACGGCTTCTCCGACGAAGAGATGCTCGAGTGGCTCTTCACTCCCGACCCGACCCTGCCCGGCACCCCCGCGCAGGCGCTGAGCGAGAATCGCGGCACGGAGGTGAAGCGCCGCGCCCAGGCGCTCGCCGTCTGACCTGAACACATCGTCCGGTGTGCGGGCCGCGTGACATCACGCGGCCCGCACACCACCGACAACGGGGGGACTTCTCCATGGCCGCCGACCACCGCGACCGGCTCGCCGACGCCCGGCTCTACCTGTGCACGGACGCCCGCAGGAGCCAGGGGGACCTCCCCGAGTTCCTCGACGCCGTCCTCGCGGGCGGCGTCGACATCGTGCAGCTGCGCGACAAGGGCATGGAGGCCGGTGAGGAGCTGGAACACCTCCAGGTCTTCGCGGACGCCGCCCGGCGGCACGGCAAGCTCCTCGCGGTGAACGACCGCGCGGACGTCGCCCACGCCATCGGCGCCGACGTGCTGCACCTCGGCCAGGGCGACCTGCCGGTGCCCGCGGCCCGCGCCATCCTCGGCGGCAGCGACGACGTGCTGATCGGCCGCTCCACGCACGCCGAGTCGGAGGCCGCCGCGGCCGCCGTCCAGGAGGGCGTGGACTACTTCTGCACGGGCCCGTGCTGGCCCACGCCGACCAAGCCGGGCCGCCACGCCCCGGGCCTCGACCTGGTCCGTTACACGGCCTCGCTGGGCACGGACCGCCCCTGGTTCGCCATCGGCGGCATCGACGCGGACAACCTCGACGAGGTGCTCGAGGCGGGTGCGCGGCGCGTCGTCGTCGTGCGGGCGATCACCGAGGCGGACGACCCGGGCGCGGCCGCGGCCGAGTTCGCGAAGCGGCTTCGTACGTCTGTGTGAGCAACAGCCCGGGAGTGTCCGATCCGTGGACAAGAAACCGGCAAACCGGCCAAAACTCCTGGGTCCGGTTGGGTGACCGCCAAGGCCTGGCTAACCTGCCCATATGGCCCTAGGCACAGCTTCGACCAGGACTGACCGCGCACGCACCGTGCGCGACATGCTCGCGACCGGTAAGACGACGTTCTCGTTCGAGTTCTCCGCGCCGAAAACCCCGAAGGGGGAGCGGAACCTCTGGAACGCGCTGCGCAGGGTCGAGGCGGCCGCCCCGGACTTCGTCTCTGTGACCTACGGAGCGGGTGGTTCCACGCGCACCGGCACGGTCAAGGAGACCCAGCAGATCGTCGCCGACACGACGCTGACGCCCGTCGCGCACCTGACCGCGGTCGACCACTCCGTGGCCGAGCTGCGCAACATCATCGGGCAGTACGCGGACGCGGGCATCAGGAACATGCTCGCGGTCCGCGGCGACCCGCCCGGCGACCCGCTCGGCGACTGGATCGCGCACCCCGAGGGCCTCACCTACGCCGCCGAGCTGGTCGAACTCATCAAGGAGTCCGGCGACTTCTGCGTGGGCGTCGCCGCCTTCCCCGCGATGCACCCGCGCTCGCCCGACTGGGAGTCCGACACCCGGCACTTCATCGACAAGTGCCGGGCCGGCGCGGACTACGCGATCACGCAGATGTTCTTTGACCCCGAGGAGTACCTGCGGCTGCGCGACCGCGTCGAGGCGGCGGGCTGCGAGACGCCGATCATCCCCGAGATGATGCCGGTCACCAACGTCCGCCAGCTCGACCGGTTGCCCCAGCTCAGCAACGCCGTGTTCCCGCCCGAGCTGAAAGAGCGGATCCTCGCGGTCAAAGACGATCCAGCCGCTGTACGCTCCATTGGCATCGAGTTCGCGACGGAGTTCTGCGCGCGGTTGCTGGCCGAAGGTGTGCCGGGACTGCACTTCATCACGCTCAACAACTCCACGGCGACGCTGGAAATCTACGAGAATCTGGGCCTGCACCACCAGGCCTGAATCGGCCGTACCCGTACCCGTACCAGCGGGCGGCCGCAGGGGAGAGGGGCGTACATGGGCTGGACGGTCCTCTACATCGCGTTCGGATTCGTCGCGCTGTGGCTGCTCGGCGAGGTGCTGCTGCAGTACAAGGCCAGGCTGCGCTGGCGCCTGCTGGCCTTCGGCGGCTTCCTCGGTGTCGTCGTCGGCGTGCTGATCCCGTCGGTGTGGATCATCGGGCTCGGCGCCATCGCCTTCGCCACGGGCCAGACGTACGTGACGCTGTCGTTCCGCAAGGGCTTCTCCACCGGCTGGGCGCTCGGCGGGCAGCCGGGCCTGAGCAAGCGCCGCAGGGCGCCGCGGCGGGGCGCCGCGAAGGAGCCGACGCTGCAGGTCTCCGACCTGGAGTACGAAGAGGTCCCGCCGCCGCCCGCGCACGGCCCCGACGTCCCCGCACACGACCCGGACCTCTCCGCGGGCGGGGTGTACGCGCCCGAACCCATGCCCGACGACACCGGCCAGTACGGCGTCTACAGCGACGCGCCCTACGCCCCGCCCGCCGCGGGCGACGCCCACCAGAGCGAGGGCTACGGCTACGACGCGGCGGCCTACGCGGGCTACGACCAGCAGAACTACGGATACGACGAGACCGGCCAGCAGCAGTACGCCGCGTACTCCGACCCGTACATCGGCACGCAGACCTACGGCGCCCGGCAGAGCTACGACACCTACGGCGACCAGCAGCAGTACGCCCCCTACGGAGGCGACACCTACGGCGGCGGGCTCGGCGGGACGTACCAGGACACCCCGCCCGGCGGCGTCTGGGTGCCCCAGCAGCGCACCACCGACGAGCCGTACAGCGCCGAACTCCCGCCGGAGCAGCCCTACCCCTACCAGGGCGGCCACGCGGGGGACTACGACGGCTCGGGCTACAACGAGCAGCAGTACCGCTACTGAGCCCCCGCGCCGCCCCGCGGGGCGGTCACCGGGAGCCGCGGAACTCCGGGCCCTCGACGATCAGCCCCGCGACCAGCGTGCCCGACATGCCCGCGTGGGGCAGGCCGCCGCCGGGGTGGGCCCAGCCGCCGACCGCGAACAGCCCCGGCAGCCGGGTGCTGTTGGACGGTTGCAGGAGCTTCCCGTCGGCCGCGGCGAGCGCAGGGGCGGGGACGGCGCCCCCGTCGGCTCCGGTGGCCTCCGCGACGTCGGCCGGGGTGCGGACCTCGTGCCACAGCAGACGGCTCCGCAGCTGAGGGATCACGGCCTCGGCGCGGGCGATCACCCGCTCCACGTCCTCCGCCGTGACCTCCAGGTGCGCGGGCACCGTCGCCGTGAGCGTCACCGCCTCGTGCGCGGCGTCCGGCGTCAGCTCCGGGTCGTCGGGGCGGAGCACCGCGAGCGTGGGGGAGAGGGGCAGCCCGGGCCGCTCGCCGAAGAGGCGGTCGAGCTCGTCCTGGCGGTCGGCGGAGTGCAGCACCGTGCGCAGGGGGGCGCCCTCGGGGCGCGCGCCGGACAGGGCCAGGAGGACCGTCAGGCGGCTGGGCAGGCCGGAACGCGCCGGGACGTCACCCTCCGTCCGTATGTCCACACCGGGCAGCATGGAGTCCAGGACCGTGGGCGCGACTCCCGCGACCACGAAGTCCGCCTCCGCGGTGGTGCCGTCCGCGAGCTCCACGCCCGCCGCCCGGCCGTCCTTCTCGACGATCCGCGTCACCGCGGCGCCGAACACGAATTCGACCCGCCGGGCCACGCATCGCTCGTGCACCGCGCGGGCCAGGGCGTGCATGCCGCCCCGCGCCGACCAGGTGCCGAACGTCTGCTCCAGATAGGGCAGGACCGCGGCGCTCGCCGGGGCCGTGCGGGGATCCAGGCCGTGTGCGAGCGCGAACTGCTCCAGGAGCGCGACCAGGCGCGCGTCACCGCCCAGCTCCAGCTCGCCGACCTCGCTGAGCGTGGCCGCGCGGCGCTCGCGGCGCAGCAGGCGCTTGAGCGGCACCGAGGGATAGGGCTCGCGGTCGGCGAGCACCTCCCAGTTCGGCCAGAGGGGCTCTTCCAGGAGGGGGCGGCGGGTGCGGTCCCAGGCCTCCCTCGCACGGTTCATGAACGCCGACCAGCGGTCGCCCGCGCCCGCGCCGAGGGCCGTGTCCAGGGCCTCGCCCACGCCCGCGCGCGAGGCGTTCGGCAGGTCCGCCGTGGTGCCGTCCGAGAAGACGTGGCGCACGGCGGGCTCCACCTGGGACAGCTCGACGCACTTCTCCAGGGGCTCCTTGCCCGTCTTGACGAACAAGTCGCGGTAGACCGCGGGGAGGAGGAGCAGCCCTGGTCCGGTGTCGAAGGCGAAGCCGTCCCGCTCGACGCGGCCTACCGCGCCGCCGAACGTCTCCCCGCGCTCGTACACCACCACCCGATGCCCCGCGACGGCCAGCCGGGCAGCCGCCGACATCGCGCCGAGACCTGCGCCGATCACCACAATCCGTGCCATGCCAGGGACTTTATCGGCAGCCACTGACAGTCACGCCGCGACCCCGGTCCGGGCGGGGCACGCTCAGGGCGGCGGCGCCCCCGTGCGGCCCGCGAGCTGCTTCTCCTCGCGCCGCTGGGCCCTGCGCCGCAGGAACCTGCGGATCCGCGAGACGAGGAAGAACATCAGGAACAGGCCGATCACCAGCAGCACGGCCGCGATCACCGCCGCGGCCTCCGGATAGAACATCGCGAAGCTGATGAGGCCACCGACCCCGAGGTCCTCGGCCGTGCTCATCACGAAGTTGCTGAACGGCTCGGGCGAGGTGTTGATCGCCATTCGCGTGCCGGACTTCACCGCATGGCTGGCCAGCGCGGTCGACCCGCCCACCGCGCCCGCCGCCAGGTCGGAGAGGGACCCGCTCTGACCCGCGAGGAGCGCGCCCACCACGGCGCCGGACACCGGCCGGATCACGGTGTGCACCGTGTCCCAGACCGAGTCGACGTACGGGATCTTGTCGGCGACGGCCTCGCAGAGGAAGAGCACCCCGGCCGCGATCAGGACATCGGGCCGCTGGAGCGCCTCGGGGACCTCGTCGCTGACACCGGTCGCTCCGAAGATGCCGAGCAGCAGGACAACGGCGTACGCGTTGATCCCGCTCGCCCAGCCGCTGGTGAACACCAGGGGGAGTACGGACACGGACGTGATCGTAACCAGTTGTGAACGGATCGGCCTGGGGATGAGCACGGACGTCTGAGTATCCGTACCTAGTGAGTGAGATGAGTACCCGCGCGGATGGGCCCCACCTGCGAAGACGGAAGAGTGTGGGTCACGGAGAAGGGCGCAGCGCCGGTACCGCCGACACGGGGCGGCGGAACGGCGCCGCGCCCTTGGCCGCTCGCCCCCGCCACACGGCGGGAGCGAGGTGCGGGGGTGACTCGGGGGGACGACCACACGGGGGTCGCACGGGGGTTACGGGGGGACGAAGAAAGCGCCGGTGCGGTGCCGCCTGGAAACGGGGGGCACCGCACCGGCGCCTTCGCCGTCCTGAAGGAACCGAAAAGGCAGGGCTACGCGCGCGTGCCGCTGACCCGGCCCTGCAGCAGCCGCGACAGCGCCGCATGTACGTCGTCGAGCGAGCGCTCCGGCTGGAAGGCCTGCCAGTCGAGGGCGGCGACCAGCACCATGCCGACGAGTGCGGCGGCCGTCAGCGGGATGTCGATCTCCTCGCTGAGCTCGCCGCTCTCCACCCCCGCCCGCAGCACGTCCTCGACCACCGCGACGGCCTGCTGCCTGACCACCAGCAGGGTGGACTGCCAGGCCCGGTTGGTCCGCCACAGCTCGGCGACGTAGAGCTGGGTGAAGGCCGGGTAGCGGTTGATGAAGACCAGGCCCGCCCGGATCATCGCGTCGAGGGCGTCGACCTTGCGGCCGCCGCTCCTGGCCGCCTCCTCGGAGGCCTCCTTCAGGGAGGCGGTGAGCAGGCCGACGCCGTGCCGCAGCAGCTCTTCGAAGAGGACCGATTTGCTCGCGAAGTTGTAGTAGACGGTGCCCTTCGCGACTCCGGCCCGCTCGGCGATCTCGTCGACCGTCGTGGCCGAGAAGCCCTGTTCCGCGATGAGGGTGACGGCGGCTTCGTAGAGCTTCTGCCGGGTCGCCTCGCGGCGGGTGCTGCCTGCACTGCTGTCCATGGGCCTGATTCTCACAGGTTCCGCAGGCCGTCCCCGCTCCGCCGTGCTCACAGGCTCAGCTCCGGATGCAGCCGGTCGAGGGTCCACACCTGCTTGCGGTGCGCGGAGAGCGCGGTGAGCGCGAGGGCGCCCACGGTGAACGCCGTAAGGACCGCGCAGCCCTGCCAGACGGGACCGAGGCCGCCGCCCGTGATCAGTCTCCGGAGAGCCTCGACGACGTAACTCATCGGCAGGAAGGGGTGGATCGCACTGAAGAAGCCGGGGCTGGTCTGAACGGGGTAGGTGCCGCCCGCCGACGTCAGCTGCAGCATCAGCACGGCGAGGACGAGGATCCGTCCGGCCGCCCCGAAGCGGGCGTTGAGCCACTGCACGATCGCCGCGAAGCACGCCGTCACCAGGCAGAGGAAGCCCACCGTCCCCGCCGCCCGCGCCATCTGCAGGCCGAGGCCCCAGTGCAGGACGGAGAGCAGGGCCGCGGTCTGGAGCACACCGAGGGCGGCCACCGGGAGCCAGCCCGCCACGGCGATGCGCCATGCGGAGGCGCCCGCGGCGAGCGCACGCCGGTTGAGCGGCTGGATCAGCATGTACGCCACCATCGCGCCGACCCACAGGGACAGCGGGATGAAGTACGGGGCGAATCCCGTGCCGTAGTTGGGCGCCTTGTGCATCGACTGGGAGGCGAGCTGCACGGGGTCGGCCATGACGCCGGTGCGCTCGTCGCGGTCCTTCTTGTCGTAGTCCGGGATCTTCTTGACGCCGTCGTGCAGCCCGCCGGACAGCTTCCCTGAGCCGTCGGCCAGCTTGAACATGCCGCCCTTGAGGTCGTTCGCGCCCGTCTCCAGCTTGCCGATGCCCTCGTCGAGGTCCCCGGCACCGGTCTTGGCGGTGCCGAGGCCCGTGTGGATCTTCGTGGCGCCCTTGGCGACCTTGCCCGCGCCCTTGTTGAGGTCGTTGATCTGCGTGACGGCGCTGTTCAGGTCCTCGTCGAGGTGCGGGGCGCGGTCGGCGAGCGCCTGCGACTTCTTCTCCAGCGTGGCCAGGTGCTTGTCGAGCTGCTTGACGTCGCTGTTCTGGTCCTTGATCACGGTGTTCATGTCGTCCGCGATGGTCGACACGTTCTCCGCGGACTCCTTGGCGTCCTTGAACTTCGCGCAGTGCGGGTCCGGGATCGGGGCCTTCTCGCACTGCTGGGTGTAGAACTCGCCGATGATCCGGGAGGCGTCCTTGGCGCCCTCGGCCGCCCCGGGAGCCAGCTTCACCCAGGTGGACAGGTGGTGGCGCATCGCCTTGGAGGAGTCGGCGACGAGCTGGGCCGTGTCCCCGATCGTCTTGCCGTTGTCCTTCAGGAAGGGCCGCACCTGGTCCGCCGTGCCGTTGACCTTGTCGGCCAGCTGCTGCGTACCGCCCGCGACCTTCTTCGAGCCGGCCTCCAGGTCGCCCGCGCCCTTGTGGAGCTTCTTGATGCCCCCGGCCAGGTCGCCGCTGCCGTCCTTGGCGTCCCCCAGGCCGTTCGCGAGGTCCTTGGAGCCCTTCTCGGCCTTGCCGATGCCGCTGTCCAGCCGGTCGGCGCCGTCGGCGGCCTTCTTCGTCGCCCCGTGGATGTCGGAGAACGAGATGAAGATCTTGTCGAGGAAGGAGCGCGAGGCCTTCGTGGACGCGGCGGAGCGCACCTCGGAGAAGACCGTCCGCGAGATCTGCCCGACGATGTAGTTGTTGGCGTCGTTCGTGCGGACCTTCAGGGCACCCGTCTCCGGAGAGTCCCCCGAACTCGACGCGATGCGCTTGCTGAAGTCCGTGGGCATCGTCAGGGACAGGTAGTACGTGCCGTCCTCGACGCCCTTGCGCGCCTCGGCGTCACTCACCTCGTGCCACTCGAAGGTGTTGCTGTCGCGCAGCCCTTCGACGATGTTGTCGCCCGCCGCGAGCTTCTTGCCCTGCGCGGAGGCGCCCTTGTCGTCGTTGACGAGCGCCACGGGGATGCGGTCGAGGCGGCCGTAGGGGTCCCAGAAGGACCACAGGTACAGGGCGCCGTACAGCAGGGGCAGCAGCAGGAGCGCGACGAGCGCGGCACGCGGCAGCTTCCCCCTGCCGAAGCGCCTGAGCTCAAGCGCGGCGAGCTTCGGCGAGCGCATCCGCCGTCTCCTTGTCGTCGTCGGTGCGTTCGTCGTCATCGTTGAGGCGTGTTTCGGGGCGGGGGCCGGTGCGGACCACGACCGCGCCCTCTGGCGCCTCGCTGCACACCGCCACGACGGTCGTCCCGCCGTCCGTGAGGGACTTCAACATGCCCCAGGCCTCGGCCCGTTCGGCGTCGGAGAGCTTCAGGTCGGTGTCGTCGACGCCGAGCACGCGCGGCCGTCCGACCAGGGCCAGTGCCACGGAGAGCCGCAGCGCTTCGAGCCTCTCCAGGTCGCGCACGGAGGTCCGCCGCCCCTTGGGCAGCGTCTCCACGTCGAGCCCGGCGGCGGCCAGCGCGGTGTCGATGCGCAGCCGCGTCTCGTTCACCCGCTCGCTGCGGGGCCGCAGGAGTCCGCGCAGCGAACCGCCGAACCGCCGCTCCAGGAGCGCCCGTTCATGCAGGTGCTCGGCGACGGTCAGGGCCGGGTCGAGGTCGGTGACGCCGGGCACCGGCCCGAGTCCGCTGATCCTGCGCACCGCGGCCAGCTGCTTGGGCAGGCGGAAGCGGCCCACGGACGCGTGGCCCTCGGTGGCGCGCATGCGTCCCGTGAGCGCGAGCAGCAGACAGGTCCTGCCCGATCCCGAAGGGCCCTCCAGCGCGATCAGCGCCCCGGGCTCCGCCTTGATCCTGATGCCGCGGAACGCCCAGCCCCGCGGCCCCTTGAGCCCGAAGTCCTCGGCGGTGACGGCGGCTCCGCGCGCGCCGTCGGTCGGACCGTCCACAGTCCCCCCTGCCCCTTCTTTTGAACTGACTGGTCAGTTCAAAAGTAAGCCCGAACCCTCGATCGAGGCAAAGCCCCAGGTCAGGGCCGATTGTCAGTGGCGTACTCCACGATGAGCACATACGGCCACTGCGCCGTCACACGACGACAGGAGGTTCGTCATGGCCAGCACTTCCGCAGCAGCCGCCCACCGGCACCGCGCCGTCGGCCCTGCTCCCTCACTGACCGGCCCGGCGAGCGATGTCCACCCCGTCCTGCGCCGCGCGACCGCCCCGCCCGCCGCTCTCGAACTGCTCGCCCAGGCCCGCGCCGGAATCGACGAGGCCGCGCATCTGGAAGCACCGCACGAGCGCTATGCCACCGCCCACCTCGCCGCCCTGCGTACCGCGGCCGCTGTGCTTGCCGCGCGCGGCCGCCCGGAGACGACCCCGCGCCGCAGGCAGCGCATCCGCAGCGCCTGGGAAGTCCTCCCTGAGATAGCCCCCGAACTGACCGAGTGGAGCGCCCTGTTCGCCTCCGGCGCCGCCCGCAGGGCCCGCGCCGAGGCGGGCATAGCGGCGGCCGCCACCGCCCGCGACGCCGACGACCTCCTCCGCGACGTGGCGATGTTCCTGCGCATCGTCGAGCGGATGCTCGTGCTCCAGCCCGTGCTGCCCCAGCCCCGGCAGGAGTCGCAGGACGCGGGAAGGGAGCCGCCGGACGCGGGCTGACCGGCGCGTCCGCACGGTGGGACACGTGGCCTTGGCACCACGGCGCAGGCAATAGGGTGGAGGTATCCGCACCCCCGCGCCGAGGAGTCAACTGCCGTGTCGGACCCGATGCGCCCCCGCGCTTCTCTTCGTACCGCCGTGGTCTGGGACGTCCTGAAAGACGCCCTCGACCGCCGGGTCAAGGTCACCGGCCGGGAGTCGCGCACCGAACTGGACGTGCTCGACACCGGCGGCGGCAGCGGCAACTTCGCGGTGCCGGTCGCCCGGCTCGGCCACCGCGTCACGGTCGTCGACCCGAGTCCGAACGCGCTGTTCGCGCTGGAGCGCCGGGCCGCCGAGGCAGGCGTCGCCGACCGGGTGCGCGGCGTCCAGGGCGACGTGCTCGGGCTCTTCGACGTCGTCGAGCGAGGCGGCTTCGACGCGGTCCTGTGCCACGGCGTCCTGGAGTACGTGGACGACCCGGCCGAGGGCGTGCGCCTGGCCGTCGACGCGCTGCGTCCCGCCGGTGTCCTCAGCCTGCTCGGGGCGGGTCTCGGCGGCGCCGTGCTCGCCCGGGCCCTCGCCGGGCACTTCAAGGAGGCGCAGACCGCTCTCACTGACCCGGCGGGCCGCTGGGGCACGGGCGACCCCGTGCCGCGGCGCTTCACCGCCGAGCAGCTCACCGGGCTGGTCGAGGCCGCGGGCGTGCGCGTCGACGCGGTGCACGGCGTCCGGGTCTTCGCCGACCTGGTCCCCGGCGTCCTCGTGGACACCGAGCCGGGCGCCCTGGAGGCCCTTCTCCAGCTGGAGGCCGCGGCCGCGGAGCTGCCCGCTTTCCATGCCGTGGCCACGCAGCTGCACGTGCTCGGTGAGGCGCGAGAGGCGTCCGAGGCCTGAGGCGCCTCCTGCGGTTCACCGGCTGATCAGGGACGCAGCCGCACATGGAGTACGCCACAGGCCCCCCGAACGGGCTACGGGCGCCGTATGATCGAGGGACACCGTTCTGCATGACGGTTCGGCCGCTGGGGAATGCACGCTTCAGCGAGCCGGAGCGGAGTGCAGGTCCGGTTTGGCGAAGTTGGCGCAGAGGGGCGGGTTTCACGGGGGCGATTCCCTGCCTATCCTGAAGGGGACCCCCGGTCGCCCCGGCGACTGCACGATGAGGAGGACTCCGTGCCGCTCTCGGAGCACGAGCAGCGCATGCTCGAGCAAATGGAGCGAGCGCTGTACGCCGAAGATCCCAAGTTCGCGACAGCGCTTGAGGGAAGCGGGCTGCGCACGTACACCCGGAAGCGGGTCTACCAAGCGGTCGTGGGCTTCCTTGTGGGCATCGCCCTTCTCATGGCCGGAATGGTCGCCCAGCAGATCTGGATCAGCGTGGTGGGGTTCCTCGTCATGCTGGGCTGCGCGGTGCTCGCCGTCACCGGTTGGCGCAAGGCGCCGAAGCCGGGCGAACAGCCTTCGGGCGCGGCCGCCGCACCAGGCGGACAGGCGTCCCCACGGCAGGCGAGGCAGCGCCGCTCCGTCATGAACCGCATCGAGCAGCGGTGGCAGCGTCGCCGCGACGAACAACAGGGCGGCCAGTGAGCCAAGCGGCTTACTACTGACCCGAACAGACGTATGCATGTGTGAGGGGTGGCCGCCCGATGGGGCGGTCACCCCTCACAGCTGTCTGCGAAGGTCGCACCTGCACAGCTGTCTGTGCAGGTCACAGCCGTATGCGCGGGCCGCGGGCCCGAGCCCGCGGCCTCCTCAGCTCTCCTGACCGGCCCGCCGCGGCAGCTTCCGTGCGAGCACCGACCACCGCTTCGCGGCCCGCTCGCGCCAGCGCGCCCCGAACGCCGCCCACCGGTCCGAGACCGCCCACACCACCCGCGCGGCCGAACGCGGCGCGAGCATCACCCGCAGTCGTGTCACCCGGCCCACCGGGGCGTTCAGCCCGTCCTGCACACGCCGGACGTCCTCGGCCAGCCCCGCCGTGGGCTGCGGGTGCGGCGCGTACAGCACCTGCTCCACCGCGGCCGCCACCCGGTGGACGGCCTCCGCGGGACCGCTGGTCAGCTGTCCCACGCGGACGATCCGGGCGGCGGCCTTCCGCGGGGTCTGTGACTCGTCCGGCGCAATGCCGTGGTCCCAGGCCGTGTCGGTCACTTCCAGCCAGGCGGCCAGCGTCCGCGCCGCCGCGTCCGCCGGGTCCCGGCCGCCGGAGGCCAGGCGCGCGGCCCGTACCCGGGTCCGCCACAGGAAGGGCAGCAACGGCACGGCGAGGACGAGCAGCGCCGCCAGAGCGATGCCCACGATCATCCCGATGGGCGGCCCGTCGCCGCCCGAACCCGCCGCCACCGCAGGTGCGGCGCTCGCGCAGCCGCCCTGCTTCTTGATGTCGGGCGGGCAGGTGTCCGAGGCAGAGGGCGCCGTGGAGGGCTCGGAGGAGGCGGAGGGCTCCGGCGCGTCCGGGTCGTCCGTGTTCCCGGACGGGACGTCCGAGCGGGTGTAGTCCGGCACCGTGCCACGGCTCGGCGTCGGCTCGAAACGGGTCCAGCCCACGCCCTCGAAGTACAGCTCGGGCCAGGCGTGCGCGTCCCGCAGCCCGACCGACATCGAACCGTCCCCCTGAACGGTGCCCGGCGTGAAGCCCACGGCGACCCGGGCCGGGATCCCCAGCGTCCGCGCCATGGAGGCCATGGCGAAGGAGAAGTGGACGCAGAACCCTTCCTTCTGCTTCAGGAACCGCTCGATCGCGGAAGGACCACTGCCCGCCCGCACCTGGGTGTTGTACGTGAACCCGCCGTCCGACGCGAAGTAGTCCTGGAGCTTGACCGCCTGCTCGTACGGGTTCGCGGCGCCCCTGGTGACCTGGCGGGCCCGGTCCGCGACCATCCCGGGCAACGAGTCCGGCACCTTGGTGAATTCGCGCCGCAGATCGTCGGGCGGCGCCGGCGCGGCCGCGAGCTGCTCGGCCGTGGGCTCCACGACCAGGCTCTTGACCTGGTACTGCGAGCCCCGCGTGGTCTGGCCCCGGTCGCCGACGAGGGCGCGGCCCACCGGCTCGTACCGCCAGCGGCCGTCGATCTTCACCTGGCTGGCGGGAAACGGCATCGGCAGCCAGTTCTGCGCATAGCTGTCGGCGGCCGCGAGGTTCGTCTGGATCTCGGTCCTGCGGACGTCGGGGCGCAGGCCCTGCGGGGTCGGCAGCGGTGACGGCACGTCCTGGATGCGCCGGACCGTGGTCTTCCACGTGGTGCCGTCGAACTGGTCGAGCGAGACGATCCGCAGATACAGCTCGTCGGTCGCCTCGGCGTTCGTGCGGTACGAGAGGACCTCGCGGTCCTCCGGCTGGTTCAGGCTGTCCTGGAGCGCCACCAGCGGATTCACGGCCGAGATCGTCCCGCCGCCGCCCGAGCCGTCACCGCCTGCACCGCCGGAGCCGTCCAGCAGACCGCCGTCCAGGGCGGGCAGCGCGAGCGGCACCACCAGGGCGATGCCCAGGGCGACGGCCCCGATGCGGCGTCCGGTGCGGACCGGGGCGAGCGCCCCGCTGTCGCTCTCCAGACCGCCGGTGACCCGGCCCGGCGCGCGCGCCGCGCCACCGAAGACCCGGCCCCACTGCGAGAGCCGGTCCCGGCCCTCGGCCAGGAGCAGCAGCAGATATCCGGCGGCGGCCAGCAGGAACCACAGCCATCCGGCGCCGCCGTCGGAGAGCCCCGCCGCGACCGAGTACAGGGCGAGCAGCGGAAGCCCCGCGGGGGCCGCCGTGCGGAAGGTGACCGCCAGCGCGTCCACCGCCAGGCCGATCACCAGGACGCCGCCGACCAGCATCAGCCTGATGCCGTCGCTGAGCGGCGCCGGGATCATGTACTGACTGACGTCGTTGCCGCCCGCTTCCAGGAGCACGCCGAACCGGTGGAACACATCGGGACCCGGCACGATCCCCGCGAGGGCCTGTTCGCGGGCGAACACCAGCGTCAGCAGGAACAGCGAAACCAGCGCCTGCACCGCCACTGTGAGCGGCCTGGCCAGCGGCACCCGCCGGGCCAGCGCACCCACTCCGCTCTGCAGCACGAGCAGGACGATCGCCTGCAGGAACCACGTCGCCGGATCGACGAGCGGCAGCAGCGAGCCCGACGCCATCAGTGTGGCCGTCGTGGCGCACACCGCGAGCCGCGCGCGTCCGCTCATGAATGTCCCCCCACGTTCGTACGGCCCCGGCCGTTCATGCCCATCCCCCGGTCGTCGTGCCCGCCACGGGCGCCGGGCCCGCGCTCGTACGGGCGTGGTCCGCCTGCCGCCACAGGTCCGCGAAGCCCGCCCCCGGAGGCACCGCCAGAGCCGTCCAGCCCGCCTCGCGGAGCATCTGCACGCGCGCGTCACCCGCTCCGGACGGGAGAGCGCCCTGGCCCTGCGCCCAGGCCGTGCTGTCCAGCACGAAGGCGACGGCGGCGCCGCTGCGCCGACGCATCTTGGCGACCACCGCGGCCTGATCCCCCGCAAGGTCGCCCAGGAAGGCGATGAGCAGGCCCTCGTTCCCGCCGCGCAGCACGTCGTACGCCCGGGAGAGCCCGGCTCCGTCCGAGTGGTCGACCACCGCGAGCGTGTCCATCATCAGTCCGGCCGCGTCCGCCGACTCCTGGCTTGCACCCGCGAAGCCGTCCGAGCCCTCGCCCGGCACCGAGGCGCCCGTGTCGGTCAGAAGACGCACCGAGAAGCCCCGTTCGAGCATGTGGACCAGCGTGGACGCCGTGCCCGACACCGCCCACTCGAAGGCCGAGTCCGGGCCCGCGCCCCGGAAGCCCGCGCTCCGGGTGTCCAGGAGCACCGTGCAGCGGGCGCGCTGCGGCTGTTCCTCACGGCGCACCATCAGCTCGCCGTAGCGCGCGGTGGAGCGCCAGTGCACCCGGCGCAGGTCGTCGCCGTGGCGGTACCCGCGCGGGATGACGTCGTCCTCACCGGCCAGGGCCAGCGAGCGGTTCCGCCCGTCGCCGTACCCCTTCGCCTCGCCGGTCAGCCGCACCGCGGGCAGCGCCTCCACGCGCGGGATCACCGTCAGGGTGTCGTACGTCGAGAAGGAGCGCGTCAGCTCGCACATCCCGAACGGGTCGGTCAGACGCAGCTGCAGCGGTCCCAGCGGATAGCGGCCGCGCAGGTCGGAGCGGACGCGGTAGGACACCTCGCGCCGCCCGCCCGCCTCCACGCGGTCCAGCACGAACCGGGGGCGCGGGCCGAGCACGTACGGCACCCGGTCCTGGAGCATCAGCAGCCCGGTGGGCAGCCGCGAGACGTTGTCCATCCGCAGGTGGACGCGGGCCTCCGAACCGGCGGGCACGCGCCCGGGGGAGAGCCTGCGGCTGCCCGCGACGCGGTACCGGGTGCGGAACAGGACGGTGGCGCACACCAGGGGCAGCACGGCGAGCAGCAGCCCGACGCGCAGCAGGTCGCTCTGGCCCAGGACGTAGGCGCAGATGGCGGCGGCGATACCGGCCGCGAGGAAGGAACGTCCGCGGGTGGTCAGGCCCGCGAGGGCCGTGCGCACCCCGCCCTTCTCGGTTTCGGCGGGGTCCGCCGGCCTTCCCCCGGCCGTCATCAAAGCCTCCGGGCGCCGGGCGGCTGCTGGTTGAAGTAGGCGCCGGAGCCCGGCTGCACGGCGGCGGGCACCGGGGTGTGCTGCAGGATCTCCAGGACGACGGATTCGGCCGTGCGCCGGTTCAACTGGGCCTGTGCCGTGGGCAGCAGCCGGTGCGCCAGGACCGCGACGGCCAGGGCCTGCACGTCGTCCGGCAGGGCGAACTCACGGCCGCTGAGCGCGGCGGAGGCCTTGGCGGCGCGCAGCAGGTGCAGCGTCGCGCGCGGGGAGGCCCCGAGTCTGAGGTCCGGGTGGTTGCGGGTCGCGGCGACCAGGTCCACCGCGTACCTCCGCACGGGCTCGGCCACGTGGACCGTGCGCACGGCGTCGATGAGCTTCACGATCTCGTGCGCGTGGGCCACCGGCTGGAGGTCGTCAAGGGGCGAGGCGCCGCCGTGGATGTCGAGCATCTGCAGCTCGGCCTCCGGCCCCGGATAGCCGATCGAGACGCGCGCCATGAAACGGTCGCGCTGCGCCTCGGGCAGGGGATAGGTCCCCTCCATCTCGACGGGGTTCTGCGTGGCCACCACCATGAAGGGACTCGGCAGTTCGTACGTCTGTCCGTCGATGGTGACCTGGCGCTCCTCCATCGACTCGAGCAGCGCGGACTGTGTCTTCGGAGACGCACGGTTGATCTCGTCGCCGATCACGATCTGCGCGAAGATCGCGCCCGGCTTGAACTCGAAGTCCCTGCGCTGCTGATCGAAGATGGACACCCCGGTGATGTCCGACGGCAGCAGATCCGGTGTGAACTGGATCCGCCGCACGGAGCAGTCGATGGACCGCGCAAGTGCCTTGGCGAGCATGGTCTTGCCCACGCCCGGCACATCCTCGATGAGCAGGTGCCCCTCAGCCAGGAGCACAGTCAGCGAAAGCCGTACGACCTCTGGCTTGCCCTCGATCACACCCTCCACCGACCTGCGGACACGCTCCGCGGTCGTGGTCAGATCTGTGAGGCTCGCTCGATCGTCATAGGTCGTCACCCGGCCCTCCTCGGCCCTTCCCCAACGCTCGCGAGGAGCAGGGGATACCCCATTTCCGGGCCGACGCTCACGCGCAGACCCGGTCCACCCAGAATTCACCGGCGCCACGCATGAATGGTTCTGCGTGATGCCACCCCCGCATTGTTGTTGGGCATACCGGGTCGTGTCACTCGCCTGTGGATAACTGGCGGCGATTTGTGGCTTCTTGCGATCCTTTGTCGGTCACGCAGGGTCGATCTCCCGCAGCAGACCGGTCTTCACGTCGAACACGAATCCGCGGACGTCATCGGTGTGCAGCAGGAACGGCGAGGTCCGCACGCGCTCCATCGACTGCCGTACGTCCTGGTCGACGTCGCGGAAGGCCTCCACCGCCCACGAGGGACGCTGGCCGACCTCCATCTCCAGGTCGTGCCGGAATTCCTCGGTGAGGGACTCCAGGCCGCAGGTGGTGTGGTGGATCAGCACGACGCTGCGGGTGCCGAGCGCGCGCTGGCTGATGGTCAGGGAGCGGATGACGTCGTCGGTGACCACACCGCCCGCGTTGCGGATGGTGTGGCAGTCGCCCAGCTCGAGGCCGAGCGCGCCGTGCAGGTCGAGGCGGGCGTCCATGCACGCGACGACGGCGACCTGGAGGACGGGACGGGCGTCCATCCCGGGGTCGGTGAAGCGGGAGGCGTACTTCCCGTTGGCTTCGAGGAGGCGTTCGGTGACCGTTCCGACGGATATGGCACCGGTCGTCTCGGGGGTGCGGTCCGAGGAGGCTGCGGAAGTCGACATGGCTATGACGTTAGTGCGCGCTGATCGTCCGAGCCCGCTGTGAGGAGGGACAAAGAACGTCAAAGACTCTTGTTGTGAGCTAACCCACAAGGGGCGCCGCGGATGCCGCCGAACGGGTGACGGGGCCGGTTGCGCACCCCCGTCCGGGACCCTTCCGCGACGCGCAGGCCGGTTGATTGACCGGGAGACACGGTGGACTAAAGTGACGCGAAGCGGGAGACGCGACCTGCTCCCTGCTGGACCGCACATCCCGGGGATTCCCTGAATCCCCCCACGTGCGCGGCGCGTACGTACGGCTCGGCCTCCTCCCGCTCCCGGTCGGCTGACGCCACTTCCCCGGCGCCAGCAGTCCATTCCCCTTCACGGAGCGGGTGGGGACCCGGCGGTGCGTACGCACGCCGCGCCGGACCTGAGAGGGACCCTTGAGCGACAACAGCCGACACGTCCCGGTGATGCTCCAGCGGTGCCTGGACATGTTGGCCCCCGCGCTCGCCGAGCCGGGCGCCGTCGTCGTCGACTGCACCCTGGGCCTCGGCGGCCACAGCGAGGCACTCCTCGCCACCTTCCCCGCGGCCCGCCTCGTCGCCCTGGACCGCGACAAGGAAGCGCTGCGCCTGTCCGGCGAGCGGCTCGCCCCCTACGGCGACCGGGCCACCCTGGTGCACGCGGTCTACGACGAGCTCCCCGACGTACTCGACCGCCTCGGCATCGCGCGCGTCCAAGGCGTCCTCTTCGACCTCGGCGTCTCCTCCATGCAGCTCGACGAGGCGGACCGCGGCTTCGCGTACGCCCAGGACGCGCCCCTCGACATGCGCATGGACCAGACGACCGGCGTCAGCGCGGCCGAGGTCCTCAACACCTACGCCCCGGGCGAACTGGTGCGGATCCTGCGGGCGTACGGCGAGGAGAAGCAGGCCAAGCGCATCGTCAGCGCCGTCGTGCGCGAGCGCGAGAAGGAGCCGTTCAGCAACAGCGCCCGGCTCGTCGAGCTCATCCGCGACTCCCTGCCGCAGGCCGCCAAGCGCACCGGCGGCAACCCCGCCAAGCGCACCTTCCAGGCGCTGCGCATCGAGGTCAACGGCGAACTGAGCGTCCTGGAGAGGGCCGTTCCGGCGGCCGTGAAGGCGCTCGCCGTCGGAGGCAGGATCGCCGTCCTCTCCTACCAGTCGCTGGAGGACCGCCTCGTCAAGCAGGTGCTCGCGGCCGGTGCCACCACGACCGCGCCGCCCGGCCTGCCCGTCGTCCCCGAGCGCTACCAGCCGCGGCTCAAGCTTCTGACCCGAGGTGCCGAACTCCCCACCGAGGAAGAGGTCGCCGAGAACCGCAGGGCGGCACCTGCCCGGCTGCGGGGTGCGCAGCGCATCCGCGAGGACGTCGGATAGCCGCTGCCCCGCGCAGAACCCCTGATCAGAGGCCGCGAGGAGGCTCCATGAGCAAGAAGCCCGAGCTGCGGGGGAGGGCCGCCCGCCTCGCGCGGCTGCTGCCACAGGGCCCCAGCCAGGCCGCGCGCACCCCCTTCGTGCTCCTCGTCGTCCTGCTCCTCGGCGGCGGCCTGATCACGCTGCTCATCCTGAACTCCTCCCTCAACGAGGGCTCCTTCCAGCTGAGCGAGCTGAAGAAGCAGACCAAGGACCTCACCGAGGAGGAGCAGGAGCTCCAGCGCGAGGTCGACGGCTTCGCCGCCCCCGACGCCCTGCAGCGCCGCGCCCGGGAGCTCGGCATGGTCCCCGGCGGCGACCCGGCCTTCCTCGACCCCGACGGGAGCGTGCACGGCGTGCCCGGCACCGCGGCCCGCCCCTCGTCGCTGTCCTACCCCGCGCCCCGCCCGCAGGAGGTGGCGTCCCCGGCCGCCACCGTCTCGGTCCCGGCCACGCCCGTGGCCCCCGACCCGGCCCCCACGCCAGCCGCCACGCCCCCGCCCGCGCAGCCCGCCGGGACCCCCGCTGCCCCGGCCCCCACGACTCCCCGGCCCACGACGACCTCCGGCAGGTGACGCAAGTGTCCGACAGGGAACCCCCGCGGCGCCGGGTGCCAGGACCCGCGAGGCCCGTCCGCCCCGCACGGCCCGGCGCACCCCGCCGCCCGGCCCCGGGCGGCCGCCCCGCGGGCCGCCGCCCCGCGGCCAAGGGCAAGAGCAGGGCCCGCACCATCCGCCTGGGCAGCCCGCGGCCGCGCCTGCGCATGGTCAGCCTCGGCCTCACGCTGGTGATGCTCGCCTTCGTCGTACGGCTGCTGCAGGTGCAGGCCGTCGACGCGAGCGCGTACGCAGCCAAGGCGGAGAAGAACCGCTACTTCACGCACACCCTGGCCGCCGAGCGCGGGCGCATCACCGACCGCGGCGGCGTCGAGATGGCCGCCAGCGTGGACGCGTACGACATCACGGCGGACCCCACGCTGTTCACGCCGAAGGAGATGAAGACCAAGGACGGGCCCGAGCAGGCGGCCGCGCTCCTGGCCCCGATCCTCGGCAAGGACACCGCCGAGATCACCAAGAAGCTCAAGACCCCGGACACGCGGTACGTCCTGCTCGCCCGCAGGCAGACCCCCCAGGTGTGGAAGCAGATCAAGGACCTGCGCGGCGCGCTCGCCGAGCGGGCGGGCACGGACCCGGCCGCCCCGAACGTGCTGGCCGGTGTGCTGGCCGACCCGAGCAGCAAGCGGATCTACCCGAACGACGGCCTCGGCGCCGGGATACTGGGCTGGGTCAACTCCGACGGCAAGGGTGCGGGCGGCCTGGAGGCGCAGCTCGACAAGCAGCTGGCGGGCGAGGACGGCAAGATCCGCTACGCCCAGTCCGGCGGCCGCCAGGTGCCGACGGCGGGCTCTACGGAGACGCCCGCCGTGCCCGGCTCCGACGTCGAGCTCACCATCGACCGCGACATCCAGTGGGCCGCGCAGAACGCCATCAGCGAGCAGGTCAAGAAGTCCAAGGCGGACCGCGGCTACGTGATAGTGCAGGACACCCAGACCGGCGAGGTCCTGGCCATGGCCAATGCCCCCGGCTTCGATCCGAACGACCTCTCGCAGGCCAACGGCGCGGCCCTCGGCAACGCCTCGCTCCAGGACGCCTTCGAGCCGGGCTCCACCGCCAAGGTCATGTCGATGGCCGCCGTCCTCGAGGAGAAGGCCGCCACGCCCGGCACGCGCGTGACGGTGCCCAACCGGCTGCACCGCGGCGACCGCCTCTTCCAGGACGACATCGACCACCCCACCTGGCACCTCACGCTCAACGGCGTCCTCGCCAAGTCCTCCAACATCGGCACGATCCTCGCCACCGGCGAACTGGGCAAGACGCAGAAGGAGGCCAACAAGGTCCTCTACTCGTACCTGCGCAAGTTCGGCCTCGGCAAGGAGACCGGGCTGGACTTCCCCGGCGAGACGTCCGGCATCCTGGCGCGCCCGGACAAGTGGTCCACCTCGCAGCAGTTCACGATCCCCTTCGGCCAGGGCGTCTCCATCAACGCCATGCAGGCCGCATCGGTCTACTCGACCATCGCCAACGGGGGCGTACGCATCGAACCCACCCTGGTGCGCGGCACGAAGGGCCCGGACGGCCGCTTCACGCCCGCGGCCAAGCCGAAGAAGAGCCGGGTCGTGAGCGACGGGACCGCGAAGACCGTGGCGAAGATGCTGGAGTCCGTCGTCGACGACGAAGAGGGCACCGGCACCAAGGCCCGCATCCCCGGCTACCGCGTCGCGGGCAAGACGGGTACGGCCAACCGGGTCGATCCGGAGACCGGCCGCTACAAGGGCTACACCTCGTCGTTCGCCGGGTTCGCGCCCGCGGACAAGCCGCGCGTCACGGTCTACTGCGCGATCCAGAACGCCACCAAGGGCAGCTACTTCGGCGGCCAGATCTGCGGCCCCATCTACAAGGAAGTCATGGAGTTCGCCCTCAAGACGCTCCAAGTCCCGCCCACCGGAAGCGGCCCGGCCCGCCTGCCGGTGTCCTTCAAGCCCTGAGACCGACCAGGAACGACCCGTGACAACGATCACCCCCGACCCGGGGAACCGCCGCCCGGCACGCCCCTCACTTCGCTCCGAGAGGGGTACGCCCGGTACGCTCACCGCCGTGCCACACGCTGATCAGTCCCAAACCACCCAGAAGGGCGTTCCCGTGACATATCCGGGGCCGCCGCGGCCGGACCGGGTCTCCACGACCTCGTTGACCGAGCTCGCAGGCCAGCTGGGCGTCGCCGCCCCGGGCAGTGCGCAGATCACGGGCATCACGCACGACTCGCGCGCCGTGCGCCCGGGCGACATCTACGCCGCGTTGCCCGGCGCCCGCATGCACGGCGCCGATTTCGTCGCGCAGGCCGCCGACCTCGGCGCCGCCGCGGTGCTCACCGACCCGACGGGCGCCGAGCGCGCCGCCGCCACCGGTCTGCCGGTGCTGGTCGTCGACGACCCGCGCGGCGGCATGGGCGAGCTGGCGGCGACGGTCTACGGCCACCCCGGCCGCGACCTCCTGCAGATCGGCATCACCGGCACGTCCGGGAAGACCACGACCGCGTACCTGATCGAGGGCGGCCTCAAGGGCGTGCGCTCGACCGGGCTCATCGGCACGGTCGAGATGCGCATCGGCGACGAGCGCATCAAGTCGGAGCGGACGACCCCCGAAGCCACCGATCTCCAGGCGCTGTTCGCGGTGATGCGCGAGCGCGGCGTCGAGGCGGTCGCCATGGAGGTCTCCAGCCACGCGCTGGTGCTCGGGCGGGTGGACGGCTGCGTCTTCGACGTCGCCGTCTTCAACAACCTCAGCCCGGAGCACATGGAGTTCCACTCCGGCATGGAGGACTACTTCCAGGCCAAGGCACAGCTGTTCACCAAGCACCGCTCGCGTCTCGGCGTGGTCAATTTCGACGACGAGTACGGGCGTCGGCTCATCACCGAGTCTGAGGTGCCCGTCACCACCTTCTCCGCCGAGGGCCACCCCGACGCCGACTGGCGCGCCGAGGACGTCGAGGTCGGCCCGCTCGACTCGACGTTCGTCGCGGTCGGCCCCAAGGGTGAGCGGATCACCGCCAAGTCGCCGCTCGCGGGCCCGTTCAACGTCGCCAACACGCTCGCCGCGATCGTCTCGCTGGCCGTCGCGGGCATCGACCCGCAGCAGGCCGCCGACGGCGTCGGCGCGGTGCCCGGCGTGCCGGGCCGCCTGGAGCGCATCGACGCGGGCCAGCCCTACCTGGCCGTCGTCGACTACGCCCACAAGACGGACGCCGTCGAATCGGTCCTGCGCGCCCTGCGCAAGGTCACCGAGGGCAAGCTGCACATCGTGCTCGGCTGCGGCGGCGACCGGGACAAGACCAAGCGGATGCCGATGGGCGCGGCCGCGGCCCGCCTCGCCGACACCGCCGTACTGACTTCCGACAACCCCCGTGGCGAGGACCCCCTCGCGATCCTCGCCACGATGCTCGCCGGCGCCGCCGACGTGCCGGCCCACGAGCGCGGCGACGTCGCCGTCTTCGAGGACCGGGCCGCCGCCATCCGCGCCGCCGTCGTCCGCGCCCGGCCGGGCGACACCGTCCTGGTCGCGGGCAAGGGCCACGAGCAGGGACAGGACATCGCCGGGGTGGTGCGTCCCTTCGACGACCGCCAGGTGCTTCGCGAAGCTATCCAGCAAACCCAGGGATGAAGTTGTGATCGCCCTCTCCCTCGCCGAGATCGCCACCGTCGTCGGCGGGCAGACGTACGACATACCGGATCCGGCCGTACCGGTCACCGGATCCGTCGTCCGGGACTCCCGTGAGGTGGAGCCCGGCAGCCTCTTCGTCGCCTTCGTCGGCGAGCGCGTCGACGGCCACGACTACGCGGCCGACGTGGTCGCGGCGGGCGCGGTCGCCGTGCTCGCGTCGCGGCCCGTCGGCGTGCCCGCCATCGTCGTCGACGATGTGCAGGCCGCGCTCGGAGCCCTCGCACGCCACGTCGTGGAGCGGCTCGGCGCGACCCTGGTCGCGCTGACCGGATCGGTCGGCAAGACCAGCTCCAAGGACCTCCTCGCGCAGGTGCTGCAGCGCAAGGCGCCGACGGTCTTCACGCCGGGATCGCTCAACAACGAGATCGGCCTGCCGCTGACCGCCCTGAGCGCCACCGACGAGACGCGCTTCCTCGTCCTGGAGATGGGGGCGCGCGGAATCGGCCATATCAAGTACCTCACCGGACTCACCCCGCCGAAGATCGGCCTCGTCCTGAACGTCGGCACCGCCCACATCGGCGAGTTCGGCGGGCGCGAGCAGATCGCGGTCGCGAAGGGTGAGCTGGTGGAGTCGCTGCCCGCGGACGGGGCCGCGATCCTCAACGCCGACGACCCCCTCGTCCGCGCCATGGCTTCCCGCACGAAGGCGCGCGTCCTCCTCTTCGGAGAGTCCGACGACGCCGACGTCCGCGCGGAAAATGTCCGGCTCACAGAGAACGGACAGCCCGCTTTTACGCTGCACACACCCTCCGGGTGCAGCGACGTGACCTTGCGGCTGTACGGTGAGCACCACGTGTCGAACGCGCTTGCCGCGGCCGCCGTCGCCCATGAGCTGGGCATGTCCGTGGACGAGATCGCCCTCGCGCTCTCCGAGGCGGGCACGCTGTCCCGCTGGCGGATGGAGGTCACCGAGCGCCCGGACGGCGTGACCATCGTCAACGACGCCTACAACGCGAACCCCGAGTCCATGCGAGCCGCCCTGCGCGCGCTCGTGGCCATGGGCAAGGGGCGCCGTACGTGGGCGGTGCTCGGCCACATGGCCGAGCTCGGGGACGAGGGCCTCGCCGAGCACGACGCGGTCGGACGCCTGGTCGTCCGGCTCAACGTGAGCAAGCTCGTGGCAGTCGGGGGCAGGGAAGCGTCCTGGCTCCAACTGGGCGCATACAACGAGGGTTCGTGGGGTGAGGAGTCGGTGCACGTGTCCGACGCACAGGCGGCGATCGACCTGTTGCGCAGCGAGCTGCGCGCAGGAGACGTCGTACTGGTGAAGGCGTCCAGATCGGTCGGTCTCGAGAAGGTCGCCACGGCGCTTCTCGACGACGCCGCGGTGTCTTCTGAGGGGCAGGTCTCCGGCCGATGAGGCAGATCCTCTTCGCGGGTGTGATCGGGCTCTTCCTGACCCTGGTCGGTACCCCGCTGCTGATCAAGCTCCTGGCCCGCAAGGGCTACGGCCAGTTCATCCGGGACGACGGCCCGCGCGAGCACCACAGCAAGCGCGGTACGCCGACCATGGGTGGCATCGCCTTCATCCTGGCCACGCTCATCGCGTACTTCCTCACGAAGGTCATCACCGGCACGGAGACGACGCTCTCCGGCCTGCTGGTGCTCTTCCTGATGGCGGGCATGGGCCTCGTCGGATTCCTCGACGACTACATCAAGATCGTCAAGCAGCGCTCGCTCGGTCTGCGCGCCAAGGCGAAGATGGCCGGTCAGCTGATCGTCGGCATCGGCTTCGCCGTGCTCGCGCTCAACTGGCCGGACAACCGCAACCAGACCCCGGCCTCCACCAAGCTGTCGTTCGTCACGGACTTCGGCTGGTCGATCGGCCCGGTCCTGTTCGTGGTCTGGGCGCTGTTCATGATCCTCGCGATGTCGAACGGCGTGAACCTCACCGACGGCCTCGACGGCCTCGCCACCGGCGCCTCCGTGATGGTCTTCGGCGCCTACACCTTCATCGGTGTCTGGCAGTACCAGGAGTCCTGCGCCAACGCGGTCACGCTGACCAACCCCCAGGCGTGCTTCGAGGTGAGAGACCCGCTCGACCTCGCGGTGGTCGCCTCCGCACTCATGGGCGCCTGCTTCGGCTTCCTGTGGTGGAACACCTCGCCCGCCAAGATCTTCATGGGTGACACCGGCTCGCTCGCCCTCGGCGGCGCGCTCGCAGGCCTCGCGATCTGCTCCCGCACGGAGCTGCTCCTCGCGCTCCTCGGCGGCCTCTTCGTGATGATCACCATGTCGGTCGTCATCCAGGTCGGCTCGTTCAAGCTGACCGGCAAGCGCGTCTTCCGGATGGCACCACTGCAGCACCACTTCGAACTCAAGGGGTGGTCCGAAGTCCTTGTGGTGGTCCGCTTCTGGATCATCCAGGGCATGTGCGTGATCGTCGGTCTCGGTCTCTTCTACGCGGGATGGGCAGCCGAAAAGTGACCACTGGGTCCGAGTGGCAGGGCAAGAGCATCACCGTCGCCGGTCTCGGCGTGAGCGGCATCAGCGCCGCCCGCGCCCTGGCCGGCCTCGGCGCGACGGTGACCGTCGTGGACGGCGGCTCGTCACAGGCGCACCAGGAGCGTGCCGCCTCTCTTGAGGGCGAGGGCATCTCCGTACGGCTGGGGGACGCGGAGACGCTTCCCGGGGGCACCGACCTGGTGGTCACCTCGCCCGGCTGGAAGCCCTCCTCGCCGCTCTTCGCGGCGGCCGCGGCAGCGGGCGTGGACGTCGTCGGCGACGTCGAGATCGCCTGGCGCCTGCGCGGCCCCGACGCGGCACCCTGGCTCGCCATCACGGGCACCAACGGCAAGACCACGACCACCCAGATGCTCGCCTCGATCCTGACGGCGGGCGGTCTGCGCACGGCGGCCGTCGGCAACATCGGCACGCCGATCGTGGACGTGATCCTGGCGGGTGACGACGCGTACGACGTGCTCGCCGTCGAGCTCTCCTCGTACCAGCTGCACTGGGCGCCCTCGCTGCGCGCCCACTCCGCGGCCGTTCTGAACCTCGCGCCCGACCACCTCGACTGGCACGGCTCCATGGAGGCGTACGCCGCCGACAAGGGCCGCATCTACGAGGGCAACCAGGTCGCCTGCGTCTACAACGTCTCCGACGCGGCGACCGAGGACCTGGTCCGCGAGGCCGACGTCGAAGAGGGCTGCCGCGCCATCGGTTTCACGCTGAATGCGCCCGCGCCCTCGCAACTGGGCGTCGTGGACGGCATTCTGGTCGACCGTGCCTTCGTGCCGGACCGCCAGAAGCAGGCCCAGGAGCTCGCCGAGGTCTCCGACGTCCAGCCGCCCGCGCCGCACAACATCGCCAACGCGCTGGCCGCGGCGGCCCTCGCCCGCGCCTTCGGCGTACAGGCGACGGCCGTCCGCGACGGCCTGCGGGCCTTCCGCCCGGACGCCCACCGCATCGAGCACGTCGCCGACGTCGAGGGCGTCGCGTACGTCGACGACTCCAAGGCCACCAACACCCACGCCGCCGAGGCGTCGTTGGCCGCCTATGAGTCGATCGTCTGGATCGCGGGCGGGCTCGCCAAGGGCGCCACCTTCGACGGGCTCGTCGGGAACGCGGCGAAGCGGCTGCGCGGCGCCGTCCTGATCGGCGCCGACCGTGAACTGATCCGCGAAGCCCTTGCGCGACACGCGCCCGAGGTCCCGGTCGTCGACCTCGACCGGACCGACACTGGGGCGATGTCCGAGGCCGTACGCCGGGCGGCGGAGCTGGCTCAGCCGGGGGACACCGTGCTGATGGCTCCCGCCTGTGCGTCGATGGACATGTTCACCAACTACAACAAGCGTGGTGAAGCGTTCGCGGACGCCGTCCGCGAGCTCGGCTCCACGAGCGCCTGACCGGGCTTTCCGCCCGGCGGGGCGCCGGGCACACCCTTGGGAGGGGAACGTGGCCAGGTCTTCCGTGCGGGTCGCCAAACGACCGGCTCCGGTACGCGCCAGAGGTGCCTCCCACCCTCCGGGCGAGAGCGGGCCCAGGCGGCTCTACAACAGGGCACGCAAGGCCTGGGACAGGCCGCTCACGGCGTATTACCTCATCTTCGGCAGCAGCCTGCTGATCACCGTGCTCGGCCTCGTGATGGTCTACTCGGCCTCGATGATCCAGGCGCTGCAGCTGAACCTGCCCGCCTCGTACTTCTTCCGCAAGCAGTTCGTGGCGGCCGTGCTCGGCACGATCCTGCTCCTGGTCGCCATGCGGATGCCGATCAAACTGCACCGGGCGCTCGCCTACCCGATCCTCGCGGTGACCGTCTTCCTGATGGCCCTCGTACAGATCCCGGGGATAGGGCGCAGCGTCAACGGCAACCAGAACTGGATCTACCTGGGCGGCCCGTTCCAGCTCCAGCCCAGTGAGTTCGGCAAGCTCGCCCTGGTCCTGTGGGGCGCCGACCTGCTCGCGCGCAAGCACGACAAGCGGCTCCTGGCCCAGTGGAAACACATGCTGGTGCCGCTCGTCCCCGTCGCCTTCATGCTGCTCGGACTCATCATGCTCGGCGGCGACATGGGCACGGCGATCATCCTCACCGCGATCCTCTTCGGACTGCTCTGGCTGGCCGGAGCGCCCACCCGGCTCTTCGCGGGGGTGCTCAGCATTGCGGCGCTCCTCGGTGTGATTCTCATCAAGACCAGCCCCAACCGCATGGCAAGGCTCGGCTGCATCGGCGCCACGGATCCGGGCCCCGGCGACCAGTGCTGGCAGGCCGTGCACGGGATCTACGCCCTGGCCTCCGGCGGGTTCTTCGGTTCTGGACTCGGCGCCAGTGTGGAAAAATGGGGTCAACTGCCTGAACCGCACACCGACTTCATCTTCGCCATCACCGGGGAGGAACTCGGCCTGGCAGGGACACTGTCGGTGCTCGCTCTGTTCGCGGCTCTAGGCTATGCGGGTATCCGCGTGGCCGGACGCACGGAGGACCCCTTCGTGAGGTATGCCGCGGGAGGCGTGACCACCTGGATCACGGCGCAGGCCGTGGTCAATGTCGGTGCGGTGCTCGGTCTGCTGCCGATCGCCGGTGTCCCGCTCCCGCTGTTCTCCTACGGGGGTTCGGCCCTGCTGCCGACCATGTTCGCCATCGGACTCCTCATCGCCTTCGCGCGATCGGACCCGGCGGCGAAGGCGGCCCTGGCCATGCGGCAACCTCGGGTGAGATGGAACACGATGCGACGGCGCGTCAAGGCGCGTTCGTCCGGAGAGCGGTGAATTTCGGTGCATGTCGTACTCGCCGGTGGGGGGACCGCCGGCCACATCGAGCCCGCGCTCGCCCTCGCGGACGCCCTGCGGAGGCAGGACCCGACCGTGGGCATCACGGCCCTGGGCACGGAGCGTGGACTCGAGACCCGGCTCGTACCCGAGCGGGGCTACGAACTCGCGCTGATCCCGGCCGTCCCGCTGCCGCGCAAGCCCACCCCTGAACTGATCACCGTCCCAGGAAGGCTGCGCGGCACCATCAAGGCGGCCGAGCAGATCCTGGAGCGCACCAAGGCGGACTGCGTCGTCGGCTTCGGCGGCTACGTGGCCCTGCCGGGCTATCTGGCGGCCAAGCGGACCGGGACGCCGATCGTCGTGCACGAGGCCAACGCGCGCCCCGGCCTCGCCAACAAGATCGGTTCGCGGTACGCCTCCGGGGTGGCCGTCGCCACCCCCGACAGCAAGCTGCGCAACTCCCGCTACATCGGCATCCCGTTGCGGCACACGATCGCCACGCTGGACCGGGCCCGGGTCCGTCCGGAGGCGCGTGCCGCCTTCGGCCTCGACCCCAACCTGCCGACGCTGCTGGTGTCCGGCGGTTCCCAGGGCGCACGGCGGCTCAACGAGGTCGTCCAGCAGGCCGCCCCCGTGCTGCAGCGCGCGGGCATCCAGATCCTGCACGCGGTCGGCCCGAAGAACGAATTGCCGCATGTACAGCAGATGCCGGGGATGCCCCCGTACATCCCGGTACCGTACGTGGACCGGATGGACCTCGCGTACGCCGCTGCGGACATGATGCTCTGCCGCGCGGGCGCGATGACCGTGGCCGAACTCTCCGCCGTCGGGCTCCCCGCCGCCTACGTCCCGCTGCCGATCGGCAACGGCGAACAGCGGCTCAACGCCCAGCCGGTGGTCAAGGCCGGCGGCGGACTGCTGGTCGACGACGCGGAACTGACGCCCGAGTGGGTCCAGGGCAACGTCCTGCCCGTGCTCGCCGACCCGCACCGGCTGTACGAGATGTCCCGCGCGGCCTCGGAGTTCGGCCGCAGGGACGCCGACGAGCTGCTCGTCGGCATGGTGTACGAGGCGATTGCGTCACGCCGCAACGCGTGAGAAGGCAGGGGACCGTGGCCGGACCGACCACCGCCGAACGGCAGCAGAAGAAGTCCGGCCCGCCCCGCCCGCAGCGCATGCGCCGCCCCGGGCTGCCGCGTTCACGCACTCTGATCATCGTCCTGGTGCTCGTCGTACTGCTCGGCGCCGGGGCGGTCTGGTTGCTCTACGGATCGCAGTGGCTGCGTTTGGAGCGCGTGAAGACGTCGGGAACCCGCGTCCTGACGCCCGAAGAAGTCCGCGAGGCGGCCGACGCACCCGTCGGGGCACCACTGATTTCGGTCGATACGGATGCGCTCGAAGAGCGGCTGCGCTCGAAATTGCCCCGAATTGACTCGGTTGATGTCGTCCGCTCGTGGCCGCACACAATCGGACTCAAAGTGACGGAACGCAAGCCGGTTCTGCTCATCGAGAAGGGCGGAAAGTTCGTCGAAGTGGACGCCAAGGGAGTGCGATTCGCCACGGTCGGACGCGCGCCCGGCGGAGTCCCGAAGCTCGAATTGCGGGTGGACCGGGAGAGCGCACCGGCAAGTCTGCGCCGTTTCGGCACCGATCGCCTGCTGCGCGAGGCGGTCCGGGTCGCCGGTGACCTGCCCGAAGCGGTCGCCCGCGATACCCGGAACGTCAAGGTCCGTTCGTACGACTCCATCTCGCTGGAGTTGCGCGGCGGGCGCACCGTCGACTGGGGCAGTGGCGAGAAGGGGCGTGCCAAGGCCACTACCCTCACCGCGCTCATGAAAGCGGTACCCAAGGCACGGCACTTCGACGTGAGCGTCCCCACCGCCCCCGCATCAACGGGGAGTTGACGCATATCGTCGCAGGCCAGCACCCTGGTTCGGCAGCGCTATGGCTGATCACATAGGGTGAAAAGAAAAACGGGAGGTTCGGCGTGTTCGTTGAACGTGCGCCACTTGTCGACTTAGTGTCCTGTTCGGAAGAGTCCAAGGAACAGACACACTGGTAACCCTAAACTTCAGCGTTAGGGTTCGGGTCGGCGTTCGGACCGTCCCATTCGGCATCAGTCGTCGCATCGCGTCAGAGCGAAACGGCGACACGTAACTCGAGGCGAGAGGCCTTCGACGTGGCAGCACCGCAGAACTACCTCGCAGTCATCAAAGTCATCGGTGTCGGCGGCGGTGGTGTCAATGCCATCAACCGGATGATCGAGGTCGGTCTCAAGGGCGTCGAGTTCATCGCCATCAACACCGACGCGCAAGCCCTGTTGATGAGCGACGCCGACGTCAAGCTCGACGTCGGCCGTGAACTCACCCGCGGACTCGGCGCCGGCGCCAACCCGGCCGTCGGCCGCAAGGCCGCAGAGGACCACCGCGAGGAGATCGAGGAGGTCCTCAAGGGGGCCGACATGGTCTTCGTCACCGCCGGCGAAGGCGGCGGCACCGGCACCGGCGGCGCACCCGTCGTCGCCAACATCGCGCGCTCGCTCGGCGCCCTCACCATCGGCGTGGTCACCCGGCCCTTCACCTTCGAAGGCCGCCGCCGTGCCAACCAGGCCGAGGACGGCATCGCGGAGCTGCGCGAAGAGGTCGACACCCTCATCGTCATCCCCAACGACCGGCTCCTGTCCATCTCGGACCGTCAGGTCTCCGTCCTCGACGCCTTCAAGTCGGCGGACCAGGTCCTGCTCTCCGGTGTCCAGGGCATCACCGACCTCATCACCACGCCCGGCCTGATCAACCTCGACTTCGCCGACGTCAAGTCGGTCATGTCCGAGGCCGGTTCGGCGCTCATGGGCATCGGCTCGGCCCGCGGCGACGACCGCGCGGTGGCCGCCGCCGAGATGGCGATCTCCTCGCCGCTCCTTGAGGCGTCCATCGACGGCGCCCGCGGTGTGCTGCTCTCCATCTCCGGCGGCTCGGACCTGGGCCTCTTCGAGATCAACGAAGCGGCCCAACTGGTCAGCGAGGCGGCACACCCCGAGGCGAACATCATCTTCGGTGCGGTCATCGACGACGCACTCGGCGACGAGGTCAGGGTCACCGTCATCGCGGCGGGCTTCGACGGCGGACAGCCGCCGTCCAAGCGGGACAACGTCCTCGGCTCGGCATCGTCCGGCTCGGCCAAGCGCGAGGAGCCCGCGACGCCCGCCAGGCCCGCGGAATCGTCCCGCCCGGCCTTCGGTGGCCTCGGCTCCGTCACCCCGCGCGACGAGCCCGCCACCCCGGAGCCCGCGGAGGCGGCTCCGGCGAGCGAGGCACCGTCCGCGCCCTCGGCCCCGCCGCAGGTTCCGCCGGCCCGTCCCTACCAGGACAGCCAGGCAGAAGAGCTGGACGTGCCGGACTTCTTGAAGTGATAAGCAAGCACAGCACCGTGAGCGGCGCGCACTTCGCCTTCACCGACAGGTGGGGCGGGGTGAGCGCCGTTCCGTACGAAGAGCTCAACCTCGGCGGCGCGGTCGGTGACGACCCGGAGGCCGTGCGCACCAACCGCACGCTGGCCGCCAAGTCCCTGGACATCGACCCGGTCCGGGTCGTCTGGATGAACCAGGTGCACGGCCGCGATGTCGCGGTGGTCGAAGGTCCCTGGGACCAGGACACCGGGATCCCGTCCGTCGACGCGGTGGTGACGGCCCGCAGGGGCCTCGCCCTCGCGGTCCTCACCGCCGACTGCACCCCCGTCCTGCTCGCCGACCCGGTGGCGGGAGTAGCCGCCGCGGCCCACGCGGGCCGCCCCGGCATGGTGGCGGGCGTCGTGCCCGCCGCCGTCGAGGCCATGGTGCGGCTCGGCGCGGAGCCCGGCCGCATCGTCGCCCGCACCGGTCCCGCGGTCTGCGGGCGTTGTTACGAAGTGCCGGAAGCGATGCGCGCCGATGTCGCCGCCGTCGAGCCCGCGGCGTACGCCGAAACGAGCTGGGGTACGCCGGCGGTCGACGTGACCGCCGGAGTGCACGCCCAGCTGGAGCGGCTCGGGGTGTGCGACCGGGAGCAGTCGCCGGTGTGCACCCTGGAGTCCGGTGACCATTTCTCGTACCGCAGGGACCGGTCCACCGGTCGCCTGGCGGGCTATGTCTGGCTGGACTGATAGGGCATGACGGAGCGAAAGTCTCAACTCGCCGCAAACCTCGCGAAGGTCGAGGAGCGCATCGCCGCGGCCTGCGCCGCGGCCGGGCGCAAGCGGGAAGAAGTGACCCTGATCGTGGTCACGAAGACCTATCCCGCGAGCGATGTGCGGATCCTGTCCGAACTCGGTGTGCGGCACGTCGCGGAGAACCGCGACCAGGACGCGGCCCCGAAGGCGGCCGACTGCGTGGATCTCCCGCTCAGCTGGCACTTCGTGGGCCAGCTGCAGACCAACAAGGTCCGTTCCGTGGTCGGTTATGCCGACGTGGTGCAGTCCGTGGACCGTCCCAAGCTCGTCACGGCTCTCTCGACGGCCGCGGTGCGCGAGGAGCGCGAGCTCGGCTGCCTGATCCAGGTCGCGCTCGACGCCGAGGAGAACGGCCGGGGCGAGCGCGGGGGCGTGGGCCCGGGCGGAATCGAAGAGTTGGCCGGTCTCGTGGCCGGGGCACCGGGACTGCGGCTCGATGGTCTGATGACCGTCGCGCCGCTCACCGGTCCGTACGCGGGTCGGCAACAGGCGGCGTTCGAGCGGTTGATGGAATTCTCAACCCTCATGCGCGCGGCTCATCCTGCTGCGAACATGGTCTCGGCAGGGATGAGTGCGGACCTCGAACAGGCTGTTGCGGCCGGGGCGACACATGTGCGCGTCGGAACGGCGGTACTCGGAGTCCGACCCGGGCTCGGGTAACGTCGCCAAGAAGTCGGACCACAGCAGAAAATATGGTCATTCTCGCTGTTGGGCGGGGATACCTCGTGGATCGCGAGCAGTTGGTGACGACAGCCGATCCACCACAGAGCGGAGGACTCAGAGCATGGCCGGCGCGATGCGCAAGATGGCGGTCTACCTCGGCCTCGTGGAGGACGATGGGTACGACGGTCCGGGGTTCGACCCCGATGACGAGTTCGAACCCGAGCCGGAGCCCGAGCGTGACCGCAGGAGGCACGAACCCTCGCATCAGTCGCACCAGTCCCACCAGTCACAAAGGGACGAATCGGTGCGAGTGGTGCAGCCGCCCGCCCCGCGTGAACCGGCGTCCCATTCCGCTTCGCTAGCCGCGGAATCGGGACGTCCGGCACGAATCGCCCCCGTGGCATCCATCACACCTGAACGCCAGAGCCTGGAGAAGAACGCACCGGTGATCATGCCCAAGGTCGTGTCCGAGCGGGAGCCCTACCGCATCACCACATTGCACCCCCGGACCTACAACGAGGCCCGTACCATCGGGGAACACTTCCGTGAAGGCACTCCGGTGATCATGAATCTGACGGAGATGGACGACACGGATGCGAAGCGACTTGTCGACTTTGCCGCCGGTCTGGTCTTCGGCCTGCATGGCAGCATTGAGCGAGTGACGCAGAAGGTGTTCCTGTTGTCGCCTGCTAACGTCGATGTAACGGCGGAGGACAAGGCTCGCATCGCAGAGGGCGGGTTCTTCAACCAGAGCTGAGACGCAGTGATGTAGCAGTTGCCGTAGACGCAGTACCGGAACAACGAGCACGAAGTAACAGGGGAGAGGGAACCGCGAACATGGGCGTGGTCACGCAAGTGCTTTACATCGCGCTGATGTGCTTCCTCATCGTGCTGATCTTCCGGCTGGTCATGGACTACGTCTTCCAGTTCGCCCGCTCATGGCAACCCGGCAAGCCGATGGTGGTCGTTCTGGAGGCCACCTACACTGTCACTGATCCACCGCTCAAGCTTCTGCGGCGGTTCATTCCGCCGCTGCGTCTCGGGGGCGTGGCGCTCGACCTGTCCTTCTTCGTACTGATGATCATCGTCTACATCCTGATCACCGTCGTGAGCCAGGTGTGAGCGAGATGTCTAATACGGTCTTGCCGAATGCCGACGACTACGTTGAGGTGAAGAGATGCCGTTGACCCCCGAGGACGTGCGGAACAAGCAGTTCACGACCGTCCGCCTCCGAGAAGGCTATGACGAGGACGAGGTCGATGCCTTCCTCGATGAGGTCGAAGCCGAACTGACGCGACTCCTCCGTGAGAACGAGGACCTGCGCGCCAAGCTTGCCGCGGCCACCCGTGCCGCCGCACAGAACCAGCAGCAGGGCGGCATGCGCAAGGGCCCCGACGGGCCCGGCCCCCAGGACCAGCGAGGTCCTGGTGCCCCCGTGCCTGCCGCAATATCGGGTCCGCAGCCGGTCCCGCCGCAGCAGCAACAGCAGATGGGCGGCCCCATGGGTGGCCCGCCGCAGTTGCCCGGTGGCGCTCCGCAGCTGCCCGCAGGCCCCAGCGGACACGGTCCGCAGGGCGGCCCGCAGGGTCCCGGCCCCATGGGTCAGGGTCCGATGGGTGGCCCCATGGGCGGTCCGATGGGCGGCCCCATGGGCGGCCCGCCGCAGATGTCGCAGCCCGGTCAGGGCCCCGGCGGCGACAGCGCCGCCCGGGTGCTCTCCCTTGCGCAGCAGACCGCCGACCAGGCGATCGCGGAGGCCCGTTCCGAGGCCAACAAGATCGTCGGCGAGGCCCGTTCGCGCGCCGAGGGTCTCGAGCGCGACGCCCGTGCCAAGGCCGACGCCCTGGAGCGGGACGCGCAGGAGAAGCACCGCGTCGCGATGGGCTCCCTGGAGTCCGCTCGCGCCACGCTGGAGCGCAAGGTCGAGGACCTGCGCGGCTTCGAGCGCGAGTACCGCACGCGTCTGAAGTCGTACCTGGAGTCGCAGCTGCGCCAGCTGGAGACCCAGGCCGACGACTCGCTGGCTCCGCCGCGCACTCCGGCCACCGCCTCGCTGCCGCCGTCCCCGGCGCCGTCGATGGCTCCGGCCGGTGCGAGTGCCCCGTCCTACGGCGGCAACCAGTCGATGGGCGGCAACAACCAGCCCGCCGGCGGCCCGTCCTACGGCGGCCAGCAGCAGATGTCTCCCGCCATGACGCAGCCGATGGCGCCGGTGCGGCCGCAGGGTCCCGCCCCGATGCAGCAGGCTCCGTCGCCGATGCGCGGCTTCCTCATCGACGAGGACGACAACTGACGGGCATGACCACGCCGTAGGCGTCGGCAGCATTCAGGGCCGGGCCCCCAGAGTTTCTGGGGGCCCGGCCCTTTTGCCGTCTTGTGCCGCCTTCTGCCGTCGCCGCTGTGCAGAAACGTTCATCTGTACGTGGGTACGCAACGCCGAAGGCCCGGCCCCGCCAAGATCTTTGGCGGGGCCAGGCCTTCGGTCCGTTCGGAGGTGTTACGCCTTGCGGAGGCGGAACGTCAGCTTCAGGGCGTCGTCGGTGAACGGCTGACCGAATGTGTCGTCCGCCTCACCCGGGGCGCCGTCCTCGTTCAGGAACGTCGTGGCGAGGACCTCGTCCGCGATGAGCTCGGAGTGCTCGGACAGGGCCGTGCCGACCGCCGGGTCCGTGGAGGTCCAGCGCAGGGCGATCCGGTCCGCGACGTCCAGGCCGCTGTTCTTGCGGGCCTCCTGGATCAGGCGGATCGCGTCCCGGGCCAGGCCCGCACGGCGCAGCTCCTCGGTGATCTCCAGGTCAAGGGCGACCGTGGCGCCGGACTCGGACGCCACCGACCAGCCCTCGCGCGGGGTCTCCGTGATGATGACCTCGTCCGGGGCCAGCGTCACCGTCTCGCCGTCGACCTCGACCGAGGCCGTGCCCTCGCGCAGGGCGAGGGACAGCGCGGCCGCGTCCGCCTCGGCGACGGCCTTGGCGACCGCCTGGACGCCCTTGCCGAACCGCTTGCCGAGGGCACGGAAGTTGGCCTTGGCCGTGGTGTCGACCAGCGAGCCGCCGACGTCGGAGAGCGAAGCCAGCGAGGAGACGTTGAGCTCCTCGGTGATCTGGGCGTGCAGCTCCGGGTTGAGCGACTCGAAGCCCGTCGCCGCGATCAGCGCGCGGGACAGCGGCTGGCGGGTCTTGACGCCCGACTCCGCGCGCGTGGCGCGGCCGAGCTCGACGAGGCGGCGGACGAGAACCATCTGCTGGGACAGCTCGGGGTCGATGGCGGAGAGGTCCGCCTCCGGCCAGGAGGAGAGGTGCACCGACTCCGGGGCGTCGGGCGTGACCGGCACGATCAGGTCCTGCCAGACGCGCTCCGTGATGAACGGCGTCAGCGGGGCCATCAGGCGCGTGACCGTCTCGACGACCTCGTGCAGGGTGCGCAGGGCCGCCTTGTCGCCCTGCCAGAAGCGGCGGCGGGAGCGGCGGACGTACCAGTTCGAGAGGTTGTCGACGAAGACGGACAGGAGCTTGCCCGCGCGCTGGGTGTCGTAGCTCTCCAGGGCCTGGGTGACCTGGTCGGTCAGCGCGTGCAGCTCGCTGAGCAGCCAGCGGTCCAGGAGCGGGCGGTCGGCGGGCGCCGGGTCGGCGTCGCTGGGGGCCCACTTCGACGTACGGGCGTAGAGCGCCTGGAAGGCGACCGTGTTCCAGTACGTGAGGAGCGTCTTGCGGACGACCTCCTGGATGGTGCCGTGGCCCACGCGGCGGGCCGCCCACGGGGAGCCGCCGGCCGCCATGAACCAGCGGACCGCGTCGGCGCCGTGCTGGTCCATGAGCGGGACGGGGTCCAGGGTGTTGCCCAGGTGCTTGGACATCTTGCGGCCGTCCTCGGCGAGGATGTGGCCGAGGCAGACCACGTTCTCGTAGGACGACTTGTCGAAGACCAGGGTGCCGACGGCCATCAGCGTGTAGAACCAGCCGCGGGTCTGGTCGATGGCCTCCGAGATGAACTGCGCGGGGTAGCGGCTCTCGAAGAGCTCCTTGTTCTTGTGGGGGTATCCCCACTGCGCGAACGGCATGGAGCCCGAGTCGTACCAGGCGTCGATGACCTCCGGCACACGCGTGGCCGTGGATCCGCAGCCCTCCTGCGGGCAGGTGAAGGTGATCGCGTCGATGAACGGGCGGTGCGGGTCGAGCTCGGACTGGTCGGTGCCCGTCAGGTCGGAGAGCTCGGCGCGCGAACCGACACAGGTGAGGTGGTTCTCCTCACAGCGCCAGATGGGCAGCGGGGTGCCCCAGTAGCGGTTGCGGGACAGTGCCCAGTCGACGTTGTTGGTCAGCCAGTCGCCGAAGCGGCCGTGCTTGACCGAGTCGGGGAACCAGTTGGTCTTCTCGTTCTCCTGGAGGAGGCGGTCCTTGATGGCCGTGGTGCGGATGTACCAGGACGGCTGCGCGTAGTAGAGCAGTGCCGTGTGGCAGCGCCAGCAGTGCGGGTAGCTGTGCTCGTAGGCGATGTGCCGGAAGAGCAGGCCGCGGTCGTCGAGGTCCTTGGTGAGGGTTTCGTCCGCCTTCTTGAAGAAGACACCGCCTACCAGCTGTACGTCCTCTTCGAAGGTGCCGTCCGGGCGGACCGGGTTCACGACGGGCAGGCCGTACGCACGGCAGACCTTGAGGTCGTCCTCACCGAAGGCGGGGGACTGGTGGACCAGACCGGTGCCGTCCTCGGTCGTGACGTAGTCGGCGTTCACGACGTAATGCGCCGGAGCCGGGAACTCTACGAGCTCGAAGGGACGTTGGTAGTTCCAGCGCTCCATCTCGGCGCCGGTGAAGGTCTCGCCGGTCGTCTCCCACTCCTCGCCGAGTGCCTTCTCGACGAGCGGCTGGGCGACGACCAGCTTCTCCTCGCCGTTCGTCGCGACGACGTAGGTGACGTCCGGGTGCGCGGCGACAGCGGTGTTGGAGACCAGGGTCCAGGGGGTCGTCGTCCAGACCAGGAGGGCGGCCTCGCCCGCGAGAGGTCCGGAGGTGAGCGGGAAACGGACATAGACCGAGGGGTCGACGACCGTCTCGTAGCCCTGCGCCAGCTCGTGGTCGGACAGGCCCGTGCCGCAGCGCGGGCACCAGGGGGCGACGCGGTGGTCCTGGACGAGGAGGTCCTTGTCGAAGATCTCCTTCAGCGACCACCAGACCGACTCGATGTACTCGGGGTTCATCGTGCGGTAGGCGCCGTCGAGGTCCGTCCAGTACCCCATGCGGGTCGTGAGCTCGGCGAAGGCGTCGGTGTGCCGGGTCACGGACTCACGGCACTTGGCGTTGAACTCGGCGATGCCGTACGCCTCGATGTCCTTCTTGCCGTTGAACCCGAGCTCCTTCTCGACCGCGAGCTCCACGGGCAGGCCGTGGCAGTCCCAGCCCGCCTTGCGGGCCACGTGGTAGCCCCGCATGGTGCGGAAGCGCGGGAAGACGTCCTTGAAGACGCGGGCCTCGATGTGGTGGGCACCCGGCATGCCGTTGGCGGTCGGCGGGCCTTCGTAGAACACCCACTCGGGGCGGCCCTCGGACTGCTCGAGGCTCCTGGCGAAGATCTTCTGCTCGCTCCAGAAGTCGAGCACGGCGTGCTCGAGGGCAGGCAGGTCGACCTGGGCGGGCACCTGACGGTACTGCGGCGGCGTATTCAACGAGTCCTCCGGCGGATGTGCTGCCTTCCGTCGGAGGGACGAGAGCCGTGTGCGCCTGGTGCGGCGCGCTCCCGCGGTACCACCCTCCTTGGCTCTCCGGAACGGGGTCCGCGCCGGTGAGCCCCCTCATTGGGGTCGCGATACCGGGTCTACTTGCCTCGGCTGGGACGCTTCGGCGTTCTTCCGGCGGCTCCGGGGTGATCTTCGCGTCGTGCCGGCCCCCGGGCTCGCACCGTCCCCGGGTCGCTCATGGCTGCGTGCGCCGCTACTCGTCCCCATCCACGCTTCTCGCTGCCGTCAAGTGTACGGCGCGCGGGAAGGGGGCGCCGACCGGTTTTCCGGGAGTCCTGTGGCGGGTGGGGGAGGAGGTGGCGACTGACCCGAATGGCGACATGCGGGACGGGCGGTTCCTGGCGCGCTCCGGACGGCGGATTACCCGGCAGGGAGTTGGGCACAACGCATGCAGACTCGCCTCGCGGCACCCGTGGGGCGGGGGAATCGGGCGGCGTGCCCCGTTGCCGCGGGCCTGGAGTCGATTTATCGTCCCAGCACGATTCGCGAGCAAGATCACAATATGTGAAGGGGCCGCGGCCATGGTGGCGAAGAAGACCGCCGTACAGCAGTCGGCGTCCGGCAGATCCACAGGCGCGGCCGCAGCGACGGCCAAGGATGTGAGCGGCAAGAAGAGCACGCACGGGGCCAAGGAGACGGCTGCCAAGAAGGCCACGACGGCCAAGGCAGCCAAGGCAGCCAACGCCACGACGAGCAAGGCCACGGCCAAGAAGGCCGTCGCGAAGAAGACCGCCACCAAGAAGACGGCGGCCAAGAAGACCGCCGCCAAGGCGGTCGACCAGGAGGTGGCCGCTCAGGACACAGGCGCCGACGAGGCCCCTGAGAGCGCTGCCAAGGCCGTCCCCGCTAAGAACGCGAAGAAGACGGCCGCCAAGAAGAGCACCGCGCACAAGAGCACGGCCAAGAAGAGCACGGCCAAGAAGACGGCCGCGTCCGCGGCCGATGATGCGGCTGAGGCCGCGGAGACGACGGGAGCCACGACGGTGGTTGCGAAGAAGACTCCGGGCACGGCGACAGCAGCGAAGCAGCCGACGGCGGTGCCCAAGGCGCGCGCTGCGGCGGTGGAGCCCGGCGAGCTCGCGGTCCGGCCCGGGGAGGACCCCTGGACGCCGGAAGAGGCCGCGGAGGCCCGCGCGGAGCTCCAGAGCGAGGCGCTGAGGCTGGGCAGCGAGATCAACTCCTCCGAGGAGTCCCTGGCGGGCCTGATGCGGGACTCCGGGGACGGGGCGGGCGACGACGACGCGGACACCGGCACGAAGAACATCACGCGGGAGCACGAAATGGCGCTCGCCGCCAACGCGCGCGAGATGCTCGTGCAGACCGAGCGCGCCCTGGAGCGCCTCGACGCGGGGACGTACGGCCTCTGCGAGAACTGCGGCAATCCGATCGGCAAGGCACGGATGCAGGCCTTCCCGCGCGCGACGCTGTGCGTGGAGTGCAAGCAGAAGCAGGAGCGCCGCTACTGAGCCCGGCCTGGGCGCCGGGGACCGTACGTGTGTGCCGTACTCTCGTCCCCAGTCAGGTACCTAGGTTGAGGGACTCACGTGGCAGAGGCGGAGCGCATCATCGGTACGCCGGACATCCCTGAGACGGCCGGGGACGAGCCGGAGCAGTCCGGTCCGGACTCCGAGAAGACGGCGGCGGCCGAACAGGACGGGCAGCAGGCCGAGGCCGGGGCCGAAGGCGCGACTGCGGCCGAAGGTGCGACCGCGGCAGCGGACAAGGGCAAGCGCAAGATCGCCGTGCTCTTCGCGGTGGCCGTCGTCGCGTACGCCTTCGACCTGATCAGCAAGATGATCGTGGTGGCCAGGCTGGAGCACCACGAGCCGATCGAGCTGGTCGGCGACTGGCTGCGCCTCTCCGCGATCCGGAACGCGGGCGCGGCCTTCGGCTTCGGCGAGGCCTTCACCATCATCTTCACCTGCATCGCCGCGGCTGTCATCGTGGTGATCGCGAGGCTCGCCCGCAAGCTGTACAGCCTGCCGTGGGCGATCGCGCTCGGCCTGCTGCTCGGCGGCGCGCTGGGCAACCTCACCGACCGCCTGTTCCGCGCGCCCGGCGTCTTCGAGGGCGCGGTCGTCGACTTCATCGCCCCGAAGGGCTTCGCGGTCTTCAACCTCGCGGACTCGGCGATCGTCTGCGGCGGCATCCTGATCGTGCTGCTCTCCTTCCGCGGCCTGGACCCGGACGGCACGGTCCACAAGGACTGAGGCCGGGGGCGGCAGCGGGCCTGTGGTGCGGGAGTGTCGGTGCGCTCCTGCATACTCAATGGGTGAGCACGATTCCCGAGATCCGTACCCTGCCCGTGCCGGACGGCCTGGAGGGCGAGCGCGTCGACGCCGCCATCTCGCGCATGTTCGGGTTCTCCCGTACGAAGGCCGCCGAGCTTGCCGCGGCGGGGAAGGTCTCGGTCGACGGCTCGGTGGTCGGCAAGTCCGAGCGGGTGCACGGCGGCGCCTGGCTGGAAGTGGAGATGCCGCAGACGGCCGCTCCGGTGCAGATCGTCGCCGAGCCCGTCGAGGGCATGGAGATCGTCCATGACGACGACCACATCGTCGTGATCGTCAAGCCGGTCGGCGTGGCCGCGCACCCGAGCCCGGGCTGGACCGGGACGACCGTGATCGGCGGCCTCGCCGCCGCGGGGTACCGGATCTCCACCTCCGGCGCGGCCGAGCGCCAGGGCATCGTGCACCGCCTCGACGTCGGCACGTCCGGCCTGATGGTCGTCGCCAAGTCGGAGCGTGCGTACACCTCCCTGAAGCGCCAGTTCAAGGAGCGCACGGTCGACAAGCGCTACAACGCGCTGGTCCAGGGCCACCCCGACCCGATGAGCGGCACCATCGACGCCCCCATCGGCCGCCACCCGAACCACGACTACAAGTGGGCGGTCACGGCCGAGGGCAAGCCCTCCGTGACGCACTACGACCTCATCGAGGCCTTCCGCGCCGCCTCCCTGCTCGACATCAAGCTGGAGACGGGGCGCACGCACCAGATCCGCGTCCACATGTCGGCCCACCGGCACCCGTGCGTGGGCGACCTGACGTACGGCGCGGACCCCACGATCGCCAAGCGCCTCGGCCTCACCCGCCAGTGGCTGCACGCCGTCCGGCTCGGCTTCGAGCACCCGGGCGACGGCCAGTGGGTGGAGTACGAGAGCGGCTATCCCGAGGACCTCCAGAAGGCCCTCGACCGGGTCCGCGCGGAGAGCTCGTGACCGGTGTGACGGTCCGGACCGCCGAGGGCACGGACGACCTGGAGGCCTGCTTCGCCGTCCGCAAGGACGTCTTCGTGGTCGAGCAGCAGGTTCCGGAAGAGCTTGAGTACGACGAGCACGACGCCAGGGCGGTGCACGTCCTGGCCGTCCGCGAGGACGGCGTCCCGCTGGGCACGGGCCGACTCCTGACCGGCGCCGCGGCGGCCGCCAAGAACGGCGGCGACACCGGAGTGGGCGCGCTCGGACGGCTCGCGGTGACGCGGGCCGCGCGCGGCCTCGGCGTGGGCGCCGCCCTGGTGCGGGCCATCGAGGACGTGGCACGCGCGCGTGGCCTCACCGCGGTGGACCTGCACGCGCAGACCCACGCCCTGGGTTTCTACGAGCGCCTCGGATACGAGGTGTACGGCCCGGAGTTCCCCGACGCCGGAATCCCGCACCGCGCGATGCGCAAGCCGCTGAACCAGCAGCAGAACCCGTAGAACCACGGAGCGGGCCGGGCAGGTTCGTAGAACGTGTCGCTCCGGTTGGCGGGGAATGCGTGGCAGGGTTGAGGCCTTGATCGTCCAAGTCTCGACTGCCGGAGTGCACACGTGGATCAACTGGCGCTGGTGCTCATCTTGCTGCTCGGTGCCGTGGTCACCGTGCCCCTGGGGGACCGCCTCGGGCTGCCCGCGCCGGTCCTGATGACGCTGGTGGGGATCGGCATGGCCCTCCTGCCGTTCGTGCCCAATGTGGAGATCCCGCCGGACTACATCCTTCCGTTGGTGCTCCCGCCACTGCTCTACGCCACCGTGCAACGCACCTCCTGGCGGCAGTTCACGGCCAACATCCGCCCCATCCTGCTGCTCGCCGTCGCGCTGGTGTTCGTGACCACGGCGGCGGTCGCCGCGGTCGCCAACTCCGTCGTCCCCGGGCTGCCGATCGCGGCCGCCGTGGCGCTCGGGGCGCTCGTCGCGCCGCCCGACCCCGTGGCCGCGACCGCGGTCGCCGGATCGCTGGGGCTGCCGCGCAGGCTCGTGTCGATCCTGGAGGGCGAGGGGCTCTTCAACGACGTCACGGCGATCGTGCTCTACCACGTGGCGATCGCGGCGGCGATGAGCGGCACCTTCTCCTGGCCCTCCGCCGTGGGGCTCCTGGTGCTGTCGGCCGTGGTCGCCGTCATCGTCGGCCTCGTGCTCGGCTGGCTCACCAACAAGCTCATGGGTCTGCTGGGCGACGCCACCCTGCAGACCGGCCTGACGCTCCTGGTGCCGTTCGTCAGCTATGTGCTGGCCGAAGAGCTGCTCGGCTCCGGCGTGCTCGCCGTCCTCACCACCGCGCTCTACCTCGCGGAGAACGCCGTCGACGCCGACGACGTGCTCGGACGGATCACCGGACAGACCTTCTGGCAGATCGTCGACACCCTCGTGACCGGCATCGCGTTCGGGCTCATCGGCCTGGAGCTGCACAACGTCTTCGGCATCGCGAGCGGCCGCCCGTGGGAGATGTTCGGCTGGGGCGCGGCGATCGTCGCCGTCGTCGTCGGCGTACGACTGCTCTGGCTGCTGCCCGCGACCTGGCTGGCCAAGCGGCTCCACAAGCGCCGGGACGTGGACGAGGAGATCCCCACGACCTGGCGCGAGACCGTCGTCATGTGGTGGTCGGGGATGCGGGGCGTGGCCTCGGTGGCGCTGGCCCTCGCCATCCCGCTCAAGACGGACGACGGAGCTCCGTTCCCGGCCCGCGACGAGATCATCTTCATCGCGTTCTGCGTCATCATGGCGACCCTCGTCGCCCAGGGACTCACCCTGCCCTGGCTGGTGCGCAAGCTCGGCGTGCGCGCCGACGCCGACACGGAGCGCGAACTCGAGCGCATACTCGCCCTCCGTGCGGCCAAGGCCGCCAAGCGCCGCCTCAAGGAGATCGAGGAGGTCGAGGAGCTCCCCGACGACCTCTCCGAGCGGCTGCAGCGCGGCGCGTTCGACATCGGCGCCAGGATCAGCCCCGACCTGCTCGACGACGAGCGCCGCGAGCGGTACGCCAAGCGCGTCGACCGGCTGAAGGCGGTCCAGCGCATCCAGCGCGAGATGATGTCCGCCGCCCGCCACGAGGTGCTCGCCGCGCGCAGCGAGCCCGGCGCCGACCCGGAGGTCGTCGACCGGGTCCTGCACCACCTCGACGTACGCAGCCTGAGGTGACCGCCGGGCGGCCCGCGCTCAGCCGCGGCCCGTCCGGGGGACGTCCGGCGAGAACTGCTCCAGGCGCGGGCGGTGGCCGTTCGGCACCGGCTCGGCCGTGGCGGTGGTGACCCGCGGCAGCGCGTAGGCGTGGTGCTCGGCGAGCCACCGGATCATCTGCTCGCGCACCGTGACCCGCACCGTCCATATGTCGTCCGCGTCCTTCGCGGTGACCAGGGCGCGGACCTGGATGGTGGTCGGTGTGGTGTCCGTCACCGCGAGGCCCCAGTCCCTGCCGTCCCACGCGGCGCAGTCGCGCAGGATGTCGTGGAGCCGCTCGCGCATCCGCACGACGGGCGCGGAGTGGTCCAGCTGGAAGAAGACCGTGCCGGTCATCTCGGCGCTGCCCCGCGACCAGTTCTCGAAGGGCTTAGAGGTGAAGTACGACACCGGCATGGTGATCCGGCGCTCGTCCCAGGTGCGGACGGTCAGGAAGGTCAGGGTGATCTCGTCGATCGTGCCCCACTCGCCGTCCACCACCACCGTGTCCCCGAGCCGCACCATGTCGCCGAAGGCGATCTGCAGCCCGGCGAAGAGGTTGCCGAGGGTGGACTGGGCGGCGACACCGGCGACGATGCCGAGGACGCCCGCAGAGGCGAGCAGCGAGGCGCCCGCGGCCTGCATCGCGGGGAACGTCAGGAGCATCGCGGCGACGGCCACGACACCGACGATCGCGGTGACCACCCGCTGGATGAGGGTCACCTGCGTACGCACCCGGCGGACGCGGGCCGGGTCGCGGTGCATGGTGGCGTAGCGCGCGTACGACGATTCGACGACGGCCACCGCGATCCGCACGACGAGCCAGGCGGTGGAGCCGATGAGGATGAGCGTGAGGGTGCGGCCGATGCCCGCCGAGTGGTCATCGGCGATCTTGGTCTGCTGGTACGAGCCTCTCAGGATGGCGGTGCACAGGACGACTTGCAGGGGTACGCGGCAGCGGCGCAGCAGCCCCCACAGCGGGGTCTCGTGGTGCCGCTCGTCGGCCCGGCGCAGCAGGACGTCGACCAGCCAGCCGACGACCACCGTGAGCACGACCGAGCCGCCGACCACGATCAACGGACGCAGTACGTTCTCCATGCCTCCGAGGGTAGGGGTAGGGCACGGATGGCACGATGGCCCCATGAACATCGTGCTTTTCCATTCGACGTACGGTCTGCGGCCCGCAGTGCACGCGGCGGCGGACCGACTGCGTGCCGCCGGGCACGAGGTGTGGACCCCCGACCTCTTCGAGGGCCGCGTCTTCGACAGCGTCGAGGAAGGCAGGACGTTCCAGAACGAGCTCGGCAAGGACGAGATCCTGAAGCGCGCGATCCTCGCCGCCGCGCCCTACTCGGAGCGGGGTCTCGTCTACGCGGGCTTCTCGCTCGGCGCCGCGACCGCGCAGACCCTCGCCCTCGGCGACGAGAAGGCGCGCGGCCTGCTGCTCCTGCACGGCACCTCCGACCTCGCGGAGAACGTGTCCGTGGACGAGCTGCCCGTGCAGCTGCACGTCGCCGAGCCCGACCCGTTCGAGTCCGACGACTGGCTGAGCGCCTGGTACCTGCAAATGGGCCGGGCCGGGGCCGACGTGGAGATCTACCGCTACGCGGGCGCGGGCCACCTCTACACCGACCCGGACCTCGACGACTACGACGCCGAGGCCACGGAGGCGACGTGGCGCACGGCGCTCGGCTTCCTGGAGACGCTCTAAGGCCCCGGCCCAGGCTCCGGCCCCGGGTGGTCAGCGGACCGGTGCGTGCACCCGCTCGACCTGCTGCGTGCCGGTGAGCGTGCGGTACGAACGGGCCCAGGACGAGGTCGCCTCGGGGTCGGTCCGGTCCGAGACGACGTAGTAGTCCATCTGCGAGCGCTCGGCGGTGACGTCGAGCACGCCGTAGCCGTGCGAGTCCATGTCCAGCCACTTCACGTGCCGGTTGGCCGCCTTGATGGCGCCCGCCGCCACGAGGGAGACCGTGTGCGGGGCGACGTGGAGCATGTCGTCGATGTTGTCGGAGCTCACCGAGGTGACGACGAACTCCGTCGCGGCCGAGGCCGACAGGGGGTACGTGGCCGCCTTGGCCGGTACGTCGTTCGCCCAGGCCATGTGGATGTCACCGGTCAGGAAGACGGTGTTGCGGATCTTGTTGTCGCGCAGGTGGGCGATGAGTTCCTTGCGGTCGTCCGTGTAGCCGTCCCACTGGTCGGTGTTGATGGCGAGGCCCTCACCGGGCAGGCCGAGCAACTCCGCGAGGGGCTTGAGGAGATGGGCGGGCAGGGAGCCGAAGGCGACCGGCGTGATCATCACCGAGGTGCCGACCAGCTTCCAGGCCGCGTCCGATGCGGCCAGGCCCGACTTCAGCCAGTCGAGCTGCGCGCGGCCGGTGATCGTGCGGTCCGGGTCGTCGACCTCGCCGCTGCCGAACCCCGCCTGCTCGGAGCGGAAGGACCGCAGGTCGAGCAGGTGCAGATCGGCGAGCTTGCCGTAGCGGACGCGGCGGTAGACGGTGCCCTCGGTCGAGGGGCGTACGGGCATCCACTCGAAGTACGCCTGCTTGGCCGCCGCCATGCGGCCCGCCCAGTCGCCCTCGGTCTCCGGCGAGTGGTTCACGGCCCCGCCCGACCAGGCGTTGTCGGCGAACTCGTGGTCGTCCCAGATCGCGATGACGGGATGCGTGGCGTGCATCGCCTGCGCGTCGGGGTCGGTCTTGTGGACGCCGTGCCGGGTGCGGTAATCGGCGAGCGTGGTGATCTCGTGCTTCGGCTCGTGCTGACGTACGACGTACTCGGCGGACGGGTACTCGCCGGTCCGGTACTCGTAGATGTAGTCGCCGAGGTGGAGGACCGCGTCGAGCTCGGTGCGGGCCGCGAGGTGGCGGTAGGGCGAGAAGTGGCCGGCCTCCCAGTTGGCGCAGGACACCACACCGAAGCGGACGCCGTGCGCGGACGCGTCGTGGGCGGGGGTGGTGCGGGTGCGGCCCACGGGGGAGCGCACGTCCCCCACGGAGAAGCGGAAGTAATACGTGGTCGCCTGGCGCAAGCCCCTTACGTCGGCCTTGACCGTGTGGTCCGATCCGGCCCGTGCGGTGGTGCTGCCGCGGCCGACGACCCGGGTGAACCCCTTGTCCTCGGCCACCTCCCAACTCACCTCGGTGTCGGGACCCTTGCCGGAGCCGGGCACGGCATCGGGGGTGGGCGTCACGCGGGTCCACAGCAGGACGCCGTCGGGCAGCGGGTCGCCCGATGCGACTCCGTGGTGGAAGGCGGGTCCCTCGGCGGCGTACGCGGGTATGGCTGCGGCGAGCGGGGCGCCGAGCGCGGCGGTGGCGGCGGCGGCCTTGACGACCGTGCGGCGGCTTGGCGCACGGGTGTTGAGCGGCGGCTGAGCATCGTTTCGACTGGTCACGGGCGATCACCTTACTCAGTGGTAATCGCAAAGAGCGGGCGAACCCGAGGAGTTCGCCCGCTCTTTTCCCACGCGCCCTGTCAAAGGGCGCTGTTCAGCCCTTGAGGGCCTTGTCGATCGCGGTCTTGTAGTCCTCGACCGTGCTGGGCGCGTTCTTCGAACCGGGGCCCGTCAGCTGCTTGCCGTCCATGACGAAGGAGGGCGTGCCCTCGACGCCGTCCTTGTTGTCGTCGAACTTCTTCGACATCTCCAGGGCCCACCGGTCGTAGGTCCCGGCCTTGACGGCCTTCTTGAAGGCGGCGTTCTTCTTGAGGTCCGGCACCTGGTCGGCGGCCTTGAGGAGGTACGAGTCGTCCTTGAACTTGTCGTCCTGCTCCGAGGGGTGGATCTTCGCCGAGAAGAGCACCTTCTTGTACTCGAGGAACGCCTCGTCGCTGACGTTCAGGGCCGCACCGAGCGCGCTCATGGCGTTCCTGGAGCCCTCGCCCGGGATGTTCCGGTCGAGGAAGGTGGCGCCGATGAACTCGATCTTGTACTTGCCGTCCTTCATGTCCTTCTCGACGGTCGGGCCGGCCGTCTGCTCGAAGGCGGCGCACACGGGGCAGCGCGGGTCCTCGTAGACCTTCAGGGTCTTCTTCGCGGACTCCTTGCCGAGGACGACGGTCGTGCCGTTCGTGCCCGAGGTGTTGGCCGGCTTGACGAGCTTGGCGTCCTTGGCCTCTTCCCAGTAGCCGGGCTTGTTGGACTGCATGACGGCATAGCCGACACCACCGGCTATGGCGAGCACGCCGACGATCGAGACGCCGACGATGATGCCCCGCTTCCGCTTCTCGCGCTTGCGCTCGGCCTCCTGCTGGGCGCGGATGCGCTCGCGTGCTGCGGACTTGGCGGCCTGACTGTTGCGCTTGCTCATGATCTTTTTCTCCGTGTGGGTGACTGCGTGGGGTGCTGTGCTCAGGCGAAGACGGCCGAGCACGGCGGTCCACGCCGCCCCACGAAGTGCACGAGGAGGCGCGTGCGCGCCGCCCGCACCCGGCGCGCGGGGCGCGGGGCGCGGCGTACGGGCATGCGGGAGGTGGTGACCGCGGCGACCGCGATCAGCAGGGGCCGGAACGTCGCGGCGGTGACCGCGCCCAGGAGCTGGGCCAGCGCCCGCTCGCCGCGCCGCAGCCAGGCCGCCGCGAGGAGACCCACCCCGACGTGCGCCCCGAGCAGCAGCCAGGCGGCCGTCGGGTCCACGTCGGCGAGCAGCGCGGCCGCGCCGTGCCCCTCCGCGGTCATCCGGGCCAGCGGCGTCCCCACGGGCGCCCCGCCGCACAGCACGTCGAAGCCGACGGCGCGCAGCGGGCCCGCGACGGGGCCGCCCGCCTCGCCGTAACAGACGTGCTGCCCCGCGGTGAAGACCGTGTCGGCGGCCAGCTCCAGGGGGATCAGCAGGGTCGCGATCCGTCCGTACCCGCGCTCGCGCCCCGCCAGCGCGTACGCGATGAGGAAGACGGCGGCGGCGATCGCCGCGACGGTGGTCAGCGGCAGGGGAACGCGGGACAGCAGCACGTGCGACGCGGCGGACAGCGTCACGACGAGTGCCGTGAAGAGCGCCGCGCGCACCACTCTGAGCTGATTCCCGGATATGTCCATCGCGGAGGAGTGTGTCATGCGTTCCTGTGGGTGACCTCTACAGCCCCGGGATCCGGCCGTTGCGGAACAGGTCGACGAAGATCTGGTGGTCGGCGCGTGCGCGTGCCCCGTACGAGTGCGCGAAGTCCACGAGCAGGTCCGCGAAGCCGCCCTCGTCGGCGGCGATCGCGGCGTCGATGGCGCGCTCCGTGGAGAACGGCACCAGGTCCGAGTGGCCGCTCTCGTCGTCCGCCGCGGCGTGCATCGTGGCGGTGGCGCGGCCCAGGTCGGCGACGACCGAGGCGATCTCGTCCAGGTCGTCGATGTCCGACCAGTCCAGGTCCACGGCGTACGGCGACACCTCGGCGACCAGCTGGCCCGCGCCGTCCAGCTCGGTCCAGCCCAGCCACGGGTCGGCGTGCGCCTGGAGGGCGCGCTGCGAGATGACCGTGCGGTGGCCCTCGTGCTGGAAGTACCCACGGACCGCCGGGTCCGTGATGTGCCGCGAGACCGCGGGGGTCTGCGCCTGCTTGAGGTAGATCACGACGTCGTTCTCCAGGGCGTCGCTGTTGCCTTCCAGGAGGATGTTGTACGAGGGCAGGCCCGCGGAGCCGATGCCGATGCCGCGACGGCCGACGACGTCCTTCACGCGATACGAGTCGGGGCGGGTGAGCGAGGACTCCGGCAGCGTCTCCAGATAGCCGTCGAACGCGGCGAGGACCTTGTACCGCGTGGCGGCGTCGAGCTCGATGGAGCCGCCGCCCGACGCGAAGCGGCGCTCGAAGTCGCGGATCTCGGTCATCGAGTCGAGCAGCCCGAAGCGGGTCAGGGAGCGGGCGTCGCGCAGCGCGTCCAGGAGGGGGCCCTGGGCGGTGTCCAGCGTGAAGGGCGGCACCTCGTCGCTCTTGGCGCCCGTCGACAGGTCGTGGATCCGCTCGCGGTACGCCGCTGCGTAGGTCCGCACCAGGTCGGTGATCTGGTCGTCGCCGAGCGCCTTCGTGTAACCGATCAGGGCCACGGAGGCGGCGAAGCGCTTCAGGTCCCAGGTGAAGGGGCCTACGTACGCCTCGTCGAAGTCGTTCACGTTGAAGATCAGGCGGCCCTGCGCGTCCATGTACGTGCCGAAGTTCTCGGCGTGCAGGTCGCCGTGGATCCACACCCGGCCCGTGCGGTCGTCCAGGTAGGGCCCGCCGTGCTGCTCGCGCTCCAGGTCGCCGTAGAACAGGCAGGCCGTGCCGCGGTAGAACGCGAAGGCGGAGGAGGCCATCTTCCGGAACTTCACCCGGAACGCGGCGGGGTCCGCGGCGAGCAGCTCGCCGAAGGCGGTGTCGAAGACGGCGAGGATCTCCTCGCCGCGCTGCTCAGCCGTGGGCTGCGGGACCGACATCGCTGGGTGCCTCCTGGTACAGGGGTGGTGCGTGACATGGGGCGGGTGCTCCGCCCCCTGGGACAGAGGGCCGCTCCGCCCCTCGGGACAGATGTTCCGTCCCTTCCAACGCTCGACCGTACCCCCGAGTGCCCGCCGGTTGTCAGCGCCCCGGATTAGACTTCCACGCTGTCCCCCCAGACTGCCCGCAGCCTGTCACCCCTCGTTCGCCGGAGGCCTTCCACCGTGACCAAGCCGCCCTTCACGCACCTGCACGTGCACACCCAGTACTCGCTGCTTGACGGTGCCGCGCGGCTCAAGGACATGTTCGACGCCGCCAATGAGATGGGCATGACGCATATCGCCATGTCCGACCACGGCAACCTGCACGGTGCGTACGACTTCTTCCACTCGGCGCAGAAGGCGGGCGTGACGCCGATCATCGGCATCGAGGCGTATGTGGCGCCGGAGTCGCGGCGGAACAAGCGCAAGATCAAGTGGGGACAGCCGCACCAGAAGCGCGACGACGTGTCCGGTTCGGGTGGTTACACCCACAAGACGATCTGGGCGGCGAACGAGAAGGGCCTGCACAACCTCTTCAAGCTCTCCTCGGACGCCTATGCCGAGGGCTGGCTGCAGAAGTGGCCCCGCATGGACAAGGAGACCATCTCGCAGTGGTCGGAGGGGCTGATCGCCTCCACCGGCTGCCCCTCGGGCGAGCTGCAGACGCGGCTGCGGCTCGGGCAGTTCGACGAGGCGGTCCAGGCGGCCTCGGACTACCAGGACATCTTCGGCAAGGACCGGTATTTCCTGGAGCTGATGGACCACGGCATCGACATCGAGCGCCGGGTCCGTGACGACCTGCTCCGGGTCGGCAAGAAGCTCGGCATCCCGCCCCTGGTGACGAACGACTCGCACTACACGTACGCGCACGAGTCCGTCGCGCACGACGCGCTGCTCTGCATCCAGACCGGCAAGAACCTCTCGGACCCGGACCGCTTCCGCTTCGACGGCACGGGCTACTACCTGAAGTCCACGGACGAGATGTACGCCATCGACTCCTCGGACGCGTGGCAGGAGGGCTGCCGCAACACGCTCCTGGTGGCCGAGCAGATCGATACCACGGGCATGTTCGAGAAGCGCGACCTGATGCCGAAGTTCGACATCCCGGAAGGCTTCACCGAGGTCACCTGGTTCCAGGAGGAGGTCCGGGTCGGCATGGAGCGCCGCTACCCGGCCGGTGTCCCCGACGACCGGCAGAAGCAGGCCGAGTACGAGATGGACATCATCATCCAGATGGGCTTCCCGGGGTACTTCCTCGTGGTCGCCGACTTCATCATGTGGGCCAAGAACAACGGCATCGCGGTCGGCCCTGGCCGAGGCTCCGCGGCAGGCTCGATCGTCGCGTACGCCATGGGCATCACCGACCTCGACCCGATCACGCACGGCCTGATCTTCGAGCGGTTCCTCAACCCCGAGCGCGTCTCCATGCCCGATGTCGACATCGACTTCGACGAGCGCAGGCGCGTCGAAGTGATTAGGTACGTGACCGAGAAGTACGGCGCCGACAAGGTCGCCATGATCGGTACGTACGGAAAGATCAAGGCGAAGAACGCGATCAAGGACTCCGCGCGCGTGCTCGGATATCCGTACGCGATGGGCGACCGCCTCACCAAGGCCATGCCCGCCGACGTCCTCGGCAAGGGCATCGACCTCTCCGGCATCACCGACCCCAAGCACCCGCGCTACAGCGAAGCGGGCGAGATCCGGGGGATGTACGAGAACGAGCCGGACGTGAAGAAGGTCATCGACACCGCCAAGGGCGTCGAGGGCCTGGTCCGGCAGATGGGTGTGCACGCGGCCGGCGTGATCATGTCCAGCGAGCCCATCGTCGATCACGCCCCGCTCTGGACGCGGCACACCGATGGCGTGACCATCACGCAGTGGGACTACCCCCAGTGCGAGTCGCTCGGCCTGCTCAAGATGGACTTCCTGGGCCTGCGCAACCTCACCATCATGGACGACGCCGTCAAGATGGTGCGGAACAACAAGGGCATCGACCTGGAGATGCTCTCCCTCGAACTGGACGACCCCAAGACCTTCGAACTGCTCTGCCGCGGTGACACGCTCGGCGTCTTCCAGTTCGACGGCGGCCCGATGCGCTCGCTGCTGCGCCAGATGCAGCCCGACAACTTCGAGGACATTTCCGCCGTCTCGGCCCTGTACCGGCCGGGCCCGATGGGCATGAACTCGCACACGAACTACGCCGAGCGCAAGAACGGCCGCCAGGAGATCACGCCGATCCACCCGGAGCTCGAAGAGCCCCTGAAGGAGACGCTCGGCCTCACCTACGGCCTCATCGTGTACCAGGAGCAGGTGCAGAAGGCCGCGCAGATCATCGCGGGGTACTCGCTCGGCGAGGCCGACATCCTGCGCCGCGTGATGGGCAAGAAGAAGCCCGAGGAGCTGGCGAAGAACTTCGTCCTCTTCCAGGAGGGCGCGAAGAAGAACGGGTACTCGGACGCGGCGATCCAGGCCCTGTGGGACGTCCTGGTCCCCTTCGCCGGATACGCGTTCAACAAGGCGCACTCCTCCGCGTACGGCCTGGTCACCTACTGGACCGCGTACCTGAAGGCGAACTACCCCGCCGAGTACATGGCCGCGCTGCTCACCTCGGTGAAGGACGACAAGGACAAGTCGGCCGTCTACCTCAACGAGTGCCGCCGCATGGGCATCAAGGTGCTCCCGCCGAACGTGAACGAGTCGGTGCACAACTTCGCCGCCCAGGGCGACGACGAGATCCTCTTCGGCCTGGAGGCCGTCCGCAACGTCGGCACGAACGTGGTCGAGTCGATCATCCGGTCGCGCAAGGCGAAGGGGAAGTTCACCTCCTTCCCCGACTACCTGGACAAGGTCGAGGCCGCCGCCTGCAACAAGCGCACCACGGAGTCCCTGATCAAGGCGGGCGCCTTCGACACCATGGGGCACACCCGCAAGGGCCTGACCGCGCAGTACGAGCCGATGATCGACAACGTGGTCGCGGTCAAGCGCAAGGAGGCCGAGGGCCAGTTCGACCTCTTCGGAGGGATGGGGGACGAATCCGGCGGCGACGAGCCGGGCTTCGGGCTCGACGTGGAGTTCTCCGAGGACGAGTGGGAGAAGACCTACCTGCTCGCCCAGGAGCGGGAGATGCTCGGTCTCTACGTCTCCGACCACCCGCTCTTCGGCCTGGAGCACGTGCTGTCCGACAAGGCGGACGCGGGCATCGGGCAGCTGACCGGCGGCGACTTCTCCGACGGCTCCGTGGTCACCATCGGCGGCATCATCTCGGGCCTGCAGCGGAAGATGACCAAGCAGGGCAACGCCTGGGCCATCGCCACCGTCGAGGACCTCGCGGGCTCCATCGAGTGCATGTTCTTCCCGGCCACCTACCAGCTGGTGTCGACCCAACTCGTCGAGGACGCCGTGGTCTTCGTCAAGGGACGCCTCGACAAGCGCGAGGACGTGCCCCGGCTCGTCGCCATGGAGATGCAGGTCCCCGACCTGTCGAACGCGGGCACCAACGCACCCGTGGTGATCACCATCCCGACGGTCAAGGTGAGCCCGCCGATGATCACCCGCCTCGGCGAGGTCCTCAGCCACCACCGCGGCAACAGCGAGGTGCGGATCAAGCTCCAGGGGGCGCAGAAGACCACCGTGCTGCGGCTCGACCGGCACCGGGTGAAGCCGGACCCGGCGCTCTTCGGTGACCTGAAGGTGCTGCTCGGCCCGTCCTGCCTGGCGGGCTGACCCGCCCCTTACTTATCCAAACCGGACATGTCGGAGAGTAAGATGCAGAGTGCATCTAATTCTTCTCGTGTGTGAGGGTGGAGTGCCGTGAACGGTGCCGCTGTCGACAAGGCCGTATTCCTGATGCGTGAGACGCACCAGTCCCCGGAGGCGACCCGCCGGGCGCTGCACGACTACTTCCCGCGGATGGAGTTCACCGACCGCGTGCGGCACGTGCGCGCCGCGTACGCCGTCATCCAGGGCGGCCGCAAGGTCGTGCGGCCGAGGCCCTCCGAGCTGGAGAAGCCGAGCTCGTTCATGGTCGCGCACGAGCGGCACGGCTTCACGGACTGAGCGGACTGAAGAGACCGGCCTCCGTCCTGCGCGGACCGGTCCATGCCATGAGGGGCGCACCCGAGCCGGGTGCGCCCCTCATGTGTGCCATATGCGCCTGGATGTGCGTCAGTTGTGACCGAAGCGGCGCTGGTGCTTACGAGCAACATCGGCAGGGCTGCCCTGGGCCTGCGTCTGCATCGGCGACTGTGCGTCCACAGCGGTCGACTTGGCCTGCTCCTGTGCCTGCTCGGCCTGTGAGGAGCGGTTCTGCTGGCCGCCCTGCTTGCGGTTCTTGTTCTTGGCCATGGTGATCTTCCTCCTGAGGGGGATCTGGGGGCCAGGATGCGACCAGATTCACATATGGCTGCAAAGTGTGCATTTCGGAGAATTACCGTGCGTAATAAGGCCGGTCGGGGAACGATCCGCAGATGCGCCACGCCGAAGATCGAGTTCCGGCCGTTAACCTCCGCCGGGTCGGGCAGACTCGAAGGGAACCCGACGCGGACCCGCACCCCTATTCGTTGTCCAGACAGGGTGTCTTCGTGGGCCTTCGAGGGAACGTCCAGAGACCTCCAGGCACGTCGCACTGTTCTGGAACCTCCAGGCACGTCAGGGAACCTCCAGGGAAAGAGGGTGGACCGCGTGGATCGCTGCATCGTCCTGGTGGACGCCGGGTATCTGCTGGGTGCCGCCGCGAGTCTCCTCGCAGGCGAACCGTCCAGGTCCCGGATCACCGTCGATCACTCCGCTCTGATCCAGGGCCTTCGCGAGCGCGCGGAATCCGACACCGAGCGCCCCCTGCTGCGCATCTACTGGTTCGACGGGGCCCCCGACCGCGTCCCCCAGCCCGAGCACCGGCGGCTGCGCGTCATGCCGCGCGTGACCGTCCGCCTGGGCGCCCTGACCCGCAGCGACGGACGGTGGGCGCAGAAGGGCGTCGACGCCGCGATGCACGCCGAGCTGACCGAGCTGGCCCGCAACCGCGCCTGTTCCGACGTCGTGCTCGTCACCGGCGACGGCGATCTGCTGCCCGGGATGATGGCCGCCAAGGAGCACGGCGTCGCCGTCCACCTGTGGGCCGTGCAGGCCGCCGACGGGGACTACAACCAGTCCGAGGACCTCGTCGCGGAGGCCGACGAGCGGCGCGTGCTCGACCGGGCCTGGATCACCAAGGCCGTGCGCCCCAAGGAGCTCTCCGGCATCTGCGCGCCCCCGCCCGTGCCACGCCCCGAGATCGCCGCGATCCTCTCCGCCCCGCTGCCGGAGTCCGCCCTCGCCGCCGCCGCGCAGCACACCGAGGAAGAGGCCCCCGCCCGGCACCCCGAGCCCGCCGCCAACGGCAGTCGGCCCGACGAGCACCGCATGCCGCCCGGCAAGGGCGTGCCCACCCCCAAGGACCTCGCCGCCCTGCGCGGCCCCGGCACCCAGCCACCGCAGCACCCCACGAACGCGACACTGCGCTGGTCCTCCGACAAGGGCTGGGTCGAGCGCCCCGGCGGCGCGCCCGAGGGCGCCGAGGCCGCCGCGCTGCCCACCCTCGCCCAGCTGACGACCGCCGAGCAGCGCTGGGCCGACCGCGAGGAGGACATCACCACCGTCGGCGGCGACCCCTTCGAGGTAGGACAGGTGTTCGCGCGGCGCTGGATGGCGCGCCTCCCGGAACAGCACAACCTGCACAAGCTGTCGACGATGTACCCCCGCATCCCGCACCGCGTCGACGGGGAGCTGCTCCGCTACGCCGCACGGTTCGGCCTGCTCGCCCACAAGGACGACCAGATCGACGAGCACGACCGGTACGCGATCAGGGCGGGTTTCTGGCGGGAGGTCGACTCGCGGACGGCCGCCGAGCACGCGCCCGCGGGGGACCGCGCAGGTGACTGACACGGGGCGTACGGGGCGCCCCGGGCGCAGTCCGTGCCCGCGGACCCCGTAGGCTCGTCCTTCGTGAGTACGCGTCCGACACCGGCAGTCCGACAGGGACTCCGTCAGGAAAACGGCAACGACGCCGTCTGCGCGGTGCGCGACCTGGTCAAGACCTATCCCGCCGCCCGCGCCCGGCGCGGCAGGCCCGCGACCCCCGAGGTCCGCGCCACCGACGGGATCCGTCTGACGGTCGGACGCGGCGAGATCTTCGGTCTGCTCGGCCCCAACGGCGCCGGCAAATCCACCCTCGTACGCCAGCTGACCGGGCTGATGCGCCCCGACAGCGGCAGCGTCGAGATCCTCGGCCACGACATCGTGCGCCACCCCGAGCGGGCCGCGCGGATCCTCGCGTACCTGGGGCAGGAGTCCACCGCCCTCGACGAGCTGACCGTGTCGCTCGCCGTCGAAACGACCGGACGGCTGCGCGGCCTGGAGGTGGCGCGGGCGCGGGCCGAGCGGGACGCGGTCCTCGAGGAGCTGGGGCTCACGCCGCTGGCCTCGCGGCCGCTGAAGAAGCTTTCCGGCGGGCAGCGGCGGCTCGCCTGCTTCGCCACCGCGCTGGTGGCGGAGCGGCAGCTGCTCGTCCTTGACGAGCCCACCACCGGCATGGACCCGGTCGCGCGGCGCGCCGTCTGGGCGGCGATCGACCGGCGCAGGGCCGAGCGCGGCACGACGGTGGTGCTTGTGACCCACAACGTCATCGAGGCCGAGACCGTCCTCGACCGTGTCGCCGTGCTCGACCAGGGCAAGGTCATCGCCTGCGACACCCCGGCCGGGCTCAAGGAGCAGGTCGCGGACGAGGTCAGGGTGGAGCTGGTGTGGCGGGAGCGGGCGCCGCTCGACGTGCCCGAGGTGGCCGCGCTGCGGTCCTCCGCGGTCGAGTCGGGACGGCGGTGGTCCCTGCGGCTCGCCCCGGACGAGGCGCGGGCCGCCGTCGCGGCGGTCACCGGCGGGGCGGCGTTCGCCGCGCTGGACGACTTCACGCTGGCCACGCCCAGCCTGGAGGATGTCTATCTCGCACTGGGCGGGAGCGGGCGGGGGCTGGTGAAGGCGTGACACCGAGCAGAGTGCGTAGGAACAGCGACAGAAGGGTTGCCCGGTGAGTGCCGTTCCCCTCGAAGCCGTGGTGCGGGCCGACGGGCGTGCCGAGGCGGCCGACATCGGCCCCGCGCCGCTCGGGCCGCCGGCCCGGCTGCTGCCGGCGCTCTCGGCCGTCTACCGCGCGCAGCTGTCACGGGCCCGGGTCGCCCGGATACCGCTGCTCTTCGTGGCGACCTTCCAGTCCGTCGGCATCATGATCCTGATGCGCGGTGTCGTCGACGGGGGCGGTGAGGCGCGGGCCGTCGTCGCCGGGTCCTCCGTGCTCGTCGTCGCGTTCGTCGCCCTCAACCTGCTCGCCCAGTACTTCGGACAGCTCCGCTCCGACGGCGGCCTCGACCACTACGCCACGCTCCCCGTGCCGCCCGCCGCCGTGGTCCTGGGCGCCGCGGCCGCGTACGCCTCCTTCACGGTGCCGGGGACGTTCGTGACGGCGATCGTCGGATGCGGGCTCTTCGGGCTGCCCTTCACGCACCTGTGGGTGCTCCTGGCGGTGATCCCGCTCGCCGGTGCCGCCCTGGCCGGGCTCGGCGCGGCCCTCGGGCTGCTCGCGCCACGGCCCGAACTGGCCACGCTCCTCGGTCAGATGGGCATGTCGGCGGCGCTGCTGCTCGGGGTGCTCCCGGCCGACCGCATGCCGATGCCGCTGCAGTACGCGCGCGACCTGCTGCCCTCGACGTACGGCGTGGAGGCCTTCGCCCGTACGTTCGGGCCGGATCCGGACTGGGCCGTGGTCGCCCTCGACCTCGCGGTCTGCGCGGGCGTCGGCGTGGTCTCGCTGGCCGTCGCCACCTGGGCGTTCCGCCGGGCGGCCGTGCGGTGACGCGCCGCACAGGGAGTGCTGGCACGATGTGGGGGTGACCGCACCGTTGACACCCTCCCAACCGCCGCACGAACAACCCCCGCACGACCCCTGGCAGGCGCCCGCGCAGCCGTCGGGAGCGACGTCTCCTCACGGATACGAGGAGGACGGTCCCGGCATGAAGACCGAAGTGCGGCAGGCTGCAGTGATCATGGTCGCGGTGGCCGTCGGCGGCGTTCTGCTCGGACTGCTGTGGATGTGGCTGTCACCGCGGGTGCCGCTCATCTCGGACGGCAAGCTGGTGTACCTCAAGGACACCGAAGGCGAGCAGGCCATAGGCGTGGACGGAACGTTTACGCTCCTGTCGCTCGGCTTCGGTCTCGTCAGTGGCGTCGTCGTCTTCCTGCTCCGCAAGCGCGGCGGCATTCCGCTGGTCGCGGGGCTCGGGCTCGGCAGCCTGCTCGGCGCGCTGCTCGCGTGGCGGGTCGGCATCTGGCTCGGACCCGAGACGGACGTCGCGGCGCACGCCAGGGCCGTCGGCAAGGGTGTCGTCTTCGACGCGCCGCTGGAACTCAAGGCCATGGGCACGGTCCTCGCCTGGCCGGTGGCCGCGCTTGCCGTGCACCTCGGCCTCACCGGTCTGTTCGGCCCGCGGGACCCGGAGCCGTATCCGGCGCCCTGAGTCCCGCTGCCGCGTCCCCGGCTCTAGGCGGGGCGTTTGCCGTGGTTGGCCTTGCGCTTCTTCGCCCGCCACTTCCGCATGCGCGTCTTTTTCGACATGCCCTCGGTACTAGTCCCGTGCGGGACGGGTGTCGAGGGCGCTTTCACGTCGTCCGCGGCAGCGGGGACGAGGGGGCTCAGCTCCGGCCGATGGGCGCGAGCACCGCGTCCGTGAGGGACGCCAGGTCGCCCGGCGCCAGTTCGACCTCCAGGCCGCGGCGGCCCGCCGAGACGCAGACCGTGGGGTGCGCCGACGCCGAGTCGTCCAGGACCGTGCGCAGCTTCTTGCGCTGGCCGAGCGGGGAGATACCGCCCCGTACGTAACCCGTGGTGCGCTCGGCGGCCGCCGGGTCGGCCAGCACGGCCCGCTTGCCCGCGACCGCGGCGGCCAGGGCCTTCAGGTCCAGGGAGCCCGCCACGGGGACGATCGCCACGGTGAGTGCGCCGTCGACCTCGGCCACCAGCGTCTTGAAGACCCGGTCGGGCGAGACGCCCATGGCCTCGGCGGCCTCCTCGCCGTACGAGGGGTGGGACGGGTCGTGCTCGTAGGAGTGGACCGTGAAGGGCGTACCGGCCGCGGTGAGCGCGACCGTCGCGGGCGTCCCCCCGGCCTGGGCCGTCTGCTTCTTCTGCTTCTTCGCCATGGTGCTCGCGCCTTAGGTGAGTGGAGACCCGTCGTCAGTTGAGGCTCGTCGTCCCGCGCGTCAGGTCCGTCGCGGGCAGCGAGGGCAGATTGCGGATGATCGCGGTCTCGGAGCGCAGCAACGTCAGCTCGTCCCGCAGCCGCGACACCGTGTCCGGCGCCTCGAGGAGCCGCTGCTTGGTGCCGGTGTCGAGGACGGCCGCCGCGGCGACCAGGTACGACACGACGGACGGGTCGTCGGGCAGCTCGGCGCCCGTCGACAGCGAGCGCTCCCGCGCCCCGGCCAGCCGCTTCTGGTAGGAGCGGAAGGCGCGCAGGACGCCTTCGCCCAGCGTGCCCGCGCCCTCGCCCAGCTCTTCCGGCACCTCCTCGACCTCGGCCGTGAGGAAGGCCCCCGAGGCGTCGACCGAGTGGATCCGCACCCGCGTCGTGCCCGTCGCGAGCACCTCGAAGCCACCGTCGTCGCGCTCCCTGATCGTCGCGGCGTCCGCCACGCAGCCCACGGTGTGGAAGGCCTTGAGCGGATCGTCGCCGAACCCCGCGGCGGGGCCGTGCTCGGGCAGCGCCGTCGGGTCGGGGAGCCCTGGCGCGCTCGGCGCCACCTCCTGGCCGTCGCGGATCGCGACGACGGCGAACTGGCGCTGCTCCTCCTCGGGAGTCTTGAGCAGCTCGCGCATCATGGCGCGATATCGCTCCTCGAAGACGTTCAGCGGCAGTACGAGGCCGGGGAACAGCACCGAGTTGAGCGGGAAGAGCGGAAGCCGGGTGGTCACGACCGGCAAGCCTAATGGTCGCCGGAGCGGTCGCGTCCCCGCGGACCGCGCAGCGGTGTCATCGACGCCACTTCTATGCGCACGCCGTCGCGCAGCTCCAGGAACTGGCCGAGCGGATCGTCCGCCATCCGGTCCCAGGGGAACGACGTCGCGTACGGCCCGATCAGGCGCAGTTGCTCCAGGGCGTCGTCCCACCGCTCCAGGCGGACCAGGACGTACGTGAGGAGGTTGCGGACCTCGGCGGGCCACGGGTCCCCGGCCTCGTACGACTGCGACAGACCGATCGCCAGGTCCGCCGCCGCGTCCAGCCGCTCGCGCGGCAGGTGCCCCGAGGGGCTGGTCAGGTAGGCGAAGGCGGCCCGTGCCGGAAGGACCTGTATCAACGAGCCGGGCAGTGCGTCGCCCGCGGCGCGCTCGGCGAAGTCGAAGCACTCGCGGTGCGAGCCGTACCAGGCGGCCGACAGGTACTGCAGGGCCGAGGCATGGCAGCCGTAGTGGTACGAGGAGCGGCGCACCGCCTCCTCCCACAGCTGCTCGAAGAGGGTGTGCGGGGCGTGCGTGCCGCGGGCGTGGTCCAGGGCGATCCGCCACGGCACCGGGTCGCGCGGGTCGGCCTCGGCGGCCGCGGTGAGCAGCGGGCCCGCGTCGCGCAGGAGCTCGGCGCGGGCAGGCGACTCCCAGCCGCGCACCACCGCGAGCTCGGCCTTGACGAGCAGGGCGTCCGGGTCGTGCGGGGACGCGCCGAGCCAGTCGTCGAACCACTCGGGGCGCGAGCGCGCGAAGGCGGCGAGCCGCGTGGTGTAGCGGTCGCGGTTCTCCCACTCGGCGGCCTCGCGGGTGGTGGCGAGGAGCTTGGCGGCCGGGCCGTGGTCACCGCGGCCCGCGGCCACCAGGGCGGGGGCGAGCCGCTCGTCGGGCACGTCGAGGAGCACCTCGTCGTCCGGGGTCAGTCCGGCGGCGAGCCGCTGGGTGTGCCGGACCATGCGGGCGGTACGGATGAAGGCACGCAGCACCGTGCCCTCCTTCATGCCTCAACCGGCGCCGCTCGCGCGGATCCGCCGGTCACCGTCGTGGTTGTTTGTCGGTCGCAGGGATGACGGCCCGGGGCGGGGGATGGTTGCCTGCCGTTGAGTAACGGTTCAGCCTCCGGCTGGCCGTGGGGTTCGGCCGTGGCGGGCTCTCTCTCGAAGAATGTCGGTCAGCTGCGCCGCAGGAGCCTGGTCGCGCCCGCCGCCACCGTGGTCGCAAGGACCCAGCCGAGCAGGATCAGCGCGGTCGAGAACCACTGCCAGCCGCCGTTCAGCTGCCAGTAGGTGTCCTGTCCGAGGTTGATGACCGGCAGCAGCAGGTCGAGGGAGAACAGGGCGGGGTTCCAGTTCGGGTGCTCGCCCGGTTTGATCGCCGGATGCTCGGCGCGCGAGAACGCCACCGCGCTGATCGCCCACAGCACGGCCATCCAGACCGCGGCCCGGCCAGGACGGTAGCCGTAGGCGACGGTCCAGTCCTGTGCGTACCCCCAGAGCTTCGCCGCCAGCGGCAGGGTCTCGCGGCGCCTGCGCTGCTTGGCGAGGAGGACCTCGCGGGCGTCGGCGTCCTCGCCGCCGTTGCGCAGGACGGTGGCGAGCTTCTCGTACGGCTCGGGGTTGTACTCGGCCGTCGCGGCCATCACCCAGCTCAGCCGCCTGGACAGCGGGAAGCTGCCCTGCGGTACGAGATTCTCGTACGTGAATCCGCCCATCTGGAGGCCGCCGGGCCCCGGCCAGCTCGTCGCCCGGTCGATGAGGTTGACGACCCTGGCGCCGGACAGCACGACCTTCCCGCGCTGCGGTGCCTCGCCGAGGAAGCGGAGCTCGGGCGTCTGGACGCGGCGCAGCGAGATCTCCTGGTCGCTCTGGAGCGTGAAGCGGGCGTGCGCGAAGTCGATGGCGTCGCCGAAGCGGCCGTCGTCGAGGCGGATGCCGCCCTCGCACTCGAAGCGCTGCACGCGGGTGCCGCGGGCCGGGGTGGTGCCGCTGGTCTGCGGGGGATTGCCGACGGCCGCCGGGGTCAGGTAGAGCGTGCGCTCGACGGTCATCTGCGGGGCGTTGAGGGCATGCCTGCCGTACTGGTTCACCAGCTTGCTGCCGCGCAGGCTCAGGGACACGCCGACCTTCGCGCCGCGCAGGCTCAGCTCGCCGTGCGACTCCATCATCTCGGCCTGCAGGTCCTGGCCAACGGTGAGGCCGTCGCCGGTGATCGAGTGGCTGCGCCGGTCGCGGTAGACCACCGCCTGGTTCAGCAGCAGATCGGTGCCGATGTGGGCGTCGGTGAGACGGATGCCGTTGTGGATCCGGCAGCGCGGCAGGTGCAGATCGCCCTCGGTGTGCAGCCTGGCCGCCTCGACGCGCGGGATGGAGCAGTCGACGAGCCGCAGCGTCGCGAAGCGGGCCTCGGGAAGGAGGACCTCCTTCTCGAAGCGGCAGTGCTTCATCTCGGTGTACGGGACGACCGTGCCGCCCGCGAGATCGAGCGGGTCGGTGATCTGCACGCCCGCCAGCTTCAGGGAGGAGACGCGGCCCGCGAGCGCGGGCGGGCCGTCGAGCAGCAGCCAGCACACGATGCGCGCCCGCACGCTCCGCTCGGGACCCCAGGGGTGCCCGCCGTGCGGATCGTCGACCGCCGGATCGCCCGATCTGAGGTCGTAGACACTGCCGTTGCGGAAGGCCTGCCACATGCCGATCTCCGCGGCGGTCAGCCCGTCCGGCGGATCCCCGGTGCCGGCGTCGTCGACCACTGCTGTACCCCTCCGTCCTGCGGTGCGCGTCTCTCGTACACCTGTTTCATGCCCGCTCGGTGACCGGCTGAACGCCAGCGAGACCCTAGTGGTGAACGCGGTCTTCCGGGGTTCATATCAGCCAGTGATACGCGCGTCCGGCCCCGAATGAAGGTCTGAGAGAATTGGCCATGTGATCTCTCGAATCGATCTGCGCGGCGACGCCCTCACGGAATTTCCGTCCGGGTCCGCCCTGCGCGCCCTGCTGCCCCGTGCCGACTTCGACGTCGCGGCCGCCCTGGAGAAGGTGCGGCCCATCTGCGAGGACGTGCATCATCGTGGCGACGCGGCGCTGATCGACTACGCGGAGAAGTTCGACGGCGTGCGCCTGGACCGGGTCCGCGTCCCCGCCGCCGCGCTCACCGAGGCCCTGGACGGCCTCGACCCGGCCGTGCGCGCGGCCCTGGAAGAATCCATCCGCCGCGCCCGCACCGTCCACCGCGAGCAGCGCCGCGCCCCGCACACCACGCAGGTCGTCCCCGGCGGCACCGTCACCGAGAAGTGGGTGCCCGTCGAGCGCGTCGGGCTCTACGCACCGGGCGGCCGGTCCGTCTACCCGTCCTCCGTGATCATGAACGCCGTCCCTGCGCAGGAGGCGGGCGTCGAGTCGATGGCCCTCGCCTCCCCGCCGCAGGCCGACTTCGCCGGACTGCCCCACCCGACGATCCTCGCCGCCTGCGCGCTCCTCGGCATCGACGAGGTGTACGCGGTCGGCGGCGCCCAGGCCGTCGCGATGTTCGCGTACGGCACCGAGAGCTGCGCCCCCGCCAACATGGTCACGGGCCCCGGCAACATCTGGGTCGCGGCCGCCAAGCGCTACTTCACCGGGCGCATCGGCATCGACACCGAGGCGGGCCCGACCGAGATCGCGGTCCTCGCCGACGACACCGCCGACCCGGCGCACGTCGCGTCCGACCTGATCAGCCAGGCCGAGCACGACCCGCTCGCGGCCGCCGTCCTCGTCACGGACTCCCTTGCGCTCGCGGACGCGGTCGAGAAGGAGCTGGCGCCGCAGGTCGCCGCCACCAAGCACGTCGAGGACCGCATCGTCCCCGCGCTGAGCGGCCGCCAGTCCGCGATCGTCCTGGTCGACGGCCTGGAGGAGGGCCTGCGGGTCGTCGACGCGTACGGCGCCGAGCACCTGGAGATCCAGACCGGGGACGCGGCCGCCGTCGCGGGGCGCGTCAAGAACGCCGGCGCGATCTTCGTCGGCCCGTGGGCGCCCGTCTCCCTCGGCGACTACTGCGCGGGCTCCAACCACGTCCTGCCGACCGGCGGCTGCGCCTGCCACTCCTCGGGGCTCAGTGTCCAGTCGTTCCTGCGCGGCATCCACATCGTGGACTATTCGCGCGAGGCCCTCGCGGACGTCGCGCACCACGTCGTGACGCTCGCCGAGGCGGAGGACCTGCCCGCGCACGGGGCGGCCGTGAAGGCCCGCTTCGGGTGGGAGGTGCCGGGCCAGTGAGCGACGTACGTATCGACGACCTGCCCGTGCGCGACGAGCTGCGCGGCAAGTCCCCCTACGGCGCACCCCAGCTCGACGTGCCCGTACGCCTGAACACCAACGAGAACCCCTACCCGCTGCCCGAAGCACTCGTCGAACGCATCGCCGAGCGGGTGCGCGAGGCCGCCCGCGACCTCAACCGCTACCCCGACAGGGACGCGGTCGAGCTGCGCACCGAACTTGCCCGCTACCTCACCCGCACCGGCGGGCACGAGGTGACGCGCGCCCACGTCTGGGCGGCGAACGGTTCGAACGAGGTCATCCAGCAACTCCTGCAGACCTTCGGCGGCCCCGGCCGCACGGCCATCGGCTTCGAGCCCTCGTACTCGATGCACGGCCTCATCGCCCGCGGCACCGGCACCGGCTGGATCTCGGGCCCCCGCCACGACGACTTCACCATCGACGTCGTCGCGGCCACGCGCGCCATCGCCGAGCACCGGCCGGACGTCGTCTTCATCACCACGCCCAACAACCCCACGGGTAACGCGGTCCCGGCCGAGGCCGTCCTCGCGCTGTACGAGGCGGCGCAGGCCGCGAAGCCGTCCATGGTCGTGATCGACGAGGCGTACGTCGAATTCAGCCACGGCGACTCGCTGCTCCCGCTGATCGAGGGGCGCCCGAACCTCGTCGTCTCCCGCACCATGTCGAAGGCGTTCGGCGCGGCGGGGCTGCGCCTCGGCTACCTCGCCGCCGATCCGGCGGTCGTCGACGCGGTGCAGCTGGTCCGCCTGCCCTACCACCTGTCGGCCGTCACCCAGGCCACGGCGCTCGCCGCCCTGGAGCACACCGACACGCTCCTGAAGTACGTCGAGCAGCTCAAGGCCGAGCGCGACCGCATCGTCACCGAGCTGCGCGCGATGGGGTACGCGGTGACCGACTCCGACGCCAACTTCGTGCAGTTCGGGCGGTTCGCCGACTCCCATGAGGTGTGGCGGCGGATCCTCGACCGGGGCGTTCTGGTGCGGGACAACGGCGTGCCGGGATGGCTGCGCGTGTCCACCGGAACCCCTGACGAAAACGACGCGTTCCTCGATGCGGTACGCACACTCAAGAAGGAGCAGAGCGCATGACTCGCCAAGGCCGCGTCGGAAGAATCGAGCGGACCACCAAGGAGACCTCCGTCGTCGTCGAGATCGACCTCGACGGCACCGGCAAGGTCGACGTGTCGACCGGGGTCGGCTTCTACGACCACATGCTCGACCAGCTCGGCCGCCACGGCCTCTTCGACCTGACGGTCAAGACCGACGGCGACCTGCACATCGACTCGCACCACACCATCGAGGACACCGCGCTCGCCCTCGGCGCCGCCTTCAAGCAGGCGCTCGGCGACAAGGTCGGCATCTACCGCTTCGGCAACTGCACCGTCCCGCTGGACGAGTCGCTCGCCCAGGTGACGGTCGACCTGAGCGGCCGCCCCTACCTCGTGCACACCGAGCCCGAGAACATGGCGCCCATGATCGGTGCCTACGACACGACGATGACCCGGCACATCCTGGAGTCCTTCGTCGCGCAGGCCCAGATCGCGCTGCACGTCCATGTGCCGTACGGGCGCAACGCCCACCACATCGTGGAGTGCCAGTTCAAGGCCCTGGCCCGCGCCCTGCGGTACGCGTCCGAGCGCGACCCGCGCGCCGAAGGCATCCTCCCCTCCACGAAGGGTGCGCTGTAACCCATGACCGGGCTCAACACCATCCTCATCGTCGTCGGTCTCTTCCTGATCGGCGGCATCATCTCCTTCGTCAAGCAGGGCATGCCGAAGAGCCTCATCACGCTGCTCTCCATCGCCGCCGTGATGTGTCTGGCCGCGGGCATCCTGCGGCTCGACTACTGGAACTGACGGGAGGCGTACGCACCATGAGCACTCCCAAGAAGGTCGTCGTCTTCGACTACGGCTTCGGCAACGTGCGCTCCGCCGAGCGGGCCCTCGCGCGCGCGGGCGCCGACATCGAGATCACCCGTGACTACGACACCGCCATGAACGCCGACGGCCTGCTCGTGCCCGGCGTCGGCGCCTTCGCCGCCTGCATGCAGGGGCTCAAGGAGGCGCGCGGCGACTGGATCGTCGGGCGCCGCCTGTCCGGCGGCCGCCCCGTCATGGGCATCTGCGTCGGCATGCAGATCCTCTTCGCCCGCGGCATCGAGCACGGCGTGGAGACCGAGGGCCTGGACGAGTGGCCCGGCACGGTCGCGCCGCTGAAGGCCGAGATCGTGCCGCACATGGGCTGGAACACGGTCCAGGCCTCGGCGGGGTCCCCGCTCTTCAAGGGCCTGGACGACGACGCGCGCTTCTATTTCGTGCACTCCTATGCGGTCCACGACTGGTCCCTGGAGGTCGCGAACCCGGTGATGCGCGCCCCCCACGTGCACTGGTCCACGCACGGCGAGCCCTTCGTGGCGGCCGTCGAGAACGGCGCCCTGAGCGCCACCCAGTTCCACCCCGAGAAGTCCGGCGACGCCGGCGCCCAGCTCCTCACCAACTGGATCGGAACCCTGTGAGCACCCTCGAACTCCTTCCCGCCGTCGACGTCCGCGACGGCCAGGCCGTACGCCTCGTCCACGGCGAGTCCGGCTCGGAGACGTCCTACGGCTCCCCGCTGGAGGCCGCCCTCGCCTGGCAGCGGTCGGGCGCCGAGTGGCTGCACCTGGTCGACCTGGACGCCGCGTTCGGCACCGGCGACAACCGCGCGCTGATCGCCGAGGTCGCGGGCGCCATGGACATCAAGGTCGAGCTGTCCGGCGGCATCCGCGACGACGACACGCTCGCCGCGGCCCTCGCCACCGGCTGCACCCGCGTCAACCTCGGCACGGCCGCCCTGGAGACCCCGGAGTGGGTCGCCAAGGTCATCGCCGAGTACGGCGACAAGATCGCGGTCGGTCTCGACGTACGCGGCACGACGCTGCGCGGCCGCGGCTGGACCCGCGACGGCGGCGACCTCTACGAGACCCTGGAGCGCCTGAACGCCGAGGGCTGCGCGCGGTACGTGGTCACGGACATCGCCAAGGACGGCACGCTGCAGGGCCCCAACCTGGAGCTCCTGCGCAACGTCTGCGCGGCGACGGACCGTCCCGTGGTTGCCTCCGGCGGGGTGAGCAGCCTCGACGACCTGCGCGCCATCGCCGAGCTCGTGCCGCAGGGCGTCGAGGGCTCGATCGTCGGCAAGGCGCTGTACGCGAAGGCGTTCACGCTGGAGGAAGCGCTGGAGGCCGTGTCGCGATGAGCGGGCTGCGACGAGTGCAGAGCGGGAGCCCCTGGGAGGAGGCCTTCGGCTTCGCCCGTGCCGTCGAGGCGGGCGACCGGGTCGTGGTCGGCGGCACCACCTCCTTCAAGGGCGACGTCCTGTACGGCGAGGGCGACCCCTACGAACAGGCGCGGGTCGCCATGGACAACGCGCTGGAGGCGATCGGCGAGCTCGGCCTCGGGGCCGAGGCCGTGATCCGCACCCGAATTCTCCTGACCCACGCGCGGGACGTCGACGAGGTGGGCAGGGCCCACAAGGAGGTGTTCGGCTCCGTGCGTCCGGTGATGACCATGGCGGTCGTCTCCGGCTTCGTCGACCCGCGCATCCTGGTCGAAGTGGAACTGGAAGCCTTCCGAGGAGCCCCCGCATGACGCTCGCGGTACGCGTGATCCCCTGCCTGGACGTGGACTACGGCCGCGTCGTCAAGGGCGTCAACTTCCAGAACCTGCGCGACGCGGGCGACCCCGTCGAGATGGCCAAGGTGTACGACGCCGAGGGCGCCGACGAGCTCACCTTCCTGGACATCACCGCGTCGTCCGGCAACCGCGAGACGACGTACGACGTGGTCCGCCGCACCGCCGAGCAGGTCTTCATCCCGCTCACGGTGGGCGGCGGCGTACGCACCGCGGAGGACGTCGACAAGCTGCTGCGCGCGGGCGCGGACAAGGTCGGCGTCAACACGGCGGCGATCGCGCGCCCCGACCTGATCCGCGAGATCGCGGAGCGGTTCGGGCGCCAGGTCCTCGTCCTGTCGGTGGACGCGCGACGGACTCCGTCCGGGGCCTTCGAGGTCACCACCCACGGCGGCCGCAAGTCCGCGGGGATCGACGCGGTCGAGTGGGCGCACCGGGCCGCGGAGCTCGGGGCGGGGGAGATCCTGCTGAACTCGATGGACGCGGACGGTACGAAGGACGGCTACGACATCGAGATGATCTCGGCCGTACGCAAGCACGTGACCGTTCCCGTGATCGCCTCCGGTGGAGCGGGCCGCCTGGAGCACTTCCCGCCCGCCGTCGCGGCGGGCGCGGACGCGGTGCTCGCGGCGTCGGTCTTCCACTTCGGCGATCTGCGGATCGGCGAGGTCAAGGAGACGTTGCGGGAGGCGGGGCACCCGGTTCGGTAGCGGTGGGGTTTCTTGGGCCCCGGTCACCCTGCGGGGTGACCGGGGCCTTTTTGCGCCACAGTGCGAAAGAAAAGTTGCGCAATATTAGTTGTGCAACTTTTCTTTCGTATCTACGGTGAGGGTATGGAGAACCGCCGCCGGATCACGGATCTGGGCACCCTCAAGGCCTTCGGGCACCCCCTGCGCATGAAGCTGTACAGCACCCTGCGGGTGGGCGGTCCCGCGACCGCCTCGCAACTGGGCGCGCAGGTCGACGAGGCCGTCTCGCTCGTCAGCTACCACCTGCGCAAGCTCGCCGAGCACGGCCTCATCGAGGAGGCGGCGGCGCAGAGCGAGGACGCGCGGGAGCGGTGGTGGCAGGCCGCGCAGGACACGCTGAGCTTCCGCCACGAGGACTTCAAGGACACACCGGAGGGGGCGGCCACGCACGCGGCCGTCCTCCGCGGCCTGATCGCACACCGCAGGGAGCAGTACGAGACCTACCTCGACCAGCAGACGGCCTGGGGTGCCGAGTGGCGCAAGGCGGCCGACCAGTCGGACTTCCTCGCGCGCCTCAATCCCGCCGAACTCACGGCCCTGAGCGCCGAGATCCACGCCCTCATCCAGACGTACACGGAGCGCGGCAAGGCCGCCGAAGCGGCCGGGGACACCAAGGGCCGCGAGAACGTTGCCGTGCACATGGCCAGCTTCCCGTTCCGGATCTGAGAGGCCCGCCGTGACCACCGTGACCGTACCCCCGGCGACGGAAAGACCCGCCCACCGCGACGCCAACGTCCTGCGCTGGCTCGGCGCGTACACCACGTCGATGGTCGGCGACGGGATCTACTTCGTCGCCCTGTCCTGGGCCGCGGCCCGCAGCGGAAGCGCGGGCCAGGCTGGCCTGGTCCTCGCCGTCGGCGCCGTCCCGCGCGCCGCCCTCATGCTCGGCGGGGGAGTCGTCGCGGACCGCCTCGGCCCGCGCCGCGTGGTGATCGGCAGCGACGCGGTGCGCTGCGCGGTGCTCCTCGTCGCCGCCCTGCTGCTGCTCGTCTCCTCGCCCGGCATCTGGCTGCTCGCCTGCATCGCCCTGGTCTTCGGCGCGGTCGACGCGCTGTTCCTGCCGAGCGTGGGCGCGCTGCCGCCCCGCATCACCGCGCCGGACCAGCTGGGGCGGGTCCAGGGCATGCGGGGGTTGGCGCAGCGCGTCGCCACCGTCGTCGCGGCGCCGCTGGGCGGCCTCGCCGTGGCGCTCGGCGGACCGGCGGCCGCGTTCGGCGTCGGCGGCGTGCTGTTCGTCCTCTCGCTGGTGCTGCTCGCGGCCGTACGCCTGCGCCCGCTGCCCGCCGACGACACCACGGCGCGCGGCGACTCGGCCATGCGGCAACTCACCGACGGGCTGCGGTACATCCGCGGACACCGCGTCCTCGCCCCGCTGACGCTCGTCGCGGCGGTGACGGAGCTCGGCTTCGCGGGGCCCGCCAACATCGGCCTGGTGCTCGTCGCCGACCGGCGCGGCTGGGGCGCAGCGGGGATGGGGTGGGTCGTCGCGGGATTCGGCGTCGGCGCGGGGCTCGCCGCCCTCCTGCTCGCCGTGCGCGGGCGGATACCCCGGGCCGGGGCGGTGCAGTCCGTGGGCGTCATCGCGGGCTCGGTCGCCCTGGCGGGCATCGGCTTCGCGCCCTCGGTCGCGGTGGCCACGGCCGCAGGGCTCTGCGTGGGGCTGTGCACCGGGCTCGGCGGCGCCCTGATCGGGGCGCTCATGCAGACCGCCGCCGACCCCGCCTACCTGGGGCGCGTCACCTCCGTGGCCACCCTGTTCACGATGGGCGTCGCACCGCTCTGCTACCCGGTCGTCGGCGCCGCGATCGGGGCGTGGGGCATCGAGCCGGTGTACACGGCGTGCGCCGCGCTCAGCGCCCTCGGCGGCGTCATAGGCCTCTGCTCACGCCCCCTGCGCCACGCCGAACTCCCGCGCTGAGCAAGGGAGTTCAGAGGCCCAGCTGCTTCGACTCGTGCAGCGTCGCAATCGCTCCCTTGTCGCCGTCCAGCTCCACGTCCGCGACCGCCTGCCTGCCGTACGCGAACATCAGCAGCTCCGACGGCTCACCGGTCACCGTCACCACCGGCGCGCCCCGGTGGGCCACCACCGTCTGGCCGTCCGGGCGGCGCAGCACCAGGCCCACCGGGGCCTTGCGGCCCACCAGACGGGCCGAGCGCTCCAGGCGGGACCAGAGGGTGTTCGCGAAGACGGAGTCGAGGTTGCGGGGCGTCCAGCCGGGGCGCGCGCGGCGCACGTCCTCGGTGTGGACGTAGAACTCGACGGCGTTCGACAACTCGTCGATCTGCTTGAGGGAGAAGGGCGAGAACCGCGGCGGTCCCGTACGGATCAGCTGGATCAGCTCCTCGTACGGCTTCGCGGCGAACTCGGCCTGGACCCGCTCCAGGCGCGGCGCGAGCTGCTTGATCAGGAGCCCGCCCGCCGCGTCCGCGCGGCGCTCGCGCACCACCACGTGGGCCGCCAGGTCACGCGTCTTCCAGCCCTCGCACAGAGTGGGCGCCTCGGGACCCTCCGCCTCCAACAGATCGGCGAGGAGAAGTCGTTCACGCTTCGCATGGGTCGACATGTCAGCCACCCTACGACCGGCCCCACGGTCCGGACAGTGGACACCGCCCTGGGCGGCCCGCGAAGGGCGGCACAATGGGGCCATGACCAGCGTTCCCCCGCCCAGCGGCAGCCTCGACCCGGAGATCGCCGCGCGCCTCAGGCGCAGCGCCGACGGCCTCGTCCCCGCCATCGCCCAGCAGTACGACACCGGTGAGGTGCTCATGCTCGGCTGGATGGACGACGAGGCGCTGCACCGCACCCTCACCACGGGCCGCTGCACCTACTGGTCGCGCAGCCGCCAGGAGTACTGGGTCAAGGGCGACACGTCAGGGCACTTCCAGTACGTCAAGGAGGTCGCGCTCGACTGCGACGCGGACACCGTCCTCGTCCAGGTCGACCAGATCGGCGCGGCCTGCCACACGGGCACGCGCACCTGCTTCGACACCGACGTCCTGCCCGTCCTGCCCGTGCCCGGCGCGCCCGGCTCCGGTCAGTAGGGTCTGCTGCCATGGACCTCGAGACCTTCCGCAAGCTGGCGGCCGACCGCCGAGTGATCCCCGTCAGCCGCAAGCTCCTCGCGGACGGCGACACCCCCGTCGGCCTCTACCGCAAGCTGGCCGCCGAACGCCCCGGCACGTTCCTCCTCGAATCCGCGGAGAACGGGCGCTCCTGGTCCCGCTACTCGTTCGTCGGCGTCCGCAGCGCCGCCGCCCTCACCGTCCGCGACGGCGAGGCCCACTGGCTCGGCACCCCGCCCGTCGGCGTGCCCACCTCCGGCGACCCGCTCGCCGCGCTGCGCGCCACCATCGGGATACTGCACACCCCCCGCGACGTCGTCAGCGCCGACGGCCTGCCGCCCTTCACCGGCGGCATGGTCGGCTACCTCGGCTACGACATCGTGCGCCGCCTGGAGAAGATCGGCCCGGGCGAGCGGGACGACCTGCGACTCCCCGAGCTGACCATGCTGCTCACCAGCGACCTCGCCGTCCTTGACCATTGGGACGGCTCGGTGCTGCTGATCGCCAACGCGATCAACCACAACGACCTGGAGACCGGGGTCGACGAGGCGTACGCCGACGCGGTCGCCCGCCTCGACGCCATGGAGGCCGACCTCTCCCGGCCCCTCTCCCAGCCCCCGGCCGCCCTGCCGCCCTCCGAGCTCCCCGCGTACACCGCCCTGTGGGGCGGGGAGCAGTACCAGGAGGCCGTCGAGGACATCAAGGAGCGCATCCGGGCCGGTGAGGCCTTCCAGGTCGTCCCCTCGCAGCGCTTCGAGACCCCGTGCGCGGCGACCGCGCTGGACGTCTACCGCGTGCTGCGCGCCACCAACCCCTCGCCGTACATGTACCTCTTCCGCTTCGAGGGCTTCGACGTGGTCGGCTCCTCGCCCGAGGCACTCGTCAAGGTCGAGGACGGGCGCGCCATGGTCCACCCCATCGCGGGGACCCGGCACCGCGGCGCCACCCCGCAGGAGGACCAGGCACTCGCCGACGAGCTGCTCGCCGACCCCAAGGAGCGCGCCGAGCACCTGATGCTCGTCGACCTGGGCCGCAACGACCTGGGCCGGGTCTGCGAACCGGGCTCCGTCGAGGTCGTCGACTTCATGTCCATCGAGAAGTACTCCCACGTCATGCACATCGTGTCGACGGTCACCGGCCAGGTCGCCGAGGGCCGCACCGCCTTCGACGTGCTCACCGCCTGCTTCCCCGCGGGCACCCTCTCCGGCGCCCCCAAGCCCCGGGCGATGCAGATCATCGACGAGCTCGAGCCGTCCCGCCGCGGGCTCTACGGCGGCTGCGTCGGCTACCTCGACTTCGCGGGCGACTCCGACACCGCCATCGCGATCCGCACCGCCCTGCTCCGCGAGGGCACGGCATACGTGCAGGCCGGGGCCGGGGTCGTCGCCGACTCCGACCCCGTCGCCGAGGACACCGAGTGCCGGAACAAGGCCGCCGCGGTGCTGCGCGCCATCCACACGGCGAACCGGCTGCACGGACGTTCGGGCCGTGAGGGATAGTGGACAGGTGACTTCTGCCGTACCTCCGCCCCGTACCGAGGACACGTCCGAGAGCCGGGCCCAGCGCAGCAGCAGACGCAGCATCGCTGTCGCGCTGCTGCTCGGCGCCGTCGGCGCGGCCCTCGCGCTGCTCGCGTCCCGCCAGGCCTGGGCCCACGGCACCGCGTCGGTGGCCGGCGGCGAGCTGCCGCTGACCGCCAAGGGCAGCGACGTCACGGGCGTGCCCGCGGCCCTGGCGATCGTCGGCCTCGCCGCCCTCGTCGCGGTCTTCGCGGTCCGCCGTGCCGGACGCTTCCTGGTCTCCCTGCTGCTCACGCTCAGCGGCGGCGGCATCGTCGCCGCGGCGCTGCTCGGTGCCAACGACAGCGACGCCCTCGACGAGAAGGCCGCCACCGCGTCCGGCGACGCCGCCACCACCATCAGTGACCTGTCGCACACCGGCTGGCCCTACGCCGCGGCCGCCGCGGGCGCGCTGCTGCTGCTCGCCGGGCTGCTCGCCCTCACGTACGGCCGCTCCTGGCCCGCGATGTCGGGGCGCTACGAACGCGACGGCACGCCCAGTCCCCGCAAGGCGCGCCGCGCCCCGGACCCGGAGCGCCCCGAGGAGCTGTGGAAGGCCCTCGACCGCGGCGAGGACCCCACGCACGGAACCTGACCCCCGAGCTCAGGGCATGCGCGCGAGTGCGGGAGAATGGCAAGGAGCGTCCGCTACGCGGTGGGCTCCCCAGTCCCCGCCGCGCACACAGCAACAAGGAGCATTTTCATGGCGCATGACCACGGACACACCCCGGCTGCCTGGACCGGTTCGATCATCGCCTTCGTCGGCTTCTGCGTCGCGGGCGCCTTCATGGTGATGGCCAACGTGCCCGGCTTCTGGGTCGGCATGGCGATCACCGTCATCGGCGCCCTCGTGGGCGGCGCCATGCGCGCCGCGGGCATGGGCCAGGCCAAGCGTCCGCAGCGCCAGGTCGCGCCCTCCGGCAGCTGACGCGCCGTACGAGCCGATCACGCTGTACGAGCTGTACGAGCTGTACGACAAGAGGCGGTCCGGCAGGTGCCGGGGCCGCCTCTTTCGCGTGTCCCGAACTCCCCGCCGTGCCCACCGGGCGACGCGCCCGGGCGCGCGGCAGAATGCACGGGTGACCGCCGAACCCGAGAGCGCCGCGCCCGCCGTCCTGACCCGTCTGCTCGTACCGGCGGGACTGCTCGCCTCGGTCGCCGGAGCCTTCGCCTACGTCGGCGCCGTCGACCCGAACGAACCCGGCCACTACCCCGCGTGCCCGCTGCTGCGCCTCACCGGCATCTACTGCCCCGGCTGCGGCGGCCTGCGCAGCGCGCACGCCTTCGTGCACGGCGATGTCGCGGCGGCCCTCGGCGCCAATGCGCTCGCCGTCGCCGGGTACGTCGTCTTCGCCGTGCTGTGGACCGTGTGGGTGGTCAGGACCGTGCGCGGTCGGCCCTTGCGGATCACGTTGGGGACGGTTCAGCTGTGGGGTCTCGGCGCCCTGGTCGCGATCTTCACCCTGACGCGCAATCTGCCGTTCGGGTCATGGCTGCATCCCTGAAACCGCAGGTTGCGGGCCCGACGGCGGTCCAGGTCGTGGGATGGGCGTCAACCGGATGCGGGCCCTTCGCCCTCCTGCGGATACCATCGCAGTGACCAGCTTGAACGTCAGCTCAACCGTCAGGAAGGGGGCCGCTCGCGTGAGTGTGCTCGACGAGATCATCGACGGAGTCCGTGCCGACCTCGCGGAGCGGCAGGCACGCGTCAGCCTCGACGAGCTCAAGGAGCGTGCGGCCAAGGCTCCCGCGGCCAAGGACGGCGCGGCGGCCCTGCGCGGCGACGGCGTCAAGGTCATCTGCGAGGTGAAGCGCTCCAGCCCCTCCAAGGGCGCGCTCGCCGCGATCGCCGACCCGGCAGGCCTCGCCGCGGACTACGAGGCGGGCGGCGCCGCCGTCATCTCCGTGCTCACCGAGGAGCGCCGCTTCGGCGGTTCGCTCGCCGACCTGGAGGCCGTCCGGGCCAAGGTCGACATCCCGGTGCTGCGCAAGGACTTCATCGTCACCTCGTACCAGCTGTGGGAGGCCAGGGCTTACGGCGCGGACCTCGCACTCCTTATCGTGGCCGCCCTGGAGCAGCCCGCCCTGGAGTCCCTCATCGAGCGTGCCGAATCGATCGGCCTCACGCCGATCGTCGAGGTGCACGACGAGGACGAGGCCGAGCGCGCCGTCGACGCGGGCGCCCGCGTCATCGGCGTCAACAACCGCGACCTCAAGACCCTGAAGGTCGACCGCTCCACCTTCGAGCGGGTCGCCCCCGAGCTGCCGGACAGCGTCGTCAAGATCGCCGAGTCCGGTGTGCGCGGGCCGCACGACCTCATCGCCTTCGCCAACGCGGGCGCCGACGCGGTGCTCGTGGGCGAGTCCCTGGTCACCGGCCGCGACCCGAAGGGCGCGGTCTCCGACCTGGTCGCCGCGGGCACGCACCCGGCGCTCCGTCACGGACGGAGCTGACCCCTCCCGATGTCGATCTCCGCCCGCCTCGCACCCGGTTGCCGCCCCCGCGGCTGCCGGGCGCCCGCGCGGCGCGTGCGGGGCAGGCGCGTGCGGTACCACATCGGCTCTGAGCCCGGCCAGATTCCCGGGATGCGATGGCGACGGCGCCCTGAGCGCCGACCGAGCTGAGGAGCGCCCCTTCAGGGGCGCGGGGAACTGCGCGATCAGCCCACACCGGGCCGCGGTCGCGACGGAACCTGCTCCAGCTACGGCGATCGGGCGATTTCATGCCAACCGCCAACGCCAGCCATTGCGAGGTTTCCGCATGTCCAGCGAGTACTTCATCCCCGATCCCGAGGGTCAGATCCCCAGCGCCGAAGGCTACTTCGGCGCGTACGGCGGCAAGTTCATCCCGGAGGCCCTCGTCGCCGCCGTGGACGAGGTCGCCGTCGAGTACGACAAGGCGAAGAGCGACCCCGCCTTCGCCGCCGAGCTGGACGACCTGCTCGTCCACTACACCGGGCGGCCCAGCAGCCTCACCGAGGTGCCCCGCTTCGCGGAGCACGCCGGTGGCGCACGCGTCTTCCTCAAGCGCGAGGACCTGAACCACACCGGCTCGCACAAGATCAACAACGTGCTCGGCCAGGCCCTGCTCACCAAGCGGATGGGCAAGACCCGCGTCATCGCCGAGACCGGCGCCGGACAGCACGGCGTCGCCACGGCCACCGCCTGTGCGCTCTTCGGCCTCGAATGCACCATCTACATGGGCGAGATCGACACCGAGCGCCAGGCCCTGAACGTGGCCCGCATGCGGATGCTCGGCGCCGAGGTCGTCGCCGTGAAGTCCGGCAGCCGCACCCTCAAGGACGCCATCAACGAGGCGTTCCGCGACTGGGTCGCCAACGTGGACCGCACCCACTACCTCTTCGGCACCGTGGCCGGGCCGCACCCCTTCCCCGCCATGGTCCGCGACTTCCACCGCGTCATCGGCGTCGAGGCCAGGCGGCAGATCCTGGAGCGCGCCGGGCGCCTGCCCGACGCTGCCGTCGCCTGCGTCGGCGGCGGCTCCAACGCCATCGGCCTCTTCCACGCCTTCATCCCGGACGCGGACGTGCGCCTCATCGGCTGCGAGCCCGCGGGACACGGCGTGGCGACCGGCGAGCACGCCGCCACCCTCACCGCGGGCGAGCCGGGCATCCTGCACGGCTCCCGCAGCTACGTCCTCCAGGACGAGGAGGGCCAGATCACCGAGCCCTACTCGATCTCGGCCGGACTCGACTACCCCGGCATCGGCCCCGAGCACGCCTACCTCAAGGACAGCGGCCGCGGCGAGTACCGGGCGGTCACCGACGACGCGGCGATGCAGGCCCTGCGCCTCCTGTCGCGCACCGAGGGCATCATCCCGGCCATCGAGAGTGCCCACGCGCTCGCCGGGGCGCTGGAGGTCGGCAAGGAGCTCGGCAAGGACGGGCTGATCGTCATCAACCTCTCCGGGCGCGGCGACAAGGACATGGACACGGCCGCGCGCTACTTCGGCCTGTACGACACGGACGCAGTCGTCGAGGCGGACGCGTCCGCCACCGGCGCCGAGATCGAGGGGGACGCCAAGTGAGCGGCAACATCAGGCTGTTGGACGAGGCCCTCGCCGGTGCCAAGGCCGAGGGCAGGGCCGCCCTCATCGCCTACCTGCCCGCGGGATTCCCCACCGTCGACGGCGGCATCGAGGCCGTCAAGGCGGTCTTCGACGGCGGCGCCGACGTGGTCGAGGTCGGCCTGCCGCACTCGGACCCGGTGCTCGACGGCCCGGTCATCCAGACCGCCGACGACATCGCGCTGCGCGGCGGCCTCAAGATCCGCGACGTCATGCGCACCGTCCGCGAGGCCCACGAGGCGACCGGCAAGCCGGTGCTCGTCATGACGTACTGGAATCCGATCGACCGCTACGGCGTGGAACGGTTCACCGCCGAGCTCGCCGAGGCGGGCGGCGCGGGCTGCATCCTGCCGGACCTGCCCGTCCAGGAGTCCGCGCTCTGGAGGGAGCACGCCGAGAAGCACGGCCTGGCGACGGTCTTCGTCGTGGCGCCGAGCAGCAAGGACGAGCGGCTCGCCACGATCACCGCGGCGGGCTCCGGCTTCGTCTACGCGGCGTCGCTGATGGGGGTCACCGGCACCCGTGAGTCGGTGGGCGCCCAGGCGCAGGACCTGGTGCGGCGCACCAAGGCCACCACCGAACTGCCGGTCTGTGTCGGCCTCGGCGTCTCCAACGCCCGCCAGGCCGTCGAGGTCGCGGGCTTCGCCGACGGAGTGATCGTCGGCTCCGCGTTCGTGCAGCGGATGCTGGACGCGCCGGACGAGGCCGCCGGGCTCGCCGCCGTGCGTGCGCTCGCCGGTGAGCTCGCGGACGGGGTCCGCGGCAAGGCGTAACTCGTACGGGTGGACCTGGACCGGGGAGGCACGCTCGTGCCTCCCCGGTTCGTTTGGCCCGGTGTGAGCGAGAAGAACCGTGAGGGAAAACGATCGGCCCGCGAGCGGCTGGCGGAAGAGCGAGACCGGCAGAAGGCCCGCGACAAGCAGCGCCGGGCGCTGGTCGTGGGCGCCGCGGTGGTGGGCGTCCTCGGACTCGCCGCCGTGGTCGGGCTGCTCGCCGCCAACTCCGGCGACGACGACAAGAGCGACACGGCAGGGCCGGTGGTCGCGCCCAAGGGAGCGAGCGACAAGGACGGGCCCGCGATCCCCGTCGGCAAGGAAAGCGCCAAGTCCACCCTCACCGTCTGGGAGGACTTCCGCTGCCCGGCCTGCAAGGGATTCGAGGACGGCTATCGTTCGACGGTCCATGACCTCACCGAGAAGGGCGAGCTCAAGGTCGAATATCACCTGGCCACGCTGATCGACGGGAACATGGGCGGCAGCGGCTCCAAGCGCGCGGCCAACGCCGCGGGCTGCGCCCAGGACGCGGGCAAGTTCGTGCCGTACCACGACGTGCTCTTCAAGAATCAGCCCGCCGAGCCCGACGACGCGTTCGGGAAGAACAGCAAGCTGATCGAGCTCGCCGGGCAGGTGGACGGCCTGGACACCGATTCCTTCAAGAAGTGCGTCGAGGACGGCAAGCACGACAGCTGGGTCGACAAGTCCAACCAGGCCTTCCAGGACGCGAAGCTGCGCGGCACCCCGACGGTCCGGCTCAACGGCAAGGACATCTTCGGGGACCAGAACAACCCGCTGTCACCCCAGAAACTGCGGCAGAAGGTGGCAGAGGCGAACCGCAGTTGACGCCCAGGGGGGCGGGCAATCGACCCGGTGCCGACGTCACTGACGTGGCTGACGTTATGGACCCGTAGCCGGACCGGTTGCCGCCCCCGATGCCCGGCACGGTAGCGTCGGTCGTGTCATGGACCTTGCCTTCATTCCCAGTCCGTCGCGCGGTGTGGTCGAACTCGGACCCATCCCGTTGCGCGGCTACGCGTTCTGCATCATCATCGGCGTCTTCGTAGCCGTCTGGCTCGGCAACAAGCGGTGGATCGATCGCGGGGGCCGGTCAGGCACCGTGGCCGACATCGCCGTGTGGGCCGTGCCGTTCGGCCTCGTCGGCGGCCGCCTCTACCACGTGATCACGGACTATCAGCTGTACTTCAGCGACGGCCGTGACTGGGTGGACGCCTTCAAGATCTGGGAGGGCGGCCTCGGCATCTGGGGCGCGATCGCGCTCGGCGCGGTCGGCGCATGGATCGGCTGTCGCCGCCGCGGGATCCCGCTGCCCGCCTGGGCCGACGCGCTGGCCCCCGGCATCGCCCTCGCCCAGGCCATCGGCCGCTGGGGCAACTGGTTCAACCAGGAGCTGTACGGCAAGGCCACGGACGTGCCCTGGGCGCTGAAGATCACCTCGGCCGAGGACGGCCGGGTCCCCGGCACGTACCACCCCACCTTCCTGTACGAGTCGCTGTGGTGCATCGGCGTCGCCGCCCTCGTCATCTGGGCCGACCGCCGCTACAAGCTCGGACACGGCAGGGCGTTCGCACTGTACGTCGCGGCGTACTGCGCCGGGCGCGGCTGGATCGAGTACATGCGGGTCGACGACGCGCACCACGTGCTCGGCGTGCGGCTGAACGTGTGGACCGCCATCGTGGTGTTCCTGCTCGCGGTCGTCTACCTCGTGGTGTCGGCCAAGAAGCACCCCGGACGCGAGGAGATCGTCGAGCCGGACGACGAGTCGTCCCCCGACGGGAGCGACACCGCCGCCTCGAAGCTCACCAAGCCGGAGGACGAGGCCAACAAGGCCGAGAAGGCCGAGAAGGCTGACAAGGTGGAGGACGCCAAGGCCTCCGACGAGGAAGCCGGGTCGGCCAAGAAGAGCTGAGAGCCTGTGTCATCACCCCGGCCGGGTGGGCGTCGTCTGGCACGCACGCTCGCGGCGTTGCGTTCCGGCGCCTTGCGATCGCACGCACCAGACGACGCCCACTGATCCGACCGGGGTGATGACACAGGCTCTGACCGCCAACGGTCGTACGTCGAAGGGCCGCCGGATCACCTGATCCGGCGGCCCTTCGCGTGCTCCGGTCACTTCCTGCGGGCCAGCGCCAGGACCCGCCGCGCCCCCTCCACCACCGCCTTGTCCACGAAGCGCCCGTCCGGCAGGGCCAGGGCGCCCTCGTCCGTCGCCGCCGCCTTGGTGATCTCCTCCGCCCGCTCGATCTCCGCGGCGGTGGGGAGGTAGGCCCGCTCGATCACCGGGAGCTGGCGGGGATGGATCGCCGCACGGCCGAGGAAGCCCAGGGCGCGGCCCCGGGCGCAGGAGGCGGCGAGGCCGTCCAGGTCACGGATGTCCGGGTGGACCGACTGGGCGGGCGGCGCCAGGCCCGCGGCCCGCGCGGCCACCACCACCCGGGAGCGCGCCCAGTCCAGGCCCGCATCGTCGCGTACGCCCAGGTCCGCGCGGAGGTCGGCCTCGCCGAGGGAGACGCCGTGCAGGGCCGGGTGCGCGGTGGCGATGGCGAAGGCGTGCTCCAGGCCGAGCGCTGACTCGACGAGGGCGTGCAGGGCGGGGGCGCCGCCGTCGGCGGGGACCGCGCGCTCGGCGACCCGGATGACCTCGGCGCGCGAGGTCACCTTGGGCAGGCGCAGGCCCGCCACGCCCGGGAGCGGTGCGACGGCGCGCAGGTCGGCGTCGGCGAGCGGGCCGTCCAGAGCGTTCACCCGGACGTGGACGGGCAGTGCCTGGGGTGCCGAGAGGAGCTCCGCCGTCGCCGCTCTCGCATACTCCTTGCGGTCGGGGGCGACCGCGTCCTCCAGGTCGATGATCACCGCGTCGGCGCCCGCGTGGAGGGCCTTGGTGACCACGTCGGGACGGTCTCCCGGCACGTACAGCCAGGTCAGGGGAGAGGCGGCGGTCACAGGGCGCCCTCCTTGCGCAGCTCGGTGATCTCCCTTTCCGTCAGGCCGAGTTCGGCGAGGACCGTGTCCGTGTCGGCGCCGTGCGGGCGGCCCGCCCAGTGGATCGCGCCGGGGGTCGCGGAGAGCCGGAAGAGGACGTTCTGCATGCGCAGGGGGCCGAGTTCCGGGTCGTCGACCGTGGTGAGCGTGGAGAGGGCCGCGTACTGGGGATCGGTCATGACGTCGCGTACGTCCTGGACGGGAGCGACCGCCGCCTCCGCCTTCTCGAAGGCGTCGATCACCTCGGCGCGGGTGTGCCGGGCGATCCAGGCGCCGACCGCCCCGTCCAGGACGTCCGCGTGGCGGGCCCGGTCCGCGCCCGTGGCGAACCACGGTTCGGCGATCAGGTCGGGGCGGCCGACCAGGCGCATGAGCCGTTCCGCGACCGACTGGGCCGAGGTGGAGACGGCGACCCACTTGTCGTCCGCCGTGCGGTAGGTGTTGCGGGGCGCGTTGTTGGTGGAGCGGTTGCCGGTGCGGGGCTGGACGTGGCCCAACTGGTCGTACCAGAGCGGCTGGGGGCCGAGGACCGTGAGGATCGGCTCGATGATCGCCATGTCCACGACCTGGCCCTCGCCCGTGCGGTCGCGGGCCGCGAGGGCCGTCATCACCGCGTACGCCGTCGCGAGGCCCGCGATCGAGTCGGCGAGGCCGAACGGCGGCAGGGTGGGCGGCCCTTCCGGATCGCCTGTGATCGCGGCGAAGCCGCTCATCGCCTCGGCGAGCGTGCCGAAGCCGGGGCGGCGGGAGTACGGGCCGAACTGGCCGAAGCCGGTGACGCGGGCCAGGACCAGACGGGGGTTGGCCGCGCTCAGCTCCGCCCAGCCCAGGTCCCACTTCTCCAGGGTGCCGGGGCGGAAGTTCTCGACGACCACGTCGGCGGTGGCGGCCAGGCGCAGGAGGGTGTCGTGGCCGCCGGGCGTCGACAGGTCGAGGGTCATGGTGCGCTTGTTGCGGCCGAGCAGCTTCCACCACAGGCCGACGCCGTCCTTGGCGGGGCCGTGGCCGCGGGACGGGTCGGGGCGCGTGGGGTGCTCGACCTTGATGACCTCCGCGCCGAAGTCGCCGAGCATCGTGGCGGCGAGCGGGCCCGCGAAGAGCGTGGCGAGGTCGAGGACGCGGAGGCCGGTGAGCGGAGCGGTCATGAGGTGGCCCCCGGCTCCGCGTCGATCTCCTTGCGGTACGGCATGGAGGCCGATGCCCCCGCGCGCTGCACGGAGAGCGCCGCCGCGGCTGACGCCCAACCGAGCGCGTCCGGCACGGAGTTGCCCTCGGCGAGCGCCACGGCGAGGGTCCCCGCGAAGGTGTCGCCCGCGCCGGTGGTGTCGACCGCCTCGACCTGCCGGGCGGGCACCACGACGGGTTCGGCGCCGCGCGCCGCGTACAGGCTGCCGCGCGAGCCGAGGGTGATGACGACCTCGGGCACCTGGGAGAGCAGTGCGTGGGCGGCGGCCCGCGGGTCGTCGGCGATGCCGGTGAGGGCGGCGGCCTCGTGCTCGTTGGGCAGCAACAGGTCGGTGGCGGCGAGGAGTTCGGGGGGCAGGGGCTGTGCGGGGGCGGGCGTCAGGATGGTGCGGACGCCGTGGCGCCGGGCGGCCTGCGCGGCGGCGAGGACCCCGTCGAGGGGCACCTCCAACTGGAGGAGCAGCGCGTCGGCGGAGGCGATCAGGCCCTCGTCGCCGGGGGCGAGGGCGGTGACGGTGCCGTTGGCGCCGGGGATGACGACGATCGCGTTGCCGCCCTCGTCGTCGACGACGATGTGCGCGGTGCCGGTGGGCATGTCGACGGTGCGCAGGAGGTCCGTCTCGATGCCGGAGTGCTCCAGGGCGGAGCGGAGCCGGGTGCCGTGGGCGTCGTTGCCGACGGCGCCGATCATCGAGACGGTGGCGCCCGCGCGGGCCGCGGCGACGGCCTGGTTGGCGCCCTTGCCGCCGGGGGCGGTGCGGAACTCGCGGCCCGTCACCGTCTCTCCGCGCTGCGGGGCCTTGGCGACGTACGCGACGAGATCCATGTTGGCGCTGCCGAGGACGGCGATGTGGGGGGTGGGGCTCATGAGGGGGGTGTCTCCCGGGTGGTGAGTGCGGTGGTGAGGTCTGCCAGGGCGTCGAAGCCGATGCCGTTGAAGTCGCCCACGGAGGTGGCGAGCCGGTTCTTGAGGGGCGCCGTCCACCGGTCGGGGAGCGCGTCGGCGCGGCCCGCGAGCAGACCGGCGACGGAGCCCGCGGTCGCGCCGTTGGAGTCGGTGTCCCAGCCGCCGGAGACGGCGCGGGTGATGGAGCCGGTGAAGTCGCCGTCGGCGTGGGTGAGGGCGGCGGCGAGCAGGGCGGCGTTGGGGACGACGTGGACCCAGTGGTGGGAGCCGTGACGTGCGTGGAGGTCGTCCACGACGTCGTCGAAGTCCCGCGTGTCATACGCCAGTTGGACGGCGTGCCGGACCGCACGGGCCAGGCGCGAGTCGGCCGGTACGACGGAGAGGCCCGCGTCCAGACAGGCGTGGACGTCGGCGCCGCCGCCCGCCGCAGAGGCGATCGTGGCCGCGGTGAACATGGCGCCGTACACCCCGTTCTCCGTGTGGCTCAGGACGGCGTCGCGGCGGGCCTGCGCGGCGGCCGCCCAGGGCGCCCCCGGGTTGGTCCAGCCGTGGACGTCGGCGCGGATCAGGGCGCCGATCCACTCGCGGAACGGGTTGCGGTGGGTGGCGGTGTGCGGGGGTTCGATGCCTTGGAGGAGGTTGCGGTAGGCGATGCGTTCGGCGGTGAAGGTGCGGCCCGCGGGGAGCTCGTCCAGCCAGAGCCGCGCCACGTCCTCGGTGGTGAAGCCCTTGCCGTGGCGCTGGAGCAGGACGAGGTTCAGGAGCGGGTAGTTGAGGTCGTCGTCCTCGGGCATGCCGTCGATGTTCTCGGCCAGGGAGGTCGGCGCGGAGCGGCGGTTCCAGGGGTACGCCGCCCTGAGCCGCCGCGGCACGCCCCGCTCGGTGAACCAGGTGGTGAGGGGCCAGTTGCCGGTGGCCTTGGCGAGGCTCCGGATGCCGTCCAGGGGAAGCTTCTCCACGGGTTTGCCCAGGAGGCAGCCCGCGGCCCTGCCGAGCCAGGCGGCGTGCAGGCGGTCGCGCAGCCCGTCGCCCGTGTCCGGTGTGCCGGTCGTCGCGGGGTCCGGGGCGGGGCCCGGCGCGGGGGCGCTCGGCCCGCCGTGCCACGGGGGTGGCCTGAGTTCGTCCAGGAGCCGTTCCGCCAGGCCGCGCAGGCGGGCCGGGGCCGGAGTGGGGGAGGCGCCCGCGGTCGCCGGGGCCACCTGGCCGCCCGCCGTCAGCCAGCGGGCGCGCACCGCCGACACGTCGCGGCCCTCCTGCTCGGCCTGGCGGAGCTCGTGGCCGACGAGATCCTCGGGCTGGACCCAGGTCAGGCGGATCATCGCTCGGCCGCCGGGGCCGCCGGGGCCGCCGGGGCCGTCAGGGCCGCGAACGCGGACTCGTGGGCGCGGCGGCGTCCGACGTCACGGGCGAAGATCTCCCGCGCCACCTCCGTCAGGGCCGCCGCCGGTGCGTGCAGATCGAGGCGGCTGGCCTCGGCGACCCGCCCTGCCCACTCGTCGGGCACCGCAGCCTCGCCGTGCAGCGCGCCCACGATCGCGCCGCTCATCGTCGCGATGGAGTCGCAGTCGCGGCCGTAGTTGACGGACCCGAGCACGGTGCGGCGGTAGTCGGCTCTGCCGACCAGGAGCATGCCGAGCGCCACGGGGAGTTCCTCGATGGAGTGCAGACGGGAGGGGCGGCGGGCGCCGAGGGACGGGGCGCGGTAGTCCGGTCCGACGGTGTCGAAGGGGGCGACCGCGGCCCGGATTGGGGCCAGGGCCGACTCGAAGTCCCGGTGGCGCGCGGCGACTTCGGCGACCGCCTCGATCGCGGCCCGGGTGCCGTCCTTGGCCAGGGCGAGGCACTCCTCGATCACCGATTCCGCGGTGGCGCCCGGCGTGCAGGCCGCCGCGACCGCCGCCGCGAAGACGCCCGCGGCCTCCCTGCCGTACGAGGACTGGTGGGCGCCCGCGATGTCGAGGGCCTCGGCGTACGCGGCCCGCGGGTCGGCCGCGTTGACCAGGCCGACCGGCGCCATGTACATCGCCGCACCGCAGTTGACGATGTTCCCGGTGCCCGCCTCCCGCGGGTCGACGTGGCCGTAGTGGAGCCGGGCGGCGAGCCACTTCTCGGCGAGGAAGATCCGGTGCAGGGGGATCGCCTCGGCCTCCAGCTCCGGGATCCAGCGCGGGTTCGTCATCAGGTCGGGGACCAGGTGGTCGGCCACGGCATAGGCGTCGAGGTGGTCGCGGACGGTGGCGTACACGCGGACGAGCGCGTGGGTCATCAAGGTGTCGTCGGTGACGTGCCCGTCACCCTTGTGGTAGGGCGCGATGGGCCGGGCGGTGCGCCAGCGGTCGCCGTTCCAGGGGCCGACGATGCCGCTCACGCGGCCGCCGTGCCGCTCGGCGATCTGCTCGGGCGCGTACCCCTCGACGGGGCCGCCGAGCGCGTCGCCGACGGCGGCGCCGACGAGGCTGCCCGCGATGCGGTCGGGCAGCGAGGGCTCAGCGCGTGACGGCGGTGGCGGCGGGGTGGTGGCCGTCAGGTTCGGCGTGACCGTCGGGGGTGACACATGCGTGGTGGGTGTCATGGGCGTCATGCCGGAATTGTCCACCTGGGGCGGTCAGTTCCGTGTCTGCCAGGCGCCCGGCGAGTTCGATCAGGTCGGTGCCCGCGAGCCGGGGGAGCGCACAGCCTGACAGCGTGCGGCAGGCGTCGCGCCAGGCCCCGGGGATCGCGGCCGCCGTGCCGAGGACGCCGGTGAGCGCCCCGGCCAGCGCGGGCGCGGAGTCCGCGACGCGCGACAGGCACGCGGCGGCGGGCACCGCCTCGTGGATGCGGCCGCGCGCGGCGGTGGCCAGGGCGAGGGCGACCGGCACGGTCTCGGCGGCGGCGATGCCGTAGCTGTAGACGTGGTCGACGATCTGGTGTTCAAGGAGCGGTACGAGGGCGAAGGCGCCGTCCTCCGGCTGGGCGCGGGCCGTCTTCACGGCGTGCCGGGCGTTCCTGCCGATCTCCGTGTGGGCCGGGAGCTGGTCGAGCGCCCGGTCCACCGCGGTGTCGACGTCGGCGGCGCCGAGTGCGGCCGCGACGGCGGCGGCCATGGCTCGGGCGCCGTGCACGCCGTCGCCGTCCTGGGTGTAGCGGGCGTCGAACTCCGCGAGGTCGGCGGCCCGTTCGGGGTCCCCTGGATGGACCAGGGCGAGCACACAGGCGCGTACGCAGGCCGCGTCGTCGAAGTAGTGCGGGTTGTCGTGGCCGGTGGCGGGCGGGCGCAGTCCCGTCGCGAGGTTGCCGAGGCCCGCGCGGACGGAGATGCGGGCGCGCAGGGGGAGCACGGCGGACTCGACCTCGGGGGCGCGGTCCGCCGCCTCGGCGATCTCGGCGGCGAGGGTGGTCCAGGCCAGATCGAGCGCGGTCCGGACGCGGTGGTCCGGGTGCGGGCACGGGTGCGGGGTGGCGTCCGCCGCCCGGAGCAGGGACTCCGCGGTGAAGGCGGCCCACTCCGCGTCGTCGGAGGGGCCCAGGCGCAGGGGCTCCGGTGGCTGGTTCAGGGCGATGGGGACGGGGAGGGTGGTCGTGGCGTTCTGCTCGGCGAAGGTGTCGAGTTCCCGGGTGAGTCGCCGCGTCCACTCGGGCATCCGCGCCGCCCGGTGGCGGGCCGCGGGCCACCCCGCGGCGTCGCCCGCCGCCAGGCCGAGCAGGAGCGCTTCGGCGGGAGCGGCCCCGTGCGGGCCAGTACGCGCGGATGCGGCGCCCGGCGCCGCGGAGACAGTGGTCATGCCGTTTCCGCCCGTTCCTGGTCTGCCGCCCGTTCCTCGTCGGTGTCCGGTGTCAGCAGATCCGCCACGTCGAGGACGTGGTGGCCCCGCATCGAGGGGAGGCAGCTGCCCCGGGCCGGGCCGATGGCCGCCGACCACGGCAGGGGGATCGCCGCGGCGCCGCACGTGGCGCCGGAGAGCGCGCCCGCCACCGCCGCCGTCGTGTCCGCGTCCCGCCCCATGTTCACCGCGCAGAGCACCGCGTCGCCGAAGTCGCCGCGTGCCACCGCGTAGGCCCCGAACGCCAGCCCCACCGCCTCCGGGGCGAGATCCGTCCAGGGGTAGCCGCCGATGACCACCGCGGAGCGGACCGCGCGTTCGCCGCGGTGGGCGACCGTCACCGCGCGGCGCAGCGAGCGGGACGTCCAGCAGTCCTCGGGGATGACCGAGAGCGCCGCCGCGACCACCGCCTCCACCGGGGCTCCCGTCATGGCCGCCGCGACGCCCGCCGCCACCGCCTGGCCGCCGTAGATGCCCTCGCCGTCATGGCTGACGGAGCCGTCGATCGCGACGAGGCGGGCCGCTTCGTGCGGGTGGCCCGCGGCGAAGACGCCGAACGGCGCGGCCCGCATCGCCAGGCCGTCGCTCCACGCGTGCCGGTGCTGGGCGGAGATCGGTGCGGCGAGGCCCCTGCGCAGGTTCTCCAGGGTGCCGCGCTCGCTGAAGCCCGCGCCGCGGAAGGGGCCCTCGTCCAGGTCCGCGATCCACTGGTGCCAGGCACGCTCGACGTGCGCGACCGTGAGCGCGGAGCCGTGCCTGGCGAGCAGCAGCCCGGAGAAGATCGCGTACTCGGTGTCGTCCGTACCGGCCGGATGTTCGGCGACGTAGCCCGTGATGCGGCCCCAGCGGCGGCGGATCTCGGACGGTTTCATGTTCTCGGCGGGCGCGCCGAGCGCGTCGCCGACCGCGAGGCCGAGCAGCGCGCCGCGCGCCCGCTCGCGGAGGTCGTCGGCGTCGCCGGGCGCCGGGACCGAGGGAACACATGCGATGGACGCCATGCCGTGCCTCCCTAGTGCGCGGTCCGCCCGCTGCGGGTGGACCGCTGGATGCGGTGCTTGGTGCATCCCTGCCACGCGGCGCGCTCAAAAGAGCATGCGGTGGCTCAGATCACTCCTTCGCGCTCTGAGGGGGTGCGGATCCCGGTGGCCGGGTGGACCCTCGCGCGGCGCGTTTTCGCAGGTAAGTACGGCCTTCCTTGCTGGCGGGAGATTTTTTTCGCGCGTACTTTCGAGGTCGTCCAACACGTACGAGGGGGCTCACCATGGCGATCATCGAAACCGAAGCGGCACTGCACGAGGCGCACCGCGACAACCACACCCACCGCGATGTGAACGGCGGCTGGCTGCGTCCCGCGGTCTTCGGGGCCATGGACGGGCTCGTCTCCAACCTCGCGCTGATGACCGGTGTCGCGGGCGGCGCGGTCTCGCAGCAGACCATCGTCATCACCGGCCTCTCGGGGCTCGCCGCCGGTGCCTTCTCCATGGCGGCGGGCGAGTACACCTCGGTGGCCTCGCAGCGCGAGCTCGTCCAGGCCGAGCTGGACGTGGAGCGGCGCGAGCTGCGCAAGCACCCCCAGGACGAGGAGCGGGAGCTCGCCGAGCTGTACGCGTCGCGCGGCGTCGAGCCCGAGCTGGCCCGCGAGGTCGCCCGCCAGCTCTCCAAGGACCCCGAGCAGGCCCTGGAGATCCACGCCCGCGAGGAGCTCGGCATCGACCCGGGCGACCTGCCCTCGCCGACCGTCGCCGCGGTGTCGTCCTTCGGCTCGTTCGCGCTGGGCGCCCTGCTTCCCGTACTGCCGTATCTGCTCGGTGCCACCGTGCTCTGGCCCGCCCTGCTGCTGGCGCTCATCGGGCTCTTCGCCTGTGGTGCGATCGTGGCCAAGGTGACGGCGAGGTCCTGGTGGTTCAGCGGTCTGCGGCAGCTCGCGCTCGGTGGAGCGGCCGCCGGTGTGACGTACGTCCTGGGCAGCTTGTTCGGTACCGCCGTAGGATGAGCTTCTGCAGGCCTATGCGGGACCTTGCATAACTAGTCGTTACTCGGCGGTTTCGACACCGTGATCACCGGGCATGAGCCGTAAGCGCTGCGGGCAATGAGGCCTGTGTCGCGCCGGACCTTCGGTCATGGATCTGTCCGCAGAGGTCCCCTTCGTGCCGCTCTCACCTTCATGAGCGGTGTCCACATGATGGAATCAGCTATCCGCTTTTCGAGAAGCGTTCCATCATGTAATCTGCACGAAATTTTGCCAGGGCCAACGTCGTCCCTTGCCACATGTAGTTGCCCCGACGACGACGGGAGTGCCGATGCGTACCCACGCCTGGTCGCCCATGGACGGTCGCCCCGCCCCCCAGGGGATGTACGACCCCCGCAACGAACACGACGCCTGCGGTGTCGGATTCGTGGCCACCCTGACCGGTGTTGCCAGCCATGAACTGGTCGAACAGGCGCTGACCGTACTGCGCAATCTCGAGCACCGCGGCGCCACCGGTTCCGAGCCGGACTCGGGTGACGGTGCGGGCATCCTGCTCCAGGTCCCCGACGCCTTCCTCCGCGAGGAGGCCGGGTTCCAGCTCCCCGCGGCCGGTGCCTACGCCGTCGGCATCGCCTTCCTGCCGGTGGACACCGCCGGTACCACCGACGGAGCCGTCTCACAGATCGAGACGATCGCCTCCGAAGAGGGCCTGACCGTCCTCGGCTGGCGCGATGTCCCCGTCGCCCCCGAACTTCTCGGTGCCACCGCCCGCTCGACGATGCCCGTCTTCCGGCAGATCTTCGTCGCCGACGGCGACACCGAGGGCCTGGAGCTGGACCGCAAGGCGTTCGTGCTGCGCAAGCGCGCCGAGCGCGAGGCGGGGACGTACTTCCCCTCGCTCTCGTCCCGCACCATCGTCTACAAGGGCATGCTGACCACCGGCCAGCTGGAGCCGTTCTTCCCCGACCTGTCCGACCGCCGTTTCGCCACGGCCGTCGCGCTCGTCCACTCCCGCTTCTCGACGAACACGTTCCCGAGCTGGCCGCTCGCGCACCCGTACCGCTTCGTCGCGCACAACGGTGAGATCAACACCGTCAAGGGCAACCGCAACTGGATGCGGGCCCGTGAGTCGCAGCTCGCCTCCGAGCTCTTCGGCTCGGAGAAGCTGGAGCGGATCTTCCCGATCTGTACGCCGGACGCCTCCGACTCCGCGTCCTTCGACGAGGTGCTCGAACTCCTGCACCTCGGTGGACGTTCGCTTCCGCACTCGGTCCTGATGATGATCCCCGAGGCCTGGGAGAACCACGCCTCCATGGACCCGGCCCGCCGCGCCTTCTACCAGTACCACTCCACGATGATGGAGCCCTGGGACGGCCCGGCCTGCGTCACCTTCACCGACGGCACGCAGGTGGGCGCGGTTCTCGACCGCAACGGTCTGCGCCCCGGCCGCTACTGGGTCACCGACGACGGCCTCGTCGTCCTCGGCTCCGAGGTCGGCGTCCTCGACATCGACCCCGCGAAGGTCGTCCGCAAGGGCCGCCTGCAGCCGGGCCGGATGTTCCTCGTCGACACCGCCGAGCACCGCATCGTCGAGGACGACGAGATCAAGGCGGGCCTCGCCGCCGAGAAGCCGTACCAGGAGTGGCTGGAAGCGGGCGAGATCGAGCTGTCCGACCTGCCCGAGCGCGAGCACATCGTGCACACGCACGCCTCCGTCACGCGCCGCCAGCAGACCTTCGGCTACACCGAGGAAGAACTCCGCATCATCCTCGCGCCGATGGCCAAGACCGGCGGCGAACCGCTCGGCTCCATGGGCACGGACACCCCCATCGCGGCCCTCTCCGCCCGCCCGCGGCTGATCTTCGACTACTTCACGCAGCTGTTCGCGCAGGTCACCAACCCGCCCCTTGACGCCATCCGTGAAGAGCTCGTCACCTCGCTGCACAGCTCGCTGGGCCCGCAGGGCAACCTGCTCGAACCGACCGCCGCGTCGTGTCGCAGCGTCACCCTGCCCTTCCCGGTGATCGACAACGACGAGCTGGCCAAGCTCATCCACATCAACGCCGACGGCGACATGCCCGGCATGAAGGCCGCGACGCTCTCCGGCCTCTACCGCGTCGGCGGCGGCGGCAACGCGCTCGCCGCCCGCATCGACGAGATCTGCACCGAGGCCGACGCCGCCATCGAGGCAGGCGCCCGCCTGATCGTGCTCTCCGACCGGCACTCCGACGCCGAGCACGCGCCGATCCCCTCGCTGCTGCTCACCGCGGCCGTCCACCACCACCTCATCCGCACCAAGCAGCGCACCGAGGTGGGCCTGCTCGTCGAGGCGGGCGACGTCCGCGAGGTCCACCACGTGGCCCTCCTCATCGGCTTCGGCGCCGCGGCCGTCAACCCCTACCTGGCGATGGAGTCCGTGGAGGACCTCGTCCGCGCGGGCACGTTCCTGGAGTCCGTCGACGGCGGCGCCGAACAAGCCATCCGCAACCTGATCTTCGCGCTGGGCAAGGGCGTCCTGAAGGTCATGTCCAAGATGGGCATCTCCACCGTCGCCTCCTACCGCGGCGCGCAGGTCTTCGAGGCCGTCGGCCTCGACGCGGCCTTCGTGGAGCGGTACTTCAGCGGCACGACGACGAAGATCGGCGGCGCCGGACTCGACGTCATCGCCCAGGAGGTCGCCGCCCGGCACGCCAAGGCCTACCCCGCCTCCGGCGTCCCCTCGGCGCACCGCGCGCTGGACATCGGCGGCGAGTACCAGTGGCGCCGCGAGGGCGAGCCGCACCTGTTCGACCCGGAGACGGTCTTCCGCCTCCAGCACTCCACGCGCGGCCGCCGCTACGACGTCTTCAAGCAGTACACGGGCCGCGTCAACGAGCAGTCCGAGCGCCTGATGACGCTGCGCGGACTCTTCGGCTTCAAGTCCGGCCGCCCCTCGATCCCCATCGACGAGGTCGAGCCCGTCTCGGAGATCGTCAAGCGGTTCTCGACCGGCGCCATGTCGTACGGCTCCATCTCCCGCGAGGCGCACGAGACCCTCGCCATCGCCATGAACCAGCTGGGCGGCAAGTCCAACACCGGTGAAGGCGGCGAGGACCCGGAGCGCCTGTACGACCCGGCGCGCCGCTCGTCCATCAAGCAGGTCGCCTCCGGCCGCTTCGGCGTGACCAGCGAGTACCTCGTCAACGCCGACGACATCCAGATCAAGATGGCGCAGGGCGCCAAGCCCGGCGAGGGCGGCCAGCTGCCCGGCCACAAGGTCTACCCGTGGGTCGCCAAGACGCGTCACTCGACGCCCGGCGTCGGCCTCATCTCGCCGCCCCCGCACCACGACATCTACTCCATCGAGGACCTGGCCCAGCTGATCCACGACCTGAAGAACGCGAACCCGCAGGCGCGGATTCACGTGAAGCTGGTCTCCGAGGTCGGCGTCGGCACGGTCGCGGCGGGCGTCTCCAAGGCCCACGCCGACGTCGTGCTCATCTCCGGCCACGACGGCGGCACCGGCGCCTCCCCGCTGACCTCGCTGAAGCACGCGGGCGGCCCCTGGGAGCTCGGCCTCGCCGAGACCCAGCAGACCCTGCTGCTCAACGGGCTGCGCGACCGCATCGTCGTGCAGACCGACGGTCAGCTGAAGACCGGCCGCGACGTCATCATCGCCGCGCTGCTCGGCGCCGAGGAGTTCGGTTTCGCGACCGCGCCGCTCGTCGTCTCCGGCTGCGTCATGATGCGCGTCTGCCACCTGGACACCTGCCCGGTCGGCATCGCCACGCAGAACCCGGCGCTGCGCGAGCGCTTCTCCGGCAAGGCCGAGTACATCGTCAACTTCTTCGAGTTCATCGCCGAAGAGGTCCGCGAGCTCCTCGCCGAGCTCGGCTTCCGCTCCATCGAGGAGGCCGTCGGCCACGCCGAGCTCCTCGACACCGAGAAGGCCGTCAGCCACTGGAAGGCGCAGGGCCTCGACCTGGAGCCGCTGTTCCACGTGCCTTCGCTGCCCGCGGGCGCCGTCCGGCACCAGATCGCGGTCCAGGACCACGGCCTGGAGAAGGCGCTCGACAACGAGCTGATCAAGCTCGCCGCCGACGCCCTCGCCGCGTCCAGCGCGACGGACGCCCACCCGGTCCGCGCGCAGGTCGCCATCCGCAACATCAACCGCACGGTCGGCACCATGCTCGGCCACGAGGTGACGAAGAAGTTCGGCGGTGCTGGTCTGCCCGACGACACCATCGACATCACCTTCACCGGCTCGGCGGGCCAGTCCTTCGGCGCCTTCGTGCCGCGCGGTGTGACGCTGCGCCTGGAGGGCGACGCCAACGACTACGTCGGCAAGGGCCTCTCCGGCGGCCGTGTCATCGTCCGCCCGGACCGCGGCGCCGACCACCTCGCCGAGTACTCGACGATCGCGGGCAACACCATCGCGTACGGCGCGACCGGCGGCGAGCTGTTCCTGCGCGGCCGCACCGGCGAGCGCTTCTGCGTCCGCAACTCCGGCGCGACCGTGGTGTCCGAGGGCGTGGGCGACCACGGCTGCGAGTACATGACTGGCGGCCACGCGGTGGTCCTCGGCGAGACGGGCCGCAACTTCGCGGCCGGTATGTCGGGCGGCATCGCGTACGTGATCGACCTCGACCGCGACAACGTCAACGCCGGGAACCTGGCGGCCGTCGAGCCCCTGGACGAGACCGACAAGCAGTGGCTGCACGACGTCGTGCGCCGCCACCAGGAGGAGACGGGCTCCACCGTCGCCGAGAAGCTCCTCGCCGAGTGGGACACCGCGGTGGACCGCTTCAGCAGGATCATCCCCAGTACGTACAAGGCAGTGCTCGCCGCCAAGGACGCCGCCGAGCGAGCCGGTCTCTCCGAGACCGAGATCACCGAGAAGATGATGGAGGCGGCGACCAATGGCTGATCCCAAGGGCTTCCTTAACCACGGCCGCGAGGTCGCGCAGACCCGCCCGGTCGGCGAGCGCGTCCAGGACTGGAACGAGGTCTACGTTCCCGGTTCGCTCCTCCCGATCATCTCCAAGCAGGCCTCGCGCTGCATGGACTGCGGCATCCCGTTCTGCCACAACGGCTGTCCGCTGGGGAACCTGATCCCGGAGTGGAACGACTACGCGTACCGCGAGGACTGGTCCGCCGCCTCCGAGCGCCTGCACGCCACGAACAACTTCCCGGAGTTCACGGGCCGTCTGTGCCCGGCCCCGTGCGAGGCGGCGTGCGTGCTCGGCATCAACCAGCCGGCCGTCACCATCAAGAACGTCGAAGTCTCCATCATCGACAAGGCGTGGGACGCCAATGACGTCAAGCCGCAGGCGCCCGAGCGGCTCTCCGGCAAGACCGTCGCCGTGATCGGCTCGGGCCCGGCGGGTCTCGCCGCCGCCCAGCAGCTGACCCGGGCGGGCCACACCGTCGCCGTCTACGAGCGCGCCGACCGCATCGGCGGCCTGCTCCGCTACGGCATCCCCGAGTTCAAGATGGAGAAGCGGCACATCAACCGCCGCATCGAGCAGATGCGCGCGGAGGGCACCAAGTTCCGCACCGGCGTGGAGATCGGCCGCGACATCGACGCGGCCAAGCTGCGCAGGCGCTACGACGCGGTGGTCATCGCCGCGGGCTCCACCACCTCCCGCGACCTGCCCGTCCCCGGCCGTGAGCTCAAGGGCGTCTACCAGGCGATGGAGTACCTGCCCCTGGCCAACAAGGTCCAGGAGGGCGACTACGTCACCACGCCCGTCTCCGCCGAGGGCAAGCACGTCGTTGTCATCGGCGGCGGCGACACCGGCGCCGACTGCGTGGGCACCGCGCACCGCCAGGGCGCGGCCTCCGTCACGCAGCTGGAGATCATGCCGAAGCCGGGCGACGACCGCGCCCCGCACCAGCCGTGGCCGACCTTCCCCATGCTCTACAAGGTCACCTCCGCGCACGAGGAGGGCGGCGAGCGGGTCTACTCCGTCTCGACCACGCACTTCGAGGGCGACGAGGACGGCAACGTCCAGTTCCTGCACCTCGTCGAGGTCGAGTTCATCGACGGCAAGCTGACCCAGAAGCCGGGCACGGAGCGCAAGCTCCCCGCGCAGCTCGTCACCCTTGCGATGGGCTTCACGGGCACGGACCGCGACAACGGTCTGGTGGACCAGTTCGCCCTGGACCTCGACGAGCGCGGCAACGTCGCGCGCGACGCCGAATTCCAGACGAACGTCCCCGGCGTCTTCGTCGCCGGTGACGCGGGCCGCGGCCAGTCGCTCATCGTGTGGGCGATCGCCGAGGGCCGCTCGGCGGCGCGCGGTGTGGACCGCTTCCTCACCGGCGCGAGCGACCTCCCGGCCCCGATCCGCCCGACGGACCGCGCACTGACGGTCTAGTACCGCGTACGGTTGATTCCGTACGGTTGATTCCGTACGACCCCTCATACGTCCCGTACAACGGCGTACGGAACTGAGCGACGCCCGCCTCGTCCCCGACCGGACCAGGGCGGGCGTCGGTGCGTCGTGAGCCGTCAGCCGCGGGACGGGCCAGGACCGGGCGTGCCGACGGGCTCGGGCTCCGGGAGCCCCGCCGACGTCTCCGCCCGGTGGAGCCTGTCGAGCCCCAACGAGGTGTGCAGCCGCCGCAGCGGACCGGGGGCCCACCAGTTCCAGGAGCCCATCAGCGCCATCAGCGAGGGCACGAGCACGGTCCTGATCAGCGCCGCGTCGAGGAACACGGCGAAGGCGGTGCCGAGGCCGAGCTCCTTGATCAGCACGACCCGGGAGAGCGCCAGCGCCGCGACGGGGATGCAGAACAGCGCGGCCGCCGACGTGACGATGCGCCCGGACCGGGAGAGCCCGGTGACGACCGCCTCCCGCTCGGCGGCGCCCCCGGCGCGCGCCTCCATGATCCGGCCGAGCAGGAACACCCCGTAGTCGGTGGAGAGCCCGAACGCCAGCAGGGCGAGCAGCAACGGGCCCGTGGACTCCAGGGCGCCCTGCGACGTGAAGCCGAGCAGCCCCTCGAACGTGTGCCCCTGGAAGAGCAGCACGAGGATTCCCACCGCGGCGGCCGTGCTCAACACGTTCATCAGCAGCGTCTTCAGGGGCAGCACCACGGACCCCGTGAAGGCGAACAGCAGGAGGAACGTCGTGACGCCGAGCAGCGTCAGCGCGAGCGGCAGCCGGTCGCCGATGCTGCGCTGCTGGTCGCGGAAGTCGGCCGCGCCCCCGGTGAAGGAGACCGGCAACCTCGGCGACACGGTCTCCTCGGCCGCCAGGTCCTCGACGACCTGCTGCGCCCGCTCACCGAGCGGGGCACCCTCCACGGTGATGTCCCACTGCCAGTTCCCGGCGTCGATCCGGCGCGGCTCGCCGACCGAGGCCACCCCGTCGACGGCCGCGAGCCGCTTCCCGTACGCGACGACCCGCGCCCGGTCGGACGGACCGGCCTGCGCGACGGCCACGACCGGCTGGGCCGAGGCGCGCGGATAGTGCTCCTTCATCGAGGCGGCCACCTGGCCCGAGGAGACCGAGTCCGGCAGCGACGTCCCGTCGACGCCGGTGAACCGGACCCCGAGGGCGGGCGAGGCGAGCACCACCAGGAGGACGACCGCGCCCAGACCGAACAGGGCGGGACGGCCCACGATGACCTGCGTACGGCGGCGCCAACGGCGCACCGACGCCTCCTCCGCCGCCGCCTCGCCGCGGGACCTGCGCAGGGACAGCGCGTTGATCCGGGCGCCCAGGGCGACGAGGAGTCCGGGCAGCACCAGCAGGGCGAACAGCGCGGCCGCCACGGTGGTGAGGATGCCAGCGAGTCCCATCGACCGCAGATAGGGCTGCGGGAAGACGAGCAGCGCCGCGAGCGCCGCCGTGACCGTGAGCGCGCTGAACAGCACGGTGCGCCCCGCGGTGCCCAGACACACCCGCAGCGTGTCGGCGGGACCGAGGCCGCGGGCGAGCTCCTCACGGAACCGCGTCACCAGCAGCAGGCTGAAGTCGATGGACAGGCCGAGCCCGAGCGCCGTGGCCAGGTTCATCGCCCCGGAGGCCACCGTCATGCCGCGGACCGCCACCGCGAGCCCGCCGAAGGTGAGCAGCAGCGTGAAGACGGCGCCCACCAGGGGGAGCAGCGCCGCCACCACCCCCCGGAAGACGAGGACCAGGACGAGGAGCAGCACCGGCAGCGCGAACAGCTCGGCGCGCGCCAGATCCGAGAACGACAACTCCCCGACCTGGTGCCGGGCGGCCGTCGGGCCACCGAGTAACGCGCTGTCGCGCAGGGCCGGTTCGCCGTCGATGGCCTCCTGGACCGCTTCGGTGCCGTCCTTGGCCTGCTGCTCGGACAGCGGCCCGAGAGCGGCCACGACGAGGGTGCCGCGGCCGTCGTCGGAGATGAGAGCGGGCCCCCGGGACGTGTAGTCGGCGACCGCCACGGTCTCCGGCCGCGCCCGCAGCACCGCGCGTGCCTTCGCCACGGCGTCCGGCACCGGATCGCCGGGGGAGAGGCGCCGCTCGGTGCGCACCTCGATGACGTACCCCTGCGAGGGGTCGGTGCCGGTCGCCCCGCTGATGGTGTGGCGCGCGGTCACGCTCGGGCGCGAGGCGTCCTCGTAGATGGTCGTCGAGTTCGACATCCGCGAGGTCACGTCGGAGGAGAAGGCCCCGGCCAGCGCGGCGACGCCCAGCGCGAGCAGGAGCAGTACGCGCCGACGTCGCAGGTGCCACCCCGCGATTGCGGAAAACATCCCAACGGCCCCTTCATCCGGCGGAGTTGGTGCGGTCTGTGCGGTCTGTGCGCTCTCTGATTCTGACGGATCCTCAGTCCTCGGCGCGCAGATACGACCGGCATGCGTCCAGCGCCTGCCGCGTGCTCGCGCCGACCGCGTCGAGCAGGATGCCCTCGCCCCCGACCCAGTCGCCCGTGACGAACACCCCGGGCACGGAGGTCACGGGACCCGGCCTGCCCCGCAGCCCGCCCCGCGACGGGTGGGGCAACGCCCCCATGGTCCGCATCCGGGGCATGAAGCGCTCCTCGACCAGATGGCGCCGCCAGCCCGGCTGCGCCACGTCGAGCAGCTGCTCCAGCTCCTTGCGGTTGTCCGCCGCGCTGCGCGGGGTGCCGTCGTCGAAGCGGGCCAGGTGCAGGACGGCGCCCTGCGGACGGGCGGTCCGCGCCGCGGCCGGCTCCGCGCCCAGGTACACCGGGGTCTCCACGCCGTACACCAACGAGACGGCGGGCACCGGGAGCCGGTCGAGGACCACGTCGAGGCAGGCCGTGGAGAGACCGGGACCCGTGCCGGGCTCCGGCTCACCGAGCAGCCGGGCCGCACCCGAGGGGGGCAGCCCCGCGACGAACGCGGCGTCCCACGTCTCCTCGCGCTCCTCGCCGCCCTCGGCCCAGCGCACCCGCGGCCCCCGGTCCGCGGCCGTCACCGCGACGGCCCGGGCACCGGTGCGGATGTCCACACCGAGCCGACGGGCCAGCAGGAGCAGCGCGTCGACCACCGACTGCCAGCCGCCGTCCACGTAGAGCACACCGCTGCGGGCCGCGGCCACCCGACCGGCCAGCGCGTCCGCGCCCAGTTGGGCGGGGGAGCCGACGTACGCCATCATCCGCATCAGGGCGAACACCGTCTCCGCCGCCCTGGCGCTCGGCAGCCTGCGCTCCAGCCACTGCTCACCGGTGAACGGGGCGAGGCCCGGCGCGGGGCGGGCCAGGCCCAGCAGCCCGACCACCGCCAGCCGTTCCCGCACCGAGAGCAGCGGAGTCGTCAACAGCCCCTGAGGGGTGGCGTATCCGGGGACGAGGTCGCCCTGCCGCAGCGCGAGCGCCGCACCCATCGCCGGGGTCACACCCCGGGGTCGCACCCCGAGGCGGCGCAGCATCCGCCACCCCGAGCTCTTGTACAGGGCGCGCGGCCCCAGGGTGACGGGGTGCGGCCCGAGGGCCGGGCCCCGGGCCCGGCCGCCGGGGTGCCGCGACGACTCCAGGACGGTGACCCGCCACCCGGCGCGGGCGGCGGCGCACGCCGTCATGAGACCGGCCGTGCCGCCGCCCACCACCACGACCCGGCGCACCGCGGTGCCGGACCGGGCGCTCACACCGGGTCCAGCAGGCCGGACGCCGCGAGCGCGGTGATCCGCCCCCGCTGCAGCTTGCCGCTCGGCGTCTTGGGCAGCTTGCCGCGCGGCAGCAGGTGGACCCGGTCCGGGCGCAGCCCGGTGCGCGCGGCGATCATGCGCTCGACGTCGGCGGCCAGCGCGCGACTGCGGTCCGGGTCGTGGGCCGCCGCGCTCTCCGCCACCACCAGGAGGGTCTCGGTCCCCCGCTCCGGGTGCGGCACACCGACCGCGGCCACGCCGCCCCGGCGGATGCCGGGCACCTCCGCGGCGGCGGCCTCCAGGGAGTACGGCAGGTAGTTCCGGCCGCCGATGATGATGAGGTCCTTGACGCGGCCCGTCACGAACAGGTCGCCGTCGGCGTAGAAGCCCAGGTCACCGATGTCCAGACCGTCCGGGCGCAGCGACGGATCGTCGGCGCCGTCCACGGTCAGGTACCGCTCGGTGAGCGAGGGGCCGCTGATGATCAGCCGGCCCTGGCGCCGCTCGGGCAGTTCGTTGCCGTCGGCGTCCGCCACCCGGACGCCGTAGCCGGGCAGCGGCCGCCCCACGGCGGTGACCTCCTGGGCGTCCGGGTCGCCGGGCTCGGCGGCCACCACGGTGCCCGTCCCGGCCAGCTCGCTGCGGCTGATGTGCAGCACGCGGGGCAGCTGCCCCGGCTCGGACAGGGTGACGGCGATGCCGATCTCCGCCATGCCGTAGCAGGGCTGCATGGCCTCGGCGGCGAAGCCCAGCGGGCCCATCCGCCGCTGCCACAGGTCGAGGGTGGCCGAGCTGACGGCCTCCGCGCCGTTGAAGGCCACCCGCCAGGAGCTCAGGTCGAGCCCGGCGAGCCCCTCGTCCTTGGCGCGCGCCGCGCAGAGGTGGAACGCGAAGTTCGGTGCCGGGGACAGCGTGCCCCGGAACCGGCTGATCGCCTGCGGCCACCGCTCGGGCCGGAAGGCGAACGCGAGCGGCGGCATCAGGACGACGGGGATCTGGTGGAGGAAGGTCGAGAAGACCGTGCCGACCAGGCCCATGTCGTGGTGCAGGGGCAGCCAGCCGACCATCACGTCGCTCTGCAGGTAGGGCACGTGCCGCGCGATGGCGGCGACGTTGGCGTACAACTGCCGGTGGGTGATCACCACGGCCTTGGCGTCGCCCGTGGTCCCCGAGGTGAACTGCAGGTACGCGGGGGCGTCCGCGTCGACGGGGGCGGGCCGCCGCGTCGACGGGCTCCCCCCGGCAGCGCTGTACGGCGGCTCCAGGACCGGCACCCGCAGGTCGGCGCAGACGCTCCGCACCGTGGGCGAGAGCTCAGGCCCGGACACCAGCGCCCGCGGCGAGGCCACCGCGGCCATGTGCCGGAACCGCTCGCCCCACACGGCGCCCCGCGCCTCGTTGAGCGGCGGTTCCACGACGAACGGCACCGCGCCCGCCAGCATGGCGGCGAACAGGGCCGTGACCAGATCGGGGCCGGTGTCCGCGCACAGCGCGACGGTGTCCCCGGCACCGACCCCCAGCGCCTGCAGCTCGTCGGCCGCCACGCAGGCCCGGTCCCACAGCTCGCCCGCCGTCAGCCGGGTGAGCACGCCGGAGCGGTCGTGGACGTAGCTGACGACGCTGTCGGGCGCCCGCTCGCGGCGGCCCGCGAGGGCGGCGCCGACCGTGTCCTCGGGGACGATCCGGGCGAGCGGGCCGCCCGGCCGCCAGTCCGCTCTGTCAGGGTGCACCGACCGCGTGGTCAGCGGTGGACTTGCCATCAGTGTCTCCGTTCTCGGCGCGTACGCGCGGTGGGGCTCCGTCGATCCGGCGAAGCGGAACCCGTCAGACCGGCAGGACGAAGGGGAAGCCGTGCTTCTTCAGCTCCAGGGCGCTGTCGACGACCGCCGAGCAGACCGCGTCGATGTCCTCGTCGCTGTGCGCGTCACCGGTGAACAGCATCGGCAGGCTGAGCGTGTAGACGCCCCGTCGGCGCAGCATCAGGGTCAGCAGGAACAGACCGATGGGGTTGACCGCGGCCGTGAAGTCCCGGTAGTCCCGGTAGCTCTCCTGCTCCAGGAAGGCGAACGAGCCGATGAAGTCGCCGAAGCCGAGGAGCCGCAGCGGGATGCCCTCCTCCGTGCGCAGCCGGGCCAGCCGCTCGCGGATCACGCCGACCTTGCCGCGGGTGCGCGTGTAGTAGGCGTCGCCCTTGTCGCGCAGCAGGCTGAGCGAGGCGTACGAGGCGCACAGCGAGAGGTAGTTGCCTGCGTGGGTGGTCTGGACGCTGCTCTTGCGGCCCAGGTCGGTCAGGGCCATGCCGCTCGACTGCACCGTCTCCAGGAGGTCGGCCCGGCCGCCCACCGCGGAGAGCGGCAGACCGAGGCCGGAGATGACCTTGCCGTAGCAGTACAGGTCCGCCTCGATGCCGTACGCCTGTGCGGCGCCGCCGGGACCCACCCGGAAACCCGTCAGGACCTCGTCGAGGATGAACGGGATGCCGAGCCTGCGGGCCTCCTGCGCCGTGCCCTTGATCAGCGGGACGGTGTGCTCCTCGAAGGGGAACGACGAGGAGACGGCCTCGCCGAGGACGCACGCCAGGTCGTCCCGGTGGCGGTGCAGCAGCTTCGTGGCGGCCTCCAGGTCGTTGGGCAGCACCAGCAGGTCGCGCGGGTCGGCCTGGTGGACGCCCGCGAGGGCGGGCTGCAGTGCCACGCCGTCCGGGCCGACCTCGGGCAGCGGGTTCGTGGGGTGGCCGTGGTACCAGAAGGCCGTGTTGTGCGCGGCGAGGTCGTGCACGCCGTGCAGGGAGCCCTCGAACTTCGCGACCATGCGCTTGCCCGTCCGCGCCCTGGCCATGCGGATCGCGGCCGCGGTGGCGTCGGTGCCGGAGTTGAGGAAGGCGTACTTCTCGATGTGCGGCATGAACGAGCCGAGCAGCTCGATGAGTTCGAGCTCGATGGTCTGGAAGTAGCCGTTGCCCGTACCGGTGCCCATCCGGTCGCGGACGAACTCCACCACGGAGGGCGGGTTGTGGCCGTGCAGCGCTTGGGCGCCGAAGCCGAGGTGGGTGTCGATGTAGGTGTTGCCGTCCGCGTCGGTGACCCGGGAGCCCTCCGCCTTCCGCATGGACACCGGCATCGGTGGCGCGTGGAAGGGCCAGAACGCGTGGTTGGTGACGTCGCGGGCGCGGAGCCTCTCGACCAGCCGGGTCGACTCCGCCTGCCGCTCGCTCAGCTCCGTGAAGAGCTCCACGACCCAGGGCTGGGTGAGCAGATCGGCGACCAGGTCCTGCACGGTGGGTGTGACGGGGGCGCTCATGCCAGGTCCTTCCGGGACGCGACGGTGTCATCGGCGGGGCGGGTGGCGGTGAAGACTCCGTAGCGCATGACCCCGCGGTCGTACGCCTGGCGCATCAGCGGCACCGAGTTGAGGAAGCGGAAGACGTCGACGCCCTTGGCGCGGACCAGCTTCCACACGTAGGAGGGGTCGCGCACCACGGGCTTGACGATGTCGGTCGACAGCTTCCAGGTGTCGCGCACCTCGCTGGTCCAGTCCGCGGTGGTGACGCCGGTGAGGCCCACTTCGGCGCAGAGCTGCTCGTAGCGCCGCAGCGGCAGGACGTGCGAGACCGCGAAGTCGCGGTAGATGCGGTGCAGGAGCCGGACCTCGGCGGGCTTGAGGGACTCGTCCCTGGCGCACCAGGTGGCGACCACGAGCCGCCCGCCCGGCTTGAGGACCCGCTTGCACTCCTGCAGGAACTCCTTCTTGTCCCACATGAGTTCGCAGCTCTCGAGCGCCCAGACGACGTCGAACGTGCCGTCCTCGTACTCGGTCTTCATGGCGTCCATGCAGCGCAGCGTGACCCGGTCGCCGACGCCGGCCTCCGCGGCCTTCTCGGTGCCCCGGCGGACCTGCTCGGCGCTGAGCGTGATGGCGTCGACGCGGCAGTCGAGTTGCCTGGCGAGCCGGATCGCGGAGGCCCCGACACCGCAGCCGGCGTCCAGGACCCGGGCGCCCCGGGGGATGTCGGCGAGGGCGACCAGTTCGTCGGCGAGCCGGTTCTGCGCGGCGTGGCGGCCCGGGTCGGGTTCGCCCTTGGCCCAGTACCCGTGGTGGATGTGCTCGCCCCACAGGTCCTCGTACAGCTCGATCAGACCGTCGTAGTGGTCCTTGATGGCGTGGTGCAGAGCGGGCAGGTCGCGGGTCGGTTCGAGACCCGCGGGTGTGCTGGATGCGTGCGTTGTCATCAGTACGGCTCCGTAAGGGATGATCTGCTCGGGCGGGCGGCGGCGGGACGTGCCGCGCCACACAGAAGCGCGTCAGAGCGCGTCAGCAGTGCGTCAAAGCGCGTCGGCAGTGCGTCAGAAGCGGACCAGGGCCGACTCCATGGTCAGACCCGGGCCGAACGCCATCAGAACGCCGAACTCGCCGGGGCGGGGCACCGCGTCGTGCACCCCGGCCAGCAGCTGTTCGAGGATGAGCAGGACGGTCGACGACGAGCAGTTGCCACGGCTCGCCAGGATGTGCCGGGACGCGGCGAGCTGGGCGTCGGTGAGCCCGAGGCGCGCCCCGACCAGGTCGATGATCTTGGGGCCGCCGGGGTGGACGCCCCAATGCCGCACGTCCTGTCGGCTCAGCCCCATCGGCCGCAGCAGGTTCTCCACGAAGGACTCGACGGCTCCCGACAGGATCGCCGGGACGTACGGGGACAGGGTCATCCGGAAGCCGTCGTCCTGCACCCGCCACGTCATGGCCTCGGAGGTCGTGTAGTGCGTCTCGGTGTGGGTGCGCAGGACCGCAGGTCCCTGGCCGTCGTCCGGCCCGAGCAGCACCGCGGCGGCGCCGTCGGCGAACAGGCCGTGCACCACGACCTGTTCCTTCGTCATCTCCGGCCGGACGTGCAGTGAGCAGATCTCGCAGCAGCTCACCACGGCGAGCTCGTCGGGGCGGGCCGTCACCGCGTCCAGGCCCACCTTCAGGGCGTTGAACGCCGCGTAGCAGCCCATGTGCCCGACGAAGGTGCGCCGCAGGTGGACCGGCAGGCCGAACTCCTTGGCGAGGAGCATCTCCGGGGTGGGGCCCGCGTACCCGGTGCAGCTGGCCATGGTGAAGGAGCCGACGTCGGCGGTGTCGACCCCCTTGAGGACCGAGCCCACCGTCTCCGCGCCCAACGCCAGGACGTTCTCCTCCCAGCCCCGCATGCGCTCCGACATGCTCGGCGCGGTGGGGCCCGCGAAGTGCTCGCGGGGGTCCCAGGCCATGTGCCGGGTCCGGACCTGGGTGGCCTTGAAGATCTCCTCCGCGTTGGGCACCTCGCGGTAGAAGTCGGCGTAGAAGGTCTCGTACAGCTCGTCCTGGGGAAGGGGCAGGCCGGGGTGGGCGGTGCTGAGACCCAGGATGCGGGCGCCCGCGGTGGGGGACATCACGCGTCCTCCGGCCCGTTCCAGGATTCCGCGTGCCGCTTCAGCGCCGCCAGGAACCCCTCCGTCACCTCGTCCATGGAGGACTGGGCGAACGGCTCCACGAGGACGGCCATGACCGCCGCCACGGGCACGTCGATCTCGCTGCGCGTCTCGATCTCCAACTGGGACTCCCCGTCCACGCCGGCCGAGGTGCGGAAGACGCCCCACGACTTGAAGGAGTGCTCTCCGTACGGCTCCCAGCTGATCTGCGCGGGATCGGAGGCGTCGAAGCGGACCTGGTAGCGGGGGGCGAGGCTGACGGCGCCGTTGTCGAACTCCTCCAGCTCGTAGCGGAAGACGCCCTCGCCCTCGTCCCGGAGCTCGACGACGGTGGGCATCAGCGGTCCCGAGGCGCCGACATCGGCGAGGAAGGCCCGCAGCCGGTCGAGGTCCGCGCGGACCGTGTCGCCGTGCTTGCTCGCTGCGCGTATCCAGACCATCAGTGTCCTCCCGTTGTGGTGCGGTTCTCGTGGAGCGGGCGCGCCTTGACGGCGTGCCCGATGTAGCTGTTGGACAGGTCGCCCGCGATGGCGAAGCCGCCGAGCCCGCGGCCGCGCAGCAGCGAAAGCAGCACGCCGGGCAGCGGCCGGGCCGGCACCATGCCCGCGACCGAGGCGGGCCGCAGCCCGGCGGCCTCGAACCTGCGGCGCAGCGTCGCGGGCCGGATGAACATCCGCCAGACGTGGGTGCCGGGGTGGACCACCTTCAGCAGGCGTTGGGCCAGCAGGATCGAGACCAGATAGCTGCGCGCCGTGCGGTTGATGGTGTCAAAGAGCACCGTGCCGCCCGGCTTCAGCACCCGGTGGATCTCGGCGAGCGCCTGCTCCAGATCGTCGAGGTGCTCGAAGATGTCGGAGGCGGTGACCGCGTCGAAGGAGGCGTCGGGGCAGGGCAGCGCGTACGCGGAACCGCTGCGGTACTCCACCTCCACGCCGTGCCGGGCCGCGTGGGCCCGGGCCACCGCGAGGGAGGGCTCGGAGATGTCGACGCCCGTCACGCGGTAGCCCCGGCGGGCCAGCCCCTCGCTGAGGAGCCCGCCGCCGCAGCCGAGGTCCAGCACGCGCAGGTCTCCCGGCGCCCGGTCCGGGTAGTGGCGGCCCAGCGTCTCGTGGAAGTGGCCGAGCCGGACCGGGTTCATCTCGTGCAGGGCACGGAAGGGCCCCTCACTGTCCCACCAGGCCTCGCCGACCTCGTCGTAGTACTCGTTGTCGATGGCGGGTGCGGTCGCGACGGCGCCCATTCACACCCACCTCGGCGTGGCGAGCGGGTCGATGCCGAGTGCGGTCTTGCCGATGTACTCGCGGCACAGGTCGTTGGTCAGCGGCAGCAGCGGCCCCGCCTTGATGTCCCGCCAGATCTGCCCGATCCGGCCGCCCTTGCGGATGCCGCTGCCGCCGATGACCTCGAAGGCGGTGGCGACGACGTGCTCGGCCTCGTTGGTGACGAAGTACTTCGGCACGCAGGTGTCGGCGACGAACGCGGGCAGGTCGTCGCCGGGGTCGACGTGCTCGGTGGCGTACTCGTCGAGCAGCGCCTCCATGGTGGCGAGCGAGGAGCGCATCCTGGCGACGGCGAACTGGATGCCGGGCAGCTTCGCGAGGTCGCCCACCGCGTTGTTGGAGCGCCCGACGGTGGTCTGCACGGCGATCTCGTACGCCCGCTGGGCCAGGCCGAGGAAGACCGCGGTGAAGCAGTAACTGCCCCACTGCTGGCGGGACATGACGTACAGCGGGGTGAGGCCCTCGGGCAGCAGCATGTCGTCCTGCGAGACCCGCACCCCTTCGATGGCGAGCGAGTGCGAGCCCGTCATCGGCATCGCGAAACCGGTCCACGGATGCTTGACGGTGATCTTGTCGGTGTCGCCCGTGGGCACCAGGAAGGCGGCCAGGTTGAACGGCGGCTCCAGGTGGTCGTCGTCGAGACCCGCGGTGATCACCATGTGGGTGGCCGCCTCGCACCCCGTCGAGAAGTGCTTGATCCCGTCGATGACGAACTCGTCGGCGTCGCGCTTGGCCGTCGTCGAGGGCAGCACCCAGTTGCTGCCGGAGTTCTCGTCGGTGAACGGGCCCACCACGAAGGCGCCGTCCAGGAGGGCGGTGCTGAGCCGGGCGCTGACCTCCGAGTCGACCTCGCCGCGCAGCGAACCGGTGAGCACCGCGTGGATGGAGAGCGTGAACGCGGTCGAACCGCAGCCCTTCGCGATGGTCTTGAGGATCTCCACGTTCTCGGCGAGCGTGCCCTCGAAGCCCCCGTGCTTGACGGGGACGTTCATGGCGGTGATGCCGGACGCCACCAGATCCTTGATGTTGTCGGCCACGAACGAGCCGCTCTCGTAGTGGGCGAGGCTGCGCTCCTCGAAGGTGACGGCCAGCTCCCGGGCGGCCGTGCGCAGCCGCTCCCACTCGGTTTCACGCGACTGATCAGTCATCGGTGCTGTTGCCTTTCTCTGTGGACGTGAGCTCGTCCCCGGTGGCCGTGAGCTCGCGCAGTCGGCGCTTGAGGACCTTGCCGGTGACGCCGACGGGGATCTGTTCGAGGGCGACCACGCGTACCGCGGCCAGGCCCGGTCGTTCTCCCGTGTCGCCCGCCAGGGCGAGCAGTTCCTTCTCCAGGACGAGCCGGTCCGACTCGTCGAGGGCGGCCAGGTCGGCACGGGTGAGTACGCCCTTGGGCGCCACCCAGGCCTCGGCGCGCCCGATTCCGGTGCGCGGGTCGGTGGCGGCGGAGAAGACCGCCGCCTCCAGGACGCGCGGATGGGTCAGCAGCCGCTCCTCCACGGGCAGGCCGTACAGCACACCCGCCCCGGTGCGGACCGAGTCCGCCTCGCGGTCCAGGAAGACGAGCCGGCCCTTGCCGTCGAGGCGGCCGACGTCGCCGCCCCACCACCAGCCGTCGATCCGGGACTCGGCCCAGCGGGTGTGGTCGTCCCAGTACCCGTCGAAGTGCGAGGTGCTGCGCACCAGGATGCGTCCCGGGACGCCGTCCGGCACCGGCTGCCACCGTTCGTCGACGATGCGCACGCCGAACTGCGTGGGCATGGGCTTGCCCTGGACGCACGGCTCGGGCACGTCGCCGGGGAGCCAGACCTGCATGATCCCGCCCGCGCCGATCTCCGTGGAGCCGTACGAGTCGAGGAAGACCGAGCCCCGCGGCCGCCCGGGCAGCCGCAGCGAACCGTGCCGGGTCAGCGCGGCGATGTGGGCGGCGTGCGCCTTGTCGGCGCCGACGGCCCACACCTTCATGGAGCTGAGGTCGTAGGCGTCCAGGTCCTCGCCCGCCATGCGCATGTAGAGGTGCGGGAAGGCCATGACGCAGCTGATCCGCTCCTCCTCGATCCTGCGCAGCGCCGCGCGGGGGTCGTACAGCGAGGCCGTGCTCATCCGCGCACCGCACAGCAGCACGGCCGTGCCCAGGGCGAACGCGATCTGGTGCGAGAAGGGCACCCCGAGCATGGCCCGCGATCCGCTGCCCACCGGCAGCACCGGCATCATCGGCTTCCAGATGCGGTACGTGTTGCGGCGGCTCCAGATGCAGAGCTTGGGCGACCCGGTGGTCCCCGAGGTGTGGAACAGCGCGAGCGGTGTGTCCTTGCCGATCCGCCGCCGTGGCGGGGCCGTCGTGGGGGCCGCGGTGACGGCGTCCACGAAGTCGACGACGCCCTCGCGCCCGGCCCACCAGGCGTTGCCGTCCGTGCCGGACGGTGTGCCGACGGCGAGCACGGTGGTGCCCTCGTCGAGCATGCGGCCCACGTGCTCGGCGCCGCCGGGCGCCCCGAGGGTCGCGGCGTCGGAGAGCAGGAAACGCGCCCCGGCCCGCTCCGCCACCGCCGCCGCGTACGCCCAGCCGGTACCGGGGCTGACGCTGACCGGTACGGCACCGGCCGCGATCGCCGAGTAGAGGTAGAGCAGGTAGTCCGGGTGGTCCCGCTTGACGATGACCACGCGGGTGTTGGTGGTGACGCCCGCCGCCCGCAGCGCGTTGGCGATCCGATGCCCCACGTCCCGTAGTTGACGCCCCGTCAATTCCTCGGTGCCGTAACCCGGGTACTCCAGCGGGGTGGGCGGAACGAGCAGCGGGCGGTCGCCGTGGTCGGCGGCGAGCGTCTCGTAGAGCCGCGTGATGTCGAAGGCGACCAGGTTGCGCAGCCGGGCGAGCGGCGTCGGCAGGGCCCGTCGCACCGCGGTGCGACGCGCCGAGGGGCTCACCCGCCCCACCGGGGCTCGTCGAGGACCGGCACGCCCAGGGACTGCTTGCCCGACCACTCCGCGGTCAGGTCCGAGTTGGGCGGCACCAGGAGCCCGGCAACCACGTCGCGGTACATGCGCTGGAGCGGGTTCTTCGAGCTCAGCGCGGAGCCGCCCTGCACCTGCAGCGCCAGCGTGACGACCTCGTGGGCGAGCTTGCAGACGGCGTTCTTCATCACGCTCATCTCGATGTAATGGCCCAGCGGGTCCACATCCACCGAGTGGTCGGCCCGGACGGCCGCGTACAGGTGCGCGCGGGCCGCCGCGAGCTTCGTCGCCATGTCCGCCACGCGGAACTGCACGCCCGGCAGGTGGGCGATGGTGCGGTCGAGGACCGCGAGCCTGCGCTCCCGCTGGGCGGCGGCGACGTAGTCGAGCGCCGCCTGGGCGGTGCCGAGGAAGACGGAGGCGAAGCTGCACCACGCCCAGTGCACGCCGCGCATGAACATCAGCGGCAGCTGACCCGCGTCACCGATGAGGTAACGGCTGTCGGCGTACAGGTCCTTCAGTTCCAGCGCGTGGCTGCCGGTGGCCCGCATGCCCGCCGCGTCCCACTCGGCGATGACCTCCACGCCCTTCTCGGGGCGCGGCAGGAGGAAGCCGAGCGGCTTCGGACGGCCCCGGTCGTCCTTGTCGGCCGCCGAGACGAAGAGCAGCGTGGCGGCGGGGAAGCCGGTGAAGAAGCCCTTACGGCCGTTGAGCAGATAGCCGCCGTCGACCGGCGTGGCGGCGGTCGTCGGGTGCCACCAGTTGCCCCCGATGCCCGGCTCGCTGAACCCGCCCGCGATGACGGCGCCGTCCTGGACCACGGCCCGGTACGCCCAGGCGTGCCGGTCCTCCTGGTCCATCGCGGCGATCATGGCGAGGCCGTGGATGTGCATGTTCACGGCGAAGGCGGTGGAGGAGCACGCGCCGGCCAGGATCTCCTGGCCCCGGCACAGCTCTTCCAGGGTGATGCCCCCGCCGCCGTGTTCCTTGGGCACGGTCAGCGCGGTGTAACCGCTGGAGACCAGCTTGTCGAAGTTCTCGTGCGGGAAGCTGCTTTCGCGGTCGTGCTCCGCGGCGCGGTCGGCCAGTGACGGCGCGAGCTCGCGTGCGATGTCGACAGCGCTGGGACGGACGTGTCCGGCGGTCATGGCTCTCACACCTGCTTCGCATCGGGTCGGGACTCGGATTGCCTCTCCAGGGCCGCGACGAGCGAGCCCAGGGAGTCCATGCCGGGGGCGCTCGCCTCGGACAGCCACGCGTTCATGTCGAAGGCGGGGCGGTCGGCGGCTATGCGCGCGGCGAGTTCCACGAGATCCATCGAGTCCAGGCCGAGGTCGGCGGCGAGGGAGGCGGCGGGGGTGATCGCGTCGCGTCGCAACGTCGGTCTGATCGCCTCGATGTGTCCGGTCACGCTCCGCAACGCTTCGTCTTTGGCTGACACACGTCCTCCAGGGCTCCGTGTCTCCGTGGGATGTGCCGATGCTGCACCACGCACATCCAGGGCGGCTGCAGAGTGCTTGTGCGTTCACTGAAGGATTGCTGGAGCAACGCCCGAGCGGGCTCCACGGCCGCCCGGAGCCCGCTCCCTGACTGGTGAGCGGGGGCGCGGTCCCTCGCTCATGGAACGCGGAAGACACGCGCACAACGGGTCATGACGGCTCGTCACGGGCGGTCCGAACAGTCGTTCACCGCCCTGGCACGACCCCTTGGCCGGAGCCTCTAGTTTCGCTCGCGCCTCCGTGGACTCTGGCTGAAACAGTGGCACGGACCTGTGGGCATCCGGTCGGGCTTGGCTACTGTGAATCAAATTGAAGGGCTGTCGGCCAATGCGCGCCGAGGTCGCCGGGGCCGCGACCCGAGCCCGGCGAGCAGCCGTACGGGGGAGAGCCACTCAGGGTCGGTGCTGCTCCCCTGCGCTTCACGTCGACGAAGTCAAGGAGAGAGACATGCGCGTTCTGGTCGCCGGTGCCACTGGTGTCATCGGCCGACAGCTGACCGGTCTGCTGGCGGACAAGGGGCACGAGGTGATCGCTCTCGCCCGCAATCCGGAGCGCGCCGCCGCGTCGGGCAGCGGGGTGCGGGCGGTCCGCGCCGACGCCCTGGACGCGGACGGGCTGTCCGCCGCGGTCGTGCGGGCCGAGCCCGAGGCGGTCGTGAACCTCCTCACGGCGATCCCCAGGAAGGTCGACTCCCGTCGGCTCGACCGGGACTTCGCCGCGACGAACCTGCTGCGCACCCGGGGCACCCGCAACCTCGTCGAGGCGGCCAAGGCGGCGGGCGTCCAGCGCATGGTGGGCGAGAGCGTCGCCTTCGGATACCGGCCGGCCCCCGACGGCGGTCTGCGGGACGAGACGTCCCCCCTGTGGACGACGGGACCTGAGCAATTCCGGCCCGTCGTCACGGCGTTGCGGGAACTGGAGGAGCGTACGACCGGTGAGGGCGGCACCGTCCTGCGCTTCGGTCACCTGTACGGCCCCGGTTCCGCCTTCGACCGCGAAGGGAACTTCACCCAGCAGGTCCGCAAGCGGATGCTGCCGTTGGTCGGCGAGGGCAACGCCGTCTTCTCCTTCATCCACGCCCAGGACGCGGCCGCCGCCGTCCTCAAGGCCCTGGAAGGCGATCAGGACGTGGTGCGCGGCGCCACGTACAACATCGTCGACGACGACCCGGCGCCGGTGTCGACCTGGCTGCCGGAACTCGCGCGCGTGCTCGGCGCGAAGGCGCCGATGCGCGTCCCCGTGTGGCTGGTGCGCCCGATGATCGGGTCCTACGGCGTGGCCTTCATGAACGAACTCCAGGGTGCGGACAACGGCCTGGCCGCCCGCGGACTCGGCTGGCAGCCGTCCCGCGCGAGCTGGCGCGAGGGGTTCGCCGCCGAACTCGGTGCGAGTGCGCCGAACCGTTAGGAAGGACGGCCGATGTTGGAGAAGCATCCTTTCCGCGACATACTCGGGCGGTTTGCCACGGGAGTGGTGCTGCTCACTCTGCAACCGCCGCGCGGTGTTCCCATGGGCATGGCCGTGAATTCCTTCACCTCGGTCTCGCTCGAACCCCCGCTCATTTCCCTCTGCCTGCGCACGGGGTCGCCGACCCTGACCGCCCTCCTGCGGTCCGACGCATTCGCTGTCTCCATCCTCGGGGAAGAGCACGAGGAGCTCTGCCGGTCGTTCAGCACCCCCGGCGCGGAGCGCTTCTCCGGGCGGGAGTGGGCCCGCACCCCCGGCGGTCACCCGGTGCCCGGCGATGCCCTCGCCTGGCTGGACTGCCGCGTTTCGGCCGTACACCCGGCCGGGGACCACGAACTCGTCATCGCCGAGACGGTGGACGGTGACGCGGCGGAGCGGAATGCTCCGCTCGTATTTCACCGCGGACGTTTCACAAAACTCATATGTGAAAGTCCTGTTGGCAATTGACCCGCTGCTTCTGATTTCTGTCAGAATTCAGTGTGCAAGGGTCCCGCCCCAGGGGGATGCGGGCGGGCCTGACGAAGGGTGTGTTGACAATGCAGTTCCAGGTTCTCGGATCGCTGGAAATGAATGACGGGGGTAAGTCATACATTCCTACGGCACCAAAACAACGTCAGTTGCTCGCCCTGCTCCTGCTCAATTCCAACCGAGTGGTACCCATCCAGACCTGTGTCACCGAGCTCTGGGGCGAAGACCCCCCGGACGCCGCCCGCGCCACGCTCCAGTCCCACATACTCCAGCTCCGCCACGCCCTCAAGAGCGTGCCCGGAGTGGGTAGCCTCCCGGCCGCGCGGAACATCCTGGAGACCCGGGACGGCGGCTATCTGTTCGTCACGTGTCCCGGCGATCTGGACACCGAGAGGTTCACCGGACTCCTGCGGACCGGCAAGGAACTCCTCAAGACGGACGACCGCAAGGCCTCCGACCTGTTGGCCGAGGCCCTGGACCTGTGGCGGGGCCCCGCGCTCGCGGACGTGCGGCACGGGCCGGTGCTGCGTCGGCACGTCGTCCATCTGGAGGAGGAACGGGTCACGGCCCAGGAGCACCGGATCGACGCCGATCTGCGCCTCGGCCGCCACCGTGAACTCATCGGGGAGCTGAGCGCCTTGGCGGTCGAGCACCCGACGCGCGAGCACCTGCACGCCAAACTGACCCTCGCCCTCTACCGCTCCGGGCGGCGGGTGCAGGCGCTCGACGTCCTGCAGCAACTGCACCGCGCCCTGCGGCGGGACCTCGGTCTGGAGACCTCGCCCTGGGTGCACAACCTCCACCAGGCCGTTCTGGCCTCCAGTGCGTCGATCGACATGCCGTAGCCGGACAGGTCTGCCGAAAACGGCGCCCCATGCAACGGATGCGTTGCGTGGGGCGCAATGGTATGAGCGTATGTTGCGTCAGTCGCAACCCTCATTACGGTTCGGCCGCTTATACCAATGGGTCTAGACCGCCTAGGTCTGGTGTGACCACAATCGCTCCCACCAATCGGAACCTGGAGGGGGCCGGCATGAATCGACGTGTCATCGCCGCTGGTTGTATCGCCATGAGTCTCGGACTGACCGCCACGGCATGCGGTGGCGATGATGGCGACTCGGGCGACAAGGCCACCGACGGCAAGGGCAAGACCCTCACCGTATGGATCATGGAGGGGACCAACCCCGACGCCCGGCCCTTCTTCGCGGAGGCCGAGAAGGCCTTCCACAAGAAGACCGGCGCCAAGATCAAGGTCGAGTACCAGCAGTGGGCCAGCGCCCAGAAGAAGTTCACGACCGCCATCGAGGGCGGCGAGGACCAGGTGCCCGACGTGGCCGAGGTCGGCACCACCTGGGTGCCGCAGTTCGCCGAGACCGACGCCCTCGTCGACGTCACCGACGAGGTCAAGAAGTCGGGCCTGAACGACGACCTCGTCGCGGGCCTCAAGGACGCGGGCACGCTCGACGGCAAGCAGTACGGCATGCCGTGGTACGCGGGCGTCCGCTCCATCGTCTACCGCAAGGACATCTTCGAGAAGCACAACCTGAAGCCCCCGACCACGTGGAAGGAGCTCCAGACGACCGCCAAGACGCTCAAGGAGAAGGAGCCGAAGCTCGTCTCCTTCCCGGTGGCGGGCGGCGCGGAGATGTTCGCGGCCCCCTTCATCTGGGGCGCGGGCGGTGAGCTCGCCACCGAGTCCGGCGGCAAGTGGAAGTCCGGCGTCAACTCGCCGGAGGCCGTCAAGGGCCTGGAGTTCTACACGGGCCTCGCCACCAAGGACAAGGTCTCCCCGGCCAAGGTCAACACCTGGACGGAGAAGGAGGTCGGCGACGCCTGGAACAAGGGCGAGATCGCCATGGCCATCGGCGGCAACTGGACCCCGAAGGCCATCGTCGACGCCAACCCGGACCTCAAGGGCAAGCTCGCCGCTGTGCCGATCCCGGGCCAGAACGGCGGCATGAGCAAGTCCTTCCTCGGCGGCTCCTACCTGTCCACGTTCAACACGGACAAGAAGGACCTCGCCTGGGAGTTCGTGAAGCTGGTGACCACCGGCGAGTTCGCCGCCAAGTGGGCCGCGGAGACCAACTACTTCCCCGGCCAGAACTCCGAGCTGAAGAAGATCGAGGCGAAGAAGGACCCGCTGGTCGAGCCGTTCGCCAAGCAGATGCTGGAGGCCGGTGCGACCGTCCCCAAGACCAAGTCGTACGGCGAGATCCAGGCCTCCAAGGTCATCCCCGGCATGGTCCAGTCGATCCTGACCGGCAAGGCGTCCGTGCAGGAAGCGGCGGACAAGGCGGCGAAGGACATGGACGCGATCTTCGCCAAGGGCGAGTAGACAAGGGCGAGTTCGGCACTGTGAAGGACTTACCGTGAAAGACACGCTCGTCAGCGAGGGGCCGAAGACGTCGGCCCCTCGCGGCCCCCGGAAGCCCGACGGCGGGGCCGAAGCGGCCCGCCGTCGCAAGAAGCTCATCACCATCACCCGCCCCTGGCTTCTCCTCGCGCCCTCCCTGGTGGTCCTCGCGGGCCTGCTGCTGTGGCCGCTGATCCAGGTCGGCAAGCTCTCCATGCAGGACTACGAGGTCAAGTTCGGCGGCGGCGTCAGCACGTTCACCGGCTTCGACCACTACAGCGACCTGCTCTCCAGCGGCCTGCTGTGGAAGACGGTCCTGCCCAACACCGTCTTCTTCGCCTTCGCCTGCGTCGGCCTCACCGTCGCGCTCGGCACCCTGGTGGCGCTGCTGCTCAACCGCCTCGGCACCACCTGGCGGATGATCTGCTCCATCGCGGTCCTCGGCGCCTGGGCCATGCCCGCGGTGACGGGCACGTACGTATGGATCTGGCTCTTCCAGCCGCAGGACGGCATGGTCAGCCAGATCGCGGGCTCGGTCGGCCTGATCGACCCGGAGACCACCAACTGGTTCACCGAGCGCGGCCCGTTCTACGCGATCGCCACGCTCAACGTCGTCCACCACGGCTTCCCGTTCGTCGCCATCACCGTCCTCGCGGGACTCATGACGATCCCCAAGGAGCTCTACGAGGCGGGGGAGCTGGACGGCGCCAACGCCTGGCAGCGGTTCTGGAACATCACCGTGCCGACCATCAAGCCCGTCTTCCTCGTGGTGACCATCCTCTCCACGATCTGGGACTTCAAGGTCTTCACCCAGGTGTACCTGCAACCAGGCGGCGACGGCTCCAACGAAGAGGTCTACAACCTGGGCGTCTTCTCCTACATCCAGGCCTTCGCCAAGAACGACTACGGCACGGGCGCCGCGGCCGCGGTCCTGCTGACCGTGCTGCTCCTGGCCATCACCGTCGTCTACATCCGCACGCTGTTCCGGCAGGGGGACGAGGACCTGTGACAACCCGCCGCACCACTCTCGCCTCGCGCATCGGCCTGCCTGCCGCGGTCGTCGGGCTCCTCGTCTTCACGCTCTTCCCGGTCTACTGGATGGTCTCCACGGCGCTCGACCCGAAGGCGTCGCTCCGTGGCTCGGACCTCCTGCCGAGCGGCGTCAGCCTCGAACACTTCAAGTTCGTCTTCGACAAGGGCAACTTCGGTACGTACCTGCTGAACTCGGCGGTCGTCGGCCTCGCCACGATCGTGGCAGCCGCGCTGCTCTCGCTCTTCGCCGCCATCGCGGTGGCGCGGTTCAAGTTCCGCTTCCGCACGTCCGTGCTGATCATGATCCTGATCGTGCAGATGGTGCCGCTGGAGGCGCTCGTCATCCCGCTCTTCATTCAGATGCGGGACTACGACATGCTCAACTCCCTGCTGGGGCTGAGCATCGTCTACATCGCCCTCTCGCTCCCGTTCGCCATCTGGACGCTGCGCGGCTTCGTCGCCACCGTCCCCAAGGAGGTCGAGGAGGCCGCGTACATCGACGGGGCTTCCTGGCCGCGGATGTTCTGGTCGGTGCTGCTCCCGCTGGTCGCGCCGGGGCTCGTCGCCACCTCGATCTTCGCCTTCATCACGGCGTGGAACGAGTTCGTCTTCGCGTACACGTTCATGAAGGGCAGCGACAAGTACACGGCCGCCGTGGGCATCTACCAGTTCTTCGGTGAGAACTCCACGGCCTGGGGCCCGGTCATGGCCAGCTCCACGCTGGTGACCGTGCCGGTGATGATCTTCTTCGTGATCGTGCACCGGAAGCTCGGTTCGGGTCTGGCGGCGGGCGCCGTCAAGGGCTGACCGTCCACAGGGAGGAGTGGGGGGGGGGGGGGGCGGGCCCCCGCCCCCCCCCCCGCCCCCGGCCCCCCCCCCCCCCCCACCCGAAAAAAAAAAAAAAAAGCCCGC